>JBNJLG010000005.1:0-449049 GCA_051751785.1 Pseudomonadota bacterium | reverse complement strand
ACACACTGCACTTTTTCTGCGATTTGCTGGGAATGGTGGAAATCAATCGGAAGAGCAGCGAGAAAGGGCGCTTTACACTGGTGTTTCTGGCGGCACCGGGCGATGAGGCCCGCGCGCGTGAAGACAAGGCGCCAATGATTGAGCTGACCTACAACTGGGACCCGGAAGAATATACCGGTGGCCGCAACTTTGGGCACCTGGCCTACCGGGTGGATGATATTTATGCCTTGTGCGAAAAACTGCAGGCCAATGGCGTAACCATCAACCGCCCGCCCAGAGACGGCCATATGGCGTTTGTTCGCACTCCGGATAACATTTCCATTGAGTTGCTGCAGAAAGGTGAGGCGCTGGAGCCGAAAGAGCCCTGGGCGAGTATGGAGAATACCGGTACCTGGTGATCTGGCTATCCCCTGCAGAGGATAGAGCAGGGTTTACCCGCTACAGGGGATAATTCACCTTTGGTTGCCTGAAACGAGTGCTTGCCCCTACAATTCTTAGAAATGAGAACGAGCATCAGGACGATGCGCCCCAACCAAGGAAGGAGCTCCCCTATGGAAGACTGGCAAAGATGCCTGGCGCCCGAGTGCCAGGCTGCGCTGTTGCTGGCCCGTGACAATGTTTCCCGCCGTGGTGGCTATGTCATCACCGTAGAAGATTTCCTGCTGGCGTTGCTGGACGCCAATCCCGTTATTTCCCCGTTTCTGATGCGCCAGGGTGTGGACCTCGACGAACTGGTGCGCACCATTCAGGGCGAACAGCCGATTGTGACCGAAGTGCAGAGTGACGGGCCGTTGTCGTCGCAGCTGATTTACTGGCTGTCCCGTGCGCGGGAGATAACCGATGCCACCTGGCTTGAGTGGTGGCAGTTGCTGAAAATACTGGCCTGCGATTGCGAACGCTTGCAGGACCGGGCATATGTTGCCGTGCTGGAGCTGGTTCAGCATTGGCCGCATGAGCCCATTTTCACTACCAGGCAGCAGCCCGAAATAACGCTGGTCGCGATTACTGACAAAGCATGGCTGGCAATGGCGGAAGATGTGGCGGTGGTGCTGGCAGGCGACCCCACAGCGCTGATCTGGATGCATGGCCGCAAGGGCATTGGCAAAACGGTCTGGGTACAGAACCTGATGACTATGGAGGGTTTCGAATGGGTGCCGCTGAACCCTCGGCGGCAATCGGACGTTCAGGCCTGTCGGGCTGGTTACGATGTGATAGCAGCCGGCAGGCGCCCGGTGCTGGTTCTGGATAATACCTCGCCGGCGGATTTGCTGGCATTGATGGCGCAGCCAGAGTCTCGTCTGAGCGATTTATTGGCCGAATGGCCGGGACCGGTGTTGCTGTTGGCTTGCGAGCAGGGCGCGGATTACCGTGCGTTGCGACGGCTGGAGCGTTTGTCGGGGCGATTGGCTGAAAGGTTCAGCGTTCCGGAGGTGAGCTGCACCCAGCGCCGCGCCATTCTGGCTGCGCATCAACCGGCGATTGAAAAACGCTGGCAAATACAAATCTCGGACGCCGCTCTGGATTACGCTGCCGCCCACGCTGATACGAATCTGGCCACTCCGGGTGAGTTGTTGCAGTGGCTGGAACGAGCCTCTGCCAGACTGGATTTTGTCGCACGCAGGGGTTCGGTGTCGGCCATGGCACTGGAGGCCGAGCATGATGCGCTCCGGCGACAATCCCTGGTGACAATGGCTCGTGGGGGAAGCTGGCAGTTGCTGGAGCAGGGCATGGCGCAGCTAAAGGCTGGCCGGGCTGACGCTGATCGGTGCTGGCACGAACGCAAACAGGCCGGAACCCTGCGTTGCCTGCAAGTGGAGGACCTTCAGGCGGAGCCGGAACCATGGCTTGCAGGCGTGTCCCGCGCAGTTCACTATATGGGCCAATCTGAACAAAAGCAGGGAGATACCTCCGGTGCAGGATCTGGAAATTTATATTCGTGACCTTGAGGCAAGCGCTGTTTCTGACTGGCTGAATAGCCAACTGGATGGCCTGGAGCTTAACGATGGTGACGTTTCAAACGTCGTAAAAGGCAGCGCCCGTTACGCCGGTGAGCGCCTGCGCATCAGCCTTTACCCGGGGGCTTTCGGCAAGCGTTTTACCTGCCTGCTGCTGGAGGGTGAAGCTCTGCCATGGAACAGCGATCTGGATTGCGCCAGAAGTGCCTGGGAGGCGCTCAGGACTGAAATTCGCTGCAGCCCCGGAGAGTGGAAAGAAGGGGACCCGGTGGAAGAAGAGAAATGGTGGCGCCTGGATGATCGGGGCGAACAGAAAGTGGTCTGGAACTGATTTGCTGATCTGAAAAGAAAAGCCGGCCCTGAACGAAAAAAGCAGCCATTATCTGGCTGCCTTTTTGATTGTGCCGGTAAGCTGCGCGATCAGTCGCTCAGGATAGACACGTTATCTGCCTGCAGGCCTTTGTCGGCTTCAACCACGTTGAAACGCACCAGTTGGCCCTGACGCAGCACACGACGACCCCGGCCTCGAATGGCGCGGAAATGTACAAAGATTTCGTCGCCGCTATCGCGCACGATAAAGCCGAAGCCCTTCTTCACGTTGAACCATTTGACGGTACCTTCTTCGTCGCCTTCCGGTGAGGTGTCGTCGAAGTCGTCTTCCTGGATTTCGTTTTTACGGTTCGGTTGGCTGGCCGGGGCTGTGTTATTGCTGTTCCGGGCCGACGCAGCAGCAGGTTGCTTGCCTGACAACGCAATGGCGATGAAGCCTGCAATGGCAAAAATAACAAAGGCGAGCAGGTAGGCGGCGACACCGCCGGTGCTGCCCAGTGCTTCCACAATGCCACCATCTGACAGGATTCTGAGTGGTTGCGGCGTGCTGGTGAGCAGCAGGGCGAGGATGAACGGTGCCGGAATTGCGATCAGAACTGAAATAAGGATCGCCTTGGCTGGATTACGCATTGGCTGAATATTCTCCATGGGTTGACGCTAACGATAAAAAGCCCGACATCGGGTAACATTGCATGTCTGGCCGTAAAAGACGGCATGATACCAGATTACAGAAAGGGGTGACCAAACCTGATGAGTGAAAACGCGGTGGAAAAGAGGCTTGCCGAACTGGAAATGCGATTGGCATTCCAGGATGACGTGATCAACACCCTGAGCGATCAGGTCGCGAAGCAGGAAATGGACCTCCGAGAACTGTGGGAGGCCAAGCGGTTAATGCACAAGCAGCTCAAGGACATGGCGCCTTCCAACCTCAAACCCGAGGAAGAAGAGACGCCGCCTCCGCATTATTGATTACCCCAGCAGCTCCACCAGAATCCGCTCGTAAATCTCGGACAGGGTATCCAGGTCTTCGGCTTTCACGCATTCGTCTATCTTGTGGATAGTGGCGTTTAGTGGGCCGAGTTCCAGTACCTGGGCGCCCGTGGGTGCAATAAAGCGCCCATCCGAGGTGCCGCCGGAAGTGGAAAGCTCGGTCTCGCGCCCGGTGACGCTGCGAATAGCGTCCTGGCTGGCGGATACCAGCGCGCCCCTGTCTGTCAGGAAGGGGCGGCCGCTGAGGTGCCATTGCAGGTCGTACTTGAGCTTGTGCCGGTCAAGGACAGCAACCACGCGCTCTTCCAGACTTTCTGCGCTGTTCTCGGTGCAGTAACGGAAGTTGAAGTGCACCAGGCATTCACCGGGAATCACGTTGCTGCCGGTACCGGATTCAATTTTCGTGATCTGGAAGGTCGTGGGCGGAAAGAAGTCGTTGCCGTTGTCCCAGAATTCATTGGCCAGAGCATCCAGTGCCGGGGCCGCGGCATGCACCGGGTTTTCCGCCAGGTGCGGGTAGGCCACGTGGCCCTGAATGCCATGAACGGTCAGGTAGCCGTGCAACGAGCCCCGGCGGCCATTCTTGATGACATCGCCCACCTGATGGGTGCTGGATGGCTCGCCGATCAGACACCAGTCGATTTTCTCGTTTCTGGCTTCCAGGGTTTCAATGACCTTCACCGTGCCATCTTTCGCCGGGCCTTCTTCGTCGCTGGTGATCAGCAGGGCAATAGAGCCCCGGTGATTCGGGCAGTTGGCGACAAAGCGTTCACACGCGGTCAGGAAGGCAGCCAGGCTGCCTTTCATATCCGCCGCGCCGCGACCATACAGATAGCCGTCTTTAATAACCGGCTCGAACGGGGCGTACGCCCAGTTCTTTTCCGGACCGGTAGGCACCACATCGGTATGGCCGGCAAAAGCCAGTACTGGCCCATCCGAGCCCTTGCGGGCCCAGAGGTTGTCGACATCACCAAACCGAAGATTCTCGCCAGAGAAGCCCAGTGGAGCCAGGCGGGACATCATGAGTTCCTGGCAGCCAGCGTCGTCCGGCGTAACCGAGCGCCGGCTGATGAGGTCCATGGCAAGTTCGAGGGTGGGCGATAATGTCATGGTTACAGCCTGTTAGTTATTGGCGTGAAGCTCGTCGTTCAGTTCGATGGCGGTTTTGTTGGTTTTGCACTCCACCGAGCCGGTCTGGCTGTTCCGGCGGAACAGCAGATCGTTTTTGTTGGCCAGGTCGCGGGCTTTGACGATTTCTACCAGTTCGTTGTTGTCGTCCAGCAGCGCGATTTTAGAACCTGAGGTGATGTACAGGCCGGCTTCCACGGTGCAGCGGTCACCCAGCGGGATGCCCAGGCCGGCATTGGCGCCAAGCAGGCAGTTCTCGCCGACAGAAATGATGATGTTGCCGCCACCGGACAGGGTGCCCATGGTGGAGCAGCCGCCGCCCAGGTCCGAGCCTTTGCCGATCATCACGCCGGCTGAAATGCGGCCTTCGATCATGCTGGTGCCTTCGGTACCGGCGTTGAAGTTGATAAAGCCTTCGTGCATCACGGTGGTTCCTTCGCCCACATAAGCGCCCAGACGGACACGGGCGGTGTCCGCAATGCGAACGCCTTTTGGAACCACGTAGTCGGTCATCTGCGGGAACTTGTCGACAGATTTCACTTCCAGTACACGGCCTTCCATGCGCGCCTGCAGCTGGCGGTCCGGCAGTTCGTTCAGATCGACCGCGCCTTCATTGGTCCAGGCCAGGTTCGGCAGCAGGGCAAAGATGCCGTCCAGCTTCACACCATGGGGCTTTTTCAGGCGATGGGAAATCAGGTGCAGCTTGAGGTAAACCTCAGGGGTGCTGGAAGCGGTGTCGTCGGTTGCCAGAACAGTCACCACCACTGGGCGTTTGCTGTCGGCGGCGTTGTCTGCCAGTTTCGCCTGATCGGTCTGGCCAATCTGACGCAGGGAATCTGCCAGTTTGGTCAGTTGCTCGGCGGTTACGTTGATGGCTTTGTTGCCACCCTGGTAGCCCAGCGCGGCTTCAACCACATCGATCAGGTCTCTGTCAGGGGTCAGGATCGGCTGCTGGTAAAACACTTCCAGCCACTCGCCCTGGTTGTTCTGGCTGCCGATGCCAATACCGAATGCAAAGCTCATCTGATCTGCTCCTGTGTTTTAATTCAAAGAATGTTTTGCCGTGGCTGAAAAATCAGTCAGTCCACGCAGCCCACTGATCTGCGTTAAAGCCCACGGTGACGGCTCCGGCGCGTTCCACAACCGGGCGTTTGATGATGGAAGGGTTCTCCAGCATGATCTCGTGGGCACTTGGGGCGGCAATGGTATCACGAACCTCTTCGGGAAGTTTGCGCCAGGTGGTACCGCGCTTGTTGATCAAAGCTTCCCATCCTACGGCCTGTTCCCACTCGCTCAGCTTCTCGCTGGTGAGGCCGTCTTTCTTGAAGTCGTGAAAGTCATAGGCGATACCATTTTCATCCAGCCACTTGCGGGCTTTTTTCACGGTGTCGCAGTTTCTGATGCCGTATAGTTTCATGATTTTAAGGTCTTTTCTCCGAGAGGTCCAAGGGAGGAAGAGATGAGATATTTGAGCCACAGAGGCCATATACGGATCCCGTGGCTAAACCGTCTCGATCTTTACCCTGAATTTTAGGAACTCCCATCATGTTACCATTTCTGAACATGCGTTCGCCCAAGTGAGTGGAGCAAGCAATACAGGCAATATAAGAACCATTAACTGTCAATTGGCAGCCATGCTGGGTGATTCATAGCATTTCGTAAGCGAATTCACCCTGCTCATCCAGTCTGATTGTCAGTTTCTCAATGGCTTCGCCGTTGGCCATCCGGTTCAGGGCCTGAGTTGCAATTGTCGGCATCAAGCTACCCGAAATAATACCGTCGACGTTGCGCGCCCCACTGTCGCTGTCAGTACAGCGGGCGGCGATCGCATCAATGATCGCCGGGTCGTATTCGAGGTTGGCGCGGTGATTGGTTTCGAAGCGCTGTTTAATGCGATCAAGCTTGAGCTCGACAATGCTGTTGAGGATTTCGTTTTGCACCGGGAAGTAGGGGACGATGTTGAGTCGCCCGAGAAACGCAGGTTTGAACACAGCGTTGAGTTGATCGCGCAGGCTTTCGGTGATGGTTTCCGGCTCTGGCAACGTGTCGGCTCCCAGACACTGGCGCATGATGTCCTCGGTGCCCACGTTGGATGTAAGCAGGATAACGGTGTTGCGGAAGTTGATTTCGCGACCTTCGCCATCATCCAGTATGCCCTTGTCGAATACCTGAAAGAATAATTCCAGTACGTCCGGATGGGCTTTCTCGACTTCGTCGAGCAATACCACGCTGTAGGGTTTTCGTCGGACAGCTTCGGTGAGTACGCCGCCCTCGCCATAACCGACATAGCCGGGAGGTGAGCCTTTCAGGCTGGAAACGGTATGTGCTTCCTGGTATTCAGACATATTGATGGTGATCACGTTGCGCTCGCCACCGTAGAGCACATCGGCCAGTGACAGGGCTGTTTCGGTTTTGCCCACACCGCTGGGGCCCAGCAACAGGAAAACGCCGATGGGTTTGTTCGGGTCTTCCATGCGTGCCCGCGAAATAGCTATGCGCTTGCCGATTTCTGCCAGGGCATGGTCCTGGCCCAGTACGCGCTCAGCGAGCAGGTCAGGGAGTTGCTGCACCGTAGTGATCTCATCACGGAGCATTTTGCCCAATGGTATGCCGGTCCAGTTGGATATCACCTCAGCGATGACATTACCGTCTACGTGGCCATGCACCAGAGAGTGCTCGCTCTGAACATCGGCAAGTGCACGACGGACTTCGCCGATCTGACGGCTGAGGTCGTCGGCATCGCCTTCCTGTTCGCCAGACTCTACGGCGTCACGTTGAGCCTCAAGTTCTTTCAGGCGGGTTACAATCTTCTGCTCGCTCTCCCAGCGTTTGCGAAGACCTTCAATTTCCGCCTGAGTGTCAGACAGCTGTTGGTCGAGCTCCGCCAGTGCTTGGGAATGATCTGCACCCTCTCTTTGTTCGCGCTGAAGTACGGTGATTTCACTTTCAAGGTTGTCGACACGACGGTAGGCATCTTCAAGTGCCGCGGGCTGGGAGGACTGGGCCAGTGCAACTCGCGCGCAGGCAGTGTCAAGCACACTGACAGCCTTGTCGGGTAACTGGCGGCCGGTGACATAACGGTGCGACAGGCGTACAGCCTGAATAATGGCGTCATCCAGGATGCTGATTTTGTGATGATTCTGCATGCGCTCGCTGAGTCCCCGCAGCATATTGATGGCGACCGGTTCCGTCGGCTCACCTACCTTGACTACCTGGAAGCGTCTGGCCAGCGCAGCGTCTTTCTCAAAGTATTTCTTGTACTCAGCCCAGGTAGTGGCGGCGATGGTTCGCAGTTCACCACGAGCCAGCGCGGGCTTAAGAAGGTTGGCGGCGTCGCCCTGGCCAGCCTGGCCTCCGCTGCCAATAAGGGTGTGGGCTTCGTCGATGAACAGGATGATCGGATGCAGGCTGCGTCTGGTTTCTTCAATGACGTTCTTCAGCCGGTTCTCGAACTCTCCTTTGACTCCGGCGCCGGCTTGCAGTAACCCGAGGTCGAGCGTACGTAGCTCAACGTTTCTGAGTGGAGGGGGCACGTCACCACTGACGATTCGCAACGCAAGCCCCTCGACGACAGCGGTTTTGCCGACGCCGGCTTCGCCGGTGAGGATCGGGTTGTTTTGGCGCCGCCGTGTAAGGATGTCCACCATCTGGCGGACTTCTTCTTCCCTGCCCAGTACCGGGTCGATACGGCCCGCGCGGGCGTTTCCTGTCAGATCAATGGTGTACTGATCGAGCGCGGGTGTCTTGCTTCGGACGTTGCGTTTGGTCGCTGCTTCGTTGCCGTTCTCAGGCTGAGCCTCCGCGGTACCGGCAGACGTGTCGCCCAGCGGGCGCACGTGATTGTCTTCGCTGCTGCCGCGGGTAATGTCGCCCAGGTGGGCCTGGAGATCATCAACGTTGATTCTCTCGAGTTCCCTGGCGCCCTCGAGCACCACCCGCCTTAACTCGTCCTCTTTGAGCAGGGCCAATAGAAGGTGGCCGCTACGTACCTGAGCCTCATCATGATCAATGGATGTGATAATCCAGGCGCGTTCGATCAGCCGGGTAAGACGAGGGGAGAGCGCCGGGGTGCGGGTGTTGCCGGTTCTGAAGGTGGATACGGTGTCTTCAAGCTGCCCGGCCAAGCGGTCGAGTGACACGTCGTAGTGGCGCGCGATGCGAAGAATGTCGTTGTCGTTGCTGTCGAGGAGTTTGAGCAGCAGGTGCTCAACGTCCACGTCGTACTGCATTTCTGCCAGGCAGAGTGCGGCTGCACCTTCAGTGGCTTCGCGGCAGGGGTCGTTCAGTTTATTGAAGAGAGATTTCAGGTTCACACCGTTGCTCCGTCATAGGTGATTTCAAAGACTGCATGTCCATTTGAGTCGCTCTGCCGGTCGGCAGGTTTGAGCCAGCCAAGCCGGCCCAGGCTTAAGATATTTGCCTTGCTGAGCTGAGGCGGCGGGACCTCATGTTTGTCGAGGATCAGTTCAATTTCGAAGTCGAGTTCCACGCCGGCATAGAAGCGCAGAAGCCGCACCAGCTTCTGGTGAGTTGTGGTGCCTGGCATCAGCGCCTGGTAGGCCGAGAGGCTCAGCGGCCCGAAACGCACCCGGAACGCAGACTGGTAGTCTCGCACCCGGGTTCCTGCGACGGCGCTTTCGCCAAGCCGGGCATTGGTCTGGCCAAGTCCTGTGCACTGTTGTGGTGTAAGTTTTATCCAGCGCCCGGTGAAAGGCTCAACGCGGCAAGGTTGGCCGAAGGTGTAGGCCAGGATTGACTGGAGGTTCCCTGGATTGCGTGGTTTTTGAGTCCACAATCCGGAGAACCAACTGAACAGGTTACGGCTCAGCGAGCCGGGATCATCCGGGGCGTCCAGGGTGTTCAGTGTGCTCGGGTTGAATCCGGCCAGATGCAGGAGCCAGTTTTCAAAATCTGCACTGCCCTTGCGTTCATATTCGATATGAAACCGGTATTTTTGCCACGCCTCGTAGAACAATGCGGTCATTCGATGCGAGAAAAGGTCCATGAAGGCATGGGCACCATCATCGCGCTTCTCGATATGCCGGTTTATCAACAGCTCTGTATACGGGCGGGGGAGTACGCCCGAGGGCCCCACCAGCCCCATAAACGTTACCTGGATCTCGCTGAGAGGTTCGTTGGCGGCTGAAAGCGATTTTTCGTTTTCGAACGAAAGGTTACTGATTTCACTGGGCGGAAAGCTGAGTGACAGTAACGATCGAAAACGCAGTGGGTCCTGGTGCGGGCGGTTTTCAGGGTCAATACGACCGGTGCGGCTATAGTGCAGCCGCAACAGTCGTACGAGCTGAAAGAACCCGAAGCGCCAGGGCTCTGCGCGTGCCTGGTCGATCAGACCAGGGGCTGAGTACCGGTTCTCGGCTGCCATTGAACGACTCGCTGTTCGCGCTGTTTAGAGCGAAGGGTTAGTTGGGTGAAACTGTTGAGGCTGCAGTACTGGCCAAAAAAGTGGTCCAGCACGGTGCCAAACAGGTAGATGCCACTACCGATGAACTGACTTTCATCCAGTTCAAGGGTTATTCCTGTGCCGCGTACGAAGGCAGGGCGTGGGTGGCCTATCCTTGTCATTGCCGGTTCGCTGGTGATTTCGGTGATGCCGTTGATTTGCTTCCGGATAGCGGAAGCCTGCCGGTAGTTGTAGAGCGACAACAGTTCCATCAGGGCTTCCCGCCCATTGGAGACCAGCGATAGATGGTTGAGCGATAAATGTGAAACCAGGCGCCAGATGACGCCTTTGCCCATGGGTGGCCTGACGGGGGATGTCGGTTTCCGCAAACAGCGTATTTGCTGGACGACCTGTTCCTGCTCAAGCGTAAAGTCACCCTGCGGATGGCCAAGGGTCATCAGTGCCGGTAAATCCCGGTTACTGCAGGTCAACTTGAGGCTCAGGGTATCGCTGCTGCTATCCAGCAATTCCAGTTCGCGGTCGACAACACGCAGCCGCATTTCGGTGCCCGGATCGCGTCCATCCCGGGAACTCACCCGACGGGCAATCCAGTAACTCTGGTTCGCCTGTCTTTCGCTGTCCGTGGGTTCAAAGAAGGGCTGGCAAGGGGTGATCTTGTCGCGGGTAGCGGTGCGAATAACACGAACCACTTCATCGATAGAGACGATCTCGGTTGAAACAGCGTGACGCACGTCTGGTATAACCGGGTATTCGTGCCGGGCGTGCGTCAGTTTTATCGGCTCTGCCTGTTGTGAGAACAGGTTGGCGACCGGCGTGCACCCAAGCCGGAAATTATGCCGGTCCAGCGTTTGTGCGAGGCGGGAGAGGGTTTCCTGCTGGTCGTAATCACGGAACAGAAAATGAATCTGGACGTTGGTCACGGCCTTGTCGGCCAGTGGTCGTTCAAGGCCGGTAAGATCGAAGAACAGGAACTTTTCCGGGAATGTGAAGTATTCGTGAAGAAGCCGGTAACCCAGGAAAGACCGCTCTGAATAATCAATCAACCCCTCTTCTGGCCCGAAGCCCACGGGTGAGATTGCGCCCGGTTCAAGGGCGATTTCGCGGGACTGCCCGCCTTCAACGAAACTCACCGACACCCGCGCTACATTGTTGAACAGCATTTCATAGAGCGGATGCATCAGGCTGCCTTCGCCATCCAGGAAAAAACGCAGCCGATCAATGCCCATTTTTCCAAACTCGGTGTTGCCGATGCTTTGCAGCGATAGTGTGAGTCTGGCGACGTGATCGTTACCGTGACGATTGAAGGAGGACCGCTCTAACCGGTGCAGTTCGGCAGCCGTGAGGGCCACGGGCCAGACATCAACAGGATAACAAGTGCGGAAGCGGCAGAATGTTTGTCCGACCGGCCTTGAATGCAGGGCGGTATGCCGGGGCAGGTGATAGCGACCGGTCAGGGAGGTTTGAGGGCCGGGATCAAATTCTGCAATTGACAAGGCCGGGGTTGGCCGCAGGTAGTGTGGGTAGAGAACATCAAGAAACGCTTCGACGATTTCGGGAAAGTCGTCGTTGAGCTTTTTATGCACGCGTGCGCTCAGGAAAGCAAATGACTCGATCATTCGCTCTGCATGCGGGTCTTCACAGTGATCGCCCTCCAGCAGCAGCCGGGAAGCAATCTTCGGATAACGGTGAGCGAACTCCTGACCCAGATAACGCAGGTGTGAGAGTTCCTTCTCGTAGTAGGGGAGCAGGTCGTCAAGCATCAGATCAGATTTTGCACTTTGTATTGGCGGGTATTTACTTGCAGAACAGCATCGAAAGCCACGTGCTGTCTCGCATCGCTCAGGGACAGGGTGGCTTCAATGCGAAACTGCAGGATGCGTTCATGGGTATCCGGATTGAGTAACTGAACACGAACGCTGCTGAAACGCCGGTCGCCGTGTTCGATGGTATGCTCCAACTGATGCTGAATCAGGCGGCGGTCTTCGGTATTGCGAACGCCGCGACTCAGAAAATCCGGCAGCCCGAAGTCGAGCATTGTTCCCTGCAGTGATGGCCACATGTCGAGTTCGCTGGCAACCAGTTCACGGCGGGTATTGACCAGCAGTTCCAGGTCGCGGACCACCGATGCTTTGTAGTCAGCCACCGAGCAGCGATGGCCCGGCGGGGTCTCTGTTGTGTGGTTCGGCTCGTCATCAAGCAGCCTGTCAAGCAGCGTTGGAACCATCTGCATCGAATCACTCATTGCGTCGCTCTCCTTGCGAATTCCGATAGCTCAACGACCACGACATCCGGTTGTCATGGTCGCAAGAACACAATTGGTTCTTAAGAGCCCCGGGTCGATTGCGGTAGCTCGGAAACCAGGCGCAACGACGCCGTCAGTTCGTCGAGCTGGTAATGCGGCCGCAGGAAGGTAACCGCTTTGTACGATCCCGGTTTACCCGGTACCTCAGCGACTTCGACCCGGGCTTCCCGCAGGGGATACTGTGCCTTGGCTTCCTGGCCGGCGTTGTCGTCCAGCAGCACGTACTGTGAGAGCCACTCGTTCAGGAAGTCCTCAACATTTTGACGTGATGCAAAACTGCCCACCTTGTCGCGCATGATCGCCTTCATGAAATGCGCGATGCGAGAGGTGGCAAAAATGTACTGCAACTGTGACGACAATCGCGCGTTGGCATTCGCCACGTCGGTGTTGTATTGCTTGGGTAGTTGCGCAGACTGGGTGCCGAAAAAAGCGGCGTAATCAGTCCCTTTGCAGTGAACGAGCGGGATAAAGCCGAGGTCGGAAAGCTCCTTCTCACGACGATCAGTGATGGAAATCTCTGTCGGGCATTTCAGTGCCACTTCACCGTCATCTGTCTGGAAGGTATGGGTGGGCAGGCCTTCAACCAGGCCGCCGCCCTCCACGCCGCGGATTGCCACACACCAGCCATATTTGGCAAAGGCATCGGTTATCCTGGTGCCCATGGCGTAGGCGGCATTCATCCACAGGTATTTGTTGTGGTCGCTGCCGTCGACGTTCTCGGTGAAGTTGAACTCCTCAACCGGCGCGGTTTCCTCGCCATAGGGCAAGCGGCCCAGGACGTGGGGTAGAGTGAGGCCAACGTAGCGGGCGTCTTCGGAATTGCGAAAAGACTTCCACTTCGCGTATTCCACCGTGTCGAAAATCTTGGAGAGGTCTCGTGGCCCGGCCATATCGGTGAACGAATCCCAGCCGAACAATTCTGCAGAGGCGGAAGAGATGAACGGAGCATGTGCTGCGGCCGCAACGTGGGACACCTGCTCCAGCAGATACATGTCCTGTGGGTGCCGGCCGAACTCATAGTCGCCGATCATCATCCCGTACGGGGCGCCACCAAAAGTGCCGTATTCCTCTTCGTAGACTTTCTTGAAGAGTGCGCTCTGGTCAAACTCCGACGCTGATTTGAGGTCTTTGATCAAGTCTTTTTTGGAAGCATTCAACATGTGGATTTTCATGTTGGTGCTGGTTTCGGTCTGGTCAGTCAGGTACTTGAGGCCACGCCAGGATGCTTCAAGCTGCTGGAACTCGCTGGCATGCATGATTTCGTTCAACTGGTCCGACAGCAGCGAATCAATCTCTGCGATTCGTGAGTCCAGTACGGCGATCAGGTCTTTGCTCGGGGTGACTTCTCCTTCCAGGACCTGGTTGACGAGTTCGTCAATGAGATCACGGGTGCGGGTGCGCTCTGTTTCCGAGCGTGCCACCCGACTCTCGGAAATGATGCTGTCGAGCAGAGACGTTTCGGGGGCGAAGATTTCCTGCGTTGTGGACTGAGGCTGAGCGTCTGTCTGGTTATGGGCCATGAATAACTCCTTTTATTCCTTTTCATCCTGGGGGGCGGCGGCCTCACGGCCAAGTTCTTCACCCAGCGTTTTGAGCTTTTCCGTATTCTGCAAGACGTCCATCAGTAACTCTTCGAACTTGTCGTTGCCACCCATCTTGTTGCGCAGGTCGGCAAGTTTGTTGCGTACTTCCAGCAGTTTGCGCAGGGGCTCAACCTGACGCACGACTTCCTGGGGTTCGAAGTCTTCCAGCGATTTGAAATTGAGTTCGACCGGTAGCTGGGAACTGTCGTTGGCCAACGTGTTGTCGACTCGATAGCTTAGTCGGGGCCTGATGCCCTTCAGCACGCTATCGAAATTGTCGCGGTCAATATTGACGAATTTGCGGTCTTTCAGCCGGGGCAGTGGTTCGAGTGGGTTACCTGAGTAATCGCCCATCACACCGACGACGAATGGCAGTTCCTTCTTCTCGATACTGTCGCCAATCTCCACATCGTAGGTGAGGTGAACGCGCGGCGCTCTGATTCGGGAGAGTTTGTGCTGGGTGCTTTCATTCTTTGCCATTGTGTCATCCTTTTTCATTATGGCGGGGTGTTTTAGCTATTGCTTGATATAGCGTTCAGTTCGGATCTGCTTCCTGCAAAGTCGCGGCGAGTTGTTCATGCAGGTCATCCTGCATGGCGTCAATTTCTCTTGCGGATATCAGTTCCTCGAAACTGCGGCTGCCGGATATTTCAGTGCTGTGCCGTATGACGTCGTTATCTGGCAGTGACGAGGCGACGGGGGAGTTGATAACGCAGAAGGGCAGTTGGCCGAAATCGTCCAGGCACTGGAATCCCACCGGGAAACGCAGACCCCGGAGCAGGCGGGCCAGACCGTTTGCCCTGCTGAAACAATGGAAAAGCATCAGGTAGTGGAGCACAAAGCGGTGCAGCTCGGAGCCACTGCGATTGGGATCGTTGACCACCTGACGAAAGAGGTGAAGGTCAAAAGAACGATACCCCACGACCCAGCGGGTCGGACTGGTCACCCGGATGGTGACACCATTCTGCAGAACGTGATCGTACTCCAGAGGAAACAACTCAGGCGTGGAGCTGATAATGCTGAGAGGAACCTCGAGTTCATTGATAAGGTTGAATGGCCGTTCTCCGGCATGCTTATCGAAGAGCGTCCGGAATTCCTTGAAATGGTGCTGCGTTTCCCGGCCGCTGCCACGGGGCGCCCCCTGCAGGTATTCTCCGAAAAGAGGTTGCGGGCGGATGAGGGGTGAAAGCGTGGCCAGATAATCCGCAGCCTGGGCTTTGAGCAGATCCGAGATCGTGCGTGTCTGCTTACGCGATCGAATGAAATCATCAACGTTAAACGTCTGCGTCATGGTCGATTCCTGTTGCGGCGGTGTCAGTGTTTCGGGAATTGCTCAAAATCATCCAGTATCACTTCGGTTCATCACGAGCCTTGCAGGTATCGACGACTAACGAATAGACGCTTAGCTGCCCAACGGGAAAGACATTGCGAAACCAATATATCGGGGAATGCCTCTAGCCTTTGACAGTCATAAGCTGTCGCCGGCGTAAGACATTTCTTAAAAATGGGTAAGCAGATGCCTTAATTCCAACGTTCCTTTTCGTGTTTGAACCGGTTGGTTGTCTCTAAGGCATTGACGGATTGGGCGTCAGACGGTTGAGCACTACCGGGGCTCCATCACCGTTGCTGATCGGGTTGCCTCGGTTGTCCAGAGGCTGTAGTTCTCCGTCCGCGCTCGATTGATATAGCCGCCGTGCGCCGACTTCTGGTTGAAGAATATAGAGTTTCTGCTGCAATCCGTTGCCATGTTTGTTGAGCGACCACTGCCCCCAACTGGTATTGACCCGCTCACCACCCGGCGCATCAATTCTGGTTTCATGCAGATGGAAACCGGCAGGAGCACCGGTGCCAGGGTCGCGCTTGAGAGTCAGGTCAGTATTGATTCCCTGGCAGTTTTCGCAGGGTAAGGTTCCCTCAAATCGTTCGGTTTCCCTGATACCATTACTTTCAACGCCTGGTTGGCCTGCGCAGGCCGCGAGAAGAAGGCAGCCGGCGGCAGCCAGTATTCGGTGGGGTCTTTTGTTCATCTTTAGAGCCATCCTTGGTGTCTTGAGTGTGTTGACGTCCTGAGTCCTGACACTTGTTAATGGTTGCATATTATTGTAGCGTTTTAAATACGCGGATTCGAAACTAAATAAGTCTGATTCAGTTTTCTGGCGCTAAGTGCGTATCCCGTCCCGGGTGGCCTGCCAGTCAACGATGGAACGTGAATCGACGAAACAACGGAATGATATGGCAATGAAAGGATTTGTCCGCAGTCTGGGCGTCTGTTCCCTGATTGTTCTGTTACTGGGATGTGGGGTTGCTGATCGAGTGGGAAACCGTTTCGGGGATACCTGGGCGGGGGAACTGGTCGGTAACGAGGACAGGGTGCGCGTTACCATCTCCGCTGACGACTCGCTCAATCCGGGCATTGATGGCAAATCGCTTTCGGTTGTCGTCCGCATTTATCAGCTCACCGAAATCGGCGCTTTTGCCACTTCCTCCTCGCATAACTTATGGAACGACGCTGATCAGGTGTTGGGAAAGGCGCTGATATCTCAGCGCGAGGTGACGTTGTTGCCGGGCCAGTTCAAGATTGATATCGCGGCGCTTGATCCCGGTGCGCAGTTTGTTGGCGTCGCGGCTTTCTTTCGAAACTCCTTCAAAGACGACTGGCAGGCTGTTTTTGATGCTGATGAGCTGCGCCGAGACGGCCTGCTTGGTGCTTCAGAAGGCGTGCACCTATTCCTGAGGGATGACCAGTTGAAGGTCGGGCGTGGGGAGACATTCTTGGCGGTTGAATAGAACACGAAGAGCGAAGGAACGCGCCATCAAAATTGACTTTGGTGGCTTTTGAATCGAAACCAGGACTCAGAGGTTCGAACAGGGACGTGAGTAAATATAACCGTATCATGTGGTCGGAGGGTATGTTCCTCCTGCCGCAGCACTTCCAGTATCAGGATCAATTCCATCAGCACCAGTTGGCGGAGGCTCGCCACAGTCATTCACCCTTCCATTGGGGTGTGCAGGCGCTGAGCTTTGATGAGGGAGCACTCGACCAGGGTACTTTGCGTCTGACCCGGCTCAAGCTGTTGTTTCCCGACGGAACCCTGGTTGATGCGCCGCAGCATGACCCTCTGCCTCCCGGGCGAGACCTTAATGAATTGTCCCGTAACGGCGAAGTGAAAGTGCATGTGGCTCTGCGAACACCGGAGCCATGGTCGCCAAGTTACCTTTCTGAAGATGCCTCCCGTCACGGCGGAAAGCGTTACCTTCAGCGTTTTGAGTCTCTTCCTGACCTCAATGAAGGGGCACTGGAAAATGAACTGGGTACGCTTCAACTCAACACCACGCTGTTGATGGAAGGCGATACCCTGGATGGATTCACGCACTGCCCGATTGCGTTACTCAGGCGCAACGCGGCCGGAGGCTTCAGTCTCGACGGTGAAGGTTTTATGCCGCCGGCCCTGCACATCGACGCGGTTTCTTTGCCGTTTGATATCGCGAATCGCCTGATCGGGATGTTGCAAGCGCGCAGTGAAGCGCTGTCTGGTCGGCGTCGTGAACGAGCAGATCAGGTGGCAGAGTTTGGTTCCAGTGATGTCACGCTGTTCTGGTTGCTTTACACAATCAATCGCGCCTATCCGCAACTCGCTCACCTGTTGGCGCACCCCGGGCTGCATCCGGAGACTCTCTATCGTTTCCTGGCCGAATTCGCCGCCAGCCTGATGACCTTCTCTATGTCGCATAAGCTGAGCGACATCCCCGAATACGATCATCGTGACCCGGCAGAAGTACTGCTGAAACTCGAGGGCATCGTACGTGAGCTCCTCGAAGTCGTCGTGCCCAACCAGTACATTCCTGTGCCGCTCGAACAAACCCGGTCATCCTACTATGTAGGAAGGCTTAATGATGCCCGCCTGAAAAATGCGGATTTCTACATTTGCGTGCACGCCGATATGCCAGGCGCCCAGATTCTGGAGTTGGTTCCGCGTGCGTTCAAGGTGGGGCCGCCGGAAGAAATTGAGGTAGTGGTCAATACGGCTATGCCGGGTGCCACCCTGACTCATGCCCCGCGGTTGCCGAGTGCCATACCGGTAAGACTGGATAATCACTATTTTGCGCTTGAGCCTCATGGGCCTGTGTATGAACGCATGATGGAATCGCAGGCAATCGCCTTTTACGTCCCCAGTGGATTTAAAAACCTCAATATCGAACTGATGGCGGTGATGAAATGACCGAGCTCCAGACGGATTCTTTTGATGGTGGCCAGCCGCGCACGCTTAAAACGCTCTCCCGCGATTTCATCTCCATGGTGTTGATGGTCCGCCGTGGGCAGGAAGCCGAAAGCGTTGAAAGTTTCCTTGACCGAGTGGATCAGTGGTTGCGTGAATTTGAGGAAAAGGCGAGAGCCGGAAACTACAGTGCTGAATCGTTGAAAGATGCGCAGTACGCGCTCTGTGCCTTTCTTGATGAGAGCGTTCTCAAGAGCGGCATGGGCAATATCCGTGATCACGTTGAGCTGGATCCTTTCCAGTACCGCTACTTTGGTGTCCACCTCGCAGGTGAGGGGTTTTACGACCGCCTTGATGCGCTTCGCACAGACGTGCGGGCTAACGTGGATGTGCTTGAAGTTTACCATCTTTGTCTGGCACTGGGATTTGAGGGTAAGTACAGCTTTGAGCGGCGTGATCAGCTTCGGTACATAGCCAATACCCTGGGGCAGGACATCGCACGTTTTCGCAAGCGTGAAGAGAATAGCCATGACAGCTGGCAACTGCCAGATCAGGTTGGGCAGCTGTTGCGTTACGAAATCCCGCTCTGGGTTTACCTTCTGGTCATTGTCGTGGTTTGTCTGGTTGTCTACGGCGGATTGCGATGGTGGCTGGGTAGTGAAACCGATTCATTGATCGAGCAGATTCAGCATCTGTTCAATACCAGCCGCTAACGAATGAGGTCGACATGCGTTATCTTCGATTCCTTCGTTCGCTGAAAGGATTCTGGCCACTCTCCATCGTGCTCTGGCTGGTGGGTGTTTGTTTATGCATCCTGCTCTTGCCATTGGTTACCCGGGAACGGGAACTTGTATTCATCGCCATGGCGCTGGTAACCGCGCTATGGCTTCTTGTGGTGGTGTTGCGTCAGTACTACCGCATCCGCGCCGAGCGGAATATTGAGAACCTGGTTGAACTCGAGTTGCACCGCGAGGCGGCAGACGCCGAGCAGGGCGATTATCAGATTCTCAACGACCGACTGAAGCACGCTATGGCAATTCAGCGGGCGGCGCGCTCTGTTGATGGCGGCAAGGCTTCCCTGTACGAGCTTCCCTGGTACCTGGTAATCGGCATGGCCGCTTCCGGTAAAACCTCTTTGCTGACACGCTCATCGTTATCCGCGACCATGGCCGGTGGTAGCAACCTGTCAGGGGTCAGCGGAACTCAGCATTGCGATTGGTACTTCAGCCGTGAGGCGGTGATGGTTGATACCGCTGGCCGCTACCTGGTTGAGGATGGTCCCGCGAGCGAATTTCTGAGTTTTCTGAAGACGCTGCGCAGACAACGCCGGAAGCCGGCTATCAACGGCCTTGTGATGGTTGTAAGCCTGCCTGAGCTGCTTGAGCAATCGCGCCAGGAGATGCACGCACTGGCTGAACAGCTGGTTACGCGTGTTGATGAATATCGCCGGTGCCTGGGTAGCAACCCGCCAGTGTATCTGTTTTTCAGCAAATCAGACCTCCTGCCCGGGTTCACACGTACCTTCGAGGCGCTCGACTCAACTGAGCGTCAGCAGCCCTGGGGGCTAACCTTCTCCCTTGAAGAACTTCGCCGAAAGGGCGTTACTACGGCGTTCCAGCAGCGCTTCCCGAAGCTCGTAACGGCGCTGCGTAAACGTGTTGACCAACGTGTTCTGGAGGAAGGGGCTGACGCCGACAGTGAGTTGTTGCGGTTCCCTGATTATTTCGCTGAACTTTTTGGCGTATTGAGCGACTTTCTGGATCAGTTCGACACTGAGCATAACTCGGAGCGTGCCCCCGTTCTGCGGGGTTTGTATTTCACCAGCGCCTTGCAAACCGGCGACAGCCTGCCCGCCTTGCTGGATGAGCAGACCCGAGAGGACTTCGCATTGGCATCAGCTTCGAAGACTGAGTCCGATGCCCCTGTTGGAGAGAAAAGCTACTTTATTACTGACACCTTCCGGAAGGTGATTTTCCCTGACCGGAACCTCAGCCTTTATTATTCCCGGCGGGGTGATCAGCGTTCACTACCGACTTTCGTGATCGGTGCCATGGGGGCGCTGGGTATTGCTGCAATTTCAGCTCAGAGCTGGTCTGCGTATAACAATAAACAGTGGATTGACGAAGTCCAGGGCAGTGTGGAGGTGCTGACGACGAGTGACACCATTGCTGATCTGAGTCGGAAAGATCGACGGTCTCTGCTTGATAGCTTTGAACAACAACTGACCAGCATTGAACGCCACCGAGAGAATGGTGTGCCGCTCAGACTTGGCCTTTGGCTTTATCAGGGCGAGACAATGCGAGACCCATTGAAGCAGGCCTGGGCATCCTTGTTCCTGGGGGATGTGCTGCAGCCACTTTCTCTGCGGCTCACCGATCAACTGCGGTCGCTGGATGGATTTGGTACCGGGGGCAGTAAAACTGTAAACAATGAGCAAGTTGAGCCGGCTGGTACTTCAGGCAGGCCGACGGAAGACGGAAATGGCACTTCCAGGTCTGTAAAAAGCCGCAGTAAAGAGCTGGGGCAGAGCGCACTGGATCGTATGCAACAGCGTTCAACCAGTGCCCCGACACTGGGTAGTGTTCCTACCAGTGCTGCAGAACTGGGTAGTCGGGCGCGAGGAGAGGTTCGGTCCCGGACAGCTGACAGCGTCCGGGATGCCTGGTATTCAACAAAAAACAATGCGGAGTCTTCTCTTGAGGAAGGGCTGCGTAGTCGTACGCGTTCAATGGGCAGCGCGGTTGGCGGCGATAGTAGTGTTGATGAGTCGACACTCAAGCTCTCTGGAGAGCAGGGGCCATCGCTCTCGGAAGAAATGCTGACTCAGCTGTCTCAGGGCGATGTCGAGCAGTTGATTGAGAGTTATTCTTCGCTTCAGCTCTACCTGATTCTCACCCGTCCCGATGCGCATAAGGATAAAGGTGAACTCGTTGCCTCCGCCTTGCCCCGCCTATGGGCAGAGTATGCTGACCAGCGTGGTACTGGCACCACGCCTGACACCATTATGGATAACGCCGCCCTTTATGTGCATTACCTGCAACAAGGTGCAGCGCCAGCACTGGACCGAGACGAGGTGCTGGTCGCTGGTAGTCGTGACCACCTCAATTCCTTTCTCATTGACAGCACTATGGTTGATCGTGAGTACCTGCGCTATCAATTGGAAGTTGAAGAGCGTTATAGGCCGCTAACGCTCTCCAGAATCGTTCCCGGTATGAAAGGGCGTCTGTTGTACTCAAGCCGCGCAGTGCCGGCTTTTTACACAGAAAAGGTCTGGGATGAGTATCTGCGTCAGGCGATCATCGATACCGTATCCGGAGACCTGCACCATGAGGCGGACTGGGTACTGGATGACAAGAACGTAGATGACGCTGTGCGCTCCAAAGCACGGTTCGTGAGCCAGTTGATGGCTCGTTATAAGCGCGATTATGCCATTTCCTGGGAGCGCTTCCTTGATAACACCTACGTTGCCAGCTTTGACACGCTGGAGCAGGCGAGCACTACCCTGGCGCAATTGAGTGATCTTCAGGACTCACCGTTGCGCCAGATTCTGGAGACGGTCAAAGCCAATACCGATTGGGATGATCCCGGCGCCCTTGAAGGTGATGCCGAGGCCAATGGGGAAGCCGGTGACGGGAGCTTCTGGGGGCGCGTCATGAGGGTCTTTGAGGATAATGACGGCGCTGCTGCCGAGGTTAGTCTTGCATCATTGCCAAAAATAAACGATGGCGTGCTTGCGAACCATTTCCGTCCGGTGGCGCGCATGCTTGTTGCCGACGATACCACTGGGAACGACAACTCCGTTCTCAATCAGTACCTCCTTAATCTGCGCCAGTTGAAGGTTCGGGTCGACAATGTGAGAAGTGCGCAGGATGTGGGCAGCAGCAGTAAGGCGCTGATCGCGTCGACTCTTGCAGGGCAACCGAACGAGATAAATACGTTACGGAACTTCATTGCTTCCCGCATTCAGACTTCGAGCAGACCGTTGGCGCGTGCGCTTGAACCCTTATTCAGTGTTCCGGTGGAAAACACCCGTAACGCGCTGAATGGCCCGGCGCGAGATCAGCTCAACACTGCGTGGGACGATAAGATCGTTAAGCCCTGGGATCAGATGATTGCTGGTCGCTATCCGGTTAACGATTCGGTGAACGAAGCATCGATACGTGATGTCAGTTACTTCATCGACCCCGACGATGGTGTGATGTCACGGTTCCGCCAGAATGAGATTGGAGATCTTGTCGGACCTGATGGCGAGCAGACCGAGCCCATGGTTGATCCACGCATGCTGTCCAGCATTGATAACGCGACGGCGCTCGGGCGTGTTATCGACAGCCTGTCCGATTTAAGAAACGGCTTTGAATTGCAGTTGAACCCGACCTCTGGCCTTACCGACATCATTCTGACTATTGATGGCCAACGTTTGCATTACCGGAACAATACCCAATCCTGGGAGCGGCTGATCTGGCCGGGTGATGGAGAATCGGTCGGGGCGCGAATGGATATCATCAATAGCGACGGACAGCGCCACACCGTATTCGATTATCCCAATCGCTGGGGCTTTCTTCGCATGATCGAGAGCGCGCACATTGCCCCCATTGATAACGCTCGTCAGCGTTTGAGCTGGCACACGTACATGGGCTCCGTGAGCTTTGACGTGCGCAACTTCGGGGGGGTAAAGATCTCCGATCTGCAGAGCATCAAGTCGCTGCGCCTCCCGGATATGGCCGAATAGCGGCATGTGTAACCAGCTTTCAAGAAGGAAGTCGCTATGATCGGCTGCTTTGGCAAGGTGCCAGCGAAGGCAGATTTTGTCGGCTCGAATGCATCCGGCGCCGTCATCCAGGAATTGGATCAATGGTTGCAGGATGGCCTGTTGCAGTTTCTCGCCCATGACGACTGGAAGCACAGATTCGATTCGCTGCCCGTTTGTTTCTTTAACTATCACGCTCGCAACGGCAGTGACGTAATGGGGGCGATGATGAGTTCTGCCGATGCATCGGGGCGGCGCTATCCGTTCCTGATCTTCCAGATGCTGAAAGCAGAAGGCAGGGAAGATGTACTGCCATTTATCAATACGATGGTGGAAACCTTTGCCGGGCAGGCGCAGCAAATTCTGACGAACTCGGTGCATGGTGAAGAACCGATTGATCCTGTCGCTGCAATACAGGAGCTTCGAGCGTTGAATGATCAGGATCTGTCGCTGTACCAGCGTATTCATGAGCGCTTCCTCCACGACTACAGCTTTGAGGATATCGCTCAGGCGCTTGAGTGGGGTTGGCCGGAATTCGTCAGCGGGGCCTGTTTGCACCGGTTGCACTATGCGTTGTCGCGCTGGGAGCACGGCAGTGCTCAGGCAGTCATGCTGCCCCTGCCGGCGGAACGCGGCTTGAAACGCCCAGTGGCGGATCTTTGGCAGCAATGGCTTGGTCAGGCCTGCGCAATGAAGACACCTGTCATGAGCTTGCTTATAGAAGATTTTATGCGCCCGAGATTGTTGCTTATGCCGGTCTGGCGTAGTGCTGAGCAGTTTTTCGAGGTGCTATCGAATCCGGGTAATCGTCGGTTGTGTATCGATGTGCTGTCGCCTTTTGCCGATGATGAGTTGCATCCCGGAACCTTGCCGCTCCCGGATACCCGGTTGAGCCTGGCCAATTTCATGGATAGTTTTCCGCGCCATGCGCGGTAGACGAAGGAATGTGAGCAGATTGCGCTGATGAAACGTCTCAAACTTGCTTATCTGAAGTATGTCTTTTTCAAATACCAGCCCTATGTTCTGGGGTTGTTGTTCTTCGCCACCATATTTTTGATCTGGCGACTGGGCGTTGCGATGGGTTTGTCCTCACTGGCAAGCCTGTTGGCTGGCATCCTTTTTTTCGTTCTTGCCTCTGCGTTTTACATCCTGCTGCTGTACCGTGGCGTAGGCCAGAAACGTGATCTGGAACACCTGCTCACCGAAGACGCGGATGCCGCTGTACTCAATGCCAGCCCCGAAGACCGGGAAGAGATCAGTCTGCTGCGAGAACGTCTGCTGAAGACCATTGAGCGCCTGAAAAAAAGTAGTAAAGGCAAAGGCAGAAGGGGCAATAATGCCCTCTATTCACTCCCCTGGTACATGATTGTCGGGCAGCCTGCGGCTGGTAAAAGCACGATGGTGTACCAGTCGGGCCTCAACTTTCCGTTCGCCGAACGTGAAAACGCCCGGGTTGCAGGCATGGGCGGGACCCGCCACTGCGACTGGTTCTTCAGCTCTGATGCCATTCTGCTCGATACCGCTGGCCGTTACATGGACAGCGAGGAAGAAGCTGGCAAATGGAAAGGATTTTTAACGCTACTCAAAGAGTATCGTCGCCAATGCCCGCTTAACGGTTTGATCGTGACGGTTAATATCAGTGATGTGGTGCAGGCCAGTGATACTCAGCGCAACAATCTCGCCCGCAGGTTGCGTGAGAGAATACAGGAAGCGCGAGAGCATCTGGAGGCCCGGCTACCTATCTATCTGGTGTTCACAAAGTGTGACCTGATAGAGGGCTTTACTACCTTTTTTGATCGCCTTGATCCGAGGCATGAAAGCGAAGTGCTTGGGCACACCTTTCCTCATCTGCAATCGGAAAACGTTGACTGGAGCCAGCAGTTTGATGTCGCCCTGGAGCAGCTATGTCACCACTGGCAGGGCGTCGCTGATGCAGAAATTGTAGAGCGGGATATTGTAGACACTCAGCGGGACATCGCTGCTTTCCGCTTTCCGCTGGAGCTGAACGCGCTCCGGGAGCCATTGGCCCGCTTCGTACAGACGCTAACCAATGCCAATCCGTATCAGAGCGCGCCTTTACTTCGAGGTTTCTATTTCGTCAGTGCGCTCCAGGAGGGGGGCACCATCGAGGGTGAGCATGCTTCCCGGGTTGCTCGTCATTTCGCATTGGCACGGCCAGATGAGAATTCCGGAGAGCGCGTCGCCCATTCGTTCTTCATTGGTAATCTTTTCCGCAAGGTCATTATCGCTGATCAGCACCTTGCCGGACTCTATTCGAGTGACGTGCGTGGCCGCCGACGCAAGCTGCGCTGGACCCTTGCTGCGGGCATGGCAGGCTTTCTGGTCTGTGCATTCTGGATAACCTCTGCCGTGCGTAATCATGGCGAAATAGAAGCCATGTCTCAGGCTTTTGCTGAGGCCCGGACAGTGGATGAAGGTCGGCAGGGCGATCAGTATGCCCGCTGGGAAACGCTTGATGCGCTGCGCGAATGGAGCAGTCAGTACTACCGGTGGCGTAAAGACGGAGCACCGTGGCTGATGGAATGGTGGCTTTATCAGGGCGACACGATAGAGCCAGCGCTTCGTGCCAGCTATTTTGACCGTTTGCGTTCGGTGATGCTGGAGCCGATTGAGCAGAATCTGACACGCTCTCTGTTTGCCTTAACCACAATTCCTGTCTACCGGCGTAGCAGCGACGAGCTGCATGCCGTCGAAGGCCCTGAGGCTGTCGCACCCTATGCCAGGCCCCGAGACAACAGTGCCGAGTCGTTAGCCAGGTTCGGGCGTACCACCCTGGACACTTATCTGACGCTGTCGGATATAGATCGTGCAGAGATCGATTCTCAAGAGCTGCGTGGCCAGCTTCCTGCTTTCTGGTACCCGTCAATCCAGCGTGAGACTGGCGTTGCAATCAACGAGAGTGAACGCGACTACCGCTACGCTGGGCGCCAGATCGACTTCTATCGTCAGCAGATTCAGGAGCCGGACGTTCCGCGCATTTCCTCCAACGCCTTCCTGGTATCTAGCAGTCGCAACTACATAGATAGCCTGCTTGAACAGACACTCACCAGCATGGAAACCATCGTACTTGAGTCAGACACCCTGTTCTCATTCGGCCGGGGCGACTATAAGGGGCTCCAGGCTGCCGGGCAGCAGGAGCTCGATAATCTCGCCGAGCGGTTACTCAATACCCGGGATCTGGGACAGATTCTGATAACCGGCCATGCCGATCCTATCGGCAACGAAACCGTGAACCAGAAGCTCTCTCTTCAGCGTGCGATGACGATTCGTCAGTACCTGATCGGCAAAGGTGTTCCTGCGGGTCTGATCGAAGCCAGGGGAGCGGGCAGCAAGCGCCCCCTGGTGACCTGTGACTCCGACCAGTCACGTGCCCAATTAATTGAATGTCTCGCGCCCAACCGTCGCGTCGAGATTGAAGTAAGGAAGCAACAGTAAAAACTAAGGAGGGTGATCATCAAATAAAGCGTGAGGTAATCCACAAATCGGAATGAAATCCGCAATCAGATTAATAACCAGGAAAAGGTTATTCTAAAATCTGATTAGGATGAATATAATTCAGTTTGCGACCTTAAATATTGCTTGGTAATAAGGTGGCTTTCGATAAACAGGAAAAGGAGATATAACCAGGATGGCTTTCGATACTTACCTTAAAATTGACGGCATTCCGGGAGAGAGTCTGGATGAGAAGCACCCTGACTGGATCGAGCTGAAAAGCTTCGATTTTGGTGCCAGCCAGGCAACTTCCGCAACAGCCAGTTCCGCCGGTGGTGCTTCCGCAGAGCGCGTGAATCTGAGCGAGTTCTGTGTCCAGAAACTGGTCGACAAGGCTTCTCCGAAGCTTTTTGAGGCCTGCTGTAAAGGGCAGCACATCAAAGAAGTGGTGTTGCACGTAAACCGTGCCGGTGGTGACAAAGTTCGCTACATGGAGATAAAACTGGAAGAAGTCATCGTTTCCTCGACTGATATGCAGGGCAGCTCCGCCTCATCCGGTTATGAGCGGAACGAAAAGGAAGATAGTCTGGATCTGCCGTACGAGAGCATCAAGTTCAACTACGCACGGATCAAGATTACCTACACCCAGCAGAAGCGGTCTGATGGTCAAGGTGGCGGCAACGTTGCTGGTGGCTGGGATCGCACGCGCAACAAGGTCTACAGCTAAGTGACCGCTGCCGCTTTCTGAAAAAGCGGTGAAGAACGCCCGGCGCAAGAAGCAATAGGGCCGGGCGTTCTCTGGTGGTCTTCAGGCTGCACTGAGGCTAATGCAACTACAGGTCGCAAGGATGCTTGCTGGGGCCTGAAAGGATGGCGACAGGAAACATGGAACAACTCGGCGAACTCTCAATCAACGCGTTGCTGGCCCCAATTGAGGGTGGCAGTCACGACGGAGGCGAAGACCTCACTTTTTCCTTACTCTTTGACGAAATCAAAGAAGCGCGCCGCGCCGACCCCACTTATTTGCCTCAGGGTGAATGGAAAACTGAGCTTAAACAGTCTGACTGGGGGCAGGTCATCAACCTGACCAGTGAGGCTCTCACAGCCCAGAGCAAAGATATTCAGCTTGCTGCCTGGCTGTGCGAAGGGCTGGCGTATCGGGAAGGCTTTGAGGGTATTGCATTTGGCTTGATGCTCACTGCGCGCCTGCTTGATGAGTACTGGGAAACGCTCTATCCAGAGCTTGACGAAGAAGATTTTGACGAACGGGTGGCTCGTCTGAACTGGCTTGGCGACACCTTGATAGGTGTTGTCAGAACCATGCCCCTTGTCATGGGCGATGATTATTCGCTGGCGGATTACGAGGAATCGCGACAGGTTGAAAACCAGGCCCGCAACGATCCGGACGCCATGGATCAGGCTCTCAGCGATGGCAAGATTAACGACGAAATTTTTCAACGTTCAGTGGTTCTGACCAGCACCGGTTTTCTTCAGGAACGCCATGCCATTATTTGTGCTGCACTGGCGTCGCTGGAACAGCTGGACGATATCGGGGATCAGCGCTTCGGGCGCGATGCACCGAGTTTTATTGGGTTAAAAACGGTGCTCGGGCAGTGCCGGGATCTGACCGCAAAACTGCTGCGAGAACGGGGCGCCGGTGTTGTCGAGGGTGAAACATCGGATGCTGCAGACGAGGGGAGTGAACCCACACCTGAGGCCATCCAGACGGAGCCCGCCGCTGGCAGCGGCAATGCGCCGTCCGGCCCGTTGCGTAGCAAGCCTCAGAGCCGTGAGGAAGCTTTTGAAATGCTTAATGGCGTGGCCCGTTATTTCAAGGAGCGGGAACCCCATAGCCCCGTGCCCTACCTGATCGAACGGGCAGTGAAGTGGGGGCGCATGCCTCTGGAGGAATGGCTGAAAGACGTGATCAAGGATCACGGAGTCATCGACACCATTCAGGACACACTCGGCACCCAGTCCCGGAGTGAAGATTACTGATTATGTCCCGTGCCTCGATTTTTGATCTGCTACATGAACGCCAGCCGGTGTCGGAGCCTGAGCCTGTGCCGGAACCACAACCGGCCGATTACGATTGCGAGCGGCTACAGGTGGTGGACGGACTGGCGCTGACCGCTGCGGGCCTGATCACACTGGACAGCCTGCCGGAAGCGCATACGCCGGAGTTGTCGTCGTCACTGCTCGGAGCCGACGGCTATCGTTTGCTGGTTCATGAAATCGCGGATCTGCCGGATGCCGAAGAGCCCGTACTTGAGCGCATGGATGCCAAGGCACTGCGGTTGCATCGGCTGGTGCAGTCCGTGGTGATTGAAGCACTGATGTTGCTGGAAACCCTGCCAGAGGCTGCCCATTACGATGTGGTGCTCTCGGCACCGGTTGCTCCGAAGGAGGCAGCCGCCATCATCACGGACCGGCTGCGGGCCGTTATTGCTGAAACCCGGTATGGCGAAAGACTGGCGGGTCTCCGCCACACTACTGCCAGTGAGGACCCTCACACCCTGCTGGATGTGTCGGGTGAGGGCGGTATGCCCTATGTGCTCTGGCTGAGCGTGGACACCGTTATCAATCAGCAGGATCTGGCCTCCCCGGCATCCGTACAGCTTTTGGTGCAGAGTTCACGGGGAACGGGATTACATGCGGGGGAGGCGGCTGCAGCGCTGCTGATTCGTCGTCTGGCAAACGGGGAACCTCAGCCGGAGGACGGATGGCTGCTGGGGCCGGGAACGGTCAGGGAACACGTTGCCCGGTCGGCGCGTCGGAATCACCAAAAATGCCAGGCGCTGATTGAACTGCTCGGTGAGTTCTGGCCTGAAGAGGATGCGACCGGAAACCCTTCAAGGCTCGTTGTCGACGCGCGTGGCCTGCCTGGCAGGGCTGTTGAGCTGGGCGGGGCCGTTACCGAACGGTGGCCTGAAATTGACACCATTGATGATGGCGTCAGCGTAGAGGACTTCTGCGGCTGGCCCGGAGCGTCAGTGACTGCCTTGATGCTGGTACTGGCCATCGCGGAAATGAAGCCCGAGGAGCACGCGATCATTCTGGCTCTGCATGCCGAGCACCAATCCCGGGTATGGGCATTGCGAGGCCCCGCAGGCGAGGCCACGGAAAACAGGGAAGATCACTCGTGACCGCTGTCACCATTGTGAGAAGAGATCAGGCTCGCACCACAGGCAGTTTTGTGGCCATGCAGAGCGACAGGTTTGCCATTGATCGTCATGGTCGGGTGGCCTTCTACGATAACAGTAGTGCCACCGTGTCCTTCTTTGGGGCAGGTGACCTGGTCACCCACGCAAGCAGCGGGTTTACCGTCAATCAGATAATTGCTTTGTGCGGAAATAACTTTACCGCCATGGTTTGTGGCGTCACCGAGTACAACGATTCCTTTCATCGGTCTGGTCTTCCTGACAAGGGTGAGAGGGTAAGCCCCGCGGATGGGGCCATTCAAGGGCATTAATTTAGCAACCACCCATTATGGGAGCAAGTGTCCGTCGGGATAAAAAGGAACTTTCAAATGGCTGAGACCGTACTCGACAATCTACTGAACACCTTCAATACTCCGCTGTCCCAGTCCCGTCGACTGCTGACACTGGAAATGGCCGGAGCCCCCCTGATGCCCCATCGCCTGGTGGGTGAACAGCGGGTCAGCGAACCGTTTCGCTATACATTGGACTGCTTCTCTCAGCAAGGCGATATCGAGCTCAAAACGTTGATGGCCCAGCCGGCCCGGCTGTCGGTCTTGCAGGCCGATGGCGGCTACCGTTATTTTCATGGTCTGGTGTCCGAAGCCGCCATGCTGGGCGAAGACGGCGGCGTCACCTACTATCAGCTGACCCTGGTGTCCTGGCTCGAGATGCTCAAACTGGGCCGCGACAGTCGCATCTTCCAAGACCGCTCGGTGGTGGACATACTGAGCGAGGTTTTCGAGGGCCACGATCTGGCCCGGGGCGGCTACCGCTTCGACCTGCGCCGGGCGTATCCCGCCCGCAGTTATTGCGTGCAGTACCGCGAGAGCGACTTCCACTTCGTCAGCCGGCTGATGGAAGAAGAGGGGTTGTGGTACTACTTCGAGCACTCCGGCAACGGGCGTGGTGAAGACGACGAAGAGGGTAAAGAAAACCGCTTTGACGGCCACCGTCTGGTCATCACCGACGACGTCGACACCTGCCAGCCGGTACAGCCCCGGACCATCCGATTTCATCGCCAGGCCGCCACCGAACAAGAGGACGCCCTCACCCAGTGGGGCGGCGTTCGCCAACAGCAGTCCACCCGCGTCAGCGTGGGCACCTTCGACTACAAACAGCCGTCACTGACCAAGCGCGCCAGCCTGGACACCCTCAGCAATCAGGGCAACCTGCCCGAAGCCGAGGTGTACGACTACGCCGGAGAATATTACTACCACGGTTTTGAGCGCGGTGAACGGCTCACCGAGAACCGCCTTGAAGCGTACGAGTCACAGGCCAAACGCTTCCGGGGCGCCGGCGGCACCCGCCAGCTGGAAGTCGGCCGCTGGTTCGAGCTCACCCAGCACCCCCGGCACACCACCGGTGGCGAAGCCGAACGCCAGTTCCTGATTCTGGGTGTCACCGTCCACGCCGAAAACGCCCTGCCGGTCTCGGCACAGCTCAACGCCTTGCCCGGCAGCCTGCAACCACAGATGGCAGCCGCCAAACGTGCCCACGGGCTGGAAGACGAGAATCTTGAGGAACGTCTGAGCGATTACCGCAACACCGGCACCGGCCACTTCCTGGTGGAACTGGAGGCCCAGCGGCGCACCCAGCCTTACCGCGCCCCCCGGAACCACCCACGCCCGGTCCTCGGCGGCCCCCAGACCGCCACCGTGGTGGGCCCCGAAGGCGAAGAAATCCACACCGACCACCTTAACCGCGTGCGGGTCCAGTTTCACTGGGACCGCCAGGGCCGGCACAACGAACAGTCCGGCGTCTGGCTGCGGGTGTCCCAGCCCAACGCCGGCGCCGGCTGGGGTGGCGTATTTGTACCCCGCATCGGCCAGGAAGTGCTGGTGGACTTCCTCGAAGGCGACGCCGACCGACCCTTAATCACCGGCCGGGTCTACAACGGCGAACAAAGCCCCGACTGGCACAGCCACGGCCTGCTCTCCGGGTTCAAGAGCAAGACCTACCGCGGTAACAAGCACAACGAACTGGTCTTCGACGACGCTACCGACCAGGAACGCGTCAAACTGAACTCCGAGCACGAAAAAAGCCAGCTCAACCTGGGTTACCTGATTCACCAGAACGGCAACACCCGGGGAGCCTTTCGGGGCACCGGCTTTGAATTACGCACCGACGCCTACGGCGCCATCCGCGCCAACGAAGGATTGTACCTGAGCAGTTGGGGCCAGCCTGGCGCCAGCGGCGACCAGCTGGATCTCACCCCCGCCAGACAACAGATCCAGAGCGCCTGGCAACTGACCGACAGCCTCAGCCAGAGCGCCCGGGACCACAACGCCGACGGCCTGCAAGCCAGCGCCTCCCTCAAACAGGCCGGCGAAGACGCCGATGACACCTACGGCACCAGTGAGCAACTCACCAACACCGACCAGAACAGCGCCGCCGGCGCCAGTGACAGCGGGGGAAGAGGCGAAGCGGCAAGGATGAAAGCCCCCTGGCTGCATATGGCCTCACCGGCCGGCATCACGATGAGTACGCCGGAATCCACCCACCTGGCTCAGGGTCATTCCCTGAGCGTGTCCAGTGGCGAGGATGTGAACATTGCCACCGGTAAAAGCCTGGTGGCGTCGATCTCTGAAAAGCTCTCGTTGTTCGCTTACCGGGCCGGCATGAAACTCTTTGCCGCGAAAGGCAAAGTCCAGGTTCAGGCCCAGAGTGACGACATGGAACTGACGGCCCAGAAGGATCTCAAGATCACCTCCACCGAAGGCCGCGTGGAAATCAACGCCGCTAACGGCATCCTGCTCGCCAGCGGTGGCGGCTACATCCGTATCGAGGGTGGTGATGTCCAGGTTCACAGCCCCGGCACTATCGACGTGAAAGGCGTGCAGCATGCCTTCGGTGGGCCGGCAAGCCTGGATGTGCCTATGCCTGAGTTGCCGGAGGGATCTGATTGTGCAACGAAGCACAAGGATGCTGCCGCCAGCGGCTCTTCTCTGGTGGATGGCTGAGGTCAATCAATGACGTTTTGGATACTACACGACCACCTGAATGGCCCGTTGGAATTCAGCGAGGACTGCGAGCCTGTGGGTGCCCTGGCGCCGCGACGCAGGCCAGACCTGCATGCGCTGACACCGCATCTCTACAGGCTCGACGAGGCGGCGCTGGGGAAGATCAAGGAGAAGGCACACAAAACATCCTTACGTGGCTTGCCTCCAGCCGTCAGCGCCTTGATAGAAACCCAGGTCGAAGGGAGCGTGCTTATAGAGCAGTTGAGCCGCTTCTGTCTGGCGGCAACCCCCTCATCACGTTGGACGTACTGTCGGTTTTTTGACCCTAGGGTTATGACCCATCTGAGGTGGGTTCTTACGCCGGACCAACTCCAATCCCTATTGGGCAAAATCGAGCGTTGGGAATTTCTGGACATGTCATCGCACTGGGTGTCATTGAGCCATACCCCTAAAGAATCTCGCTGCCTGAGATTGATGCTCGATAAAAAACAGCATGAACGGCTGGCAGATTTGCCCGCCATTCGCACTTGCCTGCAGGAGTGGCGTAGCCACGATCCATCCGCACCGAGTGATGATCAACAAGCCGGTGCTCGTGTCGCCCAGAGTCTGGAGCGGGCACGTGATCTGGGCCTGCAAGACGACTACGACCAGATGACACTGGCACTGCAAGCGTTACTCATTCATCCAGATATCGGTCAGCACCCCGATGTCTCAAAAGCCATTGCCATGGCGCGGGGGGATGCGACCTATCAAACGGTGACTGCCAACTGGTCGCAGGCCCGTTGGGAAACCATTCAAGAACAGATGAACCAAGGAAAGGTGATGCCATGAGCCCAATACCGGACATCAATAAAGCCGTCACAGCGGCCATCAACAATCTCCCTTCCTCCGGCGCAGGCACGTCACCGGAATCCGGAGGATGTAGCAACTGTCCGATGTGCAAGAAATCTCCGGGGCTGGTGATTCTGCCGGTGCGTTATTCGGCGATTGCCGAAAGCGAGGCCCATGGTATCCACGGGCTAAACCCGATCAGCGACGGGGATCCGTTTGGGGAGGGCGTTCTGGATAAGCCCCTGAAACACGCCAGGTATATTCTGCGCTGCATGCGCCCCGGCTATTTCTACCTGCATTTCCCAAGCGGCGATGCCGACGGCGTGACCTGGCGAAAATACCGTGTCACGAGCGACAGCAACTTCATCCCGGTACCGCTCGACGGGCAGTCTGCCCATGGCATGGAAATGAGCGAAGCCTGCCGCAGTTCCAGTGACTGGCAGATGGCTCGCTGTGTCACCATCTGTCAGCCTGAGAAGATCACAGAAGCCTGGCTGGCCTTCTCGGACACAAACTGGGACAGCACCTTGCGTGACCGCATCGCTCAGGATCCCGCATTCCGCATGCAGTCACTCAACCCTTCTGCCTGCCTCTCCGATGGTTCGGGCCAGCCCCACACCGCACCCTTATCCGAGGTCACTGACTGGGTGAGCGAATACCGTCATAACACCCTGCAGAGCTTCCGTCATACAGTGGCTGACCAAGACGATGCGGAAAATATCGCAACCTTTGAATCCGTCTACCCCTTCCACTGGCGCGCTTTCGAGGCCGAACATCTCCTCGAAACGGCCGATCGGACGTCGCCGGGCCGGTCCATTATTTTCGCCGCTCACGATCCACGTGGTATCACCGTCGAGCTGAATGCCGAGCAGATACAGGCAGTAGAGGCATCCTTACAGCGGCACAGTTGGGTGATCTCATCCACCCACGGTATTAATAGTATTCGGGCCGCAGTAGAGGGCGATGCCGAAAGGAGTTACAGGGATAGCATTCTTGGACGAGTGCAGACTTCACTTGAGTACACGAATGACCAGCTTGAGGATGTCAATCGTCAGATCGAGAGCGGTAATCGCAGTGCAGAGCGTCTCGCCTACAAAACCAGGCTTGAAGAGAACCGAACCATCATCGAAGCGCGGATTGAGCGGATGGAAGAGGAGCGGATAGATGAAGGAAGAATAAACAGGATTCGCCGCAAAGCTTGGCGGGATACCAGAGATGGGAGTGCTTATTTAAGCAGAAGCGATGAGGATATTGAGCAGGAATACAAACAAGCGCTTGGTGATATCCAGGGTGATACAGAGACATGTAGCGACCTCATATCCATAGATCATGCCTCCTGGCTGAAATCGGATAGTTTGGCCGGGGTATTTCGGATGGACTATCTAACAAACCAACTGGATTCGGGAATAAATTATGTAGATGATTTCGTTGAGTGTATCCAGGATGCTGCTGATCGCCAGGAATGCGCAGACATCCTCAGAGAGTGGGCTGCTGCTGGCGATCTTAATGACATAAGTAATCCTTTGCTTCGTAGCTTGGGACACAATCAAGACGACCACTTGGCAGCCATCAATAATACGGCTCCTTTAACAATTGAAAGTGCTGTTTCGGTCCTTGGTAAGTTCAATGGGGCGTGGCAAAAAAGCGCCAGCGCCATGTTAAACCCTGAAGCGAGTGAGGCAGCGGGGCGCAATGCGTTTTCACGCTTGATTTACCACTCTGGTGCACCAATCGCCAACATGCTGTCCAATGGCGTTGATAATACTGCCAAAAATATCTATTTGATGGCGTCGATGTTCTCCACTGATCAATGGATAGTGGAGCGCCCGATAAAGGGTACGTCAGGACAGTTCATCAGTTTGTTGGCGGATGAAATGCGTCAGGCCATTCCCGCTAACAAGCGGCCTTCTCGCGGCCAGATGCAGCACGCGCTGAGGGGAATGCTAAAAAGGACGGGGCAGTATGCCCAGCTTGACACCCAACACTTCGTATTTGTGGACGGGGCACGCCTGAGGACCATCAGTGACGGAAAGGGGTCGGGTCGTTCGACGGCCGAGAGGTTGTTGCGTTCTAGAGAACCCATTGTGTTGACCCCAGGCAATATTCGCGAGGGTATCATGCCAGGCTTCCGACAAGCTGTGAGTGGTGAGGTGCGAATGCAGGCAGTTTCTTTGTTGTTTGCCAGTATTTCGTGGCACTACGCCGGTAAGGCGCTGGATAATGCCGACGCGTTTAGTCGGCGTGAGCTGTCTGTTAAGTTCTGGGCTGCTATAGCCGGCGTTGTAGGTGGGCTGTGTGAGACTGTGGAAACTGCGGTAAATGGGCTAGCGGAAGCAGGGCGAAAATTTTCAAATCGCACTCTCAATATTTCTAGCAAGATAGGGGTTTTTGGCCGAGCTCTAGGTGCTGGCGTGGCATTTGTTTTCGCTATATACGATGTGGTTCACGCATATGAGGCTGGTAACAAAGGTAATGTTGGCCTGGTAATGCTTTATGGGTTGTCGGCGGTAGGTAATGTTGCTCTTGGCGCTATTGCTTTAGCTGCAGGCATTTTTTCATTGGTAGGTATCGTCGTGATTCTTGCCATGCTAGCAATTAACTTGCTTATAGGAATGTTGGTGGACTCGGATGCTCAGAAGTGGCTAAGCCATTGCTTTTTTGGTGAAGGCGAGAGATTTCCAACAATCAAAGAGTCTCAGAAAAGCCTCAAAAGTGTTCTGGGAGGATGAGTCTTGCGAAAGGGTGAGCTAATTTTGAAGAGTTTGGGAATGATTCCTAAGTACCAGTTTGAACTTCCCTCTAATGGTAGTGAAAAACGTTTCTCATTAGAGGCACCGGCTGCTGATGAAGCCTGGCCTTCTAGGTTGACGCTGGTTCATAACAATGAACTGTTGGGGGTCGCTGATTCTGAGTTTCGACGGCGCGGCAGTTATCTTATCTGGGCTGGCTTTGGTGGCTTGGTAATCTCTGGACTTTTTCTGTTTTTTGTAAGTTTTCCTTTTTACATGCCGTTATCATTTTGGACAATACCAGCTTTTGCATTGATAACTTTACCTTTTGCAGGTGCATTTTTATGGGTGGCAGGGAAAGAACTAAAACGTTATATAGTTTACCCCGTCGTATTTAATCGCCGAACAGGCAATGTTCATTTTTTCAGCATTCATGATGGGCGTCCGGTCACTTATCCTTGGCGCCAGTGCATCTATTGTGTTGTGCCAAAGCGCAATGGTGGTCCCGAAGGTAGCTATTACGAACTGCGCGGCTATGTGCTCAACAAAAGACATGGCGGCGTCATGGACAGCTTTTCAATCGGAGAGGAGGCCATTAATGTCGGTCGTTCTATGGGCGGCTTTATAGAGCGTTGGTTTAGTTGCCATTACGAGTATGTCCGAGCTTTCATGACATTGGATAGTATTGATGGGTTGGACGCGCCAAGCGAGGAAGACTATCTCTCTCTCAAGCCGAGCTTTGAGCGATCCATGAACATGGTTCAGCCCAAGGTGGAATCCACGTCGCTGATTGTTCGATCACTCTCTCTTTTAATGAGCATTGTGACAGTCATTCCGGAATTTTTGGGGGGCGTTGGACACTATCTCTGCTGTAAATATTGCAAGCTGCCCCAGTGGTCTCAGGAAATTATTGAAGAGTGCGGGCCTGAAATCGTGCTATCCAATCGTTGATTGATAGCTTTTCCAGGGAAGGGGTATGGTTTGCTCAGCATAATCTGGCCGAGTGGAGAAAATCATTCAACAGTGGGTCAGCCAGGGAAACCTGGACGATACGTCGAATATCCTGCTGCGCTCTCTGGTCCTGAACCAGGACAGCCATGCCGACGCCGTCAACGATCTGTCCGGCACAGCGATTACCACCGGCAATGCGTATACCACTCTCAATGGGCTCAAGAACACCTGGGTGGCCAGTCGACGATACATGCTGAACCCGGAAGTCAGCGAAAATGCCGCCAAAAATGCCTTTTCCCGACTGATTCATCAGACCGGCGCGCCCGTTGCCAAATTCCTTTCCCGCCAGATCGATTCGGCAGCCATGAACCTGTATCTGGCTGCTACCATGCTCGCGAACGAGAAACTGATCATTCAGCGTCCGCTGGCAGGCAACCCGGCGCAGCAATTATCCTGGATGGCAGCGCGTGCCCGGGTTCAGATTCCCCGCAACAAGCGGCCCAGTCAGCAACAGATGGAAACAATCATGAAACACTGGCTGGCCGTGGGGCGCGACCAGAGTGTGCTCCGAATTCCGGATTTTGTTCTGGTCGACGATACAACATTGAGAAGGGTGGCTGATGGGCCGGGGTCTGGCCGGGCTGCCCAGGCCAGACTGCTGAATTCCGGTCATCCTATCGCACTGACTCCGGATAACATCCGGGAAAACGCTCTTCCCAGATTCCAGGCATGGGCCAATGGCGATATGCGGATTGCCGCCGTGGGCTTGCTGTTCAATACGGTATCAACACTTTTTGCGCGGGATGCCATGGCGGAGGCGGATGTGTTTGCAGACGAGGAGGCTACCGGGCGTTTCGCTGCCTGCAGTGCCGGTTTGATTGGGAGTGTGTTCAATTTGGTTGAGGCAGGCCTTAAACGAAATTCAGCTATAAGCGGCATTGATGCCTCAAGGCAGAGCAAGATCTCGGCATGGGCCGAGCGTTTCGGTCGTTGGAGCCGTTTTCTGGGAGCGGGTGCGGCCTGGGGGTTTGCTTATTATGATTTTCAAAATCTCAAGGAAAGCTTCCGCTCCGGTAATTGGGGAATGGCGATATTGTATGGCGCGTCGATGGTTACCAACACTTTCTTAGGGGTAATGTCCATGTTCGTTAACTTTCTTGCCGGATGGGCGGCGCTTATTTTTTTGATTGCGCTTGGAATCGCCCTGCTAATTGAAGTATTTCGGGATAGTGCGGCGCAGAATTGGTTAAGTCATTGTTTCTATGGTAGCGAGGATCGCTGGCCTGATATCAGGACCAGTGATAATGAACTGCAAAAAGTACTAGCGGTGTGATCATGAATAAAGCCCAACATAAGATTCTAGAGGCGGTAGGTCTCTACCGTAATAGCCGACTAACGTACTCGACATTTTCCAAAGAACATACCTTCAATACCAAGCAAATGTACGAGACTCCAAAAGAACCTATTTCTGTATTTTCTAAGAATGACAGGTGTCTTGTCCTAGCGAACTCCTGGTTTCGAGAAAACGGCATGTACTTGGCGTGGGGGCCTCTGGTAGGTTCAGTTTTACTAATTGCTTTTGCTTACGTTTTTTTTATTATGCCGTTTTTTGTTGACATTCCTTGGGATGCAATGGGTTATTTTGCTGTTTTATTTTTGTGCCTATTAGTTCTGACTGCTGTTTACCCCTTATTCTTTGCTGCGAAAAGCGAACTCAAATTTCAGGGACTGAAGTACGCCATTTTTAACGCCCAATCGAAGAACGTCCATTTCGTCAGTGATGTCGATTTTGAACCGAAAACGTGTCGCTGGGAGGAGTGCACGTTCTGCCTTGCCTATTCGGCTGGCAGCATCGAGGGCTACTACTACGAACTCAAGGGCTATCTGTTCAACGAGGATGGCAGTGTCAGAGACAGCTTCTCGTTCGATGATTACCACTATATGCGCTCATCGGATGATTACTCTCGACAGAGAATGATTGACGATCTCTCCGCGCGCTTCGAATATGTCCGGCGCTTTATGGAAGACGAGGAAAACTCGCCAGAGCCTATTGAGGAATATCTGGATCTATCCCCAAGCCTTTCCGACGCAGCTCATCGACTACAGGCTAGATCCATAGATTCGGATAGTAAACTCTCCAATGTTATCTACTCAATCGTTCGCGCAATTTTTTTAATTCCCTTCAGTGTACAAGTGGTGGGGCATTACTTCTTCTGTCGCTACTGCCGTCTGCCGCAGTGGCCAGAGCGCGTAATTGATGAGTGCGGAGAGGAAGTCATCCCGAGCCGGTAAATGCGAGTGAACTGTATTGGGGCGCTATTTATACCTTGATGACTTTATTGATTGAAGGTTTCATTTAGCGCCCGATGGCGGGCAACCCCGAGCAGCAATTATCCTGGATGGCAGCGCGTGCCCGGGTTCAGATTCCCCGCAACAAGCGGCCCAGTCAGCAACAGATGGAAACAATCATGAAACACTGGCTGGCCGTGGGGCGCGACCAGAGTGTGCTCCGAATTCCGGATTTTGTTCTGGTCGACGATACAACATTGAGAAGGGTGGCTGATGGGCCGGGGTCTGGCCGGGCTGCCCAGGCCAGACTGCTGAATTCCGGTCATCCTATCGCACTGACTCCGGATAACATCCGGGAAAACGCTCTTCCCAGATTCCAGGCATGGGCCAATGGCGATATGCGGATTGCCGCCGTGGGCTTGCTGTTCAATACGGTATCAACACTTTTTGCGCGGGATGCCATGGCGGAGGCGGATGTGTTTGCAGACGAGGAGGCTACCGGGCGTTTCGCTGCCTGCAGTGCCGGTTTGATTGGCGGTGCGCTTAATTTGGTTGAGAACGGCATCAAACGGTTCGAGGCCAACGGATTGATCGGTGAAAAGCCTAAAACCAAAGTTGCTGTGAGATGGGCCGGGCGTGTTTTTGGCGCCGGAGCGGCTTGGGGATTTGCTTATTATGATTTCCGAAATATGGCAGAGAGTTTCAAAAAAGGGAATATAGGAATGTTCGCTCTTTATTTTGCGTCTGGAGTAACGAATATGTTGTTGGGCTTTATGTCGATTTTTACCAGACTGCTTGCTGGCTGGGCCGCACTGATCTTTTTGACTGCTCTCGGAATTGCAATTTTTATCGAAGTCTTTCGAGAGAGCGCGGCACAGACTTGGTTAAGCCACTGCTTCTATGGCAGTGAAGAGCACTGGCCTGACATTAGGACCAGTGACAAGGAACTTCAGAAAGTCTTGGCAGGCTGATTATGAATAAAGTTCAAAATAAGATACTCGAAGCCGTCGGTCTATACCGCAATGGCCGACTGACGTATTCGACATTTTCCCGGGAACATACTTTCGCTATCAAGCAAGCACAGATGACAGTTAAGGCACCGGTTTCGGTGTTTTCTAAGCAACATTATTGCCTTGTCTTAGCAAACTCTTGGTTTCGGGAAAGCGGCATGTATTTATCGTGGGGAAGTCTTGGAAGTGCTTTCTTTCTAGGGCTATTTATGTTCTCGATATCTGGTCTTTTTTACTATAACGATGCCTCAAGTCTTTCCGTGATTCTGGCCGCAATCTTTGTTTTTTTTGTTTCTATTTCTGCTGGCTATCCACTTTTTTTTGCCGCTCAATGCGAACTCAAATTCCAGGGGGTGAAGTACGCCATCTTCAATACCCAATCGAAAAACGTCCATTTCGTCAGCGATGTCGATTTTAAAACGAAAACCTGTCGCTGGGACGAATGCACATTCTGCCTCGCTTATTCGGCTGGCAGCATTGAGGGGTATTACTACGAACTCAAGGGCTATCTGTTCAACGAGGATGGCAGTGTCAAAGACAGCTTTTCGTTTGATGACTATCACCATATGACGTCGAACAGTGATTCTGCCCGACAGGACATGATTGACGATCTCTATGGGCGGTTTGAATACGTTCGCCGGTTCATGGAAGAAGGTGCCGACTCAGTGGAACCTGTTACTCCCTCCCTCACCTTGTCTCCCAGTTTGTCCGAAGCCGTCGAGTATCTGTACCCCGGTTCCCGGGGCCAGACGAGGCTTGGGTTTCACATCATCTACTCAATCATTCGGTTGATACTGCTCCCCTTTGTGGGAGTGCAAGCAGTGGGGCATTACTTCTTCTGTCGCTACTGCCGTCTGCCACAGTGGCCACAGAGCGTAATCGAGGAGTGCGGAGAGGAAGTCATCCCGAGCCGGTAGATGTCAGTGAAGGATGTTAGGGCACCATTAATACCTTGATGACGTTATTGAAATAACCGTAAAGAAGGTTGCCGGTGGAGCATTATTCGCACTTTTGCCCCGGGCTGGCCTTATCCATGGACGATGTTGTTGCTGTGTGTGCCTCTGGAGTTAATCGCCGTCGGTCGCATGCTCGCGATGTGGACCAGCAAGGAGCCCCAATGGCCAGAGGGAACAGAACAGAAAAGCCAGGTCGGTAGGATGATATTCAACACCTGGCCGTTCCAACGCCGGCACCCCCAAAGGGTGCCGGCGAACAAGCCTTACTCCCCGTGCTTCTCGTAAATACGCTTACCCCAGGCTTCTTTCTCGCCGGGCAGTATCAGGTTCAGGATGACGGCTGCCACTGCGCACAAGGCGATGCCCTCGAGGTGGCCCAGCACCATGTTGCCGATACCGAACACCAGCGTCACCCCAACAATCACCAGATTGCGGGACACCGACAAATCCACCTGATGGCGGATCAGCGTGTTCAGGCCCACTACTGCGATGGAGCCGAACAGCAGGCACAGGATGCCACCCATGACCGGCGTTGGAATGGTCTGCAGGGCTGCGCCGAATTTGCCAACGAATGCCAGCACGATGGCTACGCCAGCCGCCCACCACATTACCTTCGGGTTGAAGTTTTTGGTCAGCATTACGGCGCCGGTGACTTCTGAGTAGGTGGTGTTGGGCGGCCCACCGAGCAGAGAGGCGGCGCTGGTGGCCAGGCCGTCACCGAGCAGGGTGCGGTGCATGCCGGGTTTTTCGATGTAGTTTTTCCGGGTTACGTTGCCGATTGCCAATATATCGCCGATGTGTTCGATGGCCGGTGCGATGGCGACCGGGATCATGAACAGGATGGCGCCCCAGCTGAATGAAGGCGCGGTGAAGTTCGGCACCGCGAACCAGGGTGCTTCCTGCACCGCGGTGGTGTCGACAATGCCGGCGAACCAGGAGAGCAGATAACCGACAATGACCCCGACCATGATCGGAATCAGCCTAAAGATGCCTTTGGCCCAGACTGACATGATGATGGTCACGGCCAGGGAAATCATGGCAATCCAGATGGCGGTGTCGTAGGGAAACAGTTGTTCGCTGCCATCACCGGTGCGGCCTGAGGCCATGTGTACCGCCAGGGGCGCCAGGCCCAGGCCGATGGTCATGATCACCGGGGCGATAACGACTGGCGGGAGCAGGCGGGTGACAAAGCCCGTGCCACGAACGCGGATGGCGCCGGCAAGAATGATATAGAGGATGCCGGCAGCCATCAGGCCACCGAGGGTTTCTTCAACGCCGAATTTGCCCTTGGCGGCAATAATCGGTGCGATGAAAGCAAATGACGAAGCCAGGAAGATGGGAATCTGCCCGCCGGTCACCACGTGAAAAATCAGCGTGCCGAGCCCGGCGGTGAACAGAGCTACGTTCGGGTCCAGTCCGGTAATCAGCGGCATCAGCACCAGAGCGCCGAAAGCTACCAGTAGCATCTGGGAGCCGGCGATGGCCTGTTTCCAGACCGGTTCGTTGGCGTGTTCCTGCATTGTTATTCGTCCTTTTGCTTGGTGCCGAAGATTTTATCGCCGGCATCACCCAAGCCCGGCAGAATGTAGCCTTTCTCGTTCAGTCGTTCATCCACAGACGCGGTGTAGATAGACACGTCCGGGTGTTTTTCCAGAACTTTCTCAACGCCTTCCGGAGCAGCCACCAGAACCAGTGCACGGATTTCAGTGCTGCCGGCTTTCTTGAGCAGGTCGATGGTGGAAATCATGGAGCCGCCGGTGGCGAGCATCGGGTCGACAATAAGGGCCATGCGCTGGTCCAGTTCACCCACCAGTTTTTCCAGATAGGTTTCCGCTTCCAGTGTTGTCTCATTGCGAATCTGGCCAACCACGCTTACCCTTGCGACCGGAATCAGGGTCAGTACGCCATCGAGCATGCCCAGGCCAGCGCGCAGGATCGGAACGATGGTGACTTTCTTGCCGTGAATCTGTTCGACAGATACCGGGCCGGCCCAGCCCTCAATGGTTTTTTCCTGAAGGTTGAAATCTTTGGTGGCCTCGTAGGTCAGCAGGGCGCCGACTTCCTGTGCCAGTTCACGAAAATTCTTGGTGCTGATGTCGGCGCGGCGCATCAGGCCGAGTTTGTGCTGGATCAGTGGGTGCTTCACTTCGTGGATCGGCATGGGGTCACCTGTGCGTTCGATTTTCTGGCTTGAGTTTTGATCAGTTAAACGGCAGAAGCATACCGTATCTGGGGCTTCGCGTCAGGCGTTGATCGGCCCGGATTCATCAACTTTTTGAAGGCTGGTACGAATATTGCCGTATAGCTCTCTGTACGGCGTATAGTGCCGGCTTTTCGACTCTGAAATCGACTGAAAGCAAAGAAACCGGAGAACTTTCCAGCATGGACAGAGCGTTGGTCCTGAATAACGTCAAAGCCTTGACGCGGGGAAACCTGGGCGTCCCGCTGATGGTGATGGGGCTGTTGGGCATGATGATCCTGCCCATGCCGGCGTTCCTGCTGGACGTGTTCTTCACTTTCAACATCACGCTGTCTATCGTCATTCTGCTGGTGTGTGTGTACGCCATGCGGCCGATGGAATTTGCGTCTTTCCCGACGGTTCTGCTGGTAGCCACCCTGCTGCGGCTGGGTTTGAACGTTGCGTCCACCCGGATCGTGCTGCTTGAGGGCCATGAAGGCGGTGATGCCGCCGGTAAGGTTATCGAATCCTTTGGTGAAGTGCTGATCGGCGGTAACTATGCCGTGGGTCTGGTGGTGTTCGCCATCCTTATGATTATCAACTTCCTGGTGGTAACCAAAGGCGCCGGCCGGGTTTCCGAAGTAAGTGCCCGCTTTACCCTGGACGCCATGCCCGGCAAGCAGATGGCGATTGACGCCGACATGAACGCCGGCCTGATCAATCAGGAGGAAGCCAAGGCCCGCCGCGAAGATATCGCCCAGGAGGCGGACTTCTACGGCTCTATGGACGGTGCCTCCAAGTTTGTAAAAGGCGATGCGGTAGCCGGCCTGCTGATCCTCGCGATCAACATTATCGGCGGCATTGTGATAGGCATGATGCAGCACGGCCTGGATTTCGGTGTGGCGGTGGAACGTTACGCCCTGCTGACCATTGGTGACGGCCTGGTTGCCCAGATTCCGTCGCTGCTGCTTTCCACTTCTGCCGCCATCATGGTAACCCGTGTCACCTCCAGCCAGGACATGGGCGGGCAGATCCTTCAGCAGATGTTCAGTGCTCCCAAGGCGCTGGCTATTGCGGCCTTTATTCTGATTATTCTCGGCCTGATTCCCGGCATGCCTCATGTGGCCTTCCTGGGCCTGGGCGGGATTGCCGCTGTTTCAGCCTGGTATATCTTCAAGAAGCAGAGCCAGACCGTGGAAGAAGACGGTTCCTGGACCGGCAGTGGCTCGGTAGGCGGTGCCAAACCGCGCCAGGGTACGGAAGTGACGGCAGACCAGGGCGGCGGTCAGGCGTTGCCGGCGCCGGGTGAAACCCGTGAGCTGGGCTGGGACGATGTCGCCACTGTCGACATTGTGGGTCTGGAAGTGGGCTATCGTCTGATTCCTCTGGTGGATAAATCCCAGGGTGGTCAGCTGCTCAGCCGTATCAAGGGTGTGCGCAAAAAGCTCTCGCAGGACCTTGGCTTCCTGATGCCGTCAGTGCATATCCGCGACAACCTGGATCTCATGCCCAACGTTTATCGCATCACGCTGATGGGGGTGACCATTGCCGAAGCGGAAATCCATCCTGAGCGGGAGCTGGCGATTGATCCGGGCCAGGTGTTCGGCAAGGTGGAAGGTATCGCCGGCAAAGACCCGGCCTTTGGTCTTGATGCCACCTGGATCGAGCCGGACCAGAAAGACCAGGCACAGACCCTGGGCTATACAGTGGTCGATGCCAGCACCGTGGTGGCCACTCACCTGAACCAGATCCTGCAAAGCCATGCTCACGAGCTGATTGGCCATGAAGAGGCTCAGAAGTGGCTGGATCAACTGGAGAAGATTTCACCCAAACTGGCCGAAGAGCTGGTGCCGACCACCATCACCGTCAGTATTTTGTTGAAGGTGCTTCAGAACCTGCTGAAAGAAGAGGTGCCGATTCGCGATATGCGTTCGATTGCCGAAGCGATCGTGAACGTTCATCCGAAGAGCCAGGACCCCAAGATTCTCACCACGGTGGCGCGCCAGGCCTTGCGTCGGATGATTGTTCAGAGCATCAGCGGCAACGAGAAAGAGATCCCTGTGATCACTCTGGATCCAGACTTGGAACAGTTATTGCTGAAGTCTGTTCAACAGAGTCAACAATCCGGCGGACAGGACGATATTGGCCTGGTGCTTGAGCCCAACATGGTGGAAAAACTGCAACGCTCACTGCAAGACAGCGTTCAGCGCCAGGAAATGATGGGCAAGCCAGCCATCCTGCTGGTCTCCGGGCCATTGCGGCCAGTGCTGGCGAAGTTTGCCAGCTACGGAGTAGAGCGCTTGCACGTGCTCTCGTACCAGGAAGTGCCGGATAACAAACAGATCACAATCGTCGCCTCTGTAGGCCAGTAAAGGTTCTCAGAGCAAGGCGGGCAGCCAACCGGCAGCCGGTGGAGGATGAAGCACTATGAAAGTAAAACGGTTTTTCGCGCAGACCATGGCAGAGGCTCTCAAGCAGGTCAGCAATGAAATGGGCCCGGATGCCGTTATTCTGTCCAATCGCCGGGTGGATGGCGGCGTCGAAATTGTGACGGCCCTGGATTATGACGAAAATATGGCGCGCCAGCGTCTCGGTGAAAAAGCTGTGGAAGCCACCAACGGCTCCCGGCTTGCCGAGATGCAAGCCGACCAGCATCGCCACCTGGAGAGCGAACTGACCCGTTCCCGCAGCCGCATTCAGGAAGTTCGGGAAAAACGTGCATCGGCCGGCGCCCGGTATTCCGGCGTGGCCTTTGATGATGCAGCCATCGAACAAGAAGCGGCAGAGCCGGAAGTCAGCCTGAGCGCGGAATCGGCCACTAATGAGAAAGCATCTGGTGCGGCCTATTCTGACGAGCTGGCCAGCATGAAAGCCGAGATTAATTCCCTGCGGGATCTGGTGAGCGGCAAAAAGACAGAAACTGCCCGGCCAAAGCCGGAAGGGGCCGGCAATGCCGTGCAGCAGCGTTTGTCTGAACGTTTGCAGGAATTTGGTCTGAGCTCGGATCTGGGCGGTAGCCTGGCGCAACAGAATCGTAACGCCCGGCTGGAAGATGCCTGGAAGCAATCCCTGAAAATGCTGGCGACGGGCGTGCGGACGGCACGTGAGAACTGGCTGGAAGCCGGCGGTGTCTATGCGCTGGTCGGGCCCACCGGCTCCGGCAAGACCACCACCATCGGCAAGCTGGCTGCCCGCTACGTGCTTGAGCATGGCCCGGACTCGCTGGCGCTGGTCACCACTGACCGTTACCGGGTGGCGGCCCACGAACAACTCTTCGTGTTCGGTCGTATTCTTAACGTACCGGTTCGTGTAGTGGATGAAACCCATTCGCTGGACGACATTCTCGATGAACTGTCTGACAGACACCTGGTGCTGATCGATACGGCCGGGCTGACCAGCTCTGATCGGGGCTATCAGGAACAGCTCGCTGAACTGGCACGCAGCCATCACAATATTCGCAGCCATCTGGTGGTCTCTGCCACCAGTCAGCCACGAATCATGAAATCCGTCTGGCATTGCTATAAGATGGCAAACCTTGCCGGTTGTGTGATGACCAAGATTGATGAAGCCCTCACACTGGGAGAGTCACTTGGCTTTGTGATGGAGACCGGTTTGCCGGTGGCCTGGTACACCGATGGCCAGAAAATACCTGAAGATCTGCACCGTGCTCAGGCGGTACCACTGGTCAGGTTGGGTGTTGAGCGGCTGCGGGCCATGCAGCAGTCACAGGCGGTTGCCGAAGGTGCTTGAAGCCACCGGCAGCAAAAAAGAAATCCGGCATGCATGCCTACAAGAACGTAGTGAGAGACTGAGAACAGTATGAGCAAACCACATCCGGTTCAGGTAATTGCGGTTTCCGGCGGCAAAGGCGGTGTCGGTAAGAGTAATGTGTCAGTCAATCTCGGTATTGCACTGGCCGAAAAGGGCAGAAGAGTTGTGATCCTGGACGCGGACCTCGGTCTGGCCAACATTGACGTGTTGCTGGGTATCAAGGCCAATCGCAACCTTCAGGACGTGCTCAACGGCGAGTGTGAGCTCAGAGAGGTATTGGTGAACGGCCCGGGCGGTATTAAAATTGTGCCCGCATCTTCTGGCACCCAGCACATGACCCAGCTCAGCCCGATGGAACATGCCGGACTGATCAACGCCTTCAGTGATCTGGGTGACCAGATTGACGTATTAATCGTTGACACCGCCGCCGGCATTTCTGAATCGGTGGTCAGCTTCCTGCGGGCTTCGCAGGAGATTCTACTGGTGGTTTGCGACGAACCCACTTCGATTACCGACTGCTACGCCCTGATCAAACTGATGAACCGGGATTACGGCACGAATCGCTTCCGCATTCTGGCCAATCAGGTGCGTAACGATCAGGAAGGCCGGGTGCTTTTTGATAAACTGACCCGCGTCACCGAGCGGTTCCTTGATGTAGCGTTACAATACGTAGGGATTGTGCCTTACGATGAGGCTGTGAAAAAAGCGGTGCAGCGCCAGAAAGCCTTTCTGGAGGCTTACCCCCGGGCCAGGGCCTCGGCGGCTGTTCGTGCGCTGGCGCAGAAAGTGGACAACTGGCCGCTGCCGACTACCCCACGGGGGCATCTGGAGTTTTTCGTAGAGCGACTCATCGAAGCCTGACTCTGACCTGAACCCATTGCTGTAAGAAGCCGGATACATGACGTTGGCGAAAAATCTGGGATTGTACCAGCAGACAAGTGCCAAAACGCCTTCACAACTGATTGAAGAGCACGCGCCGCTGGTCAAGAAAATCGCGCTTCACCTGATGGCCCGGCTGCCGGCTTCCGTGCAGTTGGAAGACCTGATGCAGGCAGGCATGATCGGTTTGCTGGAAGCGGCACAACGTTATTCCTCCGGTAAAGGCGCCACTTTTGAAACCTATGCCGGCATCCGCATACGCGGCGCCATGGTGGATGAGATCCGCAAGGGCGACTGGGTGCCTCGTTCGGTGCACCGCAACTCCCGCAAGATAGCCGCTGCGATTAAAACGGTGGAAGACAGAACCGGCCGTGAAGCTCAGGATGTTGATGTGGCTGAAGAGCTGGGTATGAACCTGGATGAGTACCACGCTTCCCTGGCCGACTCCAACAGCGGTCGACTTTTTAGTCTCGATGAATTAAATGAATCCGGTGAGCTGCCGTTACAAGAAGCAGACGCCAGTGATAATCCGCTGGATGGCATTTCATCCAGTGCTTTCCGACGAAATCTGGCAGAAGCCATTGAAGGGCTTCCCGAGCGCGAAAAACTGGTACTGAGCCTGTACTATCAGGAAGAACTCAACCTCAAGGAAATCGGAGCCGTGCTTGGGGTCAGTGAAAGTCGGGTCAGTCAGATCCACAGTCAGGCGGCCCTGCGTTTGCGAGGACGGCTGTCAGGTTGGCACGACGACAAAAATTAGACGGGTTTTCACCTGCTAGACTCAAAGGCTGAATGAAATCCGGGTGTTACTGACTGGAGGTCCCATTGGACAAGAATATGAAAATTCTCATTGTGGATGACTTTTCCACAATGCGGCGAATCATCAAAAACCTGTTGCGCGATCTCGGCTTTACCAATACCGATGAAGCTGACGACGGCAATTCAGCGCTGCCCATGCTTAAAAGCGGCAAATACGACTTTCTGGTGACGGACTGGAACATGCCCGGCATGTCCGGGTTTGATCTGCTAAAGGCCGTGCGTGCGGATGAAGATCTCAAGGATCTTCCGATCCTGATGGTCACCGCCGAAGCCAAGCGTGACCAGATCATTGCTGCGGCTCAGGCTGGTGTAAACGGGTATGTCGTAAAACCGTTTACCGCTGCGACCCTGAAGGAAAAGATTGAAAAAATCTTTGAGCGAATTCACTAACCAGAGGTCAGATAGCTGCCATGAGTGACGGCACAGATAACCAACGGGGCCTGGACCCGGAGGTCACGGAAAAGCTGAAGCAGCAGACCTCGGAGCTGGCAGAGAGCGTCAACGCTGGCGATCATGCCCGGGCGATGGCGGCGATCAACGAGCTGAGCGAAGTTCGTGACCAGAGCCTTTATCAAGAGGTAGGGCGCCTGACCCGTAGCCTCCACGAAGCCATCCGTAATTTCCAGATTGATGCCCGTAGCGCCGAACAGCAAGAAGCGCTTTCGGCCATGTCGGACGCATCGGATCGGCTGAACTACGTCGTGGAAATGACCAACCAGGCTGCCAACCGCACGATGGATCTGGTGGAAGAAAGTATGCCGGTGGCCCACGCAATGCGCGATGAGGCTGTCGAGTTGCGAGACGAGTGGCAGCGGTTGCGCCGCCGGGAAATGGCGCCTGCTGAATTTCGCGAGCTTTATGGCCGTATCGACAAGTTTTTCGTGGCCATGACCACCGATTCCGACATCCTCTACAACAGCCTGTCAGAAATTCTGCTGGCTCAGGATTTCCAGGATCTGACGGGGCAGGTTATTCACAAGGTGACGGCCCTGGTCAAGGAAGTAGAGGAAAATCTACTGAGCCTTGTTGTTATGGCCAGCCACGTTGATCAGCTGACCGGCACCGTTCATGAGATTGAAGAAAAAGAGGAATCGGCCGAAAAAGGTGTAGGGCCTCAGATAAAAGCTGATGAGCGTGAGGATGTGGTATCCGGGCAGGACGGTGTTGATGACCTGCTTTCCAGTCTCGGTTTCTGAACAATAAAGAAGGTGACGCATGGCGTTAGAAGCGGACGAAGATATTCTCCAGGATTTCCTGGTCGAGGCCGGAGAGATTCTCGAAAATCTGTCAGAGCAGTTGGTCGATCTGGAGCAGCATCCGGACGATGCTGATCTGCTTAACGCCATATTCCGTGGCTTTCATACCGTCAAGGGCGGGGCAGGCTTTCTGCAGCTCGATGCGCTGGTTAACTGCTGTCATGTAGCGGAAAACGTTTTTGACACCTTGCGTAACCACAAGCGTGCAGTTACTTCTGATCTGATGGACGTGGTTCTCGAAGCGCTTGATCACGTCAACTCCATGTTTGATGAGGTGCGTAGTCGGGAAGAGCCGACACCGGCACCGGACGAGCTGCTTGAAGCGCTGAAAAAGTATGCTCAGCCAGAAGCTGAAAGTGCGCCGGAGGCAGAAGCCGAGCCTTCCGGTTCGGAGCAGAGTGGTCAGGGCGCGGAAGGCGATCCGGGCGATATCACCGATGACGAATTTGAACAGCTGCTTGATGCGCTGGGCGATGAAAAAGGTGGCGCCAGGGATAACAAGCCCCAGGCAGACTCTGCCGAAGGTGCCAGCGGCTCGGACGATGACGAAATTTCCGAAGATGAATTCGAAGCACTGCTGGATCAGTTGCACGGCAAAGGACAGTTCTCTGGCCCTCCCCCCGAGAGCGAGGCCAGTGATTCCGCTGAAAAGTCGTCAGATGACAAGAGCCATTCGTCGGGTGACGACGATCTGATCAGCGACGATGAATTTGAAAACCTGCTGGACGAACTCCACGGCAAAGGCGCCGGGCCGAGTGTGCAGCCGGGCGACACCGGAAAGCAGCCGGCAGCGAAGAAACCGGAGCCAAAGCCGAAACCGGAGCCCAAAAAGGAAGAAAGCAAGCCCGCCGAGAAGCCGGCCCCGGCAGCAAAATCAGCTGCCAAGGAACCGGCGCCCAAGGGCGACACCACAGTGCGGGTAGATACCAGCCGGCTGGATGACATCATGAACATGGTGGGTGAGCTGGTTCTTGTGCGCAATCGCCTTCAGCGCCTGGGCTCTGAAAGTGAAGACAGCGAAATGCACAAAGCGGTCTCCAATCTTGATGTGGTAACGTCAGACCTTCAGTCCGCGGTTATGCAGACCCGCATGCAGCCGATCAAGAAAGTGTTTGGCCGTTTCCCGCGGGTCGTGCGTGACTTGTCGCGCAGCCTCAAGAAAGAAGTGGACCTGGTCATGCACGGCGAGGACACAGACCTGGATAAAAACCTGGTCGAAGCGCTGGCTGATCCGCTCGTTCACCTGGTTCGCAACTCGGTGGACCACGGCATTGAAGATCCGGATGTTCGGGAAAAGAACGGCAAGCCGCGCAAGGGCACCGTTACTCTTTCGGCGGAACAGGAAGGCGACCATATTCTGCTGTCCATCTCCGATGATGGTGCGGGTATGGACCCGGAAGTTCTGCGTCGCAAAGCCGTTGAAAAGGGCGTGTACGATGAGGACGCCGCTTCACGCTTGACCGAAAGCGAATGCTATAACCTGATTCTGGCGGCCGGTTTCTCCACGAAAGACGTGATCTCCGACGTTTCCGGTCGGGGCGTGGGCATGGATGTGGTGAAAACCAAGATCAGTCAGCTTAACGGCCAGATCAACATCGAATCGGTCAAGGGCAAGGGCTCCGATATTATCATCAAGGTGCCGCTGACTCTGGCAATCATGCCGACCCTGATGATCATGCTGGGGAATCAGTCGTTTGCGCTGCCTCTGGTCAATGTTGTGGAGATTTTCCACCTTGATTTGACCAAGACCAATATTGTCGATGGTCGTGAGTGTATTGTGGTCCGGGAAAAAGTATTCCCGTTATTCCACGTCAAGCGCTGGCTTGTGCCGGCTGAGGCCTCGAACGAACACCCTAAAGATGCGCATGTGGTAATCGTTGCCATGGGCACGCGACAGGTCGGTTTCGTGGTTGACCAGTTGATTGGCCAGGAAGAGGTGGTGATCAAGCCGCTGGGCCGGGCACTGCAGGGTACGCCCGGTATGGCCGGCGCCACTATTACCGGTGATGGCCGGATTGCGCTGATTATTGATGTACCCAGTCTTCTGCAGCATTACGGTTAAACAAAAGCACGCAGAAGTCCGGGATTGTTTAGGAGAAATGGATGACAGTTTCTGTCCTGGTCGTTGACGATTCAGGCTTCTTCCGCAAACGGCTGACGGAAATCCTGACGGCCTCGGGTCAGATCAAAGTGGTGGGTACCGCCTCAAACGGGCGGGAAGGCGTTGAGCTGGCTGAAAAGCTCCGCCCGGATGTGATCACAATGGACTACGAAATGCCTGTTATGGATGGCATTTCGGCAGTTCGGGAGATCATGAAAAAGTGCCCCACGCCGGTTCTGATGTTTTCCTCGCTCACTTACGAGGGTGCCCGGGTTACTCTGGACGCCCTTGAAGCCGGGGCGGTGGATTTCCTGCCCAAAAATTTCGAGGAAATCGCCCGGGATAGCAGTCAGCTGCAGAAGATCCTGATCCAGCGGGTAATGGATGTGTGTGGCAGTCGGCCCGGCGGGAAAGCGCCAGCCAGTGCCCCTGCACCGTCGGCTTCGCCCGCACGGCCGGACGCCCGCAGGCCGGCAACACCTGCCCGGTCCGCGCCGGCGGGAGCCAGGCCGGCACCGCAGCAACGTGGCCGCTCGGAAGCCCCCGAACCGGCGTCGGAAGCCCCGCGCCGTTCAGCAGCAAAAACCCCGGCCCGTCACTATCAGGTGGTCGCTATTGGCACCTCCACTGGTGGGCCAGTGGCGCTGCAAAAAGTATTGACTCAATTGCCTGCCTCATTCCCGGCTCCGATCGTGCTGGTTCAGCACATGCCTGCCAGTTTTACGCCGGCTTTTGCCGAGCGTCTGAACCGGCTGTGTAATATCCAGGTGCGCCAGGCTGAAGACGGCGATGTATTGCGTCCGGGCCTGGCTTTGCTGGCACCCGGTGGCAAACAGATGATGATCGAGAATCGGGCCGGCCAGGCAAAAGTGCGAATTCTGGCCAGCGATGAACGCCTGAATTACAAACCCTGTGTGGATGTGACATTTGGCTCTCTGGCCCGCAGCTTTCCGGGCAAGACCCTGGGTGTGATCCTTACCGGTATGGGCTCCGACGGCAAGGAAGGCTGCCGGATGATGAAACAGTCCGGTTCTGTAATCTGGTCCCAGGATGAAAAAACCTCGGTTATCTACGGCATGCCCATGGCGGTCGCCAAGGCCGGCATTACCGATGAAGTTCTGCCACTTCAGGAAATCGGGCCGAGACTGGTTGAAGGCGTGAGCTGATGGATATTCTCAGCCTGCTCGGGATCACTCTCGCTTTTGTGGCGATTCTGGGAGGCAACCTTCTGGAAGGTGGCGCCCTCAGTTCCCTGTTCAATGGCCCGGCAGGGCTGATCGTGGTTGGTGGCACGCTGGCCGCAACCATTCTGCAAACCTCATGGCCGATACTCAAACGTGCCTTCATCCAGGTTCGCTGGGTGTTCGTGCCGCCTTACGTCTCCATGGAAGACGGTATTGGCAAGGTAATCGACTGGAGCGTAAAGGCCCGTAAGCAGGGGCTGCTCGGGCTCGAGGGCATGTCGGAAAGGGAGCCGGAAAATTTCGCGCGCAAAGGTTTGCAACTGCTGGTAGATGGTGCCGAGCCGGAAGCCATTCGCAGTATTCTGGAAGTGGATCTTGAGTCCCGGGAACAGCGTGATCTGGAGACGGCGAAAGTATACGAAGCCATGGGCGGGTATTCCCCGACCATCGGTATTATTGGCGCGGTGATGGGTCTGATCCAGGTAATGACCAACCTCGAGGATCCGGAATCGCTCGGCAGCGGCATTGCCACAGCCTTTGTCGCCACGATTTACGGTGTGGCTCTGGCCAACCTGCTGTTTTTCCCGGTGGCCAATAAACTACGCGGTATTATTCGTGAGCGGACCCGCTACGAGGATATGATGATTGATGGCATCATCGCCATTGCTGAAGGCGAGAATCCCAAATCCATCGAACTGAGACTGCGGGGCTTCCTGCAGTAATCTTACGGGACACCAGCCTATGCGTCGGCGCCGACAGCCACAGGAGGATCTCCACAACAAGGAACGCTGGCTGATCTCTTACGCGGACTTCATTACTCTTCTGTTTGCCTTTTTTGTGGTGATGTACTCGGTATCTTCAGTCAATGAAGGTAAGTACAAAGTCCTTTCCGATACATTTACCGGCGTTTTCAACGCACCGCAGCGTTCCCCGAAGCCTATCCCTATTGGCGAGAATCCCGCACAGGCTCCGCGCGTTGACCAGGAGGAATCAGTCTCTGAGCCGGAGGAAGAGTCCCGGGCGAGCGAACTGGATGCGCGGGAGCGGGAAGAGGTGCTGCAAACCATGGCCAACCAGTTGGAAATGGAGTTTGATGAACTGATCAATCAGGGCGTTGTTACGCTGGAATCCACTGATCAATGGCTGGAACTGAACCTGCCGAACAGCATGTTGTTCAATAGCGGGGACGCAGAACCTCATTACGATGCTTTCCGGGTGATGGAAAAGATCGCCACGGTACTGCGCGACCGCGATAATGCTGTGAAAGTTGAGGGCTTTACGGATAACCAGCCCATCCGTACCAGTCGTTTCCCTTCAAACTGGGAGTTGTCAGCCGCCAGGGCTGCAGCAGCAGTGCGTATGTTGACGATGGAGGGCATTGAGCCGGAGCGGCTCGCTGCCGTGGGGTACGGCCAGTATCAGCCGGTGGCCCGGAACGATACCGAAGCAGGCCGGCAGCGCAATCGGCGGGTAGTGCTATTGATCTCAAAAGATGCCAGTATTCGCGGTGCCATGCGCTGAGGCTGATAACGGTAATCCCGGACGCTTTCCTGCGAACTGGCACACTTTCTGTATTACTTCTGTTCTGAATATATTGAATCGGCAAGGATTTGCCACCTTCGGGTGGTATTGGTGTCAAGTTGCGCCATGTTCTGCCGATAAAAACTATGCCGTCGGTACATTGTGACGTGCCGATCCGTGGGTGGAGTATCAAGAGTGCGTATCTGGGCAGTAGCGAATCAAAAAGGTGGTGTCGGTAAAACAACGTCAGTTGTTGCCCTGGGTGGATTGCTCGCTCAACAGGGCAAGCGTGTCCTTGTGGTCGATCTGGACCCCCATGGTTCGCTTACCAGCTGGTTTGGCTATGACCCGGACACCATTGCTCACAGTGTGTTTGATCTGTTTCAGCATGAGGGAAAGGTGCCGGAAGGCCTGCCCGCCCAACTGATTACCGACACAAGCTGCCCGGGACTGTCATTGTTGCCGGCCAGCACGGCGTTGGCCACCCTTGAGCGCAAAATGGTTGGCGTGGGCGGCATGGGCCTGATTATCTCCCGGGCGCTGGCCCAGCTGTGGGACGATTTCGACTACGTGATACTCGATAACACGCCCTCTCTGGGCGTTCTGATGGTGAATGCCCTGGCGGCGTCTCAACACCTGGTGATCCCGGTACAGACAGAATTTCTGGCTATCAAGGGGCTGGAACGCATGCTGCACACACTGCAGATGATTATGCGATCCCAGAAAAACCAGTTGTCCTATACCATCGTACCTACACTGTATGATCGCCGGACTCAGGCCTCGGTAAAAAGCCTGAACCTGCTACGTAAAACCTACACCGAAAGTCTCTGGCGGTTTGCTGTCCCGGTCGACACCAAGTTCCGCGACGCCAGTCAGAATGGCGTTATTCCGTCGGTGATAGACCCCAACACCCACGGCGTGAGAGCCTACAGCCATTTGCTTGACGATCTCCTGAAGCGGACCGAAAAGCTCAAGGAGCCTCAGGATGGCTGACAAAAAAATGACGCAGCTGGCAGAGCCGGAAGCCGCAATCGCCAGTTATCTGGACGATCTGCTGCATACGGCGACCAGCACGGCACTGGAAGATGAATGGGTGGAGCCGGAATCAAAACCGGAGCCCGAACCCGAGCCTGAGCCGCCGAAACGAAAATTGAGAACGGTGGCCCGGTCAAAGCCGGCACCGGTGGCCGAAAAACCGGCGCCTGCGCCAGAGCCGGAAGTGAAAGCCGAGCCACGGATCAGTGTCAAGAAAGAGGTTGAGGTTCCCGTTGCCGAACCGCAACAGGCGCTTGAACCCAGGCCGGCGCCGGATGAACCGCCGGCACGGCCGGACTGGTCGGAAGAACCGTTTGAGTGCCTGATTTTTACTGTGGCCGGGCTGAAACTGGCGGTGCCACTGGTATTGCTGGGTGCCATCCATCGGCTGGAAAGAGATGATGAAATTCGTCCGATACCGGGTAGCCCCCGCTGGTACATGGGCATGCGCCCGGACCGGGACCAGAATCTGCGAGTGGTGGACAGCGCCGAATGGATCATGGCCGGTCGGGTGCCGGCAGAGGCCCGGGACAATTACCGGTTTGTGATCCGTCTGGATGACAGCGAGTGGGGGCTGGCCTGTGACGACGTCGCCCAGTCCTTCACGTTGCGGCCGGATGAAGTTCGCTGGCGCACCGGGCGAAGCAAGCGCCCCTGGTTGGCCGGTACCGTGATAGATCACATGTGCGCGCTGATTGACGTACGCGCCATGGCCCAATTACTGGTGCGCGCAGAACGCGAGCACCACCTGGACCTGAGCTGATCGGGCCAGTTACTGAATGAAACCGTGCGAGACTGGCACGGTTTGTGCCCCTGATTATAGTATTGGGCACTGATGATGAATTTTTGACGATCAGGTTGCCCGCCGGGCAGCCAGTAAGGAGAGAGCGTATGGCATCCCCGAGCGGACAGCAAAATCAGGCCCAGGATGATCAGGTACTTCAGTACGTGACCTTCCGCCTGGATGACGAAACCTATGGCATTGATGTCATGCAGATCCAGGAAGTCCTGAGGTACACAGAAATTGCACCGGTACCCGGTGCGCCGGATTATGTGCTGGGTATTATCAACCTGCGGGGTAACGTGGTAACGGTTATTGATACCCGCCGCAGGTTCGGGTTGGCAGACGCAGAAATTACCGACGCCACCCGGATTGTAGTAATGGAGTCTTCCAGCCAGGTGATGGGTATTCTGGTGGATTCCGTGGCTGAGGTGGTTTACCTCAAGTCCAGCGAGATTGAAACGGCCCCGAATGTCGGCAACGAGGAAAGCGCCAAGTTCATTCAGGGTGTGTGCAACAAGAACGGCGAGCTGATTATTCTCGTCGAATTCGACAAGATGCTGACAGACCACGAGTGGGCTGAAATCGCATCGCTGTAAAGGGTAGTTTGCAGCGCTTTCGATGGACGTCCACCGGGGTCAACAACCAACGGAGACGTCCATTATGAGCATTGCCATTCCTTCCTGGCTCCCGTGGGGCCTTACCGCAGCGGCCCTTTGCCTGGTTCTGTTGCAGGGTGTTGTCCATGGTCGGCGCATTCGGGCCCTGCAGGCCAACCTGAAAGAGCGTTGTGACACGCTGGGGCGTGAGCTCCACGCCACCACCAGTGGCAGCATGGGCGTTGGCCAACGGCTGGTAGCCTGTGAGCGCCAACTGCACGAATTGCGTAACGCACTGGATGAAATGCGCCAGAATGATCCTCTGAGAATTTCCTATGACGAAGCCGCGCGATTGGTTGATCTCGGTGCGGATATCGACGATCTTATGGATACATGCGGAATATCCCGCCCGGAGGCCGAGCTGGTTTCAGCGCTGAAGAAACGTCAGGCGGCCTGATCCGACGCTGTTACGGACGCTGCTGAATGAAACTGATCTACCCGAGGGCCGAAGCGGCCCTCAATAGTGTCTCCCGCCATGATTTCGTCGCCGGTGCTGACATGGCCCCTTCCATCACCGGCCACTCCATTCCCCGCCAGGAAACCGTCCACCATCTGCTCGGGCTGATGCCTGAAATCGAACCCGACCATGTGGTCATGCACATAGGTGGCGGCTCCGGCTATCTCACTGCGGTGCTGGCGGAGCTTGCCCATCGGGTGATCTATGTGGACCGCAATCCGGTGTTGGCAGACGCGGCCCGGGAACGGTTTGTCAGTCGTGGTTTGCACAATATCGATGTCATCGAGACCTCGGCTGACAACGGCGTGGAAACAGACGAGCTCTGCGACCTGGTGCTCAGCACCACTTTTTTGCCCAATCCAAAAGTCCTGCTTGCCAGCCTGCGAGATGGTGGCAGCCTGATATGCCTCGAAGGCCGGGCAGGGCCGGTACCGAGTGTGGCCATGTACCGGCGTGCCGGCAACAAACTGGAACGGGCGAGAACCCTGGGTTGGGTGGATTTTAATCGTAATGCCGAGCAGATCCTGATTGATCTGGGCCTGGTAAACGACAGTGACCTGGAGAAAGCCCGGGCCGAAGCAGCGATTAAAAACGAGCGTGTGCTGGATGTTTTGCGGCGCTCATTGAACATGGAAGAGCTCGACCTGTACCGCTCTCTGGCACAGCAGCGCGGAATGGTATTTACCGATGCCGATGAAACGCTCAACCATCTGAACCCCGACCTTTTCAGGCGCTTCTCCCGTACTTTTCTGGATCTCTCACGCGTGATCCCGGTGGGTGAAGAAGACGGCACACTTTTCGTCGTAACCGATGACCCTGACGCCCGAACCGATCAACTTGAACGGCTCACCCCGAAACACCGGATTATCTGTCATCTGGTGACCCCGACTGATTTCCGCCGAATCTGGTCGGCACTGGATCTGACGGTTAAAGGCAGCCGGTTTGTCGCTGAACAAACCGCGATGCCTAGGGCCCGGCCGGAAAATGAAGAGGGTGTGAAAGATCTGCTTGGGCAGGATGCCAACAAACACATCAGCCCCTATCTGGTGTCAGTCTATGAGGCCATTCTGCTGGATGCCGTCAGTGAGAAGGCCAGTGATATCCATATCGAACAGTACGAAGGCCGGGTGCGTATTCGCCTTCGGGTAGATGGTGATCTCCACGATCTGCCTCAGTACCAGCTCTCGGCCCGTGAAATACGGGGCGTGATCAACGTTATTAAATTGCGCGCTGAACTCAATATTGCCGAGCATCGCCTGCCCCAGGGCGGGCGTTCCCGGTTACAGCTGGGTGATGCAACTTACGACCTGCGTATCCAGACTCAGCCGTCCCTGCATGGCGAGAATGCCATTATCCGTCTGCTGCCCCAGACCGGGCGGGCGATGACCATTGCCGAGCTGGGGATGTCGCCAGCTGTGGGTACCCGCTATCAGCGATTGCTGGATAATCCGGCAGGTCTGGTATTGGTGGTGGGGCCGACCGGTTCCGGCAAATCCACCACCCTTTACGCCGGCCTGCAAACCTTGGCCGACGATGGTCGACGCAAAGTGATCACGGTCGAAGATCCGATCGAATACTCCATCGACAACATTCAGCAGACCCGGGTACGCTCGGAAATCGGTTTCAGTTTCGCTGATGCCATGCGCGCGTTTGTGCGCGAAGATCCGGATGTAATTCTTGTTGGTGAGATCCGGGATCAGGAAACCGCCCTGGAAGCCATCCGGGCTTCCCAGACCGGCCATGTGGTGCTTTCTACGCTGCACTGTAATGATGCCGTCGACTCACTTCAGCGTTTGTACGACCTGGGCGTTCATCCGAACTCTATCGCGGGCGAATTGCTGGCGGTTATCGCCCAGCGTCTGGCCAAGCGCATATGCCGCCATTGTCGCAAAACGGCCACCCCCGATCCTGCTGTTCTCGCCGAAGTCTTCCCGGACGGGCCGCCGGCCAATTTCACCTGCTTTGAGGGCGAGGGCTGTGACAAGTGTAATGGCCGGGGCACCCATGGACGGGTTGCGATCGTTGAATACATGGAGGTGGATACGGATATCCGTAATGCCATTTCCAGCCAGCCACCGATTGGCGAGCTGCGTTGGCGGGCACTGGATGCTGGCCTGGTAACCATGCGCGACAGCGCGTTGGACCATGTTATTGAAGGTATTATTCCCCTGTCTGAATTACCGCGTATTTTGCCCAGAGAGCGCATGGCACCAGAGATTCGTGGTGGCCGGAGGAGCAACGGATGACAGATAACAAACAAACGGCCAATGGTGTTCAGCGTAAGCCGGCAGAGGTGATCTACCGTGCCGAACTCGACACATTGGTGGCGGAAGATTCGGGGCCGGTTCCGCCGGGCTGGCAGATGTCTCCGAAGTCCGTGGAGAAATTCCTGTGCGGCGACGAGGCGCTCGGCATTGAACGCAAGTTTGTGGCCGACCGGGCCCTGATTATGCGTATTATTATTTCTTTGTGTACCACCCGCGGCTGCTTGCTGGTCGGGGAGCCGGGCACGGCCAAGTCCTGGTTGTCGGAATTGCTGGCGGCGGCGATTTCCGGAAACTCCACCCTGACGTTGCAGGGCGGGGCCATCAGTCAGGTCAGTCAGTTGCTTTACAGCTGGAATGAAGCCCTGTTGCGCGCTGAAGGCCCCAGCCGCAGGGCGCTGATTCCAACCCCCTTGCTGCGAGGCATGATGGAAGGCCGGCTGGTTCGTTTTGAGGAAATTGCCCGGTGCCCGCAGGCGCTGCAGGATGCCATGCTTTCCGTTTTGTCAGACCGGGTAGTGGTTGTTCCCGAGCTGGGCGGGGATGAGGGCGTTATCCTTGCCCGGGAAGGCTTCAATCTGATTGCCACTTCCAACAGTGTCGATGAAGGCGTGCACACCATGAGTGCCGCGCTCAAGCGGCGTATGGATTTCGAGGAAATCCGGCCTATCCATAACCTGGCGGATGAAATGGACGTGGTGCGCCATGAAGTGGCAAAAGCCAACGCGCAGGCGGGTGTGGATGTGCCGTTGAATGAAATGGTTATTGAAGTGCTTGTGACCATGTTCCATGAGCTGCGAAACGGCCAGACCATGGACGGCCGAAGTACTGATCGCCTGGCCGGCTCGGCGCTTTCCACGGCAGAAGCGGTTTCGGTGGCTCACGCCGCGAGTCTGAATGCCTGGTATTACGGGGGTGGCGCCGTGACCATCGAGCACCTGATGCATCATGTGATTGGTTCGGCGCTCAAGGACCAGCCGGAAGACCGCCGGCGCCTGAAGCATTACTTTGAGACTGCCATTGCCCCGCGCAAAGGGGACCACTGGCAGCAGGCCTGGGGTATGCGTTCACTGATTCATTGAATCGTTGTCTTCGGGAGCAGCATCGCCCGGTGTTCGCCCGCGGATGTGAAATGCAAACGCCAGTATTTCCGCAATCACCCGGTAGAGCTGTTCCGGTATCTCATCGTTCAGGGACAGGCGGGCAAGAATGCTGGCCAGTTCCGGGTTCTCGTACAGGGGCACCTCGTGCTCCCGGGCAATGCGGATGATTTCTTCAGCCAGTTCCCGGGTGCCGGTGGCAGAGATTACCGGTGCCCGCTCGCCATCGTATTTCAGGGCGACTGCTGCCGGTATGTGGCTGTCAGATTCTGATTTTTCCTCTCTCATGCCTTGGTATCCACCAATCGATGTTCCAGCCGGGTCTGAGCCTGTTGAGGTGCGCCCCGGCGGCAATCCAGGTCGGCCACTTCCAGGCCAAGATCGTTCAGGCTCTGTCGCAACAGCGGGAGTTCCTGATGCACCTGTTTTAGCGTGGACTGTTTTTCTACCCACACCTGCGCGCTGACCGAAGGGTGCCGGAAGCTGACATCGAAATGCAACGGGCCGGCTTCATCCAGATCGATTGACAGCGTCAACCGCCATTCGCTGATGCTGGTGCGCTCCGGTTTGCCGGCCTCTTCCTGTTGGTGTTCATATTGCTCCAGGCGCAACTGGGCGATTTTCGGTTCCTGCTGAGGCGTCAGCCAGGGCAGCTCAATCAACTGGGTGCTGACCGGCGTACCCGGTTCGGCGCCGGCGCGGGCTGTCAGTGTCTGGCTGTGTAGCTGGTTGACGGTAATGCGATTGAGCATGCCGGCCAGCATTCGCAGCATCTGGCCGACATTTGCCGGCTCGCTGGACGTTTGTGGGGCCGCTGGGGCTGTCTGGGGAAATTGCAGAGGCGCTTGCATGAATTCCTGGCTGGGCGTGGGCGTCAGTCGGTTGAAATGCTCCGGACCCTGTTGCTGGCTGGCCAGCAGGTTGGCGACTACCCGCGCCAGGGCCAGTTTCAGGTCCGTCGGTGCGGGAGAGGATTGGCTGGTCTGCAAAAGCCGCGATTCGGCAAATACGCCACTTTCTGACAGCCACTGTTTTACCTGGTTGGCTGCACCGTCGGCCTTTCCGGCTCCGGGTGCCATGTTGTCCGCTTTGGGCATTCTGGCGATCAGGGTTTCCAGTGCCTGCTGAGCGCCGGCCGGCAGCGGCTGTACCGGATTGGAGCCGGGTAGCTGTCCGGGCTGCGGTGCAGGCCTGAAGCCTGTGTTCAGGGCTTCGGTCAACCTGGCCAGACCGGTTTGCAGGTTCTGCTGCCAGGGCAGGCGCTGGGCCAGGGCTCGTGCCACTGTGGATTCCTGGCTGGGCGCGAGCTTGCCAATCAACTGCAACTCGTTGTTGGCGCGCATCACTTTTACCAGGTCACCCACCGACAGATCCGGTGCCCGGTTGCCAGTGTTCACGGCAAGGGCCCGGCCTTTGAGCTCCAGAATCAACTCATGACCACCGCCTTTCTGTTGCAGTACCTCTGCTACCCTGGCCAGGGTGGTTTCCCGGTTGGTCATCTGCAGTTGGGCCAGTTGCTGGCGTGCGGTCAGGGCCGGATCAATACGGCTGCCGGCCTCTGCGTTCGCTGAAGGCCTCGCTTTTGCCATGGCCGCCGCCTGCCGGGCCGTCAGTTCCGGGCTCTGGGTGTTGGGAGTCTGTCCGCCTGGAAGTTTCATGTCATTGATTTGATATGGGGCACGAGTAATCCTGCCTTGCTTTCGTTATAATACGCCGCGCTGGCAGCGAATGCCTTTATCCATGCACCCGATGCCTGCTGTGCATCCCTCGCTCTGAAACGGAGCCCTGATGTCCGAGCCGTTACTACAGGCTGTCAATCTTGAGTGCGAGCGAGACTCACGTCTGCTGTTCCACAACCTTTCGTTCTCCATACTGCCCGGTACTGTAACCCGTGTCGAGGGGCCGAACGGTACGGGTAAAACCACGCTGCTGCGCATTCTGGCGGGCCTGAATGATGCGTGGTCCGGTGACCTCCTGTGGTGTGGCCAGCCGCGCTCCCATCAGCGTGAGTCGTTTCTGCGCAATATGCTTTATCTCGGCCACCGGCCCGGTATCAAACCTTTGCTGACGCCACTAGAGAATCTGCGGGCACTGATGGCCGGCAGGCGCCCGGTGACTGATGACGTCTTGTTGCAGGCGTTGGCTGGTACTGGCCTGGCGGGGTTCGAGAATGTACCTTGCCGTAACCTGTCAGCCGGCCAGCAACGTCGGGTAGCGCTGGCCCGATTGTTGATTGCAGACGAACCCCTTTGGCTGCTGGACGAAGTGTTCACCGCCATCGATGCCAGTGGGGTACAGGCGATTGAATCGTTGTTGCAGCAACGGGCCGACGAAGGTGGGGCCGTGCTGGTAACTACCCACCATGATCTGCAGCTTCCGGGTATGAACCGCATTATTCTTGGGGAGGGCCAGAGTTATGAGTCGTGATGCTCACCCGGCCCTGAAACCGGTGGAAAGTGGCATTGGTCCTGTGAGTGCCATGATCGCAGTGTTTTCCCGGGATATTCGTGTGGCGTTTCGACAGCGCCAGGACCTGCTGAATCCGCTGCTGTTTTTTTTCATGGTGGTCACGCTATTCCCCTTGGGGGTTAGCCCGGAAGTGGAATTCCTCAAGCAGTCCGGTGCCGGTATTCTTTGGGTGGCGGCACTTCTGTCGGTGTTGTTGTCGCTGGACCACCTGTTCCGGCACGATTTTGATGATGGCACGCTGGAGCAATTGATACTTCAGCCCCAGCCTTTGTTTCTGCTGGTGCTGGCCAAAACCATGGCGCACTGGATACTTACCGGTCTGCCATTGGTGGTGCTTACCCCGATACTGGGCATAATGGTTCACCTGGACGGGAACTCTATTGCCATTCTGTGTCTAACGCTGCTGATCGGTACACCGGTACTCAGCCTGATCGGCTCCATCGGGGCGGCGTTGACACTCGGATTACGGTCGGCAGGTGTGCTCTTGTCACTGCTGATCATTCCGCTGTACATTCCGGTGCTGATTTTTGGCACCGGAACCGTGGCGGCAGCAACAGAAGGCGCACCGGTGGCCGGTTATCTGGCGTTGATGGGAGCGTTTCTGGTGCTGGCACTGACTCTGGCTCCGTTCGCTTCGGCAGCAGCCTTGCGAATCAGCATGTCCAACAGCTGACCTGTGAGCCCGGCAATAACGAACAGTAAAACAGCAAGACGGTGACCAACTGATGTGGCAATTCTTTCACAAGCTGGGTTCTCCCAAGTGGTTCTACGGGATATCAACCCGCTTTATGCCCTGGCTACTGGCCGCAGGGCTGATTATGCTCCTGGCCGGGTTGGTCTGGGGGCTGGCGTTTGCGCCAAAGGATTATCTTCAGGGCAACAGTTACCGGATTATCTTTATTCACGTGCCGTCTGCGTTCCTGGCCCAGTCCATGTACATCATGATGGCGGTCGCGGCTGTAGTTACTCTGGTCTGGCGCATGAAGCTGGCCGATGTGTTCGTCAAGGCAGTGGCCCCGGTCGGGCTGGTGTTTACTTTTTTGTCACTGTTTACCGGCGCGGTCTGGGGCAAGCCCACCTGGGGCGCCTGGTGGGTATGGGATGCGCGGCTGACCTCCATGCTGATCCTGCTGTTCCTGTATGGCGGGGTGATTGCGCTGGATCGGGCCATCAATGACGAAAAGTCAGCGGCTCGCGCGGTTGCGGTGCTGGTGCTGGTGGGGGTAGTAAATATCCCGATTATCAAATACTCCGTGGACTGGTGGAATACCCTCCATCAGCCGGCCACATTCAAGCTTACCGAGAAACCCTCCATGCCAACGGAAATGTGGGTGCCATTGCTCTTGTCCATTCTGGGGCTTTACCTGCTGTTTGGCTGGCTGGCGTGTCTGAGAATGAAAACAGAGATCCTGGAGCGGGAACAGAGAACCCGCTGGGTCAAAGAACTGGTTATGGCGGGGAGACGCTGATCCATGGCATTCGACTCCTTTTCAGCATTTATCGCGATGGAGGGCCACGGCCCCTATGTCTGGGCCTGCTACGCGGTGTTTTTGGTACTGGTTGCCGGCATGATGATCTGGTCGGCCAGGCGCAACCGGGCAATTATTGAGGTGTGCAGGCGCCGCTTCGAGCAACAGGAAGTGACAACCGGCAAGGACGCCAGAACGAAAGCAGCGGCGACCTTCACCCGAGTAGAAGTTTCCCAGGACTGACAGGCGGTAAATGATGCATCCGATTCGAAAAAAACGACTGACCATTGTGCTGTTTCTGGTGGTTGGTATTGCTATAGCAGTGGGGCTGACCACCTACGCCCTGAGACAGAACATCAACCTGTTCTATGACCCGACGGAAATTGCGGCCGGGAATGCGCCGATGGATGTCAGAATCCGTGCCGGTGGCATGGTGGAAGAGGGCAGTGTCAAGCGAGATACCGACAGCCTGAGCGTACAGTTCCGGGTGACCGATTATTCTGCCTCTGTGCCGGTTCAGTATAACGGCATACTGCCGGATCTGTTTGCCGAAGGGCAGGGCGTGGTGGCCATGGGTCGGCTGAATGCAGAAGGCATGTTCGTGGCGGACCAGGTTCTGGCCAAGCACGATGAGAATTATATGCCACCGGAGGTGGCGGAATCGCTGGAGCGCGCTGAAAGGAAAAAAGCGGATGCGGAGAAAGCCGCTCAGAGTGCATCCTACTGACTGTTCAATTTATTCCTGAATTTGGAGAAGCTTGATGTATCCGGAACTCGGGCAGCTTGCACTGATTCTCGCGCTGTTGCTGGCAGTGCTACTCTCCGTTGTGCCGCTTGCAGGAGCCCTGACCGGGCGTGACAGCCTGCAGGCCTTCGCACGACCATTGGCCTCAGGCATGTTTGTGTTTACCGGTCTGGCATTTGCCATTCTGACGCACGCGTTTCTGGTTGATGACTTCTCCGTGGCCTACGTGGCCAATAACAGCAACAGTCTGTTGCCCTGGTATTATAAGTTCAGTGCGGTCTGGGGTGGTCACGAAGGCTCCCTGTTGCTCTGGATACTGATGCTGGCCGGCTGGATTCTGGCTGTGGCGGTTTTCAGTCGTAAGCTGCCACCGGTGATGGTGTCCCAGGTGCTTTCCGTACTCGGGATGATTGCCGTCGGCTTTTTCCTGTTCATTATTGTCACGTCCAACCCGTTTGATCGCCTGCTGCCCAATGTGCCGGCCGATGGCCAGGATCTGAACCCGTTATTGCAGGATATCGGCCTCATTATCCACCCGCCCATGCTTTACATGGGTTACGTGGGCTTCTCGGTTGCTTTTGCCTTTGCCATTGCAGCGCTGATCAACGGTCGGCTGGACGCTGCCTGGGCCCGCTGGTCCCGGCCGTGGACAACCGTGGCCTGGTCGTTCCTGACGATTGGTATCGCACTGGGTAGCTGGTGGGCCTATTACGAGCTTGGCTGGGGCGGCTGGTGGTTCTGGGATCCAGTCGAAAACGCTTCCCTGTTGCCCTGGTTGTCTGGCACCGCATTGATCCACTCGCTGGCGGTGACCGAAAAACGGGGTGTCTTCAAAAGCTGGACTGTACTGCTGGCTATCGTCACCTTTGCACTGAGTTTGCTGGGGACTTTCCTGGTTCGTTCAGGCGTGCTCACCTCTGTTCACGCTTTCGCATCGGATCCGGAGCGGGGCAGCTTCCTGCTGATGCTGCTGGGGATTACGGTGGTTGGCAGTCTGGTGCTTTATGCTTTCCGGGCACCGGTGGTACACGTGCGTTCGCGCTATGGCTCACTGTCGCGGGAAATCTTCCTGCTGCTCAACAATGTGCTGCTGGTGTCGGCTACGGCTCTGGTTGCTCTTGGCACGCTGTACCCGTTGGTGCTGGATTACCTGAATATGGGCAAGCTGTCCATTGGCGAGCCATTCTTTAATGCCACCTTCAGTCCGCTGGCAGTCGCAGCCGGCCTGTTGCTGGGCGCGGGCATCTTCTCTCGCTGGAAGAAAACCGACGGTGGCTGGCTGGCCCGTAAACTGTTGTGGCCGCTGGCAATCAGCATCCTTGCCACGGCAGCGGTGATGATCAACTATGGCGGCTTTACGCCCTGGGCCTTTGCCGGCATCTTCACCTCTGTCTGGGTAACCGTGGCAACTTTCTGGGATCTCTGGGACAAATCCGCTTCCCGCAAAGGCCGGCTGCACGGCCTCAAGCGTCAGACCCGCAGCTACTGGGGCATGGTGCTGGGCCATCTGGGCGTGGCCATGGTCATGGCGGGCGCCACAGTTGTATCCAACTATGGTATCGAGCGGGATGTACGAATGGTGCCTGGCGATTCCGCCATGGCGGGCGACTACGAAATTGTGTTCACGGAGATCGGCCAGCGCCGCGGTGCCAACTTTACAGCTGAGTACGGCAGCTTCGATGTCTTTCTGGATGGCGAGAAAGTCTCAGAGCTGCATCCGGAAAAGCGCAATTACACCGTGGGCATGAGCGTGATGACCGAGGCCGATATTGATGCCGGCCTGTTCCGGGATGTGTTTGTGGCTATCGGCGAGCGTATAAGCGACGAAGCCTGGGCGATCCGCCTGCAATACAAGCCGCTGGTTCGCTGGTTGTGGCTGGGTTCTCTGGTGATGGCCATTGGTGGCTTCCTGGCGATTTCTGACAAGCGCTACCGGATTCGTCTGCGTAAGGAAGAAAAGGTTGAAACCCGCTCTGCTCAAGCCGGTGGCAAGCCCGCGGAGGTTGCATCATGAAACGGTTGTTCATGTTTCTGCCGCTGGTGGTCGCGGTGGCTGTCGGGATCTTCCTGTTTACCGGTTTGGGCAAAGACCCCACGAAACTGGACTCGGCGCTGATTGGCAAGTCAGTGCCGGAATTCAGCCTGGAGGCTCTGGATGATCCTGATCAGACACTGGGTACTTCGGTGTTCAAAGGGGAAGTTTCCCTGCTGAATGTCTGGGCCGAATGGTGCCCGGCGTGCTGGGATGAGCATGAATACCTGATGCATCTGGCCAACGACAAGGATGTGCGTATTGTCGGGTTGAATTACAAAGACACACGCGAAAAAGCCTTCAGCTTTCTGGATCGTCTGGGCAATCCCTATGAAACCATTATCTTCGACCCGCAAGGCAGTCTGGGATTTGATCTGGGCGTCTATGGCGCCCCGGAAACCTACGTGATTGATGCCGAGGGTGTTGTGCGCTTTCGCCATGTTGGCGTGGTGAATCAGAAGGTTTGGGAGGAAGAACTGCTTCCGATCATCAACCAGGCAAAGGGTAATAGCTGATGCGATTTCTGGCAGTGGTGCTGGCCTGTGTGTTCTGGCTTTCCGGGCCGGCCCAGGCAGAGGTGCAGGAAGTCTATGATTTCGATACCCGGACGGAGGAGCGGCGCTACCAGCAACTGATTGCTGAACTGCGCTGCCCGAAGTGCCAGAATCAGAATATTGCCGATTCCAACGCGCCCATCTCCAAGGACATGCGTGATCAGGTCTACCGGATGATGAAGAACGATGCCTCCAACGACGAAATCGTTGACGCTCTGGTATCGCGCTTCGGTGAGTTTGTTCAGTACAAGCCTCCCGTAGACAGTCGCACTATTGTGCTCTGGGCCTTTCCCGCCATTGCTGTCATCGGCGGCTTTCTGGTGGTGGCCGGCGTGGTCTGGCGGTCCCGCAGGCGCAATCAGGACGAGTCGGGGCTCAGTGACCATGACAAAACCAGAGCCGAACGGATGCTGTCGGACCAGGATGATCAAACCGATCGCTGATCGCGCTTGATTACTCCCTATTGCCCTTGATCAACCCCATTCATTTCGAACCGCGATGATGATTCCATGACTGAAACATTCTGGATTGCCGCAACGGTATTCATTCTCTTTGCCCTGGCCTTTGTGCTTTACCCGGTGTTCTTTCACCGGTCACAGGCGCGGCTGGAAGCGGATATCAGAAACCAGAACCTGCTGGCGTATAAATCCCGCCTCAAGGAGCTGGATGATGAACGCGAAGCTGGCGTACTGGATGACGAAAGTTATCAACAGCTCAAAGAAGAGCTGACAGGCGCCATGCTGGAAGATGTTCCGGAAAACGAAGTGCTGCGCAAACGCGTTCCGGGCCGTAAAAGCGCCATGGCTGTGGTGCTGGTGGCTCTGGTTTTTCTGCCGGTCGGCACGTATCTCGGCTACCAGCAATGGGGCTCGATGGATAAGGTGGAGCAGTTCATTGCCATGCAGGAAATGGAGGCCTCTGAAGGCAGCCAGTCTGCGCGTATGGCTGAGCTGGCAGAACAGCTGCGTGAACGTCTGCAGCAGAACCCCGATAATGCCGATGGTTGGGCCATGCTGGGCCAGACCTATATGCGCATTGAGCGCTTTGAGGATGCCGCTTCGGCCTACCAGCAACTGGCCCGGGTAACGGAAGAAGACCCGAACTCCAGTGCTGTGGCCCTGGGGCTGGCGGCTCAGGCACGCTTCTTTGCCAATGGTGGCCAGATGTCGCCGGAAGTGCAGGAAGTGGTTGAAGAAGCCCGCGCACTGAATCCTGATGAAGTGAACTCCCTGGGACTGCTGGGTATCTATTCCTTCAGCCAGGAGAATTACCGGGACGCCATTGAGCATTGGGAACGGATTGTTGAAATTGCGCCGGACCACCCGCAGATTGCGTCTATCCGGGAAGGCATAAGCGAAGCCTATCGTCGCCTGGGCGAGACACCTCCGGCCATGGAAAGCGAGGAATCTGAGCAGGCTGAAAGCGCCGGTGTTTCCTTGCGGGTTTCTCTGGCTGAAGACCTTCAGCAGCAGGTATCGGATGATACCACGCTGTTCATCTTTGCCCGTCCGACCGGTGGCAATGGTGGTGCGCCTGTCGCCGTTGTGCGACTGACGGCCGGTGCCTTGCCGGCGGATATCCGGCTGGACGACAGCTACGCCATGTCTCCGCAGGCGGCTATTTCCGCACAGGAGGAAGTGGCTGTGGTCGCTCGTCTGACCAATAGCGGCGGTGTTAATCCGCAGCCGGGTGACTTGCAGGGTCAGATCGAAGCCGAGGTAACCGCTCCCGACGAACAGGGTGAGCCGATAGAGCTGGTGATCAACCAGCAACTGACCAACTGATCTCTTCGCTTACCGCGCTGTCCGGCCCTTTTGTCGCTGTTGTTTTACCCCGACAATCCGGCCGGATAAAGCGGGGGCAGGCTTCCCTGGCTGGCCCCGTCCTTGTGTCTGGCCGCTCTTCCGATGGCTTTGATCAGCCGTGTTCTGACTTCCTTATTTACTTCACTTTTACCGCCCCGGGCTGAAAAAAGAGCTTCCTGGTAGTCTTTCATGGCAGTCTCCAGTTCACTGTCATGAAGATGCCGGGTGAAGTCCTGTGTGTTGGTAAATGTCTGGTCCGGATATTGAAACCTTGCCCACCGCAACAGCAGGCCGGATGCCTGGGCAGAGCTGTTTGTGACCGACTGAATCAGGTCGTCGAACGCCTGCTTTTCGCTATGGCTTTGCAGTTTTGGGGCCTGGGGACTGTTGGTTTTCTTACCCCGGCTACGCCACCAGAGCGCCAGTGTTGCCAGCCAGAGTAATGCGAACACCAGGGTGCTCCAGATCCAGCCGGAAATACCTGGGGTTTCCCCGTCTCCTGAATCAGAACCCCGGGCTGTCTCGTTGGCGTTATCGTCTTCATTGATTTCTGGTGTTGCCACAACGGCTTCGGTGCCTGTGATCTGGTACGTGCTGGCCGGTAGAACGGCTTCTTCAAGCTCGTCGGTTTCAGTATTCCACCAGGGAATGCTTAGCCGGGGCACTACGGTTTCACCGGCCTGTACCGGTACCAGAGCGAAGCTTTGCTGCAGCACTGATTGCAGGCCATTCTGTGTGGCGTCGGTGTTTCGCAGTGGCTGATCCGGATATTGGCGGATACCGCCAGACAGTCGCTGAGGGAAGGGCGGCAGGGCTTCGGCAGGCAACCCGGTGGCTTGCAGCGTCAGTTTGCGGGTGAGGTTGCCGCCGGCTTCCAGTTCTTTGGCCCGGGGCAGCCCCTCCTCAGAAAGGCTCAGGCTGCTTGCGGGTAGCCAGGGTGTGTCTGTCGGATACTCATCTGGTATTGATTTCACCGGCACTTCATAGAGTTGCTGGCTGTCCCGGACAGACCGCAGTTGCCGGGATGATGAGTCCCGGACATGGCCTTCAAAGCGAATGGCGGGCAACGTGAAGGTGCCCGGTTCCTGAGGGAAAATGGCGTAGCGACGTTCGATCACCTGGTATCGGGTGCCGTCCCGATACTGCACGGATTCCTGTTGATTGCCCAGCCGTTCAATAATGGCATCCGGATGCCCCGGCTCGGAGAGGTCGCCCTGAACCAGGCTGCCGGAGAAGTACAGCTGTACTGTCAGTATCAGTTGCTCCTGCACATACACTTCGGCCTTGTCAGCGGACAGTTCGATGAAGGCATCGCGGCTTGCCGAAAACGCAGGAAAACAGACCGCCAGTGACAGTACGATGGCTGTCAGGCAAGACATAACAGTTTTTACCATGGTGTATCGCCTTCGTCGGTTCCGGTTTGTCGTTGTTGATGCTGTTGCAGAAACTTGCGTTCCAGCAGGCCGCCCGGGTTGTCGGGTATTCGGCGAAGCCATTGCTCCTGGCCCTGATCCAGGGTTTCTCCGGACGCCGGAGATTGCGGTTCAGGCTGCGAAGGTTGTCCTTTCTCCTGAGGATCCGATTCCTGCCCTTCAGACGTTTCCTGCTCGGCATTCTGGCCGGGTTGCCCGTCGTCGTTCTGGTTTTCGGGCGGGCTCTGTTGTTGCGAGTCCTGTTGCTGGTTTTGTTCGTTGTTTCCCTGATCCGATTCTTGTTGCTGTTGCTGTTGCTGTTGCTGTTGCTGTTGTTCTTTCTCTTGTAGCTGCTCTACCAGTCGCTTGTTGAAACGGGCAGCATCCATATCCGGATTTTCCTGCAACGCCTGATCGTAAGCCTCTATGGCCTGTTCCAGCTTACCAGCCCGGGCCAGAGCATTGCCCCGGTTATAGTGGCCGGTAGCACCTGGCTGGCCGGAGAAAGCTTCTGCGGCGGCGTCGTACTGGCCGCTACGGTACAGAGCAGAACCTTTCCAGCCCGGTAACTCCAGTTGTTGGGCAGCGGCTTTCGGATCTTCTTCTATCAGTTGTGGCGCTCTCTGGTCTTCCCTCTGCCACAGTCCGGCCCAGTCCAGCGCCTGGGCCTGGCGTGGAGCCAGAGTCATAGGCAACAAGGCCAGTGCCAGCACCGCAAAGGCACCCCGGCGCCAGCCCAGCAGCAATAGCGGCAACGCCAGCCAGAGCAGCCAGTAGCCGTCGTCCTGCCAGCGGTTGGCTTTCAACCCGTCTTCGGTCTCGGACCACTCGCCGCCGGCGTCCGGTTGAAGTTCCAGAGCGCGGATATCGGCATTACCCAGGGTCAGGGCATGGCTGCTGCCGCTGTTTCGGTCAGCAAGGCTGTTCAGGCTGCCGGGGTCGGCTTTTGCAATAACAATCTCGCCGCCCTCGCGGATGAATCCGCGTTTTGCCAGTGGCATGGGGCCGCCTTCCTCCGTGCCGACCACCAGCGTGCTCAGGCTATAATCGGTGTTTTCCAGCTTTTCGGTAATCCGGTTTCGGTAGTTTTCGCTCACCTGGTCTGTCAGCAACAGAATCCGGCCCCGACCGGGTGCCCCCTGATCCAGCAACCCGATTGCCTGCTCGATGGCCAGGTCGGCCCTGTTGCCCTGTGCCGGCATGATAACGGGCTCCAGTACCTCCAGCAGCGCCTCTATGGTGCGGGTGTCTTCCGTTAGCGGCGTCACCACATGGGCATCGCCGGCGTAGACAACGAGGGCGTTCAGCTCGCCCTGGCGTTCCGCAAGAATGTCCCGCAGCTTGCGTCTGGCCTGCGTAATGCGGTCTGGCTCGACATCGGTGGCCAGCATGGAAATAGACAGGTCGAGGGCTACAACCAGGCTGTCCTGCGATTGTTTCAGGGGCGTGGGCGCTTCCCGCCAGCTGGGCCCGGCCAGTGCGATGGCCAATACGGACATTGCCGCGCCCAGAGGTAGCAACGGCGAGCGGGAAGAACGCGCAGCAGGCCCTTTGTGTTTCGGGATCAGTGGCCGGAGTAACCGGGCGGGGATGTGTTTTTCCCAGCCGATGTCACGTTGTTTCAGGCGATGTCTGGCCAGATAGAGCAGTGGCAGCAGCAAAAGCAGCGCGAGCCAGAGCGGCCGCAGGAAGTGGAAATCAGCCACGGTCAGCCTCCCTGTGCCTGCGGGTGAGCGGTATGCTGCCGGTCAGGCGGGTTGCCAGCAGAATCAGCCCGAGGAAGATCGCCAGACCGGCGGGCCATACGTAGAGATCTTTTACCGGACGATAGAATTGTCCGTCCTGCTCGATGGGCTCGAGCTGGTTGATGGTGTCGTAGATACCTTCCAACTCCTCCAGGTTCCGGGCCCGAAAATACTGGCCTCCGGTTTGTTGGGCCAGGCGCGTGAGCAGGTCTTCATCCAGATCCCGGGACGGGTTTACCCGCCGGTTGCCGAACAGTCCCTGTTGCACGATGGATTCGGCACCGATGCCAATGGTGTAAAGGCGTACACCCGCTGCCTGGGCAATTTCCCCGGCTTTGTCCGGGGTGATTTCGCCGGCGGTATTGGCCCCGTCTGTCAGCAGGATGGCCACCCTTTGTTCCTGCGGGCGTTCGCGCAGGCGTTTGACGGACAGGCCTATGGCATCGCCTATCGCCGTGGCCCGTCCGGCCATGCCCAGGCCAGCCTCATCCAGCAGGGTTCGCACGGTTTCCCGGTCGAAGGTCAGCGGTGCCTGCACGTAGGGGGTGGTGCCGAACAGAATCAGCCCCAGCCGGTCGCCTTCGCGCCGGTCGATAAAATCGTCCAGTACGTGTTTGACGGCCTGTAGCCGGTTCATGCTTCGGCCCTGCTGAATCATGTCCCGCTCTTCCATGCTGGGGGAGATGTCGACCAACAGCATCAGATCCCTTCCGGAAACCGGCATCCGTGTTTCTTCGCCAACGTATTGCGGCCGTGCCAGGGCCAGCACCAGGCAGAGCCAGGCAATTGCCAGCACCACCCGGCGCCAGCGGGAAAGGTGCTGGCCTGTGGCACTGACCCCTGGCATTCCGGACAACCAGTGGCCGAGGGGAATCACCGGAGCCTCGGCCGGCTCGCTGCGGGGCTTGCGGGTAAGCAGCAGCAATGGCAGCAAGGCCAGCACCAGGAACCAGGGGTAGGCGAAACTGATCATGGCTGCGCCTCCAGCCAGGCCCTGGCAAAGCGTAGTGCGTCGTCAGGAGCAAGTCTCGGGGCTGGTTGCCAGCAAGCCGCCACCATGGCGTTGACGGTCTCAGCCGGGTTCGGCTGATCATCGGGCGCCGTTGCCAGCAGAAACTCAACCCAGTGCTCGCCGGTGAGGGTTTCCGGATGGTGCTCTGGGAAGGCTTCCCGTGCGGCTCGTTTCAGTAATCCGTTAAGCTCGCCAAACCAGCGAGGGTGATTTTCCGCTCTGGTACGCAGAGCTTTGAGTTCGTTCAGAGCGTCCCGGCGCCATTGTGTGCGTTTCCGCCGATGTCGCCACCAGATGAAAGCACCCACCAGAACCAGTAGCAGAATCAGGGCCAGCCACCACCAACCCACTGCCGGTGGCCACCAGCCTCCGGTTTCGGGCAACTGAATATCCCGCATTTGTGCCAGTGGATCCTGACCATTCATGCGATTCGCCCTCCCGGCCCGAGCAGCAGTCGCAGAGCCTCGGTGGGCGCGTCATTGGTGGAAATGGTGGCCGAAGCCACGCCGGCTGTGCGGAAGCATTCCGCCAGTTGCTGTTCGTGGGCCGTCACTTTTTCCTGCCATGCCTTGCGGAACGAGGGATTGGCGGCATCGAACCAGAGCGGGCCCCGGGGCCCGGCAACGGCGTATCGGCCCCGCTCGGGCAGGTGCTTTTCCAGAGGATCCTGAATGCGCAGGGCGGTTACGCTGTTGTGCCGCGCCAGCGCGCCCAGCAGACTTCTTGTGTTGTCACTGACGGTCATGAAATCGCTGACCACAAATATCTTGCTGCCGGTGTGGGCGACGCGGCGGGCCTCGGCCAGAGCGGTGTCCAACCGGTTGCTGCTGTCAGCCGGCGAAGGCGGTGAGTCTGGTTGGTGCTGATGGCGGGCCAGGGTGTCGAGCAGGCGCAATACCGACTTTTTCCGCCGGGCCGGACGCACCACGTCCAGTGTGTTTTCATTGAACACCAGGCCGCCAACCTGATCTCCGGCCCGCAATGCCAGCCACGCCAGCAGTGTGGTGAGTTGGGCGCAGCGAACCTGCTTGTAGGCCCCGGTGCTGGCGAAAAACAAGGTTGGTCCCAGGTCTGCAATCAGTAGCACCGGGCGTTCACGCTCTTCTTCATGAATTTTGGTGTGGGGTGACTGGCGGCGAGCGGTTACTCGCCAGTCGATGCTGCGAATATCGTCGCCGGGGTGATAAGGGCGAACCTCGGCAAAGGTCATGCCCCGGCCCCGTTGCCGGGACTGTTTCAGGCCGGCCTGACGGCTGCGCACCGGTCTGACGGAGGGCAGGCGCAGGGCACGGGCGTCGGCCTGCAGCCGCACCAGTTCGGGCAGAGAAATGTGAGTGGTTGCGCTGGTTTCGCCCATATGGCTTGCCTGTGTTGCTTGCATGAGGTCAGGCGGTCACGGGTACCTGGTCAATCAGCCGCTGAATTACGTTGTCTGCTGTCAGCCCTTCTGCTTCGGCCTCGAAGGTGAGCAGAATACGATGACGCAACACATCGAAAGCCATGGTGCGCACGTCGTCTGGTGTTACGTAGTCCCGCCCATCCAGCCAGGCCAGCGCACGGGCACAGCGGTCCAGGGCAATGGTGCCGCGAGGGCTGGCACCGAAGGCTGTCCATCGGGCCAGTTCCGGGTCCAGGCTGCCAGCGTCACGGGTGGCCAGAATCAGGGCCAGCAGATACTGCTCCACCGACTCAGCCATGTAGATGTCCCCGACTGCCTGCCGGGCGGCCATTACTTCGTTTTCGGTGAGACGAACGTTTACTTTCGGCATTCCCTGACGGTAGTCCGTGCGCGCCAGGTGCAGAATCTGTTTTTCGGCCCCGGCTGAGGGATAACCGATAACCACATGCATCAGGAACCGGTCCAGTTGGGCTTCAGGCAGCGGGTAGGTGCCTTCCTGTTCTATCGGGTTCTGGGTGGCCATCACCATGAACAGATTGGGCAGAGGGAAGGTTTCCTGGCCCACGCTGACCTGGCGTTCGCCCATGGCTTCGAGCAGGGCGGATTGTACTTTAGCCGGAGCCCGGTTGATTTCGTCAGCCAGAAGCAGATTATGGAACACAGGGCCGCGCTGAAATTCGAAGTTGCCGGTTTCAGCCCGGTAGATCTCGCTGCCGGTCACATCCGATGGCAGGAGGTCCGGAGTGAACTGAATGCGGTGGAAATCGCCTTCCAGGTGATCGGCCAGGGCCTTGATGGCCGTAGTTTTGGCAAGGCCGGGAGCGCCTTCCACCAGCAGGTGGCCATCGGCCAGCAGGGCGACAAGGAGCCTTTCAACCAATGCTTCCTGGCCGATAATGCGTTGGCTCAGTTGGTTTTTCAGATCACCGAACGTTTGTTGTAACGACATGAAATACGACGCTCTTGATTGCTGATCATTCGAAGAAGGCGAGGCTGCTGCTTCGCCTAGGTAATTGCCGCAGTTTTCGCGGCTTGCCGGCAAAAATCAAGGGTTTGACTATGCTGATAACAGCATGAATGAATTACCTTTATTTCACATAAAACCAGAGGTTGGAATATGAATGCGCTGACAATCGCCAGCAAGGAACAGTTTTTTGAACAACTGGCAGATGCGTTCACGGAAAAGCTTGCCAAAACCGAAGCCAAAAAGGTGATCGAGTTTGCGCGCCAGCATTATGCCCATATTCCGCTTGAAGAACTCCTCAGTCGTCGGTTTTCGGATACTTATGGTGCGGTTCTGGCTGCCTGGCAGTTTATCCAGAAGCGTAGTGCCGATGAAACTCCGGTGGCGGTGTTCAACCCGGAGCTGGAAAGCGACGGCTGGCAGTCGACCCATACCGTTATTTTCATTCTGCATCCGAACATGCCGTTTTTGATCGATTCCCTGCGTATGGCCATCAACCGCAAGGATATCGGCACTCATTCGCTGCAGCATTCAATTTTTCAGGTTGAACGGGAAAGCTCCGGCAAACTGAAGAAACTGCACCCGAACCCCGCTAAAAAGGCCAGCGCCGATGCAGCCTTTGAGGCGTTTATTGTTCTGGAAATTGATCGTCACAGCGACCGGGAAGATCTGCGGGCGCTGGAAGAAGGGCTGCAGAGTGTACTGCACGAAGTGCGCATTGCGGTAGGCGACTTCACGGTCATGCAGGAACGTGTCAACGAAATCTGCCAGGAGCTCGAAGGCACAACGGCGGGTATTACCGCAGACGATCGCAAAGAAGCCCAGGCTTTCCTTAAGTGGATGGCGGAAGACCATTTCACGTTCCTGGGCTACGACGAATACGACTTCGTGTCTGACAAGAAAGGCATGGAAGTTCGCCGGGTCGCGAATTCCGAACTGGGTATTCTGCGGGTCAACAACGAGCGGCCGGATATGGTTCGCCTGAACGAACTGCCCCAGCGCACCCAGCACGAAATGACCCGCACCGATGACGTCTTCATCTTCGCCAAGTCGGCTCAACGCTCCCGTGTTCACCGTCCGGCCTATCCCGATTACATTGCGGTGAAAAAGTTCAACAGCAAAGGCGAAGTGGTGGGCGAACGGCGCTTCCTGGGGCTTTACACCGCCCGGGCCTACAACGAGCGTCCGGTGGAAATCCCGCTGTTGCGGCGCAAGTTCCAGGCTGTCATGGAGCGTTCCGGCTTTCTCACCGACGACTATGCCGGCAAAGAGCTGGAACAGATACTCACGCTTTATCCGCGGGATGAGCTGTTCCAGATCGAGACCGACGAACTGCTGAACGTTGCCAAGAGCATTCTGTACATTCAGGAGCGCCGTCGTATTGAGCTGTTCATGCGTGAAGATGTATACGGGCAGTTTGTAACCTGCCTGGCATTCTTCCCGCGGGATATCTACAACACCGAGCTGCGCCTGAAAGTGGAGCGGGTGTTGAGAGAACAGCTTGAGGCGGAAGACATCGAATTTGTCACGCACTTCTCCGAGTCTGTTCTTGCCCGCGTGCAGTTCACCATCCGGGTGCCGCAGATGGAGAACCGTGAGGTTCCGATGGCGAAGATCCGCGACAAGGTGATCGAGCTGGCCCAGTCCTGGCGTGATGGCCTGAACGAAGCTCTGAGCGAGGCCTACGGCGAGGAAAAGGGCAACGAGCTGTATCGTATCTGGGGTGCAGGCTTCCCGGCCAGTTACACCGACATGTTCTCGCCACGACGCGCTGCCATTGACCTGGACCACATCGCCGGTGCCGCCCGCAGTGATGACCTCACCATGAGCTTCTACCGGGCGCTTGAAGAAGATGAAAGCACCCTGCATTTCAAACTGTTTTACCCGGACCAGCCCCTGCCGTTATCGGACGTCATGCCGATCTTCGACAACCTGGGTTTCCGGGTCATCGGTGAACATCCGTTCGAGGTGTTGGACTACAGCGGCAAAACCGTGTGGATTCACGACTTCACCCTGCAGACCCACGGTGGCGCGGTGGTGGATATTCACCGGATCCGGCCGATTTTTGAAGACCTGTTCCGTAAGGTCTGGCATGGCGAGGCAGAAAACGATGCTTTCAACCGCATGTTGCTGTCTTCCTACATGAGCTGGCGGGAAATTGCCCTGCTGCGGACCTACGCCCGTTACATGCGCCAGATCCGGATCTCCAACAGTCAGACTTTCATCTCCAATACGCTGGTTAACCACGTTAACCTGACCCGCACCCTGCTGGATTATTTTGATACCCGCTTCAATCCCGAGCGGTTCCAGAGCCCGGGCAAAAGCGAAGCGGCTCAGCAAAAGCTGGAACTTGAGTTCAACGCCGGTCTGGACGAGGTAGAAAACCTCAGCGAAGACCGCGTTCTCAGGCTTTATCTGGAGCTGATGCAGGCCACGCTGCGCACCAACTATTTCCAGCCGGATGCCGAGGGGCTGCCGAAGTCGTATATCAGCGTGAAGTTTGATCCGAGCGGCATTCCGGACATGCCGCTGCCCCGGCCGATGTACGAGATTTTCGTGTATTCGCCACGGGTGGAAGGTGTGCACCTGCGCGGTGGCAAAGTGGCCCGGGGTGGCCTGCGCTGGTCAGACCGTTACGAAGACTACCGCACGGAAATTCTGGGCCTGGTGAAGGCTCAGCAGGTGAAAAACGCGGTCATCGTGCCGGTGGGTGCCAAAGGCGGTTTTGTCGCTAAACAATTACCGGACTCATCGGACCGCGAGGCCTTCCAGACCGAAGGCATTGCCGCCTACAAGACTTTCATCCGGGGCCTGCTCGATATCACCGACAACCTGGTGGATTCCGGTATTCAGCCACCGGAGAATGTCGTCCGTCAGGATGACGACGACCACTATCTGGTAGTCGCCGCTGACAAGGGCACCGCAACCTTCTCTGACATCGCCAACGGCCTTGCCGCCGACTATGGCTTCTGGATGGGCGATGCCTTTGCCTCTGGCGGCTCCAACGGCTATGACCACAAGAAGATGGGGATTACCGCCCGCGGCGCCTGGGTTTCGGTAGAGCGCCACTTCCGGGAAATGGGCATCAACCCGGCAGTAGATGAATTTACCGCCATCGGCATTGGCGATATGGGCGGGGATGTGTTCGGTAACGGCCTGCTGTGCTCGGAGAAGACACGGCTGGTGGCTGCTTTCAACCACATCCATATATTTATTGATCCACAGCCAGACGCAGCGCGGAGCTACAAAGAACGCAAGCGCCTGTTTGAAATGCCGCGTTCCGCGTGGACCGATTACGACACCAAGCTCATCTCCAAGGGCGGTGGTGTATTCAGCCGCAATGCCAAATCCATTCCGGTCAGTCCGGAAATGAAAACGTTGCTGGGCATCAAGTCAGACCGGGTGCCACCCAACATGCTGATCACTCACATCCTGAAAGCACAGGCAGACCTGCTGTGGATCGGTGGCATAGGCACCTATGTGAAAGGGGCTTCTGAAAGCCACGCGGATGTTGGTGATAAAGCCAACGATGCGTTGCGGATCAACGGCAGTGAGCTGCGCTGTAAAGTGGTCGGTGAAGGGGGCAACCTCGGTTGCACCCAGCTCGGGCGCATTGAGTTTGCGCTCAAGGGTGGCCGTCTGAATACCGACTTCATCGACAACTCCGGCGGTGTGGATTGCTCCGACCACGAAGTGAACATGAAGATCCTGCTCAACCGGGCGGTGGCCATGGGCGATCTGACCGGCAAGCAGCGCAACATCCTGCTCGAAGACATGACCGATGACGTCGCAGCCCTGGTGCTGAAGAATAACTACCGGCAGACCCAGGCCCTGAGTATCGCCAGTAACGATACCGCCACACGTCTGGAGGAATACCGCCGGCTGATGAACACCATGGAAAGTGAAGGCAAGCTGAACCGCAGCCTTGAATTCCTGCCGGATGACGAAACGCTCAACGAGCGCAAGCTGGTCAACAAAGGGCTGACCAAGCCGGAGCTGTCGGTACTGATTTCCTACGTGAAGGGCGACCTGAAACAGACCCTGATTGACAGCTCCCTGCCGGATGATCCGTTGCTGGCGGGTGAGATGTACAAGGTATTCCCGAAGGAACTCAACCAGAAGTTTTCCAAAGAGCTGGGTGAGCACCAGTTGCGTCGGGAGATCATCTCCACCCAGATTGCCAACGACATGGTGAACCACATGGGGATCACCTTTGTTGAGCGCCTGAGTCAGTCTACCGGTGCTGACGCTGCGTCGATTTCTCTCGCCTGGATCATCGCCCGGGATGTGTTCCGTGTGGACAGCTGGTGGGACAAGATCGAAGCACTGGATTACCACGTTTCCGCTCAATTGCAGATGGAACTGATGCAGGATCTGATGCGGGTCATTCGTCGGGCGGTACGCTGGTTGCTGCGTAACCGTCGCGCGGAGCTTAATATCCAGAGCCATATGGAACGCTTCGCCGATGGCGTCTGGGCCATTACCTCCGGCCTGCCGGATTATCTGGGTGATCAGGCACGCGCCAACTGGGAGAAGCGCCACGATGCGCTGATCCAGGCCGGTGTGCCCAAAGACCTGGCCTCAGTGCTGGCCGGTACCGGCTATCTGTACTCCTCACTGGGCATTATCGAGGCCCGGGAGGCGACCGGTATGCCGCTGAAGGCTGTGGCGAATCTGTATTACGATCTGGGCGACCGCCTTGATCTGAACTGGTTTGCCGATGCCATTGCCGCGCTCACGCCGAATTCCCATTGGCAGGCCCTGGCACGGGAGAGCTTCCGGGAAGATCTGGACTGGCAGCAAAGAGCACTGACCACCGGCGTCTTGCAGACGGCTGAAAAGCCCGAAAATATCGCCGAAAGTATCGAGACGTGGGAGCACAAGCATCAATCGATGATTGAGCGGTGGAACACCATGCTTTCCGAGCTCAAAGGTGTTCGTGAGCCGGAATACGCCATGTTCTCGGTAGCGCTGCGGGAGCTGTTGGATCTGGCTCAGGCCACCATGCACCAGAACCCGGACGCGATTAGCCACTGACGCTTGCTTTGCGCCGTTGATTGCCGTTCAATGCCGAGCGGTTATCAACGGTGAGAGAATGCAATGTCGGCACTACCAAACACCCACGAAGTGTTGCTTCGTAACTCTGAATTGCTGGAAGGGCAGGTGGCACTGCTGGGGGTGACAGACCCGGCACTGCTACCGTTGTGCCCCTCTCCCGGCATTGCCATGAGCGAGCACGCCGGCGTGTACGCACGGCTGAGCGAGCAGACTGACTGGCAGACATGTTTCGGATACCAGGGCTCTGAACTGGAATCCGGTGTCTGCGACACGGTTGTGGTTTTCCTTCCCAAAGTTCGGGCCGAACTGGATTTGCGCCTTGCCATGGCACGTTATCTGGGCCGTGAAGGCGCCAGACTGGTACTGATCGGCGGCAAAAAAGAAGGCATTGCCGGCGCTGCAAAACCGTTCCTGAAAGCGGCACAGGGCGCGGGGAAAATCGACAGCGCGCGCCATTGTCAGGTCTGGACCGGCACCAATAGCGAGCCGTTAACGCATTTTGATATGGCCGACTGGATTCAGTGGAATCAGGTGCAATGTGCAGGGGTTGAGTGGCCGGTGGCCGGCATACCCGGCATTTTCAGCCAGGGCGAGCTGGATGCCGGTACCCGACTGCTGCTGGAAAACCTGTCTGACCTGCCGTTGAAAGCCGAGCGGGTGCTGGATTTCGCCTGCGGGGCCGGGGTCATTGGCAGCTGGTTGCAGGCTTTCCGCCAGGGCCGGGGTGAAGCGCCGGGAATCGTGGATGGCATTGATGTTCAGGCCCAGGCAGTTGCCTGCGCACGGGCAACCTACGAACGTGCCAATGCCAGGGGTGAGATTATTGCGTCAGACGGGTTGGCCGGAATAACCGGTCGTTGGCAGGCGGTGGTCAGTAACCCGCCGTTCCACAGCGGAATCAAAGCCGATACCTCAATGACGGAACAATTTCTTGCTCAGGTGGCCCGCCATCTGGAGCCGGGAGGCGAGGTGCGCCTGGTGGCCAACAGCTTTCTGCCCTATGAAGCCTTGATCAACCGCCATGTCGGCCCGGTCGAGAAGGTGGCGCAGGATCGGCGGTTCACCGTATACCGGGCCTTCCGCAAGGCTGCCAGAGCCCGATAGCTTATCGGGCAGGTTTGTCGTAACCCAGGCGTGTCAGAGTATCGACAATGGTCTGGGTCTGGCTGTCGATTTCGATATTCACCCGTTGACCTTCCCGGGCTGTGCCAAAGGTGGTGGCCCGCAGCGTTTCAGGAATCAGGTGTACATTGAAGCGATTGCCGGCGACTTCGCCGATGGTCAGACTGGCGCCGTTGATGGCGATATAGCCTTTGGGGAAAATGTACCTGGCCCAGTCCTCCGGCAGTTCGAACCAGAGCGTCACATTGTTTTCGGAGTGAACAATTTCCACGATCTCGGCGGCAGTATGTATATGGCCACTGAGCAGATGCCCGCCGATTTCATCGCCAATCTTTGCCGCCCGCTCGAAGTTCACCGCATCGCCTTTGCTCAGATCACCCAGCGTGGTGAGCCTCAGTGTTTCCTGCATGGCGTCAAAAAACAGAATGCTCCCGTCCTGGCGGGTCACGGTCAGGCAGGTGCCATTAATTGCAACAGACGCGCCTGTGCTGACATGCTTTACCTGGTCTTCAGAAAACCGGATCGCCAGGGTATTCAGGCCCGGCGCTTCGATGATGTCGGCAACAGTGGCAACACCCTGAACAATACCTGTAAACATGACAGATCTCCTGAATGATTTCGGTTCGGCGACAGAATAACAGACCCATCCGGAAAATGGGTCTTCAAGAATTACCGGGAAAAGTCGATACTCGGTTATAAGTAAAACACGGGCAAGGACAGGCATGGCACAAAATACAGCAGGTGACAGCAACAGCAAGAATCCGGGCGCGGTGTTGCACCCGGGGCGAGCTGCTGATCCTGCACCGGAATCAGGAGAGGGCACAGCCGACCAGACTTCCGGGGCTGTGGCCCAACCTGCTGCTGCGGAAGAAAGCCCGGAAAGGACAACAGCAGAGGCCGAAGGCGGCGTCGATCAAGGTGAGCCCGGCGATCAGACCGGCGATCAGAAAAGTGACGACGCTGAGGCTGAAGAAGAAAGTGCCGAGGATATCGAGAGATCCCTGCTGGAATCAAAGCAGCGTAAGCTCCGGCTGATGCTGCGCCAGTGTGACCGGGTGTTGCTGCTGGATTTCAATCTGCTGGCCATGTCTGACTGGCCAGATAACTTTCAGATGGCCGCCGCGCGTCGCAATCGGGATTTATGGGTCTTCAGTGCGCTGGCGGCCGCGTCAGTCTTTCTCAGTGGGTTGACAGGTTACGTACCAGCCTGGCTGGCCGGCGGTGGTTTTGGTGCCTTTGTGATCATTCTGTTGCTGGGCGTGCCCTTTGTTCGCCGGCTATACTCCGCCACGCCGTCGTATGTTGATCTTCTGATGAAGCGCCAGCGGATGATGAGAGACGCTCGCAAGCACGCTGAACATCTGGAAGGAAAAGACGGCCTGGTCTGGCAGTGTGCACGCATGGCCGATTATAATCCCACTCTGCGCCATACCCGTTTCCGGCAACTGGTGCAGTTGTCTGAGCATCGTATGCTGCCTGCGTGGCTGACCCGGCGGGATCGCGTGCGGTTGTTCCTGATTTATCTGCTGGAAGCGGAAAAGGCCTATGACAGGGTTCAGCACGACTTTTTTGAAGGGAATCAGAAGGCCATTGATGAAGGCTGGGAAAGTGTTGCAGCCGCGCCGCAGGACCGGGCTTGACATCAAAGCGTTTCAAACGTATGTTTGAAACAAACGTTTTCTGAAGGTCCTGTAATACTATGGCTCAGTCTGACACCGTTGACCGAATTCTTGACGCCGCCGAAGTGCTGTTTGCAGAGCGCGGATTTTCGGAAACGTCCCTTCGAATGATAACCAGCAAGGCTAAAGTAAACCTTGCCGCGGTTAATTACCACTTTGGTTCGAAAAATGCGCTGATTCATGCCGTTTTCGCCCGTTTCCTTACGCCCTATTCGGCAACGCTGGAAGAATCCTTCGATGAGCTGGAATCCAGAAGCGAAGGCCGTGTGCCAACGTTGGACCGCATCCTCTGGTCGCTGGCGGAAAGTGCCGCGCGCATGCCGCAGCGCAATGAGCGTGGCATTTCCATTTTCATGCGTCTGCTCGGGTTGGCCTATACCCAGTCGCAGGGCCATTTGCGCAAGTTTCTGGAACAGGAATACAGCGAGCCTTTCGGGCGCTTCATGCGCTTGCTGAAGGAAGCCACGCCCGAGTTGTCGGCGGTGGACCGTTACTGGCGCATCCAGTTCATGCTGGGTGCCACGGCCTTCACCATGTCCAGCAGTGATGCCCTGATCGGTATTCTGGAAACCAAAATCGGTGTGGAAACCTCAGTTCAGGAAATTGCTGCCCGGTTGGTTCCGTTCCTTGCCGCCGGCATGAAGGCGCCGGATAAAATGCAGATCGCCCCTCCGGCCTGATCACCCGAGCTTGCCGGCACGTGGCCGGCTCGGGTAGGCTTCCGACTGGTTTCCGACCGAAAGGACTGCCTGCCTGTGAACAAACCACGCTCCCGCATTGCCTGTATCAACATCAGCATCCCCGATCAGAGGCTTGAACTGGTGGCTGCTGATGGCCAGGTGGTGGCCGATTATCCTGTATCGACTGCCCTGAATGGCCCGGGTGAGCAGAATGGCAGCGGCTGTACGCCGAGAGGTGAACATTACCTTCGGGCCAAGATCGGTGATGGCCAGCCTTTAAATACGGTTTTCCGGGGGCGACGCCCGACCGGTGAAATCTACAGCCCAGCGCTTGCCCGCAGGAACCCGGAGCGCGACTGGATCCTGACCCGCATACTCTGGCTGTGCGGCAGGGAGTGGGGGCACAACCGTGGCCCTGGTGTGGATACCTTCCGGCGCTTCATATACATTCATGGCACACCGGACACCGAGCCCATGGGCACCCCCGAGTCCCATGGCTGTATCCGGATGCGTAACCAGGACATCGTCGACCTTTTCGAGCGGATTCCCGCCGGAACTCGAGTCCTGATTCAGTGAACTGACGTTTTCAGAGGAAAAGAATGATCGGCGAAATGTTGAGCTACCTGAACAGCTGGATCAAGGATTTCGGTTTGCTGTCCGAAACCTGGCGTGCCGGCATTCTGGTGTTTGTGCTGGTTCTGGGCACGGCGACAGTTGCCTTCATTGTCAGCCGGATCATTATTGCGCTGGAGCATAAGTTCGCTAAAACCACCAATATATGGGATGAGGCCATACTGCACGCCGCCCGCAAGCCGGCCATCGCGTTTGTCTGGCTACAGGGTGTCTATTGGGCGGCGGAAGTGGCTCATCACTTCTCTGAGGCCGAGGTTTTTCAGGCCAACAGCGCCATGCTGCAGGTCGGGTTTGTCTGGGTGGTGGTGTGGATGCTGTTCAGTCTGGTGAAACAGATTGAAAGTATCCTGATCTCGCCACTGAAAATGCGAAAACCGATGGATTACACCACGGTAAACGCCATCAGCAAGTTGCTGCGGGCGGTCATCGTGATTACTGCGGTACTCACTGCGCTGCAAACCATGGGGTTCAGTATCTCGGGCGTGCTCGCGTTCGGTGGTGTCGGCGGTATTGCTGTTGGTTTTGCCGCCAAGGATATGCTGGCCAACTTCTTCGGTGGCTTTATTATTCACCTGGACCGTCCGTTCAAGGTGGGGGACTGGATTCGCTCCCCGGACCGGGAAATTGAGGGCGTGGTCGAGCAGATTGGCTGGCGTCTGACCACGATCCGCACCTTTGATAAACGCCCCCTGTATGTGCCTAATGCGACCTTTACCACGATCGCAGTGGAAAACCCGTCACGCATGCACAACCGTCGGTTTTTTGAGAAGATCGGCATCCGTTACGCCGATGTTCACTCGATGAAACTGATTGTGGATGACATTCGCGAGATGCTGAGGAATCACGAAGAAATCGACACGGATCAGACCCTGATTGTGAACTTTTTGGCGTTCAATGCTTCCTCGCTGGATATTATGGTGTACACCTTCACCAAAACCACGCAGTGGGTTCGCTTCCATGAAATCAAGGAAGAGCTGCTTCTGAAAATCAGCGAGATTATTGAAGGCTATGGCGCCGAGGTGGCGTTCCCCACACGAACTTTGCATTTACCGGAGGGGGTGCGGCTGGAAAACGCCGGGAACGGCGAACAACTGCCGGACCCGGAACCCTCCGATACTCAGAGTGCCCCGACAGGAGAGAAATCATGAACCAGCCTGAACCGGCCAGCCCCGTTGGAATTATTGGTGGCACGGGGCTTACCACCCTGAATGACCTGGTTATTGAGGGCGAGCTGCCGGCTTCAAACCAGTGGGGTGAAGCCTCTGACAAGCTGGTATACGGCAAGCTGGGTGAGCAGTCGGTTATTTTCCTGGCCCGCCACGGCAATCCCCATCGTATTCCGCCGCATCAGGTGAATTATCGGGCCAATATCCAGGCATTGTATGACGCCGGCGTGCGCACCATTGTTGGTGTAAACGCGGTAGGCGGCATTCACCGGCAGATGGGCTCGGCTCATGTAGTCGTTCCCGATCAATTGATTGATTACACCTGGGGCCGCGCCAGCACCTTCTTCGAAGGTGAGCTGGAACATGTTACCCACATCGATTTTACCTACCCCTATGATCAGGCAGCGCGGGAACTGTTGATTGAGGCGGCCCGCAAGCAGAGCGTCGAATTCTCGGATTTCGGGGTGTATGGCGCCACGCAGGGGCCACGGTTGGAAACCGCGGCGGAAATCGGCCGCCTGGAACGGGACGGTTGTGATCTGGTAGGTATGACCGGCATGCCCGAGGCCGTGCTGGCGGCAGAGCTGGGCATGCGCTATGTCTGTCTGGGGCTGGTGGTGAACTGGGCCGCCGGTAAAGCCGACGACATCATCTCAATGGCGGAAATCGAAGACGCCATCGCCCGGGGCATGTCAGGGGTCAAGCAGATTCTGGAGCAGTCCGTGGCTGGCCTGGGCCAGCTTACTCCTCTTCCTCGATAGGCTCGAAATACACCAATACGCCAATGGTGGGGGAGTCAATGAAGTGGATTTCCCCACTACGCATGCGCCGGGTTTCACGAATCCAGGTTAACAGGTCTGATCTTTGCGGCCCCAGCACCACGGGAACAACCGATTGTCCCTGCCAGGCGTCTTCAAGCGTGGCTTCGGTATCCAGCCAATGGTTCAGATGCACGCCAACGTGCAGATATCGCCGGCGCTCAATGCTGATATGGCCCTCGATTTCCCGTTGACCGGCCCCTTCCAGCCAATCTCCCAGCGCCACTGACATCGCACCGGTAGTGTGGTCGGGCGGGAATGCCTCATACCAGCCGGCCGAGGCCAGAACACGGTAGCTACCACTGCGTTCCAACCGATTTATTGCGTTTTTGAGATGCAGTTCGTCCGTGTCGACGAGTTCAAGGTCGGTCACACGGTTGGCGTTTTCTTCGTCCATCCAGAGAATCTTTCCGGAATCGACGGTTGGCTGGACATGGCGATCCTGCATCTGCTCATCGATATTAGCCGGATCCACCAGCCGCTCCAGAATGACCAGTTCGGCGCGGTAGAAATGCTCAGGAATGTCGTCGGGAAGGCTTTGTGCCAGAGCAGCACTGGCGGGCGCGATGGTGAAGGCCACGGCCAGCGCGATGTTTCTGAAACAGAATCTGTGGGCTCGCAAGTGTGTCACTCCAGATAATTCGTCAGGGCTCAGGAGGCCTTCCTGGAAGTTTCCGAAGGCGTAAGTTCACTGAGCATGGCAGCAATGCCGTCGAGTTTACCACTGGTGGAATCATCATTCAGCCGGAAGCGGAAGCTGTTGGCACCTTCCAGGCGATAAGTGTCCGGTGCGGATTGCACTTTTTTAACCAATTCCAGCGGATCCACCGGCGTAGAGGAACCAAACTCCAGGCGCACCCATTCCTTGCCGGCGTCCACCTTCGTGATGCCCAAAGCCTCGGCTTTTATTCGTAGCCGGGTCTGGTTGATCAGGTTTTTGGCCGGCTGTGGCAACAGGCCGAAGCGGTCAATCATTTCCACCTGGAGTTCTTTCAGTTCTTCCTCTGATTTTACGCTGGCAATGCGCTTGTAGAGCATCAGGCGGTTGTGAACATCCGGTAAGTAATCGTCCGGAATCAGCGCCGGAATGCGCAGGTTCATCTCGGTGCCATGGCTCAGGGGCAGTTCGGCATTTGGTGTGCGGCCTTCTCGAATGGCCTTTACCGCTTCGTCCAGCAACTGCATATACAGCGTGAACCCAATGCTTTCTATCTGCCCGCTCTGTTCTTCGCCCAGAAGTTCGCCTGCGCCCCGGATTTCCAGGTCGTGCGTGGCGAGCATGAACCCGGCACCCAGGTCCTGGGCGTCGGCAATGGCATCCAGGCGTTTTTTGGCATCGGCTGAAATGCTCCTGGGCGGTGGTGTCAGCAGATAGGCATAGGCCTGGTGGTGAGAGCGGCCAACCCGGCCGCGCAGTTGATGCAACTGGGCCAGGCCGAACTTGTCGGCCCGTTCGATAATGATCGTGTTGGCGCTGGGGATGTCGATGCCGGTTTCCACGATGGTGGTGCACACCAGCACGTTGAAGCGCTTGTGGTAGAAGTCCGACATGATCTGTTCCAGCTGGCGCTCGCGCATCTGGCCATGGGCCACGCCCACCCGGGCTTCGGGAATCAGCTTGCGGAGGTCTTCTGCGGTTTTCTCGATGCTTGCAACATCGTTGTGCAGGAAATACACCTGACCACCCCGCAGAATTTCCCGCAGGATGGCTTCTTTGACCATCACCTCATCGCGCTGGCGTACAAAGGTTTTCACCGACAGGCGCCGGGCCGGCGGCGTGGCAATGATGGACAGATCCCGCAGATGGCCCATGGCCATGTTCAGGGTGCGCGGTATTGGTGTGGCGGTCAGGTTGAGCATGTCCACCTCGGCCCGCAGGGCCTTCAGCCGTTCTTTTTGCTGAACGCCGAACCGGTGTTCCTCATCGATGATCACCAGCCCCAGATTCTTGAACTTCACATCGCCCTGCAGCAACTTGTGAGTGCCGATCACAATGTCGGCTTTGCCTTCTTCAATGTTGGCCATGGCCTTGGTGGTCTGGCTGCCGCTTCGGAAACGGCTGAGCAGCTCCACGGTGACCGGGGTGTCCGAGAAACGGTCCCGGAAAGATTCGTAATGTTGCTGGGCCAGCAGCGTTGTGGGCACCAGTACCGCCACCTGCTTGCCGGACCAGGTGGCCAGGAAGGTGGCGCGCATGGCCACTTCGGTCTTGCCGAAACCAACGTCGCCGCATACCAGGCGGTCCATGGGCTGTTCGCTGGTCATATCTTCAAATACGGACTGGATCGCGACCTGCTGATCCGGTGTTTCCTCGAAGGGGAAGTCCGCTGCGAAGGCGCGGTAGGCTTCTTTCGGGTCTTCAAACTGGAACCCTTTGCGGGCTTCCCGGCGGGCGTAGACGTCCAGCAGCTCGGCTGCAGTGTCGCGGATTTTCTCCAGCGCTTTCTGCTTGGCGTTGCTCCAGCGTTCGGTACCCAGCTTGTGCAGAGGGGCGTGCTCTTCATCTGTGCCGGAGTAGCGGGAGATCAGGTGCAGGTTGGAAACCGGCACATAGAGCTTGGAGCCGCCGGCGTATTCCAGCATCAAAAATTCGTTCGACTCACCACCGGCGGTGATGGTTTCCAGGCCCTTGTAGCGGCCGACGCCGTGGTCAATATGGACCACTGGTGCGCCGATACGCAGTTCCGAAAGGTCGCGGTAGCCGGCATCGTCGATTTCGGTCGGTTTTTCACGGCGCCGGCGTTGCAGAACCTGTTCGCCGAACAGGGCGGTCTCGGTAATCAGAGCCAGATTCTGTTCCGGCAGTACCATGCCCTGTTCCATGGGGGCGATGGTGATGGCCAGGGTGTGAGCGGTGTTGCTCACAAACTCATCCCAGTGGCTGACGGTTGCCAGTTTCAGGTTGTGATCGGCCAGGTTATCGATCAAGGCCTCCCGGCGGCCGGAGGATTCGGCGCAGATCAGTACGCGGCCGGAAAAGTCCTTGAGGAAGCGTTTCAATCGGGCGGCCGGGTCGGCGGCGCGGCCGTCCATGGCGATGTCGGGAAGTGATTCGGTGCCGCAATTAAGGGTGGCCGGTCCCTGCAGTTCGTTGCTGGCGCAGGTTACCCGCGGGTGACGCTTGAGTTCTCCGAATACCTGGTCTTCCTGCAGAAACAGCTCGCCGGGAGGCAGAATCGGGCGCAGGCGGTCGTGCCGGCGGTCCTCGTAGCGCGCCCGGGTTTCGGCATCAAAGGCGGCAACCGCATCGTTCAGGCCGTCGGCGGTAAACACCAGCGTGCTTTGCGGCAAATAATCGAACAGTGTGGCGGTTTCGTCGAAAAACAGCGGCAGGTAATACTCAATGCCTGGTGGGGTTATGCCGTGGCTGACGTCCTGATAAACCGGCGCGTCTTTTGGTGCATTCGGGAAATATTCAAACCAGCGGTTCCGGAACCCGGAGCGGGCCTCTTTGTGCCAGGGAAACTCATTGGCTGGCAAGAGTTCGATCTGCTCGATCCGGTCAATGGAGCGCTGGGTTTCCGGATCAAAGGTTCTCAGGGTTTCGATTTCGTCATCAAACAGGTCAATCCGGTAGGGCAGGTTCGAGCCCATCGGGTAGATATCCAGAATGGCCCCGCGGACTGCGTATTCGCCGTGTTCGTAGACGTTCTCGGTGTGATGGTAGCCGGCCGATTCCAGCTGCATGCGCCAGCTGTCGATGTTCAGGGCCTGGCCCACTTCCAGTAACAGGGTGTTGCCCTGCAGATAACTCGGCGGCGCCAGCTGATGCATCAGGGTCCGGGCGGGCACCACCAGAATGCCATGCTGCGTGGAGGGCAGCCGGTGCAGGGTGCGAATGCGCCGGGAGGTAATATCCTGGTGTGGCGAAAACAGGTCGTAGGGCAAGGTTTCCCAGTCTGGCAGAGATAGCAGTTCCAGGCCGTCTTCGGTGACCGTGGCGCCGTCTTCTTCCGGTGGCAGGTTCAGGAAGAAACGGATGGCCTGCTCCAGCCGGATGGCTTCATCCGTGCTGCGGGTGACCACCAGGGTCAGCCCCCTATGGGTTCTTGCACTCTCACAGATGGCCAGGGCATCACTGCAGCCGTGAAGCTCACCCCATTTCCGGTGATCGGCGGGTTTTTCCGGCGCGGCCGGCGCCAGCAGCTGGCTGTGCAGTGAAGAAGCGTGCGAAGAACCTTTGCTCATGGGCCGGGATATCTCCTGAGTGAATGAGTCTGGATCCGGAGCCGCGCTATTCTAACGCCCGGGTGTTGCAGTGTCATGGCGACTGATCACGACGGTCCACGACCAAAGTCATTTGCCGTAAGGGGCCTTAAATTGGATAATACGCGCCCCCATATATTTTCAGTGCTAAACGAGGTCACAACCGTGAGTCACGAACAGATCAACCAGCACCTGTCTAACTGGACTGAGCGCGAGTCCACAGCCGAAGCCATGATCCCGCTGATCGGTCGTCTTCACCGCAAGAACAACGTTGTTACGTCGGTCTACGGCCGGGCGATCATCAATCAGTCAGTGATTGATATTATTCGGGCTCACCGGTTTGTGCGTCAGGTTGAAGACAGCGAGCTGTCTGTTCACAACACTCTGCCGATCCTGGAAGCCATGGACAAGCTTGATCTTGGCCGTGGTCACGTTGATATCGGTAAGCTGGCTGTAAAATTCAAGGAGCAGGGTGGTGATCTCACAGAGTTTCTGAAAAAAGAAATCGGCCCGATTGTTGGCCAGTATGCCACCCAGTCTGAGGAAGATGCGCAGAACGCCACCAAAGACGTGGTTCTGTATGGTTTTGGCCGTATCGGTCGTCTGCTGGCACGTATCCTGATTGAAAAAGCCGGCGGCGGCGCCAACCTGCGCTTGCGCGCCATTGTTGTCCGTAAGGGCAGCGCCGAAAATGACCTTCAGAAGCGCGCCAGCCTGCTGCGTCGTGACTCGGTACACGGTCCGTTCGATGGCACCATCACGGTTGATGAAGAAAACTCTGCTCTGATCGCCAACGGTAACTACATCAAGGTGATCTACTCAGACGGTCCGGACAAAGTGGACTACACCGAGTACGACATCGACAACGCCATTGTGGTCGACAACACCGGTATCTGGCGTGATGAAGATGGCCTGGGCCTGCACCTGAAGTCCAAGGGTGTCAGCCGGGTTATCCTGACGGCGCCGGGCAAGGGCAACATCAAGAACATCGTCTATGGTATCAACAGCGACTCGATCACTGACGACGACAAGATTCTGTCTGCTGCTTCCTGTACCACCAACGCCATTACGCCGGTACTGAAAGCCATTCACGACGAGTACGGCATTGAAGACGGTCACGTTGAAACCGTTCACTCCTACACCAACGACCAGAACCTGATCGACAACTACCACAAGGGTAGCCGTCGTGGTCGCAGCGCGCCGCTGAACATGGTTATTACCGAAACCGGTGCTGCCAAAGCGGTTGCCAAGGCTTTGCCGGAACTGAAAGGCAAGCTCAGTGGTAACGCCATTCGCGTACCCACGCCGAACGTGTCCATGGCCATTCTGAACCTGAATCTGAGCAAGGAAGTGGATGTCGACACCGTTAACGACTATCTGCGTGAAATGGCTCTGCACTCCGAGCTGCAAAAGCAGATCGATTTTGTGAACTCACCGGAAGTGGTTTCCACTGACTTTGTTGGCTCGCGCCACGCCGGTGTTGTGGATGCCCAGGCCACTATTGCTGGCGGTAAGCGCGTGATCCTGTACGTGTGGTACGACAACGAGTTCGGCTACAGTGCTCAGGTTATCCGCTGCGTTAATGATATGGCGGGCGTTACCCACCCGGTTTTCCCCAAGCGGGTTCGCGACTAAAGCTGTAGCGCTAATTGCGCCATGCTGAAGAAACCCCGGTGGCCTCAAGGTTGCCGGGGTTTTTTGTTACTGTCGAACGACAAAACCATTCCCGTTTCAGGTGGAAATACCATTCCGTAATCTTTATAATCGGCGGGATTTTGGGTATGTCTGGCGCCCCGTTTCCCATCTTTTCCTGCAGCAATCGATCGTGACAGCCGCTGTCCCGATATTGATAAACCCGAAGCACAAGAACTTCGGGCATCAAATCAGCAGGAATCCTGGGCCGCAGGGAGTCGGGCGTTAAAATTCTCAGATAGTTTCTGATGATTGGACGAGGCTAAATGATCAAGATCAAAAAAGGCCTGGATCTTCCCATCAGCGGCGCTCCCGAACAGACCATTAGTGATGGCAAGCCGATTCGCCATGTGGCGTTGATTGGTTTTGACTACCACGGCATGAAGCCGACGATGGCTGTTAAAGAGGGAGACCGTGTCAAGCGCGGCTCGCTGCTGTTTACGGACAAGAAGACCGAAGGCGTTCGTTATACTTCCCCGGCTGCCGGTGTGGTGAAAGAAATCAATCGCGGTGAGCGCCGCGTATTCCAGTCTGTTGTCATCGAGGTGGATGGCGAAGATGCGGAAACCTTTGCTCGCTATGACGATGCCGATCTTGCCGGCCTGGAGCGCCAGCAGGTTGTCGACAACCTGGTTGAATCCGGCTTGTGGACAGCATTCCGTACCCGACCCTACAGCAAGGTTCCGGAGATCGACTCGGCGCCCAACTCCATCTTTGTTTCCGTGATGGACACCAATCCGCTGGCGGCGGACCCGACGGTGATCATTGGCGAGAACAGCAAGGCCTTCGAAAAGGGCCTGAGTATTATCTCGCATCTCACCAACGGCAAGGTGTTTGTCACCGGTAAGCCGGGCTCTGATGTGGCCGTGCCAAAGAGTGATCGCGTGGAAGTGCAGCAGTTTGACGGCGTACATCCGGCCGGCAACGTGGGCACCCATATCCACTACCTTGATCCGATTGTCGGCGACAAGAAGGTCTGGTCCATCAACTACCAGGACGTCATCGACATTGCCAAGCTGTTCGAAACCGGCGAAGTACCGGTGGAGCGGATTGTTGCTATTGGTGGTCCCAAGGCCCTGAAGCCTCGTCTGGTCCGTACCCGTCTGGGTGCAAACCTGCCGGAGCTGCTTGACGGTGAGATCGAAACCGACTGCGAAGTGCGCGCCATTTCCGGTTCTGTTTTCGGTGGTCGTCGTGGCGACGGTCCCTGTGCCTATCTGGGGCGTTTTGCCAACCAGGTATCGGTGCTGGAAGAAGGCACCAAGCGTGAATTCATGGGCTGGCTGTCGCCGGGGGCGAACAAGTTCTCTGTGCTGAACATCTATCTGTCCAAATTTGCCCCGGGCAAACTGTTCAAGTTCAACACCAACACCAACGGCAGTGAACGAGCCATGGTGCCGGTGGGTGCGTATGAACAGATCATGCCGCTGGATATCCTGCCCACACAGCTGCTGCGGTCGCTGATTGTTGGTGATACCGAAACGGCACAGCAACTGGGTGCCCTGGAGCTGGACGAAGAAGATCTGGCGCTGTGCACCTTCGTGTGCCCCGGCAAATATGAATACGGTCCGATTCTCCGCGAGAATCTGACCCGAATCGAGATCGAGGGCTAACTACGATGGCAATCCGACAGTTTCTCGATGGCATCGAGCATCACTTTGAGAAAGGCGGCAAGTACGAGCGCTGGTATGCGCTGTACGAAGCCGTCGACACGATTTTCTACTCGCCAGGCAGTGTAACGGCCACTACCTCTCATGTGCGTGACGGTATCGACCTGAAGCGCATCATGATCACGGTGTGGCTGTGTACCTTCCCGGCGATGTTCTTCGGTATGTGGAACATTGGCTTCCAGGCCAACAGTTTCCTGGCCAACAACCCGGACGCAATGATTGCTGATGGCGCTCTGCGCGAAGCCTTCATTACCGCTCTGGCGGTAACCGGTTCTGGCGCTGGCTGGTGGGACAACTTCGTGTACGGCCTGGCCTACTTCGTGCCCATTTACGCGGTCACCTTTATAGTGGGTGGTTTCTGGGAAGTGTTGTTTGCCACCGTGCGCAAGCACGAAGTAAACGAAGGCTTCTTCGTAACCTCCGTACTGTTCGCACTGATCTGCCCGCCCACCATCCCGTTGTGGCAGGTGGCTCTGGGCATCACCTTCGGTGTAGTGATCGGCAAGGAAATTTTTGGCGGTACCGGCAAGAACTTCCTGAACCCGGCACTGACCGGCCGTGCCTTCCTGTACTTTGCCTATCCGGCACAGATTTCCGGTGATACCGTGTGGACAGCAGTGGATGGCTTCAGCGGCGCTACGGCACTGAGCTGGGCAGCTTCTGGTGGCCTGGAAGCACTGGAAACCCAGATTGGCTGGATGAACGCCTTTGTAGGCAACATCCAGGGCTCCATGGGTGAAACGTCCACAATCGCGATTCTGCTCGGCGGCCTGATCCTGCTGGCCATGAAGATTGCCTCCTACCGCATCGTCGGTGGTGTGATGATCGGCATGATCGGCATGGCGTTGCTGCTGAATATCGTCGGCTCCGAAACCAACCCGATGTTTGACGTGCCGGCTCATTGGCATCTGGTCATGGGCGGCTTCGCCTTCGGCATGATGTTCATGGCAACAGACCCGGTTTCTGCGGCGATGACCAACACCGGGCGCTGGTGTTTCGGCATCCTGGTGGGTGTGATGACCGTGCTGATCCGTGTGGTCAACCCGGCGTTCCCGGAAGGTATTATGCTGGCGATTCTGTTCGCCAACCTGTTCGCACCGCTGATGGATCATTACGTGGTTCAGGCCAACATCAAACGGAGGCTTGCTCGTGGCTAAGGCAAAAGATACCGTCTCCAGAACTCTGATGGTTGCGCTGGTGCTGAGTATTTTCTTCTCGGTAGTGGTTTCCACCGCGGCAGTCTCGCTGCGACCGGCGCAAGTCAAGAACCAGAATCTGGATATCAAGAGTAACATTCTCTCGGCTGCCGGCATGCTGGAGTCTGGCTCCAGTGCGGAGCAGATCGAAGAAACCTTTGAGCGTTTCGACGTAAGACTGGTCGATCTCGACACCGGTGAATTCGTAGAGCCGTCTGCGGTAGGTGTAGAGGACCCGATGAAGTACGACATGTACAAAGCGGCTTCTGATCCGGAGATGTCTACCAACATTCCGGCCTCCGAAGACAAGGCCGGCATCAAGCGCCGCCCGAACGTTGCCAAGGTTTACACCTTGAGCGAAGACGGCGAAATGGTGCGTGTAGTGCTGCCGATTCATGGTTACGGCCTGTGGTCGACACTGTATGGTTTCGTGTCTCTCGAGGGCGACCTGAACACCATCGAAGGTCTGGGCTTTTATGATCACGCGGAAACGCCGGGCCTGGGCGGTGAAGTGGACAACCCTCGCTGGAAAAACCAGTGGGTTGGCAAGGAACTTTACAACGACGACCTGTCTGAACCCCAGATTCGCCTGGTTAAAGGCGGTGTGAGTTCCGGAGCCAAAGACAAGGAGCACAAGGTTGACGCTCTGTCTGGCGCGACACTGACAAGTGTTGGTGTTGAGCGACTGGTCAACTACTGGATGGGTGACCGCGGTTTTGCGCCATTCCTGAAAAATCTTCGTGAAGGGGAGGTCTGATCATGGCCGGTGAATCAGCCAAACAGGTTCTCTTCGAACCAATTTTCAGTAACAACCCTATCGCCCTTCAGATTCTCGGTATCTGTTCGGCGCTGGCGGTAACCACCAGCATGAGCGTCAGTATCGTCATGTCCCTGGCGGTTATCGCAGTGTGTGCGTTTTCTAACCTGGCGGTATCGTTGGTGCGTACACAGATTCCGGGCAGCATCCGGATTATTGTACAGATGACCATCATTGCCTCTCTGGTAATTGTGGTTGATCAGGTGCTGAAGGCATATGCCTACGAAATTTCCAAGCAGCTGTCGGTGTTCGTTGGTCTGATCATTACCAACTGTATCGTCATGGGTCGCGCGGAAGGTTTCGCGATGAACAACACGCCGGGCATGAGCTTCCTGGACGGTATTGGTAACGGGCTGGGCTACTCGGTCATCCTGCTGTTCGTGGCATTCTTCCGTGAACTGCTGGGCGCCGGCTCCCTGTTCGGTGTAACACTGTTGTCTCCGGTGAACGAAGGCGGCTGGTACATCACCAATGGCCTGTTGCTGCTGCCGCCGAGCGCATTCTTCATCATTGGTCTGGCAATCTGGGCTCTGCGTACCTGGAAGCCTGAGCAGGTTGAAGAGGAAGACTTCAAAATGTCCGCTCACAAAGTTAAGGAGGCCTTCTGATGGAACATTATATCAGTCTGATTCTGAAGGCTATCTTTGTTGAGAACATGGCGCTGGCGTTCTTCCTGGGGATGTGTACCTTCCTGGCGATCTCCAAGAAGATTGAGGCAGCAACCGGTCTGGGCATTGCAGTCATCGTGGTACTGACCGTCACCGTGCCGGTGAACAACATGCTGTATAACACCATCCTGCGCGAAGGCGCCCTGGAATGGGCCGGTCTGCCGAATGTGGACCTGAGCTTCCTGGGCCTGCTGGCCTACATCGGTGTTATTGCTGCCATCGTACAGATCATGGAAATGGTACTGGACAAGTACATCCCGGCGCTCTATGCCGCACTGGGTGTGTTTCTGCCGCTGATTACCGTGAACTGCGCCATTCTGGGTGCCTCACTGTTCATGGTTGAGCGTGATTACACTTTCGGTGAAAGCGTGGTTTATGGCTTCGGTGCTGGTGTTGGCTGGGCTTTGGCGATCATTGCTCTGGCAGGTATCCGCGAAAAGCTCAAGTACAGCGATGTTCCGGAAGGGCTGCGTGGCCTTGGCATCACCTTCATTACGGTGGGGCTGATGTCTCTGGGCTTTATGTCCTTCTCCGGCATCTCTCTGTAATCCATCCGGTGAGACGGTTTAACGAAAAGGCGAGACCATGAGTACAGAAATCATTCTTGGCGTGGTCATGTTCACCGTTATCGTGCTGGCGCTGGTCGCGATTATCCTCGCGGCCCGTTCCAGGCTGGTAAGCACCGGTGATGTGACTATCGAGATCAACGACGATCCGGAACATACGCTCAAAACAGAGGCCGGCGGCAAGCTGCTTGGCACTCTGGCCAATAACGGTATTTACCTGTCCTCTGCCTGTGGCGGCGGCGGTACCTGCGCTCAGTGTAAGTGCAAGGTTTTCGACGGTGGTGGCGCCATGCTGCCGACCGAGAAGACTCACTTCACCAACCGGGAAGAGAAGGAAGGCTGGCGCCTGTCCTGTCAGGTTCCGGTAAAGCAGGACATGAAAGTAGAAGTGCCGGAAGAGTTCTTCGGCGTACAGAAGTGGGAATGCGAAGTGGTGTCCAACCACAACGTGGCCACCTTCATCAAGGAACTGGTGCTGAAGCTGCCGGAAGGCGAGGAAGTGGACTTCCGCGCTGGTGGCTATGTTCAGCTCGAGTGCCCGCCGTATGAAATCGACTTCAAGGATTTCGATATTGAAGAAGAGTTCCATTCGGACTGGGACAAGTTCGACGTATGGCAGTACAAGGCGATCAACAAGGAAGAGACTGTTCGTGCCTACTCCATGGCGAACTATCCGGAAGAGAAGGGTGTTCTCAAGTTCAACATCCGTATCGCTACGCCGCCTCCGGGAACGAATCACCCGCCGGGTATCATGTCCAGCTACGTGTTCAACCTGAAGCCGGGCGACAAGATTACCGTGATGGGACCATTCGGCGAGTTCTTTGCGAAAGACACCGACAACGAAATGGTGTTCATCGGTGGTGGTGCCGGTATGGCTCCCATGCGTTCGCACATCTTTGACCAGCTCAAGCGTTTGAATTCAAAGCGCAAGATTACCTTCTGGTACGGTGCGCGTAGCCGTCGGGAGATGTTCTATGTTGAAGATTTCGACACGCTGGCCGAAGAAAACGAAAACTTCGACTGGACGGTTGCACTGTCCGACGCCTTGCCGGAAGACAACTGGGAAGGGGCGACAGGCTTTATCCACAACGTATTGTATGAAAACTACCTGAAGGACCATCCGGCTCCTGAAGATTGTGAGTACTACATGTGTGGGCCGCCCATCATGAACTCCTCGACCATCAAGATGCTGAAAGATCTTGGTGTGGAGGACGACAACATCATGCTGGATGACTTCGGGGGTTAATCAACTCAAATGACATCCCGCATGCTGAAACCCGTCAGGGGGGTAATGGTCAGTGTCTTTATGGCGCTGGCTTTTGCCGCCCTGGCGGGTTGCTCGTTTCAGGACGAGGAAAAAACATGGGAAATCTCCGGCAGCATTTTCGGCACACGCTATCACGTCAATGTGGTGCTGCCGGAAGATGAACAACGGCTTCAGGCTCTGGCTCAGGGTATTGAACGGGAGCTGGACCAGGTGGACCAGGCCATGTCGACCTGGAAAGAAGATTCCGAACTGTCGAGATTTAATCAGAAACAGGATCAGAGTGAGTGGACGGAACTTTCCGAGCCATTGTTTGAAGTTATTCAACGGTCGCAGGAAATTGCTGAAATGACCGATGGCGCCTTCGACGTCACCATTGGCCCGGTGGTTAATCTCTGGGGATTCGGCCCTCAGGCCCGCCCGGAAACATCGCCGGAGCCAGACGAACTGGCACAAGTGCTGGCAAGAACCGGTACAGAGCACCTTGAGCTGGATCCACAGACGCTGTCGCTGCGCGCACAGCCGCCCCAGTACGTTGATTTGTCAGGCATCGCCAAAGGCTACGGTGTTGATGCGGTGGCCCGCTACCTCGACAGTGAAGGCGTGGAAGCCTATCTTGTGGAGGTTGGTGGCGAAGTGCGGGTGAACGGCAGAAAACCGGACGGTTCCGCCTGGCGTCTGGCGGTCGAAGAACCCGTGGAAGATGCCCGGCAGGTGAACAGTGTGGTAGCGTTGGATAGTCAGGCGATGGCGACATCCGGTGATTATCGTAACTATTACGAATCGGAAGGGCAGCGATACTCCCATACAATAGATCCCACAACCGGAAAGCCGATCAGCCACACGCTGGCGTCAGTGACTGTTATTGCTGACGATTGTATGACTGCTGATGCACTGGCAACCGCGTTCAATGTCATGGGTCACGAAGAAGCGATGACTCTGGCAACCCGGGAAAACATTCCCGCTTATTTTATTGTGCGGGGGGAAGACGGTTTCGAGACACATCAGACACCGGCGTTTTCCTCGTACCTTGTTCAGTAAAGGAGGGCAGTAATGGGTACCTTTCTTCTAGTGTTGTTTATTGTGGTGCTGCTGGTAGCTGCCATGTCTGTCGGCGTGATTTTCGGGCGCAAGCCCATCAGTGGTACCTGCGGAGGCATTGGTGCCCTGGGCATCAGCAGCTCCTGTGACATTTGTGGCGGCAGTACTCAGAAGTGTGAAGACAACAGAAAAGCTTCTGATGCCGATGTGGAGGCCGACGATCTGGCCTATGACGCCACCCGGGTCGACAAGTAACAACGCCCACGGACAGTCAGTAATAACGAAAAAACATTTACAACGTACATAAGGAGTCACTGCGCAGATGGCAGAACATCATTACGACGTTGTCGTTATCGGAGCCGGCCCGGCTGGCGAAGGCGCGGCCATGAATGCGACGAAACACGGCAAGCGAGTCGCGATTATTGAGGACAAACCGACAGTGGGTGGCAACTGCACCCACTGGGGTACCATTCCTTCCAAGGCTCTGCGGCATTCGGTCAAGCAGATCATCACCTTCAACACCAATCAGATGTTCCGGGATATTGGCGAGCCGCGCTGGTTTTCTTTCCCGCGGGTGCTGCAAAACGCCCAGAAAGTGATCGGTAAGCAGGTGAAGCTGAGAACCGGCTTCTACGCCCGAAACCGTGTTGATCTGATCAACGGCCGTGCGTCTTTCCTGGACAATAACCGCATTGAAGTTCGCGGCAACAAGTCTGTGGAGACACTGCATTTCAAACAGGCCATTGTGGCCACCGGTTCGCGCCCGTTCATGCCGCCCGATGTCGATTTCCGCCATCACCGGATTTATAACTCCGACACCATTCTGAATCTGTCGCACACGCCCCGCACACTGATTATTTTTGGCGCCGGTGTTATCGGTTCCGAGTATGCGTCTATTTTTGCCGGCCTTGGCGTGAAAGTGGATCTGATCAACCCGGGCAACCGCATTCTGTCGTTCCTGGATGATGAAATCTCCGACGCGCTGAGCTACCACTTGCGCAGCAACGGCGTACTGATTCGTCACAACGAGATGTACGAGTCGGTGAAGGGTGATGACCATGGCGTGGTACTGTCGCTGAAGTCCGGCAAGAAGATTCGTGCCGATGCCTTCCTGTGGTGTGCCGGCCGCAGTGGCAATACCGATAGCCTCGGGCTTGAGAATATCGGCCTGGAACCGAATAACCGGGGCCAGCTGTCCGTTGATGAGCATTACCGTACTGAAGTGGAGAATATCTACGCCGTAGGCGATGTTATTGGTTGGCCGAGCCTGGCCAGTGCCGCCTATGATCAGGGCCGTTCTGCCGCCTCAGACATTGCTGACGACGAGTATTTCCGCTTTGTGAACGATGTGCCTACCGGCATCTACACCATTCCGGAGATCAGCTCCGTGGGTAGAACCGAACAGGAACTGACAGACTCGAAAGTGCCTTACGAAATCGGCAAGGCCTTCTTCAAGCATCTGGCCCGGGCGCAGATTACCGGCGAGTCAGTGGGCATGCTGAAGATTCTGTTCCATCCGCAAACCAAGGAAATTCTGGGTATTCACTGCTTTGGTGACCAGGCAGCCGAGATCGTGCATATCGGCCAGGCCATCATGAACCAGAAAGGTGAAGCCAATACCCTGGATTACTTCATCAATACCACCTTCAACTATCCGACCATGGCGGAAGCCTACCGGGTAGCTGCACTGAATGGTCTGAACCGGGTCTTCTGATTCGGGCCACGCCTCTTCCCGGAGCCAATCGATCAGGCGGGCTCCGGGGTCTGCTTTTCCCGCTCTTTTGGCGGCAGTGTTAACGCGGCCTTCGCCCGGTTATCAAAGTACATACGGGTACTGGTGGGGAAATCCGTGATAATGCTGTCTACGCCCATTTCTTCCAGCGCAAGCATGTGGTGAATACTGTTCACTGTCCAGGTGGACACGTGCATGTTCATCCGGTGTGCTCTGTCCACCATGCTCGGGCTGAGAATCTTCCATTTCGGGCAGAAATACTCACAACCGAGCCGTTTGGCCTGGTTCAGGGGTTTCGGGAACTTGCGCCCGGCCACAAAACCAATACGGATATTGCGGTCACGACGACGAATCTCTCTCAGAAAACGGGTGTCTGAAGACGTAACGGCGACTGTCTGGTACAGGTTCCGGCGCTGAATAATTTCAGTCAGCCGGTTGCACAGAATATTCAGCCGCGACCCCGTATCTTTTTTTACTTCCAGTTGCAGGTGCTCAAGGTCATGGAACTGGTCCAGCAGTTGTTCCAGTGTGGGAATGCCGGTTTTATGTGGCCATTCGGTGACATTCCGGCGGGCGTCCATGGCCGCCAGTTCGGCGACGGTGTAGTTGCTGACGTTGCCCTTGTGCCGGGTAGTGCGGTCGACCGTGAGGTCGTGCACCAGCATCGGTACACCATCTTTCGACAGTACCAGATCCAGTTCAAAGTGCCGGATGCCATGGCGCCAGGCATGGTGAAAGCCTGGCAGCGTGTTCTCGGGGGCTTCTCCCTTTGCCCCCCGGTGACCATAAACGATCATTCTGTAGTGCTGTCCTTCAAACGTTGGTAAATGTCCTGGCGCTTTTTCCAGGTTTCATGGCACAGGCGGATGTCTTCCAGGTAAGCCGGGAGTTCGTTCATCAGCAGGGCCTGTGGGCCATCCACCAGCGCTTTCTCCGGCTTCGGATGGAAATCCACCAGTACCATGTTGGCGCCGGCAATCGCGCCCTGAGCCGTGGCGTGCATGACGTCGAGAATGCCATCCGGTGATTGTTCGCGGCTGCCCACAGAGTGGGACGGATCCACGCAAACCGGCATGCGGGTAAGGCGCTTGACCGCTGGCACGTGAGCGAAATCGACCATGTTGCGGTGTGGCTGGCCGGCTTCGGTTTTCATACCGCGCAGGCAGAAAATCACATTGGCGTTGCCTTCGCTGGCCAGGTATTCGGCCGCGTTCAGGGATTCATTCAGAGTAATGCCGAAACCACGCTTGAGCAGTACCGGGTAGGTGGTTTGCCGGCCAATGGCTTTGAGCAACTCGAAGTTCTGAGTGTTGCGGGTGCCAACCTGCAGCATCACACCGGTGGGGTGGCCCAGTTTTTCCAGACAGGTGTGGATTTCTTCAATGTGGCTTTCATGGGTAATTTCCATGGCAACCACCTTGATGCCATGTTTGCCGGCTTTCTCGAACACCCATGGCAGGCAGCCCTTGCCATGCCCCTGAAATGAATAGGGGTTGGTGCGCGGCTTGTAAGCGCCCATGCGTGTGCAGACTTCGCCGTTGTCTTCCAGTGCCTGCATCATCATTTCCACATGCTCGGGCACATCTACCGCGCACAGACCGGCAAAAATGTTCAGGTTGTTCTGGCTGAATTCCACACCGTTGTAGGTGAAGCCACTCTGGCGGTTGTCGTCTTTGTGACGGCCAAGAATCCGGTAGTCTTCGGAAATGCGAATGGCCCGCTCAACGGCCGGTAGCGCTTCAATTTCCTCTTTATCCAGCGGTTTGGTGTCGCCCAGCAGATAGACTTCCGTCAGCCGCTGGCTGGCACCCTGAACCTCGTGTACCCGCAGGCTCACGCCCGGCAGGTTTTCCAGATAATGCATGGTCTGGCGGTAGGCATCACTGTCCAGCGGAGTGTTGGGGTGAAGAATGGCTAACATGGTCTCTCCTTAAATTAACGGGCGGCGTCTTCTTCCGCCTGGTGCCGCGCCTGCATGTATTCACGATGATTAAGATGCAACAGGTCTGCCATGCGGCGAATAAGGTGTTCTTCGTATTTGTCGATGCGGCCATCGGCAAGCGCTACCCGCCAGATGCTGGTAAGCAGCGACTGCTTTTCAGCCTGGTCCAGCGTGTCGTTGATCTGGCCGGTGAACTCGTACATCGAGGTGGCATCGTCTGCGTGTTCCAGGGCATCCGCCAGAATTTCTTCGGCCTCTTCACGGGTTACCTGATGAGCCTTTACCGCGCAATCAACGATGGTCTGCAGCTCACGCTGGTCTTCATCATTATCTACCCGGGAAAGCTGAACCATCAATGCCGTGGCGGCAACCGCCAGTTGGTGGGCATCTGGTTTGACCGGCTCTGACTCGGGCGTGGCAAACAGTTGTTTCAGGCGATCAATCATGAAAGGAGCACCCCTTGGTTGCGTGAATCAGGCAGAGCGGGCCAGCTCGCTGACCTGCTTTTCCAGTTCAATCTGGTCTGCGGCAAACTTGCGAATGCCCTCGGCCAGTTTTTCGGTGGCCATGGCATCTTCATTGGACAGCCAGCGGAACTGCTTTTCGTCGATAGCACGAGGCTTGTCTTCGCTGCGCGCGGTTTCGGCATTCAGTTGGCGAGGCAGTTCGCCGGTGTCTTCCTTCAGGGCCTGCAACAGCGCCGGGCTGATGGTCAGGCGATCACAGCCGGCCAGCATTTCAATTTCACCAGTGTTGCGGAAGCTTGCGCCCATGACCACGGTATCGAAACCATTGGCCTTATAGTAATTATAAATACGCGAGACAGATTGCACGCCCGGGTCTTCTGCCGCCGGGAAGCTGTCTCTGCCGGAATGCGCCAGGTGCCAGTCCAGAATGCGGCCGACAAAGGGCGATACCAGATAAGCACCCGCCTCGGCACAGGCCGCCGCCTGCACAAACGAGAACAGCAGGGTGAGATTACAGTGAATGCCTTCTTTCTCCAGCTGTTCGGCGGCACGAATGCCCTCCCAGGTGGAAGCAATCTTGATCAATACGCGGCTGGTATCCACGCCCTGGTAGTCATAGAGCTCCACCAGCCGGCGAGCCCGTTCCAGTGTGGCGGAGGTATCAAAAGACAACCGCGCATCCACTTCCGTAGATACCACGCCGGGAATCAATTCGAGAATTTCTTTACCCGCCAGAACGGCCAGCATATCCGTGGCCAGGGCCAGTTGCTGGGCATCGGAGCCGCCATGTTTGCGGGCATAGGCCACGGCCTTGTCCAGCATGGGCCGGTAAGCTTCGGAAGCGGCCGCCTTTAGCAGCAGAGACGGATTGGTGGTGGCGTCTTCCGGCCGCCATTCGGCGATGGCGGTCAGATCGCCGGTGTCGGCCACCACTGTGGTCATGGTCTTGAGTTGTTCGAGTTTGCTGGTCATGGTTGTTGTCGTCCCTAAGTCTTTATAATTCATGTACCTTGCCGAGAGCTGCCTGGATGACTTCCAGGCCACTGCCCGGCTTATGGGCATTCTCGCTGATATACCGGCGGAACTGGCGCCCGCCCGGCATGCCGTGGAACAGGCCCATCACATGGCGCGACATGTGAGTAAGGTATACGCCCCGGTCCAGCTCCTGCTGAATAAACGGAAACATCGCCCGCAGGGCCTCGTGCCGGTTGGCAACGGGTGACGGCTCGCCAAAGAATTCGGAATCCACAGAGGCCAGCAACCAGGGGTTGTGGTAAGCCTCCCGGCCGAGCATCACCCCATCAGTATGGGCCAGATGTTCGTGGCATTCCTCAAAGGTTTTGATGCCACCGTTGATGATGATTTCAAGGTGCGGGTATTTTTGCTTCAGGCGGTATACCCAATCGTACTTCAGCGGCGGAATGTCCCGGTTTTCCTTCGGGCTCAGGCCTTCCAGAATGGCAATGCGGGCATGCACGATAAAGGTCTTGCAGCCAGCGTCAGACACCTTGTCGATGAATTCGCACAAGTCTTCCCAGGATTCACGGCCATCAATGCCGATGCGGTGCTTCACCGTCACCGGCAGGCTGGTGGCATCGATCATTGCCGCCACGGCTTCAGCGACCTTGTCCGGATGTGCCATCAGGCAGGCGCCGATCATGTTGTTCTGCACCCGGTCGCTGGGGCAACCCACGTTCAGGTTCACTTCGCTGAAACCGAACTTTTCGGCCAGCTTCGCGCAGTGAGCCAGTTCTTTGGCATCACTGCCGCCGAGCTGAAGTGCCAACGGGTACTCGGATGGGTCGTGGCGTAAGAACCGTTCGGTGTCGCCGTGAATCAGCGCACCGGTGGTGACCATCTCGGTATACAGCAACGCATGCCGGCTGAGAATCCGCGCCAGGTAGCGGAAGTGAGGCGTTGTCCAGTCCATCATCGGGGCAATGCTGAACTTACGGGACAACGCCGCAGGGGTAGGGAAGGCTTCTTGCATGGTCACTGCTTCTGAATCGCTCTTTAATTGCACTATAAAGGGCGCACAGTGTAGCAGGAAACCCGCTTTTCTGGCTTTAGCTAAAGGGGCCGTAATGCCATACAGCCGGGCTTATTTCTCGCCCGGCATGGTCCGTGACGGCCGCCCCACGTGGAAGCCCTGGGCGTAATCAATGCCCACTTCCCGCACCAGCCGCAGTACCTCTTCGGTCTCCACGAATTCCGCCACCGTTTTCAGGTTCAGCTTTTTCGCCAGATCGGTGATGCTCACCACAAAGGCCATGTCCCGTGGGTCATTGGCCATGTTAGCGATGAAGTCGCCTTCGATTTTCACGAAGTCGATCGGCAGGTACTTCAGGTAGTGGAACGACGAGAAGCCCGAACCGAAATCGTCAATGGCCAGCAGATAGCCGTAGTCTTTGAGGTTGTGTACAAAATTCTCCAGCAACCCCATATTTTTCACCGTGTCTCTCTCGGTGATCTCGAACACGATACGGCCGGGATCAAGCTGATAGCGATTGGTGAGCTCCTTGAGTGTTTTCAGGAAATCGCGCACCAGTATTGAACGCGGCGACAGGTTGATAAACAGCAGCCCTTCGAAGCCGGTCGCGTTCATTCGCTCGAACGCCTTTTCCATGACGATGTAATCCATCAGATGGACCTTGCCCATGGACTCGGCAATTTCGATGAACTCGCCGGCTGTCATCAGGGTGTCGTCCGGCAGCTGAATGCGGCTCAGTACCTCAACGGCGGCAAGGCCATCGCCGTTTGGCTGAATGGGCTGGAACACCGGCACCACGCTGCGATTTTCAATGGCGTCGTTCACCAGCACCATTTTCTGGTTCAGGTCATTGAAGATCTCCGCCACATCTTCCTTGTGCGGCAGGCTGATGCGGTTCTTACCCTGGCTCTTGGAGCGGTACATCAGGTTGTCCACAAACATGAACAAATCTTTGCGGTTGTCCGCGTGGTCCGGGTACAGCCCGGTGCCGATAGAGCCGGTTACCCGCACCATGCCGTCGCGCGGTGTTTCCAGACCGAAATTCTGCATGCATTCAAGCAGCCTTTCAGACACTTGCTCTGCGTGTTCCATGCTGGTTTCCGGCAGAATCACCACAAACTCATCACCGCCATAACGCGCCAGAACATCGCCGGTTCTGAGCACCTTTTGCAGTTCCAGAGATAGCTGGCGCAGCAACTTGTCGCCCATGGCATGGCCGTAGCCATCGTTGATGGCCTTGAAGTTGTCGAGATCCAGCATCAGCAGGGCCACCTGGTAGTCGTGGCGCTGGCAGCGGTCCAGCTCGTAATCCAGCAATTCCCAGAACATGCGCTGGTTGTACAGGTTGGTGAGCGGGTCTCGCGTGGCGTAGTACTCAAGGTCCCGCGTGTACTTGTAGATCGCCTTGACCGACCCCACCACATTGAGCAGCGTGGAGAGAATGCTTTCCAGCACCAGCAGCTTGGTGCTGTCTTTCACAATATCGGCCTGCACGCCAATGCCCACAATGCCGCCGATTTTGGGCGTTTCCACCAGCAGGGATTTGGTTTGCAGCTCAATTTCTTCCTCTTCCAGCTCCAGCGGTGGGCCGTCTGTGCTCACGCTGTTGTGGTGAATGACAATCTCGCCCGGCAAACCAAAGTGCTGGTCGCCCTGCAGACGGCTTCTGACGGCCTTTTCCATCATCTTGCGAGTGTTGTCCGAAGGCGCGGTGAGCCAGAAGATTTCCAGATCGAACACCTCATCGTCCACCTTGAACACGGAGAACATGGTGTAAATCTGAATCACCTGGTTGATGTCCAGCATCAACACGTTGATGTATTCCCGCCAGTCCCGGACCACCTCTGAGGTGATCACGAACTTCTCCAGCAGGCGTATCTCGAACTCCAGCAAGTCCTTGTCGACGGCAATGCTCTGCAGCCGTTCAGCCAGGGTTTCCACCTGAGAAAAGATCTGGTTCAGTTCCATAAAGCCCAGGTCTTCATTGCCACGGGACAACTGGCTCAGATCTTCCAGGGTCTCGACTTTCTTGATTCGCTTGCTCAGCTCATCCACCGAATAGTTAATCCGGAAGGTGACGGTTCTGACCGCCCAGAAGCCGAACAGAATGGGCAACGGAGACAGCACAAGCAGGTAATACAGCAAGTTGCGGCTGGCGATATCAAGCTGGCTCGTCAGATCCTGGGTAACTTCGATAACCCCGAGCGTGTCGCCCGCACTGGCGTTGGTGTGGCAGGCCAGGCATTTCTCTTCTGCCTTTAGCGGTTGCACGTAACGGAGTTGCTGCCCGAATTGTTGCTCAATCACCTCGCCGGTGCGCATGGCATCGCGGATTTGCTTGTCCATGCGGGGCTGGTCAATGGTGCCGTAAAGCTCGGTAACGGTTTCGCCCCGGTACACCATGACATCCATGCCCGTGTCGGATTTCTCCGGGTTTGAAAGCTGCTGCATGAACTGTTCAAGCTGCGTACGGCTCCAGCCCTGGCTCATCACCAGGTACATGGAATTGAACGTGCTTTGCGCAACGGATTCGGCGATCTCCTGAGCGCTGTCGCGAATGCTGGCCTGGTAGGCCAGGCGGCACACGAACAGCAGAATCAAAAAGCCAATAGCCGAAAACAGAAACGTGCGAGTAAGCAGGTAACGGCGAATAGATGGTGCTGATCGAGACATGTGTTTAAAAAGCTCTTTATTTGTTTTGCGCAGATTGTACTGACTTGGTAAATGGCAATCTGTCGTCTTTTTGGCCATATTTGATGTTGGTCAAAGTTCAGGTTGCTAGGTAGCGGCGCTCGGAGCATGGTGATTTTCTTGGAAATCGTCGCTGAGATCGTTACTGTTCCAGCAAATACTCGTTAGCAAACCAGCGAATGTGATGAGGAAGACCGTCAAGCGGTGGCATAGAAAGCTGTCAAAACGGAAGGGAATTGATGCAGCAAACCGGAATCTATGAGCAGTTAATCACAAGGCTGATCGAAAGCCGCTTGGATAGAGACAAGTTTTATGTGGGCGAGCGTCAGCTCAACAGCGCCGAGGCCTCAGTGTGGCTGTCACGATTCCTGTCCAATATCCTGGAATTTGCCATTGAAGCCGTGCCAGCGGGCGACGACCGGCTACAGGATCAAATTGAACTCTCCAACCAGCTGCTGATGTGGCTCAAAAGCCAAATTTCAGACGACGGATTCTTGGAAGAAAACCTTCTTGATAGCCAGGGCAGAATCCTCACCGCGCTCTACGAGCTGGAAAACCCGGTTTCAGCCAACCTCAAACAATACGTTGAAGATGTTTTCCCTCTTACAGGGTTAACCCAGAGCGAGCTGTTCTCCGGCAGTAACGCCGGTCTTTCACTGGAATCCGAACTGAAGCGCGAGATTCTGTCGGCGGACAGAATTTACTGGCTGGTATCGTTCATCAAGTGGGCCGGTATCCGCATTTTCCGGAAAGAACTGGAAGCCTTCACCGCCAGTGGGCGCGAGCTGAAAATCATCACTACGTCCTACATGGGGGCGACGGATGCCAAGGCCGTTGAGTACCTGGCCAGCTTGCCGAATACCGAAGTGAAGCTGAGCTACAACACTGAGCGTGAAAGGCTGCACGCCAAGAGCTATTTGTTCCTCCGCAACACGGGCTTCCACACCGGTTACATCGGCTCTTCAAACCTATCCCGGTCAGCGCTGACTAACGGCCTTGAGTGGAACCTGAAAATCACTTCGCAGGAAATACCGCACATCATCAACAAGTCCCTCAGCACCTTTGAGACCTATTGGGCGTCGGAAGAGTTTGAGTCGTTTGATGGGCAGGCTGAGAGTACCGAAAAGCTCAATCGCGCACTGAAACAACAGAAAGGGTTGGACACTCCTGGAGTCTCCCACTTTTTCGAAATCACGCCGTTTCCCCACCAGAAGGACATTTTGGAGCAGTTATCTGTTGAGAGGGACATACACCAGCGCTTTCGAAACCTCGTAGTGGCGGCCACAGGCACCGGCAAAACGCTGATCTCGGCGTTTGATTTCCAGCGGTTCCTGAAAGCAAAGCCGAACGCCCATTTTCTGTTTGTGGCGCACCGGGAAGAAATTCTGCGGCAGGCTCGCGAAGCCTACCGCGGCGTATTGCGCAATAATGCCTTCGGTGAACTCTGGGTTGGCGGCCAGTTACCTGAGCATTACCGACAATTGTTCGTCTCCATTCAGACCCTAAACAGTCAGCTGGATCAGTTGAAACTGACTGAAGACTATTACGACTACATTGTGGTCGACGAAGTGCACCATATCGCGGCATCGAGCTACCGAGCGCTACTGGAACACTTCTCGCCTGAGATACTGCTGGGGCTGACCGCGACACCAGAGCGTCACGACGGTGGCGATATCCTCAGCGATTTTGGAGGCGTGATTGCCGCCGAACTCCGGTTGCCGGAAGCGATTAACCGTCGCCACCTTTGCCCCTTTCAGTATTTCGGGATAGACGACGATACTGACTTGCGCACCATTCCCTGGAGTCGCGGCCGCTACGATGTTGTTCAGCTAACCAACCTGTACACGCACAATCAGAATCGTGTGGGAAAGATTCTTCGCAGCCTGCGGGAAATCGTTACCGACATATCAAGTATGAAGGCCCTCGCTTTCTGTGTAAGCCGTGATCACGCAACCTTCATGGTGCAACAGTTCCTGCTGCACGGTATCAAAGCGGATGTACTCACAAGCGATAACAGCCACGAGCGCCAACAAAAGCAGCAAGCTATTCGTTCCGGGCAGATTAACGTGCTGTGTGTGGTGGACATCTTCAACGAAGGCGTCGACATTCCGGAAGTCGAGACGCTACTTTTCCTGCGTCCAACGGAAAGCCTGACCATTTTCCTGCAGCAACTCGGCCGCGGACTGCGGTTGGCAGATGGCAAAGAATGCTGCACCGTGTTGGATTTTGTGGGTAATTCTCGGCCTGAATATGATTTTGCCAATAAATTCAGGGCCCTGGTGGGTAGGTCAGAACGCTCGATTACGGCGGAGCTAAAGCAGGGCTTCCCGCATGCGCCGCTGGGTTGCCGAATTGAGCTCACCAAGAAAACCCAGGAAATGGTGCTGAGCAACATCCGGCAAGCCACGCTGACCATGAAGCGGCTTGTGTCGCTGATTCTCCAGTTCCCACAGCATTCAACTCAGCCACTCACGCTGAAAAACTTCATAACGCATCATCCTTACATCGACCTGAACGAACTCTACAAACGGGGCAGCTGGGCAGAGTTGGTTAGCAAAGCCAAAGATCAACACGTGGCCGATGACTCGCCGTTCAAGCTGGCGAAGAAGGCCATCTACAACCGAATTTTGGTCTGCGACGATCATCAGTATCTGCTGTTTCTAAAGAAGCTATGCCAGGCAGGGTTTCGCTGGGACGGTGCCCGTAATCCCCAAGCGCTGATGTGTCATTATGATTTCTGGCAGAAAGCCGGGCCGGAGCTGGAGTTTGACTCCCTTACCCAAAGCCTGCCAGAACTCAGTAAGTTGGGGCTAGAACGGGAGTTGGTGGATGTGCTCGATTGGAAACTGACGAAAACCAACCACGAACAGCCCGCGATGCCTGAATTGTCAGACGTACCGCTGCGCCTTCATGCTCGCTATTCCCGCGAGCAAATTTTGGTTGGGTTTGGTGCCACGACGTTCGAGCATCAACCCGCCTCTCGGGAAGGTGTTTACGTCATTCGGGATCAGAACATCGAGCTGCTCTTCGTCACACTAGATAAAAACGAAAAGCAGTTCTCCCCGACCACCATGTATCACGACTACGCTATCAACGAGCAGCTGTTTCACTGGCAGTCTCAAAATAGCGCCCGGCCAGATAGAGGGAAGGGGAAGGATTACATTCAGCACGCTGCCATCAACAAACGGTTGTTCTTGTTCGTAAGGGAGCAAACGAAAGATGAATACGGTCGTGCCATGGGGTTTGTGAATTATGGTGAGGTCTCTTACGTGTCTCACACCGGCTCGCAGCCCATGAGTATTACCTGGAAACTTCGGACGCCGATGCCTAACTTTATGTGGCAGCAGGCTGCGAAGCTGGCAGCGGCATGAGCTACTAGCCATAGAGAACAAATGCCTAGGAACTCTTCACCCAATACCACTTCCCAACGTTCCAACTGGCGGAGTGGATGGATGGGTATGTATCTAGTGATCCCGTTGCCTTTACCAGGTGGCTGTATATGATGGTGGTATCTTCCGGGTTTAATCGCCACTTTGCCGGAGTGTTCGATCAGTCCAAAAGTGAAAGTTCAACAAGGAAGATTGTTCGTTGCTAACGCCTTTAGCATCACTTTATTACGCCGGGAGGCAGTTATGTCCAAGAAAGACCAGAAGAATTTGAAAAAGAAGATCAACGCCCGTAAGGCCAAGATCGAAAAGCATGAGGGCAAAATTAAGTCGCTCAAGAAGAAGCTGAAAAAAGCTTCTTGATGCTTTGCCGGGCCGCTAATCAGCGGCCCGTCTGTTTTAGCCTTTTGGTTGTCTTTGCGCGTTATTACATTGGCCGAAAGTTACGCCAGGGCCTGCTCCAGATCCCCAATCAAGTCCTCAACATCTTCCAGCCCCACAGACAACCGTAGCATGCCATCGCCAATGCCGCGTTTCAGGCGCTCTTCACGGCTCAGGCCGTGGTGGCTGGTGGCGCTGGGCTGGCTGACCAGGCTTTCCACGCCGCCCAGGCTGGTGGCAAGCAGGAAGATTTTCAGGTTGTCGGCAACGGCCTGGGCCTGTTCTTTGCCGCCTTCAACTTCAATGCTGAGCATGCCGCCGAAACCGTCCATTTGTTGAGCGGCCAGCAGGTGGTCGGTAAACGAAGGCAGGCCGGGGTAGTGAACTTTGCTGACTTTCGGGTGCTGTTCCATAGCTTGGGCTACCGCCATGGCGTTTTCATTGTGCTGGCGGATGCGTACCGGCAGGGTGCGCAGGCTGCGGGAGAGCAGGGCGGCGGTTTCCGGGGCAATCAACTGGCCCAGGTTTTTGCGCCAGGCGGCAACCGGGTTTGCCAGTTTTTCGGAGGCCATCAGGGCGCCGGCGGTGATGTCGCTGTGGCCGCCCAGGTATTTGCTGGCGCTGTGCAGTACCAGGTCTGCGCCCAGTACCAGTGGTTTCTGGTTAATGGGGCTGGCGAAGGTGTTGTCTACCGCCACCAGGGCGCCTTTGTTGTGGGCGGTGTCGGCCAGGGCGCGAATATCCAGGATGGCCATGTTGGGGTTGGCGGGTGTTTCGAAATACACCAGCTTGCCAGGTTCGTTCAGTTCCGCTTCCAGCCGGTGTTGTTCTTCCCGGAACAGGAAGGTAACGGGAATGCCCAGGGCCTGGCAGTGGTTGATCAGAAGCTCCTGGGTGCCGCCGTACAGGTCGCCCACGCACACAATGCCATTGCGGCCATGGGCCAGCAGGGTGGCGGAAATGGCGGCCATGCCGGAGGCAAAAGCCAGGGCGCTTTCGGCGTTTTCCAGCCCGGCCAGGCCCTGTTCCAGTTCCTGGATACTGGGGTTGGTGCCCCAGCGGGTGTACAGGTTGCCTTCGCTGCGCTTTTCAATCACATCCAGCAGGGCCTCGGTGTTCTCGAACCGGTAGGTAGTGGTGTTATAAACCGGTGAGTAGGGGCTGCCGTGGGGGTCTTTGTGGCGGCGGTTGTGAATGATGCGGGTAGCGGCGCCCTGGTGTTTCGGGTTGGTCATCTGGAATCCTGTTTGGTAGCAACTGCCTGGTGGCTAGATGGTGAACTGAACTGTAAACTTGCGCGTATTGAGAATAGTATCAAATTCCGTAACGCACAGAAGGAACAAACCTTGTCCATTAAACTGACCCAATTCAGCCATGGCGCAGGCTGTGGCTGCAAGATTGCTCCGGATGTTCTCGACCGTATCCTTCATACCGATGCACCCGAGTTTATAGACCCGAAGCTTCTGGTGGGTAATTCCAGCCGGGACGACGCGGCCGTGGCCGACGTGGGTAACGGTATCGGTATTATCAGTACCACCGACTTCTTCATGCCGGTGGTGGATGACCCGTTTGATTTCGGCCGTATTGCTGCAGCCAATGCCATCAGCGATGTTTACGCCATGGGCGGTAAGCCGGTGATGGCCATTGCCATTCTGGGCTGGCCGGTGGATCAGTTGGAGCCGGAAATTGCGGGCAAGGTGATTGATGGCGGCCGGGCAGTGTGTGCCGAGGCAGGCATTGCGCTGGCCGGTGGCCACAGTATTGATTCGCCGGAGCCGATTTTCGGGCTGGCGGTGACTGGCCAGGTGGCGGTTGATCGCATTGTGCAGAACGACACCGCCAAGGCCGGCGACTTGTTGTATCTCACCAAACCGCTGGGCGTGGGCATTCTTACCAGTGCCTCCAAGAAGGGCAAGGTTACCCCGGAAGATCTGGCGGTAGCGGTTGAGAGCATGTCTACCCTGAACAAGGTGGGTGAAGTGTTCTCACAAATCGACGGCGTAAATGCCATGACAGACGTCACCGGCTTTGGTCTTGCCGGGCACCTGCTGGAAATCTGCCGCGGTAGCGGTTTGAAAGCCACGGTCAGCCGTAAGGCGGTGCCGATTCTGCCGAACGTGCAGCCGTACATTGATGCCGGTTGTATTCCGGGTGGTACTCACCGCAACGCGGCGGCGTTCGGCAATGCCATTTCCGGCATGACTGAAGACGACAAGCTACTGTTCTGCGATCCGCAAACCAGCGGTGGTCTGATGGTGAGTGTGGCGGAAAGCAGCCGCGAAGCGTTCGAGGCGAAAGCCCGTGAGCAGGGCCTGGAGCTTCAGCCGCTGGGCCGGATGGCAGAGCCCGGTTCAGAAGAAAGTCTGGTATTTATCGAAGACTGATCCCGGTTTTCGTATAGTAAAAGCCGCGCCCGGCGTTTCCCGGCGCGGCTTTTTTTATGGTTGGGGGTGGTCATGCCGGTTGTTGTGCAGGCGCTTTTTCCTGTTTTTGCCCTGATTATGCTGGGCCATGTTCTGCGTCGGGTCGGGTTTCCGGGTGGCGATTTCTGGCCGCAGGCAGAGCGTTTTACCTATTACGTGCTGTTCCCCGCCATGCTGGTGTTCAAGCTGGGCCAGGCGCGGCTGCCGGCCTCGGCCTATGGCGATACGGCTTTATTGATTGTCGCCATGTTGCTGGCGATGACGGCGGTGCTGGTGGTGGTGCAGCGTCTCTGGCGCTGGCCCGGGCCGGTGTTTTCTTCGGTGTACCAGGGGGCGATCCGGTTCAACTCTTACGTGGGACTGGCGGCCGCTGGCATGTTGCTGGGTGACGAAGGCCTGCAGCTTACGGCCATTGCGGTGGCCATTATGGTGCCGTTGCTGAACCTGCTGTGCATTGTGATGTTTGCGTTGGTAGCGGAAGACAGCCAGGTACGGGTGGGCAAGGTGCTGAAGGCAATTGCCACAAACCCCCTGATTGTCGGCTCTGTTATCGGCGTGTTGTGGGGCTACTTCCGCATTGGTTTTCATCCGTTGCTGGCCGGCGTGTTGGAGCCGTTGAGCAATCTGGCCCTGCCCATGGGGTTGATGACGGTGGGCGCTGGCCTGCAGTTGAGCGCTTTGCGTGGCGGCACCTGGCCTTTTGTGGTGTCGTCGGCGCTGAAGCTGGTGGCGTTTCCGTTGATGGCGGCCGGACTGGCCATGTTGCTGGGGCTGGAAGGAACTCTGGTGAAAGCGGCGGTGCTGCTGGCGACGTTGCCCACCGCAACTTCCGCTTACATTCTGGCGCGCCAGCTGGATGGCGATGCGCCGCTGATGGCGGGGGTCATCAGCGGGCAAACGCTACTGGCAATGGTGTCGATTCCGGTAATGCTCAGCTTACTCTGGTGAGCATTTTAGCACCGCTTCGGCAATGCTGTTCTGGAAGTTGATGTAGCCCTGCTGGTTGCTCTGGATATCGGTGGCCAGTGGGTCCCAGGTGCTGAAGGTTACGTTCATGCCCTCGGTGATGGAACGCCACCACTGGCGGTCGAACTGGGGTTCGGTCAACAGGCAGGGCTGGGCGGCCTGTTCCAGTTTGTTCTGCACTTCCGCGATGTGCCGGGCGCCGGGTGACAGTTCCGGGTTCAGGGTCAGTACGCCGTCCAGATGCAGGTCGTAGTGCTCGGCAAAGCGGGTAAACGCGCTGTGGTAGGCGAACAGGTTGGTGTCCTGCACGGCAACCAGTTGTTCGGTGATGCGTTGCTCGGTGGCTTGCAGTTCACGCTCGAACGCTTGCAGGTTGTCATTCAGCTGCTGTTTATCCACATCATCCAGCGTCACCAGGCGGTCGTGAATCTCGTGGGCCATTTCCAGCGCCAGTTGCGGGTCTACCCAGATGTGCGGGTCTTCGCCTTCGCCGTGATCGTGGGCATCATGGCCGTGGTGATGCCCGTCTTCTTCTTTCTCTTCCTGGTGGCCGTCGCCTTCGGTAAAGGCAACAACACGGCCTTCAAACTCATGACTGCCCAGCAAACGTTGCAGGAAGGTCTCCATGTCTGGCCCTACCCAGAAGATGGCATCAGCGTTTTCCAGGGCCCGGCGCTGGGAAGGCTTCATGCTGTAGTTGTGTGGGCTGGAGCCAGGCGGCACCAGAGTGGTGACGTCTACCGAATCGCCGGCAACGGCTTTTACCAGCAGTTCAACCGGTTTGATGGAGGCAACCACGTTGGCGGCAGAAACCGGGGCGGCGGCAACCAGTGCGCTTACACCCAGGGCGAGGGAGGTGGCTTTCAGTGTCATGTTCAGGTCCTGTTACGTTCTCGGAATGTTATAATGTTACATTAATTGTTGGCGTTGGAAAACACGGTCATGCGAAATCGGGCTATGGCCGCTATAATGGCGCGTTTAACAATCGGCCACTTATTTTCAGGATGGTTTCATGACAGTACGCACGCGAATTGCCCCGTCGCCCACCGGCGACCCACACGTTGGTACCGCCTACGTGGCCCTGTTCAACCTGTGTTTTGCCCGCCAGCACGGCGGCCAGTTCATTTTGCGCATTGAAGACACCGACCAGGCCCGCAGCACCGCGGAATCCGAACGCGATATTCTGCAAGCCATGCGCTGGCTGGGCCTTAACTGGGACGAAGGCCCCGACGTTGGCGGCCCCCACGGCCCTTATCGCCAGTCTGAGCGCAAGCACATGTACGCCCAGTACGCCGAAGACCTGGTAACCGCCGGCCATGCCTTTTATTGCTTCCGCACGCCGGAAGAGCTGGACGCCATTCGTGAAGAGCGCAAGGCCAATGGCCAGAACCCGGGTATCAAGGGCGATCTGGAGCTGCCGCCAGAGGAAGTGAAGCGCCGTCTGGACGCCGGTGAGTCCTATGTGATACGCATGAAGGTTCCGGATGAGGGCGTGTGCGAGATTCAGGACATGCTGCGTGATGTCATCGAGATTGACTGGTCGCAGGTGGATTGCCAGATTCTGCTGAAATCCGACGGCATGCCCACCTATCACCTGGCCAACGTGGTTGATGATCACCTGATGGGCATTACCCACGTTCTGCGGGGCGAGGAGTGGATCAACTCGGCACCCAAGCACAAGCTGCTGTACGAATATTTCGGCTGGGAGATGCCGGTGCTGTGTCATCTGCCGCTGCTGCGTAACCCGGACAAGAGCAAACTGTCCAAGCGCAAGAACCCCACCAGCATCAATTTCTATGAGCGCATGGGCTTTTTGCCGGAGGCGGTCACCAACTATCTGGGCCGTATGGGCTGGTCCATGCCGGACGAGCGGGAAAAGTTCACCCTGGATGAGATGATCGAGAACTTCGACATTCAGCGTGTGTCTCTTGGCGGCCCGGTGTTTGATGTGGAGAAGCTGCGTTGGCTGAACGGCCAGTGGCTGCGCGAGGATCTGACAGAAGCGCAGTTCATGGAACGTATGCGCCAGTGGTGGTTCAACGAAGACGCTCTGAAAGCCCTGGTGCCGCACATTCAGGGCCGGGCGGAAGTGTTCTCTGATGTCGCGCCCATGGCTCAGTTCATGTTCAGTGGCATGCTGGACCTGAAACCGGAAGACTTCGAGCACAAGAAACTGGAGCCGGCCGAGATCAAGCGGGTGCTGCAGTTCACCTTGTGGAAGCTGGAAGCTCAGCGCCACTGGAGCAAGGACACTATCTTTGCCGATGTTAAGGCACTGTCGAAAGCCATGGATCTGAAGATGGGGGATTTCATGTTCTCGATCTTTGTGGCGATCGCCGGTACGCCCAATTCCTGGTCGGTGATGGATTCCATGGCATTGCTGGGGCCGGACATGACTCGCTCCCGTTTGCGCCATGCCCTTGAAGTTATGGGTGGTTTTTCCAAGAAGGAAACCAAGCGGGTGGAGAAGGAATACGCCGCTCTGGGTGTTTAATGACCGAATTGTTTGATAATTAAACGTCATGAACAGGGATGTTCAAAAAACTTTTAAAAATGTGTTGGCAGGTGTTGACGCCCAGGGGGGCGATCCTTAATATACGCATCCGTTGAGGGGCCATAGCTCAGCTGGGAGAGCGCAACACTGGCAGTGTTGAGGTCAGCGGTTCGATCCCGCTTGGCTCCACCAATTTCTAGTCCCCTTCGTCTAGTGGCCTAGGACTCCGCCCTTTCACGGCGGCAACAGGGGTTCGAACCCCCTAGGGGACGCCAATACGGCTTGACGGTTTAGTCCACCGGATAGCCATCAAAAAAACCGCCTTCGGGCGGTTTTTTTGTGTCTGAAGGTTTTGTGCGGGGCAAGCCCCGCAGTGCGGCCGGGTCGCTTACCGTTTGGCGATAGCGCCTTTCCCAACGCCTTCGTAGGCCTTCACCCGAATCTCATCTTCCGGAAATTCCACTTTCAGCTTGTCGGCAATGTGTGCGGCGATAAACTCCACGGTGCTGTCGGTGTCCACCATGTACACGCGCTGGTCGGGCAGGGTGAGGGCGAATTCGCCCTGGTTGGCCTCGTATTCAAAGGTGATATAGAGGTTGCCGTCTTCGCCGACAAAACGGCGGGTGACATCTTCTTCTGTGCCTACGTAGATGTCCTGCCAGAGCTTGGCCCAGCGGCTTTCCAGGTCGTAATCGCGGTAGCCGTTGCGGTCGATGCGGATGGGCGAACGGTGGCCGTGGGCGATGCGCTGGCAATTGCCCAGATGCTTCTTCAGGCCATGTACGTAGTGGTAGTAAGCGCCTTCTATTTCTTCTTCACGCAGATTGATCTCCACGGAAGTGACGTTGCCGGGCAGAACGGCCTTCAGTTCATGCTCCAGCAGCCGGGCGACGGCGGAAGGCACCACCTTGTCGGCAGACAGCCACACCACGGCCTCGTCCGGCGAGCGGTGTTCAATGTGGCTGCCGTCAGTCAGTTGCCAGGTGAATGTGTCTGGCGTGTCTTCCTGCCACTGCAGGCCTTCGTAGCCGCGGGGAATCACCAGCCGGTGGTCGACACGTTCGTCGATCACTCTCTTGATGGTGCGTTTCACGTTGCTGAAATCGAACACCATGCCCTGTTCGTCCAGTTCGCCGCCGAGCACCACGTCGGCAATCCAGCTTTCACCTACCAGCCCGCGGGTGGCGTGCAGGTAGGCAAAATCGATGACGGTAAGGTTGTCGACGAAAAGGTGATTCATGGGAAAGCTGGCCTGATTTGATTGCGTGATTTTTCAATTCTACCAAAGATTGAAAGATCAGGCGTCATCAAGCCTCTTCGGGATTCGGCTGATGGTTCAGTTGTTCCCAGGACTTCATGTAAACATCCGCTTCGTAGTCGTAGGGTGAGCGGAAAGGGCTGATCACGAAATCAAAAACCAGGAAGAAGGTACCAATAGACAGCCAGCCGATGGTCAGCGAGCTGAGGGTGTTCGCCTGCTGCTCGGGGTTGGATGCCACAAAGCCCTGTAACAACGTGATCATGTCCTGTGCCATGACCACCGGGTTGAAGCTGGCCAGCACCAGTGGCAGCCAGAAAGCCAGAACCACGGGAAAGAAGCCGTAAGACCACAGCACCCGGCGCAAGACATAGAAAAACAGTTCTTTGCGGAAGCGTTGTTTTATCTCCGGCACCTTGCGGACCTGTTCCAGATAGCGGCGGCGTTCAGCCCACCAGGCGGCAACCTGCGGGGCTTCTATCGGATTGGTATGTGGACTTTGTTGCGTCATAGTCAGGCAGGTTACCTTGTTTATTTTGTTCTGGGCATCATAGTTGATGCTACGTGTTACCCTGTCCTTCTGAAATTTTCAACTTTTCAACCACAGGATCTTTTAATGGCTGCAGCGACAGACAAGGCAACTCATCCGGCTTTCGAGAAACTTCGCAGTCACCGGGTTGGCACTCTTAACCTCGAGGTTGAGGAATATCGCCATAAGAAAACCGGTGCCCGCCATCTTCACCTGGCGGCAGATAACGATGAAAACGTATTCTTCGTGGCACTGCGCACTTTCCCGATGGATTCTACCGGGGTTGCTCACATTCTGGAGCATACCGCACTTTGCGGCAGTGAGCGTTACCCGGTACGCGATCCGTTCTTCATGATGATTCATCGTTCATTGAATACGTTCATGAACGCCTTTACCAGCAGCGACTGGACGGCGTACCCCTTCGCCAGCATGAATCGCAAGGATTTTGACAACCTGTTGTCGGTCTATCTGGATTCGGTGTTTTTCTCGAAGCTTGATCAGCTGGATTTTGCCCAGGAAGGTCATCGCCTGGAGTTCGACAAGCCCGACGACCCTTCCAGTGATCTGGTTTATCGCGGTGTGGTCTACAACGAGATGAAGGGTGCCATGAGTGCCCCCACATCCCAGCTGTGGCAGAACCTTTCCAGCCATTTGTTCCCGACAACTACCTACCATTACAACAGCGGTGGCGAACCGGATCACATTGTTGATCTGAGTTACGACGACCTGGTGAATTTCTACAAGCATCACTATCACCCGAGCAACGCCATTTTTGCCACCTACGGCAATATTCCGGCGTACGAGCACCATGAAAAGTTCGAAGAGCTGGCGCTCAAGCGTTTTGATCGTCTGGAGATTGATCTGCCGGTACGGGACGAGAAGCGCATGTTCTCGCCACTGCGGGTAGATCAGGCCTACGCCGTCAATGAAGGCGAGGGCACCGAGAAGAAGACCCACATGGTGATGGGCTGGCTGCTGGGCCATAGCTTTGATTTCCTGGAAAACATGGAAGGCCAGTTGTTGTCGGCGGTGTTGCTGGAAAACAGCGCGTCTCCGCTGATGCAGGCGCTGGAAACCACCGAACTGGGCCATGCGCCGTCGCCCATGATGGGGCTGGAAGATTCCAACCGCGAAATGACGTTTGTCTGCGGTATTGAAGGCACTGAGCCCGAATGCCGGGCGGATTTTGAAGCCCTGGTGGAGTCCACCTTGCACAAAGTGGTGGAAGAGGGCGTCAGCCCGGAGCGGCTGGAAGCCATTCTGCACCAGTTGGAGCTGCATCAGCGCGAGATTGCCGGTGATCAGGGCCCCTATGGCCTCCAGCTGATCATGAACGCGATTTCGCCGATGGTGCACGGTGGTGATCCTGTGGACACGCTCGATCTCGAGCCGGCACTGACCACCCTGCGTGAGAAGATCAAAGACCCGGCCTACGTGCCGAATCTGGTGCGCCGCAAGTTGCTGGAAAATCCGCACCGCGTGACTCTGACGCTGCGCCCGGACGAAAAGCTGGAAAGCCGCCGTCAGCAGGCAATCAAGCAGGCGCTGGCGGAACGTAAGGCCAGCCTGAGCGAAGCGGAAGCTCAGGCTATTGTTGATCAGGCAAAGGCGCTGGAAGAGCGCCAGCTGCGCAAAGACGACGATTCCATCCTGCCGAAAGTCGGTCTGGAAGATGTGCCGCTTCAGCGTCCTGAGCCGGAAGGCGAGTATGACGCCGAAACTGGCGCCACTATCTATTCCAGTGGCACCAACGGTCTGATTTACCAGCAGGTGGTGCTGCCACTGCCGGAGCTGTCAGAAGAAGAGCTGTTAATGCTGCCGTACTACGCCACGCTGATTTCTGAAGTGGGCTGCGGTGAACTGGATTACCTGCAGATGCAGGACCGCATTTCCGCCGAATCTGGTGGGATTGGTGCTGCTTTGACCGCCAAGGGCCGCATTGACGATGTTCAGGCTCTGTCTGGTTACCTGATCTTCAGCGGCAAAGCGCTGGCGCGTAACCGTGCCGAGCTGACCCAATTGCTCAAAGATGTATACACCGGTGCCCGGTTTGATGAGCAAGAGCGCATCCGGGAAATTATTGCCCAGATCCGCACCCGTCGTGAGCAGTCGGTGACGGGCAACGGCCATGCGCTGGCCATGAGTGCCGCGGCTCAGGGCCTGAGTGCCGGTTCCTGGCTGGCGTACCGGATTGGCGGCCTGGCGGCGATCAAAGCCACCAAAGATCTGGATGCGGTGCTGAACGATGAGCAGGGCCTCGCGGAGTTCTGCGGCAAGCTTCAGGCGCTGCATGGTCGCATCCGCAACCAGAAGCGGGAATTCCTGTTGATCGGTGAAGACGAGCAGGCCGCGCCCATGCTTGATGAGCTGAAAACCTGCTGGCATGGCGAACCAGCCGGCGGCGAGGGCCACTGGCGTATGGACCCGGTAAACTACACCACTCGTGAAGCCTGGCTGACTTCAACTCAGGTGAATTTCTGTGCCAAGGCCTACCCCACGGTACCGGTGGATCATCCTGATGCGGCGGCGCTGACGGTGCTTGGCGGTTTCCTGCGTAACGGGTATCTGCACCGCGCGATTCGCGAAAAAGGTGGTGCCTACGGTGGCGGTGCCGGCCAGGACAGCGTAACCGGGGTGTTCCGCTTCTTTTCCTATCGTGACCCGCGTCTGGGCGAAACCCTGGACGACTTCGATGCCTCCCTGGACTGGCTGCGCACCGAAGAACATGACGAACAGGAGCTGGAAGAGGCTATTCTGGGTGTTATTGGTGGGCTGGATCGGCCCCGTTCACCGGCCGGCGCAGCCCGTCATGCCTATCATGACAAGCTGTTTGGCCGCACCCCGCAGCAGCGGGAACGGTTCCGTGAGCGGGTATTGTCCGTCACTCTGGACGATATGCGCCGGGCGGCTGATGCCTGGCTGAAGCCGGAAAACGCCAATGTGGCCGTGGTGACCAGCCCTGAAAACCGGGCCGCAGCCGAGGAGCTGGGGCTGAGCATTCAGGAGCTGTAAGCGCTGGCAGGTCCTTGAGGGCCAGCCGGTAAAACAAAAAAGGGGCGGAAGACTCATCATCTTCCGCCCCTTTTTTGTGCCCGTTTTATTGATCAGCGGTGCCGTTTCAGGCCGGTGGATACCATGATGCGCGTGGAAATTTCTTCCACCGAGTAGGCGGTGGTATTCAGATAGGGAATACGCTCGCGCTTGTACATCAGCTCGATTTCTTCAATTTCCAGCATGCACTGTTTTATGGAGGAATAGCGGGAATTGGGGCGTCGCTCGTTACGAATGGTGGCCAGGCGCTCGGGTTCGATGGTCAGGCCGAAAAGCTTTTCCCGGTGCGGGCGCAGAACCGCTGGCAGTTTCTGGTCGTCCAGGTCTTCTTCGGTGATCGGGTAGTTGGCGGCCTTGATGCCATACTGCAGGGCCAGGTACAGACACGTGGGCGTTTTGCCGCTGCGTGAGGCGCCTACCAGGATGAGGTCGGCGTCGGCGTAATGGCGGGTGCGTGCGCCGTCGTCGTTGTCGAGGGCGAAGTTGACGGCCTCTATGCGCCGCTCATAGCTGCTTTCATTGTTGATGGAGTGGGATTTGCCCACCGTATAAGACGACGAGGACTCCAGCTCATGCTCCAGCGGGCTGAGGAAGGTGCCGAAGATATCGATCATGAAACCCTCGGAGGTGTCGATCAGCCGCCGGATGTCTTTGTTTACAATGGTGTCGAACACCAGTGGCCGCACGCCGGATGCTTCTGCCGCTGTGTTGATGCGCTTCACCAGTTCCTGGGCCTTGTCTTCATCGTCTACGTAAGGCACGGTTATTTTTTCGAAATCTATTTTCTCGAATTGTGCGAGTAGCGCGTGCCCGAGCGCTTCCGCTGTCAGGCCGGTGCCGTCCGAGATAAAAAAAGCAGTTCTTTTCATGGCGATATCCGATCCGGTTCTGGCTGATTGCCGGGAGTCTTGATGTGGCTCCCTAGGTAAATTCCGCAGGTTACAGTATCATACACCGCATATTCGAGATGCCTGCGCCACTCAGATTCAAGGGAGACACGCTTTGGAAGATTACATTATCTGGTTTGATCACCTGGGAATGAATGATGTCGACCGGGTTGGGGGCAAAAATGCCTCGCTTGGTGAAATGATCAGTAATCTCGCCAATGCCGGTGTCAGTGTCCCGGGTGGTTTTGCCACCACCGCCCATGCCTACCGGGAGTTCCTGGCCACCGATGGCCTGAAAGACCGTATCGACGAAGCGCTGGACGCCCTTGATGTAAACGACGTTAATGAGCTGGCCCGGGTGGGCGCCCAGATTCGCCAGTGGGTGGTGGACACGGCGTTTCCCGAAGTGCTCGACAACGCTCTGAAAGAATCCTTTGCCAAACTGCAAAAGGGCAACGAAAACATGGCGGTGGCCGTGCGTTCCTCGGCTACGGCGGAAGATCTGCCGGATGCTTCCTTTGCCGGCCAGCAGGAAACCTTCCTGAACGTGGTGGGGCTGGAGCAGGTTCGTCATTCCGTGAAAGAAGTGTTTGCCTCCCTGTTTAACGACCGCGCGATTTCCTATCGGGTCCATCATGGCTTTGATCACAAGCTGGTGGCGCTCTCGGCGGGCATCCAGGCCATGGTGCGCAGTGAAACGGCTTCCAGCGGCGTGATGTTTACCCTGGATACCGAATCCGGTTTCCGCGATGCTGTGTTTATTACCTCTTCCTACGGCCTTGGCGAGACGGTGGTGCAGGGCGCTGTTAACCCTGACGAATTCTACGTGCACAAACCGACTCTGGCAGCGGGCCGCCCGGCGGTGCTGCGGCGCAACCTGGGCAGCAAGGCCATCAAGATGGTCTACCATTCCGAGCCGGGTCACGGGCAGTATGTTGAAACGGTGAAGGTCGAGCAGGAAGACCGTAACCGATTCTCCATTACCGATGCCGAAGTGGAAGAGCTGGCCAAACAGGCCATGATTATCGAGAAACACTATGGCCGCCCGATGGATATCGAGTGGGCCAAAGATGGCGACGACGGTGGTATCTACATCGTTCAGGCCCGGCCGGAAACGGTCAAGAGCCGGGTTGGTGCCAACGTGATGGAGCGCTACCTGCTGAAAGAAACCGGCAAGGTGCTGGTGGAAGGCCGCAGTATCGGCCACAAGATTGGTAGCGGCCCGGTGAGAGTGGTTGACAGCATCGGCGAAATGGACCGGGTACAGCCAGGCGATGTACTGGTTACCGACATGACCGACCCGGACTGGGAACCGGTGATGAAACGCGCATCAGCGATTGTCACCGACCGTGGTGGTCGTACCTGTCACGCCGCGATCATTGCCCGCGAGCTGGGTATTCCGGCCGTTGTGGGTTGTGGTGAAGCCACTGACCTGTTGAAAGACGGCCAGCAAGTGACAGTGTCCTGCGCCGAAGGCGATACCGGCATGATTTATGACGGCGCGCTGGATTACGAGCTGCGCGAGAATACCGTGGATTCCATGCCGGAGATCCCGTTCAAGATCATGATGAATGTGGGCAACCCGGACCGTGCGTTTGATTTCCAGGCTCTGCCCAACGAAGGCGTGGGTCTGGCCCGGCTGGAATTCATGATCAACCGCATGATTGGCGTGCATCCCAAAGCCCTGCTCAATTTTGACGGCCTGCCGGCTGATATCAAGCAGACTGTCGAAAAGCGCATTGCCGGTTACGCCTCTCCGGTGGATTTCTATGTCGACAAGCTGGTGGAGGGTATTTCCACACTGGCGGCGGCGTTTTCCCCGAAGAAAGTGATTGTGCGGCTGTCGGATTTCAAATCCAACGAATACGCCAACCTGATCGGCGGCACTCTGTACGAGCCGGACGAAGAAAACCCAATGCTCGGCTTCCGTGGCGCTTCGCGCTATATCTCGGATACCTTCCAGGACTGTTTCGAGCTGGAATGCCGGGCGCTGAAGCGGGTGCGTGACGAGATGGGCCTGACCAACGTGGAAGTGATGGTGCCGTTTGTGCGCACCGTGGGTGAAGCCGCGCAGGTGATCGATCTGTTGGCCCAGAACGGCCTCAAGCGTGGTGAGAACGGCCTGCGTGTGATCATGATGTGTGAGCTGCCGGCCAACGCCCTGTTGGCTGACGAGTTCCTTGAGCACTTTGACGGCTTCTCCATTGGTTCCAACGATCTGACCCAGCTGACTCTGGGGCTGGACCGGGATTCCGGCATTATTGCGCATCTGTTCGACGAGCGTGACGAGGCGGTGAAAAAACTGCTTGCCAATGCCATTCAGGCTTGTAACCGCGCGGGCAAATACGTGGGTATCTGTGGCCAGGGGCCGTCGGACCACCCGGATCTGGCCAAGTGGCTGATGGAGCACGGTATCGATTCCGTATCCCTGAACCCGGATTCGGTAATGGACACCTGGTTCTTCCTGGCAGACGAAAAAACCGATTAAACACGACCATTTCAGGAAAAGGAGAGCAACAACGTGAGCAAGATTATTACTCCGGATCTGTGTGACGAGTTTCCGGAAGTGCAGGTGGTAGAGCCTGGCTTCAACAACTACGGTGGCATTCGTCAGTTTGGCGGCGAGATCGTCACCGTGAAATGCCACGAGGACAACTCGGTAGTCAAAGAGCAGGTGGGTTTGCCGGGTAACGGCCGGGTGATGGTCGTAGACGGCGGCGCCTCAAAGCGCAACGCTCTGCTGGGCGATATGCTGGCGGAGAAAGCGGCCGAGAACGGCTGGGCTGGCCTGATCATCTATGGCTGCATTCGTGATGTCGACGAAATTGGCGCGACTAACCTGGGTGTGCAGGCGCTTGGCACGGTACCGCGCAAGACAGCAAAGCGTGGCATTGGTGATCTGGACGTGCCGGTAACCTTCCACGGCGTGACCTTCCAGCCGGGCCATTACGTGTATGCCGATAACAATGGCATTATCGTGTCAGAGAAGCCCCTGGTGTAAGAAACCAGCGCTTTTCAGGCAGGTTGAACAAAAACGGCGGCTCCTGGGAGCCGCCGTTTTTTATTGCGTGACCTGAATGATGGTTACGCCTAACAGGTACCCGTCATCAGTCGCCTCACAGCGAACCACCTCGCACTCTGTTTCCAGGGCAGAGGTTGGCCCGCCTGCTGACTCCAGGCGTGTGCTGAGGGTTTCTCCCATGGTAAAGGGGCGACTTACGGACAGTTGCATGCCCGTTGCACTGAGATCACGGCAGGTGCCGATCACGCTTTCACCCTCGCTGTCGGTAATATGGATGTGGGCGTCTACCCGCATCCGGTGGAAATCCCGTTTTTCCGCATAGTCTTGCATGACGTTTACGCCCAGTTGTCGTTTTTCCGGGTTGGCTTGAGCATCGGGATGACCAGCGCGAGCAACACGCCGCCGAGTACCAGCCCGGCACCCAGCAACATGAAGTCGGATTCTTTGCTGCCTTCCAGACGCTCGTTTTCAGCAGTAAGCACTTCCAGGTTGTCGCTCAGTTTCTGGTTTTCCTGCACCAGTTCTTTGTTGCGCCTTTCCAGGTTGAGGGAGTCTGCCGCAACGTTCTTGATCCGTGTAAGTTCTTCCTGTAGCTCTTCGGCGCGGCTGGAGAGATTGTTCTCTGCATTTTGCAGGCCGTCGCGTTGTTCAGTGACTTCTTCGAGCTTGTTGGTCAGTTCTGTGACCTGCTGGCGGGCAGCTTCAAGCTGTCTCCGCACCTCCTTGAGCTGGTCTGCGGCGATGGGTTCGTCGCTCAGGTACTGGTTGGCAACCCAGCCTTCGTTGCCACGGGAGGTTCTTACCCGGGTGTAGTCGCTACCCTCTTCCAGAACTTCCAGCGCTGTACCGCTGGGCAGGGCGTTCTGGACGATTCGATACTGAGAGCCGGCGCCGGAGCGCAAAGGCAGGTAGAGTTGGTCGTCTACCCAGACGGTGCGGGCCTGCGCAACCGAAATCGAACTGATAATGAGCGCAAAGGTTAAGAACAAGCGGAGCGGAGTCACGGGTTACTTTCCTGATGTTAACTGATGATGATGGATCCAGACTGCAATTTTGTCACATGGCTGAAACCATACAAGCGGGGCAGGGTTACGATCCGCTCATGCTACCGCTTATGTGATGCAGTCGGCGCCGGGTTTCACGGCAGAACCACCTTATAAGGCTTCACTGTGACGGATTGATAAACCCCTGCTTCCACGTAAGGGTCGTCATCGGCCCATTGTTGTGCCTGTTCGAGGGATTCAAATTCAGCGATGACCAGGCTTCCGCTGAATCCGGCCTCGCCCGGGTCCGGTGAATCGATAGCCGGGTGTGGTCCGGCAACCAGCAGGCGGCCATCTTCTTTCAGGGCTTCAAGGCGGGCAAGGTGGGCCGGCCGGGCCTCTTTGCGCAAGCGCAGGCTGTCGACGACATCTTCGCTGATAATGGCGTAATACATATGTTCTCCTGAGCCAAGGGTGTTTGCTGGTATGGTGGCGTTACCAGCACTGGTACACTGCTGGTCTTACCAGACACTTATCCGGGATGTTTGTGACTATACCTCAAGACCTGACACCATGCATTGACTTGCACTGCCACAGCACCGCCTCTGACGGCGAGTTGACGCCTGCTGCGCTTGTCGCCCGTGCAGCCGAGAAAGGCGTAACGCACCTGGCGTTGACTGACCACGACACGATTGATGGTCTGAGCGCTGCCAGAGAGGCCGCAGAAGCCGAAGGCCTGACTCTGGTGAACGGGATTGAGCTTTCCTGTGTTTGGCGGAGCAACACCATTCACGTGGTAGGGCTGGATTTCGATCATCATGATGAAGCTTTCCTGAAGGCGCTGGCGCAGCAGAACGAAAATCGCTGGCGGCGAGCCCGGCTGATCGCCGACAAGCTTGAGAAACTGAAAGTGGATGATCTGCTGGCCAGGGCCACGGAATACTCTGGTGGCGATGTGCCGGGGCGCCCCCATTTTGCCCGGGTGCTGGTGGATGCCGGTGTGGTACCGCGCACGGCCCACGCCTTCAAGCGTTACCTGGGCACCGGTAAGCCGGGTGACGTCAAAGCCTGCTGGCCCGAGTTGCATGAGGTGGTTGAATGGATTGGCGCTGCCGGCGGTATTGCCGTGTTGGCGCATCCGCGTAAGTATCGGCTTACAGCCACTAAATTACGGGCGCTGACGTCGGATTTCCGCAAAGCCGGTGGGCGCGGCATCGAAGTGTCTGTTGCCGGGCAATCCAGCGGGGATCTGGGGTTTGTTGCCGAACTGGCGCGGCGGGAGGAGTTGCTGGCTTCTCAGGGCAGTGATTTTCACTTTCCGGGTGCGCCCTGGTGTGAGCTTGGCCGGATAATGAAAATGCCAGAGGGGCTGACGCCCGTCTGGCATTGTTTCCGGCAACCGGTACTGAGCTGAGGCTCAGTCCGGAGCGTGGAACAGCAGGTACAGGTCGGTCAGCGAATCCGGGATGGCATCTGCCATGCGCCCGGCCAGCTTCTCGTCGTCTCGTACCTTCTGGAAGTCTTCATCCTCGAACAACCCTGACAGTGTAAGCATTGGCACCATCAGGTCAGCCACTTCTTCCTCATCAGCGGCTTCCAGCCAGCTTTCCTCATGCTCCAGGAAGGTGTCGACAAAGCCTGCACACCAGTTTTCCAGGGCGTTCATGGGATCGCCGTCTTCCGGCTCCGGAAGTTCCAGGGGCTGGCCCATGTCCAGGGCGTGAGCCATGTCCTGGCCCAGTTGCTGCGCGCAGTGGGAGAAGATATCCGGTACCCCGCCGTCCGGCAGGGTATCGGTGCCTGTGGCCAGGCGGAAGAGGTCTTCCGCCTGCAGGCTGACCGGCCCGATAACGCTGGCGCATACCACTCCGTGGAACCCGAAGAAATCGAGGGCGTGGTCGCCCCAGGGTTCAGCGAAGAGAATATCTTCCAGCGCTTCGATGTCCGAATTGCTCAACATGATCAATTGCTCCCGGCCTTCTTGGCTGCTTCTGCTGCGCGTTGGCGCTTACGGACTTCCCTTGGGTCGTTGTAAGCGCGCCCCGGGGTTACCGGTACGTCGACAGTTTCAGCTGTTTTGGTGGCTTCCTGCTTTGCCGTTTCTTCAGCAGCAGGTTCGGCCGCTTTGGGTTGCTCTGCTTTTTCTTCAGTTGGCTCTGGCTTCTCGGCTTTGGCTGGCTTCTCAGCAGCCGGCTCTGCCGGTTGTGGCTTTTCTTCCTGCTTTGGCTTCTCATCCTGTTCTGGCTTTTCGGCCTTTTCAGGTTGCTCTGCTTTTGCAGGTTTTTCTTCAGCGTCAACTTCAGCCTTTGCCGGAGCCGGTTCCGATTTCTCCGCAGCCTGTGCAGGCTCTTCGGTCGCCGGTTGTTCAGCCTCGGCAGGTTTTGCCTCAGCTTTTGGCTCGGGCTTCGGTTTCGGCTTTGTTTTGGCCTGGGGCTTTGTTTCCGCCGGAGCGTCTTCTGCTTTTGGAGCAGTTTCGGCTTTCGGTTCAGACGTTGCCGGCGCTTCCGACTCGGTCTGTGCCGGCTTTTCAGACTCAACTTTGGTTTTGTCTGACGCTGCGACGTTTTCGTCCGGCTTGTCGGTTGCTTCGGCTTTGTTGCCGTTATCTGCCTTCTGCGACGGCTTACGCTTACGGCTGGCCGGCTTGTTGTTGCGGCCGCCCTCGTTCACGTCTTTCACGTCTTTGCTGCTGTCTGGCTTTTCTTCAGCGGCTACTTCCGCCTGGACAACGCTTTCCGGCTGAGTGTCTTTCTGGTGCTTGTCAGAACGCTCGGCTTTGCGTGCTGCCGGGGTTGAGACCGGGTTTTCTGACGGAGAACCATCACGGCTGCGTGAGCGACGCGGCTTGCGGGTTTTGTCATCGCCAGCGGGTTTGTCGTTGTTGCCACCTTTGGCGGTGTCCTGCTGCTCGCGAGTGTCCTTCTGATCCTTTTGATCCTTCGGATCTTTCGAATCCTTCTGGTCACGCTGCGGACGGTTGCGGTTCGGGCCGCGCTTGCGGTTGTCGTTGCCCTTGTTGTCTCCGCCTTTGGTGTCGTTACCTTTGTTATCGCCGGCTTTGTTATCAGCAGGTTTGTCTTGCTGGTTCTGGCGATTCTGGTTGTTGCGACCACCGCGGTTACGACCACGATTGTTGTCATCGTTACGGTTTTGCTGGCCACCCTGCCGGCGATCACCGCCACTGCGGTTGTTGTTGCCGTTGCCGCCAGAGCCCTGGTCGTCACGAGCTACGCGTGATTTACGACGGTCCTGACGCTGGTTGCGGCGGTCATCGGTACGATTGCGGTTGGCTGCATTGCGTTCCTGATCGCTGCTTTCTTCCTCGTCGTCGCGGAAGAAGTCGGCAATTTTCTTACCCAGTTTACGGAACAGGCCTTCTTCAGGCTCGTTGGCAGCTGCCGCTTTTTGCGCAGGTGCGGCAGAGGGCGCGGGCGCGGAAGGACGGATCGCCTTGACGGCTGCCTGTTCGCGTACCGGCTTTTCGGCGCTGGGTGCTTCAGGGGAGGTGTCTTCTTCCCGCTCGTTATATTCCTGAGCCACCTGATGGCTGGAAATGTGCTCTGGTGTGGCTTCGTCCTGACGCAGGCGCAGGATTTCGAAGTGCGGTGTTTCCATATTCGGAACCGGCGCAACCACAACGGAAACCTTTTGCAGGGCTTCAATATCGGCCAGCTGCTTGCGCTTCTCGTTGAGCAGGAAGGTGGCCACGGATACCGGCACAACGGCGCGGACTTCAGCGGTCTTTTCCTTGGAGGACTCTTCGTAGATCAGGCGCATGATGGAAAGCGCCAGTGATTCGATGCCACGAATGGTGCCCTGGCCTTCACAGCGGGGGCAGACTTCGCTGCGGGTTTCACCCAGAGACGGACGCAGGCGCTGACGGGACATTTCCAGCAGGCCGAAACGGGAAATCTTGCCGACCTGTACGCGGGCCCGGTCAATTTCCAGGGCTTCGCGCATTTTCTGTTCCACTTCACGCTGGTGGCGTGCCGGGGTCATGTCGATGAAGTCGATGACCACCAGACCGCCCATGTCACGCAGGCGCAGCTGGCGGGCAATTTCTTCGGCCGCTTCCAGGTTGGTCTGCAGCGCTGTTTCTTCGATGTCCTGGCCCTTGGTGGCGCGCGAGGAGTTGATGTCGATGGACACCAGCGCTTCGGTGGGGTCGATCACGATGGAGCCGCCGGAGGGGAGTTTTACTTCCCGCTGGAAGGCGGTCTCGATCTGGCCTTCGATCTGGTACCGGCTGAACAGCGGGATCTCGTCCTTGTACAGCTTGATCTTGTTTTCGAAGGTGGGCATCACGGCGCGTACGAAGCTGAGCACATCTTCGTGCACGGTTTCGGAGTCAATCAGCACTTCGCCAATGTCCTGGCGGAGGTAATCGCGTACGGCGCGAATGATAACGTTGCTTTCCTGGTGAATCAGGAACGGCGCTTTACGCTCTTCGGAGGCCTGGGTAATGGCTTCCCAGAACTGGACCAGGTAGTCCAGATCCCACTGGAGTTCTTCGGTGGTACGACCGATGCCGGCGGTACGCACGATGATGCCCATGCCTTTCGGGGTCTGGACATCGTTCATGGCGTCTTTCAGCTGTGCCCGCTCATCGCCTTCAATGCGGCGGGAGATACCGCCTGCACGAGGGTTGTTGGGCATCAGTACCAGGTAACGGCCAGCCAGGGATACAAAGGTGGTCAGTGCGGCGCCTTTATTGCCGCGCTCTTCCTTGTCGACCTGAACGATGACTTCCTGGCCTTCGGAGACAACATCCTTGATGTTGATTTTGCCTTCGATCTGGCCAGGGGATTTCTTGAAGTAGTCTTTGGAGATTTCCTTCAGGGGCAAAAAGCCGTGGCGGTCAGCGCCGAAGTCGACAAAGGCGGCTTCCAGGCTGGGCTCAACACGGGTGATGCGGCCTTTATAAATGTTGGCCTTCTTCTGCTCGCGGGAACTGGATTCGATGTCCAGATCGAACAGCCTTTGGCCGTCTACCAGGGCTACGCGCAACTCTTCGGGATGGGTTGCATTGATCAGCATTCTTTTCATGGAAAGAAAGGGTTCCTGTCGTCTGTTTATGACAGAAAACCGGGGGAGCTCGCATCAGCGAAGCGGGATGTGCGTGCCGCGGGCCCTGGTAGTGCAGGGAGGCCGGCGGCCAGACGGATCAATCCCTTTTGGGGCTTGATCCAGCGGATCTGAGACCACCAGTGACGATCTGCCTGCGATCAGGCAGGTCGGGACCAAACAGGGTACGTGTCTGTTGACGCATAATATCCGTTTTCAGGTTCACACAAAGGCCTGGGTCTCACGTCGTATTGGTTTGATGGACGGCCCGGCTTTGCGTGGCAATGATTCTTCGCGATGTCGCCCGACGGTTTTCCGGTCGGTTACTTCTGCTCCCGGGCCGGTTTCAGTCTCTCTGGATCTGAACGGGGGTCGGAAGCGTGTTTCTGGCTGTACCCGGTAATGATTGGGTGGCAGCGTTCAAACTCTTTATCAGTGTCGGTATACTGCTGTCGCTCCGGCTTCTGACCAGAGTTCGTCAGGCCGTAGACAAACGACAGAGCACGCCCGAATATAACAGTTTGACTCTGGCCGTTCAATCCTGCGTTTTATCCCGACACAAGGTTTCTCATGTCGCGCAAGCCTCAGTCTCGCAATAAACCATCCAGATCACGTAAGTCGCCGCACTCCCAGAGCAAGCCCAGGCTGGGCGGGCAGGACCCGCGAAAGCCGGCCGCAACAACCGCTGCGCCGGGCCCGGTGCAGACAAAGGTGCAGTGGGTGACGGTGGATGAAGATATGGCTGGCCAGCGGGTGGACAATTTCCTGATGGCGAGGCTGAGGGGCGTGCCTAAGGGTGTTGTCTATCGCATTATTCGCAAAGGAGAGGTGCGGGTAAACAAGGGCCGGGTGAAGCAGAGTTCCCGGTTGCAGGCCGGCGATGTAGTGCGTATTCCACCGATTGTGCAGCAAAGTAAGCCTGAGCAGCCGAAGCCGGGTGACCGAGTGCAGGCGGTGATGGAGTCTGCGGTGGTGTTCGAGAACGATGACATGCTGGTGGTTAACAAGCCTTCGGGTATTGCCGTTCATGGTGGTAGCGGGCTGAGCTTCGGTCTGATTGAGGTGTTGCGGGCTGCGCGGCCACAGGCGAAGTTTCTGGAGCTGGTGCACCGGCTGGACAGAGACACGTCTGGCCTGGTGATGGTGGCCAGAAAGCGCTCGGCATTGCGTTTTCTGCAGGATGAACTGCGCAACAAGCGGATTCGTAAGCATTACCATGCGCTGGTAGCCGGGGACTGGCCGGCAAAGATGAAGAAAGTGGCGGAGCCGTTGCTGCGCTATGAAATGCCTAACGGTGAAAGGCGGGTGAAGGTCAGTTCTGAGGGCAAGGAATCGCTGACATTGTTCAAATGTCTGCAACGCTTTCAGGGTTACAGTCTGGTGGAAGCGTCGCCGGTGACCGGGCGCACCCATCAGATTCGTGTGCATGCGGCCTGGGCCGGCCATCCGATTGCCGGTGATGATAAATACATGGATGATGCCAGCCTGAAGGCTTTTCGCGCGGTTGGCGGCCAGCGGCTGATGCTGCATGCGCAGGCACTGGAATTCCGGTTGCCGGGATCTGAGCAGGCAATGACTCTGGAGGCGCCCTATGACGATGCGTTCAGCAATGTGCTTCGGGCCCTCGGGCAGCGTAAACAAGGTAGTAATCAATGAATGTGAAGCTCGTAATTTTTGACTGGGACGGCACCCTGGTCGACTCTGTCGACCATATTGCTGACAGCCTGCATCAGGCGGCGACGGAGCTGGGGTTCCCGGCACTGGAGCAAGCCGCTTATCGGGATATTATCGGTCTCGGGATTGTTGAGGCGCTGGAGCAATTGTATCCGGGCATTGAGCCGGAAGATGTCCGGAAGATGCGTGAAGGTTATGCCCGTTACTTTTTTATGAAGCAGACCACCCCGCAGAATGTCTTTGAGGGTATGGCTCAGGTGGTGGCTGATATCCGTGCCGGTGGCCGGGCCTGTTCGGTCGCCACCGGCAAGAGTCGCCGTGGCCTGGAAGGGGCTCTGACGAGCAGTGGTCTGGGGCATCATTTCCAGATTACCCGCTGTGCTGATGAAACGCGTTCCAAGCCGGATCCGTTGATGCTTGAGGAAATTCTGGCTTTTCATGGTCACAGGCCTGAAGAGGCGGTGATGATTGGCGACACCCGTTACGATCTTGAAATGGCGCAGCGGGCCGGGATGCCCTCCATTGGTGTGGAGTGGGGCGTTCACAAGCGCGATGTGCTGGGGCAGTACGATCCGCACGCGGTGGTCAGCTCTGTCGATGAGTTGCGCCGGGTTCTTGGCCTTTGATTTTGTCTTTGTGTCTGAAAAGGAATGACGAATGAGTGATTGGGAATCGGATAAGCCACCGGAGTGGGGTGACAAGCCGGCCGAGCCGGAGCAGGAGCAGGAGAAACCGGCTCGAAAGCGCGGTCTGTTCGGCCAGAAAAAGCCGGCGATGCCGCCTGAGTCCGGCCGTGACTGGAAGCTGATTGAAAAGCTGGTGATGTCGCTGCAGGCAGAGCAGCGTCGCAGCCGGCGTTGGGGTATTTTCTTCAAGTTGCTGACATTCGGATACCTGATCGCTCTGCTGTTCTTTATCCGGTCGCCGCTGGGGGGTGACGTGCAAACGTCGGCTGAAGCTCACACGGCGGTGGTTGAGGTTAATGGCCCCATTGCTGATGAAGAGCCGGCGAGCGCTGACAATATTGTGGGTGCGCTACGCTCGGCCTTTGAGGCCGGGAATTCCCGTGCGGTTGTCATGCGCATAAACAGCCCTGGTGGCAGTCCGGTGCAGGCCGGGTACATCTATGACGAAATGTTGCGCCTGCGCGATGAGTATCCCGATAAGAAGCTCTATGCCGTGATTTCCGATATCGGCGCATCGGGAGCCTACTATATTGCCGCAGCTGCGGATGAGATTTACGCCAATCGCGCCAGTCTGGTGGGCTCTATCGGTGTTGTGGCCGGTGGTTTCGGTTTTACCGACCTGATGGACAAGGTGGGCGTTGATCGCCGGCTGTATACGGCGGGTGATAACAAGGCGTTTCTCGACCCGTTTTCACCGGAACAGGAAGAGGAGGTGGATTTCTGGCAGAGCGTTCTGGAGAACACTCACCAGCAGTTTATCGAGGCCGTCAAGGAAGGGCGGGGTGATCGCCTGAGCGATAACGACAAGCTGTTCAGCGGGCTGGTCTGGAGTGGCGAGCAGGCCCTGGAGCTGGGCCTGGTTGACGGTTTGGGTAGTACTTCCTGGGTGGCGCGTCAGCTGGTGGGTCAGGAGACGCTGGTTGACTATACCCGCGGTAAATCGCCGTTCCGGGAACTGGTGGATCAACTGGGTGTGTCGGTTGGCGAAGGTGTGGCCAATCAGCTGATGGAATCCCGGTTCGAGCTCCGTTGATCGTGACAAGCCCAGGCAGGTGGTTCTGTCAGGATTGAAGTAATGGGTTGATGCCGAAGTCCCTGAGCAGATCGCTCAGTGCAATCAATGGCAGGCCCACAAGGCTGTTGGGGTCTCGCCCGTTCAGGCTACTGAACAGGGCGATGCCCAGGCCTTCCATCTTGAAGCTGCCGGCGCAGTCGTAAGGTTGCTCCTTGCACAGGTAGCCTTCGATTTCTGTCTCAGAGAGTGTCCGGAAGTTTACGTCAAACCTCTCGCAGCATGTTTTCAGAGTGTTGTTGCGGGTGTCGAGTACGGCCAGGCCGGTCAGGAACTGCACGCGCTGGCCGCTGGACCTCGCCAGTTGGGCTTTGGCCTGCTGGTGGCAGCCCGGTTTGCCCAGAATCGATCCGTCGGGCAAGGCTGCGACCTGGTCTGAGCCGATAATCAGGCTTTCCGGGTTGTCTTCTGCCAGGGCCCTGGCTTTGCCTGTGGCAAGGCGAAGGGCCAGGGCTTCGGCGGCTTCTCCGGGCAAGGCTGTTTCATCGATGTCCGGGCTGGCGCAACGAAAGGGCAGTTCCAGTCTTGCCAGAAGGCTTTTGCGGTAAGGTGATGAAGAGGCGAGTACAATATCCGGACGGGTCATAAAGGAGGCTTCGCTCAGGGAGTGTGTGTTTTGTCGGTACCTGTATCGTAAAATACCCCTATCTAAAGGCAAGGGCCTGGCAGAAAGTCCATTAAGTCTTTGACACTGGGCCGCCTCGTCCCTAAAATTGCGCGCCTATGTCTGAAGCGCCGAATGCTGAACTGCCAAAATTCGTTGACCCTTACCGGTTGGCGGAGCAAAACGTAACCCTGGAGGGGGTAGTCCCGCTTCTGGGTCTTTCTCGTTTTCGTGAGGCAGTTCCGGGTTTGCAGGAAGGCAGCGAGTGCCGCGTGACCTTGTCCTTCTTCATGGACAGTGAGCGTCGCAGGGTTGTGTCGGGCGAATTGTCCGCGCCAGTGGTTCTGGAGTGTCAGCGTTGCCTGAGTGGGATGCAGACAGCTCTGGAGTCGCACTTCGAGTTGGGTTTTGTAACCAGCGATGAACAGGCGCAGCGGCTTCCCAAGGTTCTCGAGCCATTTCCGGTGGAAGATTTCAATGCGGATTTGTGGGCAATGATAGAAGACGAGTTGCTTCTGGTGTTGCCGCCCTTTCCGTTGCACGAGCGGCAAGACTGCCCGGCAAAAGAGGATCTGGAGGCGCTTGAGCCTGAACAGACACCCGATGAGCCTGAGGCGAAGAATCGCGAGGATAACCCGTTCAGTGTGCTGGCGGGCCTCAAGACCACAAAGCACTAACGTTTTCGTAAAAAGGTCAGGAGCATAATCATGGCTGTACAGAAGAATCGCAAAACCCGTTCCAAGCGTGGCATGCGCCGTTCACACGACGCGCTGAGCACTGCCACTCTGTCTACCGATGCAACCACCGGCGAGATTCATCGTCGTCACCACGTGTCTCCAGACGGTTTCTATCGTGGTAAGCAGGTTGTAGAAGCTTCCGACGAGTGATCTCGTCAGGATCTGCTTCTGAATCATGGCTCATGGAAGAACGGTGAGTACGTCGGTCACCATAGCTATTGATGCCATGAGCGGCGACCACGGTCCCGCAGTGGTAGTTCCTGCTGCTCTGGAAGCAGTGCGTGAAAACGAGGCCTTGAGTATCGTTCTGGTAGGAATACGGAGCGAGCTTGAGGCCTTGTTGCGTGATGGCCATGCAAGAATTCGCATTGTCGAAGCGGCAGATGTGGTGAAGATGAATGAGCGACCGTCTCATGCGCTGCGCCACAAAAGAAATTCTTCCATGGCCATTGCTCTGGGGCTGGTGCGCGATAACGAAGCCCAGGGGTGTGTCAGCGCCGGAAATACCGGTGCGTTGATGGCTTTCGGGCGCTCAATTATCCGCATGTATCCGGGCATTGAAAGGCCTGCGATCGCCAAACTGATTCCCTCGCTTCGTGGCCGGTGCCATGTTCTGGATCTCGGGGCCAATGTCGATTCCACGGCAGAAAACCTGTATCAGTACGCCTTGATGGGCTCTTTGATGGCGACCGCAATCTGCAGTCAGCCTGAGCCTCGCGTTGCGTTGCTGAACGTTGGCGAGGAAGAGATCAAGGGTAACGAGCAGGTACGCCTGGCATCTCACATGCTGGCCCAGTGTGAAACCCTGAACTATATCGGCTATGTCGAGGGCAGCGACCTGTTTCGGGACGTTGCCGATGTTGTAGTCTGTGACGGTTTTGTCGGCAACATTGCGCTGAAAACCGGTGAGGGTGTTGCTGGTCTGCTGATCGAACTGATGGAGCAGGCTTTCACCCGTTCGCTTTACGGGCGCTTCGTGGGTTTGCTGGCCCGGCCGATTGTCGGTCGGTTGCTGCGGCTTGTGGATCCTTCACGCCATAACGGCGCCAGCTTGCTGGGGCTGCAGGGCGTGGTGATCAAAAGCCATGGTAATGCCAACGAACGTGCCATGCGCGCCGCGATTGATCAGGCGGTGCGCGAAGTGGAACTGGAAGTGCCTCAGCGCATCAATGAGCGGTTAGACGACCTGATGGTTTAATGGATCATGGCATTCTTGAGACTAAAGTCGGCCCGCAATCTGCCCCGTATTCAGGGATAATTAGCCTTAATTGTACTTTTGGCTAATCTTAACCAACCCTTCGATAACGATAAGATTCCGCCCATGAAATCAGCATTTATTTTTCCCGGTCAGGGGTCACAGTCAGTCGGTATGCTTTCAGCTGCCGAAGCCTGGACAATGGTGACCGAGACCTTCGATGACGCATCCAACGTTCTTGGTTACGATCTCTGGCATCTGTGCCAGCATGGTCCGGCCGAAGAGCTGAACCAGACTACCGTTACCCAGCCGGCTTTGCTGACTGCCAGCGTTGCCCTGTGGCGTGAGTGGTGTGTGGCCGACGGCCCTCGCCCAAATTTTGTTGCCGGCCACAGCCTGGGTGAGTACAGCGCTCTGGTAGCGGCTGAAAGTCTGGACTTTGTAGAAGCCGTAAAGCTGGTGCAACTGCGTGGCGAGCTCATGCAGGACGCTGTGCCTGCCGGTGAGGGGAAGATGGCTGCCATTATCGGCCTGGAAGACGCCGATGTGGTTGCTGCCTGTGAAGAAGCAGCACAGGGTGATGTGGTCGCTGCCGTTAACTTTAATGCCCCGGGGCAGGTTGTTATTGCCGGTTCTACGGCGGCAGTTGAACGGGCCATCGAAGCTTGTAAATCCAGGGGTGCCCGCAAGGCCATGCCTTTGTCGGTGAGTGTGCCCTCGCACTGCGCCCTGATGAAGGGGGCTGCCGAGCAGCTGGCAGAAGCGCTGGAGGATGTAACCTTTAACGACGCACGAATTCCGGTTGTGCAGAATGTCAACGCCAGCCCGGTCACCGATGCTAAAGAGTTGAAATCCAATCTGATCAAACAGTTGTATTCCCCGGTGCTCTGGACGGATTCCGTGCGCGCCCTGACTGGCGAGGGTGCCGGCATTGCCGTTGAATGCGGCCCCGGCAAGGTTCTGGCGGGTCTCATCAAGCGTATTGACCGCAAGCTTCCGGTACACAACATCGAAAATCCCGATTCGCTGACAAGCGCTATCGAGGCGTTTGGCCAGTCCTGATTAAACGGAGTCTGTTATGTCTTTGGAAGGCAAAGTAGCGCTGGTAACCGGTGCAAGCCGGGGGATCGGCAAGGCTATTGCCCACGAGTTGGGCCGGCAAGGTGCCGAAGTGGTAGGTACTGCCACATCAGAAGGCGGTGCCGAGGCCATTACCGCAGGCTTTAAAGAAGCCGGTCTGAATGGTTATGGCATTGTAATGAATGTTGCCGAACCAGACAGCATTCAGGCAGGTTTGAAGCAGTTGACAGAGCAATCTGGCGCGCCTTTGATTCTGGTCAATAATGCCGGGATCACACGCGATAACCTGCTCATGCGATTGAAGGACGACGATTGGTCAGAAGTGCTGGAAACTAATCTTTCCAGCGTTTACCGTACAAGTAAGGCCGTTCTTCGTGGTATGGCGAAGGCTCGTTGGGGCCGGATCATCAATGTCAGCTCAGTGGTTGCCAGTATGGGAAATCCCGGTCAGGGCAATTACTGTGCAGCAAAAGCGGGTGTTGAAGGTTTTACCCGCAGCCTGGCCAAGGAGATGTCAAATCGGGGTATTACCGCCAACTGTGTGGCTCCCGGGTTTATTGACACTGACATGACCAAGAAACTGGAAGACAAACAACGCGATGCCATGCTGGAGAACATACCGGCTGGTCGCCTTGGGGAACCCGAAGAGGTGGCTTCGGTAGTGGCTTTTCTGGCATCTGCCGGCGCAGCTTACGTAACCGGAGAAACGATTCATGTGAATGGTGGCATGTACATGGGTTGAGCCTGTTTTTCAGGCCGTTGTACAACCCTGTGCCACACTGCATGTTGGAATGAATCCCTGCTTGTTTGCAGGTAGGGTTTAAACTAAACTGGCGGCCATTGAGTTGCCTGGTTGACACACAAAGTGAGGATATTATGAGTACAGTTGAAGAGCGCGTTAAGAAGATCGTTTGTGAGCAGTTGGGCGTTAAAGAGTCCGAGGTTCAGAACACATCTTCTTTTGTAGAGGATCTTGGCGCTGACTCACTGGACACTGTTGAGCTGGTTATGGCTCTGGAAGAGGAATTTGAAACTGAAATTCCTGATGAAGAAGCCGAGAAACTGGGCGCCGTTCAGGACGCGATTGACTACATCGTCTCGCACACCTGATAGTCTGCAAGTTAGCAGATAACCAGTAGAAAGCCGTCCTTTGAGTTTTATGAAGGGCGGCTTTTTTATTGGGCGAAATTTGATAATCCTGGTAATTGAAAGGAACAGTGGGTGACAGGGGTATGAGCAAGCGACGGGTTGTTATCACAGGTATGGGAATGGTGTCTCCGGTAGGCAATGATGTCCGTGCCAGTTGGGAAGGTGTGTGTGCCGGGCGCAGTGGCATCCGGCCAATTGACAGATTTGACGCAACTGATTACAGCACTCGTATCGGTGGAGGCGTTAAAGACCTGGATCTGGAGCCGTATCTGACCACCAAGGAAGCCCGTAAGCTGGACGCCTTTATCCACTATGGCCTGGTTGCCGCTCAGCAGGCAGTGGACGACAGCGGTCTGGAACAGTTCGAAAAGCTGGATCGTGAACGCGTAGGTGTCGCTATTGGTTCGGGCATTGGTGGTATTGAGTACATTGAAAAGAATGTTATTCAGATGCACCAGTCCGGCCCCCGCAAAGTGTCGCCTTTCTTTGTGCCTGCTTCCGTTATCAACATGGTGTCCGGCAATACCGCCATTCGTTTCGGATACCAGGGTCCCAATATCGCCATCGTAACGGCCTGCACCACCGGTACCCACAATATTGGCTATGCCGCCAGAACCATTGCCTATGGCGACGCAGATGTCATGTTGGCTGGTGGTTCGGAAATGGCGACAACACGCACCAGTATTGCCGGTTTTGCTTCCGCGCGGGCGCTGTCTACCCGTAATGACGAGCCGGAGAAAGCCAGCCGTCCCTGGGACAGGGACCGCGATGGTTTCGTGCTGAGCGACGGTGCCGGTGTTGTAGTGCTCGAGGAGCTTGAGCATGCCCTTGCCCGTGGTGCCACCATTTACGGCGAGGTGATTGGTTTTGGTATGAGTGATGACGCCCATCACATTACCTCGCCTCCTTCCGATGGCGATGGTGCGGCCCGCTCCATGCGCAATGCCATTCGCGATGCCGGGCTGACTCCGGAAGACATCGACTACATTAATGCCCATGGCACGTCCACACAGGTTGGCGATGTGGCCGAAGTGGCCGCCGTGAAGTCTGTGTTTGGCAGCCACGCTGAAAAACTGGCCATGAGCAGTACCAAGTCTGTAACCGGTCATTTGCTGGGCGCTGCCGGTGCGGTGGAAGCCATCTTCTCAACACTGGCCGTGAAAGAGGGCGTTCTGCCGCCAACCATCAATCTGGAGAACCCGGACGAAGGCTGTGATCTGGATTTCGTGCCTCACAAGAGCCGTCAGTCTGATGCCCGAGTGGCCTTGTCCAACTCGTTCGGCTTCGGTGGCACCAACGGCACCCTGATCGTTCGACGCTACGAGGATTGAGAAACAAGTGGTTCAGGTATACCGGGCGGATGAGGGCGGCCTGCCAGCAGCAGATCGTGGGCTGGCCTATGGTGATGGTCTGTTCGAAACCATTCGGGCGGAAGGCGCTCATGCGCCTTTGCTGTCCGGACACCTGGACCGGCTGACCAAAGACGCCCGCCGCCTGGGTATTCCTGCCAGTCGTGGCGAACTGGAGAAAATTGCCGTTGGCGCCCTGGCGGAATTCTCCGGTCATTATTCGCAGAACGACGGCCAGGCTCCCTGGGTTCTCAAGCTGACGCTTACCCGGGGCGCCGGCGGGCGCGGCTACCAGCCGGCCCCGGGCATGCAGCCCAATCTGCTGGTGGCTCATTCCCCGGCTCCGCCGGCCCCGGACGCAAGGGGCGTGTGTGTTGAGTTCTCGCCGGTTCCTCTGACCGTGAACCCGCTGTTGTGTGGCATTAAATCGCTTAACCGGCTTGAACAGGTCATGGCGGCTCGAGCACTGCAAGGCCCGATTTTCGAAGTGCTGATGAGCAATTCGGAAGGGCATGTGGTGGAAGGTACCCGAACCAATATCTTCGTCCTGACGGATGCCGGCTGGCTGACACCGCCGGGCGCTACACTGGCGGTTTCCGGGGTTATGCGATCGCATGTTCTGGGCTGCCTGCGTGCCAGCGGTGAGCCTGTTCAAGAGGCACCGATCACGCTGGAATGGCTGATGTCTGACCGGTGTCGGGGGCTGTATCTGACGAATTCCGTGTTAGGCATTGTTCCGGTTCGCAACCTGGCTGATCAGGATTTGCCTGTGGATAACCGGCTTGCCACAATCTGTGGTTCACCGACAAAGATGGACTAATCATAGTGTTCAAGAAATTACTGATTCTGCTGGTTACGGTTGCGGTGCTTGTGGGCGCCGGTGGTGGTCTATGGGTATGGCAGGGGCTGCAGACACTCAAACAACCCATCGCCATTGATGAGCCTGGTCTGATGACGGTTGAGTCAGGCACCGGTTTTAACCAGCTGGCCCGGCAGATGGAGCGTGAAGGTTATATTGATAACGCCCTGTGGCTGCGGATATACGGACGATTGAGCCCGGAACAGACCAGGATCAAAGCCGGTGACTACGAGTTGTTTCCGGCAATAACGCCGGTTGCCCTGATAGAAAACATGGTTGAAGGCAAGGTGAAGCTCTGGTCTGTGCAGTTTATCGAGGGTAGAACCTTCGCAGATATGCGTGCTGAGCTGGCTTCCAATGAGCAGTTGGAAAAGGTCACAACGGATTGGAGCAATGAACGCATCATGGAGGCTGTGGGCGCGCCGGATCAGCATCCGGAGGGTTGGTTCTATCCCGATACTTACCTGTTCAGTGGCGATGAGAGCGATCTGGACGTTCTTCAGCGTGCCTACAACCGAATGGTAGAGGTGCTTCAGGAAGAGTGGGAAAACCGGGAAGAGGGCCTTCCCTATGACTCACCCTACGAAGCCCTGATTATGGCTTCGATTATTGAGCGTGAAACCGGTGTTGCCGGTGAGCGCAAAGAGGTTGCCGGAGTATTTGTGCGACGTCTGAATAAAGGTATGCGTCTGCAAACGGACCCGACGGTAATCTATGGCATGGGCGATGGTTATGACGGGCGCATTCGTAGCCGGGATCTCAGCACCCATACGCCTTACAACACCTACCGGATTGACGGCTTGCCGCCCACTCCCATTGCCATGCCTGCGCGTGCGGCCGTTCATGCTGCGCTGCATCCGGCGGAGGGTGATGCTCTGTATTTCGTTGCCCGGGGTGACGGCAGCCATAAGTTTTCGAGAACCCTGGCCGAGCACCAGCGCGCAGTGCGGGCCTTCCAGTTGAACCGCCGCGAAGATTACCGGTCATCGCCGGCACCGGTAACCGATGACTCAGAAGGTGGGCAGGACTGATGGCAGCCAGAGGCCGGTTTATTACCTTTGAAGGCACGGAAGGGGTGGGTAAATCCACCCAGCTGAAGCAGGCGGCCGCCACTCTTGAGGCCCTGGGAGTGGACTTCATTGTGACCCGTGAACCGGGTGGCACGCCTATGGCCGAAAAAATCCGTGAGCTGCTGTTGGCGCCGAGGGAAGAGCCGGTCAATGAAACCACGGAGCTGCTGTTGATGTTTGCTGCCCGCGCCCAGCACCTGCATAACCGGATTCTGCCGGCGCTTGATGAGGGCAAGTGGGTTCTATGTGACCGTTTTACCGACGCTACGTTTGCCTATCAGGGTGGCGGTCGTGGTGTTTCGAGTGAGCGGATTGCTCTGCTTGAAACCCTGGTTCAGGGCGATGTTCGTCCCGATCATGTGATTCTTCTGGATGCCCCGGTCGAGACCGGCATGGCAAGAGCGCAGAAAAGAGGGGAGCTTGACCGCTTTGAGCAGGAGGCTCTGGACTTCTTCCAGCGTATTCGCAATACCTACCTCGAACGGGCTACGGCCATGCCCGGGCAATATCATGTGGTCAATGCCGAATTGCCGCTGGAGCAGGTGTCGGCCAGTGTGTCCGCGCTTTTGACGGCCCTGGTTAACCGGTCACATCAAGCCGGTTGAGCGGCTGATTTCGTGCACTTTTCCGCAGGATCTGCTTTAATTGAGGCACATTCTCAATTAATGGTCGCCAGTTGTAATGCTGAACGCAAAACTGCTGAAGCTTCCCATTGCTACCCATCAGCACTATCACGAACATCATCAGGTTGTGCTCGGTGTTCGTGGTGAAGCCGATCTGAGTGTCGACGGGGCGGGCTCTCACCTGGATACCTGGAAGGCGTGTCTGGTCCCCACCGAGGCCCGACATGATTACTGCGGTGATCACCAGAACCACGTACTGGTGATCAACCTGGACCCCCTCAGCCCGGTGCTGAATTCCTCCCTCCATGCCGATTACGAGCGTATGGTACGGCTGTTCGAGAAGCCCAGAACCGTGCAGATGGACAGTCGTCTGCAGGGGCTGGTGCAGTTTGCCGCCGGTGAGTTTGACCGGGCGCCAGACAATGCCGCTTTGCATCAACATCTGAGCGCCAGCATTCTCTACTGTATGGCTGACCGCATTTCTGACCGGCAGCAATCCGTAGCGAACCGCCATAGCCTCAGCCCGGAAATCATTCGCCGTTACATCATGGATAACCTGCATCAGAAAATTACTGTCCAGGATCTGGCCAAGGTGGCCTGTCTGAGTGTCAGTCGTTTTCACGATGTTTTCCGGGAAGTCTCTGGCGTGACCCCTCATCAGTTTCTGTTACAGACCCGCCTGGATCAGGCTGTCGGCTTGCTGACATCTACCCCGCTTTCGGTCTCCGAAATCAGTTACCGGACCGGCTTCTCCTCTCAGAGCGCACTGACAAATGCCCTCAAGAAATATAAGGGTACTACGCCAACCCGGTTGCAGATTGGTGAAAATGTCGCCTGAATCGGTGGTTTTATGGCAGTCCCGTAGGATTGTGCAAAAGAATCGGAGAATTTTGTAAGCCCGGGGTCCGTAGTAATACTAATTTATACCGGTCTGAGACTCCTGTCCGTACATGTAGGCTAAAGTCGCATGGAAGTGAAGATAAGCTATAGTGAAAGGAAGTGTGCGGGAGGCGTTCGGCGCAGGCCTGACGTGCAGGGGTAAAAAAGAAAAACGGTACCGGGCCCGCCAGCAGGCAGGGCGGTACCATAAGAGCGGATCTCATCCGACTCATCAAACCGGAGGAGCCTTATGGCTAGTGGTGTCTGGATAAGTCTATTCCTTTACTTTGCGGTGATGATCATCATCGGTCTCTATGCGATGCGCACATCAACGTCTTCTTCGGAAGATTACATGTTGGGTGGCCGCAAGCTCAGCCCGAAGGTGGCTGCATTGTCGGCTGGTGCCTCGGATATGAGTGGCTGGCTGCTTCTGGGTCTCCCGGGGGCGCTGTTTGTGTCTGGTCTTGCTTCGGCCTGGATCGGTATCGGTCTGTTTGTCGGTGCATTCCTCAACTGGGTGTTTGTGGCGCCCCGTCTGCGTGAACAAACAGTTCACTACGGCAACGCCCTGACGATCCCGGCTTTCCTGTCTAATCGCTTCCCGACCAAAGCGTTGCCGCTGCGGACCATTTCGGCGATTGTTATTGTATTGTTCTTCGCGGTCTATACGGCATCTGGCCTGGTTGCGGGTGGCAAGCTGTTTGAAAGTGCCTTCTCTGAAATCATCAACGTGCCGGGTATGAGCGACTATGCCGTGGGCATCCTTATCACTCTGGGCGTAGTTCTGGCCTATACCGTGGTTGGGGGCTTCCTGGCGGTGAGCATGACCGACTTTGTTCAGGGCTGCATCATGATGCTGGCGCTGGTGATCATGCCTGCCGTGGTACTCTGGGGTGAAGGCGGTGGCGGTTTCGCCCAGGCTTCGCAAACCCTTAACGAAGTGGACCCGACGTTACTGTCCTGGACCGAAGGGCTGACCTTTATCGGCTTCCTGTCTGCGGTTACCTGGGGTCTTGGCTATTTCGGGCAGCCACACATCATCGTGCGTTTCATGGCGATCCGCACCCTGAAGGATGTTCCCATTGCCCGGAATATCGGCATGTCCTGGATGGCGATCTCTCTGATTGGTGCTATCTCCCTGGGTGTGTTCGGTCGTGCCTACGCGGTGCGTAACGGCATGGACGTTGCCGACCCGGAAACCATCTTCATCATCCTGTCTGAAATGCTGTTCCATCCGCTGATCACCGGCTTCCTGTATGCCGCTCTGTTGGCTGCGGTAATGAGTACCATTTCCAGTCAGTTGCTGGTGTCTTCGAGCTCTCTGACCGAGGACTTCTACCGCCTGTTCCTGCGCAAGGAAGCCAGTGACCGCGAATGCGTAAACATTGGCCGTCTGTGCGTGGTGCTGGTTGGTATCGCTGCTGCCATTATCGCCTCTGATCCGGACTCTCAGGTTCTGGCGCTGGTCAGTAACGCCTGGGCAGGCTTCGGTTCCGCCTTTGGTCCGCTGATTATCCTGTCGCTGATGTGGCCGCGGATGAATGGTGCCGGTGCTGTTGCCGGTCTGATCACCGGTGCTGTGACGGTGATGGTCTGGATTTCCCTGGGCTGGAACGCCGAGTTCATGGGTGGTCCGGGCGTTTACGAGATCATTCCTGGCTTTATCATGGCCTGGATTGCCATCGTGATTGGTACTCTGGCAACCTCCGATGCCGGTGAGTATCAGCATATCGAGCGGTAAGCTTCAGAATATAAAGAAGCTGTAAAAAGAAAAGGGGCTCCTGCGGGAGCCCCTTTTTGTTTTTTGCCACGGAATCCACGGAAGAACACGGAAAAGAAGAGAAGACAAAAAGTCAGTCTTTTACCGGCCCACTGTGAAACCTGAATTCATTGTCCGGTGCTTCAATCAGTTGCTTTTCGATGGCCAGGAATTCGGCTACGCGCTCGTCCACCGGGCCGCCCTGGGTCTGTTCGGCGAGTTTCAGGTAGTCCTGGTAATGCCTCGCTTCGGATTTCAGCAGGCCGTTGTAAAAGTCCGCCAGTTCTTTGTCCAGATGCGGGGCGAGGGCGGCGAAGCGTTCGCAGGAGCGGGCTTCGATGATGGCGCCGACGATCAGAATGTCGACCAGGCGGCCAGGATCCTCTCCACGAACTTCTGCCCGCAGGCCGGCGGCATAGCGCGCCGGCGACAGGTGGGTATATTCAATTCCGCGCTTCTGCATGATGGCCAGCACCTGCTCGAAATGGCGCAACTCTTCCCGGGCCAGTCGCGACATCTTGTTGAGCAGGTCCACGTTGTCCAGGTAGCGATACATCAGGCTGAGCGCCGTGGAGGCTGCTTTTTTTTCGCAGTGGGCGTGGTCGATCAGCATCAGATCCTGGTTGGCCAGGGCGTTATCCATCCATCGCTGCGGAGTGCGGCAGGGCAGGAAGTCGTGAATCTCTTGCAGGGCGTCGGTCATATCTTGAATCCGGTCATTTTGCACAAGCGCCGGAGTATAACGCACGTAACAGATGCCTCCGACCTCTGTCCAACTTAACTTTATACGGGGTTTCCTATACAATGCAGCGCCAGTTCAGGGAGTCTCTGAATAAATCCTGAAACCCAAACAGGTGATTTGAGGTGTTATTCAGAGGCCCCCTCGGCCTTTACCGCCAAAAACTCCCGCCGGCTGAAGCCGTTAATGCGGGACATTCCAACTGATGAGGGTCCAATATCGTGTTAGAAGCCTACCGTGAACACGTTGCCGAACGTGAAGCCCTGGGTATCCCCCCCAAGCCACTGAATCCTGAGCAGACTGCCGAGCTGGTAGAACTGCTGAAGAATCCGCCTGCAGGCGAAGAGGAAACTCTGGTTTACCTGCTGGAAAACCGCGTTCCGCCAGGTGTGGACGAAGCTGCCTACGTAAAGGCTGCTTTCCTGTCTGCCATCGTCAAGGGCGAAGCCTCTTCTCCGCTGATCGACAAGAAGAAAGCGGTTCAGCTGCTGGGCATGATGCAGGGCGGCTACAACATCGAAACACTGGTTGACCTGCTCGACGACAGCGAGCTGGCCGAACTGGCTGGTGAAGAGCTCAAGCACACTCTGCTGATGTTTGATGCCTTCAACGACGTTAAAGAAAAAATGGACGCTGGCAACGCCGTTGCCAAGTCTGTTGTTGAATCCTGGGCCAATGCCGAGTGGTTCACCAATAAGAAGAAGGTTCCGGAAAGCACCAAGATGGTGGTTTTCAAGGTTACCGGCGAAACCAACACTGACGACCTGTCTCCGGCGCCGGATGCATGGTCCCGTCCGGACATCCCGCTGCACGCCCGCGCTGCCTACAAAATGGAACGCGATGGTCTGAAGCCGGAAGAGCCGGGTGTTACCGGCCCGATGAGCCAGATCGACGAAATCAAATCCAAAGGCCTGCCGGTTGCCTTCGTAGGCGACGTAGTAGGTACCGGTTCTTCACGTAAGTCTGCCACCAACTCTGTTCTGTGGTTCTTCGGTGAAGACATTCCGGGTGTGCCGAACAAGCGCGCCGGTGGTGTGTGTATCGGTAACAAGGTTGCTCCGATCTTCTTCAACACCATGGAAGACGCTGGCGCCCTGGTATTCGAAGCTCCGGTTGACGACATGAACATGGGCGACGTTATCGAAATCCGCCCATACGAAGGCAAGGTTCTGAACGAAGCTGGTGAAACCATCTCCGAGTTCGAGCTGAAGTCTGACGTAATCCTGGACGAAGTTCAGGCCGGCGGTCGTATTCCGCTGATCATCGGTCGTGGCCTGACCGCCAAGGCGCGTGAAGCACTGGGTCTGGGTGCGACTGACATCTTCCGTCTGCCAAGCGATCCGGAAGCCGGCACCAAGGGCTTCACCCTGGGTCAGAAGATGGTCGGTAAGGCCTGTGGTCTGGAAGAAGGCCAGGGCGTTCGTCCGGGCACTTACTGCGAACCACACATGACTACCGTGGGTTCTCAGGACACCACTGGTCCGATGACCCGTGACGAGCTGAAAGACCTGGCGTGTCTGGGCTTCCAGGCTGACCTGGTTATGCAGTCTTTCTGTCACACTGCTGCTTATCCGAAGCCGGTTGACGTTGAAATGCAGCACACCATGCCGGACTTCATCCGTAACCGTGGCGGCGTTTCCCTGCGTCCGGGCGACGGCATCATCCACTCCTGGCTGAACCGTATGCTTCTGCCGGACACCGTGGGTACCGGTGGTGACTCCCACACCCGTTTCCCGATGGGCATTTCTTTCCCGGCCGGTTCTGGCCTGGTAGCGTTCGCCGCTGCTGCTGGCGTTATGCCGCTGGATATGCCGGAATCTGTGCTGGTTCGCTTCAAAGGCGAAATGCAGCCGGGTATCACCCTGCGTGACCTGGTACACGCGATTCCGCTGTACGGCATCAAGCAGGGCATGCTGACCGTTGAGAAGAAAGGCAAGATCAACGAATTCTCTGGTCGTATCCTGGAAATCGAAGGTCTGGAGCACCTGACCGTCGAGCAGGCGTTCGAACTGTCTGACGCCTCTGCCGAGCGTTCTGCAGCCGGTTGTACCATCAACCTGTCTGAAGAGTCTGTGGCCGAGTACCTGCGCTCCAACATCACCATGCTGCGCTGGATGATTGCCGAAGGTTACGGCGATCCGCGTACTCTGGAGCGTCGCGCCCAGAAGATGGAAGAGTGGCTGGACAACCCGAGCCTGATGCGTGCCGACAAGGACGCAGAATACGCGCACGTTGTTGAAATCGATCTGGCTGATATCAAAGAGCCGATCGTTTGCTGCCCGAACGACCCGGACGATGCCCGTAAGCTGTCTGAAGTGGCTGGCGACAAGGTAGACGAAGTATTCATCGGTTCCTGCATGACCAACATCGGTCACTTCCGTGCCGCAGGCAAGCTGCTGGCGCAGAACAAGGAACCCCTGAAGACCCGTCTGTGGATGTCTCCTCCCACCAAGATGGACCAGGAGCAGTTGATGGAAGAAGGTTACTTCAACATCTACGGCACCGCCGGTGTTCGCACCGAGATGCCGGGCTGTTCACTGTGCATGGGTAACCAGGCGCGTGTTGCTGCCAAGAGCACTGTGCTGTCTACCTCTACCCGTAACTTCCCGAACCGCCTCGGCGATGGTGCCAACGTGTACCTGACCTCTGCGGAACTGGCAGCTGTGGGTGCGGTTCTGGGTAAACTGCCGTCTCCGGCAGAGTACATGGAGTACGCCAAGGACCTGAACAGCATGTCGAAAGAGATCTACAAGTATCTCAACTTCGACCAGATGGAGGACTACACCAAGAAAGCTTCTGAGGCGAACGTTGCCTGAAGCACTTCTTGAGTAAGTTCTGATAAAAACGCCAGCCTCCGGGCTGGCGTTTTTTTATGTCCGGAGGTTTATCTCCGGATTAAAGCGCCCGGCACAATTCCATCCACCGGTCGATGCCGGCGCTGCGGTACTTCTGTTTATGCAGGATGAAGTAAAACTGCCGTTCGAAGGTGCGGTGCTCCGGCAGCGGCAGTGGTACCAGGCTGCCGCGCTTGAAGGCGTCCGCCAATACCACTTCCGACAGGCAGCCGATGCCCAGGTTGGCCTCCACGGCCCGCTTGATGGCCTCGGTGTGCTCCAGCTCCAGAAGAATGTTGAGATCCGGCAGCAGGCCATGCATGCCCCGTTCAAAGCTCTGGCGGGTGCCGGAACCCTGTTCGCGCATGATCCAGGTCGCTTCGAGCAGGTCTTCGTCGGTCAGTTGATCACGCCGGGCGAGGGGGTGATCGGGCGAGCAGAATGGAATCAACCGGTCATGACGCCACGGAATCACTTCCAGGTCTGACGACTGAAGTTCACCCTCAATCATGCCGATGTCCAGTTCAAAATCTTTTACCCGGTTGGCAATGCTGTGGGTATTGGCTACTTCCAGTGCCACTTTCGGGTGGGTAGGGGTATTCATGTATTGGGCCATGACGCCTACGGCCAGATAGTTACCAATAGTTAAAGTGGCGCCGACTTTCAGGGCGCCCACTTCGGAATGGCGGCTCAGGGTCTGTTCCAGTTCCTGGGCCTGCGCCAGAAGCGCTTCGGCTTTTGGCCTGTACAACCGCCCCAGCTCATTGAGCTGCAGACGTTTGCCAACGCGGTCAAAAAGCTGGATATCGAATTGGTTTTCCAGCTCCTTGAGGGCACTGCTGGCCGCAGACTGTGACATGGCCAGGTATTCCGAGGCGCGGGTAATGTTCTGGAAACGGGCGGCGGCCAGGAAAACTTCGAGTTGGCGAAAGCTGAATCTCATAAGCGGGCCTTTTAAATCGATTCTCTCGAATAAGGTTATGGGGATATCCCATTTCATCGATAGGTTAGCTTCAGGTTATACTTAACGCAATTGATATTCACTTTTTGCAAATTCCGTTCTTTCGGATGAGGTCACTATGAGCAACCTGATTACAGAAACCGTGACAAGCGTGCACCACTGGAACGACACTCTGTTCAGTTTCAAAACCAGTCGAGACCCCGGCTTCCGGTTCAAGAACGGTCACTTTGTGATGATTGGCCTGGAAACCGATGGTAAGCCACTGATGCGCGCCTACAGTATCGCCAGTGCCAACTACGAAGACGAGCTCGAGTTTTTCTCCATCAAGGTGCCGGACGGGCCACTGACCTCACGCCTGCAGAAAATCCAGCCGGGCGATGAGATTCTGTTGAGCAAGAAACCTACCGGTACGCTCGTACTGGATCACCTGTTGCCGGGCCGTAACCTCTGGTTGATCAGCACCGGCACCGGGCTGGCACCGTTCATGAGCATCATCAAGGATCCGGATGTTTATGAAGCCTTTGATAAGGTGATTGTGACTCATGGTGTTCGCTATGTCTCCGAACTGGCGTACCAGGAAGAAATTGAAGCTCTGCCGAAGAATGAATACTTTGGCGAAATGGTTGAAGGTAACCTGCTTTATTATCCGACGGTGACCCGGGAGCCATTCCGTAATGAAGGGCGGCTGACCGACGCGGTAGAATCGGGTAAGATCACCCGGGATCTTGGCCTGCCGGACTTTGATATCGAGAATGACCGCTTCATGATTTGCGGTAGTCCGAGCATGCTCAAGGATACCTGCGCTATTCTGAATAACATGGGTTTCAAGGAAGCCCGAGGTGGTGATCTGGGCCACTATGTTATCGAGAGGGCCTTCGTGGAACAGTAAGGATGATCCGATTTGCCGCGACTATTGCTTCTTTTCGTTCTTTGCATCTCGTTTGTTGTGGCGGGCTGTAGCTTCGGCCCCGCCCAGAAGCCCAGTGAACCGACGCCGGAGCCAAAGCCGGCTGACGCTGAACCTCCTGCTGCAGAAGAACAGGCAGAGGAGGGCGATACCGAAGAGAAGCGAGAGGTCGAGGCGGCCCCGGAGGCAGACCCCGAGCCTGAAATTACTCTGGATTTGACGCCGGCCCAGCTTGACTGGGTTGGCGGGCAGATCTATCTGAACGAGTGCGCCGGACAATTCCGTTGCCTGGTGCACTGGAATGAAGGCGAGGCTTTCCCGTCATTGGGGATCGGCCACTTCATCTGGTATCCCCCCGGCGTTTCAGGCCGTTTTGTGGAAAGCTTTCCGGATCTTGTGAGCTATCTCCGGCAACAGCAGGTTGATGTGCCGGAATGGCTGAACAATCTGGAGCCATTCGATGCGCCGTGGCAGGATCGCCGGGCCTTTTTACAGGCAGAGAATTCCGGCAGGGTTCAGTCGCTCAGGGACTTTCTGTCGGAAACCAAAGGCGAGCAGGTGCGGTTCATTTTTTTGCGGGCCAAAGCGTCGCTGAACAAAATGATAGAGGCTGCACCACCAGAGGACCGGGACCGGATTCGTGGCTACCTGGAGAAACTGACGGCAACCCCGGGCGGTGCCTATGCCTTGATGGATTACGTTAACTTCAAGGGCGAAGGTCTGGCGGAATCCGAGCGCTATCAGGGCGAAGGCTGGGGGTTGTTGCAGGTTCTGATGGCGATGTCGCCGGAGCCGGAACAGCCAGCACTGGACGCTTTCCGGAAAGCGGCAGGCCGGGTGCTGACCCGCCGCGCTGAAAACGCTGAAAACCCGATAGAGCGTGAAAGCTGGTTAAGGGGCTGGCTGGTGCGCCTGGAAACCTACCGCGAACCACCCCAGGGGCCGCTGCTATAGCGGCTCTTTGTACAGCTCGGGTTCTTGTCCCGGCTCTACTGCCAGCCACCAGACGTTTTCGTCCCAGTCTCCCAGGACAATCCGGCGGGCGTCTTTGCCGTTAGCTTTCAGGTCGTGAATGGCCGGCCGGTGAGTGTGGCCGTGAATCAGCCGCTGTACCCCGTGAGCTTCCATTTCCCGTACGACTTCTTCAGGGGTGACATCCATGATGGCTTCCGCCTTGCCCTGGTTTTTCGCCATGGACATGTCCCGCAACTGACGAGCCATCTTCTGGCGGTCTTCCAGCGGACGGGCGAGCATCATTTTCTGCATTTGCGGGTTGCGCATGTTGGCGCGGAATTTCTGGTATTCCACGTCGGCCGTGCACAAGCTGTCGCCGTGCATTAACAGGGTAGGTGTACCGTACAGATCGACCACCGTAGGGTCGTCCAGCAGGGTGGCACCGGCACGGTGGCAGAAATCTTCGCCGATCAGGAAATCCCGGTTGCCATGCATCAGGAAGATATCGGTGCCGCTGTCGGCAAGCGCTTTCAACGCGCCGGCCACCTGTTCCTGTAGCGGAGTTTTTTCGTCGTCACCGATCCAGGCTTCGAAAAAATCGCCCAGGATATACAGGCGTTCGACACCCATGGCCCGGTTTTCCAGGAAGGCGAAGAATGCGTCGGTAATGTCCGGACGCGATTCTTCCAGGTGCAGATCCGAGATAAACAGCGTAGTCACGCGTCCTCCAGTACCTCGGCCTTTTCAATGATGACGTCCTGTTGCGGGACATCCTGATGGCCTTCGCTCATGGTGGTGCGGGTGGCGCGGATCTTGTTAACCGTGTCCATGCCTTCCACTACCTTGCCGAATGCACAGTAGCCCCAGCCTTCCGCGTTTTTGCCGCTGTGATCCAGAAAACCGTTGTCTTCAACATTGATGAAGAACTGGGCGGTGGCGGAATGCGGATCCATGGTGCGGGCCATGGCGACAGTGCCCGCTTTGTTGCTCAGGCCCTTGTCGGCTTCGTTCTGGATAGGCTCGCGGGTTTTGCGCGGCTTCATGCCCGGCTCGAAACCACCGCCCTGAACCATGAAGTTACTGATTACGCGGTGAAAAATCAGGCCGTCATAGAAGCCGTCACGCACGTACTGTTCAAAGTTTCTGGCGGTTTCCGGGGTCTTGTCGTAGTCCAGTTCCAGTTTGATGTCACCGAGATTGGTTTGCAGCAGAATCATCAGGTTTCCTGTTCGTTGGATGAAAGCGGGTATTGTACTCAAGAGTTTCCGGGTATGCATGAGTCCGGCGTGCATTTGTGAGTATAATAGACGGTTTAACGGAGCCTCCGGATAGCTCCCATGATTCATTCCCTGCTGACAGAGATTGTATGAGCGCCGAGTCGAAGAAAGCCCATAATTTTATTCAGAGCCTGATCGAAGACGCTATCACCAAGGGCGAGCACACCGGCAAGGTGGTGACTCGTTTTCCGCCGGAGCCTAACGGTTACCTGCACATTGGCCATGCCAAATCCATTTGCCTGAATTTCGGCATCGCCGAAACCTTTGGCGGCGAGTGTAACCTGCGCTTTGATGATACCAATCCCGAGAAGGAAAACCTGGAATACATCAACGCTATCAAACAGGATGTGGAATGGCTGGGTTACCAGTGGGCCGGTGAGGCTTGCTACGCCTCGGACTATTTTGACCAGCTATATGCCTTCGCCGAAGAGCTGATCGAAAACGGCAAGGCCTATGTCTGTGCCCTGGGCGCCGAGGAAATGACAGCGTATCGCGGTTCTCTGAAAGAGCCAGGCAAAAACAGCCCGTACCGCGACCGCCCGGTAGAAGAGAATCTTCAGCTGTTCCGCGACATGCGTGCTGGCAAGTACCAGAACGGTGAGCTGGTTTTGCGGGCGAAAATCGACATGGCTTCGCCGAATATCAACCTGCGTGATCCTATCCTTTACCGCATTCGTTACGCGGATCACCACCAGACCGGCGACAAGTGGTGCATCTACCCGATGTACGATTTCACCCATCCGATTTCGGATGCGCTGGAAGGCATTACCCATTCCCTGTGCACACTGGAGTTTGAAGACCATCGCCCCCTCTACGACTGGGTGCTGGACAACATTTCCGTGCCGTGCCACCCGCGGCAGATTGAATTCGCCCGGCTGAACCTGAACTACACCATCACTTCCAAGCGCAAACTCAAGCGTCTGGTGGATGAAGGCGTGGTTGATGGCTGGAACGATCCGCGCATGCCGACTATTTCCGGTATGCGCCATCGTGGCTATACCCCGGAATCGATTCGCACCTTCTGCGACATGGTCGGGGTGAACAAGGCTGGCGGCACCGTGGATGTGGGTATGCTCGAACACGCCATCCGCGAAGACCTGAACACCCGTGCGCCCCGCGCCATGTGCGTGATGCGCCCGCTGAAAGTAACGCTCACCAATTACCCGGAAGGCCAGACCGAAACCCTGAGCCTGCCGGTACACCCGCAAAACCCGGATATGGGCCAGCGGGAAGTGACCTGGAGCCAGACCCTATATATCGACCGGGAGGACTTCGCCATGGAGCCTCCGCGCAAGTGGAAGCGTCTGGCGCCGGATCAGGCGGTACGCCTGCGGGGCGGTTATGTCATGACCTGCCGGGAAGTGATTCGCGACGACAGCGGCGAGATTGTCGAGCTCAAGTGCGAATACGATCCGAATACCCTCGGTGTGAACCCGGAAGGCTACAAGCCTAATGGCGTGCTGCACTGGGTTTCAGCGACAGACAGCCTGGAAACGGACATCAATCTGTACGATCGTCTGTTTAATCACGAAGCGCCGGACAGCGACAAGGAAGGCGACTTCATGGACCACCTGAACCCGGATTCGTTGGTGGTTCTCAAGGGCGCCCGGGTTGAGAAAAGTCTGGCTGAGCCGCGTACCGATCTGCCGTACCAGTTCGAGCGGGAAGGTTACTTCTTCTGTGATCCGGCCAAAACCGGACAGGCCGGCAAGCCGGTGTTCAATCGTACCGTCACCCTGCGTGATTCCTGGGGTAAGGGGGGCAAATAATGCGTATCTACAATACGCTGACCCGTCAGAAAGAAGATTTCCGGCCCATTGAGCCCGGCAAAGTGCGCATGTATGTGTGCGGCATGACCGTCTACGACTACTGCCATCTGGGCCATGCCCGGGTGCTGGTAGCGTTTGATGTCATCACGCGTTATCTGCGCCACCGCGGTTACGATGTGCATTACGTGCGCAACATTACCGACATTGACGACAAGATCCTGCAGCGGGCCGAGGAAAACGGTGAGAGCTACAGCGAACTGACGCGTCGGATGATCCGGGCCATGCATGAAGACGAAGCGCGCCTTGGCGTGCTTTCTCCGACTGAAGAGCCCTGTGCGACCGCGTACATTGACGACATCATTGCCATGATCCACAAGCTGATAAGCAGTGGCCATGCCTACGAGGCAGGCAATGGCGATGTTTACTTTGCCGTCGACTCCTTTGCGGATTACGGCAAGCTCAGCAAGAAAAAGCTGGAAGACCTGTTGGCCGGCGCCCGGGTGGATGTGCAGGAAGCCAAGCGCAGTCCGGCGGATTTTGCGCTCTGGAAAGCTGCCAAACCGGGCGAAGTCAGCTGGGACTCGCCCTGGGGCGAAGGTCGCCCCGGCTGGCACATTGAATGCTCGGCCATGTCGACCCGGTGCCTGGGCGACACCTTCGATATCCACGGTGGTGGCCCGGACCTGCTCTTCCCCCACCATGAGAATGAGATTGCCCAGTCTGAATGTGCCACCGGCCATCCGTTCGTGCACACGTGGATGCATGCCGGCGCGATTCGTGTGAACAAGGAGAAGATGTCCAAGTCTCTGGGTAACTTCTTCACCATTCGTGAGATTCTGGAAAAGTATCCGCCCGAAGTGGTGCGTTACTTCCTGGTGTCCAGCCATTACCGCAGCCAGGTGGATTACTCCGAAGAAAATCTGGAAGAGGCCGGTCGCACACTCACCCGCCTTTATCACGCCTTGCGCGGCGTGACGCCGGCCAAAGCCGGTGAGGTGGCGGAAACTGACCATGATCGTGCTTTTGCCGACGCCATGGACGATGATTTCAACACCGCCGGTGCGATAGCGGCGCTGCACGCGGTGGCGAATGAGATTAACCAGCATCGTCGGGACGGAGCTGAAGAGCCCGCCAGGCAAAGCGCTGCGGTGCTCGTTCGTTTGGGGGCAGTGCTTGGCCTGCTTCAGCAGGACCCGGAAGCGTTTTTCCAGGCCGATACCGGCGGCGAACTCAGCGCCGAAGATATTGAAGCTATGATTCAGGCCCGCGCCGATGCCCGCAAGGCAAAAGATTTTGCCGAAGCTGACCGCATCCGGGATGAGCTGGCCGGGCAGGGCATTATTCTGGACGATTCCCGGGCCGGGACCACCTGGCGGCGGGGCTGAGCGCTCTGAAAAACAGTACGGCGCCCTGTCATGGGGCGGGAATGACCTTGTAAGGAAATTCCCGTACAATACGGCGCTTGAATGACAACGCCCCCGTGCCGAACGGCGCAGAAGGGGAAAGGGAACGACAAACCCATTGAGGCAGACAACAATGACAGAACGCGTAGAAATTGGCGGCATTCAGGTCGCGAAAAATCTCTATGATTTTGTGAACAGCCAAGCGATTCCGGGTACCGGTATCGACCCTGACAAATTCTGGGCAGAATTCGACAAGATCGTGAACGAGCTGGCACCGCGTAACCGTGAGTTGCTGGCCAAGCGTGATGACATTCAGGAAAAAATGGACAGCTGGAACCGTGAACACAAAGGTCAGAAGCTGGACATGGCCGAATACAAGGCTTTCCTGAAGGAAATTGATTACCTGGTTGACGAACCGGCCGACTTCAAGATTTCCACCACCAATGTTGATCCGGAAATTGCCACCATGGCCGGCCCACAGCTGGTTGTGCCGGTAATGAATGCCCGGTTTGCGCTGAACGCAGCAAACTCTCGGTGGGGCAGCCTGTACGACGCTCTTTACGGCACGGATGTCATCTCCGAAGAAGATGGTGCCGAAAAAGGCAAGGGCTACAACCCGGTTCGTGGCGCCAAGGTTATCGAATGGGCCCGCAAGCTGCTGGACAGCTCTGCACCGCTGGCCTCCGGTAGCCATAAAGACGCTGCCAAATATTATGTCGACGGCGGCAAGCTGGCTGTGAAGCTGCAGAACGGCGAAGTCACCGGTCTGAAAGATGAAGCCGGCTTTGCCGGGTACACGGGCGCGGCCGACGAACCCACCGGTGTTCTGCTGGTCAAGAACGGCATGCACTTTGAGATCCAGATTGATGCCAGCCATCCGATCGGCAAAGACGACGGTGCGCACGTAAAAGACGTGGTACTGGAGTCGGCCCTGACCACCATCATGGATTGCGAAGACTCGGTAGCAGCCGTTGACGCTGAAGATAAAGAGCTGGCCTACAAGAACTGGCTGGGCCTGATGAAGGGTAATCTTCAGGAAACCTTCGAGAAAGGCGGCAAGTCCCTCACACGTCGTATGAATCCGGACCGTGTTTACACTGCACCGGATGGCAGCGAGCTGAGCCTGAAGGGCCGCAGCTTGCTGTTTGTCCGTAACGTGGGTCACCTGATGACCAACCCGGCGGTTCTGCTGAAAGACGGCAGTGAAGTGCCGGAAGGTCTGATGGACGGGCTGATCACGTCTCTGATCGCTATCCACGATCTGAAGAACGACGGCGACTACCAGAACAGCACCAAGGGTTCTGTTTACATCGTGAAGCCGAAGATGCACGGGCCTGAAGAAGTGGCCTTTACCAACGAATTCTTCGGCCGTGTTGAAGATGCTCTGGGTCTGCCTCGCTTCACTCTGAAAGTCGGGATCATGGACGAGGAACGCCGTACCACGGTGAACCTGAAGTCCTGCATCCACGCCGCCAAAGATCGTGCCGTGTTTATCAATACCGGCTTCCTGGACCGCACCGGTGACGAGATCCACACCTCCATGGAGCTGGGTCCGTTTATCCGTAAGGCCCAGATGAAGCAGGAAGCCTGGATCAATGCTTACGAGCAGTGGAACGTGGACATCGGTCTGGAAACCGGCTTCTCCGGTGTTGCCCAGATTGGTAAGGGTATGTGGGCCATGCCGGACCTGATGGCGGGTATGCTGGAAGCCAAGATTGGTCACCCGAAAGCCGGTGCCAACACCGCATGGGTTCCGTCTCCGACGGCCGCCACTCTGCACGCCACTCACTATCATCAGGTGAATGTGTTTGACGTTCAGAAAGAGCTGGCCAACCGTCAGCGTGCGGCGCTGGAAGACATCCTGACCGTGCCGGTGATGGAAGATCCGTCCAAGCTGACCGCTGAGGAAATCCAGGAAGAGCTGGACAACGATGCACAGGGTATCCTGGGCTACGTGGTTCGCTGGGTAGAGCAGGGTGTTGGTTGCTCCAAGGTTCCGGACATCAACGACATTGCTCTGATGGAAGACCGCGCAACCCTGCGTATCTCTTCGCAGCTGCTGTGCAACTGGCTGCACCATGGTGTTTGCTCTGAAGAGCAGATCATGGAAACCATGAAGCGCATGGCGGCCGTGGTCGACAAGCAGAACGAAGGTGACCCGGCTTACCGCAACATGGCGCCGAACTTCGACGACAGCATCGCGTTCCACGCGGCTGTGGATCTGGTTCTGAAGGGTCGTGAGCAGCCGGCCGGTTATACCGAGCCGCTTCTGCACGCCTACCGCCAGAAGGCGAAAGCCAAGTACGGTCAGTAAATTGACCGGACACAAAAAAACCCGCTTCGGCGGGTTTTTTTGTGTCTGAAAACTCCGTTCCTGGTCTGTCGAAGTGGTTACTCTTCGGTGTGCAGTTCGTTCGCCGCGTACAGCGTATTCTCCAACAGGGTGGCAATGGTCATCGGGCCCACGCCACCTGGTACCGGGGTGATGTAAGCGGCGCGTTCGGCTGCTGCAGCAAAATCAACGTCACCGTGGAGTTTTCCGTCTTCCATCCGGTTAATGCCGACATCAATCACGGTAGCGCCCGGCTTCACCCACTCACCTTTGATAATGCCCGGCTTGCCGACAGCGGCAATCAGGATGTCTGCTTCACTGACAAACTTTTCCAGGTTGTCGGTAAAGCGGTGACAGACGGTCGTGGTCGCACCCTTGAGCAGGAGTTCCATACTCATGGGCCGGCCGACAATGTTTGAAGCGCCCACGATGACGGCGTGCTGGCCTTTGTACGGGGTGCCGATGGAGTCCAGCAGGGTAATGACGCCAGCGGGCGTACAGGGGCGCAGAGCAGGCTTGCGCTGCATCAGGCGGCCGATGTTATAGGGGTGAAAGCCGTCTACGTCTTTGTCTGGACGAATTTTCGTGAGGATCGGGTCGGCATCAAGGTGGGTCGGCAGCGGTAGTTGAACCAGAATACCGTCGATAGCAGGGTTTTCATTGAGTTCGTCCACCAGCGCTTCCAGGGCTTCCTGGGAGGTGTCCTGCGGAAGGTCATAGGACAGCGACATAATGCCGGCTTCTTCGCAGGCTTCGCGTTTCTTGCCAACGTACACCTGTGACGCAGCATCAGTACCTACCAGTATCACGGCCAGCCCTGGCGCGCGCAGTCCCTTCTGGGTTCTGGTTTCAACCCCGGCAGCGACCTGCTGCCGGACCCGGGCGGCAATCTCTTTTCCGTTAATCAGTGTGGCGCTCATGTTTGTGTCTTGTCGTTTAGGCGTGAATAAATGTGAAGGCCTGTAATTGTCTCACGGTTCGGCATGAAGGCCAATGTGGCGGAATATTTGATGATTTTTAAAATCTTTGTTGACGGACCGCCCCGGCGCCGGTAATATGCGCGCCAACTTTGCTGAAGCACTTGTTGTTCAGTTTGTACGGGGTATAGCGCAGTCTGGTAGCGCGCCTGCTTTGGGAGCAGGATGTCGGGAGTTCGAATCTCTCTACCCCGACCATATTCTGGATATTCAGGTGGGCGAACGGTCAAGCGCCCGTAGCTCAGCTGGATAGAGCACCCGCCTTCTAAGCGGGTGGTCGCAGGTTCGAGTCCTGCCGGGCGCGCCATAACGCTTGTTTATGGTTTGTACCGGGCTCGCCGAAGCAGCAAAGTTGATGTCAATGTGTGCCGTCAGGCACCTCCTTGATATGGTGGACGTAGCTCAGTTGGTAGAGCTCAGGATTGTGACTCCTGCGGTCGAGGGTTCGATCCCCTTCGTCCACCCCATTTCCCCTTTTAAGCCGTTTGCAAGACTGGTTTTCTGGCCTTCGCGGTAATCTTGCTGCTCGGGTGGCGAAATTGGTAGACGCGCCAGATTTAGGTTCTGGTTCCGAGAGGAGTGGGAGTTCGATTCTCCCCCCGAGCACCATTATCTTTTCTTTCTCTTCCCTTTTAATTTTCTGTATTGCCCCCATTGTCATTCCATGAAATTGTCGCGGTGACGGTGACAAACCGTTATTCCTGCGTGTCGGGTGATTCTCTCGGCAGGGCAAACCGTGATAAACTGCTGCCTTTTAATTTTGTGTCCCTTTGGGGTGAACGGCCCCTGTCGGGATTTTGTTTTAATTTTCATTCACATACAGAATCTGTAATTTGAGGATCTTCCATGCAAGTGTCTGTTGAAACGACCTCCAACATCGAACGTCGGATGACGATTGGTGTGCCCGCCCAGGAAATTGACCAGGCGGTTCAGAAACGCCTGCAGGAAACTGCACGTACTGTTCGTCTGAACGGTTTCCGTCCTGGCAAGGTGCCCATGAGCGTGGTCAAGCGTCGTTTCGGTGACAGTGTTCGCCAGGAAGTGGTCGGCGAAGCTATGCGCGACAACTACATCAAGGCACTGCAGGAGCAGGACATCAATCCCGCGGGCTGGCCGCAGCTTGAGCCGAAGACCATGGAAGAGGGCAAAGACCTCGAGTTCGTGGCAACCTTCGAAGTGCTGCCGGAAATTGAACTGGGTGACCTGAGCAAGATTGAAGTCGAGAAGCCTGCGTCTGAAGTGACTGAAAAGGATATCGACAAGATGATCGATAACCTGCGTCGTCAGCACGCCACCATGAAAGAGGTCAAGCGCAAGTCCAAGAACAAGGATATTGTGACCCTGGACTTCAAAGGTTATGTCGACGGTGAAGAGTTTGAAGGTGGTTCCGCAGAAGGTCATCGCCTGACTCTGGGCTCCGGCCAGATGATTCCAGGCTTTGAGAAGGCCATCGTGGGCGGCAAGACCGGCGAAGAGTTCCCGATTGAGGTAACCTTCCCGGAAGACTACCAGAGTGAAGATCTGGCTGGTAAAGAAGCCAAGTTCGACATCAAGATCAACAAGGTCGAAGAGCCGCAACTGCCGGAACTGACGCCGGAGTTCTTCCAGCAATTCGGTATCGAAGCCGAAGATGAAGAAACCTTCCGCGCCGAAGTGAAAAAGAACATGGAGCGCGAGCTCAAGCAGGCGGTATCAAACAAGGTCAAGAACGACGTTGTTGAAGGTCTGCTGGAAGTAACAGAACTGGAAGTGCCGACTGCACTGGTGGATCAGGAAATCGATCGTCTGCGTCAGGACGCGGTTCAGCGTTTTGGTGGCCAGGTGGATTTCCAGCAGCTGCCGAAGGAAATTTTCCAGGATCAGGCAACCCGCCGTGTCAAAACCGGTCTGCTGTTCCAGGAAGTGGTCAAGGCCAACGATCTGAAAGCCGAGCCGGAGCAGGTGGAAGAGAAAATCCAGGAAATTGCTTCCACTTACGAGCAGCCTGAAGAAGTTGTTGAGCACTTCAAGAATAACCCGGATCAGAAGGCTCAGATTGAATCGTCTGTCCTGGAAGATTCCGTGGTTGACCATGTGCTGGGTCAGGCCAAGGTAAAAGAGAAGAAAATGAAATACGAGGAAGCGGTTCAGGCTGGTCAACCTCAGCGTTGATGCGCCTCCGGCTTTGTCCGGAATCGCTTTCTGGAAACAGCCGGCGTGTCCGGCTGTTTTCATCTGGGTCCAGCGGTGGCAGAGTAGGTCGGCATTCAGAAATGTTGACCGGACAAGCCGGCCGCACAAGCCCAAGACCATTGTCTACGAGGAGTTCAGGCGCACATGACGCAGAAACCGATTGACGGCCCAACGATGATAACCAACTCCGGTCTGGTGCCGATGGTTATCGAGCAAACAGCACGCGGCGAGCGTTCTTTCGATATCTATTCACGTCTGCTCAAGGAGCGGGTGATTTTTCTGGTCGGCCCGGTAGAAGATCATATGGCCAACCTGGTGGTTGCTCAGTTGCTGTTCCTGGAATCCGAAAATCCGGACAAGGATATTCATCTGTATATCAACAGTCCGGGCGGTTCGGTCAGTGCCGGCATGTCCATCTATGACACCATGCAGTTCGTCAAGCCGGACGTTGCCACATTGTGCATTGGTCAGGCCGCGAGCATGGGGGCATTCCTGCTGGCTGGCGGCGCGGAAGGCAAGCGTGCCTGTCTGCCGCATTCCCGGGTGATGATTCATCAGCCGCTCGGTGGCTATCAGGGGCAGGCGTCGGATATCGAAATTCACACCCGTGAGATTCTGAAGATCCGCAATACCCTGAACTCATTGCTGGCCCGGCATACCGGCCAGGAGCTGGAGACTATCGCCCGGGATACCGATCGCGATAATTTCATGGATCCGGACCAGGCCAAGGAATACGGGTTGATCGATACGGTACTTGATAAGCGCGTGTCGAATACCTAATACTGAAAGTCATCGCACCATCCCTGGCTGGCGTATAAGCATGTCTCCGGCCAACGAAGAACAGAGGTATTTCAATGGCAGATGAAAGAAACGGCAGAGGCGACGATAACGGCAAGTTGCTGTACTGCTCGTTTTGTGGAAAGAGCCAGCATGAAGTCCGTAAGCTCATTGCAGGGCCCTCGGTGTTCATCTGCGACGAGTGTGTCGACCTGTGCAATGACATTATTCGGGAAGAAATTCAGGAAAATGCCCAGGAAGAAGCCAGCGATCGCCTGCCGACGCCAGCTGAGATCCGGGAAACCCTGAACGAATATGTTATCGGCCAGGACCGCGCCAAGGTCGTGCTTTCGGTAGCGGTGTATAACCACTACAAGCGTCTTCGCTACGGTGAGGGCAAGACTGATGTCGAGCTGGGCAAGAGTAATATCCTGCTGATCGGCCCGACCGGCAGTGGCAAAACCCTGCTGGCAGAAACTCTGGCTCGCATGCTGAATGTGCCGTTTACCATTGCCGACGCCACTACGCTGACCGAAGCGGGTTACGTGGGCGAAGATGTCGAGAACATCATCCAGAAACTGTTGCAGAAATGCGATTACGATGTCGACAAGGCCCAGCGCGGCATTGTCTACATTGATGAGATCGACAAGATCTCGCGCAAGTCTGACAACCCGTCCATCACTCGTGATGTGTCAGGTGAGGGCGTGCAACAGGCGCTGCTGAAGTTGATCGAAGGCACCGTGGCTTCTGTTCCTCCACAGGGCGGTCGTAAGCATCCCCAGCAGGAGTTTCTGCAGGTAGACACCACCAACATGCTGTTTATATGCGGTGGTGCCTTTGCGGGTCTGGAAAAGGTAATTCAGGAACGTTCGGACCGCAGTTCTATCGGGTTCTCCGCAACAGTGAAGAGCCAGGACGACAGCAAGAGCATTGGCGACATCGTTCAGAATGTGGAAACCGAAGACCTGGTCAAGTTTGGTCTGATTCCCGAGTTCGTTGGTCGTCTGCCGGTTGTGGCTACGTTGACCGAACTGGATGAAGACGCGCTTATCCAGATCCTGACCGAGCCGAAGAACGCGCTCACCAAGCAGTATCAACAACTGTTTGATATGGAAGGGGTCGAGCTGGACTTCCGCGAAGAGGCACTGCGGGCGGTTGCACGTAAGGCCATGGAGCGCAAAACCGGTGCCCGGGGCCTGCGTTCAATCATGGAAGGAACGCTGCTGGATACCATGTACCAGATTCCTTCCGAGCCTGACGTCACCAAGGTGGTGATCGACGACAGCGTAATTCGCGGCGATTCCGAGCCGTTCAAGATCTACGCAAACAACGATCACGCCAAGGCTGTTCCGGAAGACTGATTTTCCGGTCAACCGGCAGGCAGATAAAAAGGGGCGGCAACGCCCCTTTTTATTTAGTCTGAGTGGCATTCCCGCCCGTATTTTCCTGACAGGGACGATTGCAATTCCCGTCAGCGCCCCAACAAAGAATGATATGCTCAACGAAAGACCGTCAGAGGATTCCCTATGACCCGTACACCCGAACAAACCGTGCAAGAATACCCACTGTTGCCGTTGCGCGATGTGGTGGTATTTCCGCACATGGTGGTACCGCTGTTTGTGGGCCGCGACAAATCCATTCAAGCCCTTGAGGCAGCGATGGAGGGCAGCAAGGAAATCCTTCTGGTCGCCCAGAAAGACGCTGCAACAGACGAGCCGGGTCCCAAAGATGTCTTCAGCATGGGTACCCTCGCTACGGTATTGCAGATGCTGCGTTTGCCCGACGGCACTGTAAAGGTGCTGGTGGAAGGCAATGCCCGCGCCAGCCTTGATGCCATCGAGAATGCCGGGTATCTGACCTCTCACGCCATCCTGATGGATGAAGAAGCGTTGCCCGAGCAGGAAGAGGAAGTGTTGGCCCGGACCCTGATGGGTGAGTTCGAGAAATATGTGAAACTCTCGAAAAAAGTGCCCTCGGAAGTCTCCAATGCGTTGACCGGCATCGACGAGCTGGATCGCCTGGTGGACACCATGGCATCGCACCTGGAAATGCGGATTCCTGAAAAGCAGGAGCTGCTGGAAGCGCTCGATATCCGCAAGCGTGTGGATTTGCTGCTGGGCAAGCTCGACGGCGAGATTGACCTGATCGAAGTCGAGAAGCGCATTCGTGGCCGCGTCAAGAAGCAGATGGAGCGCAGCCAGCGTGAGTATTACCTGAACGAACAGATGAAGGCTATCCAGAAAGAAATGGGTAGTCTGGGCGAGGGCAACAACGACTTTGAAGAGCTTGAACAAAAGCTCGAAGAAGCCAATCTGCCCGAAGAGGCCAGAAAGAAAACCGAAGCGGAGCTGAACAAGCTCAAGATGATGTCGCCGATGTCGGCCGAAGCCACGGTGGTGCGTGGCTACATTGACTGGATGCTGGCCATTCCCTGGAAAAAGCGCAGCCGTGTGCGGCACGATCTGGAAAAGGCCCGCGATATCCTCGATGAGGACCATTACGGCCTGGAAGACGTCAAGAAGCGCATTCTGGAGTACCTGGCGGTACAGAGCCGGGTGAAGAAGATCAAGGGGCCGGTATTGTGCCTGGTGGGACCTCCTGGCGTTGGTAAGACGTCTCTGGGGCAATCCATCGCGCGCGCAACCAATCGCAAATACACGCGTATGGCCCTGGGCGGTGTGCGTGATGAAGCGGAAATCCGCGGTCACCGAAAGACCTATATCGGCGCTCTGCCGGGTAAGCTGATCCAGAAGTTGTCCAAGGTGGGCGTGAAAAACCCGCTGTTCCTGTTCGATGAGATCGACAAGATGGGCATGGACCATCGTGGCGATCCCGCGTCAGCCTTGCTGGAGGTCCTGGACCCGGAACAGAACCACACCTTTAATGATCATTACCTGGAGGTGGACTACGACCTTTCAGATGTGATGTTTGTGTGTACGTCCAACTCCATGGATATTCCGCCGGCGCTGCTTGACCGCATGGAGATCATTCGTATCCCGGGTTACACCGAGGACGAAAAGGTCAACATTGCCATGCGTTACCTGCTGCCCAAGCAGGTGAAAGCCAATGGCTTGCGCAAGGATGAGCTGGTGATGCCGGAAGAAACCATGCGGGACCTGATCCGGTACTACACCCGCGAAGCCGGTGTGCGCGGTCTTGAGCGTGAAATCGCCAAGATCTGCCGGAAAGTGGTGCGTGAGAACGTCGAAGCCAAAGACAAAGCCTCGCTGACCCTGAAGCCGGACATGCTGGAAGATTATTCCGGGGTGAAGCGATTCACCTACGGCCTGGCGGAAGAGAAAAACCAGATCGGCCAGGTAACCGGTCTGGCGTGGACTCAGGTGGGTGGCGAGCTGCTGACCATCGAGTGTGCACTGACCCCGGGTAAAGGCCGGGTGGTCAAGACAGGTTCACTGGGCGACGTCATGCAGGAGTCTATTCAGACAGCCTTGACGGTGGTTCGTAGCCGTGCGGCCGGCCTGGGTGTACCTGATGATTTCCACGAAAAGCAGGACCTGCATGTGCACGTACCCGAAGGTGCAACGCCGAAAGATGGCCCCAGTGCCGGTATCGGCATGTGTACTGCACTGGTATCCGCGCTGACACGAATTCCGATCCGTGCAGACGTCGCCATGACTGGCGAGATCACGCTTCGGGGTCGGGTGCTGGCGATCGGCGGCCTCAAGGAAAAGCTCCTGGCGGCTCACCGTGGTGGCATCAAAACAGTTCTGATCCCGGATGAAAATGTTCGTGATCTCAAAGAGATACCGGATAACGTAAAGGAATCTCTGGAGATTCGTCCGGTGAAATGGATTGACGAAGTTCTGGACATTGCACTGGAATATCCGCCGGAGGCGCATTCAATTGAATCGGCGTCCGAGTCCGGTTCTTCCAAGTCCAGTGAAGACAGTTCAGATGCGGCTGAACGCATAAATACACACTGAGTGTGGTCGGAGTTATTGACACATCAGAGAGCCCGTTGGTATAACTGTTTCGCCGTGAAGCAGCCATTATCAAGGGCTCCCGCGTAGTAAGTGCCTATTCCGAACACCGGTGTCTAGCCGAAAGGAATAAAAAAAGGGAGGAATGGAATTCTCCGACCGCTTATGCGATAGTCGGGAACGTCCGCGAATATAATCCGACCCATAACATCTTCAACCTGAAATCGAAGGGGTTTAGTGTGAACAAGTCCGAACTTATCGATGCAATTGCCGAGTCTGCAGACATCTCCAAAGCCGCCGCTGGCCGCGCTCTGGATGCCATGACCGACTCCATTACCGGTGCTCTGAAAAAAGGTGATCAGGTTACTCTGATTGGCTTTGGCACCTTTTCTGTAAAAGAGCGTGCTGCCCGTACTGGTCGCAACCCGCAGACTGGCGCAGAAATTCAGATTCCGGCCTCTAAAGTGCCTGGATTCAAGGCAGGCAAGGCCCTGAAAGACGCCGTCAAGTAAAGGCTCTTTTGCAGTTCTCTGTAGTGGGAGCTGTTGCAGGAATTCAAGGCGCACACCGGTAAGGGTGCGCCTTTTTGCGTTACATAGATGTCTCACCTGGAGCACCTCCAGGACCTTGAACAGGGATTCAGGAACAACATGCTTCAAGATATTCGGGATAATGCCCAGAGTACTATCGCCAAGGTTATCGTTGGCCTATTGATCGTTTCACTGTCGATCTGGGGGATGGATGCCATTATCGGCGGCTTCTCCGGTGAGCCATCAGTGGCAACCGTCAACGGCGATGACATCACCGAGCGTGAGTTCTTGCGCTCTGTTCAGATGGAGAGCCAGCAGCGTCTGAGAGAGATGGACGAGCCCGACGAGTCGCTGATCGACGAAGATCAGATTCGTAAGGATGTCCTGGCAAGCCTCATCCAGGAAACTGTAATGGCGCAAGACGCGCAGAATCAGGGGCTTGAACTTTCCGAGGCCGATATTGATTCGCTGATCACCCAGATGCCTCAGTTCCAGGTGGATGGCCAGTTCAATCGCGACCGCTTTGTTTCAACGGTGCGCAATATGGGCATGGGCGTCACCGAATTCCGTGAGATGATGCGCAAGAGCTATGTCGTGAACCAAATTCGCTCAGCGATTGCCCAGAGCGGACTGATTGCTCCGGAAAATGCCGCACAGTTATTGGCGATCCAGAATCAGACCCGTGACTTCCGGGTGCTGACAGTGTCTCAGGAGTCTGTGGCTGATCAGGTCAACGTGACCGAGCAGGACATCGAAGAATACTATCAGCAGAATGGTGATCAGTTCCGGAAGCCTGAACAGGTGGATGTCGCCTATATCCAGCTCTCCCGGGAGTCACTGGCAGAGGCAATTGACGTTTCTGATGAAGATGTGCGCGAGCTCTATCAGGAAGAGGCTGAAGACTATGCCAGTGAAGAGCGCCGGGCCGCGCATATCCTGATTGATGCCGGAGAAGACGCTGAGGAAACCATCACTACGATCCAGGAGCGTCTGGCAGAAGGCGAGTCGTTTGCGGATCTGGCGAGGGAGTACTCGACAGACACGGTTTCTGCCCGGGAAGGTGGCGATCTTGGTTTTGCCGGCCGGGGCGTGTTTGACGAAACCTTCGAAGAGGCGCTGTTTGCGCTTGAAGAGGGGGATGTCTCAGAGCCGGTCGAGACCGATTTTGGTGTACATCTGATCAGGCTTGAAGAGGTGCGCCGGTCTGAGCCACCAGCGTTTGAAGAGCTCGAGGACGAGTTGCGTCAGCAACTGGCCCAGAGCCGGGCCAGTGAACGTTTTGCCGAAGTGCGTGCGGAACTGGCAGATGCTGCGTATGCTGCTGATGATCTGGCTGGCCCGGCCGAAGAGCTTGGGCTGACGGTTCAGGAAGTTGAGGGTGTTACCCGTGACGGTGGCCCCGGACCTTTCGAACACGCCGGACTTCTGCGTCAGCTGTTCTCTGAGGATGTGCTTGAAGCCGGTTACAACACCGAGCTTATAGATGTCTCCGATGAGGTCTCAGTGGTTGCCCGTGTTCGCGAATATCATGAGCCCCGACAGCTTGAACTGGCCGATGTTCGTGATGAAATCCGCCAGACGGTTCAGGACCGCGCTGTTCGCGAGGCTCTGGGCGCCCGGGTTGATGAGCTGGCAGCCGCTGTTGAAGCCGGAGAGCAACCTCAGCCTGAACAATGGCGTAGCTTTGAGGATCAGGCTCGCAACACCGGTGGCGTGAGCCCGTATGTGGTTCAGAAGGCATTCTCGCTGGAGCACCCGCAGAATGGTGATCCCGTGATTGGTCAGGCGGTAGCCGATGGCGAGGCCGCAGTAATCGTGCTGGAGGCAGTCCATGCCGGAGAAGTTGACCGGGATGGTCGCGAGTATGAGCAGCTGTCTCAGTTCCTTGCGCAACTGGAAGGTCAGCGAGAGTACCAGGCATACCAGCAGTATTTGAGGAATAATGCCGAGATTGACCGTAACTGATAATGTCTGTCAGCTAGAAAAAAGGGTGCCTGCGGGCACCCTTTTTTATTGCCTGTTTTCTGCTGATGGCTATTTCAGCGGGAAACGTGTGGCTTTCAGGCTTTCCTTGATCTTGCGCAGGTGTTCCAGGAAGTCGGGGCCGCGCTTGAGTGTCACGCCGGTTGCCAGAATGTCGATGACCGTCAGGTGGATGATGCGGGAAGTCATGGGCATATATACTTCGGTGTCTTCCGGCGCTGTGACGCCCAGAACCGCAGTGCAGGCCTCTGCCAGAGGTGAATCCGGATTGGTGATGCCGATCACGGTTGCCCCATTGGCGCGGGCCAGGTGGGCAATTTCGACGGTTTCACGGGTACGGCCGGTGTAGGAAATCAGCACAATGGCATCGCCGACACTTGAGCCGGCGGCGACCATTCGTTGCATCAGGACATCGTCGTAGGACGAGACCGGAATATTGAATCGGAAGAATTTATGTTGCGCGTCCATGGCAACGGATGCCGACCCACCGGTGCCGAAGAAGCTGATCTGTTTGGCCTGAATCAGGTAATCGACAACGGTCGCGATGGCTTCCGGGTCCAGTGACTGTCGCGCCTTGTCCAGACTGGCGATGGTGGTGAGCATGATCTTGTCGGAAAATTCCGCCGCGGTGTCATCCGGCTCGATATTCTGCCCGATATAAGGGGTGCCGGTGGCGATACTCTGTGCCAGACGGATCTTGAAATCCGGAAAGCCGGTAGCCGAGAACCCCCGGCAAAACCGGTTCACTGTCGGTTCACTGACATCTGCTGCGCGCGCCAGGGCCGCGATGCTGTAACGGGTGGCTGCGCTTGGGTCCCGCAGGATGGCCTCGGCAACTTTGCGCTCGGATTTGTTCAGTCTTTGCAGGCGGCCCTGAATCTGTTCGATCAGGTTATCGTCTCTGCGCCCCTTGTTTTCCACCATGGAGGTCAGGCTCCCTTGTATTGCATTCGATGCAGGACAGTATAACCTTTTAGGGAGGTGATTCGGGTAGTAAATGTATCAAATGTCCGATTCGGCCTTGGTTTAATAAAAGATCGGTGTCATTATTTGGCTAAAGTTACAACATGACGGCTGCTATGGCCCGTCTGTAACCAGGAGAAACTGATGGCCGATAAAAGCGCGACCTCATGCGATCTGATGGTGTTCGGAGCGCTTGGTGATCTGGCACAGCGCAAGTTGTTCCCGGCCTTGTTTCAGCTGGACAGAGCAGGCCTGTTGGCACCGGATAATCGCATTCTGGCGATTGCCCGCCGCGATCTGACCACCGATCAGGTGCGCAAGGCATTGGTAGAGGACCTGGAAGCAGAATCCCGGTCAGGTGACTTTGATGCCGATGTGGCCCGACGGTTTGTTCAGCGTGTTGATTACTGCCAGCTCGACTTTACCGACACGGAAGGCTTTTCAGAACTCAATGGCTGGCGCACCCCCGGCAATCAACTGATTGTTTATATGGCTACGCCACCGGCCATGTACGGCATTATTGCCCGTAACCTGCGGTCCCAGGATTGCTGTACTGACCGTACCCGCGTGGTGGTAGAGAAACCTATTGGCCATGATCTGGACTCCTCCAGAGTCATCAATGATGAGCTGGCCGAGGTCTACCAGGAAAGCCAGCTGTTCCGCATTGATCATTATCTGGGTAAGGAAACCGTGCAGAATCTCATTGCCCTGAGGTTCGCCAATAATCTTTTTGCGTCGCAGTGGGATCAGAACCACATTTCCCACGTGGAGATCACCGTTGCCGAAAGTGTCGGTATTGAGGGGCGCTGGGGGTATTTCGACAAAGCCGGCCAGCTGCGGGACATGATCCAGAGCCATCTGTTGCAGCTGCTTTGCCTGATCGCCATGGATCCGCCTTCTGATCTGTCGGCAGACAGCATTCGCGATGAAAAGGTGAAGGTGCTCAAGGCGCTGAAACGGGTCACCCCGGATATGATGGAACAGTATGTGGTGCGCGGTCAGTATACCGCCGGCACCAGTGAGGGAAAGCCGGTGCCGGGCTACCTGGAAGAAGAAGGGGCCAATCGGAAAAGTGAAACCGAAACCTTTGTGGCTCTGAAGGCGGAAATTGATAACTGGCGCTGGGCGGGCGTGCCTTTCTACATTCGTACCGGGAAGCGCCTGCCGGAAAAGTACTCGCAAATCGTTATTCACTTTAAGCCGGCACCCCATTACATTTTCGATCCCGACCAGAAACACCTGGCCAACAACAAACTGATCATCCGGCTACAGCCGGACGAAGGCATGGCGTTGAAAATACTGACCAAGGACCAGGGCCTGGACAAGGGCATGAGGTTGCGCCAGGGGCCCCTGGAACTGACCTTCTCAGAAACCTTTGATACCGAAAGAATACCGGATGCCTACGAACGCTTGCTCTGGGAGATTATGCGTGGCAACCAGTACCTGTTCGTGCGCCGGGATGAAGTTGAGCACGCGTGGCGCTGGGTAGATGAAATTATTCAGAACTGGCATGACTGTGGTGAGCCGCCAAAACGGTATGCCGCCGGCACCTGGGGACCTGTGGCCTCAATTGCCATGATCACCCGCGATGGCCGAAGCTGGTATGAAGATGCCTGAGCTGGTTTTACCCGAAGGTGTTGAAATGGTCTGCCGGGAAACACCGGAGGAAACAGCCCGGGTGTTGGCTGAAGCGGTGGCTGCGGAAGTCCGGCAGCGGCTGGCGAGCGGGGGAAGGGCGTCTTTGGTGGTATCTGGCGGCTCCACACCGGTGCCGTTCTTTGACCACCTTTCCCGGGCTGAGCTGGACTGGCCCCTGGTGACCGTTTTGCTGGCCGATGAGCGGTGGGTGCCGGAGAGTGACCCGGACAGCAATGCCAGGCTGGTGAGAGCGCACCTGTTACAGAACAGGGCCCGAGGGGCCGGATTCGTGTCGCTGAAAACGCCCGCGCCGGATCCTCAACAGGCGCTGCCACATATCGAACGCCGGCTGGCGGAGCTTGAGTTGCCTCTGGATGTGTTGATTCTGGGAATGGGAACAGACGGCCACACCGCTTCGTTATTCCCGGATGCGCCCGAACTGTCTCTGGCTCTGAAATCATGCAGCGGGCAACGGGTGGCTTTGATGACGCCACCTTCGCAGATTCATACACGCATTACGCTGACATTACCGGTACTGCAAAGCGCGCGCTTTATAGCCCTGCATCTGAAAGGGGCGGATAAGCTGGACACCCTGGCCAGCGCTGCTGCCAATCCGGACGACTGGCAGTCTATGCCCATACGTGCCTTCCTCAGGCCCGGCCTGACCATTTACTGGAGCCCGTAACCGGGCAGGCGAACCGAAGCGGAGAACTTTCATGTCACAGCTTTCCCCGGAGCATGAGCAACAGATCCGTCAGGTTTTGGCGGCGTGTCCGCTGATGCCGGTAATTACCATTCATGATCCCGACGACGCGGTTCCCTTATGCCGGGCACTGGTTGAGGGCGGTATCGGGGTGCTGGAGATCACTCTGAGAACCCGGCATGGCCTCGAAGCCATCAGGGAAGTCCGGCGGGCAATACCGGAGGCTCTGGTGGGAGCAGGTACTGTCACCAGTCTTCGGCAGTTCCGGGAGGTAGAGTCTGCCGGCGCCCAGTTTGTTATTACCCCGGGGGTGACTGAGGCAATACTGGATTTTGCCATTACCGCCACGGTGCCTTTGTTGCCGGGTGTCGCGACGGCCTCCGATCTGATGCTGGCCTATAGCCGCGGTTATCGGCAATTCAAGTTTTTCCCAGCGGAAGTGGCCGGAGGAATTGGCGCCCTGAAGGCGTTTGCCGGGCCATTTCCGGATGTCATTTTCTGCCCGACCGGCGGCATTCGCCAGAACACTGCAGCGGAATATCTGGCATTGGACAATGTGGTGACCGTTGGAGGCACCTGGCTGACGCCCGCCGATGTGATTGCCCGGCGGGACTGGTCAGCCATTACCGACATTGCCCGGGACAGCCTCGCCAGCCTTCCGGGCAAGGCCTGAGCCGGGATCAGCAGATTTCTGTGCCAACCCGAACGATTTTCATGCTGTTGGTGCCACCCTGGGCATTGGCGTAATCTCCTTTGGTAATAATGACCAGGTCGCCGTCTGCGATAACCCCGTGTTCTTTGAGCTTTTCCACCGCCAATGCGTTCACGTGTTCATTGGCCAGCTCAAGGGAATCAAACGGTATCGTCTGTACACCGCGATACAGAACCACCCGGTGCTGTGTGCTGTGGTTTCTGGAGAAGGCAAAGATCGGCAGGCTGGACTTGATTCTGGACATCAGTCTCGGGGTGGAGCCGGTTTCTGTCAGGCAGATAATCGCTGAAACACCCTGCAGGTGGTTGGCGGCATACATGGCCGACAGGGCAATAGATTCATCTATCCGAACCATGTCCTGATGAATGCGGTGCTGGGACTGGTGCATGGACGGATGGCGTTCAGCTCCCACGCAAACCCGTACCATTGATTCGACAGCCTCCAGCGGGTAATCACCCACGGCGGTTTCCGCCGACAGCATAACGGCGTCGGTATAGTCCATCACGGCGTTGGCAACATCAGACACCTCTGCGCGGGTGGGCATCGGGTTGTTGATCATTGACTCCATCATCTGGGTCGCGGTAATCACAGCCCGGTTAAGCACCCGCGCACGGGCGATGATGTGCTTCTGCACGCCTACCAGTTCGGCGTCACCAATTTCCACGGCCAGATCGCCGCGAGCCACCATGACAGCATCCGAGGCGCTGATAACGGCATCCAGCGCATCGTTGTCGTGAGCCAGTTCGGCTCTCTCGATCTTGGCCACCAGGCCGGCGTCAGAGCCGGCCTCTCTTAACAGTTGCCGGGCAATGTGCATGTCGTCTGCCGTACGCACAAAAGACACCGCGACATAGTCAGCACCCAGGCGGGCGGCAGTTACGATATCCTGCTTGTCTTTCGCTGTGAGGGCGGCTGCTGAAAGGCCACCGCCACGCTTGTTCAGGCCCTTGTTGTTGGATAGAGGGCCGCCAATCAGCACTCTGGAAGTGATACTGTGATCTTCGACGGTCGTCACCTCCATTTCGATACGGCCATCGTCGAGCACCAGGATGTCGCCGGGGCTGACATCGTTGATCAGGTCTTCGTAATCAATGCCAACACGTTCCTCGGTGCCATTTTCCTTATCCATGGTGGCGTCGAGGACAAACGTCTGGCCACGGGTGAGGGTAATTTTGTGGTTGGCGAAACGGGCAATGCGGAGCTTGGGGCCCTGGAGATCGGCAAGCAGCGCCACGAACCGGCCCTGCTTTGTCGCGGTTTCGCGTACGAGCCGGGCTCGTTCGATGTGATCTTCGGCGCTGCCGTGAGAGAAGTTGAGACGGGTTACATCCACTCCCGCCGCAATGATGGCGGCCAGCGCCTCGGGGCTGTCGGTTGCGGGTCCCAGGGTGGCGACGATTTTGGTACGCCTTAGCATAGATGTTGTCCTTGAAGCTGTCTGATCATTAAACAATTGAGCCTGAAAGCTGGTTGTAAAGACAGTAAACTTGAACCAGTGTCCCTATGATGACCGGAGAGATTGCATGCATCCCACAATCCAGCAAGTGACTCAGCGGATTATCGACCGGAGCCACGCCACTCGTCAGGGTTACCTGTCCCGAATGGACGCGCTCGGGAGCCAGGACCCCCATCGGGGAACTCTCTCCTGCGGCAATCTGGCCCATGGTTTCGCTGCCTGTCAGCAGGGTGATAAAGATACCCTGAAACTCATGAACAGGGCCAATGTCGCCATGGTTTCTGCCTACAACGACATGCTTTCAGCCCATCAACCGTATCACCGGTTCCCGGATGTTATCCGGGAGGCTGCTCATGGTATGGGTTCTGTGGCCCAGTTTGCCGGCGGTACTCCGGCAATGTGCGACGGCGTGACCCAGGGCCAGCCTGGTATGGAACTGAGCCTGTTTTCCCGGGATACCATCGCCATGAGCACGGCCATTGCGCTCAGTCACAATATGTTCGATGCCATCATGCTACTGGGCATTTGTGACAAAATTGTGCCCGGCCTGCTGATTGGCGCCCTGAGCTTCGGGCATTTGCCGGCGATTCTGGTGCCTGCCGGCCCCATGCCTTCCGGCCTTCCCAACAAGGAGAAGCAGCGCATACGCCAGTTGTATGCGGAAGGCAAAATCGGCCGGGATGAACTGCTCGAAGCCGAGAGTCAATCCTATCACAGCCCGGGCACCTGCACGTTTTACGGAACGGCCAACAGCAATCAGCTGCTGGTCGAAGTCATGGGATTGCATTTGCCGGGCGCGGCTTTCGTCAACCCGGATACCCCCGTACGTGACGCCCTTACACGGGAAGCAACCGATCAGGTTATCCGGCTATCCAGACCCCATGGCGGAAAGCTGGGGCTGGGGCATATGGTGGATGAGAAATCGATAGTGAATGCGCTTGTGGCATTGCTGGTAACCGGCGGTTCGACCAATCACACCATTCACTGGATCGCCATTGCCCGGGCCGCCGGTATTATCATTAACTGGGACGACTATGCCGAGCTGTCTGCTGTCGTGCCCGCAATGACGCGCATTTACCCGAATGGCCAGGAAGACATCAATGCCTTCCATGAGGCCGGAGGCACCGGTTACCTGATCCGGGAATTGCTGGCGGGCGGCTTCCTGCATAACGATGTTCACACCGTGGCAGGGTTCGGCCTGGAGCGTTATACCCGGATGCCACAGCTGAAAGACGACAAACTGGTGTGGGAACCTGCTGTGGCGCAAAGCGCCAATCCGGAGGTGCTGCGCAGTGCGCAGGAGCCTTTTGCCGTGGGAGGCGGTCTGGCGGTGTTACAGGGCAACCTGGGCCGTGGCGTTATCAAAACGTCGGCGGTGGCTCCTGAGCATCATCGGGTTGAGGCACCGGCCATCGTGTTCAACGATCAGAACGAATTAAAAGCCGCATTTGAAGCCGGCCGGCTGGATCAGGACTGTGTCGTCGTTGTGCGCTTTCAGGGGCCCAAGGCCAATGGTATGCCGGAGTTGCACAAACTGACACCTTATCTGGGTGTTCTGCAGGATCGCGGTTTTCACGTGGCACTTGTGACAGACGGTCGTATGTCTGGTGCGTCAGGCAAAGTGCCGGCGGCGATTCATGTCTACCCGGAAGCATTGAACAATGGCCCCCTGGCGAAAGTCCGGGATGGGGATGTCATTTGTGTGGACGCGGTTAGCGGTGTGCTTTCGGTCAACCTGCCAGAACACGAGTTGTCAGCGCGGCAGCCGGCGGAGGTGGATCTGACGAACTACCATAGCGGCTATGGTCGCGAACTTTTTGGCTGGTTCCGTGGTGCTGCCAGTAACCCGGAGGAGGGGGCCAGCTTTTTCTGGAACCATGAGGGGTAGTGGCGATTTTTTCAGAAGCGCATAAACAGGCCCGGCAGGATTCTTTGGCGGAGCTTCCATTTTCTGACCTGGTCCGGCAGGTGAGAGCCTGCCAGATATGCCGTGAGGTCCTGCCCCACGAACCACGGCCGGTGATTCAGTTAAGCGAGTCATCGAAAATTCTGGTGGTCGGGCAGGCGCCGGGGCGTCGGGTACACGAGACCGGACTGCCGTTCAATGACCCGAGCGGTGACCGGCTTCGGCAGTGGATGGGGGTCACCCGCGATATTTTCTACGATGAGCAGAAGCTGGCCATTCTTCCCATGGGGTTTTGCTATCCCGGTAAGGGTAAATCCGGGGATCTGCCGCCCCGGCCGGAATGCGCACCGGCCTGGCGGGAGGCACTGCTGGCGAGGCTTGAAGACGTGGAGCTCACGCTGGTGATTGGCCAGTATGCCCATGCCTGGCATCTTGATGGCGCCAGCAAATCGGTGACCGATAATGTCCGGAACTGGCAGCAATACTGGCCCCGGAACATTGTACCCATGCCCCATCCGAGCCCGCGCAATAACCTCTGGCTGCGCAGAAATCCCTGGTTTGAGCAGGAGGTAGTGCCAGCGGTGCAGGCAAGGGTGGTTGATTTGCTGGGTTGACCCCGGGTTGGCGGAAAGGCACAAAAAAGGCACCCGATGGGGTGCCTTTTTCAGACTTGCAGGGCCGGTCGCGTTACAGCGTCAGAGGCTTGCCAGCTTCGCGGCGACGCTGTTCCCATTCTTCACGGGTCTGGACCGCTTCGTCACCCGGCATGGAATGGATGATCTCGAAGTAGTCGGCCGCGTATTCGTCATCGACGATGGTGTTTCTGGGCTTGATTCTGACCACGTGAACGGTCTGCACGTTCTGATGGTCAAATTCGCGCCAGTATTGTTCATCTTTCAGGAACGAATACCGATGGCCTTCCAGCTCTTTGATGATCGTCCGGGTATTGGTGGTGCCGGCCCTTTCCACGGCATCCTTGTACTGATACAGGATGCTGTAGGCTGACGCTGCCGATGAAGACGGCCGCATGGAATACCGGCTGGAGAAAGCCTCGACAAATTCTTTGCCGCGCTCATAGTCCTTCTCGTAGGGCAGGCTCCAGACCCAGGGTGCGCCGCCAACAATGCCTTCCATTACTGTAGGCCCGACCTGTGCTGCCATTCCCAGGGTCAGGTTGGGCACAACTACCTGCATGCGTTTGGTCAGGCCCATATCGTAGGCCACATCGAGGGCACGCACCATGTCGTCACCGAACAGAACCAGCATGAGGACTTTGGCGTCGCTCTGTTCTGCCTCTTCCAGGGCTCTTCGGAAATCGGTAATCAGAGCTCTGGGGAAGGGCGTTTTTACACCCTGGTGTTTTTCAGTGTCTTGAGTGTCCGAGAACCGACGTACGGATTCTTCTACCGACCAGCCCCAGGTATAGTCAGCCGTTACGTAGAAGTACTCTTCGTCGGCATGGTTTTCTTTGAGATAGCCACTGAGCGCTTTGGCCGTCATCCAGGCGTTGTAGGGTTCCCGGAACATGTGGCTGTGACCCTCGCTGCCGGTTGTGGCGTTGGAGTAGGTCAGAGTGCCGAAATAGATGCGGTCCCGATCACGGGCGGCTTTGCCCGAGGAAATGGCGACGGCACTGGAAACACCCCCGAACACCATTTGCGCGCCTTCCCGGTCAATCAGCTCGGCGGTGTTCTTGGCGCCCAGGTCCGGTTGGCCACGGCTGTTGCGAATAACCAGCTCGACAGGCTGGCCGAGAATGCCGCCGGCTTTATTGATTTCGTCAACGGCAAGAAACGCGCCCAGCCGTTGCTGCAAGCCCTGCTCCTTGTAGCGGCCCGTCTGTGGGTAGTTCAGCCCGATCTTCAGAGTCTCAGCGGACACAGTGGTGCAGCTCAGCAAAAGCAGGCTTGCCGAGAGCAGGATTTTCCTGAAATTCATTACGGTTGGCCTCCGATGTCATTAATACCGCTATAGCGGGCTCTTATTATTGTTAACCCGGGTAATGAGTAAGTGTCCGCTGAAGGTTAGCACGCAACAATGGGACTAAAGTGTGAGAGAAGTCAGGAATTTGAGTGTTCTTGATGCACGTCAGCGGCTCCGGGCAGGCAGACACCCTGATTCATCGACTCAGATTCGTTGCGCTTTTCTGGTGCGGGTGCGCACCAGGTTCCTCCATTATGCCCTAAAAGCGGACGCCTGTCCGGCCGTTTGGTGGACAGAACCCTTACCTGTAGCTGTCTGCGGCGTCATGCACCATTTCGGGCCCGATCCTTGCTTAGTGAGTTAGCTATTGATCAATGAGTGCTCGTTTTCGATGTACTCCGGTGACCCAAGCCAGGAGAGGAAAAGATGGCCCTGAAAAGTGATCTGATGAACATGACTGACAAAGAGCGACGTTGGCTGCCCTGGTGGGGTGGTAGTGGCAAGTTGGCCATGGGGTGGTCGTGTTATCTCAATCGCGGCATGTATGAGACCAACGAACAGATTTTTGAGAACCTGGCGAGGACCCGAAAAGACGCGCTGACCAACTGGGCAGAACACAAATGGGCATTTCTGGAAACACTCGCGACCCGGCTCGACGACGCCTCGCTGGAGACGGTACGGACGGAAATTGACCGCAACACCGGGCGGCTGCGAGAGATATCCGAGATCTTTGTAATTGCCGAAAGTGGTGAGGTGCTGGCCTCTTCCTCGGTGGCCAGAGTGGGCAAAAACGATCTTCCGGCCCGCGCTGTCCGGCAGGGCGTTGGCGAACGATTTCTTCACGGCCCCTATCGCGATCCCGTTACCCTGGCCATGGGCAAAACCACCAGCCGTTTCCATGATGCCGTTACCCTGATGTTCTATGAGCCGGTGACGCTGGCGGATGGCGTGCGGGCGGCCATCTGTGCCCGGATTCCCAATGATGTCATGAGTGACCTGATTCAGCGCGAAGCAGGCCACGTATTCGAGGAATCCGGTGACAACTACCTGTTCATGATTGAGAGCCGGTTCGATTCCTCGATCCAGACGGGTACTGCCTTGTCTCGTTCCCGCTTTGAGGATTCCACGTTCAGCCATGGCGATAACCTTAAACAAGGCATTGATACGGGCTTCGGCACCGTGGGTGTGCGTGAACACACTGAATTTGAAATTCGTTTTACCGATCCGGCCACCGGGCAGTTGCATCCCGGCGTGCGGGAAACCATCGCCAAGGGTGAAAATCTGTATGTGAAATACCCCGGCTACTCGGATTACCGCCACATACCGGTTATCGGCAAGGGCATTACCTTCCGTATGCCGGGGTCGCCGGATCTCTGGGGCATGATGTGTGAGGGGGACCTTGAAGAAGTCTATCGGCGTCGTTCGATCAGCTGGCGACTGTCGAGCCGGCTGACGGTGCTGGCCAGCATGCTCTGGATGATCAATCTGGCACTGGCGCTCAGTGGCGTGCCGATCTGGGCTGAGGCAGCCATCAATGGTTTTGCGATCATGGCGCTGGTGTGGTTTTTCCGGGCAACCGGGGTAAAGCCGATTTCAAACCAGTTGGGGCGCATGGCGGATATCATCCGGGATATTGCCGAGGGCGGAGGCAATCTCAGCCAGCGGATCGAGCTCTCCGGTACCCGGCGTGATGAAACCGGAGACCTGGCGCGCTGGATCAACAGTTTTATTGACAGCCTCGATGGCATGGTGGGCAAGGTGCTGTCCCTGGCGTCTGATTCAGGCCAGACCAGTGAACAGATGATGAAGCACAATCTACTGGCGTACGATCGGGTACATGCCGTGCTCAGTCATATTAATGACATGGTTGATGGCGCCAAGGCTCAGGAAAACGAGATCGGCAACGCCTCGACCACGGCCCAGGAAATGCGTTCGGGCATGGAAGATGTGGTGGAAAAAGCCCGGGCACAGTTTTCCCGGGTGAACGAGGAGGCCCGCAGCATTCGTGATGTGATCAGTCGCTCTGCGGACGGCATTCGCACCGCCAACGAACGCACCGGCGAAATCAGCAAGACCGCCCTGGTGATTAATGACATTGCCGCTCAGACCAACCTGCTGGCGCTTAATGCTGCGATTGAAGCGGCGAGGGCTGGCGAATTTGGCCAGGGTTTTGCGGTGGTGGCGGACGAAGTCCGGCAACTGGCGACCCGCACAGCCAAAGCTACAGACGAAATTGGCCAGCGGCTTGAAGGGGTGCGGGAAGAAACTCAGCGTGCGGTCGCGGTGATGGAAGCCGGCATGTCGGAGATGGAGGAGCGTCTGCAGCATGCCGAAATGGCAGCGGATGACAATGAAGACCTTCACCACATGGTTGAAAAGCTGTTCCGGGCGATTTCCGGGATTGAGCAGACCAATCGCGACCAGAGCAAGCAGACCGAGGGCGTGGCAGACAGTGCCGCGGACATGCGGGATGTGGTTGAGCAACTGGTCTACAGTGCTGAGCGTACCCGCAGCGCGTCGACCAAGCTACAGCGACTGACTGGTCAGTTCGAGGTGTCAGAAGAGGTGGCCTGAGGCCGAAGGGCCTCAGGCGGTGTCGGATACTTTCGGATTGAACAAGTGGTAGCGGTTGCGGCCATCGCGTTTGGAGCGGTACATGGCCACATCCGCGCCGTTGATCAACTCGCCAACGGTCCTGCCATCTTCCGGATAGAGGCTGACGCCGAGGCTGGAGCCGATTTTCAGGCTGTTTCCGTGCACCAGGTAGGGCTGATCGTTGATCCCGATCAGCCGCTCCGCCACCGCCATCACATGATCCAGGTTTTCCATTTCGGGCAACAATACTATGAACTCGTCGCCACCGAGACGGGCCAGGGTGTCATCTTCCCGCAGGCATCCACGAACCCGGTGGGTAAACTGAAGCAGCAATTCGTCACCCACGGCATGCCCGAGCGAATCGTTCACCTCTTTGAATTCGTCCAGATCCATGAAAATCACAGCCAGCAGCATGCCGGTTCTGTGAGCATGTCGTATGGCATGATCCAGCCGGTCTTCCAGCAGCCGCCGGTTGGGAATGCCGGTCAGGGCATCATAGTAGGCCAACTGGCGAATCTGCTCTTCGTTGCGTCGGTCCTGGGTAATATCGGTAAACAGTCCGGCGTAATGGGTTACCTTACCTTTGTCATCGGTGATGGACGTAATGGTCAGGAGTTCCAGGTACAGCTCGCCGGTTTTCCGGCGATTCCAGATTTCGCCGCGCCAGTATCCATGGGCCTGCAACGATTGCCACATACGTTTATAGAACTCGGCATCATGGCGCCCGGATGACAGCAATTCCGGGGTGCGGCCGATGGCTTCGTCGGCGGTGTAGCCGGTCAGCTGGGTAAAGGCAGGATTGACGAACTCAATGCGGACATTCTCGTCCGTTACGATAATGCCTTCAAAGGAAGATTCGATGACTCTTTCGGCCAGTTGCAGGGTCTGGCGTGATTTGGCCAGCGCCTGGTCCCGTTGCTCCAGGGCCTGGCGCAGATCTTCCACGTACATTTGCTCGGCGCCGGCAAGCATGTCGCTATAGCCAATAAGGCCTGTTACCTCACCCAGTTCGCTGACCACTGCCAGGTGACGAATGTGGTGGTCAATCAGCAGGTCTCTGGCATGGATCAGCGGATCATTCTCGTTCACCGACAACAAGGGTCGGGTTGCCAGCTCGCGCACCAGTGTGTTGCTGGTATGGCGGGCAATAAAACGGACCATATCCCGTTCGGTAAGAATGCCGAGTTCGGAGTTGCCGCAATCGACAACGGTCGCATCGGCATGATGCTTGTGCATTTTCACAGCCACTTCGGCCAGAGAAAGGTTGCCATCGACCAGCAACGGCGGCCGGGCTACGGCGGCACGGACTTCCCGCAGACGAAGATAGGGCTCAAGCCCCTGATTGAGTGCCAGGTCGGTTTGGGAAAGGATGCCGATGGGCCGACCGTCTTCATCCGTGACCAGGAAATGCCGTTTGCCGGTGGCGCGGAGTTGCATGGCGGCTTCGCCAACATCGGTGTTCCCCGGTAGCGACAAAACCGGCGCGCTCATAACGGTGCCAACTGGTTTGTTGAACTCTTCCGGATCGGCAAAATTGACGGCGAGGGCGTCGTGTTCCGTCCAGATACCGACAACATCCTCGTTGTCAGTGACCAGTATGGAGCTGACGGACGTTTCCGACATTCGCGCAGCAGCATTGGCAATGCTGGTGTCCGGACTGCATGTCAGTAGCAGTCCGCCGTGCATGATGCGTGAAATCGGAAGCGGTTGCCCCATGGAGGCTCCTGTTGTTGTTAGTCTGGTTTCTGTGAATCTGTTTGCCATTCTATCAAGTCAGGACTGCTGATGCCTCTATAATGAGTAAAGTGACTACCAAAAGGGAGCAGGGTGCAGCAATGTAACCGGAGCGTTTTTGACAGGCGTCAAGCACAGCTGCAGCATACCGACTATGTTATGAGTCCATTAATGAGAGGTTGGAGCAACCATGACTGATCGCAAATCCGAACTCGAAACCCTGAAAGCGGATCTGGAAGCGAGACTGAATCGCTACCACGCCCATCAGCACCGTGAAGACGGACCGCTGGAAAAAGATTTTGAGGAGCAGGCGACACAAACCCAGAATGATGAAGTGGTCGATTCTCTGGAAAACGAAGCCCGGGAAGAGCTGGCCCAGGTTTCTCATGCCCTTCAACGGATTGAAGAAGGTGCCGGAGATGAGTGTGAGGCATGTGGTGAGGCGATCGACCCGCGACGTTTGCAGGTGCTCCCTTATACCACCGTTTGTGTAAACTGCGCCGCTGACTGAATTCACTCCGCAACACCGGACATTCCATGACACCACCACTGGCTGGAAAGAGAGCCCCCCGGGGGCTGCCCAAAAGCCAGATCATTGGTTTGACCCTTGGCGCCGTGTTCCTTTTGATGACCCGGATTCTGCCAGCACCTGAAAGCATGGGTTCTGAAGCCTGGGCGGCGCTGGGGTTGATGTTGCTGATGGCCACCTGGTGGGCAACTGAAGCCATTCCCATTCCGGTGACAGCGCTGCTGCCGATTGTGCTGGTGCCGGCCATGGGCCTTGGTAGCATCTCGGAAGCCACCTCTTCCTATGCCCATCCTATTATTTTCCTGTTTCTCGGAGGCTTTACCCTGGGGCTGGCGATGCAGCGATGGAACCTGCACCGGCGTATTGCCTTGCTGACATTGCGGACTGTGGGCCACAAACCAAAGCGTCAGATTGCCGGGTTCATGCTGGCAACCGCATTTCTGAGCATGTGGGTAAGCAATACCGCGACGACGATCATGATGCTGCCGGTCGGTTTGTCCGTGGTGGCCATGATGGAGGATTCGGAGCCTGAGGCTGTTCGCCGCTACGCTATTTCACTCTTGTTGGCCATTGCCTACTCGGCCAGTATCGGCGGCATCGCGACGCTGATCGGAACTCCGCCCAATGCCTTGCTGGCGGCGTATCTGAGTGAGAGCCAGGGTGTGGAAGTCGGTTTTGCCCAATGGATGCTGATGGGCGTGCCGGTGACAGTAGTTATGTTGACGCTGGTGTGGTGGCGGCTGACCAGGCAGGATTTTGCTCTTGGCGAATCGGTCGGAGGTGGTCAGCTGATTCAGGACGAACTTGCCAGGCTGGGCCCCATGAGCCGCGGCGAAAAGCTGGTAACCGCGGTGTTTCTGCTGACCGCCGCCTGCTGGATTTTTCGCCCCTTGCTGTCAGCGGGTCTTATGCCCTGGCTCAGTGATACCGGTATCGCGATCGCCGCCGCTATAGCGATGTTTCTGATTCCGGTAAATGCCGCCGAAAGGACCTTTGTGCTGGATTGGGAATCGGCCAGCAAACTGCCGTGGGGCGTACTGTTGTTGTTTGGCGGTGGCCTGGCCATGGCTGGTGTTATTGGCAATTCGGGACTGGCAGACTGGATTGCTCAGGCGCTGTCAGTAACCAGTACCCTGCCACTGATTGCGATGATGGCGTTGTCAGCAGCAGCGGTTATCTATCTCACGGAAGTGACCAGCAACACCGCAACAGCGGCGGCGTTTCTGCCGCTGTTAGGCGCATTGGCGGTGTCTCAGGGGCTGTCGCCGCTGCTGTTGACGGTGCCGGCTGCCATTGTTGCAAGTTGCGCTTTCATGATGCCGGTTGCCACACCGCCCAATGCGATTGTGTTTTCCAGTGGCCATCTGCAGGTTTCCGACATGATCCGGGCGGGCTTTCCGCTCAGCATTGCCAGTATTATCGTGGTGACGCTGATGACCTACGCCCTGATCGGCCTGGTGTTTACTCTTTAGTTGGTCGCTCAGTCTTCCGGAGCGTCCAGATTCAGCCATTGCTGTGACAGCCAGTAGAAGCTGCCGTCGCCGGCTGGATGGGTGCAGTTGTACCGAAAGCGCCGGCTGGTGATTTCTCCGGGGGCCTGCACCACAACCTCTCCGTCATCGACGTCCATATCAATCCGGCCGAAGCCCGAGGCAAAACAGGTCAGTCTCGCCGGTGACAGCTCATCTCCCAGTGCAAAGGTCAGCGTTGGCGGGTTGTTTTCAACGATGCCATCCGGCAGTTCGCTGGCGGGAACCGGGAATGCCTTGCTCAACAACTTGTCCTTCAGGTTCTCAAGCTGGCCATACGCATCGGCCATGGGGAAACGGGGCAGGCGGGTATGATGGGAGTGTCGGCCAATGGGGCCAGACTGCTGTCCAAAGCCCAACCACTCCCGGCTCTCCAGCTTTTTCTCCAGTGCCTTGTCAAATTCGCCATAGGGATAGGCGAACATTGGCACGTTCTGATCCAATTCTTTCTCAAGTTTATCCTGGGCGTTGTCCAGACTTTGAGTCACCCTTTGTTGCCAATCGGCTCTGGATTCATCCGGTTTTCTGGCCAGGTGCCCGTGGTCGGCACTGTGGTTGGCGATAGTGACCCGGCCATCGTCGGCCACTTCCCTTAACTGCTGCCAGGTCATATAACCATGACTGCCGATCGCGTCGGTGTTGACGAAAATGGTGTAGGGCAGCTCCAGCTCTGACAGCAAAGGCGCAGCGGTGTTGTAGACCGATTCATAGGCGTCATCAAAGGTAATGGCAATATGGCTGCTGTCTGACATCTCGCCACTCAGTGCCTGGCGGGTTCCGGATAGCAGCGGTACCACTTCCAGATCCAGCTCGCGAATCATGTCGAGTTGATCCCGGAACAGCGAGGGGGTGGTGCTGGTGGCTCGCGGTGTGCTGTCATCAACATGATGATATTGCAGCACAACCAGATCTGCGGACACGGACGTGGCAGCAAGGCACAGGGCTGCAGTGGCAGGCGCGACAATTGATCTGAAAAAACGGGTCATGGCAACGAACCTTGTGTCTGTTGGTGTCAGGCGTAGTGGGCTTTGAGTACGGAGAAGGCTTCATTGAGTTCCTGCACGGCTTCGGTACTGCCGCCGCGATCAGGATGGGCCTGCATGACCTGTCTCCGGAAGCCCTGTTTTACCGTGGTGAAGGTGTCAGGCAAGTCATCGAAGCCCAGTGTTTCTGCGGCTCTGGCGGCGGCATCCGAGTCCGGGCGTACGGAAGGTACGCCGGCCCAGAAGTTGTCCATCATGCCCTGTATGTCTCCGTTCGACATGAAGTACTGGGACAAATCCAGGTAGAACTGCCGAAGCTTGTCTTCTTCGCCGGGAAGCGTCTGGGCAAATGTTTCCCGTGGCGGCAGGATGCTCAGGCGGAGCGGGGAGATAATCAGGGTTTCGTTGTCTTCTGCCAGCTGGTCACGGAGCCGGTAGAGTGTATGGAAGAGCAGGAAGTGCACGGGATAAAGCTGATCCGGCTCCATAAAGTTGACTGGCCCGATCAACTGCCAGCGCTCACTCTGCAGTGCCCGGATCAGGTCCAGCTCGGTCAGCCCCAGCGGGCCACGGGCGCGCAGTTCGTGTTCGGCGGCCACGAGCAGATGCTGCACCTGCTGCTCGAGCCAGGTTGCACTGGCCTGGTCTGAAGATTGGCGTGTCTGTGGTGAATCTGTCATAGCGATTATGGTATGTCAGCCGGCCGCTGCTTGAAAGTGCCGTTGTCCACGTAATGAGCAATATCCTGTCCCTGACGCTTTCGCACGCGTATAATTGCCGGCCCGAAATCCCCAAGCGTGCAGGAGCAGATCCCGAGCGATGACAGCCAATGCCCAACAAACACCGGTTTCCGAACAAGAGCGCCGTCAGAAACTGGAGCTGAACAAACTGCAGAAACGCCTGCGCCGTGACGTCGGACAAGCCATCGCCGATTTTTCGATGATCGAGGCTGGCGACAAGGTGATGTGTTGCCTCTCTGGCGGAAAAGACTCCTACGCGATGCTCGATATTCTGCTGAACCTGCAGAAGAGCGCGCCGGTGGATTTTGAGGTGATCGCGGTTAACCTCGACCAGAAGCAGCCCGGCTTTCCGGAAGAAATACTTCCGGAGTATCTGGCATCCATGGGCGTCGAATATCACATCATCGAGAAAGACACCTACAGCATCGTGAAAGAAAAGGTGCCGGAAGGTAAAACCACCTGTGGTCTGTGTTCGCGTCTACGCCGGGGTATTCTGTACAACTTTGCTGAAGAGCATGGCGTTACCAAGATCGCCCTGGGCCACCATCGGGATGATTTGCTGGAAACGCTGTTTCTGAACATGTTCTATGGCGGCAAGCTGAAAACCATGCCGCCGGTGCTGCACAGTGATGATGGTCGTAACACGGTGATCCGGCCTCTGGCCTATGCCCGGGAAAAAGACATTGCCCGCTATGCCGCGTTACGGGAATTCCCGATTATTCCGTGCAACCTGTGCGGCTCCCAGGAAAATCTCCAGCGGCAGGTAATCAAGGATATGTTCCAGACCTGGGACAAACAGCACCCGGGACGCCTGGAAACCATGTTCAAGGCGGTGTGCAACGTTGAGCCATCACACCTGGCGGATCCGGACCTCTATGATTTCAAGGAAGGCAAGCGCCTGGGTGGCAAGCGCCAGGCGGTGGTTCAGGCGGCAGAACCTGAGCAGAACTTTGACCGCCTGGATGTGCTGAATATCTGAAGGATCAGTGCGTGAACAGGGCTTGTAAGGGCATGGTCCACAAGCCAAAGAGAATCAGCAGAATGCCGCTGAGTTTACGAAAGCCCTGGTTGCCTTTGAGGCTGCGGATCCAGTTGGCGGCATAGCCGGTGGCCAGCATGGAAGGAAGGGTGCCCAGGCCGAAAAATACCATGGTCAGAGCCGCAGATGGCACGGTTGGTTGCAGTGCCGCCCAGCCCAGCGTGCTGTAGACCAGCCCGCAAGGCAGCCAGCCCCAGAGCGCTCCCAGAGCCAGGGCCTGCCCGGCGTGATTAACCGGCAGCAGCTTCCCGGTCAGCGGCGACAGCCTGCGCCATACAGGCGCTCCCACCTTTTCCACAAAGCGTATACCTTGCCACCATTGCCCCATGGAAAGTCCCATGAAGATCAGTAACAACCCGGCCAGGGTCATTAACAGCATGCCGGCAATCCTGGAATGTTCGGCAGCACTGGTGCTGACCAGAGCAACAAGGGTGGCAATCAGGGCATAACTGCCAATACGTCCAAAGTTGAAGGTCAGCAATAGCAGGCTCTGACGCAGGCGGAAGCCCTTGCCCACCGGTAAAGCCATGGACAATGAGGCGCTGATGCCACCACACATGCCCAGGCAGTGGGTGCTGCCCAGTAAACCGATTATGAAGGCGCTGGAATAACTGAGGTAAAGCTCTGGTTGCACGGCCTGTCAGCTCTTGTCGGTGGGTGGCTCTTCTTTGTCGCTGTCGGTTTTGGCGGCTGTGTTGTCGGTGTGCTTTTCCTTGTCGGTACGGGCTTCGTCCGGAATCATATCCTTGTCGTCATCGTACAGGATGCGGTGGGCCGGACCGTCGAGGTCATCGTACTGGCCGTTACGGACCGCCCAGGAAAACAGAACCAGCCCGAACGCGACAAGAATCAGCATCAACGGAACCAGTATAAAGACGATTTTCACGCTACCTCCTCAAAAGCAGAGCGGTTGTGTATCACGCTGCGGTTGCAGGTGTGTGTTGTACCTGTAAAGGCTTGCTCTTGCCAGGTGGTTTGCTGAGACGCAGCGCATTGAGCACCACGATCAATGAGCTGGCTGACATGCCGATGGCGGCCAGCCAGGGCGTTACAAAGCCGGCGGCGGCCAGGGGCAGGGCGAGAAGATTGTAAACCAGCGCCCAGGCCATGTTTTGCCGGATAATATCCCGGGTCTGGCGGCTGGTTTTCATGGCTTCCAGTAGCTGCATCAACTGGCCATTCAGCAAGACTGCATCGGCCTTGAGCTGGGTAAGGTCGGCAGCTGTGCCCATGGCGACAGAAAGACCGGCCCCGGCCATGGAGGGCAGATCGTTCAGGCCGTCGCCTACCATCATCACCTGATGCCCCTGCTCACGCAACTCGTCCAGCACCTCCAGCTTCTGTTCGGGGGAGGCTTCACCAATCGCGCGGTCAATGCCCAGTTGTTTGGCAATCTGTTGAACATGCCCGGAGCGGTCGCCGCTGAGCAGGATGGTTTGTACTCCGGCTTGCTGCAAGGCTTTGACGGCTTCGGCTGCGTCATCACGAACCTGGTCGTCCAGCCGGAAGCTGGCCAGCCATTGCTGATCGGTAGCCAGCCAGATTTCCATACCTGGCGGCTGATCCGTTTCCGGTGGCCGGGCCGGGGTCTGGCCGGCGACGAAGCCCTTGTGGCCGATATAAATATTCTGTCCTTTGAGTTTGCCGGACAGGCCGCCACCGAGGTGGTTGGTGACGTCGGTGACGGTTACCGAGGGTTGTTCGTGGAATACCCTTGCAATGGGGTGTTCCGAATGTTTTTCCAGCCCCGCCGCGATCTTCTGGCAGGTATCGATGTCAACATCACCGAACGTCAGGGTATCGGTTAACGACAGCTCGCCACGGGTCAGGGTGCCGGTTTTGTCGAACACGACGGTATCAATGGTTTTCATGGATTCCAGCGTGTGGCCACGGGTAGGCAGGAAGCCCAGCTTGCGTAGCCTGACTGTGGCAGCGGTGATAGCCGTGGGGGTTGCCAGGGACAGGGCACAGGGGCAGGTCACCACGAGTACGGCAAGGGCAATGTCGAAGGCATTGTCGGCGCCGGCAAGCCACCAGCCGCCCCAGACAATGGGAGCCAGAATCAGGACCTGTTTGATGAATTTACCGGCAATGCGGTCTGCCAGGCGAGCCACGGGCGGCTTTTCTGCCTGCACCCGGTCAAGTACCCGCAAAATGCCTGACAGGCGAGTCTGGGCGCCGGCACGCACAACGCGAACGCTGAGCGGGTTCTCGCCGTTGACGCTGCCGGCGTGCACGGTGTCGCCCGGCCGGCGGGTTTCAGGCAGGTATTCGCCGGTGAGTGCCGCTTCGTTGAGAGTGGATTCGCCGGAAACAATTTCCCCATCCACCGGCAGTGTCTCTCCGGGGCGAACCCGCACGATATCACCGGGTTTGATGTTGTGGATCGGCACAATATCGGTTTCGCCATCGCGCATCAGCGAAGCAACTGATGGCTGGAAACCCGCGAGGGCGTTGCCGGTCAGGCCGGCCCGGTAACGGGCCTGCACTTCCACATAGCGGCCAAGCAACAGGAAGAAGGTGAACATGCAAACCGATTCAAAGTAGACCTCTTCGCCTCCGAATACGGTGACCCAGGCACTGGCAACATAGGCGATACCGATGGCGATGGCCACTGGCAGGTCCATGGTGAACTGGCGGGAAGTGATGTCTCGCAGGGCATTGCGGAAGAAGGGCCTGGCGCTGTAGAGCACCACCGGTGTGGCAACCAGCAGGCTGATCCAGCGAAAGAAACCGATGAATTCATTCGACAGGTCGCTGATCAGCTCGAAGTACAGAGGAAAGGCCAGCATCATGCTCTGGAAAGAGCCAATACCGGCTACCGCGAGGCGAATCAGCATCGAGCGGTGTTCGGCTTTCAGGGCCTGTTCGGCTTCGTCCGCCTGATAGGGGCGGGCGGTGTAACCGAGCTGGTGAATGGCAATGAGCAAATCGCTCAGACGGGCCTCGCTTTTGGTCCAGACCAGACGGGCCCGCTGGGTGGTGTGATTCACAGTGAAGCTGAGCACGCCGGGCTGCTGCTTCAGGTGATTTTCCAATAGCCAGATGCAGGCCGCACAGGTGATACCGCCAATAAGCAACTGCGCTTCTTCACCACCTTTGACCGGTGCCACGAACGATTGCTGGACCAGAGGGTGGTCCAGCTCGCGCAGGCGCTCAAGCTCGGAACGAGTCAGTTCTTTCGGGGTGACGGCCGGCTCGGTCCGGAAATCATAGAAGCCGGTCAGGCCTTCCTGACGGATGGTCTGACAAACGGCCTTGCAACCCTGGCAGCAGAAATGTTGTTGTTTTCCGTCGAGCTCAAGGGTGATCGGGGGATCGCCGTCCGCTGGCTCCCCGCAGTGAAAGCAGTTCAGGGTGGTCACCCTTTTGCGGTGTCGTCTACGGCCTTGATCACAATGCTGTCTTTAGTCGGCAGCCTGAACTCGCCTTTAACGCGCCAGTCACCGCTGGGGCCCTGAAGATCGTAATACCAGCGGCCTTCGAGTTTTTCGTGAATCTGGCCGGTGTACTCGCCACCTGCTTTTTGCTGGAACTGGATAACGCGATCCTGGTTTGATTGGGTCGGGTGGTACAGGTTCAGCACGAGATACGGAAAGTCTGCAGGCCCGCCTTTGGTTTCAAGCTGTAAATCTGCAGAGCGACCATTAACGGCCAGGCTTCCGGCTACCTGCATTTCCCGGCCAAGTTCGTCCCGGGCGGCCGACATGTTGTAGCCCCGGCCCTGTTTTGCGTAGTCGTCCGTGACCATCGACGTATCAAGGCTGGAGGCAAAAATCAGCATGCTCAACCCCCAGACGATTGCTGCCATCGGGAAGGCAAGCAGAAACCAGAGCCAGGGTTGGCGGTACCAGGGTGCAACAACTTCGTTTTCACTCATTACTATTCAATCTCGATTGATGAATGCAGATTCTGTCAGCGCGGCTTTGGACCGACAAATCGGCTTTCAGTTTCCAGAATCAGTGAAGAATCTGTTTGTGATTCTGCAAAGAAGCGGATTTCGTTGTTGGTTTCAGGCAGAGACTCCGGTGGTACATCCACCACGGTTGGCAACGAGCGGTTCTCGCCGCTGTCGACTGTTACCGTTGTGTCGGTGATGAACCGGATATCATCAAGGCCCTGAACGGACAAATCGAAAGTTTGTGGCACTTCCGACATGTTCTGGATCTTCAGTGTATAAGAGTTCTCGATGCGACCCTCACCATTAAAGCTGAACAGGGCACCACGGTCCCTCAGTATATCCATCTGAGCCGGTACCCGGTTAGCGATAATGTAGATAACAGCCGAGACCATCAGGATCATGACCGCGCCATAGCCGAAGGTTCTCGGGCGGAGCAGTTTTGATTCCTTGCCTTCCAGTTCGTTTTCTGTGGTGTAGCGGATCAGGCCCCGGGGATATTCCATTTTGTCCATGACCTGATCACACGCATCGATACACAGCGCGCAGCCGATGCATTCGTATTGCAGGCCATCCCGGATATCAATGCCCGTCGGACACACCTGGACGCATTGCTCACAGTCGATGCAGTCGCCAAGCCCCAGTTCGGCCGGGTCTACTCCCTTTTTACGCTTGCCACGTGGCTCACCGCGATTCGGGTCATAGGAGACAATACGGGTGTTGGGGTCAAACATCACTGACTGGAAGCGGGCGTACGGGCACATGTACAGACATACCTGTTCGCGCATCCAGCCGGCATTCAGGTAGGTGGCCACGGTAAAGAAGCCAATCCAGAAGTAGGCCCAGCCGTTAGCCTGTAACGTGAACAGGTCAACCACCAGATCCCGGATCGGATAGAAGTAACCAACGAAGGTGAGGCCGGTCGCCAGGGCAACAAACAGCCAGAGTGCATGCTTGATGCTTTTCTTGACGATTTTGTCTCGGGTGTTCGGCCCCTTGTCGAGCTTGATCCGCTTGTTGCGGCCGCCTTCCACCTTTTCTTCAATCCACATATAGACGAACGTCCAGACCGTCTGTGGGCAGGTGTAGCCGCACCAGACGCGACCGAACAGGGTGGTTACGAAAAACAGACCAAAGGCGCTGATAATCAGCATGCCTGAAAGCAGGAAGAAATCTTTCGGGAAGAAAGTCATCCCGAAGAGGTGGAACTCTCGTTCCGGCAAATCAAAATGAATCAGCGGCTGGCCATCGAACGTCAGCCAGACGAACAGGAAGTACATGCCCATGAGAACCAACAGGCTGACGTTCCGTATCCTCTGGAAAAAGCCCTTGATTTCCTTGACGTAAATTTTCTTTCTGCTGGCGTAAAGTTCGACCGTTTCGGGTTGTTTGTTTTTATTGGAGGAATCGGAAGACGGGTCAACCTGCTTGACCGGTATCTCGTTGCTCATGGGTACCTCCCGGAGAATGGTAATGCTGGGAGCGGGCCTCGGTGGGTCTGCTGATCCCCTCAAGCCTGTACCCGCAGGGCAGATACAGGGTTGAGAAGACCGGGCCGGATTGCCCCGGCCGGGTCTGATTCAGTCGTTGGAGAGGCTGTAAACGTAAGCCGCTACGATCTGAATCTGGTCGTCGGACAACAACCGGTCCTGTGCAGGCATCTGGTTCTGGCGACCGTTTACAACAGTCTCCTTGATCCACTCGTAAGTGGAACCATACAGCCATACATTATCGGTCAGGTTCGGAGCGCCCATGGCCTCCATACCCTTACCTTCCGGACCGTGACAAGCCGTACAGGCCTGGGCAAAAATCTCTTCGCCCGCTTCGGCCGCTTCGGCATCGCGTTCGCGATCGCTGAAGCTCAGTACGTAGTTGACCACCTGGTCAACCTGCTCGTTGGTCATGTCGGGCATGGTGCCTTTTGGCGTCATGTTGCCGTTACGACCCTGCGAAATGCTGTGCAGAATCTGATCAGGCTCTCCGCCCCACAGCCACTCGTCGTCAGTCAGGTTAGGGAAGCCTACCTGGCCGCGAGCTGCAGTGCCGTGACACACAGAGCAGTTATTGGCGAACAGACGCTGACCAATTTTCATGGCATCTTCGTTCTTGGCAAGCTCGGGAATGGCGGTGTTGCCGTACTGGGCGTAAATCTCGCCGTACTTGTCATCCGCCTCTTCCATTTCGGCTTCCCACTGGCCGGTGGAAGTCCACCCCAGAAGGCCTTTGTAGTTGCCCAGGCCCGGATAGAGCGCCAGGTAACCCAGACCAAAAATGCAGGTTGCCAGGAACAGGTAGAACCACCACTTGGGCAGTGGGTTGTCGTATTCCTCGATGCCATCAAAAGAATGGCCCATCGTACGTTCGGTTTCACTATCGGTCGTCTGGCTCTTGCGAGTTGCGTATAGCAGCCACCAGCAGCCGAAAACGGTACCGAGCACGATCACACTGATCCAGATGCTCCAGAAGGTACTCATTGTTTCTTCTCCGTTTTTTCCTGTTCGAGAGTACGCTTTTCCACTTCGTCATCGTCGAAGGGCAGGTGAGCTGCCTCGTCGTTGGCTTTCTTGCGGCGGGCGCTGTAGGCCCACCAGACGATTCCGAGGAAGACCGCCATTACAAGAAGCGAGTGAACACCGCGTAGCTCGTTGATATCCATGGGATCACCGTTTCTCTGAAATCACTGTACCCAGCTGTTGCAGGTACGCGACCAGTGCTTCGATTTCGAATTTGCCACGAATCTCTTCGGAGGCATCTGCTACCTGTTCGTCTGTGTAGGGCACGCCGAGGGTCTGAAGCGTCGCCATGCGCGATTCAATGCTCTCGTGGTCTACACGGTTGTCGAACAGCCAGGGGAATGCCGGCATGTTGGATTCGGGCACCACACTGCGAGGGTCGTACAGGTGCTGGCGCTGCCAGGCGTCGGAGTAACGCTCACCAACGCGGGCCAGGTCAGGACCGGTACGCTTGGAGCCCCACAGGAACGGACGGTCGTAAACGAACTCGCCCGCAACGGAGTAGTGGCCATACCGCTCGGTTTCCGCACGGAACGGGCGGATCTGCTGGGTGTGGCACACGTGGCAGCCTTCACGGATGTAGATATCCCGGCCTTCCAGTTCCAGCGCATTCAAAGGCTCAAGACCTTCAATGGGCTCGTTAACGCTCTTCTGGAAGAACAGAGGCACTACTTCCGCCAGGAAGCCACCACTGATGGTCAGAACGATCAGTACGATCATAATACCAATGTTCTTTTCGATAATTTCGTGTTTCATCTGGTCTCTCTCCCCTTATGCCGCCTGGACAGCTGCATTGTCCTCTGCGGCTGCTTCTTTCTGGCGTACAGTCATGTACACGTTGTATGCCATGAGAAGCATGCCGGACAGGAATATTGCGCCACCAACGAAGCGGACGAAATAACCCGGGTAAGATGCTTCCAGGGATTCCACGAAACTGTAGGTCAGTGTGCCGTCGTCGTTGACTGCGCGCCACATCAGGCCCTGCATGATGCCGTTAACCCACATGGAGGCGATGTACAGAACAGTACCCACTGTCGCCAGCCAGAAATGCACGTTGATCAGAGAAACGCTGTACATTTCCTTCAGACCCCAGAGTTTCGGGATCAGGTGATAGATGGCACCGATACTGATCATGGCAACCCAGCCCAGCGCACCGGAGTGCACGTGACCGATGGTCCAGTCAGTGTTGTGGGACAGAGCGTTGACGGTCTTGATGGACATCATCGGACCTTCGAAGGTGGACATGCCGTAGAACGACAGGGATACCACCAGGAAGCGCAGGATCGGGTCGGTACGCAGTTTGTGCCACGCGCCAGACAGGGTCATCATGCCGTTGATCATACCGCCCCAGGAGGGAGCCAGCAGAATCAGGGACATAACCATACCTGCGGTTTGCGCCCAGTCAGGCAGTGCAGAGTAGTGCAGGTGGTGGCCACCGGCCCATACGTAGGTCGCAATCAGCGCCCAGAAGTGCACGATCGACAGACGGTAGGAGTAAACCGGACGGTTGGCCTGCTTGGGAACGAAGTAGTACATCATGCCCAGGAAGCCAGCAGTCAGGAAGAAACCTACGGCGTTGTGGCCGTACCACCACTGCATCATCGCATCAGTAACACCGGCGTAAGCCGAGTACGACTTGAAAGCCGTCGCTGGCAGCGCCAGGTTGTTACCAATGTGAAGAACTGCAACGGTGATGATGAACGCGCCGAAGAACCAGTTTGCCACATAGATATGTGGCGTGCTGCGCTTCATGATCGTACCGAAGTACACCACGGCATAGGCAACCCAGACCACGGCAATGGCGATGTCGATCGGCCACTCGAGTTCCGCGTATTCTTTGGAAGTGGTCAAGCCCATCGGCAGGGTGATGGCGGCTGATACGATGATCGCCTGCCAGCCCCAGAACGTGAATGCCGCCAGACCACCAGAGAACAGTCGAGCCTGACAGGTTCGCTGTACTACGTAGTAGGAGGTGGCAAACAGGGCACTGCCACCAAAGCCGAAAATAACGGCGTTGGTATGTAGCGGCCGCAGACGACCGAAGTGAGTAAAGGGCAGGTCAAGGTTGACTGATGGCCAAACCAGCTGTGCCGCGATCAGCACACCCAGAGCCATGCCAACAATACCCCACAATACTGTCACGATGGCGAATTGTCTCACCACCTTGTAGTTATATGTCAGGTTTGAATTTACTGTGCTCATAGCCTTACCAATGGGTTCAGGATGGGGAATTATGCGGGAGCAAGTATGGAGAAAGCATTAGGTGTTTGCAATGATTCAGGTCAACTCCTGATATCCATCAAATCCGCCGGAATCAGCAACCTGGCCAGCAACTTGCAAGTGCTAAAGTATTAATTCCAAGGGTGGTCAGAGGTCTTGAAGATTCACTCCGACTCGCGAATTATAACGCGCCTATTCAGGCAAAGCAGGCCCCTATGAAGAGCAATATGATTAAAGTTTATGGCGCAGGCTGTCGGAGTGTCATGATTCTGGCACACGGCGCGGGAGCGCCGATGGATTCATCCTTTATGGAAAGGCTGGCAGAGGCTCTGGATGCTCAGGGTATCGGCTGCGTGAGATTCGAATTCCCTTACATGCAGAAGCGGCGTGAAGATGGCAAAAAACGTCCGCCGGATCGACAACCGGTTTTGCTTGACCATTTCCGGGCAGTGCTCCAGCAGGTGCGCGCGGAGGTTGGTCCGGATTGCAAGGTGCTGATCGGAGGCAAGTCCATGGGTGGCAGAATGGCGAGTCTGCTGGCCAGTGAAGATTCAGAAGGCATTGATGGTGTGGTTTGTTACGGATACCCGTTTCATGCGCCGGGCAAGCCCGGGAAATGGCGGGTGGACCATTTCCCCGAGGTGCAATGTCCGCTTATGGTGATTCAGGGCACTCGTGATGCTTTTGGTAAACGTCAGGAAGTGCAGGAGCGTGGCGCAATTGCCGGTCTTTCCCATCTGATCTGGCTGGAAGGCGGCAATCATGATTTTCAGCCACTGAAAAAACAGCCCGAGACCCAGAAGCAACTTATAGACAGTGCCGCGCAGGCCACCCATCGATTTGTCGATGAGTGTATAGTCGGCGCCTGAGCTGTTTTGCAACGCAGGTGATAGATGCAACAAATAATGCTGGTATGCCGGCCCGGCTTTGAAAGTGAGGCGGGCCAGGAACTGACTGATCAGGCCGCCGCCGTTGGCGTATTCGGATACTTTATGCCCGGTAAAGATAACGGCCTGGTGCGGTTTGTTATTGGCAGTGACGAGACCGGTGAAGAGCTGATGAACCGGCTTGGCCTGGATGATCTGGTATTCATTCGGGACTGGTTTGTCGTTCTTGGCGACTGCCCGTTGCCGGCTGAAGATCGGGTGGGTGCTGTGATCGAGTGTCTGCGGGAGTTGGGTTGGCAGGGCGAAACAGCGGCCCGCGTGGAAGTCCGTTTGCCGGAAACCAACGATGATCGGGATCTGGGAAACTTTGCCCGAAAATGGGTATCGCCACTTTCAAAAGGTTTGCGGGGCGCCGGACTGTTAAAGGAAGGAGGAAACACCCCCGCGCAACTGGAAATTCTTCTGCTGGATTTCAGTACCGCAGTGATCGGCGTCAGCCTGGCGGGAAATCGTTCACCTTTTATTGGAGGTATTCCTCGTCTGCGCTTGCCGGCGTCGGCACCCAGCCGTTCAGCTCTCAAGCTCGAGGAAGCCTGGAAAGTGTTTATTCCCGAGGCCCTCTGGCTGGATTATCTGGGCGGTGGCAAGAAAGCCGCAGACCTGGGTGCGGCCCCCGGAGGATGGACCTGGCAATTGGTCAATGAAGGCATGCTGGTAACTGCCGTGGACAATGGGCCGATGAATCCGGAGTTAATGGCCTCGGGGCAGGTGGAACATGTACGGGCAGATGGATACAACTGGCGGCCGAAGCGCGCCATTGACTGGATGGTTTGCGATATTGTCGATCAGCCCAGGAAAACGGCAAGCATGGCTGTGGACTGGGTTGGCCAGAAGCTGTGCCGGTATACCGTTTTCAATCTGAAGCTGCCGATGAAGAAACGGTACGAGGAATGGCTGATCTGTCGGGAAATGATCGAAGAAGGTCTGGAGAAGGCGGGCGTAGGCTATCGGCTGAAGGCCCGCCATCTCTATCATGATCGGGAAGAAATCACCTGTTTCATCGAGCGGCTGGTCTGAAATCAGACCGCGTTCTGCTCCAGGATCATAATGGTTTCTTCCTTGTCCATCATCGGGATGAGTTGCGCCATGAGCTCACGGCGTTCTCTGGATTTATACCAGCGCTTCCAGTCGGCCTCAGAGCGCCAGTTGGACAGTGTGATCCGATGGTTGCGGTCGTGCTTGTCGACCAGGGTTTCGCCGGAAATAAAACCCGGTTGAGCCACAGAGTGCTGCAGGACCGTCCGGGACCGCTGTTCGTAGGCTGACTCCAGAGATTCGGCAATATGTCGCTCGATCAAAACGCGTATCATGGTCTGTCTCCAATATTTTTAACTGCTATAAACAATAAGTTACCACGGAATGACTGAAATAACCTCACTTCAGAAGGAGATTGTGCTTGAGCACCACCGAGTTTGACGCCGAGCTGGACGCACGCGGACTGTACTGTCCCGAGCCGGTGATGATGCTGCATAACCGGATTAACGATGTTGCCCCGGGGGGCGTGCTGCGTGTCGTTGCTACCGATCCCTCAACCACAAGGGATATCCCGCGATTCTGCCAGTTTCTTGGCCACGATCTGATGAGCGAAGAAGAGCAGAACGGTGAATTCGTCTATCTGATACGGCGAGGCAACTAACCCGGACCTCAGTCCGGGATCGATAACTGTCTCAGGTGGGCGAGAAATTCTTCCTTGTCCATTTCGCCAAGCACCCGCTGTTCCTGTAATTCCTGCCCCTTGCGATCATAAAACAGGATCGCGGGCGGGCCGAACAGGCCCAGCTTGTTGAGCAGTGCCTGCTGTTCCGGTGTGTTGTCTGTCATGTCCAGTTGCAGGAGGGTAAAAGAGGACAGAGCCGTGCCCACTTCCGGAGTGCTGAACACATTGCGTTCCATTACCTTGCAGGAGATGCACCAGTCGGCATAGAAGTCGAGCATTACCGGCTCTCCGTTTTGCCTGGCGGTGTTCAGCATGCGCTGGATCTCTTCGGGATCTTCGACCCTGACGAATTCGGCGTGCTCATTGCTGGTTGCCGCACTGGCTGTTGATTTACCGGCCGTAAATGAAGCAAAAGGCTTGAGAGGATCATTGGCGCCGCTGACAGCGCCCGCGAGCAGAGCCAGGCCATAGGCAAACAGAACCAGCCCCAGACCTTTCCGCGTGCGCTCCCATCCGGCCCTGGCGGCATCAAATGCGCCCAGCTGAACGCCGGTAATTGCCACCAGTAGCCCCCACAGCGTCAGACTTGCCCAGGCAGGAATCATGCGCTCCACCAGCCAGATGGCCACGGCCAGAAGCATTACGCCATAAAAATGTTTGACGGTCGCCATCCAGTGACCGGACGAAGGTAGCAGTTTGCGGCCGCCAACCGCCACCAGAATCAGGGGCACGCCCATGCCCAGGCCCAGAGACAGCAGGGCAACACCACCGATAAAGGCGTCTTGAGTTGTGGATATATACAACAGACTGCCGGCCAGTGGTGCAGAGACACAGGGCGAAACAATCAATGCCGAAAGCGCGCCAATGCCGAAAAGACTGACAACGCGGCCGCCCGTCAGCCGCTGGCTGGCGTCATTCAGTGACTCGCGTATGAAGCGTGGCAACTGAATCTCGAACAGATCGAACATGGAAAGGGCAAACACAACAAACAGTGCCGCAAAAACGCCCAATACCCAGGGCGACTGCAACTGGGCCTGCAGATTGAAACTGGCCCCCAGCAAACCGGTAATCACGCCGGCGGCGGCGTAGGTTACCGCCATGCCCAGTACGTAACTGCCGGAGAGCAGCAGAGCCTGGCCGGTAGTGCGGGTGTTACGCCCGGAAACCATGCTGGAAATGATCGGCACCATGGGCAGCACGCAAGGTGTGAACGTCAGCCCCAGACCGAGCAGAAAGAAAACACCGGCGATCGCCAGAGTCGACTGGCTGGACAGAAATCCGGCCAGTCCGGATGCACTGGAGGTGTCAGCCGGGGCAGGGTTTTTGGATGCGCCCCCGGTATTGCTGTTGGCGCTGCTTTGTTCGCTGCCTTCAGCGCCGGGGTAATAGAGTACATCCCGGGTCTGCGGGGGATAGCAAAGCCCGGCCTCTGCGCAGCCCTGGTAGCTGACCTGTAGTTCTGCTTCCTTGACGCCGTCGGGGAGCGTGATGGGGACACGAGCTTCAACCGGCTCGAAAAATGCTGTAGTTTCCCCGAAAAACTGATCTTCAGTGACAGTTCCCTGCAAAGAAAACTCAGGCTCGCCTATCGTGACGCCCTCGGTAACCGGGGTGACGCTGATCCGGCTCTTGTACAGATAGTGCTCTGGTGCGATATCCCAGGACAGAACCACCGAGCCATTGTCTGTGGTGTAGTTGAAAGGCAGTGCTTCATCCACTGGCAGGAAATCGCCCTGACCACCAAAGGCAGAGTTACTGTTGCCGATGGCGTAGCTCTGACCCGAGAGGCCAATCAGGGTCAGCACAAATAACAGTACAGCCGGTAGGGAAAGAGTTCCGAGAGAGCGTTGAAAAGCCGGAAGAGCCGTCATGAATCTTTCATCATCCTGAATTAAACGTGCATGGACAGTTCGTGCTGGCAATGGACATGGGCGGCAGGGCAAAGTTCCCTCTGGAATTGCCGGCACTAAAGTCGCACAATAGCTAGCCGATGAACCACAATCCAGACGATCTTATCATGCTGTTCAACGACCTGTTTCGGGAAAGCTGCCGGACAATACTGGTCAGAGGCGGCGACGAACCGGAATATCTCCCTGCCAGTGGGCCGGAAGGGCTTGCCCGGGTGGTTTTTGCCCGTGGGTTTTACGCCAGTGCTTTACACGAAATTTCCCACTGGTGTATTGCCGGTGAACACCGGCGAACCCTGTATGATTATGGTTACTGGTACTGTCCGGACGGGCGTACCCGGGAGCAGCAACAAGCTTTTGAGCGAGTGGAAATAAAGCCGCAGGCGATTGAATGGCTGTTTTCCCTGGCAGCAGGTTCAAAATTTCATATCAGTGTGGATAACCTGGCCGGTGATGGTGCGGCTGACGAAGCCGGCTTTCGCCGTCATGTAAACAACCAGGTTGCAACATACCTTCAGCAGGGTCTGCCCGAGCGGGCCCAGCAGTTTTTTGACACGCTTGCACATTTTTACGGAAACCGCGGCCGCATTCAGCATAACTGGAGCCTGGATAAACAACGTATCTTGCCGGCGGAACCCGAACAAGCTTAATAAAGGATTATCCGAATTTTATGACCTCTGAAACCACACATACCAGCGAACTGCGTTTTTCCGAGTTGAACCTGGACCAACGCCTGCTGGATGCAATCAGCAAAATCGGTTTTGAGTTCTGCACGCCCATTCAGGCGGAGACTCTGCCCTGGACCCTGGCCTGTGAAGACCTGATTGGCCAGGCTCAGACCGGCACCGGGAAAACCGCTGCCTTTCTGATCACCGCCATTCAGAGCATGCTGGAAACACCGATTGAAGAAAGTGACCGCTTCGCATCCGAGCCGAGAGTGCTGGCGCTGGCGCCCACCCGGGAACTGGCCATGCAGATCGCCAAAGACGCTGAACAGCTTTGCCACTTTACCGGTCATAATGTGGTCACCGTGGTCGGTGGCATGAACTACGACAAGCAGCGCGAACAACTGCAGAACGAGATTGTCGATGTTCTGGTCGCAACCCCGGGTCGGTTGATCGATTTTCTTGGTTCGCAGGACGTGTTCCTTGACCAGCTGGACATCCTGATTCTGGACGAAGCCGATCGCATGCTGGACATGGGCTTTATTCCGGATGTGAAGCGCATTATCCGCAAGTGCACCCCTAAAGACGACCGCCAGACTTTGTTGTTCAGTGCCACGTTTAATCAGGATGTTCTCAACCTGGCCTCCATGTGGACGAGTAACGCCGAGTTCGTTGAAATCGAGCCGGAGCAGAAAACCGCTGAGCGGGTTCAGCAAACCGTTTATCTGGTATCCGACGACGACAAGCTGCCGGTGCTGACCAACTACCTGAAGCGTCCAGAAGTGGAAAAAGCCATTGTCTTCGCCAATCGCCGCGACCAGTGCCGTGATCTGGAAGAAGACCTCAGAAATCAGGGCGTTAAAGTGTCACTGATGTCCGGTGAGATTGCCCAGAACAAACGCCTGAAAACCCTGGACCAGTTCAAGAAAGGGGAGATTCAGGTATTGGTGGCCACCGATGTGGCGGGCCGGGGCATTCACGTAACCGGTGTTACCCACGTGTTCAACTACAACCTGCCGGACAATGCCGAAGACTATGTGCACCGCATCGGTCGCACTGGCCGTGCCGGCAGCACCGGCGTCTCAGTCAGCTTTGCCGGCGAAGACGACGCCTTTGCCTTGCCCGCTATTGAAACCTACATCAGCCAGAAGCTGAAAACAGAAGTTCCGGACGAAAACCTGATGACACCGCTGGAAAAACCGGCCATACAGCGCAAACGTGGTGGTCGTCGGAGCGGCGGTGGCGGGCGCCCCCAGGGCAACCGTGGTGGGTCGCGTCAACGCCGGAACTGACAGGAGCCGAGCAGCATGTTGATCGTAGCTGACGAAAACATTCCGTTACTGGACCCATTTTTCGGTGACATTGGCGAGATTCGCCGGCTAACCGGCCGCCACATCACCGCCGACGATGTCCGCAACGCCGACATACTGCTGGTCCGTTCTGTGACGACCGTTGGCCGTGAGCTACTGGAAGGCAGCCGGGTGAAATTTGTTGGCACTGCCACGATTGGCACTGATCACATTGACCGCGACTGGCTTGAACAGAACAATATCGGCTTCTCGGCTGCCCCGGGCTGCAATGCCAACAGCGTTGTGGAGTACGTGCTGGCAACCCTGTCTCTGTATGCCGAGAAGTGTGGCCTGGCAAACGGCAACGAATTGAGTGTCGGCATTGTCGGTGTCGGCAACGTGGGCGCCAGCCTGGCAACCCGGCTTCAGCGCCTCGGCTTCAAGGTAGCCTTGTGTGATCCCCCTCGGGCCGATAACGAAAGCGAAAAAGAGCAGGGGCCGGAATTTGTGTCTCTGGAAGAGGCGATGAAGTGTGACGTGGTCACGGTACATACTCCGCTGACCCACAGCGGCCCCCACGCCACTCACCACATGATTGGCGAGGAGGAACTGGAGAAACTGACGGTCGATCAACTGCTGATCAATGCCGGGCGCGGTGAAGTGATTGACACCTCTGCTCTGAAGGCCAGGCTGCAGGCCGGCAAGGCGCCGGCGGTTGTTCTCGATGTATGGGAGAATGAACCGGCGATTGACCCTGAACTGGTCGAAGAGATTTGGCTCGCCACCCCGCACATTGCCGGGTACAGCCTCGAAGGCAAAGTGCGCGGCACCGAAATGATTTATCAGGCTCTGAGTAATTGTCTGGGCCTGCCTGTCCGCAAGAAGGCGGGTCAGTTCCTGCCCGAGCCGCCTCTCAGCAAGATGACGTTCACCTCGGCGGCCGAGGAGCAGAAAGCACTCAGAACGGCACTGAGAGCCTGCTACGATCCCAGAACAGATGATGTGAAGCTGCGGTTGGCGATGAAGGGCGACGCCAGTGACAGGGCTGAGGCCTTCGATGACCTGCGCCGGAATTACCCCGTGCGCCGGGAGTGTTCAAGCCTGAAAGTCCAGCTCAAGGGGGCGGGTCGTTCCATGCAGGACAGTTTTAAAGCAGTAGGCTTCAAACTCAAGATCTAGGATTCGTCACCAAATCAGCGGCGGGTCCAGGTCCCCCTCCCGAAAATTTGCGGAGCCATGGATGGCGGAGCATAAGCGCCACAGGGATGTGCCGCAAGGAGCGCTTTTCGGGAGGGGGACCTGGACCCGGTGCGTCTGAGTTCACATGAGATCGCTGCCTTAAAGCTTTGAGTCCTGCAGCGCCTTGATCCGATCTTCCAGCGGCGGATGTGTCATGAACAACGCAGAAAGCCCGGCCCGTGCACCCCGGTTAATACCAAACGCCTGCAACGAATCCGGCATCTGATCCGGCACCTCGCTTTCCTGCTTCAGGCGCGCCAGAGCGTTGATCATGGCTCCGCGACCGGCCAGTTGCGCACCGGCAATATCTGCCCGGAACTCCCGGCGGCGGGAGAACCAGAATACGATGGTGCTGGCCAGAATACCCAACACAATCTCCGCCACAATGCTGACCACGAAGAAGCCAATACCGTGGCCGCTTTCATTCTTGAACACCACCCGGTCGACAAACGAACCGATGACCCGCGAGGCGAAGATCACAAAGGTGTTCACCACCCCCTGAATCAGGGTCAAAGTCACCATGTCGCCATTGGCCACGTGGCCGATTTCGTGGCCCAGTACCGCACGTATCTCGTCTTTGTTGAACCGGTGCAGAAGGCCTTCGCTTACCGCCACCAGTGAGTCGTTCTTGTTCCAGCCGGTGGCAAACGCGTTGGACTGGGAAGCGGGGAAGATGGCCACTTCGGGCATGCCGATGCCGGCGTTTTTCGCCAGATCAGCCACGGTTTCCACCAGCCAGCGCTCAGCCGGGGAGCGGGGCTTGTCGATGACCCGGGCCTTGGTACTCCATTTCGCCATCTTTTTGGAGATAAGCAGGGAGATGAAGGCGCCGGCGAAACCGAACACAGCCGCAAAGGCGAGCAATGAGCCGTAATCGATACCATTTTGTGCCAGATAGCTGTCGACACCCAGCAATCTCAGAGTAAAGCTTGCAACCAGAATAACGGCCAGGTTGGTGGCCAAAAACAGCAGAATGCGCATGGTCTTTTCCTGTATGAACCCTTGCTCAGATCAATCGTCTTTCTGACCGATATATGTGGCCCGGGTTCACCGGTTCAAGAGCCTTGCCGGGATTTAATGCAAGTTGTTCTGCGTGGAGTCGGTAAAAAAAGCGGACTGAACGGCCAAGCTGATTTTATCAGAGCTGCCACTTTTGATGGCAGAGCGAAGCAGGTGGATGTAGGTGGATAAATCACGCTGGACTGAGGGTGGCAAGTCGGAGTTTCTGGCAGACGCGCTCAGTTTTTCGGCCAGAGTCTGTGGTGCCGGGGCACTGAGGCGTACAAAGGCTTTGTGGGTGAGCACGGCCTGGTCCAGTGCTTCCTGGCGAATTGTGTCTACATAGCGAAGCAGGCCTTCTTCCTCGAGCCAGAGCAGGGCACCGAAGCAGGCCATGTGACGGTTGCTGTGCAAACCGAATTCATCCGGCTCGTCCGGCCCGGCAATGTCTTCAGCAAACAGGTTCATGCGCCTGGGAAAGACCGAATACAGCTGAACCAGTGCAACGGCAACGTCCTTGTAGAATTCTTCGACGTGTATGTCGGCCATTTGGGCTCCCGGTGAGATTATTGGCGGTAATGTTCCAGGAAGTTGCCAAGCCGGCCCATGGCATCGGCCATGGTGTCCTGGCGCGGCAGGAAAACAACGCGTAGATGCTGTTTGTCGTCGATGTTGAAGGCTGAGCCCTGCACAAGCAGAATTTTTTCCTGCAGCAGCAGATCCAGCACCAGCTTCTCGTCATTGACGATGGGGAAATGCTTCGGGTCCAGCTTCGGGAACAGGTACAGGGCGCCCTTGGGTTTCACACAGCTTACCCCGGGGATATCGTTGAGCATCCGCCAGGCGGTTTCCCGCTGTTCATAGAGGCGGCCGCCAGGGACTACCAGGTCATTGATGGACTGGTAGCCGCCCAGGGAGGTCTGAATCGCCAATTGGGCAGGCACGTTTGCGCACAGGCGCATGTTTGACAGCATTTCGATGCCTTCGATCAAATCCTGTGCCTTGTGCTTGGCGCCGCTGATGATCATCCAGCCGGAGCGGTAGCCGGCGGCCCGGTAATTTTTTGACAGGCCGTTGTAGGTAAAGAAAAGTACATCATCGGCCATGGAAGCGATGGAAGTGTGCACGGTGTCGTCGTACAGGATCTTGTCGTAGATTTCGTCGGACAGAATAATCAGGTTGTGCTTTCTGGCCAACTCGATCACTTGCTGCAGCAGCTCTTCCGAATAAACCGCGCCGGTGGGGTTGTTCGGGTTGATCAGTACAATCGCACGGGTCCGGCGCGTGATCTTCTTTTTGATGTCCTCGATGTCCGGGAACCAGTCCTGCTGCTCATCACAGCGGTAGTGCACCGGTTTGCCGCTGGACAGGGTAACGGCGGCAGTCCACAGGGGGTAATCCGGTGCCGGGATGAGCACTTCGTCGCCAGTATTCAGCATTGCCTGCATGGACATCACGATCAGCTCACTGACGCCATTGCCCAGATAAATGTCGTCGATGTCGACCCGATCGATACCGCGTTGCTGACAGTAGTGCATGACCGCCTTGCGGGCGGAGAACAGGCCCTTGGACTCTACATAGCCCTGTGCCTGGTGCATGTTATAGATGACGTCCTGCTGGATTTCTTCCGGCACGTCCAGCTCGAATGCGGCAGGGTTGCCGATGTTGAGCTTCAGTACCCGGTGACCTTCCTCTTCCAGGCGACGCGCCTCACGCAGAACCACGCCACGGATTTCATAACAGACATTGTCGAGCTTGGCGGATTTGAAATAGTTCTGCATGGGGTTCTGATTTCCTTGAAAAAACAGTCTGAGAAGGCCAGTACGTGTCCAGATGGAACACGGATCCTGCAAGGCTCCCATTCTAGCGGACGGGACCCCCCGGGCAACAGGGGTAGTTCACAAGTCTTTGGTCTGGCGGGCAATCACCGCCCGGAGTTGTTCGCGGTTGTAGGGTTTGGTGACGTAATCATTCATGCCTGCAGCCAGGCAGGCCTGTTTGTCGCCTTCCATGACATTGCCGGTCACCGCAATGATGGGCAGGGATCGCCACTCGGGGTGGTTGCGAATGGCCCGTGTGGCTTCATAACCGTCCATGACCGGCATCTGACAATCCATCAGTATCAAGTCGTAGTGCTGAGTACGCAGCGCTTCCAGAGCCCTCCGGCCATTTTCGGCATGGCCGACACGGTGGCCCAGCTTCTTCAGCAGGCTGCTGGCAACCAGCTGATTCACCTGATTGTCTTCAACGAGGAGAATATCCAGACCGTGTTCGGCGTTGGCTACTGGCGTTGCCGTGCCGGCTTCCTGTTCCTGGCTTGTCTTGCCCATGCCGGCAGCGACACGAAGACAGTCGAACAGTTCGTCGCGGCGCAGGGGCAGAGGCAGTAAGAAGGTTTTCGCGGGGGCAGAGGTGTGAGTGCCGGTGCGATCGGTCAGAACCACGCCGGTTCCCTGCCAGTGTCGCGCAAGCTCTGCGGTTTCCGTATGGCGGTCATCGGCAGCCGCCATCAGGATTCCGTCCGGGTTACGGTCAGGAGACCGGACCGGTATGCTCCAGGCCCGTAATTGAGATTCGATTGGCAACCGGTGCGGGTCATCGTCCGGGATGGCCATGGCAACCCCGAGGTCCTGAAGCGTGCGGAGTATCTGTTCTGGCGGTGGCGCCGGGTCTGGGTGTTCAGCCGGAAGAGGTAGCGTCACCGTGAAATGGCTGCCTTGCCCCTGCTGTGACTCCACCTCGATACGGCCCTGCATCCGTTCCACCAGTTGCCGGCACAGGGTCAGACCAAGGCCGGTGCCTCCATAGCGGCGGGTGGTGTCTGTGTCTGCCTGGGAGAAGGCGGAGAAAATGCGTTTCTGCGCTTCCCCGGACATGCCAATGCCGGTATCGATGACCTCCAGAGTAACGGCATTGCCAGACCCGTCTGCCCGGACTCGAACCATTCCCTCATCGGTGAATTTGATGGCGTTACTCAACAGATTGTTAAGAATCTGTCGGGTTCGGGTAGGATCACCCAGAAAACGTTCCGGCAGATCCGGCGCGGTTTCGTTCACCAGATCGATGTGCTTGAGACGGGCCTGGTGGGCATGAAGCGTTGCGCTTTCCTCGACCAGCGCTCTCAGGCTGAAGGGGATTTTCTCCAGGCTGAGCTTGCCGGCCTCCACCTTTGATACATCAAGTATGTCGTTAAGCAGGCTCAACAGGCTGTAGCCGGCATTGTGGGCGATTTCCAGGCGATTGCGCTGGGCCCGGTCACTGGTGTTGTCGAGAGCAACATCCAGCATTCCCAGCAAGCCACTGAGCGGTGTCCGGATTTCATGGCTCATGCTGGCGAGAAAATCTGCCCGCGAGCGTGCCCTGCGAACGGCATCTTCCTTGGCCCTGACCAGTGCGCGGTTGCCCTGTTGCAAGGCCTGGTTCTTTTCAGAAATTTCCCGGGTGCGATCTTTTACTTCCCGCTCCAGTTGGCTGGAGTAGTTCTTCATGGCGCTTTCGGCGGCTCTGAGTCTGGCGACACTGTTTTCCATGTTTTCCAGGTGCTGATTGACAATGCCGACCATGGTGCCCACCTCATCGTGACGATGATTCTGTGGTACCGGTAACCTGACTTTTTCCGGGGAGGTCATCTTTACCTGGCTCAGGGTATTGATAACGCTCATCATCGGCCGGGTAAGCACAAAATAGAAAACCGCCAGAAGCACGCCGGATAGGGCCAGGCTTTTGAGCAGGCCGATCAGCAGTGTGTAAAGCGCCCGCTCCAGAAACTGTGTGCCGTAGTAATAGGTATCGATGGTGACCTGTAACTGGCCCAGAGGAAGGTCTTCCAGTTGCGGTACTTTCAGTTCATCCCTGAATACCCGGCTTTCGCCGAACAACTGGTCGCTCATCCAGCGATAACGTGAGGACGAGGTACTCTGGCTGGCGGCCGACATGGTAAGGCCATCGGCATCCAGAATGCGGGCGTCGGTGGTGGCGGGGTGTTGTAGCAGGCCGTCGAGCAGCTCTTCAGCGAGCCGCACGTTGATGTTGTAGGCGATCTGGGAAGCCGGGCTGTGGCTGATCTCCATCAGGGCCTGAATTTCCTGCTCCATGGATTCACGGGCAGCGAAGTAATCCAGGGTGATCTGGATGATGTTGAGCACCAACCCGACCACCATGGCCACGAGTACCGTGTCACGGGTAAGTCGCCAGGAAAGCCGTTTTCTGAATCTGTCAAACACGGCACATGCTCATCTGTGGTCGGGGTAGATCATGCCGCTGATCTGATCAGTTGTCGTAATCGGCTTTTTTCTTCCAGGAGTCGTCGTCCTGGAGGAAGTTGTCCCATTCTTTGTCGAGTTTGGAGCTGCCGTTATCCTCGACATTGCCCGCAGCAATCTGGGCTTCCAGCTCTTTGATGCGGGTACGGAAACTTTTCACGGCTTTCATGGCCAGCGGATTGTCACTGGACTTGCCCATTTCTGTGCTGGCCAGATGGTAGGCGTGAATGGCTTTGCGGATTTCGTTTTTCTTCAGGTGGTCTCTGGCCTGAAATACATGCAGGTCGGCATGGGTTTTGTGCACCAGAAACAGGACGTGTTTGAGGTTTTTCTTCGCGCTGGCTTTGTCAATCCGGCCACCCTTGTGCATGGCCTCAATCATGTTGAAGAGGTTCTGCAGCAGCTTTTTGATGTAATTGGCTTTATCCGGAGAGTCGATTCTTACCGCCGGGCGGTTGTCATTTTTGTCCCGGATTTGCTGCCGGGTCTGCCGGACGCTTTCCAGCCATTTGCTGACCGGTTGATCGGATTTCAGGGTTGCCAGGCCGTTACAGGCATCTTCCATGCGTTTGAGCAACAGAAGCTTGAGTTCATCGGTCAGATATTGCCCGGGAAGTTCTGACAGCAGCCGGTTTGCAGTATTGAAGCTGTCCTCCAGTGCGGTCATTCGGCGGGCACGATCAATCCGGGCCTTTTCGCGCATCTGGCTGACAAAAATGATGATCAGTGAAACGCCGACAATGGCAGCAAGCAGCAGCACAATGGTGATGGTGTCCATGGTGTCAGTAAGGGCTCCGGGTCTGGTAAATGATCAAACCAAAGGTATCGAGATTATTGGATAAATTAATGAAAGACTAGCAGATTTGTACACACCCGTCCGTTTCCGGTTGTAAAGCTGAAGTATTGTGCCATTTATTTAATGAATGGACTCTTTTCTGTATATTGTGGCCGTGAATAAATGAGGGCTGGCTTGATTCCCGGGCGCCTGAACAGGAGACGATAATGGACGTATCCCGCGTAGACCTGAACCTGCTGGTTTATCTGGATGTGCTGCTGCGTGAGCGTAATGTTACCAAGGCTGCGAATCATCTGGGGATCACTCAGCCGGCGATGAGTAACGGCCTGCGGCGGTTGCGGGACCTGTTTGGCGATCCTTTGCTGGTGCGCACCAGTGAAGGCATGAGTGCCACGGAGCGTGCGCGGGAACTGCAGCCGATGGTTCGGGCCATTCTGTCGAATATTGAGCTGGCGGTGCAGGAAAAAACACCGTTTTCGGCGCAGGACAGCCAGCGGGTATTCCGGATTATGGCCAGTGATTATGCCGAATCCTGCCTGATGCCCCGGGTGCTCAGGCGCCTGCGCCAGGAAGCTCCGGGTATCACCCTGGACGTTCTCACACCCAGTGATGTCAGCTTTCTGGATGTGGAGCAGGGCCGGCTGGATATGGCCATCAACCGTTTTGACAAGATCCCCCAGTCGTTTCACCAGAAAACCCTGTGGACCGAGTATTTTGCCTGCTCAATGAACTCACGCAACCCCATTCTCAAGGAGCCCTTTACGCTGGAAACCTATCTGGCGGCCAGCCATATCTGGGTCAGTAAAACCGGCTTTGGCGTCGGTGTCGGGGTGAACCCGAAAGACGTACAGCGCTTGGGATGGGTGGATGAAGCTCTCGGGCGAATGGGGCGAAAGCGGCAGATTTCGGTGTTCACGCGGCATTACCAGGTGGCGATGTTGCTGGCAGAACAGCACGACCTGATTGCGACGTTGCCCTCACGAGCCGCCTGGTTGCAGAAAGACAATCCGAATCTGGTGGTGAAAGTGCCGCCATTCGAAGTTCCTCCGTTCGAGCTGAAAATGGCCTGGAGCCCGTTACTCCAGCACAACACGGATCATCAGTGGCTGAGGAAGCTGATTGTCGAGGTGGCAGAAGAAGTGGACGAGGAATTCGCCCCCTTCGGTGCGCGGTTTGAATCGCCCCAGACGTTCCATGGGCGTCACTCAGAGCGGTAACTCACGCAGCTCCAGGGAAGGGCGGGCAGCATCCCACATTCTCTGGAAGGCCTCTTCGTGTAGTTTGATCCGGCCGGCCCCCTGAAAGCTGGCGAACCCTTCCGGTTTGCCGAATTCATGCCGGTAAAGCAGGCCTTCACGATCCGCCAGCAGGAACGGTTGATCACTCATCGGATAATCCGGGTTCACCAGCCGCAGTTCTATCCGGCTGGAGAGTCGGCGCATCAGGTCCACCAGCTGGTGTCGGCGTTTTACCAGCGGTTTGTCGTCGTGGATCAACAGGCGCACTTCACTGAACCGGTGATGGCGGGCCAGGGCGGAAATCAGTTCACGTAGCGGGTACCGGTCGTAAAGCGTGTGATCCAGTGTCTGGTCATACAGCCAGAGCCGCTGGCGGGCCTGACCGACCAGTGAATCCATCAGGCCGAGCATGCGGGTCTGGTCCGAAAACAGCCAGCTGTCAGGGTCGTGACCCAGGATCAGGGGCGCGCCGTGCTGATCGCCCGCTTCCACTGCCAGCTCCGGAGCCAGGCAGCGCATGTCCAGATGTGGAATGCCGGCATCATCATAGGGTTCGGAGCAGATATGAAAGCCGCAACGTTGGTAAAAGCCGATGGCGTGTTGCTGGGCAGAGAGTCTCAGCTCGGCGTAACGACCGGCTGACTCCGACATCAGGTGGCGCAGCAGCGCCTCGCCCACGCCCTGGCCCCGATATTCCGGCAGTACCGCCATACGGCCTATGTAGCCGGTTTCTTCCAGTGCCGAAAACAGTCGGGCGGTGGCGATGGGGTTGTTGTTCTCATCCACCACAAGGAAGTGGTCGGCAATCTCATCCGTGTCGTCCCATTCCAGTGCTTCCGGCACTTTCTGCTCGTCAATGAACACAGTTTGCCGGATGTCACGAATCGACGCTGGTGCCAGTTGCCAGCTGTATTTTCGAAATCTCAGATCCATGGTTTACTCGAAGTAGATCGAGCCCTGGTTGTAGAGGTTGGTGAGCAGGCCAAGCAGGGCCTCGTCACCGGCAAACCCGGACAGTTCGGCCATATTGATGTGGGCCTGGGCACATAATAGCGGTGCCAGAGGCCGGGCATCGCCTTTCAGCAGATACTGCTCACCGTCGACAAACAGAGCGGTGTCGGTGTCAAAGTCATGATAGGCGAAGCGGGAGCCCTCGTTCCAGCGCAGCTGTTCGCCCGCCTCAATGGCCTCGGCCATCTCTTCCGGCGCCGCGGGTTCTTCCGCTGGCACAACGATGTCCAGGCTTTTCGGGGCGGTGGTGAACTGGCCGAACCACAGGGCCATTTGCCGGCGGTCACCCAGTTGCTCGCGGATCACGGCACCCACCCGTTCAATCACCTCGTTACCGATGGTACCGGGGTTGTCCTGCAGTTGCAGGTCCGGGTCGTCCAGATGTTCGTCGGCCTGCTCGCGCTGGGACAGGAAATCGGTGAAGCTGGTCAGTACATCGTCAACGGTGGGGGAGCGGAAACCCACCGACAGCGTTATGCAATCGTCTTCCGCCACGCCGTGGTGGCCCAGGCCCGGTGGCAGGTAGAGCATGTCACCCGGCTCCAGTACCACGGTTTCCTCGCCATCCCAACTGCTGAGGATGCGCAGGGGTGTGCCTTCCAGCCGGGGAGACGTGTGGTCGCAACGACCGCCGAAGGTCCAGCGGCGATGGCCCTGGGCCTGCAGCAGGAAAACGTCGTACATGTCGTAGTGGGGGCCAACGCTGCCGCCTTTGGGGGCGTAGCTGGCCATGATGTCATCCAGACGCCAGTTGGGAATGAAGCGGAAGTTTTCCAGCAGGTCGGCAATTTCCGGGACCCAGTGGTCCAGGCCCTGAACCAGCAGGGTCCAGTCCTGTTCGGGCATTTCGCTGAAGCGTTCGGGGGTGAACGGACCGTTGAACAACTGCCAGGGTTTACCGTTGTGTTCTTCCACAACAATGCGGGATTCCACGGCCTCCTCGCAGGCCAGGCCGGCCAGCTCGTCCTGGCTCACCGGGCACTGAAAACCGGGAAATGCCTGGCGGATCACCAGTGGCTTTTTCTGCCAGTAGTCCCGCAGGAATTCCGAGGGGCTGATGCCGCCAAGCATGTCCATGGTGCTACTCCTGCGATTAAATAGTACGGGCCTGCTCGATGGCGTTGCCGATGTAGTTGTCCGGAGTCAGCGCGCGAAGCTCTGCTTTTGCTTCGTCCGGGATCTCCAGCGTCTCTACGAAATTCTTGATGACTTCCGGTGTCATGGCCTTGCCACGGGTCAAGTCTTTGAGCTTTTCGTAGGGCTTTTCGATGTTGTAGCGGCGCATCACTGTCTGGATAGGCTCGGCCAGCACTTCCCATGCGTGGTTCAGGTCTTCGTTCAGGCGCGCCGGGTTGATTTCCAGTTTGTTCAGGCCCTTCAGGCTGGCTTCGTAGGCGATCAGGCTATGGGAGAAGCCGACACCCAGGTTGCGCAGCACGGTGGAGTCTGTCAGGTCACGCTGCCAGCGGGAAATCGGCAATTTGCTGGCCAGGTGGTCCAGCAGGGCATTGGCGATGCCCAGGTTGCCTTCGGAGTTTTCGAAGTCGATCGGATTGACCTTGTGCGGCATGGTGGAAGAGCCCACTTCGCCGGCAATGGTCTTCTGCTTGAAATACCCCAGGGAAATGTAACCCCAGATATCCCGGTCCAGATCGATCAGGATGGTATTGAAACGGGCCACGGCATCAAACAGCTCAGCTATGTAGTCGTGCGGCTCGATCTGGGTGGTGTACGGGTTCCAGTCCAGGCCCAGGCTTTCGATAAAGTCTCTGGCGTTGGCCGCCCAGTCAACTTCCGGGTAGGCCGAAAGGTGGGCGTTGTAGTTACCGACAGCGCCATTGATTTTGCCAAACAATTCGACAGCCTTGATCTGCTTGAGCTGGCGGCGCAAACGGTACACCACGTTGGCCAGTTCCTTGCCCACGGTGGTGGGGGAGGCGGTCTGGCCGTGGGTGCGCGAGAGCATGGGTTGCTCGGCGTGGGCTTTGGCCAGTTCAGCCAGTTTGTCGACGACACTTTCCATGCCCGGCAGAAGGCCGTGATCCAGGCCTTCGCGAAGCATCAGGGCGTGGGACAGGTTGTTGATGTCTTCAGAGGTGCAGGCGAAATGCACGAATTCCGTGACCGCGTGCAGTTCCGGTACGTCGGCGATCTTCTCTTTGATGAAGTACTCAACCGCTTTGACATCGTGGTTGGTGGTACGTTCGATGTCTTTGATGCGCTGGGCGTCTTCGAGGCTGAACTCGCTGACCAGCTTGTCCAGAACCGTGTTGGCTTCGGCAGAGAAAGCCGGCACCTCGGTAATGGCCGGATGATTGGCCAGTTTCTGCAGCCAGCGGATTTCGACGGTAACCCGGTTACGGATCAGCCCGTATTCACTGAAGATACTGCGAAATACGCTGACTTTACTGCCGTAGCGGCCATCGACCGGTGAAATAGCGGTCAGGGCGGTGAGTTCCATCGAAAACCTCTCAGTTGTTCAAAGATGCGGATCGGTAAAATTGAAGGTGCGTATGATACACCAGCGCGCCGCGCGAATCAGCGCAGCAGCTCGCGGGCGTGGTGAATCACTTTCTTGCGGGTGAAGACCAGTTGCCAGCGTTGGCCGCCGCTCTGGCGCCAGAGCACCGCCGAACGGATGCCCGCCAGCAGAAGCGCCCGGACTTTTTCGGCGTTTTCATCGCGTTCCAGTATTTGCGGGTTGCCACTGACCTGAATGCGAAGGCGGAAGGTACTGATGGTGTCGGTGTAGATGGACGCCAGGTTGCCAACCAGGTTCGGGTGCGTATAGCCAAAATGGGCCGCGGTGTGCCTGGCCTGCTCAATGCGGTTGCCGATCACTTCCAGCATGTCTTTCTGGCGCTTGAGTTTGGATTCCAGATTGATCAGGTTCAGCACGTAGCGCAGGATTTCCATGTCCTGAGGCCGGGACTGTTGGGCCAGGGAGGTGGACAGCGCCTGCAGGCCTTCACGGATATCGCTGATCTCGCCGCCGTACACATCCAGCGTGGAATCCGGGTCGGTGGCGAACAACGAACGCAGGGAGCTTTCCAGGGACGCCTGGTCACACATCCCGCGATGGGCGATCTGATGCACCAGGGACGCAGCCTGGAATACGCCGGACAGGGCAAGGGTCTGATCGTGAAGCGAACGGCTCATGATTCTGGTTCCGCTGAGTTTTCGGGATTCAGGCGCTGGGGTAACGGCTCGTCGTCGCGCCAGGTCTGTTCGATCACACCGCCGCCCAGGCAAACCTCATCGATATAGAACACCACAGACTGGCCCGGTGTTACGGCTCGCTGGGCATCGTCGAAGACGACTTTCACGCCTTCGTTCAATACCGTGACTTCACAGTCCTGGTCGGGCTGGCGATAGCGGGCTTTGGCCTTGCAGCGGAACTGTTGTGCCGGCGGTTCGCCGGCGATCCAGTCAATCGGGCCGGAGACCAGGCCCCGGGAAAACAGCAATGGATGATGCTTTCCCTGCACCGCGATCAGGACATTGCGATCCAGGTCCTTTTCGGCTACATACCAGGGTTCGTCTCCGAATTCACTCAGGCCGCCGATGCCCAGACCCTGGCGCTGGCCAATGGTGTGGTACATCAGCCCCTGATGCCTGCCAATCACCTGGCCGTCCGGGGTTTCAATATTGCCGGGCTGTGCCGGAAGATACTGTTTCAGAAAGTCAGTGAACTTGCGCTCACCGATAAAACAGATGCCCGTGGAGTCTTTTTTATCGTGAGTGACAAAGCCCTGCTCCTCGGCAATGCGCCGGACTTCCGGTTTCTCCAGTTCGCCCACCGGGAACAGCGTGCGGGCAATACGGTCGCCGGAAACCGCGTGCAGGAAGTAGCTCTGGTCTTTGTTCGGGTCCAGGCCCTTGAGTAGCTGGGCCTTGCCGCTGCCGTCGTTGAGTGGGCGCTGGCGGGCGTAGTGGCCGGTGGCGATGTAGTCGGCACCCAGGGTAATGGCGTAGTCGAGAAACGCCCGGAACTTCACTTCCTTGTTGCACAGAATGTCCGGGTTGGGGGTGCGCCCGGCGCTGTATTCGGACAGGAAGTGTTCGAACACCCGGTCCCAGTACTCGGCAGCGAAGCTGGCCGTGTGCAGGGTGATGCCAATGGCATCCGCCACTGCCTGGGCATCGGCCAGATCGTCCATGGCGGTGCAGTATTCGGTGCCGTCGTCCTCGTCCCAGTTCTTCATGAACAGGCCTTCCACCTGGTAGCCCTGGTCTTTCAACAGCCAGGCAGCAACCGAGGAGTCTACGCCGCCGGACATGCCGACGATAACGTGAGTGTTCGAAGGGGCTTTGGTGTCAGCAATCTGGGTCATGAGTCTTCTGGTAGCCGATTTGAAAAGCGCGATTTTAACAGCTTGAGACGTTTACGTCTGTGCATCGACGACGACATCCAGCGGGAATTTTCGGCCCTTGCGGTAATCCTCGATGCATTGCAGCACCAGGGGGCTTCGGAGTTTTTCGCCCAGTTGGCGGATATCGTCGAGGGTCAGCCAGTGCGGAGCGATAATGCCGTCGTCCAGTTCCTGTGTAATCTGGCGAATCGCTCTGGCTGCGTAACAGAAACGGTAGTAGGTCGCCCCGTTGGTGGGGGATTTATAGGTATAGACACCGAGAAAATGGGTGGGCTCGATTTCCCAGCCGGTTTCTTCCAGGGTTTCCCGGCGCACGGCATCCAGAACGGGCTCATTTTCTTCGATATGGCCGGCCGGCTGGTTGAACACCACTTTGCCACTACTGACTTCCTCGACCAGCAAAAACCGGCCCTGCGAATCTTCGGCAATCACGGCAACCGTGGCATGGGGTTTCCAGGTCATGGTTTTGTGGGTCTCCTTCTGGCTTTGGGGTGCCGGCGGCGGGCTGCTGCCGGCTTCGGCAGATTGATGGTTTCCAGCCGGTATTGTCCGGGCTGCAGTCCGGACAGTGTCCAGTCGCCGATCCGGTAACGTATCAGTCTCAGAGTAGGGTAGCCGACTGCCGCTGTCATCCGGCGCACCTGACGATTACGGCCCTCGGTGATGGTCAGCTCCAGCCAGGATGTTGGTACCGACTCCCGGTGGCGCACAGGTGGTGTTCTGGGCCAGACGTCCGGGTTTTGCATGCGTCTGGCTTTGGCAGGGCGTGTCGGCCCGTCTTTGAGGCCAACGCCATGGCATAGTTGCAGTATGGCGTCTTCCGGGATATCGCCTTCCACCTGTACCCAATAGGTTTTGGGCATTTTGTTGGTGGGGGAGGCAATGCGGTGCTGAAGGGCGCCTTCGTTCGTGAGCAGAAGCAGGCCTTCGGAATCATAATCCAGGCGGCCGGCCGGGTAGAAACCGGGCTGGTCTATCCAGTCAGCCAGAGTATGGCGGGGCTGCTCGGGCCGGTCATCGGTGAACTGGCTCAGCACCTGAAAAGGTTTGTTGAAAACAATTAATTCGGCCATGAGGGTTCCTGTTCCAAGTGCCCGAAATAGTACCTGAAAAAGCCGCCGTCAGACCAATGTCTGGCCAGCATCTGCCTTGCCTGCCGTTTTTGTTGCTTGTTGTCAGGCTGCTTATTGGGTAATTTCAGCGACAGGTTTCAAAATAGTTGCTGGAGTCACATATTGCCTTGTTGTCCCCTGTCTCTGCGCTGGCTTCGGTCTCTGTTGATCGCGACGCTCGTGTCGCTGGTTCTGGTATTCACCAGCCTGGCCTCTGTTGTGGCTCAAGGGCCGGATTTCGAACAGGTGTTCATGGAGTTCGGTATTCCCATGCTGCTGATCGAACCCGACAGTGGCCGCATTGTTGAAGCCAATGCAGCGGCCGCCGATTTTTACGGTTATCCGATTGCCGCGTTCGAGAATATGACCATCCAGCAGATCAACACCTTCACCGAAGAGCAGGTGGCTGAGGAGCGGCAACTGGCTCAGGAGCAGGGGCGCAACTATTTTATTTTTCGCCACCGATTGGCAGACGGCGAGATCCGGACCGTTGAAGTGCACTCCCGCCCTTATCAGTTTGATGGTCGCCGCCTGCTATTCTCCGTGATCAACGACATTACCCCGGGCCGGCATGAATCTCAGGATCTCTGGCACTACCAGAGTCGCCTGGAAGGGATGGTGGATGCTCAGGTGGAAGAGCTGGAGCGCACACGCCTGCAGCAAATCTGGTTGCTGGCCGGTGTTATGCTGGCGCAGGCGGTGGTCATCGGCCTTCTGGTGCTGAATATTCGCCGGCGCCGGCAGCTGGAGGGCGAGCGTGAAAGCGCTAACGAGGCTTTGCGTTACAGTGCTGATCGCCTGGCCGAGGCCCAGCGCATTGCCCAGGTTGGCAGTTGGGAGCTGTTCTATGTGAACGGGCGTTACCGGCTAACCTGCTCAGAGGAAATGTTGCGCATTCTGGAACTGCCTCCCGGGGATGATGATTGTTATCGCGAGGCTCTGTTGCGGATTCACCCGGACGACCGGCAACGGGTGTTCGATGCCTACCAGCAGGCCGCGCAGACTGGTTCGAGCTATGAAGTTGGTCACCGGCTGGAAATGCCCGACGGACGTGTCAAACACGTACATCTGCGTTGCGAGGCGTTCTCGCAGGATCAAGGTGCCACGCTTAAAACACTGGGGACGATCCAGGATATTACCGAACACCAACTGACCCAGAATTCATTGACTGCCCTGGCCACCACTTTTGCAGGTCTGGAGGGCGACGATTTCTATCGAGCGGTTAGTCGTCATCTGGTCCAAACCCTGGGCCTGGACTATGCCTTTGTTGCCCGGCTGGGACGTAACCTCACTCAGGCCAGTGTGCTGGCGGGGTGGGCCGGGAAGGCCCCGATTGATCAGTTCAGCTATTCCCTGAAAGGGACACCCTGTTCCGATGTTATGAAAGACCGGCTGTTGGTGATACCCGAATGCGCCCAGAAATCCTACCCCGATGATTCCATGCTGGTAGAGATGGATATTGAATCCTATATCGGCAGTGTCCTGTTCGACAAAAATCGCCAGCCGATGGGCCTTCTGGTGGCGATGAGCCGATCTCCCATGTTGCAGGAAAACCTGGTGAGAATGCTGGTGCAGTTGTTCGTTGATCGTGTCAGCGCAGAAATGCAGCGTAGTGAGGCCGAAACGCTGATCGAGCAGGCCGATCGCTACCGCCAGATCGTACTCAAGTTCGCCAGTCGCTTTATCAACCTGCCATTGCATGAGGTGGATGATGCCGTGGATGAAGCGTTTGGAGAGGTAGGGGCGTTTATCGGTGCCGACCGGTGCTACCTGTTCAACTATGATTTCGATCAGAAGACAATGTCGAACAGCTACGAGTGGTGTGCTCCGGGTGTTTCACCCCAGATTGAGCGTGCGCAAAACCTGCCCCTGGGCGAGATGCGCGACTGGACAAAAAAGCATGAGCTGGGACAACCCATGATTATCCCCAGCGTGGCTGACTTGCCCGAGGGGTACCAAAAACAGTGTCTGCAGGCGTTGTCGGTTAAGAGTCTGGTCAACCTGCCCTTGATGAGGGGCGAGCAGTGTCTCGGCTTTGTCGGCGTTGATTCGGTGACAGACGAATCGCGTTTCGGGGAGCGCACCGTGGAGTTGCTGCGGCTGTTTGCCGATTTGCTGGTCAATATCGAACAAAGGCGACAGAAAGAAAGTGAACTGCAACAGTCTGCCGCGACACTCAAGAAGCAGCAGAAGCAACTGGAGCGTATAGCGCATTTTGATCCGCTGACCGGCCTGCCTAATCGCACGTTGCTGGCTGATCGTTTGCAGCAGGCCATGGCCCGATGCCATCGGCATGACACCAGTATTGCGGTTGTGTTTATTGATCTGGACGGCTTCAAGGCGATTAACGATACCCACAGCCATGCCGTGGGGGACCAACTGCTGGTGAAAGTCGCCCGGCAGATGAAACAGGTCATGCGCGATGAGGACACCCTGGCGCGCCTGGGAGGAGACGAGTTCGTCGCCGTCATTCTTGACCTGAAGGCACCTGAGGACAGTATTGAAGCGATTGAGCGCCTTCTTGAGGCTGCCGCCAGGCCAATGACTCTGAACAATCTGGAACTTTCGGTATCGGCCAGTATCGGTGTTGCGTTCTACCCCCAAAGCGAATCGCTGGAATCTGACCAGTTGCTGCGGCAGGCCGATCAGGCCATGTACCAGGCCAAACAGGCCGGCAAGAACCGGTACTGCCTGTTTGATGTGGAGCGGGAGCGAGCCGTGCGGGACCAGCATGAAAGTCTGGAGCGTATCCGGGAAGCCCTGCGACAAGAAGAACTGGTGTTGCACTATCAGCCAAAAGTGAACATGCGTACTGGTGAGGTGGTCGGCGTTGAGGCCCTTGTGCGCTGGCAACATCCTGAGCGCGGCCTGCTGCCGCCAGCCAATTTTCTGCCGGTTATCGAGAATACTGTTCTGGCTATAGAGCTCGGTAACTGGGTCATGCGCACCGCGATGGACCAGCTTGTAGTCTGGAAAGAGACCGGGGTCCGTTTACCGGTCAGCATTAATATTGATGCCATCCACCTGCAGCATCCCGACTTCATGAGCTGGCTCACCAGAGAGTTGGACAGCCGTCCGGTTATCGAACCGTGGGATCTGGAACTGGAGATTCTGGAAACCACAGCGCTTGAGGATGTCACCCAGGTGTCAGAAATCATAACCGCCTGTGAAAAGATCGGGGTCGGGTTTGCTCTTGACGATTTTGGCACGGGTTATTCCTCGCTCACCTACCTGAAGCGGCTGCCCGCCCAACTGCTCAAGATCGACCAGAGTTTTGTGCGCGACATGCTCGACGACCCGGATGACCTGGCCATACTGGAAGGCGTTATCCGCCTGGCAGAAGCCTTTCGCAGGAATGTCATTGCAGAGGGTGTGGAGACGCAGGCACACTGTCAGGCGCTCCTGGAGCTGGGTTGTGAGCTGGGTCAGGGGTATGCCATTGCCCGGCCAATGGCCGAAAGCGCTCTGCTGGCCTGGCTTGATAACCGGTCCGGCAATGGTTAACCGCGCGTCTCACGCGTGCACTGTTCCCGAAGAACTTTCGGGAATAATATTTACAGCGTGAACGCCCCGCTCACTCGGCTTCTTGTCAAAGGTGACGGGCTGGCCTGCTTTCAGGGTCTTGTAGCCCTCCATCTGAACTGACGAAAAGTGGGCAAACAGGTCATCACTGCAGCCATCCTCGACAATAAAGCCGTACCCTTTGGCATTATTGAACCACTTGACCTTTCCTTTCGGCATTTTGAACTCCGTTGTTCTGGCGCTGTCGAAACAGAAGCTTTGCAGGCTTCTTTTGTTATTGGTGTAGTCAGCACGCGAGTGCCTTGTGTAAAAATCCACCAATAAATGTTGTTCAAGAATGAGATAGTGTCAAGAAATGGCCAGTTGAGTGGTTGAGCCGGGTGTCGACGCGGTATGATGAAGATCTTGAAAGAAAGAGCACGCCGGGTTGCCGTGGCGCTTGAAAACCGGGCCATGGGCAACCACATTCAGTCAGTAAACCGAGAAACCGGCAAACAGAATCATGCGGACAATCGAGAATTCTCTACTAGTATTCAATCAGGGAGAGGACGATCAACCCGAGCGTCACGATGGCGTGAGTGTTGCGCCCGAAAAGCCTGCTCTGAAACGGCCGGCACGTTACCGTGTCTTATTGTTAAACGACGATTACACGCCTATGGATTTTGTTGTAGACGTGTTGATGACATTCTTCGCAATGAACGAAGAAAAGGCGACGCAGGTGATGCTGCTCGTCCATACGCAGGGAAAGGCCGTATGTGGGGTATATACCCGTGACATCGCGGAAACAAAGGCGGCGCAGGTGAACCAGTATTCTTCGGAATGTGACCACCCGCTCCTTTGCGAGATTGAACGTGCGGACTGACAGACGTTGGGGTGCCCATGCTGAGCAAAGATCTTGAAATTACGCTGAATACGGCTTTCAAAAATGCCCGCGACAAGCGTCATGAATTCATGACCGTGGAGCATTTACTGTTGGCCCTGCTCGACAACGATTCGGCTGTGGGCGTCCTGAAAGCCTGTGGTGCAGATCTCCAGGGGCTGGAAGATGAGCTCGTCGAATTTGTCGATTCCACAACACCTCTGATACCGAGCACTGACAGCGAGCGGGAAACCCAGCCGACTCTCGGTTTCCAGCGAGTGCTGCAGCGAGCTGTATTTCACGTACAGTCCTCGGGCAAGAAGGAAGTGACCGGTGCCAATGTCCTGGTGGCGATTTTCAGTGAACAGGAGAGTCAGGCCGTTTATGTTCTGAAAAAGCAGAATGTAAACCGGATTGATGTTGTTAACTTTGTATCCCACGGCATTTCCAGAGTGCAGGGGGCCGAAGACGAGGAAGGTGCAGACCACGCTGCTCAGGAGGAAGTCGGCGAGGAAAGTGCGCAATCCCGTCCGCTGGACAACTACGCAACCAACCTTAACGAACAGGCGCGGCAGGGGCGCATTGACCCTCTTATCGGCCGCGAGCATGAAGTTGAGCGCGTGGTGCAGATTCTGGTGCGCCGCCGCAAGAACAACCCGTTGCTGGTGGGTGAGGCCGGTGTCGGCAAGACCGCCATTGCCGAGGGTCTGGCCAAGCGGATCGTTGATAGCCAGGTACCCGAGGTTATCTCCGATGCCGTGGTTTACTCTCTGGATATGGGCGCTTTGCTGGCCGGTACCAAATACCGGGGCGACTTCGAAAAACGCCTGAAGGGCTTGCTGGCTGATCTGAAGAAGCAGAACCATGCGATTCTGTTCATTGATGAGATCCACACTATTATCGGTGCCGGCTCTGCCTCGGGTGGCGTAATGGATGCCTCCAATCTGCTCAAGCCCATGCTCAGTTCGGGTGAGCTTCGTTGCATTGGTTCCACCACGTTCCAGGAATTCCGTGGCATTTTCGAGAAAGACAGCGCTCTGGCACGCCGTTTCCAGAAAATTGATGTCAACGAGCCGAGTGTTGAGGATACCTATCAGATTCTCAAGGGGCTCAAGCCCAGCTTCGAAAAGCATCATGATCTGGAATACACCGACCAGGCCTTGCGTGTGGCCTCGGAGCTGGCTGACCGTTACATCACTGACCGGCACTTGCCGGACAAGGCCATTGATGTGATTGACGAAGCCGGTGCCCGACAGCGGCTGCAGCCGGAAGACAAACGGAAAAAGACCATTGATGTGACCGACATTGAAGATGTGGTTGCAAATATCGCGCGCATCCCGCCGAAGAATGTGTCCAGCAGCGACAAGGATCTGCTGCGCAATCTGGAGCGGGATCTGAAAATGGTGGTGTTTGGCCAGGATCCGGCCATCGAATCCCTGTCCACTGCCATCAAGCTTGCGCGTGCTGGTCTGAAAGCTCCGGAGAAGCCCGAGGGCGCGTTCCTGTTTGCTGGCCCCACAGGTGTCGGCAAGACCGAAGTCACCAAGCAACTGGCCAAGGTGCTGGGTATTGAGCTGGTGCGCTTTGACATGTCTGAGTACATGGAGCGGCACACCGTATCAAGACTGATTGGCGCGCCTCCCGGCTATGTGGGTTATGACCAGGGTGGTCTGCTGACTGAAGCGGTGAGCAAACAGCCACACTGTGTGCTGCTGCTTGATGAGATCGAGAAGGCGCATCCGGAAGTCTTCAACCTGCTGCTGCAGGTGATGGACCACGGTACCCTGACCGACAACAATGGCCGCAAGGCGGATTTCCGCCATGTGATCCTGGTGATGACCACCAACGCCGGTGCCGAAAGTATGGCGAGGCGTTCCATTGGCTTCAGCGAGCAGGACCACAGCAGCGATGGTATGGAAATCATCACCAAAACCTTCACGCCGGAGTTCCGCAACCGTCTGGATGGCATCATCCAGTTCCGGGATCTGCAGAAAGGCACCATCACCCACGTGGTGGACAAGTTCCTCACCGAGTTGCAGGCGCAACTGGATGAGAAACACGTGGTGCTGCATGTCGACGAAGACGCCAAGGTCTGGCTGGCAGAGAAGGGCTATGACGTGACCATGGGTGCCCGGCCTATGGCCCGGCTGATTCAGGACAAGATCAAGCGGCCGCTGGCTGAGCAGATCCTGTTTGGCAGCCTTTCCGAGAAGGGGGGGGATGTGTTCGTACACCTCGAGGACGATGAACTGGTGTTCGAATATGAGAGCGAGCCGGCCGAGGCAGTCTAGTGGCCGGCTGATAAAAAAAGCCCCGCATGAGCGGGGCTTTTTTTTGGATTATGCAACTAGGTATTAACGGGCGCGGTAAACGATGCGGCCCTTGCTCAGGTCGTACGGCGTGAGCTCAACCTTGACCTTGTCGCCAGTCAGAATGCGGATGTAGTTCTTGCGCATCTTGCCGGAAATGTGAGCAGTCACAACGTGGCCGTTGCTCAGCTCTACACGGAACATGGTATTGGGAAGGGTGTCGATAATAACGCCTTCCATTTCAATAGCATCTGACTTCGCCATTCAGTAGAAACCTCTCTGGAATACTTTCATGTGATTTTAAATTGCGCAATTTTGCCTGAATTCTTACCGTTTGGCAAAGCTCACTCAGGAATCATCTCGCGCCAATGGCCATCGCGCAGGGCTTCGATGGGGCGGAACCGGGTTTTGTAGCTCATTTTACGACATTCCCTGATCCAGTAGCCCAGGTACAGGTGAGGTAATCGACGCTCCCGGGCCTCTTCTATCTGCCAGAGTATGGCCAGGGTTCCCAGGCTGCGGTGTTCCATGTCTGGTGAGAACACGGTGTAGATGGCCGACAGGCCATCGTCCAGCAGATCAAGAGCGGCCAGCCCGATCAGTTCACCGTCCAGGCTCATCTCCAGAAACCAGGAGTCCGTTGCCCCTTCCACCAGAAACGAGGAAAACTGATCTCTGGACGGCGGGTACATATCGCCGTCCCAGTGCCGCTCCTCAATGTAGTGGGCATAAAGCTGGTAGTAGCGTTCCTCGAAGGTCGCGGGCACCAGCTTACACTGAACGTCACGGTTCTTGCGCAACACCCGGCGCTGATTACGGTCAGCGGTAAATTCATTGACCTTCAGGCGGACCGGCACGCAGGCGTTACAGTTTTCGCAGTGAGGTCGGTAGTAGTGAGAGCCGCTTCGGCGAAAACCCAGGGCGGTCAGCTGGCTGTAGAGTTTTTTATCAACGTGCGCTCTCGGGTCCACAAACATGGTGGTCGCTTCACGGCCCGGCAGATAGCTGCAGTCGTGAGATGGGGTGGCAAAGAATACCAGCGTTCTGAGATTACTCATTCAAACCTCCGGGCCGGGCCACTGCCATGTGAAGTGCCAGTCTGACGTTCCCGGTTTCCGATCCACGCATGCCCTGAGTATAGACAGAAATTCTGCCCTGGGAATGCTTCTCGCGCCCATCGTTAACAGATGATCACTTTCTACCTGACAGTCCATTAACTGATACCCCCACTCGGTGAGTTGGCGGGCCAGATGCACCATCAATACCTTGGAAGCATTGGTTTCCAGGGAGAACATGGATTCACCGAAAAAGCAGCGGCCGATGGCAAGGCCATACATGCCCCCGGCCAGCTCATCATTCCGGTTCCAGGCTTCAATGGAATGCGCGTAGCCCAGCCGGTGGAGGTGCCCATAGGCTGCCATCATGTCATCGGTTATCCAGGTGCCTTCCGCGCGGGTGCTGGCGCACAGGCGAATAACCCGACTGAAGCACTGGTCAGCGGTGATGCTGAATGTTTGCTGGTTCAGGGTGCGCCGCAAACTTCTGGAAATGTGGATTTCATCGGGCGGCAGCACGCAACGGGGGTCAGGCGACCACCACAGAATGGGCTGGTCGTCACTGAACCACGGGAAAATGCCGTTACGATAGGCCAGCAAAAGCCGGTCCGGACGAAGGTCGCCACCCAGTGCCAGAAGGCCATCCGGGTCTTCCAGAGCTTCATCCGCCGGCGGGAACCAGAGCTGGTTCGGGTCAAGCCAGGGTAGCGCAGTCATGGTGTCGCGCAATCAGTCCTGTTGGTCCAGGAACTTCTCGGCGTCCAGCGCGGCCATGCAACCGAAGCCGGCAGAGGTAACGGCCTGACGATAGACGTGGTCGGCAACGTCTCCTGCTGCAAATACGCCCGGAACACTGGTTTGCGTAGCCATGCCGTTCAGGCCGGACTGGATCCGTATGTAGCCGTTTTCCATATCCAGCTGGCCTTCGAACAGGTCAGTGTTGGGTTTGTGACCGATGGCGATAAATACGCCAGCAAGCTCAAGATCCTTGGTGCTGCCGTCTTTGGTGCTCTTGATGCGCATGCCGGTCACGCCGGTGCCGTCGCCAAGGACTTCGTCCAAGGTGTGGTCCCAGACAATTCTGACGTTGCCGTTTTCGGCTTTTTCAAAGAGCTTGTCCTGCAGGATTTTTTCCGCTCGCAGGCTGTCGCGACGGTGTACCAGAGTGACTTCGTCGGCGATGTTTGAAAGATACAATGCCTCTTCAACAGCGGTGTTGCCGCCGCCAATCACGGCCACTTTCTGTTTCTTGTAGAAGAAACCGTCACAGGTGGCGCAGGCCGATACGCCCTGGCCTTTGAACTTTTCTTCGGATTCCAGACCCAGATACATCGCAGACGCGCCGGTGGAGATGATCAGAGCATCACAGGTGTATTCGCCATTGTCGCCCTTCAGGCGGAACGGACGCTTGCTCAGATCCGTCTCGTTGATGGTGTCATAGACAACATCGGTCTCGAACCGCTCGGCGTGCTTCTGCATGCGTTGCATAAGCTCCGGGCCCTGAACGCCGTCATTGTCACCGGGCCAGTTGTCTACATCGGTGGTGGTGGTGAGCTGGCCGCCCACTTCAATGCCGGTAATAAGGGTCGGTTTCAGGTTGGCGCGGGCAGCGTAAACCGCTGCGGTGTAGCCGGCCGGACCGGAACCGAGAATGATCAGTCGGGAGTGTCTGGTTTCGCTCATGGGTGTCTCCAACAGGAAAAGTGTCAAAGGCTATCACGAATCAGCGACACAGCCATTCGTTTCAGCCAATACGGCCTATAAAGCCTTGCTATGTGATTCGGGAAGGGCTATTCAAGCACCGATACGGTTGTCAGCAACTGGCGTACCCGGTCTGCGCTTTTGCCGGATTCGCCCTGTTCCAGGCGGTGTTGGGCCACGGCCGGGAATATGGTTTGCAGGTCATCCGGGAGTACGTAATCCCGGCCAGCCATCATGGCCCAGGCTTTGGCGGCCCGAAGCAGACCCAGGCCGGCCCTGGGAGACAGTCCGTACATCAGACCGGGCATGCGGCGGCTTTGCTCGAGTAATCGTTGTAAGTAGTCCAGCAGCGCTGGACTGGCGCTTACCTTTTCGGCGGCGTTCTGAAGTGATTCCAACTCATCCTGAGGCAGAATGGTATTCAGACGCTCGGTCAGTGCACGGCGGTCTTCGCCTTCCAGTAATTCCCGCTCGGCTTTCGGATCGGGGTATCCCAGATGCAGCCGCATCAGGAAACGGTCCAGCTGGGATTCCGGCAGCGGAAAAGTGCCGCCCTGTTCAATGGGGTTCTGGGTGGCAATCACAAAAAACGGTGAGGGGAGGGGCCGGGTTTCGCCCTCTATGGACACTTGTCGCTCCTCCATGGCCTCCAGCAAAGCGCTCTGGGTTCGGGGGGAGGCGCGGTTGATCTCGTCTGCGAGTACCACCTGGGAAAAAATCGGCCCGGGATGGAAAACCAGGCTGCCGGCCTGCTTGTCGAACATGGCGTAACCCAGAACGTCGGCCGGCAACAGGTCGTTGGTGAACTGGATGCGCTGGTAGCTCAGGCCCATTATTTTTGCCAGCGCGTGCGACAGGGTGGTTTTGCCCATGCCCGGAATGTCTTCGATCAACAGATGCCCGCGAGCCAGGAGCCCGCACAGAGCGAGCCTCACTTGGGTCTCTTTACCCAGCAAAATGGTATTGAGCTCGGTGACTACGCGGTCAATGGTTTGCTTCATTCAGTGTTCAATCCCTTACGCGCTTGAGAATGTCGCTGTAGGCGTCGATTCGCCGATCCCGGAAGTACGGCCAGATGCGCCGGACGGATTCGGTGCGCTGGCGATCCAGGCTGGCGGTCAAAATCAGCTGGCTGTGGTCATCGGCTCTGGCCAGAAACTCGCCCTGGGGGCCGCAAATAAAGCTGTTGCCCCAGAACCGGATGCCGTCGGTCTGACCGGAGGGATCCGGTTCTGTTCCCACCCGGTTGGGGGCAATAACCGGTAGGTTGTTGGCGACGGCATGGCCGCGCTGAACGGTGATCCAGGCTTCGAGTTGCCGGGCCTGTTCGTCCGGGTCATCAGTGATATCCCAGCCGATGGCGGTGGGGTAAATCAGGATCTCGGCGCCGGCCAAAGCCATGAGACGGGCCGCTTCGGGGTACCACTGATCCCAGCATACCAGGACGCCCAGCCTGCCGACGGACGTATCGATGGGGGTGAAGCCGTTTTCCCCGTTGTTGAACCAGGCATCTCCGGGGGTGAAATAGAATTTCTCGTAGAAGCCGGGGTCATCGGGAATGTGCATTTTCCGGTAGAGCCCGGCCAGGCTGCCGTCGGTGTCGAAGACCACGGCGGTGTTGTGGTACACGCCGTTCATGCGGCGCTCAAAAATGGAGCCAACCAGGACGATGTTGAGTTCTTTCGCCAGTCCGGATAGCCAGTGGCTGGTCGGGCCCGGAATCGATTCGGCAAGTTCGAACACGGCGGTGTCTTCGGTCTGGCAGAAATACAGGGTGGCGTGAAGTTCCTGCAGCACAACGAGTTGCGCGCCGCCCTCAGCCGCTTCGCGGATCAGATGCTCGGAAGTGGCTCTGCTGGTTTCCTTGTTATCGCTGCACGTCTGCTGGATGGCTGCGATTTGCAAGCGGTCGGCTGCTGCGGCCCGGGTCATACCTTGAGCACTCCTTCGGGAATCTGCATGGTGACGCAGTGCAGGCTGCCGTGCTGGTGAACCAGCGGCCGGCAGTTAATCGGGATGATTTCACGATCCGGGAAAATATCAGTCAATACCCGGATGGCTTCATCATCCTGGGGAACCTGGTAAACCGGCACCAGAACGGCGTCGTTGATGATCAGGAAGTTGGCGTAAGTCGCCGGCAGGCGCTCGCCGTCTTCACCATACAGGGCCTCGGGCCAGGGCAACGGTGTCAGCTTGTAGGGGGTGCCGTCCATACAACGGAATTCCTGCAGCTCTTCGCGCATGGCCTGCAGGGCATCGTAGTGCTCGTCGGTTTCGTCCGGGCAGGCAACATAGCAGATGTGGTCAGGAGCACAGAAGCGGGCCAGGGTGTCGATATGGCTGTCGGTGTCATCTCCGGCCAGGTAGCCATGATTTAGCCAGAGCACCCGCTCGGCGCCCAGATGTTCAGAAAGCTGCTGTTCAAGAGCGGTCCTGTCCATGCTTGGATTTCGGGACGGGGTCAACAGGCATTCGCTGGTGGTCAGCAGAGTGCCTTCTCCATCAGATTCGACAGACCCGCCTTCCAGTACCAGATCCACGGTTTGCATCCGGTGATTTCCGAATACACCGGCGCCATTGAGGTGCTGGTTCAGGGCGTTGTCCTTTTCCCAGGAGAACTTGTTCCCCCAGGCATTGAACCGGAAATTGAGCACAGAGAAGCCGTCGCCGGTAGCAACGGTAATCGGGCCGTGGTCTCGTGCCCAGGTGTCGTCTGCCGGTGCCGGTACCGTGACAACACGGCCGGGAAGCTCGTTGGCTTGCGCCCAGGCATTGAGCTGCTCCCCGAGCTTTTGCAAGCGAGAGACAAATTCGCAGGTGATCAGTACATTCTCGAAGCGAAGGACGCTTTTGGCAATTTCCAGAAACACCGGTTCGACTTCGTTCATCATGCTGGCCCAGTCGGTACCTGGGTGCGGCCAGGTCAACATGACGGCGCTCTGGGGTGCCCACTCGGCGGGCAATACTGGTCTGGAAGTCACTCGTTCTGCCCCCTGATATCCAAAAACGGCCATTCTATCTGACCGCCGTGACAACGTCAGGTGATCTGGCAAGAAAATGAGTTTCCGGTCCGGATAGAATTACCGGTCCCGCTTCATGACGGTATGCAGTACCCGGTTGTTCTCGAAATAAACGACGAACTCCTGATAGTGCCATTGACTGATGGGAGGCTGGCCGACTGGCTCCACAACCTTCTGGGGAGTACCCCAGCGGTCCTCAACTGTGCTCTCGTTCATCCCGTTCACCGGAAGGCGGGTCTGGCTTCGTTCGGCCTGGCTGCCAACCGGAATAGTAACCTGCTCGGCGTTAGCGGTGGTTGTGGCACCTGCGCTCAATGCAAAAGCGAGGGCCAGGGTGGTGAGCCGGCTTCGGGTTTTGTTCATGGTATGCTCCATCAATACCGGGTGTTTACAGAAATCAGCGGGACATGACTGAAACGTAATATCCCGCAAATGCAGACAAAAGTCAGGGTTTTTTCGGAGTTTACTCTTTTTGTCGCTGCCTTATTTGCCACCGCATCACATGTCGGGCAATTTGCTGGCGGTCGCTGTCGTCAATATGGACGAAAGCGGTATGAACACGGGCGTTGCCGTGGTCTTCGGGATGAACGTCATAAACCTCTGCCACGGCCCGGGGCTGATAGAGTTCCGGTGGCAGGGTCATTCTCACGGCCATCCGGTCGCCTTTTTTCCAGGTATCCGGTGCGCTGGAAAACGACAGACCTCCTTCGCTGAGGGTGACATCCTGCCAGTCTTCCGGTTGCAACGGATTTTGCTCAAAGGCGATAATGCGCGCCAGCGTGTCGAGCTTGCTGTTCAGGGATTTGATCAGTCCTGCCAGTGACCGGTCGCGTTCGGCCAGAGTGGCCAGGTGGCTTTTAACGTCCTGATCCAGTCGGCGGAACTCGGCTTTCAGAGATTCCCGTGGTGAATCGATGAACGGGTCGGTATCCGTGGCCTGGTCAGTCTCGAGCCAGCGGATTTCCAGACCAATATGGTCATCTATCCGGTAAAACTCCCGGCGATCACCGGGCTCATGGGTAGTCGGGGCATTTTCGTGTGTGCCTGGCATCCTGTCTCCGATTGGCTGGTTTTTACCTGACACAGTCTAGCAGTTTCCAGACATTACAGACCCGAAGGTAGCAACAGGCACCTCTCCTTATGTTCAGACCCTTATCGTTATACATCGGCTTGCGGTACACAGCGGCCAAACGGCGCAATCATTTTATTTCCTTTATTTCGCTGACTTCCATGATCGGGCTGATGCTCGGTGTGGCAGTACTGATCATTGTGCTGTCCGTCATGAACGGATTTGACCGTGAGTTGAAGCAGCGCATTCTCGGTATGGTGCCTCACGCCACAATCCAGGGGGCCAACGGGCCGCTGGATGACTGGCAACGTATCGATGAGCTGGTGCAGAACCATCCCCGTGTTGAAGCGGCGGCACCGTTCATTCAGGGGCAGGGCATGGTGACCGGTGGCGGCAACGTCCGGGGCGTGATGCTCAATGGTGTCTTGCCTGAGGAAGAGGCTTCGGTCTCGATTATTGAAGATCATTTTGTGGAAGGCTCGCTGGATGAGCTCAAGTCCGGAGAGTTCGGCATTATCATCGGCCGTTTGATGGCTAACAGCCTCAAGCTGGGCATTGGCGACCGCTTGACGGTTGTGCTGCCGGAAGCGTCAGTGACACCCGCGGGTGTGCTGCCCAGGCTGAAACGATTCACCGTGAAGGGGATCTTCAGTGTCGGAGCAGAGCTGGATGGCAATTACGCCCTGATGCACATGGATGATGCCGCGCGGCTGATGCGGACAGACGGCCGGGCCGAGGGTATCCGCCTGCTGGTGGATGATTTGTTTGCGGCGCCTTCTGTGGCCCATGAGGTGGCCAGAACCCTGGACGGGCGATATTACGTGTCCGACTGGACACGAACCCACGGTAACCTGTTCCAGGCCATTCGCATGGAGAAAACCATGATTGGCCTGCTGCTGATGTTCATTGTGGCGGTAGCGGCCTTCAATATTGTTTCCACGCTAGTGATGGTGGTCACCGACAAGACCGCAGATATCGCGATCTTGCGCACAATGGGCGCTACGCCGGGCAGAATCATGCGCATCTTCATTGTTCAGGGGGCGGTGATTGGTATATTCGGCACGCTCGTTGGCACGGTTCTGGGTGTCCTGGGGGCCTGGTATGTTGCCGATGTGATTTCCTGGGTCGAGGCGCTGATGGGCCACCAGTTCCTCAGTGCGGATGTGTACTTCATCAGCTATCTGCCTTCCCAGTTGCAGTGGCATGACGTGTTTATTATCAGTGGTGCCGGGCTGGCTATGAGCCTGCTGGCTACGATTTATCCGGCCTGGCGGGCATCCCGGGTCGAACCGGTGGAGGCATTGCGTTATGAGTGATTACCAGAAAGCGGGAAGTGTCACTCCGGTCATTGATTGTCGTGAGGTTACTCGCACCTACAGCGAGGGGCCGGAGAAACTCACCATTTTTTCCGACATTTCCATGCAGTTGCAGCCGGGTGAGACGGTGGCCATTGTCGGCAGTAGTGGCGTCGGTAAAACCACGCTTCTGAATCTCCTGGGCGGGCTGGATCGGCCTTCGTCGGGGCATATCAATATCTGCGGTCAGGATATACATCGTTTATCCGAAGCTGGCCGGGCGAAATTCCGCAGCCGGAACCTGGGATTTGTGTATCAGTTCCATCATCTGTTGCCGGAATTTTCAGCGCTGGAGAATGTGATGATGCCCTGCGCGCTGGCCGGGCAGAAACCCGCGGAGGCCCGCAGAAAGGCGGAGAGTCTGCTGGGCAGGGTAGGGCTGGCGGAACGTCTGCAGCATAAACCCGGCGAATTGTCAGGTGGAGAGCGCCAAAGGGTTGCCATAGCCCGGGCTCTGGTTAATGAGCCCCAGTGCGTGCTGATGGATGAGCCGACAGGCAATCTGGATGAGCAGACCGGCGAAGGTATCCGTGAGTTGATTGAGGATCTGCGTGATCAGTCCGGTACGGCGTTTATTATGGTGACCCATGATATGACCATGGCCCGGAGCCTGGGCCGTGTATTACGGCTTGAGCAGGGGCGGCTGCTTCAGGAGGCGTGACCGCCTGGTTGCGCCTGTTTTACCTTTTGCAGTCTGCGCAGACGCCAGTCAGAGCGGATTTTCCGGCGCCAGAGGTACTGGATGATCAGATAGGCCAGGCAGGCGGCCGCCGTCGCAATGATCAGAGAGCCGAGGTACAAAGGGATGCCGATGTCGATAAGGCGGCTGCCGAGCCATTCCCGGGAGATGTCGAACTCAAAGGCCAGCAAGGGGCGGTCGAGTATCCAGGCGCCCACTTTGTAGTTAAAGTAAAAAATCGGTGGCATGGTCAGCGGGTTGCTGATCCACACCAGTGCAACCGAAAGTGGCAGATTGGCGTTAAACCAGATAGCACACAGCGCCGCCGCTATCATCTGGAAAGGCATCGGGATGAAGGTGAACCAGACGCCAACCAGGAAAGCTCTGGCTACGCAGTGCCGGTTGATGTGCCACAGGTTGGGTTCATGAAGGACATCCCCGAGAAAATGCAGTGACCGGATCGACCGCACTTTCTCCGGAGTAGGCAAATACCGCTTCATGAACTTCTTCGGCATTGGAAGTCCGGCCTGTGCTCTGGTTCAGGATGATAACCGGTAATCTGATAGACCGGCGTGTTACAACAACGGAGGACAAGGAATGTCCCGACTCATTGGCGCCACCCGGCTGCCCGGATTACGGGCAATGAGTAACGCGGGCCTCATCGCATTCAGCTGTGGGGTAATCTTACTGTATCGGCTGACGCTGTGGCCAGCCTGTATCTGGTTGTTCCCTCTCGGAGCGTTGGCGACCGGAGTCTGGTGGTATCGTGTCCGCCATTCCGGGGGCTGGATTGTTCCCGCTTTGCTTTGTTGTCTGCTGACTGGAATGTTCTGGGCGAGCTGGCATTCGCTCGGCCGCCTTGACCAGCGTTTGAGTGAATCCATCCAGGGTGAGGTGTTAACGGTTTCCGGTCACGTTTGCAGTTTGCCTCAACCCGGCAGTTTTGACAGCCTGCGTTTCAATTTCTGCGTCCAGCAGTGGCACGACCTCCCGCCTGGTGTTTCCGGTTGGCCCGGTGCCCGGCCTGACAAGCTGAGGCTGGCCTGGTACGGACGGGAAGGAGAGCTGCTGCCTGATCACCGGCTCCGGCTTGAGGTGGCTCTGAAGCGTCCCCATGGCAACCTCAATAGCGCCGGTTTTCGTTATGAAGACTGGCTTTTCCGCCACGGCATTCGCGCCACCGGCAGCATTCGCTCGGTTGCAGCGGAACCAGGCCTGCGCTGTGGTCTGTCCTGTCGTTATCATGCCTGGTACCAGCGGGTGGCAGAGGCTGTCCACCAGCAATTCAGCGATGCGGATTCCTACCCGTTGATTGCCTCGCTGTTGATTGGCAACCGTAACTACCTGGATGACGATCACTGGCATACGCTCAAAGCCACCGGCACCATTCATCTTGTGGCGATTTCGGGCCTGCATCTGGGGTTGCTGGCGGTGGCCGCCGGCGCGCTCGGCCGGAAAGTATTATTGCTGTTGCCGGTAACAAGAATACGGGAGCGGCAGATTCGGGTTCTGGTATTTCTGCTGGTGGTTGCCTGTTGCTTTCTTTATGCCCTGTTGGCTGGCTTCGGTGTGCCGACCCGCAGGGCCTTGATCATGGTGGTTGTCGGTGGCTGGTATTTATTGCTGGCGCAGGAAACCAGTCCGTGGCGACCCTACCTGATTGCTCTGGCCCTGGTGTTGGTGACAGACCCGTTTGCGCCGCTGGATCAGGGGTTCTGGCTGTCATTCGGCGCTGTGGCCGTGCTGCTGCTTGCCTTTGCGGGCCGGGTTGGTTCGCCGGGCTGGCTGAAAGGTCTGGTTATTGCCCAGTTGGCGATTTTCGCCGGCTTGTGGCCAATCCTGGCCGAGTTGGGCCAGCAGCAGCCTCTGGCTGGGTTAATTGCCAATATTGTCGCCATTCCCTGGTTGTCGCTGGTGGTGATGCCGGTTCTGTTCAGTGGTGCTCTTCTGACCGTTCTTTTTGGAGGCGCCGTTGTTGAGCTGGTGACCCCTGCCTTTGATTCGGTGCTCGGTGTGTTGTGGTTCTGGTTGCAGTACGTGCAATCGTTATCCCTGCCACCGCCTCCTGAGTTGCCATGGGTGGCGATTGTGCTGCTGGCGGTTTGTGTCATTCTGATACTCCGGTTTCCGGAGCCCCGGTTTCGTGCTGTTGCGGCTTCGGTTGTGGTGGTGTGGGCCGGACTGATGGCCTTCGCCCGGCCGGAGCCGGTTAATCCGGCGGTTAACACGCCGGAAGTGGTTATCTGGGACGTGGGGCAGGGCCTCTCGGTATTGGTTCGGGCTGAAAGCCGGGCGCTGATTTACGATACCGGGCCAGGGATTGAAGGCGTTTTCTCGGCGGCGGAATCGGTGTTGATACCCGGCTTGAAGGCCAGGGGCGTGCATCGTATTGATAAACTGGTTATCAGTCATGGCGACAGTGATCATGCCGGTGGCCTGTCCCTGTTGTTGGCACACCTGGACCTGGATGAACTGTTCAGCGGCGAGGTGGAAGCCGTTGCTGGCAAAGTGGGTGACGAGCAATCCGTGCCCGTCCGCTCCTGCCCGGAGGGCAGCTATGACTGGGCCGGGCTCAGGCTTGGTTTCTGGCGTTCGCCCACTGCGGTTTCGGGCAATGCCGCCTCTTGCGTGTTGCGGATTTATCACCCGGGCTCGGGGAGTGATCTCTGGCTGACCGGCGATATCACGCGGGAAGTTGAGCGCCAGATGCTGACCGGCAAAGTGCATCAAGGTCTGCCGGTGAATGATGGGCGGCGCATTGTAGTGGCGCCGCATCACGGCAGCAAAACCTCTTCTTCGGCCTCCTGGGTCAGCGCGATGTCTCCGGACCACGTGATCTACACCGCCGGTTACCAGCACCGCTACGGCCATCCTCACCCGGATGTAACCCGGCGTTATCGGAAGGCCGGGGCGCGGGCATTGAATACCGCCTGTTCCGGAGAAATAACCATTGTTTTCACGGAAAGTGGTCCTGAAATCCGTGAGAGCCGGTATTCTGCGCCATTCTGGATCAACACGGCGGGGCTGGCCCGTGATCAATGTCTGATCCCGTGATGTTCCGGGTGTGGCGTGGTGTGACAGCTATGCTAAAGTAGCGCCCGCTCGTTATTAATCAGGGAGATCAAGCGTGTTCGAGCTTTTGAAAGCTGGTGGCATCCTGATGGTGCCCATTGTTGCCTGTTCCGTTCTGGCTCTGGCCATTATTCTGGAACGATTCTGGTCTTTACGGGCGTCACGGGTTGCACCGCCGCAGTCGGTGAATGAACTCTGGCGCTGGATCAAGAAGAAGGAGCTCAACAGCAAGAAGCTGAAAGCACTCCAGGCCTCGTCGCCTCTGGGGCAGGTGCTTGCCGGTGGCCTGATGAATGCCAAACATGGCCGGGAAATCATGAAGGAAAGCATCGAGCAGGAAGCCAGTCAGGTGATCCATCAACTCGAACGCTTTCTGAATCCGTTGGGTACCATTGCCACGATTACGCCGTTGCTCGGTCTGCTGGGTACCGTTATCGGCATGATCAAGGTGTTCGCTGAGATCCAGCTGGCGGGCGTGGGTAATGCCGGCAACCTGGCCGGTGGTATTTCCGAGGCACTGATTACCACCGCCGCGGGGTTGAGCGTTGCCATTCCGGCTCTGATTGCACATCGCTATTTTATCCGGCGGGTGGATGAACTTGTGGTCAATATGGAGCAGGAAGCCATCAAGTTGGTGGAAGTGGTCCACGGTGACCGCGAAATCGACGTGGAAGGAGCCTGAGCGTCGTGAAGTTCAAACGCCAGAGAAGCAAAGAGGTCGGAGTAGACCTGACACCACTGATTGACGTGGTATTTCTGCTGCTGATTTTCTTTATGGTGTCCACCACTTTTACCAGGGAGAGTCATCTGCAGGTAGAGCTGCCGGAAGCCAATGGTGAGCCGGTATCGCCTTCGGAAGTACAGCAGATTGATGTGGTGATTAACGCCGAAGGTCAGTACATCCTGAACGACAGGACGCTGGTCAACAATCGCCGTGAAACCCTTGAGCGGGGCGTGCGAGAGCTGGCCGAAGGGGACAGCAGTCTGCCTTTCATTATTACTGCCGACGCCCGCACGCCCCACGAATTTGTTGTCAGAGCTATGGATGTGGCTGGCCGCCTGGGGTTCGCGAAACTGAGTATAACCACCGAGCGGGAGGCTGATAGCCCGTGATGAACGAAAGGCCGGAGCCGTTACAGGCACCGCCAACCGGTAGTTGGTCCACCTACAAACGCTTGCTGCGGTACGTAAAGCCTTTCTGGCTGGCCTTCGCTCTGGCGATCATGGGTAATGTGATCTATGCGGCGGCATCCACGGGGATGGCGGCTGCCATGGAATATGTCATTGCCGCCATCGAGAATCCGACCGAACAGAACAGGGTGCTGCTGACGGGGTTGATCGTCGGAGTTTTTGCGTTGCGTGGTGTTGGTACTTTCTTCAGTCAGTACTTCATCAGTTACGTGGGCCGTAACGTCATCAACGCTCTGCGTAACGATGTCTTTGATCGGTTGATGACGTTGCCGTCCCGATACTTCGACGACAACGCTGCCGGTCGGCTGGTGTCCAAGCTCACGTTCAACGTGGAGCAGGTTGCGGAGGCCACCACAAGCGCCGTGACCATTACCCTGCGTGAAGGTCTGACGATCGTCGGCCTGCTAGGCTTCATGATCTACACCAACTGGAAGCTTACCCTGGTGTTTTTGACCGTGGGTCCGCTGATCGGTCTGGTTGTCAACTACGCGAGCAAGCGGTTTCGTCGCATCAGTCAGCGCATTCAGGGCTCCATGGGTGATATTACCCATGTTGCGTCTGAGTCCATCAGCGGCTATCGCGTGGTGAGAACCTTTGGCGGTGAAGATTACGAGCGTGAGCGTTTTCGTGCGGTCAGTCACCGTAACCTGAAGCAGAGCCTGAAGATGGCCTCAACCCAGGCGATCAGTGTGCCGGTGGTTCAGGTGCTGGTTGCCATTGCCATTGCGGCGCTGGTGTGGACCATGCTGTCACCGGAAATCCGGGGCGAGATGTCGACGGGCAAGTTGATTGCCTTCATTACTGCGGCGACCACCATGGCAAAACCGATCCGCCAGGTGACTTCCGTTCACTCCAAGATTCAGAAGGGTGTGGCTGCCGCCTATGATGTCTTTGAAACCATCGATGAACCACCTGAGCCGGACCCGGGTACCTACGCGCCAGTCCGGGTAGAGGGACATATTGAATTTGATCAGGTGTCGTTCCGCTATCGCGACCAACTGGATAATGTGCTTGAGGGCATTACTGTGGATATTCCGGCCGGGCAGAGTGTGGCGCTGGTCGGGCGTTCAGGCAGTGGCAAGTCCACAATGGTCAGCCTGTTGCCAAGATTCTATGAATACACCAGCGGCGATATCCGCATTGATGGTCACTCTCTCGAAGAGTTTTCATTGCGCGCACTGCGGGCGCAAGTGGCACTGGTGAACCAGAACGTGGTGCTCTTCAACGACAGTATTGCCGCGAATATTGCGTACGGTGCCTTGCGCCATTGCAGCCGGGAAGAAATTCGGGAAGCCGCCGATAAAGCCCATGCCTCGGAGTTTATTGATCGCATGCCTGAGGGCATGGATACCCTGATCGGTGATAACGGCGTGATGCTTTCCGGTGGCCAGCGACAGCGCCTGGCCATTGCCCGCGCTATCCTCAAAGATGCACCGGTGCTGATTCTGGATGAAGCCACGTCGGCGCTGGATTCCGAGTCCGAGCGCCATATTCAGGAAGCGCTGGAAACTGTCATGCAGGGCCGGACAACGCTGGTTATCGCGCATCGGCTGTCGACAATCGAGAAAGCGGACCGGATTCTGGTTATGGACAACGGGCGTATTGTGGAATCCGGAACCCACAGTGAATTGCTGGAACAGGAGGGTGCGTATGCACAATTGCACCAGATCCAGTTTAGCGAGCATGCATGAGTAGGGACCTGACCGATAAGCTTTGGTACGGGCGGGGCCGGCCACTGGCGCCGCTGGTACCGTTGTCCTGGCTGTACCGTGCGGTGGCGGAGTCCAGGCGGAACAAGGCTCTGCAGTCTTCCCGGCGGGCGTTGCCGGTGCCGGTCGTGGTGGTCGGCAATATTACCGCCGGTGGCACGGGAAAATCCCCGCTGACGGCCCGCCTGGTTCAGCTAATGCGGGACAAGGGCTGGCGCCCGGTGATCCTCAGCCGGGGCTATGGCGGCAAAAGCGAAGAGTACCCACTGGAGGTTACCGAGACCACACTGCCAGGTGTTTGCGGGGATGAGCCGCTGATGCTGGCGCTGGCGACCGGATGTCCGGTGGTGGTTGACCCGCAACGTACCCGCGCCGCTGACTATGCCATTGCACAAAACCTCGGTGATGTGCTGATTTGTGACGACGGTCTTCAGCATTACCCATTGCCCAGAGACATCGAGCTGGCGGTATTTGATACCACCCGGGGCATTGGCAATGGTGCGTTGATCCCTGTGGGTCCGTTGCGTGAGCCTGTGAGCCGTCTGGCCAGTGTTGATTTTGTGATTCTCAATGGTGAGCCATTCCCTGCGGATGACGAACAGATTGCAGCCTTTGCCGGGATTGAGCACCCGGATATCCACGCCATGGCGCTCAAACCCTCTGCATTGGTGAATATCAATTCCGGCGATACACTGCCTCCTGAAGCACTGGATAACCGTGGCGTTCGGGCTGTGGCCGGTATTGGCAATCCTTCCCGGTTTTTCGACACCTTGCGTGGCCTGGGTGCCAGAGTGACGGAAAAGCCTTTCCCCGATCATCATCATTTCCGTCCGGAAGATCTCGGCTTTCACGTTGGCGAGTGGTTGGTGATGACCGCCAAAGACGCCGTTAAATGCCGTGGCTTTGCGCCGGATAACGCCTGGATGTTGACGGTGGAGGCCAGTCTGTCGGAACCTTTTGAACAGCATTTTCTGGAACGGCTGGCAGCCTGTTCCGACCGATTAGCGCATCAAGATACAGAGAGACCGAAACATGGATAAAAAACTGTTGGCCATGCTCGCTTGCCCGGTATGCAAGGGAGAGCTCAAGCTCAATGATGCCCGCACCGAACTGATCTGCTATCAGGATGCCATGGCTTTCCCGATCCGCGAGGGCATTCCGGTCATGCTGGCGAATGAAGCGCGCACCCTGACCACCGACGAGCGTCTTGATAAACACTGACCGGAAACAGGTTGAAAGTATGTCGTTTACGGTTGTAATTCCCGCCCGTTTTGCGTCCAGTCGCTTGCCGGGCAAACCACTGGCGCAGATCGCTGGTAAACCGATGATCCAGCACGTGTGTGAGAGGGCTCAGGAAAGTCGTGCCGAGCGGGTGGTGGTGGCTACCGATGACCCGCGTATTGAAGAAGCCTGCCGTGACTTTGGAGCCGAGGTTGTGATGACCTCGCCCAATCACGCCAGCGGCACGGATCGGCTGGAGGAAGTTGCCCGCAAGCTTGATCTGGATCCTGATCACCGGGTGGTCAACGTTCAGGGCGACGAGCCATTGATTCCACCGGCGTTGATCAATCAGGTGGCTGATAATCTGGAGCAGTATCCAGAGGCTTCCATTGCCACGCTGTGTGAACGCATTCATGACGTGCACCTTGTGTTCAACCCGAATGTGGTAAAGGTGGTGTGTGACGCTCACGGTATGGCGCACTATTTCAGTCGATCGCCGATCCCCTGGGCCAGAGACTTCTGGCCGGCCGGTGCCCATCCCGATGAGCTGGATCTGCCGGACAACATTGGTTACTTCCGTCACATTGGTATCTATGGTTATCGGGCCAGTGTGCTACGTGAGTTTGTCAGCTGGGCGCCGGCGCCCACCGAGCGAATTGAAGCGTTGGAGCAGCTGCGGGCGCTTTACAACGGTGCGCTCATTCACGTGGATATCGCCGACCGTCCGCCGCCTGCCGGCGTTGACACCGAAGAAGACCTGGCTCGGGTGCGGGCGCTGATGGAATCCGGAGGACGTTATGCCTGATGCTACTGTCAGTGTGCTTTTTGTCTGCCTTGGCAATATTTGCCGTTCTCCGAGTGCCGAGGGTGTGTTTCGTAAAGTGGCCGAGAGAGAGGGCTTGCTGGACGCCCTGACGATTGATTCCTGTGGCACCGGCAGCTGGCATATCGGCAAACAGCCAGACAGCCGTGCCATGGCAGCCGCGTCCCGGCGGGGCATCGATATCAGTACGCTGCGCGCCCGAAAAATCCAGGCCGAAGATCTGGACAGATTCGATTATGTGCTGACGATGGATCGTTCTAACCTGGCCGATGTCCGTGATATGTGGCATCAGAATGGCGGCACCGAACCGCGGCTGTTTCTGGAGTTTGGTCGTTCCGGTGTTGCCGAAGTGCCGGATCCTTACTACGGCGGCGAAAACGGCTTCGAGCATGTGCTTGATCTGATCGAGGAGGCCAGTGAAGGCCTGCTCAATGATATTCGGGAGCGATTGGGTTGAAGCCAGGGTTTGCTCTTCGTGAACAGGCGGATCTGGCTGATCTGAACACCCTGGCCGTGAGCGCAAAGGCTCGCTACCTGGTGGATGTCCATTCGGTTGATGAGCTGGAACCGGCACTGGACTGGGCAGATGAAAACGGTCTGCGGCCCCAGCTGCTCGGTGGTGGCAGCAATCTGGTGTTTGTGGGCGATTACCCGGGGCTGGTGCTGCATATAGCCATGCGGGGCAGAGTGCTTGAGCCGGTCAATGATGACGAGGCAATACTGGTGCTTCAGGCTGGTGAAAACTGGCATGAAGCGGTGCTGTTTGCGGCCGGTGAAGGTTATCGGGGTATTGAAAACCTGGCGTTGATACCAGGAACGGCCGGAGCTGCACCGGTGCAGAACATCGGCGCCTACGGCGTCGAGTTATGTGACACGCTGGTGTCGGTTACGGCGCTGGATCGCGCGACTGGTCAGAGGGTTTCCCTGACCGCGGAACAGTGCAATTTTGGGTATCGCGACAGCCGTTTCAAGCGGGAGCCGGGACGTTACATCATTCTGGAGATCCGGTTACGTCTCTCGCACTCTGCACCCTTTCGCCTTGGGTATCGTGATTTGCAGGAATGGCTGAGTGATATTGAGGCCTGCGATCTGACTCCGCTGGATGTCGCCCATGCGGTGATGGCCGTGCGACAGCAAAAGCTGCCGGACCCCGCCTCCCTGCCCAACGCCGGCAGTTTTTTCAAGAACCCGGTGGTCAGTTCTGATGTTTACGAGAAACTCCAGGAGCGTTTCCCGGATATTGTTTCCTATACCGTCGAGAACGGCGTAAAACTGGCCGCCGCCTGGCTGATTGATCAGGCCGGCTGGAAAGGTTTCCGCAATGAGACGGTAGGTGTGCACGACCGACAGGCGCTGGTTTTGATCAACCATTCCGGCGGTTCCGGGCGCGATGTGTTGGCGCTGGCCGAAAAGATCAGGACTTCGGTGCTGGAGAAGTTCGGAGTGGCTCTGGAAATGGAGCCCGGTATTGTCGGAGCCCGGGACTGATTTTCATTGATGAATGGTCATCCCGGACTGGCAATCCGGGATGACCTGAACGGCCCTGATTACAGGGCGTTTTTCGGCGAGGCTTTCGTCAGGAAGGGCCGCGCCTCTTCCAGCGGAATATCCTGCTTGTCTTCATCACGACGCCCCTTGTACTCCAGGGTGCCGGCTTCCAGGCCGCGATCAGACACCACAAAGCGATGCGGAAGGCCCATCAGTTCCATATCGGCAAACTTCACGCCCGGGCGCTCCTTTCGGTCGTCCAGCAACACATCGTAGCCAGCCTGCTGCAGCTGTGCGTAGAGCTTTTCGGCTGCCTCGGCCACGGCAGGTGACTTGTGCCCGTTGAGGGTGACAATAGCCACTTCGAAAGGCGCAATGGCGTCTGGCCAGATAATGCCCTTGCCATCATGGTTCTGCTCGATAGACGCGGCCACAATGCGTGAAACGCCAATGCCGTAGCAGCCCATTTCCAGAGTGACGGCTTTGCCGTTCTCATCCAGCACCGTGGCATTCATTGCCTGGCTGTACTTGTTGCCCAGCTTGAAAATATGGCCCACTTCAATACCCCGGCGAATTTCCAGGGTGCCTTTGCCATCCGGGCTTGGGTCGCCTTCCACGACATCGCGCAGATCTTCTACCCGGCTGATGGCCACATCACGTTCCCAGTTCACGCCGGTCAGGTGATAGTCATCTTTGTTGGCGCCGCAGACAAAATCCGCCAGGTGGGCGGCACTGCGGTCGACAATGACCGGCACCGGCAGGTTGACCGGGCCAATAGAGCCGGGCTTGCAGCCGATGGCTTTTTCGATTTCTTCATCGGTAGCCATGGTCAGCGGCTCGGCGATGCCGTCCAGCTTCTCTGCCTTGATTTCGTTCAGGCTGTGGTCGCCACGCAGGATCAGCGCCACCAGACCGGAAACCCCGTTCTCATCAGCTTCGCCCAGTACCAGCAGGGTTTTGACACTGTTTTCGGCGGGCAGGCCGAGGAATTCTGCTACTGCATCGATGGTTTTCTGGCCGGGGGTGTGAACCTCGGTCATGTCCTGTGACGGTGCCGGGCGGTCTCCGGCCGGGGCCACGGCTTCGGCCTTTTCAATGTTGGCGGCGTAATCGCTGTCGGTGGAGAATACGATGTCGTCTTCGCCCGAAGATGCCAGCACGTGGAATTCATGGGATGCGCTACCGCCAATGGCGCCGGAATCGGCCTGTACCGGGCGATAGTTCAGCCCCAGGCGGTCAAAGATGTTGCAGTAGGTCTGGTGCATTACCTGATAGGTTTCGTCCAGTGAATCCCGGTCAATGTGGAACGAATAGGCGTCTTTCATGATGAATTCCCGGGAACGCATGACACCAAAACGGGGGCGGCGCTCATCGCGGAATTTGGTCTGGACCTGATAGAAGTTGGCCGGCAGTTCCTTGTAGCTTTTCAGCTCGTTGCGGATCAGGTCGGTAATGACTTCTTCGTGAGTCGGGCCGTAACAGAAGTCCCGGCCGTGGCGGTCATTCAGACGCAGCAGTTCGCCGCCGTATTGTTCCCAGCGACCCGATTCCTGCCAGAGTTCGGCGGGTTGAATAGCCGGCATCAGCACTTCCTGGGCACCGCTCTTGTCCATTTCCTCGCGAACAATCCGCTCGACCTTGCGCAGGGTACGCAGGCCCATGGGCAGCCAGGTGTAAAGGCCGGCGGCCAGCTTGCGGATCATGCCGGCACGCAGCATGAGCTGATGGCTGATGATTTCCGCGTCGGCAGGGGTCTCTTTCTGGGTGGCAATCAGATAACGGCTTGCTCGCATGGTGTTTTCCGCTTTCCTGAACAATATAGGGATGGAATAAAGAATTGCTGCTTATTGTACGGAGCCAGCCCCGCCAGGTACAGCCACAGAACGGGCGCCAGTCAGGACAGATAGCCCAGGGGCAGCGCGGTGCTGTCCAGCACCCGGCGCAGCACGAAGCTTGAGTGCACACCGCTGACCCCGGGAATGCGGGTGATGTGGTTGAGCAGGAACTGATGGTAGTGGTCCATGTCCGGCACCACCACTTTCAGCATGTAATCGGCACTCTGGCCGGTAATAAGGTAACACTCCTGTACTTCCGGATATTCAGAGATCTGCTCTTCGAACGCCGAGAAGCGTTCAGGCGTGTGGCGATCCATGCCGATCAGGATGATGGCGGTCAGAGACAGACCGAGTTTCTTGTGGTCGAGAACGGTTACGGTCCTGACGATAATGCCGGCTTCCTCCAATGCCCGGACCCGGCGCAGACAGGGGGAGGGCGATAGACCCACCCGCTCGGCCAGCTGCTGGTTGGTCAGTGAGCCATCCTGTTGCAAGGATTCCAGGATTTTCCGGTCTGTTCTGTCGATCTTTATCAGCTGGTTGTCTTTGTCGGACATGTTATGCCTCAATTTGTTTAATCGTAGCAATATTATGTCTAAAAATATCCGTGGTGTGGAAAAATAGCAAACAAATAGCGCGCTCGGCGCGTTACTATGATCAGTAACACATAGACCAACAAAAGGAAGTTCCGCCATGGCCTTTGATCATCGCAAATACGTTGCCTTTAAACCGGTTGGCAAGAAAGATCGCCGCTGGCCGGATCAGGTTATCGACCAAGCACCGACCTGGTGTGCTGTGGATCTGCGTGATGGTAACCAGGCTCTGGTCAAGCCAATGACGGTGGCGCAGAAGCAGCGGCTGTTCGATTTGCTGGTCAAGCTCGGATTCAAGGAAATCGAAATTGGTTTCCCGGCGGCGAGCCAGCCGGATTTCGATTTCTGCCGAAAACTGATCGAAGAGAACCGGATTCCCGACGACGTGAAAATCCAGGTGCTCACCCAGGCCCGGCCGGCGCTGATTGAGCGCACGTATGAGGCATTGGCCGGTGCCAGACAGGCCATCGTGCACGTGTATAACTCCACCTCCACGGTGCAGCGTGAACAGGTGTTTGGTCTGGATCGGGCCGGTATTCGCGATATCGCCATCGATGGGGCAAAAGTGGTTCAGGACCTGGCCGCGCAATACCCGGATACCGACTGGACCTTCCAGTATTCCCCGGAGAGCTTTACCGGCACCGAGCTGGATTTTGCCGCGGAAGTGATTGATGCGGTGAACGATGTCTGGCGCCCGGACCAGGGCCAGAAGGTGATCATTAATCTGCCGGCCACCGTCGAAATGGCCATGCCCAACGTCTTCGCCGACCAGGTGGAGTGGATCTGCGACAACATCCGCTATCGGGATAACATCCGCATCAGCCTGCATACCCATAATGACCGGGGCTGCGCGGTGGCGGCCGCCGAGCTTGGTGTGATGGCCGGTGCCGATCGCATCGAAGGCACCCTGATGGGTAACGGCGAGCGCACCGGCAATATGGATCTGGTGACCATGGCCATGAACCTCTACTCCCAGGGTGTTGACCCGGAAGTGGACCTGTCCGGTATGGCGGAAATTACCGAGGTGGTGGAGGCCTGCACCGAGATTTCCACGCATCCCCGCCATCCCTACGCCGGCGAACTGGTGTTTACGGCTTTCTCTGGCAGCCATCAGGATGCCATCCGCAAATGTCTGGCGCGCCGTAAAGAGGGTGAAACCTGGCATGTGGCCTATCTGCCCATTGATCCTGCGGATCTGGGGCGCCGTTACGAGGAAGTGGTACGCATCAACAGCCAGTCCGGCAAGGGCGGTGTGGCCTACGTGCTTGAGCGCGACTACCGGATCACTCTGCCGCGCTGGTTGCAGATTGAATTCGCCAAAGTGGTGCAGCGTGAGGCGGAAACCAATGGTGGCGAGATCGATTCGGATACCGTACATCGCCTGTTCGAGGAGCGTTATCTGAAGGTTCCGGAGGATTGGGCATTGCGTTCCTACAATCTGCACCGGGATGAGGAAGGCGTGCACGCCGAAGTGTCCATGGGTACCGATTCAGCTCCGGTTTCTCTGGAGGGCAGCGGCCTGGGTGCGGTCGAAGCGGTTTCAGACGCACTGAAAAAACAGTTCGGCGTGGCTGTTGCGGTGGAAGCCTATGATGAATTTGCGCTCGGTGAGGGCACCAATGCCAACGCTCTGGCCTGCATTCGCCTGACTGCTAATGGCCAGCATTGCAGTGCTGCAGCCCTGGCGGAAGACACTACCTCGGCAACGCTCCAGGCCTTGTTCTCGGCGGTCGCTCAGGCCATCGGTGGGGTGTCGCCGAGTGAGACGGGTGCCAGCAAGGAGCCGGCGACTGCTTTCTGATCAGATTTTGTTGTATACGGTGTTTCCCTCTGGCGGACACGGGTCGTGTGCTCGCCAGAGGGTGTGAAAGATGTGTGCCATGTTGGTTTAGTCTGCCACCACCAACATGGCGCCACTGCTCTGGATAGCGCTCACCAGTTCCTGGCGGGGCCGGATGTCAAAGATGATGTGGCGTATATCCCCGAGCTTGCAGACCTTTTCGAGTTTGCCTGGGCCAAGCTTTGAATGGTCAACCAGCAGGGCCGTATAGCGGGAGCGCTCAATCATGGTCCGTTTAAGGCTGGCGACATCTGAGTTGACTTCTGTCGGCCCCTCAGCGGTCAGCGCGCCGCAGCTGGAAACGCACAGATCCGCTTGAAAGTTGTACAGGTACTGAACACATTGGCTTCCAAGGCTGGCATTTTCGTGTGCATCGAACCGGCCGGGCAGAATCAGTACCTCAATGCCGGTATTGGCTGACAGGGCGTTCGCCACAGCGAAGCTGTTGGTCACAATCGTCAGGCGCTTCCGGTGCAGTGCCAGCATCCGCGCAAAGTGGACGCAGGTGGCGCTGGCGTCAATCATCAGTACATCCCCATCCCTCACCAGCCCCAGGGCTTCTTCGGCAATGCGTTGACGTTCCTTCACAAGCATGGTGGTCCGCTGGGCCAGGTCTGGCTCATCTGCTGTTTGCAGGGCGGCAGCTCCGCCATAGGAGCGGATCAGCAGGCCCTGTTCGGCCATGCCATCGATGTCCCGTCGGGCCGTTTCCGTCGAAACGCCGAAGCGGGTTGCCAGCTCGGCAACCTGAACAACGGGCTGGTTTCTTAGTATCTGTGAGATTTCCAGCCAGCGTTGTTGTCGGTTTCGTTTTTCCATGTTCATGTCATTGGCCCGGATGTTGTGGTTGCAACAATAAATGCTCTTATTTAGTTCGAAGTTGTGGCATTCGCCACCAATTGGTGCATGAGTCTGCTTTAGGGTTCTAAAAGACCTAAACTCAAAAATAACTCATAATACGCTGATATATAACAATTATACGTGGCCATTCATTTGTTTCGTGTTGGTTGGCCCAAAAAATGCTGCGATTAGATTGTATAGGAATGTGTGGTACATACCAACCTTGGCTTGTGGGGGATAATCATGTCCAAGTTCAATCTGAATCGTCGTGACTTTCTGAAAAGCATGGGAGTGGCGGCAGGCGCCACCGCTATTCCAGGCGCCTTCTGGTCCAACCCGGGGTGGGCGGCGTCTGCAGACCGGGCAAAAGAGCTCAATATTCTGGTCTGGGAGGGGTACAACTCGCCTAACGTACTGGATCCTTTCCGCAGTTCCTTTGATACGAAAGTATCGGCCCAGAACGTGATATCTGACCCGGACGCGGTCAACAAGCTAAGGGCGGGTGAAACAAAAGTCTGGGATCTGGTTAACCTCAACAATCCATGGGCTCGGGAAATGCTGTATCCGGAAGGTTTGATCAAACCTCTGGACCAGGAACGCTTCAAGCCGTATTTCGATCAGATGCTGGAAGAATTCCAGTGGCCTTATAAATGGGCCATGAGTCTCGATCAGAAGGAGTTGTTGGGGATGACCCAGCGCTTCGGTCCACTTTCTTTCGTGGTGAATACCGACAAGATCTCCCGGTCAATGGCCGAGGACCAGGGCTTCAATCTGTTCATGGATCCTTCCATGAAAGGTCGTTACGGCATGCTGACCTGGGCCAACTGGAACATCTATCACATGTGCATTACCGCTGGCTTCACGCCGTTCAAGGAACATTCAGAGGCGGAATTCACCGAGTTCGAAAAGGTTGCACGCTACCTGTTCAAGAACGCGAAAGTGTTGTCAGACGACCACCTGATGATGAACCAGGCGCTGGTCACCGGAAGCATCGATGCTTACTTCACTGGCGGCACCTACTCCTGTTCGATTGCACGGATGGATGGCTTCTCCAATGTTCGGGGTATTACGCCCAAATCCGGCCCCATCGACGGCAAGGGCGGTATTGTCTGGGTCGAGGTGACTTCAGTGGTCAACAACCCGCAACTGTCTCCACGCGCCGAGGATTTCCTGGAATACGTGCAACGGCCGGATGTCTCCAAACAGGTGGCTTTTGCTGAGGGTTCCCACAACCCGGTTACTCAACTGGGCATGAAAGAAGTTCGCGACGCCTTCTCCAAGGCAGAGCTGGATGCCATCCAGTACGACAGTCTGGAATGGGAGATTGAGCACTGCGCGGACTACGACGTGAACCCGGATTATGACCGGATGCTTGAAATCTACACCCAGGCACGCCGCGAAGCGTGATGCATCACAGCTCTGTCGTAGCCTTTTGAGGGCTTCGGCAGGGTGGTTTCCCGTTACTGGAGATTGCCATGAGCGATACGATCCTTGAACTCAAGGGCGTGGAGAAGTACTTCGGTGAGTTCGTTGCCGTTGAGCGTATCAATCTGTCGGTTAAGGATGGCGAGTTTTTCACCCTGGTAGGGCCTTCCGGCAGCGGCAAGACAACAATGATCCGCATGCTGGTAGGGATGGACAAGCCGTCTCGCGGCGACATCCTGATGTCTGGGGAGCGGGTTAACGACGTTCCGGCAAACCGACGCCCGACCTGTATGGTTTTTCAGTCGCTGGCGCTGTTTCCCCATAAAAGCGTTGGCGAGAATATCGAGTTCCCCCTCAAGTTGCGGGGTGAGGCCAAGCACAATCGCAAGACCCGGGCCATCGAGCTGCTGGAACAGCTTCACCTGTCCGAAGCCTACTACAGCAAAAGAATCAGTGAGTGCTCCGGAGGGGAGAAGCAGCGGGTCGCTTTGGCCAGGGCCCTGGCCTTTGATCCCCAGATTCTGTTTTTCGATGAGCCCCTGTCGGCCCTTGATTATCGGCTGCGAAAAACCCTGGAGAAGGAGCTCAAGGATATTCAGCGGCGCACCGGCAAAACCTTCGTTTACATCACCCATTCGCTGGAAGAAGCCATGGTCATGAGTGACCGTATCGCCATCATGCGTAAGGGCCGGATTGTTCAGGTAGGCACACCCGACGAAATCTACAACTCGCCTGCCAACGGTTTTGTCGCCCAGTTCATGGGTGAGGTGAACGAATTCAGGGTAAGCCGAACGGACCCCCAATGGTTGCGGGATCTCGACACGGAAAAGCGTTATCCGGTGCCCCCTGAGAGTTCGGTGTCTGAAGGGCTCTTGATTGTACGGCCGGAACGTATGCGCCTGCTGTCCGACAACGAAAAGGCCGACAGTCGGTTTGAAGGCGTTGTTGAGAATCAGTATGTGCTGGGTTCCCGGGTGCAATACCAGGTTCGGGTAAAAGATCGCAACCTGCTGGTGGAGGCGATGATCGGGCAGCCATATCAGGTCGGCGATAGCGTCAGCCTTGGCTGGGATGCGGACCAGTCTGTGTTGATACCGGAATAAGGGAGAAAGCACGATGAATGCGCCTGGCCCATCCTCTCTGCCGAAAGTCCGGAAAGACTCCGAATCCAGTATCTTAGTGTCTGGATCAACCAGCCGCCTGCGAGCATTCGTTGCCTGGCTGCGCCAACCGGGGGTATTGCTCAGTCTGCCTGCTCTGGTGGTGTTTCTGGTTGGTTTTCTGGGACCTCTCATACTGGTGGTACTGTACAGTGTTATGCCGGCTCGTTCTTTCGGGCTGGACCACCTGCCTACGCTTGAAAATTTTGTCACGGTTTTCCAGGACAGTTACTACCTGTCTTTTGCCTGGTCTGTCGGACTGGCGCTGGCCACAACAATCATCCTGATGCTTGTCTGCTGGCCTGTTGCGTACGGATTGTCCCGGATCTTCCGGCGCTCGATGATTCTGACCCTGCTGTTGGTGTTGCCGCTGTTCGTGTCGGAAAACGTGCGCCTGTTTGGCTGGGTGCTAACCCTGCTGAACCACGGGATACTCGACGGTACAGCCAGGACTCTGTTTGGCTGGGAAGTGTCCGATCTTCTGTACAACGTGCCGGTAACCATCCTGGGCATGGTCTACGTGTACCTGCCGTTCATGTTGTTCCCCATGGCCCTCGGTGTGTCGATGATCCCTGAAGCCTGCCGCGAGGCGGCATTCGATATGGGCGCATCGCGTTGGCAGGTATTCCGGGAAGTGGAAATTCCGCTGGCCATGCCCGGTATTCTGATCGGTGCCCTGCTGACATTTGTGCTTACGCTCGGCTCCATTTCCGAAGCAAAAATACTGGGCGGACAGTCGGTGATCATGATCGCCCATGACATCGAGACGGCGTTTACCTATGCCCAGAACTGGCCATTGGGATCGGCTCTTTCAACGCTGCTTATCCTGCTTACCGGTGTCCTGGTGATTGGCCTGTTGTCGAAGCTGAATATCGACAAACTGTTATCCCGTAAATAGGAGTTTGCTATGGAAAACGTTCCGGCTGCCTTTAGAAACCGGGCCAGTGAGCGGGCCATGCGTACCTGGACCCTTTTGGTCCTGCTGTTCATATACCTGCCCATGGTTGCGGTAGTGCTGGCATCGCTCTCCAAAATCCGGTTTTTCATGTTTCCTGTTAAAGCCTGGTCGCTGGACTGGTACGTCTCGGTGCTCAGTTCCATCGAAATCCGGGACTATCTCTGGACGTCGCTGATTATTGCGACTCTGGTAACCGTTATTTCGGTGCTGTTGGCAATCGCGGGTGCTCTGGCTTTTGCTCGTTATGACTGGAAGGGGCGGAGCATCTACCAGAAATTGATTCTGTTGCCTATTTTCTTCCCCCAGGCCGTGCTTGGACTGGCAATTCTGTTGTGGTCTTCCGCGTGGGATATTTCTTCTGGCTGGGAGCTTGCTGTCTTCGCCCATCTGGTGTGGATTGTGCCGGTGGTCACCCTGGTCATCAGTATCCAGGTCTATGGCTTTGATCCGGCCGTCGAAGAAGCGGCGTTCGATATGGGCGCATCGCGTTGGCAGGTTTTCAAGGAAATTACCTTCCCCATTCTCTGGCCCGGAATTTTCTCCGGTGCACTCTTTGCCTTCCTGCTTTCATGGGGCAATTTTCCGCTTTCCGCTTTCACCACCGGCTCCGAACAGACCATACCGGAATGGCTGTACGCCAAGATGGTTGCTGGCTATACACCTCAGGTTCCGGCACTGGGAACACTGACAACATTGTTGGCTGGTGTCCTATTGCTGGGTGGTTACTGGTTGGGAACACGTCGTCGCAAATAGTGAGCCGAGGAGAATCCGGTATGAATGCCAATGTTCAGTTTGAGCCGCTTGAAAGGGACGATGAATTGTCCCTGATCGAGCGAATTGCTCGCCAGTCACTGGCGGCGTGGGGGTTGCCGGCAAATGTGCCGATGACGTTGCTGAGCCTGTCCGAGAATGCCACCTACCGGCTTGACCCGGCTGGAAACGGCAAGCCCCTGGTGTTGCGTGTGCATCGTCCGGGCTATCACACGCGCAACGCCATCGAGACCGAGCTGGCCTGGATGACGGCTCTTCAGAAAGACATGGGTATCAAGACCCCGCAGGCAATTCCAACGCTTGAGGGCAACTACCTGGTCGCGGTCAAAAATGAATGGGACGAACGGTTTGTTGACCTCTTTGAGTTTATCGAGGGTGAAGCACCGGATGAATCGGAGCTGCGGGCGCCGTTTCGCCGACTGGGCCGGATTACCGCTCTGCTGCACCGGCATGCCCGGAGCTGGCAACGTCCCTCGTATTTCGAACGGTTGACCTGGGATTACGACGGTTGCCTGGGCAGGGTTGCAAACTGGGGAGACTGGCGCGAAGCCCCGGGGCTCGACAGAAAAGATGTGGCGTTGCTGGAGCAGGCCTCTGAGACGATCCGTGAGCGTCTCGCCGTTTTCGGCAAGGGGCCTGAACGCTTTGGGCTGATTCATTCAGACCTCAGGCTCGCCAATCTTCTTGAAACCGGAGGCGAGACGCGGGTGATCGACTTTGACGACTGTGGCCTGGGGTGGTTCCTCTATGACCTGGCCTCGGCGCTGAGCTTTATTGAAACACGGGAGGACGTTCCCGATCTGGTGCGTGCCTGGCTGGACGGATATCGCACCGTGAGTGATCTTTCCGCGGATGAAGAAGCCGAAGTGCCCACCTTTATCCTGTTGCGCCGGATTACGCTTCTGGCATGGATCGGTTCCCATCCGACAGCTGATATGGCGGTTGAGCAGGGCGAGTCCTTTGCTGCCGGCACAGTATCTCTGGCTCATGCATACCTGTCACAGTTCTGCGAGCCCAAGGAAATGCGAGGTAATACATGACATCGTCAAAGAAAGCGGCCTTCCTGGAGCGTACCAAGCAGGTCTGGAACCCGGGAAAAACCCAGGACTGGCAGGATCGGGGGGTTGATATTGTTATTGACCGCCGTGAGGGGTACTGCTTCTGGGATCTGGACGGGCAGCGATTGATTAACATGCACCTCAACGGTGGTGTTTATAATCTTGGCCACCGTAACCCGGAGGTGATTGAAGCGGTGATTGATGCGATGCAGCATTTTGACATCGGTAACCACCACTTTCCCGCTCTCAAGCGAACCGAACTGGCTGAAAAGCTTCTGGAAACCGCTCCGGAAGGTTTGCGCTATGCAATTTTTGCCAGCGGCGGGGGCGAGGCCATCGACATTGCTCTCAAATCGGCCCGGCACGCCACAGGCCGGAAAAAGATTGTTTCTCTGGAAAACTGTTACCACGGCCATACCGGGCTGGCGGTGAAGGCCGGGGCGCCACGGTTTGCCGACCTGTTCCTGTGCGAGGCGGACGCGTCTGAATTCCAGCAGGTGCCATTCAATGATCTGGAGGCCATGGAGGAAGCCCTGGCCGGGGGCGATGTGGCCTGCGTCATTATGGAGACCATTCCGGCCACTTATGGCTTTCCCATGCCGGATCCCGGGTACCTGCAAGGCGTGAAGGCGCTGTGTGAGCGTTACGGCTCTCTGTATATCGCAGACGAAGTCCAGACCGGACTGATGCGCACCGGTACCCTGTGGGCCATTGATGGCTACGGCGTGATTCCGGACCTGCTGGTGACCGGTAAGGGGCTGTCAGGCGGCATCTACCCGATTGCTGCGGTGCTGGTGTCAGAGCAGGCGGGTGCCTGGTTGCGTGAGGACGGCTGGGCACACATGTCGACCTTCGGTGGTTCTGAAATCGGCTGCGCAGCGGCCCTGAAAGTGCTTGAAGTGACCCGGCGTCCAGAGACGATTGCCCGTGTTGAGCAACTCACCCGGTTTTTCGGAAAAGAGCTGGCCCGGCTCAAGGAAAAACACCGGGGTTTTCTGCGGGGAATTCGCCAGAACGGTCTGATCATCGGCCTGGAGTTCGAGCAGCCGGACGGCGCCGAGCATGTTACCCGGGCACTCTACGAGAATGGCGTCTGGGCTATATTTTCAGCTCTGGACCCGGCAGTACTGCAGTTCAAGCCAGGCCTGTTGATGAGTGACGAGCTGGCATCCGAGGTCATTGATCGTCTCGACCAGGCGATCGCGCAGGTAGGCGACACGCTGGCTACATCCACACTATCCGAGGAGTAACTCATGATCGCTTCTATTGAAGGACTTTCCGTACTGGTGACCGGTGGCAGCAAAGGCATCGGCAAGGGCATAGCCAAAGCATTTGCTGCTGCCGGCGCCCGGGTTACCGTGGTTGCCCGCACTGAAGCTTCCGCGACGGCCACCGTTGAAGAAATTACCCGGGCCGGTGGAACCGCCATGGCCGTTGCGGCTGACGTCACCCGACGCGACCAGATGGACGCCGCTGTTGCCGCCAGCGTCAAGACGTTCGGCAGCCTGGATGTGCTCTGCGCGAATGCCGGCATATTTCCGTCTGCAGGGCTGGAGGAGATGACGGAGGAGCAATGGGATGAAGTCATGGATACCAATCTGAAAGGGACTTTTATCACGGTCCAGGCTGCCTTGCCGGCGCTCAAGAACAGCGCCGCCGGGCGGGTGGTGCTGACTTCATCCATCACCGGCCCGATTACCGGTTTCCCGGGATGGTCCCACTATGGCGCCAGCAAGGCAGGCCAGCTAGGCTTTCTGAAGACCGCTGCTATCGAACTGGGCAAGTATCAGATTACCGTGAATGCGGTCATGCCCGGCAATATCATTACCGAGGGCCTTGAGGACATGGGGCAGGACTATCTGGACCAGATGGCTGCATCGATTCCGCTGAAACGCCTGGGTAGCACCGGGGATATTGCCTCGGCGGCGATGTTTTTCGCATCGCGGGAAGCCGGCTATGTAACGGGGCAGACGATTGTGGTTGATGGTGGCCAGGTATTGCCTGAATCGCTTGAGGCCGTGGGCTGAGCCTGTATTACGGAGTCTGACATGGGTGGATTTTCCCAACTGGCCGGAAATGAACGCTGGCACTTCGAGAATTTGAGATCGCTGCTTGCCTGCGCTACCCCGTTGAGGTCCGGTGACTGTCTGGCGGGCGTGGCTGCGAACTCTGAAACTGAACGCGTTGCCGCCCAGATGGCCCTGGCGGAAGTGCCCCTGAAGCGCTTTCTGACTGAAGCAGTCATCCCCTACGAAAGCGATGAGGTGACCCGGCTTATTATCGACAGCCATGATGCCGCTGCGTTTGCGCCGGTCAGCCACATGACAGTGGGCGATTTTCGCAACTGGTTGTTGGGCGATGAGGCAGACTCCGAGGCATTGGTAAGACTGGCACCGGGTCTGATTCCGGAAATGGTTGCGGCTGTCTCCAAGATCATGCGGTTGCAGGATCTGGTTCTGGTGGCCCGGAAAGCCCGGGTAGAAACCGCCTTTCGCAATACTATGGGACAGGCAGGACGAATGGGTACCCGGCTGCAGCCCAACAGCCCGACCGATAACGTGTCGGAAATCGCCGCCAGTGTTCTGGATGGCCTGCTCTATGGGAACGGCGACGCGATGATCGGAATCAACCCGGCGTCGGACAACCCGGGTGCCATCCGTGACCTTCTGAACATGTTGGATTCGGTTATCCGCACTTATGACATTCCCACCCAGTCCTGCGTGCTTACTCACATCACCACGACCATCCAGTTGATAGAGCAGGGTGCGCCGGTGGATCTGGTGTTCCAGTCGATCGCCGGCACCGAGGCAGCCAATCGTAGTTTTGGCCTCTCCCTTGATTTGCTGGAACAGGGCTATCAAGCGGGCCTGAGCCTGAACCGGGGTGTCTGCGGGCAGAACCTGATGTATTTCGAAACCGGGCAGGGCAGCGCCTTGTCTGCGGATGCTCATCACGGCGTTGATCAGCAAACCTGCGAGGCCAGGGCTTACGCAGTGGCGCGGCGTTTCAACCCGTTTCTGGTCAATACCGTGGTTGGATTCATCGGGCCGGAATATCTGTATGACGGCAAACAGATTCTGCGGGCGGGTCTGGAGGACCATTTTTGCGGAAAACTGCTGGGTGTGCCCATGGGCTGTGACATCTGTTACACCAATCATGCCGAAGCAGACCAGGACGACATGGATGCCCTGTTGACGATGCTGGGAACCGCTGGCGTCAACTTCATTATGGGCATTCCCGGTGCCGACGATATCATGCTCAATTACCAGAGCACGTCGTTCCATGATGCACTTTACCTTCGGAATCTTCTTGGCCTGCGGCCCGCGCCGGAATTCGAAGACTGGCTCCGGCGTATGAATATCATGGATGCCGGTAGCGGTGTGCTGATGCCTGGACGGAGCCTGCCGGATGCTTTCCGGCCGGCCATGGAATCCGCCACGGGGAGGCTGGAGTCATGAGTGATCGCGATAACGTCGATAATACGGTAACGGCAGACCCCTGGCAGCAACTGCGACGACTGACACGTGCCCGGATAGCATTGGGGCATTCCGGCGCCAGTCAGCCTACTGCGGCCCATCTTGCGTTTCAGTTTGCTCACGCCAAAGCGAGGGACGCGGTCCATGCAACGCTGGACGGGGCAACCCTGGTGGATAATCTGGACCGTCTGGGGCTTCGCTGTTGTGAAGTGGAAAGCGAGGCTGCAGACCGTGTGACCTACCTGACACGGCCGGATCTGGGGCGGCGATTGTCGTCCAGGGCCATACAATGCCTTGAAAAAGCGGGTGGCGGTGTTCAGAGGCCGGATCTGGCCATTGTGCTGGCGGACGGGCTGTCCGCGCGGGCGGTGCAGGATCACGGCGTACCCATGCTCGAGCGGTTACTGAAGATTGCGGGGGAGCATGGATGGTCTGTGGCGCCGATTGTTATCGCCAATCAGGCACGCGTGGCTCTGGGGGATGACATTGGTGAGCGGTTGCAGGCTCGCATGCTGATCATGCTGATTGGAGAGCGTCCCGGACTGAGTTCGCCGGACAGTCTGGGCGCCTACCTGACGTTTGCGCCCCGAAAGGGCCTGCACGACGATGCGCGCAACTGCGTCTCGAATATCCGGCCCGAGGGGCTGACCTACGGTGCTGCCGCATTTCGTCTCGGGGCGCTGTTGGAGGCGTCTTTCAGCCGGCAATTGTCGGGCGTGTCCCTGAAAGACGATTCTGAGCCCATGCCGGTTATGCAGGACAAGGCAGAGATCGGCAACTTTCTGATGGATCTGTCGGCCGGGCGAGGTGCGTATTCCGGAAAGTGACCCCGTCGGAGTGTATCAGACAAAAGGGCCGGCAAATTTGCCGGCCCTTTTTATTCCCAGCTGCCCGTGAGGGGCATCCGGCAGACAGCGTAACCCTTTACCGCTTACAGCGGGGTTACGTTTTCCGCCTGAGGGCCTTTCGGGCCCTGGGTCACGGTGAACTCAACCTTCTGGCCTTCTGCCAGAGTGCGAAAGCCACCGGCGTTGATTGCACTGTAGTGAACGAATACGTCACTGCCGCCTTCCTGAGCAATGAAGCCAAATCCCTTGGATTCGTTGAACCACTTTACGTGGCCGGTTTTGGTATCAGACATCGATCTATCCTGTCTTACTGAAAATGTTGCCCTCACGGGACCATCTTGGGCCGGGACATCCGGAGCGTACTGAGAAGGGGCAACGAAAAGCCTGAGGCAGGACGTTAAACTCATTCACCAAATACCGCCGCGGAAGACCACAGCAATTTTCAGTATAGACCGACTTCAGGGGGCGTCAATTTTTCTTTGCTTACGAATTCCAGTTTAAATTGGCGTAAAAACAACAGGTTGTAATACGGCTGAAATAATTGTGCAGGCGGTGTCTCAGAAATCATCCGTGTCTGGATGCTCGCTTCCGGTTCCGGTCACTTCAGCATAAACGCTGCCCTGACCCAGATGGGCTTTAATGGGCTGGCCGGCGGTTAGCTGATCGGCGCGCCGCACAATCTGCCCCTGATCGTCTTTGACGATGGCATAGCCGCGCCCCAGGGTAGCCAGGGGGCTGACTACCTGCAGTGTCTGAGCCATGTGTTGCAACTGCTCACGCTGCTGCTTCAGGTGTTGGCGCATGGACGCATCAAGGCGTTGATTCAGCTGGACTACCTTATCGTTGGCGGTGATCAGCGTGCGGGTGGGAGATTGTGCGCTCAACCGCTGGCTGAGATGGTCAACCCGCACCCCCTGTTGTTCGAGCTTCTGGCGTATTCGCTGGTTCAGCCGTATGTCCAGTTCGTCCATCCGCTGGGCTTTTTCCTGGAGTTCCCGGCGAGGGTCACGGAGCCTTGCAGACAGGTGCTCGAGTCGGGTTTCCATTCGTTGCAGCTGGCGGCGGGCAGATTGCGAGAGACGGATCTGCTGTTCGTGCAATCGGCGCAGCCAGTCTTTCTGGTCCGGAGAGATCTTCTCGGCCGCAGCGGAAGGCGTGGGTGCGCGCAGGTCTGCAACAAAATCAGCAATGGTAACGTCGACTTCATGGCCTACGGCACTGACGGTGGGAATGGAGCATTCAGCGATGGCCCTGGCCACAGCTTCCTCATTAAAGCACCACAGATCTTCCAATGAGCCGCCACCCCGGCCAATAATCAGAACATCGGCGACGTTGTGGCGCTGTGCCTGGCCAATTGCCCGGATAATGTCGGCTGTTGCTGCATTACCCTGCACGGCGGTCGGGTAGAGTGTGACCGGGATGGCCGGGCAGCGGCGTGCCAGTACCGTGAGAATATCGTGAATGGCGGCGCCGGTGGGTGACGTAACGACGCCGATATGTCGTGGTGTGGCTGGTATGGGCTTTTTGCGGGCCGGGTCAAACAGGCCTTCAGCCTGCAGTTTCATTTTCAGCGCGTCGAAGGCCTGCTGAAGCGGGCCAAGCCCGGCCGGCTCCATATGCTCCACAACAATCTGGAAGTCGCCCCGGTTTTCGTACAGCGTTACTTTGCCACGAATACGAATCTGATCGCCTTCACGGGGCGGAGTGCGGAGGCGCTGGTTGGCACCCCGGAACATGGCGCAACGAACCTGGCATTTTTTGTCTTTCAGCGAGAAATACCAGTGCCCGGAAGAAGGCCTGGCAAAACCCGAAAGTTCACCTTCGACCCAGACCTGCAAAAAAGAGGCTTCCAGCAGGTGGCGGGCCTGGTGGTTCAGCTCACTGACCGACAGGGCTCTGGGGCGGGTGTCCGGATACGGGGTTGTCAAAGTGCTGGGCTCCGTCATTTTTATACGCAATAGCCGAGATTTAGAGGCAAAAATAACCGAAATTCAAAAAGATGCAATAAAAGGGCAAAAATCGCGCGGTTTACTGAAGGCGGCCACAACTTTATAATAGATCGATTAAGGATTTTGCTTTGCTGCGCCGGCATCGGTGCAGTGCAGAAACTCCCAATTTAGCACGTTCAAAAGGCGGATCCCAATGCTGCGTATTGCCGAAGAAGCCCTCACGTTTGACGACGTTCTTCTCGTTCCCGGATATTCCGAAGTCCTGCCTCACCAGGTTGACCTCCAGACCCGGCTGACCAAGGGTATCACCCTGAACATTCCTCTGGTGTCATCGGCCATGGATACCGTGACCGAGGCCGATCTGGCAATTGCCATGGCTCAGGAAGGCGGCATCGGCATCATGCACAAGAACATGACGCCTGAACAGCAGGCGGCAGCGGTGCGCAAAGTCAAAAAGTTTGAAAGCGGCGTGGTTAAAGATCCGATTACCGTTACCCCGGACACCACCGTGCGAGAGTTGGTTGATATCACCATGGCCAATAACATTTCCGGCCTGCCGGTCGTTGATGGCAACGATCTGGTCGGCATTGTTACCGGTCGGGATATCCGCTTTGAAAGCCGCATGGATACGCTGGTCCGGGACATCATGACCCCGAAAGACAAGCTGGTCACCGTACAGGAAGGAACGGATGCGGAAGTGGTGAAAGAGCTTCTGCATCGCCACCGTATCGAGAAAGTTCTGGTGGTGAATGACAACTTCCAGTTGCGCGGTCTGATCACCGTCAAGGATATCCAGAAAGCCAAAGATTACCCGCTGGCTTGCAAAGATGATCAGGGCCGCCTGCGTGTGGGCGCCGCCGTAAGTACCGGTGGCGACACCGAAGCACGAATTACTGCGCTGGCTGAGGCTGGTGTGGATGTGCTGGTAGTTGATACGGCTCACGGGCACTCCAAAGGCGTTATTGATCGTGTTCGCTGGGTGAAAGAAAACTTCCCGGCCGTACAGGTTATTGGTGGTAATATCGCTACCTCCGATGCTGCCATCGCCCTCGCGGATGCCGGCGCAGATGCCGTGAAAGTGGGTATCGGCCCCGGCTCCATCTGTACCACCCGCATTGTGGCCGGTATTGGCGTTCCCCAGATTTCCGCCGTTTCCAACGTTGCTGCGGCGCTGAAAGATCGTGGTGTTCCCGTGATCGCCGATGGTGGTGTTCGTTTCTCCGGCGATATTGCCAAGGCGCTTGCGGCCGGCGCTCATTGCGTCATGATTGGCAGCCTGCTGGCCGGTACCGATGAGGCGCCCGGCGAAGTGGAACTGTTCCAGGGTCGCAGTTACAAGGCCTACCGCGGTATGGGCTCAATCGGCGCCATGGGGCAGGGCTCCAGTGATCGTTACTTCCAGGATGCCAGCAAAGGCGTCGACAAACTGGTGCCGGAAGGCATTGAAGGCCGTGTGGCCTGCAAGGGCCCCATGCGCAACATCGTGCATCAGCTGGTTGGCGGCATTCGCGCCTCCATGGGTTACACCGGCAGTGCCACCATGGAAGAAATGCGCACCAAGCCGGAATTTGTTCGCATTACCAACGCCGGCATGCGTGAAAGCCATGTGCACGATGTAACCATTACCAAGGAAGCACCCAACTACCGAGTTGGTTAACCCGCCTGATCTGACCCGGCCCGGTTTTCGGGCCGGGTTTGTTTTTTGACAGCCAGAGGACCCCATGGCCCAGAACATCCACGACCACCGCATCCTGATTCTCGATTTCGGTTCCCAGTACACACAGTTGATTGCCCGCCGCGTGCGCGAGATTGGCGTGTATTGCGAAGTGAAGGCCTTTGATATCACTGATGAAGAGCTCAATGCTTTCAATCCCAAAGGCATTATTCTGGCCGGTGGCCCCGAATCGGTGACTCAGCTGGATTGTCCGCGGGCGCCGGAGGGACTGTTCGAGCGCGGTATTCCCATTCTGGGCATCTGTTACGGCATGCAGACCATGGCGGAGCAGCTTGGAGGCAGAGTCGCCAGCTCCGAGAAACGGGAGTTCGGTTATGCCCAGGTGAAGGTTCGCGCCAAAGGTCCGCTGCTGTCTGACATCACCGATCACCTGACCCCGGCCGGCGACTCTCTGCTGGACGTCTGGATGAGCCATGGCGATAAAGTTGTGGAAATGCCAGAGGGCTTCGAGTTGCTGGCCTCTACCGAAAGCGCGCCGGTTGCTGCCATGCAGGACCTGAGCCGCAATCTTTATGGTGTTCAGTTTCACCCGGAGGTGACTCACACCCTTCAGGGCAAGCGCATTCTTGAGCATTTCGTTCTCAACATCAGCCATTGTGAAGCGCTCTGGACTCCGGCCAGAATTGTCGATGATGCGGTTCACCAGATCCGTGAACAGGTTGGCTCAGACAAGGTGCTGTTGGGGCTTTCCGGTGGTGTTGATTCCTCGGTGACCGCCGCGCTGCTTCACAAGGCTATCGGCGACCAGCTGACCTGCGTATTCGTGGATAATGGCCTGCTGCGCCTGCACGAAGGCGACCAGGTGATGGACATGTTCGCCAATAATATGGGCGTGAAAGTCATTCGTGTGGATGCCGAAGACCTGTTCCTGTCCAAGCTCAAGGGCGTGGATGATCCCGAGAAAAAGCGCAAGATCATCGGTAACACCTTTATCGATGTGTTTGATGACGAAGCCGCCAAAATCACCGATGTGAACTGGCTGGCCCAGGGCACCATCTATCCGGACGTGATCGAGTCTGCCGCTTCCAAGACCGGCAAGGCCCATGTGATCAAGTCCCACCACAACGTGGGTGGCCTGCCGGAAACCATGAAGATGAAGCTGGTGGAGCCGCTGCGGGAACTGTTCAAGGACGAAGTGCGCCGAATTGGTCTGGAACTCGGCCTGCCGTACGACATGGTGTATCGCCACCCATTCCCGGGGCCGGGTCTGGGCGTGCGTATTCTGGGTGAAGTAAAGAAAGAATACGCCGACATCCTGCGCCGCGCCGACGCCATCTTCCTGGAAGAGCTGCATCGTGCTGACCTGTACCACAAGACGAGCCAGGCCTTTGCGGTGTTCCTGCCGGTTAAATCCGTTGGTGTTGTGGGTGATGCCCGCCGCTACGAGTACGTCATTGCAGTCCGCGCGGTAGAAACCGTGGACTTCATGACCGCCCGCTGGGCGCGCCTGCCGTACGAAGTACTGGAAACCGTGTCCAACCGGATCATCAACGAGATCTCCGGTGTGTCCCGGGTGACTTACGACATTTCCTCCAAGCCGCCTGCCACCATTGAGTGGGAATAAGCGCGATTGCTGATGGCCTCGGAAATTACCATTCCGGAAGATCAGCTCTGGATGAGTCGCGCCCTGCAACTGGCCGGTCAGGCAGCTAAGCTTGATGAAGTGCCAGTGGGTGCGGTTGTGGTTCTGGATGGCAAGGAAATCGGTGCAGGATTCAATGCACCGATTTCCGGCTGTGATCCCACCGCCCATGCCGAGATCCGTGCCTTGCGGGATGCTGCTGCCCGGGTGGGCAATTACCGGCTTTCCGGCGCTACACTGTATGTGACCCTTGAACCCTGCACCATGTGTGTAGGTGCCATTGTTCATGCTCGCATCAGCCGCCTGGTGTACGGTGCCAGCGAACCCAAGGCAGGAGCCATCGAATCGGCCAGAAATACACTGGACGAACCGCACCTGAACTGGCGGGTGGAAGCGGTCGGCGGTGTTCTTGGGGAGCGCTGCGGGCAGATCATCAGCGATTTTTTCAGCCGTCGCCGCCGGGAAATCCGGCAGCGCCGCAAACAGAACTCAGCGAAGGGAAGCGAAAACTCATGAAAGTGCTTGTTACTGGTGGTGCCGGCTATATAGGTAGTCACGTTGTTCGCCAACTGGCTGAGGCCGGCCACGACATCGTTGTTTTCGACAATCTGTCTACCGGCTATCGCTGGGCGGTGACCGCAGGTGAGCTTGTGGTGGGTGATCTGGCCGACGAAGACGCCATCGAGTATCTGTTCTCTCAGCATCGTTTTGACGCGGTACTGCATTTCGCCGCCAATATCGTGGTACCGGAGTCTGTTGCCAATCCGCTGAAGTATTACGGCAATAACACCCGAAACACTCTGAATCTGCTCAAAGCCATTGACCGGCACAAGATTCCGTACATGGTGTTTTCGTCGACCGCGGCGGTTTACGGCATGCCGGAACAAACGGTACTGACCGAAGATCTTCCGCTGGCGCCGATCAATCCCTACGGCGCCTCAAAGATGATGAGCGAACGGATGATCATGGATCTGGCTTCAGCCACTGATCTGAATTACGTGATTCTTCGTTATTTCAACGTGGCCGGGGCAAACCCCGACGGATTGCTTGGGCAATCAACCCCGGAAGCCACCCATCTGATCAAAGTCGCCAGCGAATGTGTAACGGGTCAAAGAGAGGGAATGAGCGTTTTCGGTACCGATTATGACACCCGGGACGGCACCTGCATTCGCGACTATATCCATGTGGAAGATCTGGCAAAAGCCCATGTAATGGCGCTGGAACACATGGCCGGAGGAGGGCAGTCGCAAGTACTCAACTGCGGTTACGGCCGTGGTTTTACTGTCCGTGAAGTCATTGATGTCGTGAAGCGCGAATCCGGAATCGATTTCCCGGTACAGGAAACCGAGCGCCGTGCCGGCGATCCGGCAGCATTGATGGCAGATAACGCACGAATCAAGCAGGTCCTGGGCTGGCAGCCGGGCTACGACGATCTTAACACCATCGTGCGTACAGCCCTGGCCTGGGAAAAAATCTGGCAAGAGAAAAAGGCACAGAATGTTTGAATTACATGAAAAACTGGCTGCAGATACGATCAGCCTGGGACGTTCCGGTTTATGTGAAATCCGCCTGATGAACGACAGCGCCTGGCCCTGGATTATTCTGGTGCCAACGGTGGCGGACGTCCGGGAAATCTACGAGCTTTCGAAAATCCAGCAGATCCGTTTGCTGGAAGACTCGTCCACCCTGAGTGAAGGCATGATGCAGATCTTTCAGGGCGACAAAATGAATGTGGCCGCTCTGGGCAATATGGTTCCGCAACTCCATGTCCATCATATTGTGCGGTTCGAAGGCGACCCGGCCTGGCCCGGCCCCGTCTGGGGTAAACAGGCACCGGTGCCATACACCGAGGAAGAGCTGGAAAAGACCCGCAAAAAGCTGCAGCCACTGCTGGACAAGCTGATCTGAGCCGTTCTGAATTCAGCCCAGACCCTGCTGCCACTGCGCGAGGGTCTGGGAGCCTACCAGAATCATCCTTAGTTCCTTTTTCAGTTTCACCTTCAGCGTTTCCCGTTCTGACGGAGTCGCATCCAGCGCCTCCGCTCCCTGATTGAACACCAGCGTTACCATAGACTCCGCCACGAGGCGGGCATCTGAAATCGGCTTGTTCTGTTCCTCGGCAAAACGGCGCAGATCCTCCGCCAGTTCCGTCACAACGTGGTCAATCTCCGCCTTCACCGCTGTCCGGAAAGTTTTTGACACGCCGGTGCGTTCCCGCAACATCAGCCGGAACAGGTTGGCGTTATTGCCCAGATACTCCATAAACGTGTCTACCGAAGTGGAAATGGCACTGCCATCCCGCACAATCCGCTTACGAGCCTGGCGCATCAACTGACGCAGCGCCACGCCGCCTTCATCCACCAGAGCCAGCCCCAACTCATCCAGGTCGGTAAAGTGCCGGTAAAAAGACGTGGGCGCGATGCCTGCCTCCCGGGCCACTTCCCGCAAGCTCAGACTGCCAAAACCCCGCTCTGCATTGAGATGAGCCAGGGCGGCATCCATTAACGCCCGCCGGGTTCTTGATTTCTGCTCTGCTCTGGTCGACAACTTCCGACTCCGTTAACCGCTAAAAACGGCCATTCTAGCCGCCAGTGTGCTGATCGTCATCTGCAGACCACATTTGCCTCGCGGTACACCTGATTTCCGGGCCTATTGTGTTTATAATAGGCCGCTTTCTTTTAAGGCCTAAGAGCAGTTTGCAGGCAGCGATAAAGTAGCGTCAGGCTGGGAAGGGCTTTCCGAAAATTTGCGCAGCCAGGGATGGCGGAGCAGAAGCGCCACATGGATGTGCCGCAAGGAGCGTTTTTCGGAAAGCCCTTCCCAGCCTGATGCGGTCGCCCAGTCCGGGGTTAAGCAATCTGCCGGGAGTAAGCATTCCGGGAAACGCTGTGAATACATCCGTGTAAGCTTCTCTGCAGCATCCCTGCTGCAGAAATTCCCGGAATGCTTACTCCCGGCAGATTGCCCAGACATCAGTTTTAAACGCACACATCAAATTTAACGGGAACCGGTATGCGCAGTCATTATTGCGGTGGGATCAACGAATCCCACATTGATCAGGAAGTCACACTTTGCGGATGGGTACACCGTCGCCGTGACCACGGTGGGGTTATCTTCCTTGATCTGCGGGATCGGGATGGCATCTCCCAGGTGGTGGTCGACCCCGACACCCCCGAAAGCTTCGCACTGGCCGAAAAAGTCCGCAGCGAATTTGTTATCAAGGTCACCGGCCGCGTACGTCGCCGCCCCGCCGGCACCGAAAACAACAACATGCCCACCGGCCAGGTAGAACTGTTGGGCAAGAGTGTAGAAATCCTGAACGCTGCCGCCACACCGCCGTTCCCGCTGGACGAACACGTAGATGTGGGCGAAGACGTACGTCTGCGCTACCGCTTTGTAGACCTGCGCCGTCCGGAAATGATCAACCGCCTGCGCTTCCGGTCACGGGTTACCAGTTACATCCGCAACTACCTGGACAGCAACGGCTTCATGGATGTGGAGACCCCCATCCTGACCCGTGCCACCCCGGAAGGTGCCCGCGATTACCTGGTGCCCAGCCGTACCCACGAAGGCTCCTTCTTCGCACTGCCGCAGTCTCCTCAGCTGTTCAAACAGCTGCTGATGGTCTCCGGCGTGGATCGTTACTACCAGATTGCCAAGTGCTTCCGCGACGAAGACCTGCGCGCCGACCGCCAGCCGGAATTCACCCAGATCGACATCGAGGCCTCGTTTATCGACGAGAAAACCCTGATGGATCTGAACGAAGACATGATCCGCTCGCTGTTCAAGGATGTCCTGGAAGTTGATCTGCCGGAATTCCCGCAGATGCCGCACTCCGAAGCCATGCAGCGTTACGGTAGCGACAAGCCGGACCTCCGGATTCCGCTGGAACTGCTGGACGTGAATGACCTGGTCGAAAACGTCGATTTCAAGGTGTTTGCTGGCCCGGCGAAAGACCCCAAAGGCCGTGTTGCCGCATTGCGCGTGCCCAAGGGCGGTGAACTGACCCGTAAGCAGATCGACGAGTACACCAAATTCGTCGGCATCTACGGCGCCAAAGGCCTGGCCTACATCAAGGTCAATGAACTGGCCAAAGGCGTTGAAGGCCTGCAGTCACCGATCATCAAGTTCCTCGGTGAAGACGTGGCCATGGCAATCATGGAGCGCGTGGGTGCGGAAGACGGCGATATCGTTTTCTTCGGTGCCGACAAGACCATGGTGGTCAACGAAGCACTGGGCGCGCTGCGCGTGAAGCTGGGGCATGACCTCAATATGCTCACCCGCGATTGGGCGCCGCTGTGGGTCGTGGACTTCCCGATGTTCGAAGAAACCCCGGATGGCTCACTGACTGCCATTCACCACCCGTTCACTGCGCCGTCCTGCAGCCCGGAAGAGCTGGCTGCAGACCCGGCCAACGCTCTGTCCCGCGCCTACGATATGGTTCTGAACGGTACCGAGCTGGGTGGTGGTTCCATCCGTATCCATAGCGAGTCCATGCAAGAGGCGGTGTTCCGCATTCTCGGTATTGGTGAAGAAGAGGCCCGCGCCAAGTTCGGATTCCTGCTGGATGCCCTGAAATATGGTTGCCCGCCGCACGGTGGTCTGGCCTTTGGTCTGGATCGTCTGGTGATGCTGATGACCGGCTCCAGCTCCATCCGTGACGTGATTGCCTTCCCGAAAACCCAGAGCGCCACCTGCCTGATGACCCAGGCGCCGGGCGAAGTAGACGAAAAACAGCTGAAAGAGCTGAACATTCGCCTGCGCCGCTCAGCCAAGGCAGCGGATGGCAACAAGGCAGAAGACAAGTCGTAAATTCTGTTGATCGGAGGTGGCGGGCGCCACCTCTGGTTAGGAACGCTTTCCGGCGTTCCTCAACCGAAAGGAGTTTTGATAATGGCTGGACACAGTAAATGGGCCAATATCAAGCACCGCAAAGCGGCCCAGGATGCCAAGCGCGGCAAGATCTTTACCAAGATTATCCGTGAGCTGACCGTTGCTGCCCGTCTGGGCGGTGGCGACCCGAACGACAATCCCCGTTTGCGGGCCGTGGTCGACAAGGCCCTGACCGCGAACATGAAAAAAGACACCATTGAGCGGGCGATAGAACGTGGCGCCGGCGGTGGTGACGACAACAACTACGAAGAGCTTACCTACGAGGGCTATGGTCCCGGTGGTGTCGCATTCTTTGTGGAAGTGATGACCGACAACAAGAACCGCACGGTGGCTGAGGTTCGCAACGCCTTTAACAAATCCGGCGGCAACCTGGGTACCGATGGCTCGGTAGCCTATCTCTTCACTAAGCAGGGTATTATCACCTACAGCCCGGACGTGGATGGGGACAGGTTGATGGAAGCGGCTCTGGAAGCCGGTGCCGAAGATCTGCAGGAGCAGGACGACGGTTCCTATGAGATCGTCACCACACCCGAAGAATATCTGGATGTGAAAGAATCTCTGGTGAACGCCGGCCTGAAACCCGACAATTCAGAAGTCACCCAGGTGCCGGCGACCCGTGTGGAGCTGGACCATGAGGGCGCGGAGAAAATCCTCAAACTGATCGATACCCTTGAGGATCTGGACGATGTCCAGAACGTGTACCACAACGCGGATATTTCCGCCGAGATCATGGAATCGCTCTGACGTGATTCCTCCAACCGGGAGCAGGGAACTCTGATGGCCATTATTCTGGGCGTAGACCCGGGTTCCCGGATTACCGGCTACGGCATCATTCGTGTTGAAGGCCGTACCACCGAATACATCGACAGTGGCTGCATCCGTGTGGGTGAAAAGCCCTGGGCCGAGCGGCTGCAAACCATCTTTCACAGCCTGGCGTTGTTGATTGGCGAATACCGGCCGGAAGAGTTTGCTATCGAGCAGGTGTTCATGGCCCGTAACCCGGATTCCGCCCTCAAGCTGGGTCAGGCCCGGGGCGCTGCGATTGTCAGTGCCGCCAACAGTGGTCTGCCGGTACACGAGTATTCGGCGCGTCAGGTGAAGCAGGCCGTCGTAGGTACCGGCAGCGCCGATAAAGCTCAGGTGCAGCACATGGTTCAGGCGATACTGAAACTGTCACGCAAGCCCCAGGCCGACGCCGCTGATGCCCTGGCCATTGCGTTGTGCCATGCCCACATGAATCAAAGCATCCTGCGCCTGGCCAGCTCGGGCGGAAAAGCCCGGGGCGGGCGGGTGCGACGTCAATAACCGGCTCTGCGGAGCCAGAGGAGACCGCCCTTGATTGGTCGTATTCGAGGATTGCTGATCGAGAAAGCCCCGGGCCACACATTGGTGGAATGTTCCGGGTTGGGGTATGAAATTGATATCCCTTACACCACCTTCTTTCACCTGCCGGAAACCGGGCAGGAAGTTACCCTTCATACTCATTTTGCCGTTCGTGAAGATGCTCAGAGCCTCTATGGGTTTGCGTCTCGCCTCGATCGGGATCTGTTCCGTTTGTTAATCAAGGTCAACAGTGTTGGCCCTAAGCTGGCCATTGGCATACTTTCAGGTCTGGACGCCCAGCAGTTTATTCGCTGTGTGGAGGTCCGGGATGTTAACGCGCTGGTGAAGTTGCCCGGTGTCGGCAAAAAAACCGCCGAACGTTTGCTGATTGAAATGGCGGACCGGATCGGCCAGTTGGAAGGCCAGTTTGTTCCCGGAGCACAGGTGGCATCCGGGTCGGGCGAAGCGCAGGTGGCTGCCACCGGCCCCGACCCTGGCGAGGAAGCGGAAGCCGCACTGATTTCCCTGGGTTACAAGCCCCAGGAGGCAGCGAAAGCCATCAGCAGAGTGGCGGAGCCCGGCATGAACAGTGAGGCGTTGATACGCCTGGCCCTCAAGAACATGATCCCGACCAGCTGACAGGCTTCGGAGTTCGTGAGAAAGCTCAATGACAGCAACCTGTAGAGAGCGTAACGTGACTCACACAATGCCCCTTGTAGAATTGGCCCACGTGAACAACCGGCAGAGCCAGTGGGGACGTTGTCTGTTGCCAGTAACCGGATAATGCCATGATCGAATCGGATCGATTGATAACGCCAAAAGCCGGCGAGTACGAGGAAGTTCAGGACCGGGCCATTCGCCCGAGCCTGCTTGCAGAATACGTGGGCCAGCCCACCGTTCGTGAGCAGATGGAGATCTTCATTTCCGCGGCCCGTGCCCGCGAAGAAGCGCTGGACCACGTGCTTATCTTTGGCCCGCCGGGTCTGGGTAAAACGACGTTGGCCAACATCATCGCCAATGAAATGGGCGTATCCATCAAGACCACATCTGGTCCGGTGCTGGAGAAAGCCGGTGATCTGGCAGCGCTGCTGACCAACCTGGAAGAAGGCGATGTTCTGTTTATTGACGAGATTCATCGCCTGAGTGCCGCTGTCGAGGAAGTGTTGTATCCAGCCATGGAAGACTACCAGCTGGATATCATGATCGGCGAAGGCCCGGCAGCCCGTTCCATCAAACTGGACTTGCCTCCGTTTACTCTGGTGGGCGCCACCACCCGGGCCGGTTTGCTGACCTCACCGCTGCGTGATCGTTTCGGCATTGTCCAGCGCCTGGAGTTTTACAACACCCGGGACCTGACCGATATTATTGTCCGTTCGGCACGGCTGTCTTCGGTGGATATCGACGAAGCCGGGGCCTTTGAGCTGGCGCGGCGGTCGCGGGGTACGCCCCGTATCGCCAACCGGCTGTTGCGGCGCGTTCGGGATTTCGCGGAAGTGCGGAGTGACGGCCATATCAGTTCCGATATCGCCGATCAGGCGCTGAACATGCTGAAGGTAGACAGCCAGGGCTTCGACCACATGGACCGCCGCCTGTTGCTGGCCATGATCGAGAAGTTTGATGGCGGTCCGGTGGGCGTGGAAAGTCTGGCAGCAGCAATCAGCGAAGAGCGGGGTACCATTGAAGACGTGCTCGAGCCTTTCCTGATACAGCAGGGCTTCATGATCAGAACGCCGCGCGGGCGTATGGTGACTTCCCATGCGTATCAGCATTTTGGGGTAGTGGCACCGGGGTCTGGCAAAGAGGAAGATCTTTTTGACTGAACACAGCAGCAACCGGATGTTTGAACTGCCGGTGCGGGTTTATATTGAAGACACGGATGCCGGTGGCATTGTTTTCCATGCCAAATACCTGCACTACATGGAACGGGCGAGGACCGAGTGGATTCGTAGCCAGGGCTTCAGTTTGCGGGCCGGCCTGGAACATAACATCAGTTATGTGGTTCAGCGCATGAATGTGAACTTCCGTGCGCCGGCAAAGCTGGACGACGAATTGCTGGTAACGGCCGAGCCTGTTGCGTCTTCCCGGGTCTGGATGACTTTCCGGCAGCAGGTATTACGGGCCGGCAGCCGGCAATTGTTGTGTGATGCAGAGGTGCGGGTTGCGTGCATTGCCCTTGATAGTGGCAAGCCCCGCCGATTGCCCGAAGATATGCAGGAAATTCTGAGGAATTTCATCTAATTTATTGAAAAAATTGTAAATAAATTCAGGAGTATACAGTGGAAGCGGAACTTTCAGTCTGGCATCTGATTGCGAGTGCAGGGATTCTGGTGCAGCTGGTTATGCTGTTGCTGGTGTTGGCCTCGATCATTTCCTGGGCGCTGATTATCCAGCGTATCCAGGTGTTCCGGAAAGCCCGGCAGGCGCAGCTCGATTTCGAGAACCGCTTCTGGTCCGGTATGGATCTGGGACAGTTGTACAAAGAGGTCAACGACAACCCCACGCCGTATTCCGGCCTGGAGTCGGTCTTCCGGGCCGGGTTCAAGGAATTTTCCCGTCTGCGCCAGCAAAGCCGGGATGCCGATGCGGTGATGGAAGGTGCTCAGCGAGCAATGCGGGTAGCCTTCTCCCGGGAGCAGGAGCGGTTGGAAATGCATCTGCCATTCCTCGCCACCGTTGGCTCCACCAGCCCCTATATCGGCCTGTTTGGCACGGTCTGGGGCATTATGAATTCGTTCCGCGGCCTGGCCCAGGTTCAGCAGGCAACCCTGGCAACGGTAGCGCCAGGTATCTCCGAAGCACTGATTGCCACGGCGATGGGCCTGTTTGCCGCTATCCCGGCGGTAGTGGCTTACAACCGCTTTGCCTCGCGCTCGGAGTCCCTGCTGAAAAACTATGAAACCTTTGCCGAAGAGTTCTCAAGCATCCTGCATCGCCGGGTGCACAGTAGTGAGCAGGCAGCGTGATTAACCGCACCGGCAAGGAGAGGATTGCAGCATGAAAGGCATGGGAATGATGCCGCAGCAGCGGCGCAAGCCAATGGCTGAGATTAACGTGGTTCCCTACATCGATGTGATGCTGGTGCTGTTGATTATTTTCATGGTCACAGCGCCGATGCTCATACAGGGCGTGCAGGTGGATTTACCGGAAACCACATCCGAGCCGATCTCGCAGGATAAGGATGTTGAGCCGATTACGGTGTCGGTTGACAGCAACGGTGCCTATTTTCTGGACATTGGTGATAAGGAAAGCGAGCCGATGTCGCTTGATGAGGTTCGTGAGCAGGTCAGTAAAATTCTGTCGCAGCGTACGAATGCCGAGGTTCTGGTGCGGGGCGACGAATACGTGGATTACGGCATGGTGGTGCGCCTTATGGCAGAACTTCAGGCGGCCGGTGCGTCCGGAATCGGCTTGATTACCGATGCGCCTGATGACAACCAGTAATCGACGGGTGAGAGCGAGTGACAGGTAACGAGCGGGAAACGATCAGCACAGGAAAAGCACCCTGGAAATCTCCGATAGCGGTGTCGGTAGTGCTGCATCTGTTGATAGCTGTAGTTGCGCTGGCCGGCTGGTCCTGGTCTGAACCGATGCAGGAACCCGAGCCGAACAGCATTTCTGCGCGGTTGATCAGCCCGGAACCAGAGCCCAGCCCGGTGATTAACGAACAGGAACAAGCGCGCGACCGGGAGCAGCAGAAAGCTGAGGCCGAGCGTCAGCAGGCCGAAGCTGAACGGAAACAACAGGAAGAGCAGGCGCGCGAGGAGGCAGAACGCCAGGCGCAGGAAGAAGCCCGTCAACGCGAGGAAGAACGTAAGCGCCAGGAAGCCCGGGAGCGTGAGAGAGCCGAGCAGAAGGCTCGTGAAGAAGAAGCCGCGCGGAAAAAAGCCGAAGCTGAAGCAAAAGAGCGGGAACGCCAGCGGCTGGAAGAAGAGCAACGCAGGCAGGAAGAAGCAAAACGCAAAGCTGAAGAAGAGAAGCGTAAGGCCGAAGAGGAAAAACGACGCCAGGAAGAAGCCGAGCGTCAACGCCGCGAGGAAGAGGCACGTAAGGAGGCTGAGCGTAAACGGCTGGAAGCGGAACGGCGGTTGAGGGAAGAGCAGTTGCAGGCTCTGGCGGACGAGTCCAGGCAGGAACAGGAAGCCGAAGCCCGCCGACAGCGGGAAGCTCAGGCTGCCAAAGCCCGGGAAGCGCAAATGTTGTCCGAAAGCCAGAAGTATCAGGGCCTGATCCGTGAGCGTTTGACTCAGGCCTGGTACCCGCCATCGTCAGCAACGGAAGATATGACAGCACGATTGCAGATTACGCTCTTGCCGACCGGTGAACTGGCCAGCGTGAAACTGGTCAACAGCAGTGGTAATACCGCGTTTGATAATTCTGCGCTTGGCGCGGTAAGGGCCCTTAACCGCTATCCGGTTCCGGAAAACCGGGATACGTTTGAGCGTTACTTCCGACAGTTTACGATTGAATTCAATCCGCAACGCCTGCAGTGAGGCTGGTGATTCCGATGACACAGACACAACTACATAAACAATTCGTTCTGCGCCCTTTGATGTTGGTGTCCCTTGCCTTATTCATGCTGGCGGCAGGCAATGCCAGGGCGGAATTGCTGATTCGCATTACCGAAGGTGTCGATTCCGCCATTCCCATTGCGGTGGTGCCGTTTGCTGAAAGCGGCACCATGCCGGAGGGCGACAAGATCAGCAGCATTATCCGGTCTGACCTGACCATGAGTGGTGAGTTTAATCCGCTGGCACCGGGCAAGATGCTGAGCCTGCCTTCGAGTCGCTCTGATGTGTATTTCCGCGATTGGCGCATGCTTGGCCAGCGTTACCTGCTTGTGGGCGAGTTAACCCGCAAGGGTGAGCGCCTTGAGGCCCGCTACGAGCTGTTCGATATCAACCGGGAGGAACGTATTCTGGGTGAAACCACAACGGCCCCGGTCAATAGCGCCCGATCTCTTGCTCACCATATCAGCGACAAAATCTATGAAGCGATCACCGGTGAGTCCGGAGCCTTCTCCACCAAATTGGCTTACGTCACGGTAATGGGGCAGGGCGACGATATGCGCTATCGTCTACAAGTCAGCGATGTGGATGGAAAGCGCGCCAAGGTCCGGTTGGAGAGTGACGAGCCTATTCTTTCCCCGGCCTGGTCGCCGGATGGCAAGAAGCTCGCCTATGTCTCGTTCGAGACTAACAAGCCCGTGATCTTTGTTCACGAGCTGAATACCGGTGAGCGGCAGAAGCTGGCGGATTTCCGTGGCCTTAATTCGGCGCCGGCATGGTCACCGGATGGAAAATCATTGTTGATGACTCTGTCGCGGGATGGCAATGCGGAAGTCTATAAAATGGATCTGGCATCGGAAGAACTCACCCGGCTGACGAATCACTGGGCGATAGACACCGAAGGGGCATGGGATCATGCCGGCCGGGGTATCTTCTTTACATCGGATCGCTCCGGCGGGCCGCAGATCTATCATATGGAACGGCCCGGCGCAGAAGCCCGGCGAATTACGTTTGGTAGTCGCTACAATGCCCGGCCGCGCCCTGATCCGGAAGGTGATTATGTGTATTACGTGCACCAGCGCGATAGTGCATTCCTGATTGCCCGCACCAATCTGAAAACCGGTGAGGAAAGCATTGTGAGCCGCACGGAATCAGATGAATCGCCCAGCCTGTCACCAAATGGCAGGTTGTTGATATACGCCACTGAGCGGGATGGCACCAGTGTCCTGACGGTGGTTTCCACAGAAGGCGGCGCAGCCTATAGCCTGCCTGCCGCGGAAGGTGAAGTTCGTGATCCGGCCTGGGGCCCGATTGTTCGTTAATGTCATCACTGACCAAGATCTGATCTGATATTCAAAAAGGAAAAGCGATTATGAAACTGTCGATGTCGAGTAAAGTCTTTGCCATGTTGGTTACCGTGGGCCTGGTGGCCGGTTGTAGTTCCACCGGTGAAACCACCGATCAGGAAGGATACGGTTCTGACGTAGAAGCGATCAATCAGGAAGGCGGAGCCACGGTCTATGACGGGGCCGGTGAGGATGGCGGAATTTCATCGTCATCAATGACCGAAGACGAGCGCCAGGCTGCACGCCAGCAGGCTGAAGAAACCGAGAAGGCCAAGCAGGAAGCCTTGCGCGACGTCACCACGTTCTACTTCGATTTCGATACCTCTGAAATCAAGCCAGATGCTCGTGACGTGCTGGTGGCCCATGCCCGTTACCTGTCGGACAATCCGCGCCAGCAGGTTCGTGTGGAAGGTCACGCTGATGAGCGGGGCAGCAAGGAATACAACCTGGCACTGGGTGAGCGTCGCGCCAAGGCGGTAGAGCGTTTCCTGATTGTAAACGGTGCCTCCCGTGGACAGATCGAGACCGTAAGCTATGGTGAAGAGAAGCCGGCGGTTCGCGGTTCCAGCGAAAGTGCCTGGGCTCAGAACCGTCGCGTCGAGCTTATTTTTGACTAAGCGTCTCTTTGACTGACAAGCACAATCACCGGATGTTTCCATGAGAAAAATACTCATGGCGACAGTGCTGATCCCGCTGGGCCTTGGCTTGGCGGGCTCTGTTCAGGCACAGTCGTCTTCGCCCGCATTCCAGAATAACAGTTCGGAAGCCCAGAGGAAGTCTGGCAACAGCCAGGCGACTGCCGAGCTGTTCTACATGATCCAGCAACTTCAACAGACTGTCCGGGAGCTACAGGGGCAGGTTGAAGAACAGGGCAATCAGATCCAGCGTCTTCAACGCCAGGGGCGGGATCGCTACGTGGATCTGGACCAGCGAATTCTGGACCTTTCCAAAGCGGTAGAAGAAGGAGCTGATAACAATTCCGGGGGCGCGGAGAATGCCGATTCCGGCGATGACGGCCGATTACAGCCGGCGAGAGTCTACCGGTCGCCAGACCAGGAAGAGCAGAAAGTCTACAACGACATCATCAGCCTGATTCGAGACGAGAAGGATTTCGATACCGCCATCGGGCGCCTGTACGAGTTTATCGATGAGTATCCCGAAGGGGATCTTACCGTGAATGCCTATTACTGGCTGGGTGAGGTGTATCTGGCCAAGCCACAGCTGGAGCAGGCCAAACAGGCCTTCACCATTGTGGCCACCCGCTATGCAGACCATCGCAAGGCGCCCGATGCGATCTATAAGCTGGGGGTAACGCTGGATCGTCTGGATGAGAACGAGGAGGCGCAGCGGCGCATGAAAAGCGTTGTGGATGATTATCCCGACTCGGAAGCGGCTGACCTGGCCCGCAAATTCCTCGAAGATAAGGACGGCTGAGCGTTTTTTCACCGTCTTGATCGCACTCTGATCAGCTGCCAAAAAAAGTGACAGGAAACGTTAAAAAAGGGTTGAACAGCCCAGAAATATCAGTACTATATGCGCCTCGTTTGGGTCGTTAGCTCAGTTGGTAGAGCAGTTGGCTTTTAACCAATTGGTCGAAGGTTCGAATCCTTCACGACCCACCAGATTCAGAGCATCAGGCCGTGGCCTGCTGTTCGCCGGATGAAAAGCCGGCAAACAAGTTATGGGTCGTTAGCTCAGTTGGTAGAGCAGTTGGCTTTTAACCAATTGGTCGAAGGTTCGAATCCTTCACGACCCACCAATACGCGGAATCGCTTATTCAGTGATTTTGCAGAAAAAGAGCCTGAGGGCTCTTTTTTTTTGGCCGGAAGAACCCATATTTGCAGGCAAGACAAAGAATTGACCTGTCCGGACTACGGGGATGTCGCAAGCCCGTGAAGTCGTAGTGGGAAGTGATATACTCCGCCGGTAAATGTTATTCAGAGATCCAGTGATGACACGACCGCAAGACCTTATCCTTGTTCAGGAACATCTGGCCCATGAGGCGGAACCCCAGCCTCTGAGTGCTGATGAAAAAGCCGAACTTGAAGCGCGTATCAAGGACGTCTTGAAGGAACAGGATGCCGTTCTGGTTGCGCACTATTATACCGACCCGGACATTCAGCGTCTGGCGGAAGAAACCGGCGGCTGTGTAGCCGATTCCCTGGAAATGGCCCGGTTTGGTAATCAGCACCCTGCGTCAACCATCGTGGTGGCAGGTGTGCGTTTTATGGGTGAGACCGCAAAAATCCTTAACCCAGAAAAGCGCGTTCTGATGCCAACACTGGAGGCTACCTGTTCACTGGATGTCGGGTGCCCTGCGGATGAGTTTTCCGAGTTCTGTGACCAGCACCCGGATCGAACCGTGGTGGTGTACGCCAATACCTCGGCTGCCGTGAAAGCGAGAGCCGACTGGGTGGTGACGTCCAGTTGTGCCCAGGCCATTGTTGAGCACCTGGATGCCAAAGGTGAGAAAATTCTCTGGGCACCGGACAAGCACCTGGGTAACTACGTCCAGAAGAAGACGGGGGCCGATATGCTGCTTTGGGATGGCTCCTGTATTGTCCATGAAGAGTTCAAGTTTCGCGGGCTCGAAGATCTTCAGGCGTTGTATCCGGAGGCTGCTGTTCTGGTGCACCCCGAATCTCCCGACGCCGTTGTGGAAAGAGCCGATGTGGTCGGTTCAACATCCCAACTGATCCACGCTGTACAGACTCTGCCGAATGAAGAATTTATCGTAGCCACTGATAATGGCATTTTCTACAAGATGCAGCAGCTGGCGCCGAACAAGACGTTGATTGAGGCACCCACTGCCGGCAATGGCGCAACGTGCCGCAGCTGTGCCCATTGCCCCTGGATGGCCATGAACGGTCTGGAAAACCTGCTGCAGGTGCTGGAACGGGGCGATCAGGAAGTGCTTGTGGATGCGGAACTGCGAGAAGACGCCTTGCGTCCGCTTCGGCGCATGCTGGATTTCACTTCTGAAATGAACCTGCTGGTGGCCGGAAACGCCTGAAGGCGGTTCAGCTGTTATTCCGAGCCTGCATGCGGCGAGTGATATCGCCGAGCCGTTCATTGACCACCTGCCGTTCTGCTGACCCTGTTGGCAGAATTTCCTGAGCCTGGCGCAGTTGTCGTTGCGCCGATTTCAGATCGCCCATCAGGACATAATATTCTGCCCGCGCCCGGTGCACACCGACAATATTCCTGGCAATGCCTTCAGCTTCCGCCAACCTTAGCCACAGATGTTCCTGGCCCGGATGGGAGCGTGTCAGTTCCCTGATCAGGCTCGCTGCTGCTGCACCGTTTCCGTCCGCGGTTTCGGTGCTTGCCAGGGCATAGGTTAACGGATAGTTGCCCGGGTTGCGGGCGAGGGCGGGCTTCAGAATGTTGCGCGCTTGAGCGTAGCGTTCCTCACTGATAAAAACTTCGGCTAACGTTACCTGAAACGTGATTCGCCCCGGGTTGTCGGCCAGAAGCTCTTCGAGAATGCTGCGGGCCTTATCGTATTGTCGGTTGTCCTGGTAAGCGACCGCCAGCCCGTATCGGATAGCGTCGTTTCTGACTGCATCCTCTTGCTCCAGGTAGGATTCAAACGTTTCCACAGCAATTTCCGGTGACCGGGCATAATGTACCTGAAGGCGGCTACGAACCAGGTGGTATTCCTGCCCATCCCGGATACGCTCATCCGGATACTGCTCGGCCCGGCTGCGGGTGTCTGCAACACGGCTCTGGGTCAGTGGGTGTGTGGAAAGGTATTCGGGTAAGCGATTCCCCTGTAGACGGTTTCGGCGCATCATGATTTCAAACATTTCCGGCATGCCCCGGGGGTCCATTCCGGAGTTGGCCAGGATCTCGAGGCCAATGCGGTCGGCTTCTTTTTCATGGGCCCGGCTGTAGGCCAGCATGTTCTGCATGGCCAGTGCCTGGGTGCCGGCAATGGCGGCAATGCCGATGTCTGACTGGGTCACCGCTGAAAGAATGATGCCGGCCACCATGCCAGCCACCGTTAGAGGTGCGGAGGTCTCCTGTTGTTGCATGCGTCGGGCAAAGTGTCGCTGGCTGAGGTGGGCCAGCTCGTGAGCCAATACCGAGGCAAACTGTTGCTCGGTTGCTGCATTCAGGAACAGACCACCATTAACACCGACAATACCACCGGGCACGGCGAAAGCATTGAGGCCAGCGTCGTCGATGATCACCAGCTGGAGGTTGCGGTTATCCAGGGGGGCTGACGGTACCAACCGGTAAATAATGTTGCTCAGGTAGTCATAAACCAGAGGGTCCTGAATTCGGGGCGCTGACCGGCGCAGGGATGTCATCACCTGCTGGCCTATGTCGGCTTCCTGCTGATCTGCCATGAGCCCGCCACTGCCGCCAATATTGGGCAGGTCGGAACTTTGAGTATGAGCCGGAACCGGAGTCAGCAGCAGGGTGGCAGCGAATGCCAGTGCGGCTGAGCGGTGAAATCTGGCGCAGAACTTGAATAAGTGCTTCATGGAATCCGATAATGCCCTGGTGGTCGGGTGTTCATCCGGCTAACGTTAACAGGTTTCAGGATGCAATAGAGTAGCACCCCCGGCATAATACCTGCCCGAATGCTGTCTGAATCTTAATGGTAACTTCCGATTATGGCTGACCGAACACTGGATGCCAGTGGCCTGCGCTGTCCCATGCCACTGTTGAAAACCAAACTGGAGCTTAACGCCATGGCGCCGGGAGAGCAGCTTGAAGTAGTGTCCACCGATTCCGGTTCCTCCCGGGATATTCCCGCGTGGCTGAACCTGTCGTCCCATACGCTCATCAGTCAAACGCAGAGTCATGGAACCTGGTGTTTCGTGATAGAGTGCGGCGGTTAATATCCGGAGTCGTTCATGGTCAGAATTTTAAGAGGTCTTGCCCACAAGTATTTCTCGGATGAAGAAGCCGTTATTCTGTCCCTGCTTCTGGTCACCGGGACCATTTTTGTTATCTGGTTCGGAGCCATGCTGGCGCCGGCTATTGCCTCCCTGATTATCGCCTTCATTCTCCAGGGCCTGGTAACCAAGCTCAAGAGTCTGGGAGTGCCCGAGATAGTTGCTATCCTCGGTGTCTTCCTCGTGTTTATGGGAATTCTGGTCGGTTTTATTTTCGGCTTGTTGCCGTTGATCTGGACGCAGCTGAGCGCCCTGGCCGGAGAGGCTCCACGAATCTTCCGCGAGCTGCAGAGCTATCTTGAGCTGCTGCCCCAGCAGTACCCCCATCTGGTGTCAGCTGAGGCCCTGAACACCCTTTATCAGCAGATCTCAGCAGAAGTAGGGCAGATAACCCAGTGGTTGGTGTCTTTCTCTCTGTCCAGTATTCCTGATGTGGTGGCGCTACTCATATACGTTGTGCTGGTGCCGATTCTGGTTTTCTTCTTTCTGAAAGACCGGGACGAGCTGGTCCATTCCATTGGCCGGATGTTGCCTCCGCAACGCCCGATGATGTTGCGGATCTGGCACGAGGTGAATCTGCAGTGTGCCAACTATGTGCGCGGCAAGGCGGTGGAAATATTGATTGTCGGCGGCATTACGTACGTTGCTTTCAAGCTGTTAGGCATGCCATATGCCGCATTGCTGTCGTTGCTGGTGGGGCTGAGCGTGGTTATTCCTTACATCGGCGCCGCTGTGGTAACCATTCCGGTGGCCGTGATCGGTTTGTTCGCCTTCGGCTGGAGCACCCAGTTTATCTGGGTGATGGTGGCTTACGGCATTATTCAGGCATTGGATGGTAACGTGCTGGTTCCGATTCTGTTCTCTGAGGTGAATAACCTGCATCCGGTGGCGATCATCGTGGCGGTACTGTTTTTTGGCGGTATCTGGGGCTTGTGGGGGGTGTTTTTTGCCATTCCGCTGGCAACCATGCTTAAAGCCGTATTCGCTGCATGGCCGGTGAAGGAACCCGTTCCGCCGCCGGCCGTGGAAGAATAGCTTACAGCGCGCGTACGTTTTCCAGCACTTCGTCTACGTGGCCGGGTACTTTAACACCGCGCCACTCCTTGCGTAGCACTCCATCCTTGTCAAACAGGAAGGTGCTGCGCTCGATGCCCATGTGCTCTTTGCCGTACAGCTTTTTCAGTTTGATGACATCAAACAGCTTGCAAAGCTCTTCATCTTTATCCGAGATCAGGTGAAACGGAAATTCGTATTTGGCCCGGAAATTTTCGTGGGCGCGCAGGCCATCTCTGGACACACCGAAGATGACGGTGTCGAGATGATCAAACTCAGCCATGCGATCCCGGAAATCTTGGCCTTCAGTTGTACAGCCCGGCGTATTGTCTTTCGGGTAGAAATAAATGACGATGTTCTTGCCTCGCAAGTCAGCGGGCCGGACGGTCTGTTCACCGGTGGCCAATGCCTCGAAATCGGGAATTGGCTGGTTCAAAGCTACAGATGGCATGACATCTCCTTTAATTCTCTTGTGTCAGTTCAAACCCAACATTACCATATCGGTTTTATTCGGACGGAGCTTTTATGATTACGGGTAGCCTTGTCGCACTGGTCACGCCCATGCATCCCAATGGTGACATTCACTGGGAGCAGTTGGACAAACTGGTCGATTTTCATATTGAAAACGGCACCAACGGCATTGTTGCTGTTGGCACTACGGGTGAATCCGCAACACTGGACCCGAAAGAGCATATCCGGACCATCGGTCACATCATAAAACGTGTTGACGGCCGTATTCCTGTCATCGCCGGTACCGGCGGCAACAGCACCCGGGAAGCCATTGAGCTGACCAGCGAAGCGGAAAAGCTTGGTGCCGACGCCTGCCTGCTGGTGGTTCCGTACTATAACAAGCCCACCCAGGAAGGCCTGTACCAGCATTTCAAGGCTATCGCCGAGGCGGTTCCGGGCATGAACCAGATGCTCTACAACGTACCGGGCCGTACCGCTTGCGACATGCTGAATGAAACAGTGCTTCGTCTGGCCGATATTCCGAACATCGTTGCGATCAAAGACGCCACCGGCAATATTTCCCGTGGCGCCGAATTGATTGAAGCACTCGAAGGCCGCCTCGCCGTTTATTCGGGTGACGATGCGACCGCAGCTGGTCTGATGCTGGCCGGCGGCAAGGGCAATGTGTCTGTAACCGCGAACGTGGCGCCGAAAGCGATGTCCGAGCTTTGTGCGGCCGCGATTGCCGGTAACGAAGAAGAAACCGAGCGCCTGAACGAGTTGCTGAGCCCGCTGAATCGCAAGCTCTTCCTGGAAGCGAATCCGATCCCGGTGAAGTGGGCATTGCAGCGCATGGGCCTGATCGGTGAGGGCATTCGACTGCCGCTGACACCGCTCAGCGAGAAATTCCACAGCGAGGTGGAAGAAGCACTCAAGGCCTCAGGCGTACTCTGAGGCCATCGCAACCACCCGTTAACCGGAGTAACCCGATGCAGGTTCTTGCTGGAGCCCGTACCATGACCTTTTTTCTGTCCCGGCCTGTTGCCGGGATTCTGCTTCTGACTGCCCTGAGTGGCTGCAGTCTGGTTGAAGACCGCTCTGAGCGTTATGTGGATGCCCCGGAAGGGCAGACACTTGAGTTTCCGGCCGGTGCTGAGCCATCAGGCGTGAATGAATCCATGCCGATCCGCAGCATCAATACGGATGATACCCGCCGGATGTACGCATCAAACATTCCTCAGCCACCTGACATGACGTCCGACATTCTTGATCAGAACTATGTGATCGAAGAGCTCGACGGTCGGGTGTGGCTGCTGGTGAACGAAGTGCCGGGGCGTTTGTGGCCAGCGGTTAATGCCTGGATGAACGAAACCGGCCTTGGTGTGGCTCACGACAGCCCGCAGCTTGGCCTGCAGCAGAGTGAACTGGCGAATTTCAGCAAGCGCGGCCGGGAATTTCTGGGGCTTGGCGATGAGCCAGCGGCGGATGAACCTCGTGTGCTGGTTCAGACCCGGCTGGCGCCGGGTATCCGCCGGAAGACTACTGAAATCCGCATTCGCAAACTGACACTGGACGAAGCTCCCGGTGAGCTGGTTGCCTGGAATGACCAGGCGGATAAAGGTGACTCCGCGCTGGAACAGCAAAAAGAACTGCTTTCCGATCTGGGGACCTTCCTGCAGTCCCGTGAGGACACCAAATCGTTCTCCCGTGCCGCTTCTGGCATGGTTTCCGAGCCGCTGGTACGCCTGATCTCGTCGGATGACGACGTGGCTCAGTCTATCCGCGTAGAGCTGGATTACGGCCGCACATGGGCCGAAATCAATCGCTCGCTGGAAGAGATCGGGGCCAACGTAATGGACCTGAATCGCAGCGAAGGCTGGTTCGAGGTTGATTTCCGCACTGAAGACGAGCGCACTCCGGGCTGGTTCTCCTGGTTCAGTAATAAAGGCGAGCCGACACATACGCATACTGTGCGCCTGGAGCAGGGTGAAAACACCCAGCAGGTAACGGTTCAGAAACTGGATGATTATTCCGGTGAACACAGTTCAGCTGACCTGCTCACCCAATTGTTCGACCACCTGTATTGATGACGGCGGTGGCCGAGCAGGCCACCGTTACTCTGGAGATTGCAATGGAAAAGCGTGAAGAGCTTTATGCCGGCAAGGCCAAGTCGGTTTACTACACGGATAACCCGGAACGCTTTGTTCTGGTTTTTCGCGACGACACGTCTGCGTTTGATGGTGAGAAGAAAGAGCAGCTGAACCGCAAGGGCATGGTGAACAACAAGTTCAACGCCTTCATCATGGAGAAGCTGGAAGAGGCGGGAGTGCCCACTCACTTTGACAAACTGTTGTCGGATACCGAGTGCCTGGTGAAAAAACTGGATATGATTCCGGTCGAGTGCGTGGTGCGCAACGTGTCCGCAGGCAGCCTGTGCCGCCGCATCGGGGTTGAAGAAGGTCAGGATCTGAATCCGCCTACCTTCGAGCTGTTCCTGAAAAACGATGAACTGCATGATCCGATGGTTAACGAATCACTGGCAGTTACTTTCGGTTGGGCCGGCGAGCAGGAGCTGGCTCGCATGAAAGAATTGACCTACAAGGTTAATGATGTACTCAAGAAACTGTTTGCCGATGCGGGTATGCTGTTGGTGGACTACAAGCTTGAATTCGGCCGGAGCGGTGGCGAGATTGTGCTGGGCGACGAATTCAGCCCGGACGGTTGCCGCATCTGGGACAAGGAAACCCGCAAGAAAATGGACAAGGACCGGTTCCGTCAGGGGTTGGGCGATGTTATCGAGACCTATGAAGAGGTTGGTCGTCGCCTGGGTATCAAATTCGACTGAACACCGGACACAGAATAGGTGAGGTATGCGTAAACTGATGATTGCCCTGGGCGGCTCGCTGGTGCTGGCCGTGCCAGCGGCGCAGGCAGATGTGGTTGGCCTGGGTGCCAGCGTCAATTATTGGGACTCGGAGTTGTCCGGGGATGCCGGTACCAACGGCGATGTGGTCGACGTCAATAACACACTGAATCTCGACAGCGATACCAACGCCAATGCCTCCGTTTACTTTGAACACCCGGTACCGGTCCTGCCCAATCTGAAGCTTAACTACACGCTGATTGAGCAAAGTGGTCGTGGGCAACTGGGCCTGACTGGTTTTGATAATGTGCCGGCGGGTGTCGATGTTCAATCGGATCTGGACCTTGAGCAACTGGACCTGACTTTCTACTACGAGATTCTGGATAACTGGGTGAATCTGGATCTGGGGCTGACAGCCCGTGATCTGGACGGTGAGCTGGTTGTTCGGGAAGCCGTCTCCAATGGTCGGGTTTCCAGAACCGAAGTCGATGGCGTAATCCCCATGGGTTACCTGGCGGCACGCTTTGACCTGCCGCTCTCCGGCGTGTCGATCGGCGCAGAGGGCAACTTTGTCAGCTACGATGGCGATTCCCTGCACGACTTTAACGCCTACGGCCAGTACGAGTTCTCTATGCTGCAGGTGCGTGCCGGTTACCGCCAGATGGCAATTGACTACGAAGACGACGATGATCGTCTGGACGTTGAAATCGATGGGCCCTTTGTCAGTGCTGGCGTTGTATTCTAAGGAGTTGGAATCTTGAAAATCCTGGTTACGGGAACCGCTGGTTTTATCGGCGCACAGCTGGCTCATCGGTTATTGGATCGCGGCGATGAAGTGATTGGCGTCGATAACGTCAATGACTATTACGATGTGAACCTCAAAGAAGCGCGGTTGGCCCGGCTGCTGGAAAAGCCGGGTTTTACCGAAATTCGCAAGGATATCGCTGACCGTAAAACCATGGCCGCGCTGTTTCAGGAGCACAAGCCGGAACGGGTGGTACATCTGGCGGCCCAGGCCGGGGTGCGCTACTCCCTGGAAAACCCCAACGCTTACGTAGATGCCAATCTTGTTGGCTTCATGAATATTCTGGAGGGTTGCCGTCACAACGATGTGAAGCATCTGGTGTACGCTTCCAGCAGTTCCGTGTATGGCGCCAACGAAACCATGCCGTTCTCCGTGGACGACAACGTGGACCATCCACTGAGCCTGTATGCAGCCTCCAAAAAGGCCAATGAACTGATGGCTCACACCTACAGTCATCTGTATGACCTGCCCACCACCGGTCTGCGTTTCTTTACCGTGTATGGCCCCTGGGGCCGCCCGGACATGGCGTTGTTTATCTTCACCAGGAAGATTCTGGCCGGCGAGCCGATTGACGTTTTCAACCATGGCCATCACAAGCGCGATTTCACGTATATCGACGATATCGTAGAAGGTGTGGTGCGTACTCTGGACAACGTGGCCGAACCGAACCCGGACTGGAGCGGCGCGCAACCGGATCCCGGCACCAGCAAGGCTCCGTATCGCATCTATAACATTGGCAGCAACAACCCCGTGGAGCTGTCACGTTTTATTGAAATAATCGAAGAGCGGGTGGGTAAAAAAGCGCAGAAAAACCTGCTGCCCATGCAGCCGGGCGATGTTCCCGCCACCTACGCCAATGTGGATGGTCTGATCAACGATGTGGGTTACAAGCCGTCTACTCCGGTGGAAGAGGGTATTGCCAACTTCGTTGACTGGTACCGCGATTTCTACCAGCTCTGAGTGCGCCGGGGTCAGGTACTGCGCCTGACGCCGAAAGTGCGTTGCTGGCTGGTGAGGGGGCACTTGAAGGCCAGGTATACCGCTTCCAGCTGCAAACCTCTTGAATCTGGCTTGCCGTAGAGTCTGTCGCCGACAATCGGGTAGCCAATGCCGGCCAGGTGTCTGCGTATCTGATGCTTGCGACCGGTTTCTATAGCCACTTCCAGCATGGTTGTGCCGGCTGCCAGGTCTTTTTCCAGCGTGGTCACCCGGCTGACAGACGCTTTGCCATCCAGAGCTGTATCGATCACCAGATCATCCGCATCCAGCTCACCCACCACTTCTGCCCGATAAATTTTGGTCAGGCTTCGCCCTGAAAACAGCTGGGAAAGCGCGCCGGCGGCCTTGCTGTCGTGGGCCACCAGCATCAACCCCGCGGCGTCGGCATCCAGACGATGAACCAGAAAGCACGGGCGGTTAAGCTCGATTTCGGCCAGCCGCAGTAAACTGCAATGATCACCCCATTGAGACCCTTGAGAGAGCAGGCCATGAGGCTTGCGCCACACGCTGTATCGGCTTCTATCCTCAATAAGTTCCGGTTGCTCTGGCTTGCGTGCAAGCACCTGATCATCATAGAAAAGCTGAATGCGCGCACCTGGCCTGAGTTCCCGCTTGGCTTTGCGCAGTCGAACCTGCTTGCCTTTCTGCGTCCACCAGCAGGCCCCCTTCGACATGGCATCTTTGATACGCTGTTTGGAAAGACCGGAGGCTTCCGCAAGAACGTCCACAGCCAGTTGGCTGGTTTCAACCGTTAAATCCAGGGTTTGCTTCATGATCGGGTAAGCGCTCTTGCAACAGGAGACAGGCACCGGCGATTATAGCGGAAACCGCGAGTTCGTCAGGGGTTGTTCAGCATCAGGGTGAGTCAGTAATGCATAAATCGTGGATGATTGGTGTGGATCTTGGCGGAACCAAGATTGAAGTCATACTGATGGACGAGAACAGTCATGCCTTTTTCCGGGAGCGGCTGCCCACGCCGACCGATGATTACTCCGCCATATTGGCCACCATCAAAACCCTGGTAAACCGGGCTGAGCAAAAAGCCGGCGTTCAGGGAATCCCCGTGGGGGTGGGCATCCCCGGCAGCGTTTCCGGTGTGACCGGTCGGGTAAAAAATTCCAATACCCGTTGTATGAATGGTCAGTTTATCACCCGCGATCTCTTTGAGCTGCTCAACCGGCCGGTAACGGTGACCAATGATGCCAACTGCCTGGCTTTGTCCGAAGCCACTGACGGGGCCGGGCAGGGGGCCGGCGTGGTGTTCGCGGCTATTCTTGGCACAGGCTGTGGCTCCGGCATCAGCGTTAACGGTCGGTTACTCACCGGTCCCAACGGTGTGGCCGGTGAATGGGGGCACAATCCCCTGCTATGGACCGCCCAGAACGAGCTGGACCAACGGCTTTGTTTTTGTGGGCGCCTGGGCTGCAATGAAATGTTTCTGTCCGGTACCGGTATGGCGCTGACCCATCAACTATTATGGAAAGAGCGGGTGGCGGCGCCAGACATTGTTCTGGCGGCAAATAATGGGCAGGCTAAAGCACTCGAAACCATGAATCACTATCTCGATCATCTTGCCCGTGGGTTGGCGGGTGTGATCAACCTGCTGGACCCCGATGTGATTGTGCTCGGTGGTGGGGTGAGCAATGTGCCGGCGCTATACCAGCAACTGCCGCAACGCCTTCCGGATTATGTGTTTGGTGGCGAATTCAGCACTCCCATTCGCCAGGCTATACACGGAGACTCCAGCGGCGTGCGAGGCGCCGCCTGGCTGGCGGTTCAGCCCGGCATAACAGATAACGGAGAGAGACAATGCCTTTGATTGGTTGGCTATTTATCCTTGCCGCTTTTGCGATGGTGATCGGAAGCCTGTTGCTGCTCCGGGACAGTGCGAATATGAAGATCCCCAAAGAAAAGCTGGACAAGATTCGTGAGCGCAAGGAAGAAGCCGAAAAAGAGGATGAGAAAGAGAAAGATAACTGGTGAGCCGTGTGGAGTACTTCCGGAAAACCAACACAACCGCTTTTACTGATGCTCTGGACTGTGAAGCTGAAGGCCTTCGCCTGCTGAGGGCGGCATTGGCGGATACAGGCTGCACGGCAGTGGCTGTGCCAGACGTGATATCCGTCAGCCCCCAGGAACTGGTTATGGAGCAGATCCACGCCCGGCCGGCAAAACCGGAACTCATGGCGGCGCTGGGCGAAGGCCTTGCCCGACTACACCGGCAGCCTCACGAATATTATGGCCTTGACCACAACAACTACATCGGCCTGATGCCCCAGAAAAACCGCTGGGCTGACAACTGGGGTGCCTTCTTCCGCGATGACCGCCTGGGCTACCAGATCAGCCGCATGGGTGATGCCGGGATAAGGGAGGAATTTGAACGCACCCTGGCGAAGAACAGCCAGAGCCTGGAAGCGTTTCTCAATGAGCATTGCGATCAGCCCAGTCTGCTGCACGGCGACTTATGGTCCGGCAATGCTCTGTTCGACCAGGACCGGGCCTGGCTGATTGACCCGGCCGTTTATTACGGCGACCGCGAAGCTGACCTGGCCATGACCGAATTCTTCGGCGGGTTCTCCCCGGAATTTTATCGAGCCTACGACAAGATCTGGCCACGCACAGATCTATACTCTGCCAAGCGCGACATCTATAACCTTTACCACGCCCTCAACCACTACAACCTGTTTGGCAGCGGTTATCTTGGCCAATGTCGCAGACTGCTGCTAAATTTGGACTCCACGATTAACGTGTAGTTGAATAAAACATATCAGGCAATCAGGAGCCGCCATGATCAAGGATCTGACTCTTCATAATCGCCGGCATCAGGTTTTACGTGCTATCGACACCAATAACCGGGACCTGGATGCCAGTGCCAGGGAAAACAAGTTCCGGGTCATGGCCGAATCGCCGTACAGTTTCTTTCGGGGCACCAGCCACCTGTTCTGGCAGGACATGTTCAACGACTGGCGGTTCTCCCTGTTTGGCGGGGTGTCTGGTAGTCAGACCTGGATTCAGGGCGATGCTCATCTGTATAACTTTGGCGCTTTCGCCAATCACGATGGTGACGTGGTATACGGCCTGGACGATTTTGACGACGCAGTGGTGAGTGATTACCAATACGACCTGTGGCGTCTGGCCGTGAGCCTGGCACTGGACATCCGTGATCATGGGCGCTTTGGTGCTTCGGCATGCCGCGAGGCGGTCACTGAACTGGCGGAAGCGTATCTGGCGGTCGTGACCGATTACAATGACAACGACCTTGACGAAGAAGTGCACTTCACGCGAAGCAATGCCGACAAGCCCCTGAAAAAATTTCTGAAAAAGGTGGGGAGCAAGAAGAACCGGAACAAAATGCTGGGAAAGTGGACTCGTGTGCAGAAAAACGGCAAGCGGGTGTTTGATACCACGCTTCCGGAACTGCGCCGGCTCTCGCCCCAGGGACGCAAGCGTTTCATAGAAGCTTTTGAAAGTTACCGCGCACCTCATGAAGAAAATGATGGTCAGCTTTTCCAGCTCAAGGATGTTGCCCGCTGTGTCAGCACCGGAACCGGATCACTGGGCATCGATCGGTTTTACGCGCTTATAGCGGATGAAAACGAAGACCCGGGCAATGACATCATTCTGGACATCAAAGAGCAAAGCGGCCCAGCTGTGCTGCTTGCCATGTCTGAAGAAGAGCGCGAGGCCTATCGGAGTGCCTATCCGAACGAAGGCGAGCGCCACGCCCAGGCTTACCGTGCGCTGGCAGAGCATCCGGATCGCTATCTGGGCTGGCTGGAGTTTGATGGCAAAGTATTCTCTGTTCGCGAACGCTCACCATTCAAAGACGATTTCAATACTGAAAAATTGACGAAAAAAGGCCACCTGAAAAAAATGGCTGCCACCTGGGGCGAAGTCCTGGCGACCGAACACAAGCGGGCCAGCCGTACCCTGAACCCGGAAGAACCTTTCCTGTTTGAGCTGACTCTGCAAAGACTAACTTTTGAGCGCGAAGACGAATTCGTCGGGCTTGTTTGCGCCATCGCCAGCCACTACAGCGAATGCGTGGAGATGGATTATCAGAACTTTATGGATTCCGATCTTTCTGGTTGCGCAAAGGACTCATCGCCGTGAAGGAATCCACGTTTGAATCTTGATAGTGAGCAGATGCTGGCGGTGCTTAATGCGCTGCCAGACCCCGTGTTCGTGCTGACGGAAAGTGGTCGTTATGCGGGCCTTTATGGCCTTTCAGACCCCGAGTATTACCACGATGGTCATGACCTGGTGGGTAGTCTGATAGACGATGTTTTGCCGGCTGAGGTTGCCAGTTGGGTTATGGAGCATCTGCATCAATCATTGGCAAAAAACGGTCTGATCAAAGTGGAATACCCGCTTTCAGCTGATCAGGTAAAGGGGCTCGAGAATCAGGCCGGGCCAGATCACATGATCTGGTTTGAGGGGCACATTCAACCTTTTCCCGAACGGATAAACGGAGAGCGTGCGGTTATCTGGGTTGCCCGGAATATCACGCGCCGAAAAGCTCTGGAAGAGGAGCTGCTGGAAGCCAGCTGTACCGATCCACTGACCCATGCTGCCAACCGACGGCGTCTTCTGGATGAGCTGCATAATCATTTCAGTGAATTCAAACGCTATGGACACCCGACCGCGCTGATCATGTTCGATCTTGATCACTTTAAAAAGATTAACGATCAACACGGCCATCTGGCAGGAGACGAAGTCTTACGAAGAATTTGCGCGATTTGTCGGGAGAGCCTGCGGGAGAATGACTTGCTGGCTCGTTTTGGAGGGGAGGAATTCATCATTGTTTTGCCGAGCACCCACGCCGGGGAAGCTTTGCATACGGCAGAACGAATCCGCGAGCTTTCGGCCTCGTCAATTGGCCGGGATTTCGGTTTTGACCAGAAAGTCACTCTCAGCCTGGGCGTCAGCGAGTTTCTGGCGTCAGATCCGGACTATGAAAAAGTGTTGCAGCGGATCGATCAGGCGGTTTATCAAGCCAAAAGCATGGGGCGAGACCGGGTGGTTGTGTACGGATCCGCTGAGCGCTGAACAGCCTTTAATGCCCAGAAACAAAAAAAGCCACTTCCGATATCGGTAAGTGACTCTTCTGCTTGCAGAAATGGTAGGACCAGGCAGATTTGAACTGCCGACCTCTGCCATGTCAAGGCAGCGCTCTAACCAACTGAGCTATGGTCCTGTGTTCTGCAACGGGGACGAAATATACTGATTCCGGGAATGAGGGTCAACCACTTTTATGCGGTTTCCTGCTCCTCATGTTCAGAACCATCCGGATTCCTGAATCGCCTCAAAGCCGAATCGCAGATTAACCTCATCCCCCACCAGAGCGGGGTCCAGACCGTAAGTCATGCCCCAGTCGCTGCGCTTCAGGGTAGTGGAAGCGCTGAGGCCCAGTGTGTATTCCTCATGGCCGATAGGGTACTGCTCTGCCTTGTTGAGGGTTACGTCCAGCATCACCTCCCGGGTCTGGCCCAGCAGCTCAAGGTCGCCGGTTACTACGCCGGTGTTTTCTCCGGTGGTCTCAAAGCCAGTAATGGTGAACGTAATGTCCTGATGTTTTTTGCTGTTCAGGAAATCATCACTGCGCAGGTGCTTGTCGCGCTCGTCATGGTTGGTGAACACGCTGTCGCTCTGGAAAACCAGTTTTCCTGACAGGAGTTCCCGGGTCTCTTCGTCATACACAAATTCGCCTTCTACCTCTTGGAACATACCCATTACCGGGGCGTAGCCAATGTGCATGATTTCAAACATCATGGAGAAGTGTTCGTCATCAATCTCATAGGTTTTCGGTTCCGCCATTGCTGCCGGGCTGAGTGCAGCGGCCGCGGGCAGGGCGAGTGCAGAACGGGCGAGGGATTTCACGTTAAAGCTCATCATTTGAATCTCTCCTTTGATAAAGCCAGCGGATATCCAGGTAAAAGGACCACGCAAGCAGGGCGAGCGCGGTTGCAAGGGTAATGCTGGCAAAAAGGTCGGTAACCGGCGGCAGTACGGCCACCAAAAGAGTGACAATCTGCCATACGCAGACTGTCTTGCGTCGGAAGCTTTCAGGAAGAGGGTTGTTGAGCCAGTGCACAACGTGGCTGGCAGCCACGAAGACGTAGCGGATCAGGCCCAGGGCCAGCACCCAGACACCGGCTTTCCCCAATGCCAGAACGGCAATACACAAACCCAGAATGAACAGTGCATCCAGTTCCATGTCGAACCGTGCGCCGAATTCGGTTTGGGATCCCGTAGCCCGTGCCACCTTGCCGTCAACACCGTCCAGAATCAGGGCCAGCAGCGCCATCCAGCCATACAGCCAGAGGCTGCCTTCAATATGGTCAGCAAAGGGTGCCAGTACCACGAGAACGATCACCAGACCGCCCCTGAGCAGGGTTGCCCGGTTAGCCCAGCCAAAGTCCTGGCCAGCCGGCCAGTAGCGAATCACGCATCCGGCAACGGCACCGTAAAGCAATACCGCAAAGGCAATGAACAGCGCGGGTGGATCGGTGAGCCAGGCAGCGGCAAGGCTGAGGCTGAGCACAAGGCCGAAACCCCAGGCTAAATCCAGCGGCAGCGGAATCCTGGTGGAAGCTGAATGGCCGTTAGAATCCATTATCGAACTCCAGCGTATAGGTTTGCAGGCATCAAAAACCCCCGGATGCGCTGTACACTCACTATAGTTGATACAGCTGCCTGTGCTTACGACCGTGGACCAGAGACGGATCCGAAGGTTCAGCTCAGGCGCCGTGACCGGGAAAAGGAGTTTCAATTGCAATCCATTTCTGATGTTCAGAATGCCCAGACAATGGCCCGGGCCTGGTGGGTCACCGGTGCCGGTAAAGGTGAGATCCTTGAAACACCTTTGATGGCGCCGGAAGCCGGGAATGCCGGCGAATTTGTCACGGTTCAGTCTCTCTATTCCGGCATCAGCCGGGGTACCGAGTCTCTTGTGTTTCATGGCCGTGTGCCGAAAACCGAATATGCCCGCATGCGGGCGCCGTTCCAGGAAGGAGACTTCCCCTGGCCGGTCAAATACGGCTATGCCAACGTTGGGCGTGTTGTGGATGGCCCCGCCGGGCTTCGCGGGAAAATGGTTTTCTGTCTTTATCCGCATCAGGACCGCTACCGGGTGCCAGTTGCCGCGGTAACACCACTGCCCGGGGGTTTACCTCCAGAGCGGGCCATACTTGCCGCCAATATGGAAACTGCCGTGAATGGGCTCTGGGACGGTTTGTCGGGAGTCGGCGACCGCATTGCCGTGGTGGGTCTGGGTGTCGTCGGGCTTCTCGTGGCCTGGCTCGCCAGCCGTATTCCCGGTACCCGGGTAACGGCGATTGATACCAATCCGGAGAGGCAGGCGGTAGCAGAAGCTCTGGGCCTTGTGTTCAGTACCGGTTCTGCACCCGACGATCACGACCTGGTGGTACACGCCAGTGGCCATCCTTCCGGCCTTGAAACAGCTCTGAGCCTGGCCGGCCAGGAGGCTACCCTGGTGGAAATGAGCTGGTACGGCGACCAGCCGGTGTCTGCACCTCTCGGCGCTGCTTTTCATCCCCGTCGGCTGACCCTGAAATCCAGCCAGGTTGGCCAGATTTCCCCTGTAAGGGTCCCGCGCTGGGATTACCGCAAACGACTCGCACTTGCCCTGGAACTGCTGCAGGACGAGACCCTGGACGTTCTGATCTCCGGTGAATGCCGGTTCGATGATCTGCCAAAATCCATGGCACGCATTCTGATTGATGGCCGCAATACCCTGTGCCATCGCGTTGTTTACTGACCCCATATAATAACCAGCCAAGGAGACGCTATGTTCGGCCTGACAGTCCGGGACCACATGATGATTGCGCACAGCTTCAACGGTGAGATCTTTGGTCCGGCGCAGAAACTGCACGGCGCCACATATGTGGTGGACGTTACCTTCGAGCGCCATCAACTCGACAAGGACGATCTGGTTGTTGATATCGGACTTGCCTCCGAGGTTTTAAAAGAGATCCTGGCCAAGTTCAATATGCAGAATCTGGATGAGCTGCCGGAACTGGCTCTGCGTAATACCACCACCGAATTTATGGCCAAACTGGTTTTTGATCGCATGGCGTCCGCCATACACGACGGTCGGCTGGGTGAAACCGGGCAGGGTATCGTCAGCCTGAAAGTCACCTTGTCTGAATCACATATTGCCTGGGCCAGCTACCATGCCGGCATCTGAAGTTCCGGGGTTAATCGAGTTCCTGGTTCCCGGCGATCCGGAACAGAACACAGGCGGTTACCGCTATGTGCGTAAACTGGTACAGACCCTGAATGAGCAGGGCCAGAATGCGCGGGTGACCGGATTACCGGGGCGGTTTCCGCGGCCGGATGATCAAGCTCGGCAGGCACTGGACTGGCAGCTTTGCCAGATGCCTGCCGGCACCTGGGTGGTGCTGGATGGCCTCGCCATGGGCGGGCTGCCGGACATTGTTGAAAAACATCATGAACGCCTGAAATTGCTGGCCCTGGTTCACCATCCTCTGGCGGACGAAACGGGTCTCGATGAGGCGGAAAAACAATGGTTTTATGAGTCGGAAAAGCGTGCCCTGGGGTTTGTGACCGGCACCATAACGACCAGTCACCACACTGCACAAAGACTGGTTGATTACGGGGTAGGTCAGGGTGAAGTCCGGGTGGCTGAACCGGGTGTTGCCGAAGCTGCTGAAATGCCTCGCGTTGGAGGCCGGGCGCAAGGCCCTTCTCATCTTTTGTGTGTGGCACACCTGTCGCCGAGAAAAGCCCAGCACCATCTGGTCGAGGCATTGCAGAGCCTGGCAACGCTGCCTTGGGAATGCACATTGGCCGGCTCCTGTTCCCGTGATCCGGGCTACGCCGAGAGCGTGCGACGGCTGATTGCAAAGGCGGGCCTTGAGCAGCGTATAACGCTGACCGGTGAACTGGAGGACGATGAGCTTGCCGGGCTTTATCACCGTGCGGATTTTTTCGTCTTTCCCTCGCTTTATGAGGGCTATGGCATGGTCATTGATGAAGCGCTGGCCGCCGGCCTGCCAATCATTTCGTCAAACGGTGGCGCCCTTGCTGATACCGCAGCCCGCCCCGGGGTTGTCCAGTTCGAGGCGGGTGACGTGTATGCGCTTTCTTCCCGGATCAGAAACTGGCTGGAGAACCCGAAAGAGCTCGCTCAGGCCCGCAATCTGGCCTGTGGCGAATCAGGGCAGATCCGGACCTGGCAAGACACCGCCGATGACTTTAGCGGGGCACTTTACTATTTCGGTCGCTTTCACAAGCACTCTGTGTTTGCCGTCAACTGGCTGAGGGCGAGGGAGTCTGCGGATCACCGGGCCCGCTCCCGGAAGCTGACCAACCGTTTAAGTCACTGGCTGGAACAAGACTATAAGTCCCGGTCGGCTGAAAATCGTGTTCAACCGCCTCTGATCGTTGATATCGGTGCCGGGCGCGGCTCCAATGCAATGTTTCTGGTTCGCACTCTTCAGGTGCCTCAGACCTGGCTGGCGATTGATCAGGATGCAGAATTGCTTCGCGAGGCAAAACAGCGCGTGGAGACTTTGGGGGTGCCTTATAAAACGGACGTGATACAACTCACTCCGGGCAACATGGAAGAGCACCTGCCGGAGGCGGCCTCGCTGATTACGGCCTCAGCGTTGATTGATCTGGTTTCTGAGGCCTGGCTCAGCACATTGGTCGAAGCGGCAGCTGTAAGGAAATCCGCGGTGTTGGTGGTATTGAGCTACGCCGGAAGTTTCGAGTTGTCGCCGGCGCACCCGGACGATTCAATGCTTCGGGATCTGGTTAACCGGCATCAGCATGGCGACAAAGGCGCCGGCGCGGCGCTGGGTCCGGACGCCGTCGAGGCATTGCAAGAGCTGCTTGCAGCAAAAGGCTATCGGGTGAAGCTTGATGAATCTCCCTGGCAACTGGATACCGACGATTCGAGCCTGATCCGGATGTTGATGGAAGGCTGGGTGGAAGCGGCAACCGAGATCGACCCACGCTCCGGTGAACGGCTGCGAACCTGGCTGCAATCCCGTAGCGCCCAGTTGGCAGAAGGGGCTCTCAAGGTGTCGGTAAACCACATCGATTTGCTGGCATTGCCCCCGGAGGAGGCGTCTTGGCAAGCCTGACACCCCGAATAACCCGGCCGGCGGCCCGTTGGCTTTTTACGGCTTTAGTGATGGGTCTGGTGATCTGGGCCGTGGACGGTCAATCGCTCTGGCGGGAATTAGGCCGCATGTCTCCGCTTATTCTGCTGCCAGCTCTCACGCTTACGGTTTGTCAGGTGCTTCTGTCGGCCTGGCGCTGGCGGTATACGGTGGAGTGCCTCGGGCTTTCGCTGTCTTTCGGCCTCGCCGTGCGTGAATATTATCTGGCAACGTTTCTGAATCAGGTGTTACCCGGCGGTGTACTTGGAGATGTTAACCGTGCCTGGCGACATGGAAACGGAGCAGGGAAGAGGCTGTCTGCGGTTCACGGGGTGGCTATCGAGCGTTTGTCGGGCCAACTGGTGCTGGCTCTGGTGGTTGCTGTATCTCTTGGCTGGCTGTTTCAATCCGCCCGGTTTGCTTCTTTGTCTGTCGGAAACAATCTATGGCTGGTTTTCGGCGCCACAGGCCTGGTCTTTGTGATCTGCATGGCTATGGCGTTCGGGTTGGTCGAACGGCTGGCAGGCTACCTGCAGCGACTCCGTCAGGACCTGTTTAAATCCTTGCTGGGCTGGCCAATGTTGCCTGTGCAGATCGGCTCTTCCCTGCTGGTACTGGCCAGTTATCTGGGCGTGTTTCTGTGTCTGGCCTGGGGTGCCGGGTATCTGGAGAACTTTCAGACCGTGCTTTTGATGGTTGCGCTGGGCAGTATTCTGCTGCTGAGTATGGTGATTCCGCTGACGGTTGCTGGCTGGGGCGTCAGGGAAGGCGCTGCTGCTGTGCTCTGGCCCATGGCGGGATTGCCGGCAGAGCAGGGCGTGGCACTGAGCGTGGGCTACGGTGCTTTGGTGCTGGTATCCAGCCTGCCGGGTATGATCTTTGTGATTACCGGCAGGCCGCGACCGGTTTGAGCCGGGTCAGGAAAAGTCCAGGTCAAACAGCATGTCGCTGCCAAGATTGACCATCTGCGCTTTCGGCCGGAAGGCATCGTCGAGAAAATCGATCTCCGGAAGCGAAAAAGCCGGCCGGCCACTGCCAATAATCATCGGGGCGACCAGCACATGAAGACGGTCCAGTAAACCCGCGCTCAGAAATGATGAAACCGTTACACCGCCGCCTTCGACAAAGATCTTTCTCAGCCCGAAATCCGCCAACACCTCCAGGATCTTTTCCGGATCCATGGGGGCTTGCGCATTCGGATCACCGAGGCACGGCACCTCGGTAACGCCGGGCGGAATACTCGTGTGTTTCTGTTTTTTATAACTGCCGGCCACCAGGCGCAGGGTAGGTGCTTTGCCGTCGGTGAACAGGAAGTGGCTGTCGGGCACCCGGCGATGCCGGTCGATAACAACCCGTACCGGGTTTCGGCCGGGCGCGCGGCGAACAGTAAGGCGGGGGTTATCCGTAGCCGCGGTACCGGCTCCGACAATCACCGCATCAGACACAGCCCGTATCCGATGCAAATGGGTGATGCCATCGTCACCGTTAATGAAGCGTGAGCGGCCGGTAACCGTTGCGATACGCCCGTCCAGGCTCTGTCCCAGCTGGCCAATAACCCTCGACCGGCCGCCTTCCGGTATCGGTGAACAGAGAGGCAGGAATACCGATAACAGGTCTTTCGCTGCAGCGGTGGTGAACTGTGCCAGCTGCGGCGTATCGCGGCTACTGACTTCTGCGGGCGTTGTACCTGTGCGCAGCCAGGAATGTGTCACATCGGACTGATCTGCTTCCTTGCGCACCAGTTCCCATGCCGAGTCGATATCCAGTGTCTTTGCCGCCATAAACATCCTGTTCCATGAGTGTTGTGATCAGTATAGGCAGATTGAGTGTCATCCTGTATGTACGCTATATTTCCAGAACGATTCACTTCTTCGGGCATTTCCCGGGGTTCTCGTCCCGGTCCAGATGACAGAGGTACATGGCATGCTGCACCTGCAACCGGATGAACCCGAAGACGATGGTCAGCTTGAATTACCGGGTATTGCTGCGCTCGACACGAGTGATGACCTGCTGTTGTCGCTGGAGAAGCTGGAAGAGCAGATCGAGCAGGTACAGTTGACGGAAGAAGAGGTGGAATTGCTGCGCCGGTTCCGCAGGAGTGACACGGACAACCGGCGCATGGTAATGCAACTTCTGAGGCGCTGATCACGCCTTTGTGGCTTACTTGCCTTTCTTGTAGACGTTCTCGTAAACATGGTTGGTGGCGTCTACAAAGCCATCGATACTGCCGCAGTCAAAGCGCTGTCCCTTGAACTGATAGGCCAGCACACAGCCATTTTTCGCCTGCTCCAGCAAGGCATCGGTAATCTGTACTTCGCCATTCTTGCCCGGTGGAGTGTTTTCCAGGATCTCGAAGATATCCGGTGTAAGGATGTAACGGCCGATAATCGCCAGATTGCTGGGGGCGTCTTCCGGGGCGGGCTTCTCCACCATGTCGGTGATGCGGTAAAGACCGTCTTTCATGGACTCACCGGCAATCACACCGTACTTGTGGGTCTCATCCTCAGGCACTTCTTCTATTGCCACGATTGAACAGCGGAACTGGTTATACAGTTTGACCATCTGCGCCAGTACCCCGTCCTCGCCTTCGGGGCCGACACAGAAGTCGTCGGCCAGCACCACGGCAAACGGGCTGTCGCCCATCAGGTTGCGGCCGGTAAGGATGGCGTGGCCCAGGCCTTTCATTTCATTCTGACGGGTGAAGGCAAAGGTGTTGTTGTCGATCAGGTCGCGGATGGAAGTGAGCAGCCCTTCTTTACCTGAGCCGGCAATCTGGTGTTCCAGCTCGTAGCTGATATCGAAATGGTCTTCCAGGGCACGCTTACCGCGGCCGGTGACAAACCCGAACTCATGGATGCCGGCTTCTGCTGCTTCTTCAACGCCGTACTGCACCAGAGGCTTGTTAACAATGGGCAGGATTTCTTTAGGCATGGCCTTGGTGGCTGGCAGAAAACGGGTGCCATAGCCGGCAACGGGGAACAGACACTTCCTGATCATGTGAAAATCCTTGGTTTCTGATTCGTAGGTACCGAGTTATTGCAGTTTACCGGAGTTACCGGCCAAGGGGGAGGGGTGGTCTCTGGCAATAGATTCGGTTGCTACTATTGTTAGCAAATAGTCCAAGCCGCTTTTTCATTTTGTTGACAATCGCAAGATTGGCGAGTAATTTTCAGTCTAATCTATCACGTTTTGTTGACAACATTATGAACCAACCCATTATTCAATCTTCTACCCGAGCAGACGAAGCGTTTGATTGTCTGCAAACGGCAATTGTTACCGGAGAGCTGGCTCCCGGCGAGAAGATCGGCGAACTGGAGCTGTGTTCCCGTTTCGAATTGACTCGTGGTCCTCTGCGTGAAGCGTTGGGGCGGCTGGAGTCCCGTGGCCTTCTGGTACGTCGGCCCCACGCCGGGGTGAAGGTGGTTTCAGTCAGTGCCTCCGAGTTGATGGAGCTGTACCGCATTCGTGAAGTCATGGAAGGGCTGGCGGCTCGTCAGGCGGCGGAGCGCATGACGGATGAGGAAATTCGTGACCTGCAGGCCACCCTCGACACTCATGAAAAAATGATCGAGGAGGCCAAGGGCCAGGCCTATTACCAGGCTGAAGGTGATTACGATTTTCACCATCGCATTGCCACCGGTAGCCGGAACACCAAGCTTGCCCAGATGCTGTTGGGCGATCTGTATTACATGGTGCGCATGTACCGCTATCGCCTGAGCACTTCTGCAGGGCGACCGCATATGGCACTGGGCGAGCACCGCCATATCGTTGAGGCTCTGGCCCGGCGCGATGGAGAACTCGCAGAATTTTTGATGAAAAGACACATTAACGCCGCACGCCAGAACATCGAGCAAAAGATTAAAGAAGGCGTTCTAACTATCTGAACTGGGAGGTAAATTACCATGGCTAACAAGCTTTCTGCGGGTGCCCGCTTTCGCAAGGCTCTGAAAGAAAACAAGCCGCTGCAAATTGTCGGTACCGTTAATGCCTACTCCGCCATGATGGCGGAAAAAGTGGGCCACCAGGCTATTTACCTGTCCGGTGGTGGTGTGGCGAACGCATCCTATGGCCTGCCGGATCTGGGCATGACCACCATGAATGATGTCGTGGAAGACGTGCGTCGCATTACCGCAGCTACGGATGTCCCGCTGCTGGTCGACATCGACACAGGCTGGGGCGGCGCTTTCAATATCGCCCGCACCATCCGTGAGATGGAACGCGCCGGCGCCGCAGCCGTTCATATTGAAGATCAGGTAGCCCAGAAGCGTTGTGGCCACCGCCCGAACAAGGAAATCGTTTCCAAGGAAGAAATGGTTGATCGCGTCAAGGCAGCCGCCGATGCCCGCGAAGACGACGATTTCTTCATCATGGCCCGTACCGATGCGTTCCAGAAAGAAGGTCTGGAAGCGGCTATCGATCGCGCCAAGGCCTGCATTGAAGCTGGCGCCGACGGTATCTTCGCTGAAGCGGTTCATGAGCTGTCTGACTACAAGGCGTTTGCCGAAGCGATTGATGTGCCTCTGCTGGCAAACATCACGGAATTTGGTGCCACGCCGTTGTACAACAAGCAGGAGCTGGCTGAGGCCGGTGCCGCCATGGTGCTGTATCCGCTGAGCGCTTTCCGTGCCATGAACAAGGCCGCCCTGACTGTGTACCAGAGCATTCTGGACAAGGGTGACCAGAAAGACGTGGTGGACATGATGCAGACCCGTATGGAACTGTATGATTTCCTGAACTACCACGATTTCGAACAGAAACTGGATGAGCTATTCGCCCAGAAAAAAGACTGAACCGATTTAACGGGCGACCCATCAGGGACCGCCCTGAACACCAAACCCAAGCCAAATTGAACAAAACCAAAAAACTGTATAAATGGGAGATGATCATGGCTGAAGCAAAGAAACTTGGTGGTGCTGGTCTGCGTGGCCAGGTAGCTGGTGAAACGGCTCTGTGTACCGTCGGCAAAACCGGTGCAGGCCTGACTTACCGTGGATATGACATCAACGTACTGGCTGACAATGCCCAGTTTGAAGAAGTGGCCTACCTGCTGCTGCGCGGCAAGCTGCCGAATCGTCAGGAGCTGGATGAGTACAAGGCCAAGCTGAAGGCCCAGCGCGAGCTGCCGGAAGCCCTGAGAACCGTTCTGGAACAGATTCCCAAGAACGCCCACCCGATGGATGTAATGCGTACTGGCTGCTCCATGCTGGGTAACCTGGAAACCGAGGAAGATTTCAGCGAGCAGGACGACAAGATCGACCGCATGCTGGCGGTATTCCCGGCCATCATTACCTACTGGTACCGCTTCGCCAACGAAGGCGTTCGCATCAACACCGCTGATACCGAGTGTGACTCCATCGGTGGCGTGTTCCTGGAACTGCTGCACGGCAAGAAGCCGAACGAGCTGCACGAGCAGGTGATGAACGTATCCCTGATCCTGTACGCGGAGCACGAGTTCAACGCTTCTACCTTCACCGCTCGGGTGTGTGCCTCCACTCTGTCTGACATCCACAGCTGCGTGACCGGTGCCATCGGTTCCCTGCGTGGCCCGCTGCACGGTGGCGCCAACGAAATGGCCATGGAACTGATCCAGAAGTTCAGCAGCGCCGACGAAGCCGAAGAAGGCCTGATGGGCATGCTGGAGCGCAAGGAAAAGATCATGGGCTTCGGCCACGCGATCTACAGCGAATCCGATCCGCGCAACGCCATCATCAAGAAGTGGGCCGAGAAGCTGGCCGACGAAGTGGGCGACACCGTGCTGTACCCGGTTTCCGTTCGCTGCGAAGAGGTTATGTGGCGCGAGAAGAAGCTGTTCTGTAACGCCGACTTCTTCCACGCGTCTGCCTATCACTTCATGGGCATCCCGACCCAGCTGTTCACGCCGATCTTCGTGATGTCACGCGTATCCGGCTGGACTGCCCACGTGAAAGAGCAGCGCAGCAACAACCGGATCATTCGTCCGAGCGCCGATTACACCGGCCCGGAGCATTCCGAATGGCAGCCGATTGACGAGCGTTCTTAAGACGTTTTTAGCCACGGAATCCGCGCCCCTTGCGGGTTCCGTGGCCATCAAAGCCTTTCAAGAGAATTTCACACCATGAATACTCAGTACAGAAAACCCCTCCCGGGCACCAGCCTGGAATATTACGACACCCGCCAGGCGGTGGAAGAAATCCAGCCGGGTTCCTACGACAAACTGCCATACACCTCCAAAATCCTGGCGGAACAGCTGGTTCGCCGTTGCGATGCGGAGTCTCTGACTGATTCACTCAAACAACTTATTGAGCGCAAGCGCGACCTGGATTTCCCCTGGTACCCGGCGCGCGTTGTGTGTCACGACATTCTGGGCCAGACCGCCCTGGTTGACCTCGCCGGCCTGCGTGATGCCATTGCCGAGAAGGGCGGAGAGCCATCCAAAGTAAATCCGGTCGTTCCCACTCAGTTGATCGTCGATCACTCGCTGGCGGTTGAGCACGCCGGTTTCGAGGAAGACGCGTTTGACCAGAACCGGGCTATCGAAGATCGTCGTAACGAAGACCGTTTCGATTTCATCAACTGGACCCGCACCGCGTTCAAAAATGTGGATGTGATTCCGGCCGGTAACGGGATCATGCACCAGATCAACCTGGAGAAAATGTCTCCGGTGATTCAGCATCGCGCCGATGAAGACGGCCACCAGATTGCTTTCCCGGATACCTGTGTCGGTACCGACAGCCACACCCCGCACATTGATGCACTGGGCGTTATCGCGGTGGGCGTTGGTGGTCTGGAAGCCGAAACCGTTATGCTGGGCCAGCCCTCCATGATGCGCCTGCCGGATATCGTGGGCGTGAAGCTGACCGGCAAGCGTCAGCCGGGCATTACGGCCACCGATATCGTGCTGGCCATTACCGAATTCCTGCGCAAGGAGCGCGTAGTTGGCGCGTACCTCGAATTCTTCGGTGAAGGCGCCTCCAGCCTGACCATCGGTGACCGTGCCACCATTTCCAACATGACACCGGAATACGGCGCCACTGCCGCGATGTTCTACATCGACGAGCAAACCACTGATTACCTGAAGCTGACTGGCCGCGAGCCGGAGCAGGTGGATCTGGTTGAGAAGTACGCAAAAGAGACCGGCCTGTGGGCCGACCAGATGGTCGACGCCGATTACGAGCGTGTGCTTGAGTTTGATCTCTCTACCGTCGTGCGTAACGTGGCTGGTCCGTCCAACCCGCATCGTCGTGTGGCTACGTCTGATCTGCACGATCAGGGCATTGCCGTAAACCTCGACAAGGCACTGGAAGAAGAGAAGGAAGGCAAGATGCCGGACGGCGCGGTAATTATTGCCGCCATTACCTCCTGCACCAACACTTCCAACCCACGTAACGTGGTTGCAGCTGGTTTGCTGGCCAAGAAAGCCAACGAGCTGGGCCTTATCCGTAAGCCGTGGGTTAAATCATCGTTTGCGCCAGGTTCCAAGGTGGCCCGTTTGTACCTGGAAGAGGCCGGCCTGCTGTCTGAAATGGAGCAGCTTGGTTTCGGCATCGTCGCTTATGCCTGCACAACCTGTAACGGCATGTCCGGCGCGCTGGATCCGAAGATTCAGCAGGAAATCATCGACCGAGACCTGTATTCCACAGCCGTGCTTTCCGGTAACCGTAACTTCGACGGCCGGATTCACCCGTACGCCAAGCAGGCGTTCCTGGCATCTCCGCCACTGGTGGTCGCTTACGCCATCGCTGGCACCATCCGCTTCGACATCGAAAAAGATGCACTGGCGTATGACAAAGACGGCAATCCGGTCACTCTGAAAGACATCTGGCCTTCTGATGAGGAAATCGATCGCATCGTTGGTGAGTTCGTGAAGCCGGAGCAGTTCAAGGAAGTCTACATCCCGATGTTCAATCTGGATGAAGTCGAGCAGGCAGAGAGCCCGCTGTATGACTGGCGTCCGCAGTCTACCTATATTCGTCGCCCACCGTATTGGGAAGGCGCCCTGGCGGCCGAGCGCACCATGACCGGTATGCGTCCGCTGGCGGTGCTGGGTGACAACATCACTACTGATCACCTGTCTCCGTCCAACGCCATCATGATGGATTCCGCGGCCGGTGAATATCTGCACAAAATGGGCCTGCCGGAGGAAGACTTTAACTCCTACGCAACCCACCGTGGTGATCACCTGACCGCGCTGCGTGCGACTTTCGCCAACCCGAAACTGCTCAACGAGATGGTTCGGGACGAAAACGGTGACGTGAAGCAGGGTTCTCTGGCCCGCATTGAGCCGGAAGGCGAAGTCACCCGCATGTGGGAAGCCATTGAAACCTACATGGACCGCAAGCAGCCGCTGATCATCATCGCCGGCGCCGATTACGGTCAGGGTTCTTCCCGTGACTGGGCGGCCAAAGGTGTTCGTCTGGCCGGGGTGGAAGTGATCGTGGCCGAAGGCTTCGAGCGCATTCACCGCACCAACCTGGTGGGCATGGGCGTATTGCCGCTGCAGTTCAAGGAAGGCGAAACCCGCCACACCTATAACATCGACGGCACCGAAACCTACGACGTGAAAGGCGAGATTGCCCCGGGCGCGGAACTGACACTGGTTATCCACCGCAAGAACGGCGAGACCGTTGAAGTGCCGGTAACCTGTCGTCTGGACACCGCGGCGGAGCTGCGGATCTACACCGCCGGTGGTGTACTCCAGCGCTTTGCCCAGGACTTCCTGGCAGCAGAGGGGGCGGCATGAGCTTCGCTCCTCAAATAAAAGTGCCGGCCACGTATTTTCGTGGCGGCACCAGCAAGGGTGTTTTCTTCCGGCTGAAGGATCTGCCGGAAGCCTGTCAGGTACCTGGCGAGGCTCGCGACAAGCTGTTGCTGCGGGTGATCGGTAGCCCCGATCCCTATCAGAAGCAGATCGATGGCCTGGGCAATGCCACCTCCAGCACCAGCAAATCGGTGATTCTGGCCGAGCCGACTCAGCCGGATCACGATGTTGATTACCTGTTCGGACAGGTCGCCATCGACAAGCCCTTTGTCGACTGGAGCGGTAACTGCGGCAACCTGACGGCGGCCGTGGGCGCTTTTGCCATCCATGGTGGCTTTGTGCCGAAAGAGCGGATTCCGGAAAATGGTATCTGCACGGTGCGTATCTGGCAGGCCAACATCAAAAAAACCATCGTGGCCCATGTACCCATGACCGATGGGGAAGTGCAGGAAACCGGTGATTTCGAGCTGGATGGCGTGACCTTCCCGGCGGCCGAAGTCCAGATCGAGTTCATGGACCCGGCCGATGGTGATGGCGCCATGTTCCCGACCGGTAATCTGGTGGACGATCTGGAAGTGCCGGGTATCGGTACGCTCAAGGCGTCCATGATCAACGCCGGTATTCCGACCATCTTCCTGAACGCGGAAGATATCGGGTACAAGGGCACCGAGCTGCAGGATGACATCAACAGCAGCCCGGAGGCGCTGGCGATGTTTGAAAAAATCCGTGCCCACGGTGCGGTGAAGATGGGGCTGATCCAGGATGTCAGCGAAGCGGCCAATCGCCAGCACACGCCGAAAGTGGCGTTTGTGGCGGAGCCGGTGGACTATGTGTCTTCCAGCGGCAAGCAGATCAATGCCGGTGATGTTGATGTACTGGTTCGGGCGCTGTCCATGGGCAAGTTGCACCATGCCATGATGGGGACCGCAGCCGTGGCTATCGCAACGGCATCCGCTGTTCCCGGAACGCTGGTGAACCTGGCGGCCGGCGGCGGTGACCGCAAACACGTGACTTTCGGGCATCCGTCCGGAACCTTGCGTGTGGGTGCGGAGGCCACTCAGGTGGACGGCCAGTGGACGGTTACCAAAGCCATCATGAGCCGCAGTGCGCGGATTATCATGGAAGGTAATGTTCGCGTGCCTGGTGACACCTTCTGAATACCAGCTGAAGTAAACGCCGGTAAACAGAAAAGCCAGATCGGTCTTAACGACCGATCTGGCTTTTTTTATGGCACGTCATTCAGGTGCGGCGATTTGCCTTCTATTTTCTTTTTCGGGCAAAAGTCAGGCCGGCTATGCCGAGGCCGAGCAAGGCCAGGGTTCCCGGCTCAGGTACGCTGGCGGTTTTGATTTTTTGTACCGAGAATTCATGCTTATCGGATTTGAAATCGAGTAGTTGAACGGTTTCGTTCAGGGAAATAGTGAACAGACCGTTGATGGCGTCGACACCTGTGAACCCAATCCATGAACCCGAATTATCTTTTTTGTAGTAGCCGGTCTCATCATATTTGAAACAGAGGATGAAACAGTACTCTTCGTCCGCATACAGATTGCTGATGGTGATTTCTTCTACAAGAGTTGCCGTGCCGAAATCCAGGGTCAGCCGCTCATGTCCATCAATCTCATCAGGCTCATCAAACCAGCCGTCAATGCCCAGGCCGTCGGTTGTGTTCTGACTGAGTTCGGCATACCAGGGGGCTGCACTTGCCGTAACCCCATTGGCTGCAAAAGTCTGCTGTCCGTTTGCTCCGGTCCAGTCCGCACTGCGGAAGTCAATCAGTCCTGCGTTGGCATTAAAAGCAAAACCAAAAGCCAGACCCAAGGCGGACAGGTACTTGATCGTCCCTAAAGTTTTCATCTAATTGCCCCTCACAATTTTAGTGGTGTCGGCGTTTGAAAAAACGCTCACACATACAAAAAGCATAGGTTGTGCCAACATCAAAAACCATTGTTTTACAGAAACATAGATGATGGCTCTTTTTAAATCGTAAAAAAAATCGACACGAAATTAGCCAAGAAATTCACTTTATTTGCTAAGTTTCCACCTTTAGCTAGGCTTGAATTTTGTCAATCTCGCTTTTGGTGGAGTTATCGTTGAATGAAAGCCATTGATCGCAGAATTCTTAGCAAAAATACTCTTGTTCTGACCGTAATTCCCGTAAGTTTTAATGAGCGAGATTGAAGATGGAAAAGAGAGTCTAAAAAATTGGTGCGATAAATTAATTTTCTGGCAATGCTTTTCGTGTTGTAGATTGTTTGATTTTTTACTATTTATTTAGAATACGGTTAATAAATAAGTTGATTTTGGAGATTTACAGAGTAGTTGTAGGAGTCGTCGATTCTGGGGTGCAATAAATAGTGGTATTTATAAGATTTTGTTTTTTTAAGATGAAGGAATTTAAAATGCCTATAAAAAAATGCATTGGTTTCGCCGGATTTTTTTTAATATCTTATGGCTACGGTATACTTACTATCTGGTTAGAGGTCTTTCCGTATAGTGAAATGCGTTATGCCTATGAATTAATAAAAGATATAAAGGGTGTTGGTTATGATGAAAAAAATCGGCAGTTGTTTACTGAATCACCATTGGTTAAGGTTGATAAGAGTAAGAATATTGGCGTATTTCTTACTTTTGGGCAATCTAATGCTTCCAATCACGGACAGTACGGATACGAAATAGAAACTGGTGCTGTATACATGTTTATGAATGGAGAAACGTACCTCTACCAAGACCCGGCAGTTGGTGGGTCCGGATCTAATGGGTCTGTTTGGGGCCGGTTGGGGGACCTGTTAATTTCTGAAGGTCACTACGAGTCTGTAATATTTGCTGTTACCGGTTATGAAGGTCGGACTATCGGCCAACTTGGTAAGCCTCCTTATATAGACTTTATGTTAAGCCAATACTATAGCTTAGTTAATGAATTCGGAGAAGTTGATGCTTTTTTGATTCATCAAGGCGAATCCAATCATAAAAAAAGTACAAGCTTTAAGTATGGCGATGGTTTCGGGAAATTTATGGATAAATTGCCTGTCGATTTGAAAAATAATATTTTTCTATCAAGAACATCATATTGTGGTGCCGGGAATGCTGATCCTGATGTTACTAATGCACAAGACATGATTATAAATTCAACTGATAATGTTTATCCTGGGCCGAATACTGATTTGTTGATGGAAAAGAAATACAGGCTTCCAGATCAATGTCATTTTTCATCTGAAGGTTTCGAAAAGTTTGCAATGTTTTGGCTAGAAAGTCTGGAGGAGCACCTTATTCGATAGCCCCAAAGAACCTTTAAAAATTTAGCCTGAAATTGTCCAGAAGGAGACATGTTCCTTAGTCTGGACTAATGTATTGCAGGCGCCGAGTTTAAACGTATACACAAGCCGAATGAAGGAGCCAGTCTCATGTCAGCAACTTTCGATGTTAATGAGCGTCCGGATTATGACCATGTGCTGCAGGAAATTGCAGACTACGTACTCACGTACAGGATCGACAGCGAGGAAGCCTGGGACACGGCCCGCAACTGCCTGATTGATACGCTGGGTTGCGGCTTGCTGGCGTTGCGTTTCCCCGAATGCACCAAGCATCTTGGCCCACTGGTGGAAGGTACCGTGGTTCCCCATGGTGCCCGGGTGCCGGGCACGCAGTTCCGGCTGGATCCCGTGAAAGCGGCCTGGGACATTGGTTGTATCGTGCGCTGGCTGGATTACAACGACACCTGGCTGGCGGCGGAGTGGGGGCATCCCTCCGACAACCTGGGTGCGATTCTGGCGGTGGCGGATTACCTGTCGCAGAGACGGATTTCCGAGGGCAAATCGCCGCTGGTAATGAAAGATGTGCTGGAAGCCATGATTATGGCCCACGAAATTCAGGGTGTGCTGGCGCTGGAGAACTCTTTTAACCGGGTAGGGCTGGACCACGTTGTACTGGTGAAAGTGGCCTCTACCGCCGTGGCGGCGAAACTCATGGGTGCCAACCGTGAACAGTTGCTTGCAGCACTGTCTCACGCCTGGGTCGATGGGCAGGCACTGCGTACCTATCGCCATGCCCCGAATGCCGGTTCCCGAAAATCCTGGGCGGCAGGCGACGCCAGTGCCCGTGGTGTGAGGCTGGCCGATATGGCCATGCGCGGAGAGATGGGCATCCCGGGCGTACTGACTGCCCCCCAGTGGGGCTTTTATGACGTCTTGTTCAGCAAGACCAACAAGGACCAGAAGCTGAAACCAGAGGGCGAACGTGAGTTTTCACTGCCACAGCCATTTGGCAGCTATGTGATGGAAAACGTTCTGTTCAAGATTTCTTTCCCGGCAGAGTTCCATGCCCAGACGGCTGCCGAGGCAGCGGTGACGCTTCATCCGGAGGTCAAAGACCGGCTGGACGACATCGACAGAATTGTACTGACTACCCACGAGTCGGCCATTCGTATCATCTCCAAGGTGGGCAAGCTGGCCAATCCGGCTGACCGGGACCACTGCCTGCAGTATATGACGGCTGTACCGCTGATCTTTGGCAACCTGACGGCAGAACATTACGAAGACAGCTTCCATCAGGCGCACCCGGAGATCGATGAACTGCGGGACAAGATGGAAGTGGTGGAAGACGAACGCTACACCCGGGAATACCTGGAGGAAGACAAGCGCTCCACTGCCAACGCGATCCAGGTGTTTTTCAAGGATGGCTCCAGCACCGACAAGGTCGCGGTGGAGTATCCTATCGGGCACCGCCGGCGCAGGAAGGATGGCATTCCGCTGCTGGAGGACAAGTTCCGGAACAATCTGGCGACCCGTTTCCCGGCGCCGCGTTGCGAGGCCATTTTCGGGCTGTGCAGCGACCAGGAAACTCTTGAAAATACCGCTGTACCCGAATTTGTGGAACTGTTCGTCATCTAGAGCGTTTCCGAATCCCGCTCTGTCAGGCGGGATTCGATACGCTCCAGAGCATTGGCAATACGTTCCAGGCTGCCGGCCACCGTACTCCATTGACCGGTCGTTAAACCCGAGGGGCTGGCAGCGAGCATCGACCTTTCATGCCTGGACGGCGCATGGCCGCGCGACGACGAGGGTTTCGGGTGCTTTGGCTCGAGTTCTTCGCCGAGAATTTCTGTGCGTATGGAATCAAGATCGTGAGGATCGATAAACGGCCGGTCTTCGGAGTAGGCGCACATCAACATCCCGTCGCACAGTTTGTTGATGAGCCGGGGCACGCCGCCGCTGATTTTGTGAATCTCCTGAACCGTGTCGTCGTCAAACAGCCGGTTGCCCCCGTGGCCGGATACCAGCAGGCGATAGTCGATATATTCCGCGGTTTCCGCTTGTGACAAGCCTTCGAGATGAAAAAACAGCTTCACGCGCTGGGCCAGTTGCGGAATGGCGGTGATGGCCTGGCGTAATTCCGGCTGGCCCAGCAGAATAACCCGCATGGAGGGGCCGCCCATGCTTTCCATACCGGTGAGCATGCGCACATCTTCCAGATTTTCCCGGGTCAGGTTCTGGGCTTCATCTATCGCCAGAATAACCGGGGTACCGGCGGCTGCCATTTTTTCCAGATACTCGGTAATCCGGAACAGCATGTCCACTTTGGTGTCATCTTTTACTGTGAGCCCCGCCTTACGCAGGATCAGCGCGAACAGATCCCGGGATTCCAGGTTGGTGTAGGAAATGTTCAGCAGTTTCAGGTTGCCTTCCAGATTGCGAATGGTTTTCTTCAGCAGCGTGGTTTTGCCGGAACCGATTTCGCCGCTGATCACCACGAACCCTTCGGAACTCCAGATTGCTGAAGACATGTACACATAAGCCCGGGAATGCTGTTGGCTCATGTAGATGAAGTCGTCCTCCGGGGTGATTCTGAAGGGATGACGGTACAGTCCGAAAAAATCCAGGTACATAAATCGATCCTTGTCAGGCCATTGCCAACATTTGTCGGGTGCTGATTACCGGTTGATCTGGTTGGCAGGCCGCAAAGCTTTCGCTGACGGTGCCAAAACGGAAATCCTGTAGCAGGCGTTCGAGACGCTGTTCGCACTTGTCCAGATTCGTGTAGTGCCGAAAGCGGGATAGCCAGCTGGCGTTATGGAATCTGGGTTGGCCGGGATCGACCTCCCAGGGGTGCAGATAAAAAATTTGCGGCCGGGCGCCGAATCCCGAGGCCTTCGAGAACAGATAACGGAAGACCGGGTAAGGGAATTGCCGGAAGTAGCCACCGCCGGCTGCCGGTACCGGAAACCCGAAAACCCGGGCCGTCGCCAGAGGGAACTCCTGTAACACGGCTCCACTGTCTGTTTGCAGAATATAGGGAGAGCAGGGCGAACCCGGAATGCCGTAGTTGTCATGATGAACCGGGAAAATGCTCGAATCCCAGCGAAAACCGCATTCGGCCAGGATATCCAGCGCCCATAGCGAATCCCGGGTAATGGAGTAGCTGGCTGCCCGATAACCGTAAACCGGTTTTCCGGTCAGATCTTCCAATAGCGCTTTCGAGTGTCGGGTTTCTTTACGAAAAACATCCGGGCTTTGCCGGTAAATCAGCTGGTGACTGTAACCGTGGGAAGCAACCTCATGGCCGGCCTGGTCGATCTGTTTCACCAGTTCCGGATGGCGCTCCGCCACCCAGCCCAGCACAAAGAAAGTCGCTTTTATCTCGTGGCGCTCAAACAGAGCCAACAGCCTCTCGGTATTGGCCTGCACCCGTGATGGCTGGCTTTCCCAGCTTTCCCGGGGGATGACATCGGCCAGTGCAGCAACGTGAAAGTAGTCCTCCACATCGACGCTCATGGCATGTAAGGGGCGGGCAGACAGGTTCCGGTCCGACATGGGTTTCCTTTCCTCTTTGCAAAACATGTTTAATAAACTATAACGTAGTGTAAAATAACTTTACAAAAAGACACAAAAGTAATTCGATAAAGTCGCAGAGCAGTCAGTTAACTGACAAGGAAGTTCGACGTGTCCTATATCCGTTTCCGAAAACACTACCTTCACATTCCCTATCTGGTGCTGGCAGTCATTGAGTTTGCGGTCCTGCTGGGCGTGTTCATTGTGCTCACCGCTTTATATGCACCTCAAAGTGTGCCTGCCGGAATCGAAGGTATGCTGTCGGCCTCTTTTCTCTTCGCCTTTATCCTGAGCCTGGGCACCCTGGCTATGGGCGGCTACGCGGAAATTGTTCGCGAAACTCTGTCTCAACTGTATTTCCGCACGCTGGTGGCCTACTGCTTCCTCGGCGGCATTGCTCTGTTACTGGTTTATGCCTTTTTGCCGGCTATGGATCCCGGCAGTACCAACCTGTTCTGGGCTGTGCTGGTGTGCACGATAGTAGTCATCGTGCTGCGACGCCTGTTTCTGGCAATGGTCGATTCCAGGCAACTGGTGCGGCGGGTGGTGATTTTTGGTGCCGGTACCTCAGCCCATAATCTGCTGGCCGACTACGATATGAGTATGCGTGCTTTGGGAATACAGGTGATGGGCTGTCTGGCTGACAGCGCCGAACCGACTGTAGCTGATGACCGATTGATCACAGCGCCTGCCAATCTTTACCGCTACTGCCGGAAGAACCGCATTTCGGAAATCATCATTGCCCAGCAGGAGCGCCGGCGTAGCGAAGGCGGCTGGTTGCCGGTGCCCGACTTAATGGAGTGCAAGCTTCGGGGCATTGCCGTAACCAATGCCATCGATTTTTACGAGCGGGAATTGCGGAAGGTGAAGCTCGAACTGGTACACCCGTCGTGGATTGTTTTTTCCGAAGGGTTTCGGGTCTCCCGTCATCAGCAGTGGCTCAAGAGGCTGGTTGATCTGGCACTGAGCCTTCTCCTGCTGGTAATCAGTCTGCCTTTCATGCTGTTGACGGCTTTGGCGATTCTGTTGGAGACCGGATGGCCCGTTCTCTATAGCCAGAACCGGGTCGGGCAGCTTGGCCGCGAGTTCCGCATCTACAAATTCCGGAGCATGCGCAAAGACGCTGAGAAAGATGGCAAGGCCCGCTGGGCATCGGCCAACGATAACCGGGTCACCCGGGTAGGCGCTTTTATCCGCAATACCCGTCTTGATGAGTTACCGCAGATCTACAACGTGATCCGGGGAGATATGAGCTTTGTTGGCCCGCGGCCTGAACGGCCGGAATTTGTCGCTGAGCTGAACGAAAAGATCCCTTATTACGATACCAGGCACTACGTTCGCCCCGGCCTGATGGGTTGGGCGCAACTGAAGTATCCCTATGGCGCATCGATTGACGATGCCCGGGGCAAACTCGAGTACGACCTGTACTACTCCAAGAATCACAGCCTGTTGATGGATTTTCTGATCATGATTCAGACCGTCGAAGTGGTGCTGCTTGGTAAAGGCGTACGTTGACCGGCAATACATGATGGAACGGGAGGTTCTAATGGGCACGCTAATAAACAGGACAAGAAATGGATTACTGGTGATTGCAGCTTTGCTGTTTGTGGGCTGCTCGGCGGTGCCATCGTCACAACAGATGCCACCGGCATCGGAAATCGAGTCAGACGCCTATGAAATCGGTGTTGGCGACACGGTAGATGTGCACGTGTGGCGCAACCCGGAGCTCGGGCAATCCATCGTTGTGCGGCCTGATGGGTATATTTCCCTGCCGTTGATGGGCGATGTAAAAGCGGAAGGCAAACGTCCGGAGGCGCTGGCGTCCGAGATTACCGTGGGATTGTCGGAATATGTCCGTACACCGGAAGTGTCAGTGATGGTGACCAACCCGGTCAGTAAGGAATTCCGTAACCGCGTGCGCATAACCGGTCAGGTGGACGCGCCGCAATCTGTTGCTTTCCAGCCAGGCATGACGGTGCTGGATCTGGTGTTGATGGCTGGCGGGGTCAGTGATTTCGCGGCCGATGGCAGAGCGACCATGCTCAGACGGATTGATGGCGAGTATCAGACCTTCCGGCTGGATATTGGAGCGATGCTACGGGATGGCGATATGAGTTCGAACCACATGCTGCAGCCGGGTGATGTTATCAGCGTCCCCCGCAAGCAACTGTTTCGTGGGGAATTGTAATGGATATCAAGTTCCTGCTGGATACCCTGCGGGCGGTCAAGCTTGAACTGTACCGGAAGCGGGTAACCGCAGCGGTGTTGTTTATGCTGGTGACCGCCGGGGTGCTGGTAGTTGGGTATGCCACACCCAAAACCTGGACCTCCGAGGCTGTGCTGTATGCCGATCAGAGCAGCATTCTGCAGCCGCTGCTCCGTGGCCAGGCTGAAGTAACCCAGCTCGATCGCATCAATGAAGCTCGGGAAACCATTGAGAACCGGAGCTTTCTTGAACAGGTTGCACTGGACACAGATCTGATTACCAGCAACGAAACCGATGAACAGCGCAATACCGCGGTGGCAGATCTGCGTAAACAGATCAATCTTCGAGTCAGCAACCGGAATTTTCTCGAGTTGAGCTACCGCAGCGACGATCCCGACCAGTCGTTTCAGGTGTTGAGTACCGTGCTGAACCGGTTCCTCGAGCGAACGGCGCGAAAGACACGCTCTGAAAGCCAGGGTGCCTATGAGTTCATAGATTCCCAGGTAAAGGCGTATCAACGCCAGCTTGAGGCCGCCGAACAACGGTTAAAGGATTTCCGGGTTCGCAATCAGGATGGCACCGAAGGCAATGTGACAGCGCGTATCGACCGTCTGCGCAGTGATATCGAAAACCTGAAGCTAGAGGTTGAGCAGAGCCAGTCCGAGGTTGAACTCACCAGTGAGCAGCTGGCCAAAGAGCAGCCGGTCAGGCGAATTGCCGTGGACGGTGGCCAGTCTTCGGCAGCCCGTCGTCTGGATTCGCTGCGTCAGAAAAAGGATGAACTGTTGCTCCAGTATCACGAGCGCCACCCGGATGTGATCGCCGTCACCAATCAGATCGCTGACCTGGAACAACAGGTAGCCGGTGAAGCCGGTAATCCACAGGAGACTGGGCGCACAGAGGTTATGGAAAACCCGACATATGAAAGCCTGAAACTGCAACTGGCTGAGGCAACAACCCGACTGGCGGTTCAGAAAAGGCGACTGGAATCACTGCAGGGCCTGCTCGCTGAAAGTTTCGACAGGGGAGAGAAAGTTGCTGCCAACCAGGCCGAACTGGCAGAGCTGACCCGGGATTACGACGTCACCCGTGAGGTCTATGAAGACATGTTGCAGCGCCGGGAGCGGGCCAGGATGACCATGACTCTGGATGTGCAGGGCGAAGGAGGCAGTTACCGCATTCAGGAACCGGCCTCTTACCCGGTTACCTGGGATGGGCTACAGCTCTATCAGATCGGTATTGCCGGGCCATTTCTTGGCAGTGCCACGGTGATGGGGCTGCTGGCCATGCTGGTAATGCTGGACCAGCGCATCCGTTCACCGCGGACCCTGCAGTTGGCACTGCCACCGTCTATTCCGGTGCTGGCCAGCATTCCGCATTACAGTAGTACCTGGAAGGACCGCCTGCTGAGAAAAGATGTGATGTTTCTTGCTCTGGTGCTGGGCTTGTTTATGGCCGCTTATCTGGCTTTTCTCATCTTCAATATTCTGGGAGTAACGCCTGAGCAGCTGATCGCCAAGGCTAATGAATTACTGGGTCGGGGAGGTCAGTAATGGACGACAGTAAGCTTTATCGCGCGTTGCTCAAAAGTCAGCAGGAGCGTAAGCCGGGAACAAATCCCGGTGAGGCCCGGGCGGACGAGGATTTTCGCCGGGAGCGGCCTTTTGCAGGGGTCAAGGATCGCGACCCGGAACCACCGTTATTGCGTACAGACAGCGCTGATCATCGCCCCACGGTATACGATTCGGCACTGACTCTGGGCATGATCGCCAACCCCAGACCCTGGTCTCACGCGGAGCTCCGGGAACGCAAGATTATATATCCGGCCATGCCGGACAAGCGGGTTATGGATGCCTACCGCGAATGGCGTATTCAACTGCGCAACCGGGCTGGCGATAGCAACTTCACAGTGTTGTACAGCAGCCTTGGCGGTGACGCCGGGTCAGTTCTGACGGCCTACAACCTGGCCGCTGCCTTCGCCATGGACGCACACACGTCCGCGTTACTGGTTGATTGTGACCCTCACCACCATGAGTTGGCCGGGCTGGTTTCCGTACCCATGCGCTCTGGCGTTACCGATTATGTCGCCGATACGTCAGTGCCTGTGCAATCCATTCTTTATCCCAGTGGCGTTGACCGGTTGACGGTCGTACCGGCGGGTACCCAGGTATCGGCGGCAGTGGAGCTGTTTTCTTCAGTGCGTATGCGCGAATTGATGGAGGAGCTGAAACGTCGGTACTCCGACCGCTGCATTATTGTTAACGCACCACCACTGACCAAAAGCACCGAAGCCCGGATTCTGGAGCGATTCGCCGATCAGGTGGTATTTGGCGTGCCCTTTGGTGACGTTACCGGAGAGCTTGTTTCGGAGTGCGTGGAGACGGTTGAGCCACAGAAATTTTCGGGTCTGGTCTTTCAGGAGTAAAGCCATGAACGCCAGGGATGATCGTTTCAAGCTTATGGGCGTTGTGTTGACGGCCGGAACACTGGTGTTGTCGTCACCCGCCTTCGGGCAGTCCATATCGGACTCTGTAGACAGCGTTAGCGGGTCAGGCACAGCGTTCGGCGGTGTAGTCCATACCCGCCAGGAGACTCCGTCCGGCAGCGACAATAATACCCGGCCCCGGCTTGGTATTTCAGGTGACATTGGCGGCAGCATGAGCAGTGGCGCCAACAGCCTGGATTTGCGCTATGGCGGCACACTGGAAACCAGGCGCTCACTGCCGTCCGGGGATCAAACAGACTCTACCTCAATAACCGGTGCTTCTCGATATCAATATGATAATCCCGGTGGCCGGCTGGATTTTAATCTTGGCCACAGTATCGAGTCGGTTCGAAACGATACCGGGTTTGTGCTCAATTCCGGCGACTATGACACCCGTAATACTCTGAGTGCCGGGGCAGGGCTGATGTTCTATCCCGGCGACCTTACCTCTTTGCGATTTTCCGCCGAGGCTGGCGAAAGCTTTGGTGGCGGCGCTCTGAACGACAGTGAATCCCGGACTGTGGCCAGCGAGGTAACCCGCCGGTTGTCCGAGCAATCGCTGGGAACTCTGGTTGCCAGGCGCAGCTGGTCGGAAAACCGGGGCCTCGACACCACCATCGACAATGCCGAACTGGGTTATCAACGAGAGCTGGAGAACGGCAGTTTCAGCATGGCGGCCGGCGGCAGCTGGTCGGAGACGGAGTTTCCCGGACAACAGGCTACAAATGAAAGCGAGGCTGTAACCGGCCATGTTTCCCGAACTTGGGCAACGCGGGATACCAGCACCAATATCCGCTACAACCGCCGGTTGTCTGACAGCGCCACGGATCTGTCTCTGAATCTTCCGGCAGAGCTTGCATTTCTGCCTGACACCGTGCGGTTGCGAGATCTCGTGGTCAGCGATTCATTGCTGGTTTCCCACTCCACAACCCGCTTATGCCAGATCTGTCAGGTCTGGTTGATTGCTGAAGGCGCGGTACTCCAATCTGAGCTGACCGACACAAAAACCCATGAATACCGGACCACGATGAGCCTGGATGTTGACCTGACTCGCTTGCATGAATTGCGGGTAGCGTATAGCTGGCAGGGCGATGCCGGTGAGGATTCCGGGGATCTGGTGCAGCAGACGCATCGTCTGGATATTGCGTTAACTCGCCGCCTAGCTGAAAACACGCGCCTGGGCGTGGAGCTCAACCAGGCCTGGGTGCGAAGGGACGAGCAGAACCGGGATCAGGAACAGTACGGACTGCGGATATTTCTGACACGGGATTTCAGCCTGCTGGCCAGGCGCTGAAACCGGGATACGGGTAGAAGGGAATCATGTTCGACAATAGACGTAGTATCGAGTTACCCCGGGCTCTGCCGCCGCGATTGCTGGTCGTGGTGGACACCGAAGAAGAGTTTGACTGGGCAGCCGAGCCAGACGCTGATGCCGATGCCGTGACCGCCATGGACCAGATAGACCGGGTTCAGGCGATATTCAACGAATACGGCATAGTGCCCTGTTACGTTATTGACTATCCGATCGCCAGCAAACCCGGAGGGTACCGGAAGCTGCGCCAGTACGCCGAACAGGGACAATGCGAGATCGGGGCGCACCTGCATCCCTGGGTGAACCCACCGATTACCGAGGAACTGACCCGAGCCAATACCTATCCGGGAAATCTGCCAGCCGCTCTGGAGCAGGAAAAGCTGACGCTGCTGCGCGACACAATCAACAACAATCTGGGGGTTATGCCGGTGGCCTATAAGGCGGGGCGGTATGGCTTTGGACCCAATACCGGAGAAATACTGGAAGCGCTGGGTTTCAGTGTTGATCTTTCAGTATGTCCACCTCTGGATTCGCGAGCCGATGGCGGCCCGGATTACCGTCGCTTTGACGCACGGCCATTCTGGTTCGGCAGCCACTCCAACGCTTTGCTGGAAGTGCCCTGTACCGGCGGTTTTATCGGTTGGGCCGGTGCCGCCGCCTTGCCCGTGTATGAAACAGCACTGGCGCTGAAGAAGTTCCGTGCGCCGGGCATCCTGTCCCGGCTGGGCATGGTGGACCGGCTGATGCTTTCGCCGGAAGGATTTACCAGTGACGAACACATTCGTCTGGTTCAGACCCTGTATGACCAGGGGCTTCGAACCTTTACCTGGAGTTTCCACAGCCCCAGCGTCGTGCCCGGCCATACCGCCTATGTGCAGAGCGATGAGCAACTCACAGTATTTCTCGACCGTTTCCGGCGGTTTTTCGATTTTTTCTTCAATGAGCTGGGCGGTCAGGCAACCACGCCAACCCGCTTACGCAGCCTTATCATGGAGAGCAAGGTATGAGAGTTCTAGGTATATCCCCTCTGGACAAGGATTCGACCGTCGCCATTGTCGAGGATGGCGAAATCCTGTTCGCCGCCGGGGAAGAGCGCTTTTCCCGCACTAAACAGCAGAATGGGTTTCCCCAGAAGGCACTGGAGAAGGCGCTGAGTTGGACTGGATTGAACCTGTCGGATCTGGACCTGGTGTGTTACCCGTTCCTCGCCTGGGAGAACGAACAACAGCTTTATCATCATAATCTTGAACAGGAAAAAGCCTTCATTAAAGCATTCCAGCCGGGTGATCTGAGCTGCCAGATTCGCGCGGCACTGGAAAAGGTTCCGGCCCGGCACAATCCTATTCATGGCCTGGAACACCCCAATGCAATGATGGAAAAAAGCTTTCTGCACAGTTCGTTCTACAGCATGGCGGGTGCCCAGAAAATTGCCTCTAATAACGCAGCGCTGAAAGGTTCCCGGCATTGGGCCGAGGATGCCACAGAAAGTTTCCGGCGGTGGCAGCAGGATCTGGACGATGGCCTCAGACGAAATGGCTGGGCGAAGCCGATCAAACGTATGGAGCATCATCTGTCGCATGCGGCCAACAGTTATCTTTGCAGCGGCTTTGACCGGGCACTGTGCGTTACGCTGGATGGCTATGGTTCCGGGCTGGCGGGTTCGGTGAGTGAGGCGGTAAACGGCAAGATCCGGCGTCTACATGGCCTGCCGTTCCCCAACTCTCTGGGGACCCTGTATGAACATGTCACTTCCAGCCTCGGCTTCCGGCCCAGCCGCCATGAAGGCAAAATTGTGGGCCTGGCATCCTATGGCGATCCGTCCATTCTGGGTGATGTTCTGTTGGACCGGATCGAGCAGACCCCGGGGGATTTCCGGATATATGAGGCCAATAACGTCTATTTTTCCCGCTATCTGGCCTCTAAGTTCCCTAAAATCGATGTGGCAGCGGCTTATCAGTATGTCCTGGAAAAAGTCGCTGCCAACTATATCCGTTACTGGGTCGAGAAAACCGGCATCGACACGGTGGTGCTGTCCGGTGGTGTCACCGCCAACGTTAAACTCAATCAGCGCGTTTTCGAGATTGAGGGAGTAAACAACATTTTTGTTTACCCTAATATGGGCGACGGAGGTTGCGGCACCGGAGCGGCGTTGTATTACAGCTGGCCGGGCTCAGTGAAGTCTTCCATCAGCAGTACCTATTTTGGTCCGGATTATTCGGAAGACTCGATGGAAGCGGCTTTGCAGGCTCAGGGGCTCGAATATACCCGGCCGGAGCACCTGGCGGTCGATGTGGCCCGCCTGATTCACGATGGTAATGTGGTGGCCCGTTTCGATGGTCGCATGGAATATGGCCCCCGCGCGCTGGGAAATCGCTCGATTCTCTACCATGCCCGCGAACCGGAAGTGAACCAGTGGCTGAACAAGCGGCTGGGGCGTACCGAGTTTATGCCATTCGCGCCGGTGACGCTGTACGAAGCCCGGGAGCGCTGTTACCACAACATCCGCGGCGCTGAACACGCCGCAGAGTTCATGACTATTACCTTCAACTGCACCGAGTTCATGCAGGAGACCTGTCCGGCGGCCGTGCATGTGGATGGCACCGCGAGACCGCAATTAATCCGCCGGGAAGTAAACCCGGGGTATTACGACATTCTCAGTGAATACGAAAAGATCAGCGGCATACCCAGCCTGATCAATACCAGCTTCAACATGCATGAGGAGCCCATCGTCAATAGCCCGGAGGATGCAGCACGGGCCTTTACTCAGGGTGCTCTGGATTATCTGGTGATGGGGCCGTTTCTTGTGGCCCAGCCAAATCCTGCGCACTGACAGCGTGACTATGCAGGATGCAACTTATGAACGCTGATCGCCTGGAAGTGAGTCGTCAGTCGATAACAGAGCTCGACCACCTAAAGCGTGTCTGGCAGGACCTTGAAGGCCGTGCAGCGCCCACCGTATTCCTTTCCTGGCAATGGCTGGGGCATTGGCTGGCGGTATACCAGCCGCAGGCGGAGCTGCTGACAGTGTGCGAGGGCGAACGGATTGTAGGTTTGGGCATTGTGGTCCCGACAGAAGAGCGGCGCCATGGTCTGTTGCGCTCCCAGTGCCTGCGGTTGCACCAGACCGGACACCGCCATCAGGACCAGATCTGGATCGAGTACAACGGATTTCTCGCGGAAAAAGGCCAGGAGACAGCGGTGGCGGAGGCCTGTCTGGCGTACCTGTGCGAACAGATGCCGGACTGGGATGAGTTCATCATTGGTGCCATCAACGCCGGAGAAGCCGAGCATTTGGCCCGCCAGGCGGGCCTGCATAAGCATCTGCGCTGGGAAGCACCGTGTTTCGGCGTTGATCTGAATGCGTTGCGCGCTGGCGGCCGACACTACCTGGACACACTCTCCAGAAACACCCGGCATCAGATCAACCGGGCGTACCGGTTGTATGAAAGTCGTGGGCCCGTGCGGCTGGTGCGGCCGGACACCGTCAGTGAGGCGCTGTCGATCTTTGACAGCATCGGCCCGCTGCATCTCCATCGATGGGGCGCCGGCCCGGATCAGAGTGGCTATGCCAATCCGGATTTTGTGCGCTTCCATCGCAGCCTGATCAGGGATCAATGGGCCCGTGGTGGTGTTGACCTGGTCTCCTTGCAGGCGGGTGAAGAAGTGATCGCTTCTTTTTACAACCTGTTGTACGACCAGAATGTCTACTTCTACCTGGGCGGCATGAAAACCGAGCCAGACAACCGCCTCAAACCCGGCCTGCTGGGGCACAGCCTGTGTATAGAGGATTATCGTCAGCACGGTTTTCACTATTACGACTTCATGGGCGGCGATGAGCGTTATAAATCCCAGCTTGGCAGTTTTCATAGCCAACTGGTGCAGGTGTCACTTCAACGCAGCCGCTTCAAACTCCGCCTGGAAGATGTCATGCGCAATGCCCGCAATCGTTTGCGCCCGGAATTCGACGGACGGGCAAAGGGAAAATGAAATGATACACACCCGAATCGACACGCTGGAAACGGCGGATCAAAACGCCTGGCTGGACTTTATCAAGCTTCATCCGCAGGCGACGGCCTACCATCACCCGGGTTGGTTACAGGCAACCGAGCAGGCTTATAGCCATAAAGGCTGGTTGCTCTCGGCCTGGCAGGACCGCAGCCTGGTTGGCATTCTGCCGGTTTGCCAGTTGCGTCGCCCGGGCCGGGATGCGCTGGTGTCTTTGCCTTTCTGTGACCTGGGTGGGGCGCTGACATTGAACAGAGCGGCAGATTCCGCCTTGGCAGAAGCTGGGCGGACCTTACTCGAGCATCTTGGGCTAGGTTACCTGGAAACCCGGTGCCTGGGCTTGCCTCTAGATGAAGAACAGGAAGGTGAATCGCAGGTGCATCCAGAGCAGCAGGCCACTGTTGAAAAGGTCAGTATGCAGGCTGATTTGCCGGCAACGCCGGAGATCCTGTTTGCAGGCTTCCGGGCCAAACTCAGAAGCCAGATCCGCAAAGCCGAAAAAAACGGGCTGACGGCAACGGTAGAAACCGGGAATGAAGGCATCGACGCGTTCTATCCGGTTTTCGCCGCCAACATGCGGCGGCTGGGGTCGCCGGTGCACGCCAAAGGCTGGTTCCAGGCATTGCAACAGGCTTATGGGGCACAGCTTCTGGTCGGAGTGGTCCGGCTGGACAGCACGGTAGTGGCAGCAGGTGTGGTGCTGGTTGAGGGAAATCATGCCTGCATTCCCTGGGCGTCTACACTCGCGGAATATAACCACCTGGCCCCGAACATGTTGCTGTACTGGCATCTGCTCAGTCGCGTTATTGAAATGGGTGGCCAACACTTTGATTTCGGACGTTCGACGCCGGGGGAAGGTACTTATCGTTTCAAGCGCCAGTGGGGCGCTCACCCTGTCGAGCTGTTGTGGCAGAGCTGGCAGGCCGACGGCTCGGTAATGCTGGCAGACAAGGCCAGCCCCGGGGCTCTGGCCCGACACTCCCGACAGCTGGCTGAAGCTTGTTGGCAGCGCTTGCCACTCACCCTGGCCAACCGCATTGGCCCGCATCTCAGGAAACATATCAGCTTATGATGACTTTTCTTGTGGCCCTTACGGTAGCCAGCTTACTGGTTCCGGTCTATGTCTACTTTGGATATCCGGCGTTGCTCTGGCTGTTAACCCGTCGTTATCCGCCGCATACGCATCGGCAAGCGGAGATCACCCCGCCGATGACGCTGATTATTTCCTGTTACAACGAAGCGGCGGTTATTCGTGAAAAACTGGCCAATGCACTGGCGCTGGAATACCCGGGGGAGCAATTGCAGATTCTGGTGGTGTCAGACGGCTCCGACGATGGCACAGATGAAATCGTGCGAGAGTACCAGGGGCAAGGCGTTCAACTGATTCGCCAGGAAGGTCGGCTGGGCAAGACCATGGGCCTGAATCTGGCTCTGGAGCAGATAAAAACCGGGGTGGTGGTGTTCAGCGATGCCAATGCCATGTATGCCCCCGATGCCCTTCAGAAACTGGTGCGCAACTTTGCAGATCCGCAGGTTGGTTATGTGGTGGGTGCTGCTCTATATACCGATGCAGACACCGGCGCCAGCGCCCGTAATGAAAACCTGTACTGGCGCTACGAAATGGCCATCAAAAAAATGGAATCGCGTCTGCATTCGGTGGTGGGTGGCGATGGCGCGATATACGCCATTCGCAGAGAGCTGTGGCAACCCTTACAACAAAAAGACATCAATGACTTTGTGAATCCGTTACAGATTATCGCCATCGGCTACCGGGGTGTATTTGATGGCGAGGCCCGTTGTTTTGAGGAAACCGCGGGAAACTTTGCCGGTGAGGTTGCGCGGAAGGAACGGATCGTGAATCGCAGCATTCGTGGGCTGATGCGGGTAAAGGCTACCCTTGATCCCTTTCAGGTCGGAATCTTTGCCTGGCAGGTGATCTCTCACAAACTCCTGCGTTGGCTGATTCCCCTGTTTCTGGCGATTGCCGCCGCCTGCAGCCTGCTGTTGGCGTTGGCCGGCTTTGGTCTGTTTCAGTGGTTAACGGGCGCGGCCCTGGCCTTATTGGCACTGGCATTGGTGGGGCATCTTGCCCGGCATAAGAATAATCTGCCTGCCCTGGTGTCGGTTCCCTACTATTTCGTGATGGTTAACCTGTATGCGTTGCGGGGAATAGTCAGCGCGTTCCGGGGTAGAACCCAGGTAACCTGGAGCAGTGCCAGGCCCACACGGCAAAGGGAGCCGGAGTGATGTCCAAGTTCGCGCTACTGTTCCTGATGGTTTTTTTCGGAGGCATTGTTGCCGCGCTGGTTTACAGCGGTACAGCGGCCTTTGTGCTCTATCAGTTGGTTTATTTTCTGAATCCGGATGATCGTTGGTGGTCGGCGGCGATTCCGGGCCTGCGCTATTCAATGGTTACCGTTTTGCTGATGGTTCTGGTGCTGGCGGTGAAATACCGGAACTATAGCGTTCTCAGCCCGTGGTCCAGAATGCCGGTGTTCAAGTACATGATTGTCCTTGTAATTCTTTACTACGTGGCTTACCTGTTTGCGGTGAATCTGCCGTTGCACAAGAGCTTTGCTTTTGACTTTGCCAAACTGGTGATCATAACCATGATCGCCTACAAACTGATCCACTCCGAGCGTGCGCTGACTGCGTGCCTGTGGGCCTATGTCACCGGCGCAACTTATATCGGCTATGTGGCCTGGACCACCGGACGCAACGATCAGGGGCGTGTGGAAGGTATTGGGATGGTGGATGCGCCGGATGCCAATTTAACGGCGGCAGCACTGGTACCCGCCGCGGTGATCCTCATGTACTACGCGTGGTTGGGCAATATGAAGGTACGTGTGCTGGCGTTGTTTTGTGGCGCGGTGATCGCTAACGGCCTGGTGCTGATCAATAGCCGGGGTTCCTTTCTCGGTGTTCTGGTCAGTCTGTCAATTTTCCTGTTTTTCATGTTGTTTTCGCGATATCAGCGCAGAGGGCAAAGGATGACTGCCATCCTGTTAATTGTCATAGGTATTAGCGGTGCTCTTTACGTAACCGATGATCTTTTCTGGAACCGTATGCAGACACTCCAATCGGAGGACCAGAACGTTAGCGGTGCTAGCCGGACGGCCTTTTGGCTCGCTACCTTCGATATGCTGGAGGATCATCCCATGGGCATCGGTATTGGTGGTTATGAAGCTCTGTCTCCGATCTATATGGATGAACAGACTCGTGGTGGCGAGGGGCTAAGGGCGGTGCATTCCATGTGGTTTCAGGGGCTGGCGGAACTGGGCTGGCTGGGGCTGATCGTGTTCCTGTTTTTGCTGTTTTCGTTATACCGGATATCCCGGCAAACCAAGCGATATCTGCTGGAGCAGGAAAACACCGACGCCTATTTCAAGATGCTGGCGCTGGAATGTGCGCTGATTGGCTTTCTGATTGCCGGCAGTTTTATCGACCGGTTCCGGGCTGAAGTTCTCTACTGGATGATTCTGTTTCTGGCGGCCGCCGTTAATGTCTATTACCTGCAGGCACAAGCCGGTAAAGACGACGGCACGACCGGAAAATACCTGAAATCTGCAAATGGACGTGTTGATTCATGAAACAACTCCGGGTAATGCAATTTATTACGCCTTCCGGTTTCTATGGCGCTGAGCGTTGGGTACTGGCGCTGGCCAGTAATCTGGACCACGAAAAGGTGGTGTGTGATCTGGCGGTCAGTCAGGAATGTGACCAACAGGATCTGACCGTTGCTGAACTGTACCCGTCTTCGGCCGGGGAGGTGCATCGTGTCCCGATGGGTGGCCGCTTTGATTGGCGGGTGGTTAACCGGCTGGCTGCGATTATCCGTGAGCGGCACATCGACATTGTGCACAGCCACGGCTACAAGTCCGACATCCTGGGGCTGCTGGCAGCGCGAAAAGCCGGCATTCGCTGTGTCAGCACACCTCACGGATTTTCCGGAAGAACCGGGTTCAAACTGGGCCTGTTTATCCGCATTGGCACCCATATGCTCCGGTATTTCGACGCTGTGGTGCCTCTGTCTGAGGAGCTAATGGCCGACATGGCACGGTTCCGGGTTCCGGCGGAGAGGGTGCACTTTATTCGCAACGGAGTGGATCTGACGGAAATCGATCAGGCGCTTGTTGAATTGCCCGGCAGGGAGGCTGAAGAACAGCCTGAAAAGATTATCGGTTTTATCGGCCAGATGATTCCGCGAAAGGGCATTCCCGACCTGCTTGAGGTCTTCGACACACTGTACGCAGGCGATGCGTCATTGCGTTTGCAGCTATTGGGGGATGGCCGACAAAGGGCCGAACTGGAGCAGCAAGCCGCCAAACAGGGCAGTGCTTCAGCGATTGAATTCCTCGGGTTTCGGGGCGACCGGCTGGCCTTGCTGCACCGTTTTGACCTGTTCGTGATGACGTCGTCTCTGGAAGGTATTCCCCGTTGCATGATGGAGGCCATGGCGGTGGGGGTGCCGGTGGTGGCTTACGACATACCGGGGGTCGATCAGCTGATTGACCATGGCGTAACCGGCCTGCTGGTGCCTTATGGTGACAAAAAGGCTCTGGTGGAGAGTTGCCGCCAGCTTTTAGCTGATCCGGTGCTGGCGCAGCGTCTTGCCCGGGCGGCCCGGGAGAACATTGAAGCCCGGTATTCCGCAGGCCGCATGGCGCAGCAATATACCGCCCTGTTTGCTGATCTGGCTGGATGTGGATCGCAGCCAACCCGTATAGCCAAAGGAGCAGGCTGAGTATGTGTGGACTGGCAGGCTTCTTTCGTAATCTCGGCACGCCGGAGCGGGATCGTCACGAGCAATGGTTAAAGGCCATGGGCCAGGCTATGGTGCACCGTGGCCCTGACGCCGGGGCAGTGTATCTGGATGATCGCATCGGGCTGTGTCACCAGCGGCTGAGTATCCTCGATCTCAGCGAAGCCGGCACCCAGCCGATGGTATCGGCGTCTGGCAGGCATGTGATTGTCTTTAACGGCGAGATCTACAATTTTTCGCCGTTGCGCCGGGAGCTGGAGCAGATGGGTGTTGTGTTTCGCACCCGAACCGATACCGAGGTATTGCTGGAGCTCTATGAACGTCAGGGCGAAAAATGTCTGGAACGACTGAACGGCATGTTTGCCTTTGCGATCTGGGACCGGCAGGCCGGAGAGCTGTTCATGGCACGGGACCGTTTGGGCAAGAAGCCGCTGTATTACTGGTGCGGCGAAGGTCAGATGGCCTTCGGTTCGGAACTGAAAACGCTGCTGGAATTGCCTTTTTTCAGACCGGTGTTGCGACCGGATGCGGTAAAGGATTTCTTTGCCTATCAGTATGTACCGGACCCGAAAACCATCTATCAGGATGTCTTCAAACTGGAGCCCGGCTGCTGGCTGAAAACCAATGGTCTGACGGTCCGGCATGGCCGGTACTGGAACCTGTCGTTTCAGCCGATGGCCGGGCGCAGTATCGAACAGATTGAAAACGAGCTTTACGGCCTGATTGATGACGCAGTGCGCCAGCGCATGATCAGTGATGTACCTCTGGGGGCTTTCCTTAGCGGTGGCGTTGATTCCAGTGCCGTTGTGGGTTTGATGGCCGGGCACGCGGGCCGGCCGGTCACCACCTGTGCTATCGGCTTTGATTCCGAGAAATTTGACGAGGTTCACTATGCCCGTCAGGTGGCCGAGCTGTTCCATACGGATCACCACGAATTCACCGTCAGGGATAATGTGGCCGACCGGCTGGAGAGCATTGCCCGCTATTTTGATGAACCGTTTGCCGACCCGTCTTTCGTGCCAACCTGGTTTGTCTCTCAACTGGCACGCCAGCAGGTAACCGTGGCACTGGCCGGCGATGGCGGTGATGAAAACTTTGCCGGCTACCAGAAATATCAGACCGATGCGCTGGAAAATCGCCTGCGCCGGCTGTTTCCCGGGATGCTCCGGCGTAACCTTTTTCCCCTGCTGGCCAGTATGGCCGGACAGGTAAAGCACCCCCTGACGGGCAAAGCGGAATCCCTGCTGGGCACGCTCGCGGTGGAGCCCGATGCAGGTTTTTATCTTTCCAACTGTTGTTTTCGTCAGTCGGTTTGGGACCGGCTGGTAAGTCCAGAATTCGAAGCCCGGACGCGGGACTACGACCCTGCGGATATTACCCGTCAGCATTACCGGGAAGCTCCGGCAGAGGATCACCTTTCGCGAATTCTTTACGCCGACCTGAAAACTTACCTGCCTGGCGACATTCTGGTGAAAGTGGATCGTATGAGCATGGCCAATTCGCTGGAAACCCGCGCGCCCCTGCTGGATTACCGGGTGGTGGAATACGCTGCTTCTATTCCTGCCGAACTGAAACTACGCGGCAAGGAAGGTAAGTCTGTGCTCAAAAGCAGCCTTCGACAGTTGTTGCCCGACGACATTCTTTATCGCAAAAAAATGGGGTTTTCGGTGCCCCTGGCCCAGTGGCTGCGGCACGAGATAAGGCCTTTGGCGAATCAACTGCTGACCGACCCGGACGGTGGGCTTGCCCGGTGTTTTGATATGACGCAGGTGAAAAAGCTCTGGCAGCTGCATCTGGAAGGTAATAACCGCCATACCCAGGAGCTTTGGAGCATGGTGACCTTTGCGATGTGGTGGCAGTACTACGGAGGGGATCTGGCATGAATAGACCTCTACGGGTGTTACACCTGACATTCAATATGGGTATCGGTGGCACAGAACAGGTGATTCGTCAGCTGGTCAGCGGTATGGATGCCGGAGAAGTGATTAATGAAATTCTGTGCATCGATGGCCAGGTTGGCCCGATGGGTGAACAACTCCGCGAGACGGGTATTCCGGTAACCTCGGTGGTCCGGCAACCTGGGTTTGATCGGGCGTTGATCCGGGCCATTCGCGGCCGTTTACGAGAGGGTGGTTTCGATATTGTCCACTGCCATCAGTACACCCCCTGGGTTTACGGCTGGTTTGCAGCGCTTGGTACGCCCGCGAAGGTGGTGTTTACGGAGCACGGCCGTTTTTACCCGGATCGTTATCGCTATAAAGCCGCGTTGATCAATCCTCTCATGGCCCGGACGACATCATCCGTTGTGGCCATTTCGGCCGCTACCCGGCTGGCGCTGGCCCGATACGAATTCATGCCCCGTTCACGCATTCGCGTGGTCTATAACGGCATTGAGCCTCTGCAGCCTGATAGCGACACCGTGCATCAGTTACGCCGCGAGCTGGACCTTCCTGAAACCGCTTTTATTGTTGGCACGGTTTCACGGCTGGACTCGATAAAGAACCAGGCAATGATGCTGCGGGCATTCGCCCGTTTTCTGGAGGACTGCCCCAATGCCTGGTTACTGATCGTGGGCGATGGTCCGGAGCGGGACAATCTGGAAGTGCTGGCTTCGCACCTGAACATCAGCCACCGGGTGAGCTTTACCGGCTTTGTCAATAACCCGGTAAACCATCTGGCATTAATGGACGTGTTTCTGCTGTCATCCCATTCTGAGGGTACGTCCATGACCCTGCTGGAAGCGACGAGTCTTGGCATTCCCGCTCTGGTGACCTCCGTGGGGGGCAATCCGGAGATAGTCGGTGAGCGTGTGAATGGTTTGCTGACACCGCCGGACGATGGCTGGGCATTTGCCCGGGCAATGATCGAATTATGGCAAAAGCCCCCTTTACGCAAACAGTTGGGGCAGGGCGGCCAGGAACGCTTTGGTGAGCGTTTCTCCCGGGACGTCATGGTAACGGCCTATCAGCAAATCTATCGGGACTGCATAAAGGGAGAGGCCTGAGCTTATGGCTTCTGTCAGACAGTCGGTTATCTATTCGTCATTGTCCCGTTATCTGCTGATGGCTATTGGCCTGTTGTCGGCAGTGGTGGCGGCCCGTTTGCTGACTCCGGCAGAGGTGGGTATCTGGGCCGTTGGTAGCGCAATCGTCATGATTCTGAGTGAGTTCCGGTTGTTGGGAGCAGGTGTTTACCTGATTCGTGAACGAGAGCTGTCCGAGGCAAAGATTCGTAGCGCATTGGGCGTTACCTACCTGATTTCATGGGCCCTGGGGGCCGCAGTTGTGCTGATGTCTCCTGTCGTGGCGGAATTCTATGACATAGCTGGCCTGCGCTGGCTGTTTTATCTGTTATCGGTGACGTTTTTCCTGGCGCCGTTTGTGAGCATTCCTTACGCATTATTACAGCGTCGAATGGATTTCGGCCGCCTGTTTGTCGTTACTGTATCGGGCGCAACGGTCGGGTTCATCGTAACCATTGCCAGCATTCTTATGGGGCTGAGTTACTATTCCATGGCCATTGGCTTCACTTCGAACGCCCTTGTTCAGTTGTTACTTGCCAATGTGTTGAGCCCCGAGCGCTACTGGCGACCGGTGTTCCGGGGAATACTGCCAGTGATGCAGTTGGGCGCCTACAGCTCTGCTTCGAACATGATGAAGAAATCGCTGTTGACGGTACCGGATATGATTATCGGCAAACTCGGCACCACTACCCAGGTGGGGCTGTTCTCGCGTGGTCTGGGGTTTGTTGAATTTCTTTCAGCGAGCGTACAACAGGGGGTGAGCCCCGTGGTGCTGCCCTACCTCTCGGAGAAAGTCCGTGTAAGGGCCGATGTTGGTGAAGCCTACCTGAGAGCCAGCGTGTTGCTGGGTGGTGTGCTTTGGCCGGTGTTGGCTGTAGCAGCGGTGAGCAGCTTGCCCGTCATTCGGTTTTTCTTTGGTGACCAATGGGACCAGGCTGCTCCTCTGGCTTCGGTGCTTGCTATCTGGGCGATGATGCGCTGTGTTCACAGCCTGGCGCCAGAACTTTTGCTGTCCTCTGGCCATGAAAAACTGCTGATGTTCAGGGAGCTAATACTGCTCATAGTGTGTGTCACCGGGGTGTTGGCGCTGTTCCGGTTTGGTCTGGTCGTTGCTGCCATGGCGTTTGTGCTGGTGGGCATGGTAGATCTCACACTGACCGGCTGGATAGTCGCCCGGCGATTCGGAATCTCTGTCAGCCGACTGGTGACGGCGTGGTGGCGTAACTTTATCCTGGCAATGGTCTGTGTGACAACGGCGTTTCTTCTGGATGTCTGGTTGGATTTTAACCAGGCGACCCCCTGGCTTGTTGTTCTGGCGCTGGCGTTGGTTATTACTCCAGTCTGGTATATCGGCCTTTGGGGGTTGGGCCACCCATTGTGGCAGGAAATCAATGTTCTTCCCCGATTCTACAAGGTGCTCATTCAGGAAAAGCGACTTCCTGTCAGTTGGAAAAACAGGTACCAGGAGGTTCGATACCTCAAGCCGTTAAGGCGGGTTTTGGCGCGTTTTTCACAGCTTCCAGCTATACCCTGCCAGCCCGAAGCGGACGTTGAACTGCACATGCTAACCAGTTCGCGGGATCTGGACATGGCGCTGGCTTCTCTGAAGTCGCTGCTACGGTTCCGGCCCGCCTTGGCAGTGGTGGTGCATGGTGATGCGACCCTGACTGCTGATCATGGGCACTTTCTGAAAGCTCAGATTCCCGGTTGCCGGGTGATCCTGCTGGAAGAGGCCGATCGTCTGATTGGTAAAGATGCAAAACTTGCGGAACTGCGGGCACAAATACCCGAACGGTTTTCTCTGGGTGCGGAATATGGGCGACAGAGAGCAGCCTGGGCACTGAAGGTGTTTGATTTTCACGCCCTGGCACAGACGGACAAAGTGATTGTATTGGACTCGGACACCTTGTTTATCCACAGGCCTGTTGAATTGATGGACTGGATGGCGGGCGAGGGTGACGTGGCGTTCTACAGTGTTCCTTCCGGGCCTAATTTCCGTGTCGCTCCGGATGATTGTGAGGCCTGCTTCCCGGGCCTGGAGTATCCGGAGAAATTCAATGGTGGGCTGTTCGGTTACTCTCGATCACAAGTGACGACGAAGTTATTGATTGACGTTGTGGAAATGCTGTTGGCTCATCCGGAGCTGAACGTGTACGGCGATGAGTGTATTTGGCGGCTGGTCCTGGGGCACGTGCCGGCTCAACCTTTGTCGTTTTCAAACTATCCGCTGATCACCAAGCCACGAAAAGAAACCCGAAAATGGTTGGAGTCAGAATATGTCCGGTATGTGCATTTTATTCTAAAGCATAAAGGTGGGCACTACCGGCAGATCGCGCGCCAGGTACTGGCACAGATAGAGGTGAGTCATGAAGGAAAATAGAGCGCCGGATGTCACTGTGATTATACCTACTGCGGGCGAGCATGGACGAGTTGAATCGCTGTATCGCGCTATAGCAACAACGCTCAGACAGCAGGGCGTTAGTGTAGAAACATTAGTGGTGCTCAACGGTAATCGTTATTGCCCGAAGCTTCGGGCAGCTCTTGAGCGAAACAAAGACCTCCGACTTTTCTATCTTTCCGTTGGTGACCTGACCAAGGCTATTGCCAAGGGCCGGGAGGCCGTCACTGGTCGATATTTCTGCTTTCTGGATGACGATGATCAGTTGCTTCCGGATACCTTGAAACTTCGTGTTTCGCTCCTTGATCAGAGCCCCAGCGTGGATGTGTTGGTATCAAATGGTTATCGGGGCGACAACGTGGACGAGGAAGCTGTTATGTTCAGCCATTTCAGGAGTAGTGCAGCGAATCCCTTGAAAGGATTGATGCAAGGCAACTGGCTGGCTTCTTGTGGTGGATTGTTCCGTACAGAAACGGTTGGAATTGATTACTTTGCCGATGTTCAGAAGTACTTTGAGTGGACCTGGGTAGCGATCCAGATGTCATTGGATAAAAAGCTGATTTTTGACGAAACCCGTGTGTTTATTCAAAGCGATACACCTGGCTCGTTATCGAAGTCATACGCTTATGTTGTTGGTGAGATTGACTTTATCCATCGTGTTCTTACTGTTTTGCCAGTCCCGAGAGAATATCGTGGACATCTGCTCGGGAAGCTGGCGGCCAAGCATATTGGCTTTGCCAATACTGCGTTGGAAGATGAACGCAAACGGGAAGCTCTTTCACATTATTTCAAATGTCTCAAAACGGGCCGGGCCGGGCTGGCCTACCTGCCGTGGTTGCGAAAGATATCCAGGAAGTAACATAACGTAACTAAATGTAATTCTTTATTCCAAAACGATCATGGCACCCCTTGGCGCTCTGGCGGATTGGCATCAATACTGTTAGCTGATGCAGTATCCAAATGAAGGCAACGAGGTCGCCATGCGCAAGATGCAGATTGTTAAGCTATTTCTGATGATGCTTGCCTTGGCAGGTTGTCAGACCATTGGTGATCCGGCACTTGAAGATCTTCCACCCACAGCAGCGACGCCTTCGACCAGTAAAATTGGCCTCGTTTATGTCCGTTATTATGATGGCATTTCTGGCTCTACTCTGGATGGATTGACCTCTTCAGATATATTTCCTGACCAGCCTACTGAACGGGCATCCATCGAACGGCTGGCTAGTCTGAGTAAGCGAGGAGATAACTACGGCGCTTTTGTACGTGGTTATATTATCCCGCCGGCCGACGGTGATTATAAATTTTTCCTGGCAGCTGACGATCAAACTCAGCTCTCTCTCAGTACCGATTCCTCTGCAGAAAATCTGGTCAAAATCGCTCATGTTCCGAGCTGGACCAATCAGGAAACCTACACTCAATACTCCTCGCAAAAGTCCGGTCTGATTCGTCTTAATGCCGGTACCCGATATTATTTTGAATTGCTGCACAAGCAGGGTGTTGGCGGTGATCATTTTAGTGTTGCGTGGAGTGGACCGGGAATCTCACAGGAGATCATCGACGGAGAGTCTCTGGCGTCTTGGGCGCCTTCCGGTTATTCGGAATCGGAGGATGCAGAGGAAATCTACAGCCTGGGTTACAGGGTCGGCTTTTTTGATGGCGGAAAGGACCTTACGTTTTCGCCGACTTATCCGCCACAGGACCAGGATCAGGATGGTGTTTATGACAACTGGGAAGTGTTTTACGGCATGGATCCTAGTGACCCATCTGACGCTTCAGTAGATAGTGACGGCGATCTGCTGACTGCGCGGGAGGAGTTTCTGCTAGGCACTAACCCGACCAACCCTGATACGTCTGGTGACGGCCTTACCGATGGCGAGAAATTTGCCTACGACTTAGACCCACTTGATCCTGATGATATCTATACCGAAATCGATGGTGAAACGGTGAATTTGTATGAATACCTTTATGGGGAGCCAGAGATCATTGGGCTTGAATTCATGGATGGCTTTATTGGTCATTATTTCAGCGGTAATCGTTTTGACAGTTTTGTCTTTACGCGTACAGATGACGCTATTGCGTTTGATTGGGGCGGTGATAGCCCCGATCCCTCTATTCCTTCCGACGGGTTTAGTGTGCGCTGGTTTGCACAGGTTCATCCGCCCCATGAAAGTGGCGCCTCAAGCTACCGACTTAATCTGAGAGGGGATGATGGTGTGAGAGCCTGGTTAAATGGCGAGCAAGTGATTGATGGCTGGAAGCCGCAATCAGCCACAACTTACTCGTCGGTTGTCGAACTGAATGTCGAGCAGGCACCTTATGAGCTAGTGGTTGAGTATTTCGAAGGCTATGGTGGAGCGACCGTAGAACTATGGTTAACGGATGTGCAAACGGGCAATGTGATCGATCAGCCTGGCCTGTTCCAGCGTCCGTCACTGGAGCTGACTGATCAGACCGCGCTGGTCGATTCCGATCAGGATGGCATTCCGGATGTCTGGGAATTGAGCTATGGCCTCAATCCCTGGCAGGACGATGCCGCGACCGTGCACAACGATCAGGAACTGACCAGTCTTCAGGCATACGAGATGGGTGTTCATCCGTGGACGCTGGCAGAGGTGAGCGAGCCGGTATCGCCGGTAACGTCTACGCCGGAAACAAGCGAAGGTTCTGTGACCCTGAACTGGACTGCCCCGTCTACCCGTACCGACGGCAGCTCCATTTCCCTGAGCGAAATTGATCATTACCTGATCCGCTATGGGCAGGATGAGGAGGCGCTTAGTCAGGAAATTGAGATTCCGGCTGACACAACAAGCCGCACTTTTGAGGGCCTGACGACCGGCACCTGGTACTTTGAAATTCAGGTGATAGATACGTCCGGGTTGGACAGCGTTTTTTCTGATGTCGTGTCGATCAGTGTTGATTAACCAGAATCGCGGATTTGTTTGAAACTGACAGCCTATTCAGCTGTCAGTTTTTTTACTTTCTCAGCCAGGTCAGCCGCGGTATTTCGGGTATCGAACAGAGCCCGGTTTCTGTAGCCGGCAAACGGTGGTTGGCTTTGTGAGTTTTCAACCAGCGTCAGTAAACGGTCGCTCAGGGCCTCGGTTTCATCAAAATCAAAAAGCTCCCCCAGACCATGTTCACTGACCATACGGCCAAGTGCGCCGTCTTTGGGTGTTATGTTCAGAATGGGGCGGTTAATAGCCAGGTAATCGTAAAGCTTGGAGGGAACCTGGCTGCGGGTTGCCGGTTGAATATTTACCACCATATCGGCCCGGGCAAGGGCCTGCAGGCATTGCTGATAGGGCCGGGGAGGCTCAAGTAGCAGGGTGCCATTGGCAATCATCGCCTGGTAACGGCCAGCCAGATCATAATCCAGTTGAACATCGCCGATCTGACAAAAACGTATCTGTTTTTGGCTGCCGGCCAGCTTCTGGTTGGCGACCATAATTGCGTCCAGCAAGGCGGCTGGATCACGTACGCCGTACAGAAACCCGGCATGGCTTAGTGTGAACCAGCCATCCTCTGAATGGTGTTCCCCGGTCGGTTCCAGCGCGCCGAAATCCGTCGGATCGTAACCGTTGGGCATGACAAAGAACTTATCCACGGGTTGTTCGGGATAGCGTTCGAGAAACTCCGCTCTGAGCGGATCTGTGTTCAGCGAAACAACGTCAGCCTTCTCGACGATGCGCTTCTCCCAGCGATGGGCCCAGTTGTCCAGCACAGGTCCCTTGGAGTGGTGAAACGGGTTGTTCATCCAGGGATCACGAAAATCAACAATCAGTGGTTTGCCGGTGAGCCGGCTGATCAGGTAGCCGACGATCAGGTCGGACCAGGGAGAGCCAGTGGCGAAAATAACGTCGATATTGTTTTCGCGGACCACGCGACGGCCCCGCATAACGGCTGGCAGTATCCAGGGACCGGCCTGATCGGGAAAGTAGCAAAGGTCGTACACGAAATCTTTGAGCTTCTGCAGTTGGTTCCGCGACGCGTTTTCCGGTTCGGCGGTTGAGCGGAAGGTGCTCTGGGCGGGTGCCGGGGCATTCTGGTTTTTGCCAATCAGCTTCTTGAGCCGGCTTCGGCCTGCCAGTAACGCGTGAAACAGGTCCCGGCTGGCTACCCGGTGGAGCGTTTCCCCGTTAACAGGTAGTGGGATATGGCGGAGGGCGGAGTCGGCCTCGCTCAGCTCGGCTGCCGGTGTCGTCAGCACATGGCATTCGCCGCCCTGCAAATGTCGCAGGAACTTGATGGTTCGCATGCACCCGGGGACGCCGGTGCTGATGGTTGGCGGAAAGAAATAGGCGATGAACAGGAGCTTCCGCCCTTCAAGATCTGCTACCGGGGATGTGTGTTTTTCTCGTTGTGCCATATTCAGATCCTTAGCACTCAGTCAGCCCGACAACATCAATCAGGCCGTCAACCTGCTGCAACAGACTGCGGATTTCCATAAACGAGGCATGGCGCACCAGAACGCAGGTGATATCGGCTGTTTGCAATACCTGCAGCATGTTTACGTGCTGGATATTCGGCGCCTGCAGGGCAGGAGGCAGCTCACTGACGTTGGGCTCGACCACCTGAACCTGACAGCCGAGCCGGGCAATGCCCTGGGTGATGCGAAGCGCGGGGCTTTCGCGCAGATCATCAATATCCGGTTTGAAAGCTACCCCCAGGCAGGCGACGATGATGTCTCCCCTCTGTTTTTCCGGGTGCTGACGCTCAATGGCTTCCACAGCCTGGCGGACCCGGTCCATTACCCAGTCCGGTTTATGATCGTTGATCTCGCGGGCCGTTCGTATCAGCCGGGCCTGTTCCGGGGCGCTATGCGCAATAAACCAGGGATCTACGGCAATACAGTGACCGCCAACGCCGGCCCCTGGCTGCAGAATATTCACGCGTGGGTGTCGGTTGGCCAGCCGGATCATTTCCCAGACATTGATGTCCAGGTGATCACAGACCAGTGACAGTTCATTGGCGAAAGCGATGTTGATGTCCCGAAAGCTGTTTTCGGTAAGCTTGGCCAGTTCCGCCGTGCGGGCGTGGGTGGTAACGCATTCGCCCTGTACCACTTGCCTGTAGAGCGCCATGGCAACGTCAGCGCAGGCTGGCGTAATGCCGCCAATTACACGGTCATTTTCCACCAGCTCCCGGACCACCTGTCCCGGTAGAACCCGTTCCGGGCAATGGGCTACGCGAATCTGGGAGTCTTGGCCATGGCGATGAGGGAAGGTCAGGTCGGGCCTTTCTTCAGCCAGCCACTGGCACAGACTTTCGGTGGTGCCTACTGGGGATGTTGACTCCAGAACCACCAGATTGCCGGGTTCGAGTACCGCAGCAAGAGAGCGGGCGGCGGCTTCTACAAAGCGCAGATCCGGTACCTTGTCATCCTTGAATGGAGTGGGCACTGCAATCAGAAAAGCGTCTGCGGGTTCGGGGCGTGTGGCGGCTCGCAAATAGCCCTCGGTGACAGTGGCTCTTACCACAATATCCAGAGAGGGTTCGACTATATGGATTCTGCCCTGATTAATGGTGTCCACGGCATGCTGATTGACATCCACGCCCAGCACCTCGATGCGACGGGACGCGAAGACTGCAGCCGTAGGCAGGCCAACGTAGCCCAGGCCCATGACCACAATGCGTTTGATGGTATTCATGAACAGAGTCCTTCTACGCTGCGGGAACAGGTGGGGCTGGCGGCAAGAGCGTCGATAATGCGTTGACAGGCCTCGCCGTCGCCGTAGGGGTTATGGGAGCGAGCCATGCTTTGATAGGCAAAGGGATCGGTAATAAGGCGGCTGACTTCGCTGACTATTCGATCAGCGTCGGTTCCCACCAGTGTCACCGTGCCGGCGCTGACCGCTTCCGGTCGTTCGGTGGTCTCGCGCATCACCAGCACCGGTTTGCCCAGAGAGGGAGCTTCTTCCTGAATACCACCGGAGTCGGTGAGAATCAGATAACTCTGGTTCATCAGGTACACAAAGGGCAGGTAGTCCAGTGGTTCGATCAAGTGAATGGCCGGGTTATTGCCTAAAAGCCTTAATACCGGTTCGCGAACATTGGGATTGAGGTGCACCGGATAGACAATTTCTATGTCGGGATGCTCGCGTGTGAGAGTGACAAGAGCCTGACAGATGCGCTCAAAACCGGCACCAAAGCTTTCGCGGCGATGGCCGGTTACCAGGACCAGTTTCTTGTCGGTATCAATAAAAGAAAATTGCCGGCGCATGCGTTCCCGAAGAGCACTATCGTTATCGATACGGCTTCGCGTCATCAAAAGGGCATCGATCACCGTGTTGCCGGTAACGTGAATGTGATTGTCCGCGATGCCCTCGTGTAGCAGATTCGTGCGTGCGATTCTGGTGGGCGCAAAATGCTGATTGGCCAGTGCACTGGTGAGTTTTCGGTTGGCTTCTTCCGGCCAGGGCGAATACAGATTGCCGGTCCGTAGACCGGCTTCCACGTGGCCAATGGCAATATGCTGGTAATAGGCCGCCAGACTGGCGCCAAGGGTTGTAGTGGTATCACCGTGCACCAGCACCAGATCAGGTTTGTCTCTGAGAAGGATCGGCTCGAGACCCTGAAGAATACTGCTTGTGAGGTTGCCCAGGGATTGTCCCGGCTTCATCACATTCAGGTCGTAATCGGGTGTCAGATCGAACAATTCCAGAACCTGATCCAGCATTTGGCGGTGCTGTGCTGTCACGCAGACACGCGCTTCAAAACCCGGGTTCCTGGCCAGAGCAAGAGCCAGGGGCGCCATTTTGATGGCTTCCGGGCGCGTACCGAAAATGGTGAGAACTCTCATAAAAAACCTTCCCTGGAGAGCGCCGAAATATCGTTATTGTAACATCATGTTACACAACGTTTCTGTGGTCTGTACAGTTACTGAGCAAAAATAATTCTGAAGCGCAATAACTGATGATGCAGAGGGTAGTTCCGGGTGCTAGACTCATTACACGCCGTTACACATTGTTACTGTGTGCGGCCCACTGAGGATGGAAGGGGTGGCTATGAAACTCTCGCGCATTCGCTCTACAAGCCTGGCTCTGGTGCTGATGGGCGGCTGGTTGCCCTTGGCTGCGCAGTCTGAAGTGATATTTAAAGAAAACTTTGATGATCTGAGTGACTGGACTAGCAGCAAGTATACGGACAACACGTACCAAGCGGTCTGGTTTGGGGATGTTCTCCCTGGAGACTGGGACAGCCATTATCAAGCCGGATATTACGACCCCCCGTCAGCTCATGACTCCTTGGAAATACTGAAGAAAAACTCAGATAAAGCTCGAGGGAGCACTGGCAAGTCTGCCGTGAATTGGCGAGAGCACCATATAAATCCCAATTATTCTAATGAATGGAAATCCAACTCAGCTTTAGGGATATATCTGGATAAGTTTGGAGGGGGATTCGAACAGTTATACGTCGAGTTTTGGATATCATTTGACCCAAATTGGACTTCTAGCCAAGCATCTTCAAAAGTATTTCGTGTTTTCAGTTGGGATGAGGTGGGAGAATTTTGGCAAGGATTTCAAGGCGGCGCTCAAGGCCCTGTATTGTTCTGGGATTATGCTTTCAGTGATAATTATGGTGTTAGAAACAAGCTGGCCTTCAGGGGCGGGCCCCATGGTGAAAACTACACGATGACAGATGACGATGTTGGCGACCTGACTAGAGGATTAAATGGCCTGGGGGATATGTCTGCGAATTTCACTTATGACTTGAAAGGATCTACATCAGAAGGCGACGCAGTTATTTATGATAAGTTATCAGGTTCAGAACTACAGTCATCAGGAACAATATCTCATCAACAGGTATTTGGTCCGCCGGGCACATGGACAAAGCTTGCTTTCTTCGTGAAAATGAATTCCTCGCCCGGCGTTCAAGATGGAGTTTTTCGGCAATGGATTGATGATAATTTAGTTGTCGAGTCAGACAAGGTAACTTGGGTAGGCGAGAACGCAGAAAATAAGATGGTTAAATGGAATGTGGTTGCTATTGGAGGTAATGACTACTGGTTAAATGGAGGGTACTCTAATAGTGAACAAAGAGAAGAGTGGTACGCTATCGATGACGTAGTGATCTCCACGGAAATATTGACAAATGGAGGTTTGCAGAAAGGTTCTGCTCCTAACCCTCCGGGTTCCGTGACAATTAAATAAAAAATTAGAGAAATGACGAAGAATTTTAAGGATGCAATCTCCCAATGCAAGAAAAAATAGTAGATGACGACATAATTAAGTGTCATTCGTTTAAAAAGTATGGCTATAAGTCGACTATGGGGTGGTCACCAAGGCGTCGGATTGAATTTGGATATACACTTGCGGGAGATATATATGAGTGCTTTATAGATAGCTTGGTAAAAGAAGACACAAAATGGATCGATGTGGGAGGTGGGAGATCCGTTTTACCTCACAATCCGGAATTGTCTAGGGATCTTTCAAGGCGCTGTTATTCCTTAACCTCAGTAGATCCTAGCGAAAATGTGTTAGAAAACCCTTATGCCCACAAAAAAGTGTGTTCGTTGTTTGAGGAAATGGAGGAGGATCCTGAAAAATGTAATTTAGTTACCTTTCGAATGGTTGCTGAACACGTCGAGAACCCACAAGATGTTTTGAAGAAACTGAATCAATGCGTTGAGCGGAATGGATTGGTTGTTATTTACACGATTAATAAGTATTGTCCTATTCCTGTTATTACTAGACTAACTCCCTTTTCTTGGCATCACAGAATAAAAAAAATATTCTGGGGTGGTGAATCGAAAGACACTTTCCCTGTTTCTTACAAAATGAATTCCAAGAAGGACTTAGACTTTTTGTTTCTGAAAGATGGCGAATATGACTCAGTACTATTTGAATACTTGGATGACGTTTCGGCAACAATAGAATACGATTTTCTAAACCGAGTAGAGATGTTTTTTTGGGTGGTTATGAAAAAATGCCGGCTTCGTTATATTGAAAACAATATATTGGCTGTTTATAAGAAAAGGTAGAGGATTGTCCGTCTTTATAATATTTTTATATTTTTAGCGATTATTTTAAATTTTGATTGGTGTTATAATTTTAACTGTCATTTAAGAATTAAAATAATTACCGACTCAGTATTTGTTGTATAAATTAAATACAATTCATCTTTCATTTCAATTTGGTCGCCATATAATTATGCTTTTTATTAATCCGGCGCTTCTCCCACTCAGGTATACTAGATCCAAGATGTAAATCGCCGGTAGTGATTTCAAGAAGAACAATAAGCCCAATTTTGCTCGATAGGCTCGCTTTACAGAGAGCACCAGCGGCATAACTAAAGCTGACATTAAAAGAAGAAATGAAAGTATTAACGATTCTGAAAGAAGATAACACGTTCCAATAAGTGTTGTTAAAAATATAAGTGCCAGAAAGAATATAGGATCTCGTAGTGATTCCGCCGGAGATTTTAAATAATTTTCTGATTGCCACACTTGACGCCAGAAGAAGTCTTTTAACGTCTTGGCGTTTCCCAGATGTAGTACATCTAAGTCATGAGTTAATATTACTGAGTTTCCCATGCGTTGTATACTTATTGATAACTCCGTATCTTCACCGGATGTCACAATTTCATTGAAGCCTCCAACTTTAAAAAAAATACTCTTAGGTATTAGTATCGATGCACCGATAAGGTGTTTTGGAAGCGTTGGTAGAGTATTTCGCGTAAGTAACCAATATTTTTCTATCCAGCCGGCTGTCTGGCGAGCGTGGCAGCTTCCCCCGTAAGTAGTATTAGTGTTATCTCTAATAAGTGATTTCGCTTTAGGACCCCAAGTAGGTTTTACGATACAATCTGCGTCAATGAAAGCTAAATAATTTCCTTTTGCTTCACGCGCTCCAAAATTTCGAACAGCGCCGACGTTTCCGGTTTCTAAATGTCGATACTTTACTCTGTCGAACTGCTTGACGATGCTTGCCGTATTGTCGGTGGAATTATTATCAACGACTATTACTTCATATTCGTCATCAAGCAGGTTTAGGGAAAGAATGGACGTGATGCAATCAGCTATGTATTTTTCTTCGTTGAACGCAGGCAATACCACTGATAGCCATGGTTTTTTTTGATCAAGGTTGTTATTCATCTTCAATTCCTAAGGCTCGAATTTTACCACTCTTAGTTTTCCTGACGGTTCTCGTTCGATTTTATTAACTAATTCAAAGCTGATATCGATGTAGCGATCGAAATCCTCTCTTATTCGTTTTTCTATATAAACCTTTAAATCTTGGTAATCTTTATCACCTGCCATAAGCTTTACTATGATATCTAAATTTCTATTTTGTATGAACTGGACGCCTTTTGCGTTGAGGTTTTTCTTTCTTGCATCTTCTAATATGTAAAGAAAAAACTCACCGTGAAATTTTTCTCCGAAACTATTGGTTAATATATCGTATTGTCGACCGTGAATCTTCTCTAACACTGGTAGAGTCCGACCGCATAAGCAGGGTTGGGGGCTCAATGTTCCAAAATCCTTAAGCCGATAGCGGATAAGTGGCATTGATTGGTTGGTTAAATCAGTAATAACGAGCTCTCCAGATTGTCCTGGTAAAACCGGAACGCCCTGACGGTCTAAAACTTCCACTAGTATATTTTCGGAGTTAATATGCATCGAACCAAAATCACATTGGTGAGCGATAGTCCCTACTTCACCGCAACCATATTCATCGAAAACTTTGGCACTAAAGGCGCTCTCGATATTTTTTCTGTCAATTTCCGTTAGAACTTCAGAGGTGGTTATTATGGATTTAAGGTTTAGTTTTGGTGTAATTTTATTATCTAATACATAAATTGCTAGATCATTTATAATGGACGTATAGCCGTAAAAGTAGTCAGGATCAAACTTTTCGATTTTTGTTAACGCCTTAATCATGCTCTTCTGGTTATAGCCAAAGGCAGTAATTCTTATTCTGTGGCCAATTAGGTCTATGATCTTTGAGCGCATCTTATCCCTAAAGCTACGAGGTACGCCCCAGAATCGGACTTGTTTGTCTCCTTCGCAAATGCCAGCCCAATGATATCCGCGCCATGATGCAGCCATTTCATGAGCGACACCTCGGCTATCTTTCAATATCGTTACCGGAGCGCCTGTTGAGCCTCCCGATGTTTTTAAACGCTGATTTAAACTTTTGCGATTCATTAACGCTTTAGGCGTATTTCTTATTTCATCTTTTTCTAGAAGTGGAAGCGATGAAATAGATTCTAGCGAATTCAGTGATGTTGGAATTCTATTTCCATAATGTGGAATGTCTTGGGCTATAGCTAATAATTCATTTAGCCTTATTAGTTGATTAAGTTTTTGGTTTTTCAATGGAAGGTATTGGTTGTTACTATACTCTTTAGTATATTTTGTGTAATTTTCTCCGCGTATATATAAGGCAAAAAAGAATAATTTTTCAAATATTCGTTTTTTGATGGTCATTCTTATTTTCCTGAATGTGTATATTTATCAATTATATTGTGGGGATTCTTGTTGACTAGATTCAGGTCGCATTTTTATTTTTTTTGCGGGGTTTCCTGCAATTACACAGCTTGATTCTGGCTCTTTTACGACTACGCTACCTGCCGCTATAATTACTTTTCTTTCAATATTAACCATCACGATAGCTGTGTTACCAATCCAGCAATCATTTCCGATGGCGATTTTTTCGAAACGTCCCCCCTGATCCTTAATTGGTCGTTCGATATCACTGAACTCATGCTGCCTACTTCCACTGAGTACATGCACTCCACTGCCAATCAATGTGTTTTCTCCGATCCGGCACATGCCGATATTGCATTGAGGGCCTATGTACACACCGCTGGCAATGCTGGTATTACGATGGGACAGAACGGTCAGGAATCCGATGGAGATATCGTCGGAAGTTTCAGGGCAAGCCAAATGGTAGAAGGCTGCCCTGGCATAGACTCCGGTCTTACCCGGGAGCAGGCTCAGGAATTGGGAAAAAGATTGGAAAACTCCGTCTGGATGGCCGGCAAGGCTAAATATCCTATAGAGTGCATACAGCGGCAGTGTCAGCAGCAGAAACAGGAACTTGACCGTACGTTTGATATAGCTTCGGATATTCATCGCCGTTCCAACCTCGTGTTAAGCCAGGCCCGCTCACGGGTGGGTCTGAAGGTGCGAATGCCCCAAAATAGTCGGTTCACTACCCGCAGACCCAGCTCTGGAAACAATAGCGCTGGTGGTTTCAGGCGGGAGCTCTGAATTAAGTCGGTTTTCAGCGCTTGTTCGGGAATAGTGACCGATGCCAGGTGCGGACCGTGATTCTGGAGCAGGATGATCTGGATGCGCGAAAAATGCTGTTCCGGGCTGTTCTCAAGTGTTGAAATCACATACTCCAGCCATTCCCGGGCTTTCTCGAGGTAGCGGGCTTTGTGTTCCGGGTCGAAACATGCGGCCTGATACATCAACATGACTTTGCGAGTGTCCTGGGCAACCCATGTGTCGTTGTCAAACTCCAGTTGCTCAGCGTGATCGAGAAATGGCCGTTCGTGGTCCAGCATCCAACGGGTGTAGTGCCGGAAACTGGCCAGTGCGTATTGATAGTGCCAATCGTGACACCCCGATTCATTGTTGAGCCACAGGTATCGGCAGAGGCTGTTGAGAAAAACCAGGTAATGCCACCCAGTCTCGCGTATTAACAAGTTTCGGGCGGCAATATCATCGGCGGGGTGACAAGTGTTCACGACCACTTCCCCGGCCCGCTCTAACCAGTCGTGGTTGGGCGCAAGTATATGAGCATCAAGCAGGGCATTCAGGTAGTTCCCGGTGCCCCGGGTAAACGGATAACGGTGTCGAGTGGGATGTTGCCGCTTGAGTAAGGCTTTAAGCTTCGGAAACTCTTGTTTTTTTACCGCCAGTAGTTGTTCCAGAAAGCCGCCAGAACCTTCATGTACCTGCACCATCCAGTCCGCCAGCTCTAACACGGCCTGACGAGAGGATACCTTGCCGGTCATCAGGTAGTGATAAAGCAAACCTGTGGTGTAGCAATGCTCAGCGGCGGGCCCACCTCCGGTCTGTCCAGGCGTACTGCTGGTTTTGTTGTGGCAGCTGAAAGTGCGGTGGGTGGCTGTCTGAACTGGCAGGTAGTGATCGGTATGCCAGAACAGCCCGTTATTGTATTCAGCCCGGTCCTGCGTTGTGTGGTAGATGTCGATATCGGTTACGTGGGCCGCCAGGTCGTTCATCAGTTCGTGCCAGCGTGGATCGCCGGTTGCCGCAAACTGGCGGGCAAAGCCGTACAGGGCATCGTATTGATTGTTGTAGTGCGAAATCAGGAGAGGCTGGCCCTCAGGCTGATAGAGGCTTTCGTGGTCAGCAAATATATCGCCGAAATTGCGCCAGCCGTACTCGTCGATCAGCTCCCGTTTGGCAAAGAAGTTAGCCGAGCCATTCAGCCCCTTATTAATCAGGCCAGCGAGCGGATCCTTACCGTTATTGGCGTTGAACCACGGGAATGCTAGCCCTTGTTCATAGGTTGCCGGAGAGAGTATCGGGGTGAGTGGCGAATAGGCCCAGGCAAGGTCGCCCACCGATTCCTGATAACCAATCAGGCAGCGCAAGGTTTTGCGCTCACCCCCTTGAAGTTCATAAAGCTGGTCGTCTGGTTGTTCTGGAAACAGACCGGCGACGGCCGAGCCCTCACGGTAACTAAGGCTTGAGGGGAAGTTTTGCCAAAAACCCGGTATTGCTATCTGTACCTCAGCTCCCGCTCCGGTGACCGTTAACAGCGGATTCGCACGTTTACCGTAAATTTTTTCGTTGTTAGCGCTTAGCTGATAGCCCTGGAAATGTGTTGTCAGCGCCTGGTATCTGTCGACGTGGTTGGCGCTGTTCCAGTTCTCGCCGCCGCTGGAATCCTGATACAGACTGATATCCGGCGCCGTGATTGTTTGATTGTTCGGGTTAACGGCATCAGCACACAGACAGGCGGTGTCTGCCTCTGGCGAGGTAGTCACCAGCTCCAGGCTGCGGAACAGCACAGAACCCTCATCTCCAAGATCCCATAACCCCCCTGGGTGGCGGGCGCGGTTGGGATTATGAATCTGCACATCGGCGGTCACCAACCCGGTTTTCCTCGAGATGCGCAGTGAGCAGTGGAAACGGGAGAGGGCGCTGCCGTCAGGTCGCAACCAGTGACCGCTTAGGCTGGCTTCTATAAATAGCGGGCCATTTTTTTGTAAGCGCCAGTCGCTGTCTGCTACAGCCCGGCAGGAATCCCCGTTTTCGTCGGTCAGCCGCGCCTCGGTGGTGGTAGTGGACGTGTGAGTTAAAAACTTCCAGGTTGGCAGGCAGGGCTGAAGCAACAGGTGGCCTTGATCCGTGGTTATCTGCCAGCCTTCTGGCACGGCATCAACGCAGCAGTCTGTATCAGAAGGCGTGTCAGTATCTGAGACGATTAGGGTTTGGCTCGTGTTTGCCGGTAAATCAGCTTCAAATTCGCACAACAACCAGCGAATACTGCCGTCCGGCCAGTAGCAAAGGGGAGTTAAACAGGCGAGCAGGTTTTGCTGTGTGTCTGCACAGCTGAGCGCGAGCGTTGAACTGCTGCGAATGGTGCCGCGAGCCAGTGGAAGGCCCACGGAAACCGGTTCGCTGATTCGAGCGATACCGGAATTTTCTTTCAGTTCAATGCCAACAGATTCCATTTCCAGCCCATATCTCAACTCCGTCTGATGAGTAGAGCATAGCTGTTAAGCTCTGTAACACAAAGTTACATTCCGGATTTTTTTCGTCCGTTGTAAAGTTTTTCGACTAAAAACTGCAGCTGCTGCCATTCTTCCGTATTCCGCATGAAAGGCCAGGCAGCGGCAAGGGTTCCGACAAAAGCCAACAGCACAAAAAATACCCCCCGGGCGAGAAATTCCACCAGAAAGTGTTGGTCTGACAGAGGCAAGGCCAGGGTGAGGGCCAATGCTATGCCGGTTGCAATGGCGGCTGGTAGACAAAGCAGAAGAAGCCTCCACAGGCGGAATTGTGTCTGACGCTCAAGAATGATCAGCAAAGCCACGGTAGTGGCTACGGCAAGCCAGCCTCTGGCCCAGGCCATCGTGGAAAGGCTGTCACGGGCCAGTGCCGCCAGGGTTGCGATAATGATCGCAGTGGTGAGCAAATCAAACCAGAACAGTTGTTTTACCCGACCCTGGGCAATGATGGCGTCGCTGATCACGGAAAACAGACAGAAGGTAAAGAAGAACAACCCGAAGGGGCGCAGCAGGCTGGCAAACTGGCCCCAATCTGGCCCCAGCAGTACCCGCACAATCAGTTCCGGATACATCATGATGAAACCGGTAATTGGCAGCAGTACAGTGATCAGCAACGTCAGGCCAAGGCGAATACGGAATGCCAGGGTTCGGGCGTCATGCTTGCCTTCTGCAATGGCTGCCAGCAGGGGCTCTGTCATGGGTATAATCGCAGAAAGGGCCGGAAGCAGGCTGACTTCGCGAACCAGATTGTAACCGCCCAGTTGAGTAGTCCCGAACCACCGCGAGACCATCAGGTTGTCAATCTGGGAACGGGTAAAACCAACAATGCCCCGGAGCAACAACCATTGGGAGAATCGCCATTGCTTGCCCACGTGGGTGAGGGTCCAGCCGGGGCGAAAACTGTGCACCCGGTAAGAGCCGACGGTGAACACGATTGCTGAAACCAGAGTGCCGGCGATCATGGCCCAGTGGCTGGGGCTGATAAAGGCCCAGATCATCACTGTGGTGAAAGAAAGCAGTTTCTGCCAGAGGGTTAACCGGAACAGGGGTCGATAATTGATTTCCCGGGCCAGAAGCATCATGCCCGGTGTTTTCAGTGCGCGAATGGGCAGGGTGACTGACGCGACCGCCAGGGCCGGTGCCAGCGCCGGGGTGTCGAAAAATGAGGCAATAGGGACAGCAAGCATAATGATGGCCAGGCACATGGTCGACTTGATGGCGATGTCCATGCTCCAGGCGGTGTTCAGATCGGCATTCGTTACTTCGGTTTTCTGAATGATGTATTGCTGATTGCCGGTTTCCACCAACAGTTCGAAGAACTGCAGTGAAATCATTACTAATGCCACCACCCCGAAGTGTTCGGGTAGCAACAAGCGAGCGAGTACCAGTGTACTGACAATGCCCAGCCCACGCTGAACCAGCTGGAGGCTGAGCAGTAAGCCGGCACTTTTGATAACACGAAGGCTGACAGACATCGGCTAGCGGGTTTGTAAACGTAGAGTGGCCAGCCGGTTGCTGAGTGCAGACACTGCACTGTCACAGTCAAGAGGTGAACAAGTGGCCATAAGCGTTACCAGGGCAAACCGGCTTTCTCCCCTGAGTGTAGCCGGTATCTGGAGAAGCTTGGCGTCTCTGTAGCGTTGCGCCTGATAACCGCCTACCTGATACCGTTGATAAACAGCCACTCTCTGGCGATTGGTCACGTGTTGGTAGATGGTTATATTGTTTTCCCGGCTGGTATTCAGCCAGGTTTGCCGGTCAATGGCAGGGCGCAGGTAAGGCACCAGTTTGTAGTCTGTCTCGGCAGATCGTTGCGATTGCGCCAGGGATAGCCATACGCCCTTACTGTCTTGCCACACCCGGTGTTCCAGGTTGTCAGGCAACGCCAGTTTCAGAGGGAGTCTGGAAGCTGGAGCCGGGCTCAGCTCCGGGTTCTCCGGTTGCCATGGTGTGGCGGCGGTGGCCGTAAGGTGGGAAAGATTGATGGCCAGAGGGCCAGCCACCAAAGCAATGGCTACTGCAATAAAGCCTTTTCGGGAAAATCTCCGGGGTGGCTCGTCCTGGTCCAGGGCCTGCCTGCGACGGGTAGGCGAAAAATACAGGGCCGGCAGAATAAAGGCGCCATAGACCACCCAGCCAAGCATTTCGTGGTCGGTCAGCAATTCGCTTTGCATTTCGGTTTCATAACCAATTACCACGAGGATGAAAATGCGAACCCAGTTGGCGACAAGTCCGATCAACATGGCGGCGGTCAGCAACGCCAGCCACCCCTTCCAGCGGTAATCGTTGAGTATCGACACCAGTGCCGCCAGAAGAATGGAAATGGCAAAATACCGGATGCCTGAGCAGCCGTCGGCGATTATCAGACGGCCCCAGGGCAGTGTAATGCTGCTGCCTTCAATAAGTGCCGTCATTCCGAATAGCTCTACCCAGTTGCCCACCACCACACTGGCGATGGTGACAAGTGCGGGTATCAGATCGGCCCAGAACGGCAGAGAAAGTGATAAAAGCAGAACATAAGGCAGAAAAGCCAGGGTCCGGGGCAACCCCAGCAACGTCCAGGATGCAGCGATCACGCCTACGGGGAGCAGCAGATAGGCGAGGGTATCAATCCGGATAAGTTCGAGCAGTGCCCAGATGAGCGTAACGCCGATGAGAAGTACCGCGCCGGGAAGAAAGTAAGGGCGGACGATGACAGGGTCAGAGCCTGACGGCTTTGGAGGATATATTAACAGAAGGATGAGGAAGATGCCGGCGGTGGCCAGGCCATGCGCGAGAACCTGTTCGAATTCCAGCCAGATTTCTGCAAGTCTGTACCAGGTAGGAAAGAAAATGACCACGCAGACTGCAGTCACGATCAGGTATGGGCGGGAATAGGGTAGGTTGGCTAATGTCTTCCTTAACATCTTTTATTCGCCCGGCTTTTTTCCGACACTAAGGTTACTGTGGATCTGATTTGCGTGAAACACAAATTCACGCATAAAAAAGCCAGCCGAAGCTGGCTTTTTACGTTTCAGATGGAATCAGGATGCACGGCGACGACGGGCCGCACCGAGTCCTGCAAGGCCGAGACCGAGCAGTGCCAGGGTGCCTGGTTCTGGTACCATTATCTCGAATTGCTGTGATGTCTGGCCGTCCGGATTTTTGAATACGAGCACATCACTGGAATTGTACCCATCACCGATGAAGATACCGGTAGATGCTACACCAGGATCATCGTTATATTTCTCCAGGTCTGCGTAGAGGCTTGAGCCGAGTGTGAACTGAAGCAGTTCATAGTCGCCACTCAGAGAGAAATCAATCCCGTCATAGCCACCCGAATCGTTAGTTGCGGCAACCCAATCGAGGTCTTGAAAGGTACCGGCTGAAAGGTTGAGAGTATCCCCGTAAGTGCCGCCGGCTTCAAATGCCACTTCTTCATAAGTTCCGAGCTGGTAGTTCTGGAAGGTAACCCTTCCGAACCAATCGACAGGGTCGTGGTCGGCGCCGTCACCAGTCCAGCGCAGCGACCAGTCACTGGGGTTGTTGGCGTCATTCCAGAGGTAATAGCCTGCGCCCTGATTGAGGTCCAGCGGGGTTTCGGACGTTGTGGAGCCGGTATACTGGGGGGTTGCGAAAGCAACCGAGGCACAGGTCAAAAGCGATGCCCCGATAAGTGCGTTCTTGAAAGTCATCATGATGTACTCCTTGAATTTAGTAGAGCTTTCCTTGCAACCCAGCCATCTTCTCATGTGAAGATCTGTGGCTTTCCGTCCCACCCTCACGGGTGGTTTGGCTTGCGAGAGGGGGTATCCCGCTCTTGCTATTAAATAAGCTATATCCGTGCCATGTATTCAAGATGCTGATTAAAAAGGGAATAATGGTGTGGTGATATGGGCAGGCGTAAAGAATTTCGACAATGTAATAAAACAGGCCGGAGAAACATGGTTCTCCGGCCTGAGTGGGTGGCCTGATACAGGGGGTTGTGTCGAACTTCTTTACATCGCGTTTTCGACTGTCTCTAGATGGCCCCGGATCTCGGCATCATCCGGCGCAAGGGCAACCGCTCTTTCAATGATTTCTTTCGCTTCGGCATGCTTTCCCGCAAGGTGCAGAATCCAGCCATAGGTATCCAGCACTGCCGGGTTTTCGGGGGCGAGAACGCGGGCGCGTTCGGCAAATTCGAGTGCACTGTCGGTGTCTTCTTCCCTCAGGATCCAGGCAAGGTTGTTTAGCGCCATGGTGTTATCGGGTTGACGTGAGATCACCTGTTTGTAGTGATTGGCGGCAACAATTTCCTGCTGATTGCCCATCAGCCACGCAGCTCTTGCCATGTGTGCGGCAACGCTGTCCGGGTGGGCCGATAACCAGCTATTGGTGAGCCCGTCGAGCGAATCCGGGGCTTCTGCCCTGGCAAGCCTGAGGAGTGATGGCATCAGGGCTGCCTCCTGAGATGCCTCCCACTGGTCCAGAAGGTGATCGTAGGCCGCATCGGCGCCTTCCTTTTGGCTTATGAGGGCTGTTCGGGAAAGAACAGTTGCTGGCTCCTGCCCGAAGTTTTCCTCAACGGCTTCCAGAGAGGCAAAGGCTTCATCTATTTTGCCTTCTGCCTGGGCGATACCAACCGTCAGCAGAGCAAACTGAAGGTTTTCAGGTTCCATTGCAATGGCTTCAGCAGCTTTGGTACGAGCGGTACTGTAATCCTCGGCTTGCACAGCGGCCCTTGCCTCGGCTACCAGCAGCCGTGCCATGGCCCGCTCGATAGTGGCCGAGTCGGAATCCTGCCACGGGTCCAGGAGGTTTCGGGCACGGTCAAGCTCGCCCTGACGGATGTTGATCACAGCCGAGAGGGTGTTGGCATTCTGTGCCAGATCAGGGTTTTCTCTGGCGACTTCCGTTAACCAGGCGTCAACTTCTTCGGCAGAGTGGTTGAGTGCGTAGATCTGGCCGGCCTGCTGAAGGGGCTTGATATCCTCCGGGTTCAGGTTCGCTGCAGTCACCAGCAGGTCGATGGCCTGCTCATTTTCGCCACTCTGGGCGTACAGGCTCGCCAGGGTCAGCTTTGGCTCCTTTAGTTCCGGGTTTTCGTCCACAAGCTCTTCGAGTCGCTTTGTTGCTTCGTCTACGTTGCCCAGTCGGGCATCCGCTATGCTGGCCAGCAGAATGGCCTCGGGCTGGTTTGCCCATCCGTTCAGCAGAGAATCCCGGATCTCCCCGGCTTCGCGGGTTTCACCCTGTTGAATCAGGAGGTTCAGGTAGGCGCTGGTCGTGGTCCATGCGTCGGGCCGGGCCGTGAATGCCTGGCGCAGTTGGGCCAGGGCCTGTTCGGGTTGTTCGTTGCGGAGGTAGTGCCGGGCAAAGGCCAGACGCAGGCGGACCCGGCCCGGTTCGTTGGCCAATGCTTTGCTCAGGCTGGCAACGCCGGCTTCCTGATGCTCTGGCATACTCAGGGCCAGTATGCCGTGCATGGCCAGAATTTCGTTATCGTTGGGGCGGGCCTCCATGGCGCGTTCGAGCGTTTTCAGGGCCTGTTCGCGTTTACCGCTGTCAACCTGCGCTACCGTTGCCGCTCGAAGAAACGGAGTGGGGGTTGTTTCAGGGTCCAGGTTATCGGTTAACAGGCGGCTGCCTGTCTCATGGTCTCCTGTGCCGGTAGCCAGAGTGCCAAGCATCAGGGCAGCCTGTCGGTTTTCAGGATCCATCTCGAGCATGTCATCCAGGATCCGTTTCGCTTCATCAATGTTGCCTTCCTCAAGAGCTGCCATCGCAGCATCTTCTTGCTCCTGCGCCTGAGTGTTCTGGTTTTCGGCAAGAATCTTGTTGTAAACCTGCGCATCAACAGTTTTTCCCTGCTCGGTCAGTACACGGGACAGCAGTGTCAGAATGTTTCGCCTGTCGGGCAGGAAAACGTCCGATGTTGGCAGGTCTCCGGCAGCATCAGTGAGCGTTTCGGCGGCGGCTTCAAGATTGCCGGTCCGGTATTGCGCCATGCCTTTCCAGTAACGCATTTGCGGCTGTGGTGGATTTTGTTGCAACCAGTTTTCAGCGGTGCGAATGGCTTCCTGGGGCTTGTTCAGGTCCAACAGGGAACGAATGGTGCCGAGTGCTGCTTCCATGCTGGATGGATGCCCTTCCATCAGGCTTCGGAACAGGGTCAGTGCCTCGGTCTTGTCACCGGAGATCCGTAATATCTCACCCCGGATGAGAGATGCGCTGGTTTGCTGTTCGGGGCCCTCTGGCTTGTATTGTTCGAGGGTTTCACGAGCGGAAAGGTGTTTGCCCTGTCGCACGTAGGCTCTCGCGAGAGGCAACGCTACCTGTTGGGTGTGGTCTTCCAGCCACGGTGCCATTAGCTCCGATGCTTCGCGGGCGGCACCAATGGCCATGTAAAGCTCGCCCAGACGGACGATATGAGAGGCATTGCCGGGCTCTGCCTTGATCGCGTTTCTGACTTCCAGCAAGGCAGAGCGGTATTGGCCCTGGTCAGCGTAGGTTTCCGCACGCTGGATATGGGGGGCAGCTTCCGATGCTTCAGACGAATCTCCATTGCCACAAGCGGTTATCAATGGCAGGGGGAGCAGCAATGCGGCGACAGTCAGGAAACATAACAGTCTGTGTTTTGGGGTATTGTTGTGTCGATTCATCTTCTCACTCCTGGATTTCGGGGCCGCCGAGAGCACTGGTTCCTTCCGGATGATTCAGGGCGTTGGAGCGGTGGTTGATGTTTCAATGCGGTATTTGTCGGTCAGGTTATAGAGCGTTGGCCGGGTGACACCCAGCAACCGGGATGCCCGGGACATATTGAAGCCGGTGTTCTGCAAGGCCTGAAGAATAGCGCCGCGTTCGGCGTATTCGCGAACCTGGCGCAGATTCAGCTGTGTTGTTGCCTCACCATCTGCCGGTTCCAGCTGAAGATCGTCTGCGGTCACCCGTTTACCGTCGGCCATGATGATCGCCCGCTTCACCTTGTTGATCATTTCCCGGACATTACCCGGCCAGTGGTAGGCGTTGATGGCGCGTTCCGCATCTTCGGAAAAGCTCATGTTGGGCCGGTCCATCATGGTGCCAAGCTGCTTCAGCAGGGATCTGGCGATAACCAGTGCATCGCCATTGCGGTCGCGCAGCGCCGGAACATCGAGGGTAATTTCTGCCACACGGTAATAGAGGTCCTCCCGGAAAGAGCCCTCGCTGACCAGGGTGTGAACGTTGCGGTGGGTGGCACACACAACGCGTACATCCACTGCTATCGGTTTTACAGAACCGACCCGGTCAACAACCCGTTCCTGCAGAAACCGGAGCAATTTGGCCTGTAACGCCATGGGCATGTCTCCGATTTCATCGAGAAACAGGGTGCCGCCGTTTGCGCTCTCGATTTTGCCCTGTTTGGCCTGTGTGGCACCGGTGAACGATCCTTTTTCGAAACCGAAAAGCTCACTTTCCAGAAGGTTTTCCGGTATGGCTGCACAATTGATGGCGGCGAATGGTTTGCTGGCCCGGGGGCTGAGGTCGTGCAGTGCCCGGGCCAGAAGCTCCTTGCCGGTGCCGGTTTCGCCGACGATCAGGGTGGTGACGTCGGTAGGGGCGACTTTTTCAATGGTACGGCAAATGCTGAGCATTTCCGGGCTGGCCGCTACCATGCCTTTGATATTGGGGTAGTGGCCCTGGCTGGTGAGTTCGCGGTTGGCTGCCTCCAGTTCGGCAAGCCGGAAGGCGCGATTCACAACAAACGTCAGAATGTCTGCGTCCAGAGGTTTCTGGTAGAAGTCGCTGGCGCCCATACCAATGGCTTTAATAGCGTTTTCGCGATCTTCCCGACCGGTGACCACGATTACTTTGGTGGTCGGTGCCAGTCGCAGAATATCTTCCAGCAGGGCAAAGCCTTCAGAGGCTCCGCCGGGGTCGGGGGGCAAGCCAAGATCCAGGGTGACGACCGGGGGCTCCAGGCGTCGCAGTGCTGTTAACGCGGAGGCGCGATCAGTGGATACCGAGACTTCAATATCCTCACTGAAGCACCATCGCATCTGACTTTGCAGGCCCGGATCGTCTTCAACTATCAGCAACTGCTTCACGGCAACAACCAGTCCTTTGCTCCATGTTCTTGTTATCTTGCCCGAGTGAGCGGCCCGCTGTGCTGGTCGCTCTTTGAGCAAATCCCTGAACCTGATTTATAACTGATTATTGACGCTTTGCAATGACTTTTCCGTAAAATACTTAATTGCGACGAATATTTGACGATTATGTTGCCCGGTCCGCGTCAAAGACCGGTTCTGAGCTTTGACTGCTGCTTTTCGGGTCGACCAGGGGCAGTTTTATCGAGAAGCACGAACCGACGCCCGGTTCGCTGGTGACGTCCAGTTCACCACCCAGCTCGCGTATGTATTCCTTTGCCTGGTAGGCACCAATGCCCATGCCGGTCAGGCCTTTGGTGCTTTCGAAGGGTTTGAACAGGCGGGTGCGGATGAATTCCTCAGTCATTCCGCTACCGCTGTCCTGGATAAACAGTACAGCGGTGTCCGGTGCGGTTTTCAGGGTGAGAGTGATTTCTCCGTCAGGCGGGCTGGCATCCTGGGCGTTACGAATCAGGTGACCCAGCACGTTCCGGAGCTGTTCACGCTCTGCCTGTACGGCAATGATGCCGGGGTCGCTTTTCAGTACTGGCACCGGGCTGCGGTTCGCGGTGCTTTCAATCAGCTCTTCGAGCAGGGTGACCAGGCTGGTTGGGGCTGCCTGCTGTGAGCTGTTGTCATCGGGTTTACGGATGTGGTCAACCAGGTTCGACATTTTGCGAACGGCGTGATCGGTGGTGGCAATCATGTCGTCAACAAAGGCGGGGTTGTTGCGGTGTTTCGGAGCATTGGCCACCAACAGGGAAAGCTGAGCGATCAATGTGTTCAGGTCATGAATCATGAACGCCGTGGCTTTGTTGACCGCCTCGAATTGCATGGCGCGGGAAAGTCGATTCTGGGCATCGGCCTGGGCCAGCAGGTTGCAGGCCTGGCGGGCAACTACCTTGATCAGGTCAAAGTTCTCCCAGTTCAGCTCCACTTTTGCCCAGGGTTTGCCAACCAGAGCGATGCCATAAAGTTCGTTTCCGAGATAAAGCGGGATCAGAAGCCAGGCATCCGGTATCCGGAGAATGGTTTCAGGTATTTCCAGCAGGTCATAGCTGACAGGGTCGTTACGGTACTCATTGAGGTCTATTACCCATTCACGGTCACGTAAATACCGCGCCAGCTCCGAGTCGGCTTCAATAACGGTGTATTTGGGGGTGGCCATGTCCAGGCTGGCCTTGAGCGTGTAGTTCTGTTGTTCGTCCTGTACCCAGATTGCACCGGCATTGCTTTCCACCAGGTTGGCCAGTATCCGGATAACCCGTTCCGGGAGGGGCGGGTCGTTGCCCAGGTGGGCAAGCTCCCGGGTCATTTTCAGCCACTCTTCCCGGTAATCGTATTTGTAATCAAAGAAGTTCTGGCTGATGAATACCATCAACCGGGCCCTTACCCGGCGGGAAACCATCAGCATGACCAGAAAGGCAATGGCGATGGTGGTGAACATGACTTGCAGGGCTTCGCCCCATTCGCCACCCAGAGCCCGGACGTAGTACCCGCCTGCGGCCAGGAAAAGAAGGTAACCGCCGGCGAATATCAGTGTGCCGACATGGAAGACGGCGGATCGTGAAAGGTGGAAATCCACCGGTTGCCTGCGAGTGTTGATCACATTGACTGCGAACAACGGAACCAGAGCTGCGTTGATGAAACCCCGCGCGTCCCAGAGAGGCCCTGCAATCTGCCCGAACAGAAGGGCATCGGAATACATCAGAAAGTCATACCCGAAGAGTGTTGCAGCACCAATGCACAGATATTTGAGCGAGGAGCGCCCGAAGGATGGTGAGTTACGCCAGATTTGCTCCACCAGGGAGAGTCCGAGCAATGACAGGGCGAGTTGTCCAATGATCCGGGTTTTGCCGGTAAGCAACTCGACCGAAAACAGAAATTCGATACTGCCCAGAGCCGCCAGGGATGCCACCAGGGCGATGGAGGCGATAGCCAGACCCTTTTTCAGCTGACCCGCCAGGCGCCCCTGCCGCACAGCGGTCTGAAGGATGGCAAACAACAGCAGGATCCAGACGCTGTCCCGCAACAGCTCCAGAAGATAGCGAACCAGAAAGCCTGGATGGCCGAACAGACTTTGTGCCACCAGCGTCGAGGCCCACAGGCTGCTGATAACGGCGGCAAGGAAAAGTGTCCGGTCAATATCACGTCTGAGATAGCGGCTGGCAACCAGAACTGCCAGCACCCCGTACAACGCCGCGGCAGTGCCGTAGCTGATGATGCCTGGATCCCTGAGCATCGGCTTGTCCTTAAGTGTATCTGCTTATCTGCGGAATCAATTAAAGCCTTCGCGCTGGCGCATTTGATCATACAATAGCCTAAAATTACGGAGGTCCGTTAATGGACAAGGAAAACACTGAGGCGGTGATTGTTCCCCTGCCGGATAGCCGGCTTGGGGCGGTAGCGCAACAGTTGGACAGAGTGGCTGGAGAAGAATCGGCCATGATGGACCAGCACGGCGAGGCGGGCTCCCGGGTTGATGAGGCCTGGCTGGATGACCTGGCGGATCACCTGGGTGAACATGCCTGGATGGAGCTGAATCTTGCCACCCGCATGCCAACGGGGCTATTAGAGGCGCTGCGCAATGAAGTGACCATTCTTCACAATACCGATGCCATGCGCAGGGCGGGCATTGGCCGTGGTGAAGGCCTGACGAGGGATCGCAGCGTTCGACGCGACCAGATTGTCTGGCTGGAAGGTTTTACCGAACCTCAGGCTGCGTTGTTCCGGTTTCTTGATGAACTGATGGCCGGGTTGAACCGACGCCTGTTCCTGGGCCTGAAACGGTACGAGGCTCACTATGCCACCTTTCAGCAGGGTGATTTCTACAAGCGCCACCTGGACAGCTTTCGGGGCAGGGCGTCGCGGGTTCTCAGTCTGGTGCTGTACCTCAATGAGGACTGGGGTCTGGAAGATGGCGGGGAATTGCGGGTATTCAGCCCCCGGGATGAAAACAGCGTGACGGGTGTGGTGCGCCCTGAGGCCGGCAGGGCCGCGCTGTTCCTGAGCGAGGAAGTTCCGCATGAAGTGTTGCCGGCCAATCGAACCCGTTTCAGCATTGCCTGCTGGTTCCGCCAGGATGAAGTGCCTTTGCCTTTACAGGCCGTTGTAGTCCCTGAATCCTTCTGTTAATATTCGCGCCGCTTTCGGGGAAATGTTCCCGGAACGCCGTTATGGTGGCCCCATTGGTGCCTCCGCAACATGAAACCGTGAACCCGGTCAGGCCCGGAAGGGAGCAGCCGAAGCGGTGGATTTGTGTGCCGGAGATTTGCTGATGGGGTCACCCCCAGATTTTCCTCCCCGTACTTGATTCCCTTGTCTCTTTTCTTGCACCCGGCTTGATAAAGGCTGCTGAACTTTCTTCTTATCAACTCCGGTACATGCTAGAGTTAGGCGCATTTTCACACCAGTTGATGGAACATGAGCTACCAGGTTTTAGCCCGAAAATGGCGCCCTCACACCTTCGAAGACATGGTGGGGCAGGAGCACGTACTGCAGGCTCTGGTGCATGCCCTTGAGCACCAGCGTTTGCATCACGCCTATCTGTTTACCGGCACTCGGGGTGTTGGCAAGACGACTATCGGTCGTTTGCTGGCCCGGTGTCTGAATTGCGAGACCGGCATTACGCCACATCCCTGTGGCGAATGTGACAGCTGCAAAGAGATTCTGGACGGCCGGTTTGTTGATCTGATCGAAATAGACGCGGCTTCCCGCACCGGCGTGGACGACATGCGCGAGCTGACGGATAACGTCCAGTACTCGCCAAGCCGTGGCCGATACAAGGTGTACCTGATTGACGAGGTGCACATGCTCACCAATCAGTCGTTCAACGCCTTCCTGAAAACCCTTGAAGAGCCGCCCGATCACGTAAAATTCCTGCTGGCGACCACGGATCCGCAAAAACTGCCGGTGACCGTTCTGTCCCGCTGTCTGCAGTTCAATCTCAAACGTATGACGCCGGAGCACATTGTCGGGCATTTGCGGCACGTTTTGACCGAAGAGCAGATACCGTTTGAAGACCCGGCACTGTGGCTGCTGGCCCGGGCAGCTGATGGCAGCATGCGTGATGCCTTGAGTCTGAGTGACCAGGCCATTGCCTTTGGTAACCAGAGCCTGACGGCCAGCGATGTCAGCAACATGCTGGGCACGATTGATCAACGCGATATCGAGCGCATTGTCAGCACTCTGGTTGAGCGCGATGGCCCGGGTCTGCTTTCAGAAATAGGGCGTATTTCCGATTTTGCACCGGATTACAGCGTTATTCTCGCGGACCTGCTCTCGCTGTTCCATCGGGTGACCATGGAGCAGGTGGTGCCCGGGAGTGCAGATAATGCCATGGGTGACGCCGCTCAGGTGCAATCTCTGGCTCGCAAGCTCAGCGCCGAAGATGCCCAGCTGTTTTACCAGACGGCGTTGATCGGGCGTAAAGATCTGGCGGTAACCCCCGATGCGCGCATGGGCTTTGAAATGACCCTGTTGCGGATGCTGGCCTTCCGGCCGGGTGCCGACAGACGTGAACCGCCCGCATTGGGGGCCGGCAGCAGTAATAGCGGCGGGCACAGTGAACCTGAGCCAGAGCCTGGCCCAGCGCCGCAACCGGAGTCAATGCCGGAGCCGGAACCGCCTGCGCCGCCGCCTGCCCCGGAACCTGCTCCGCCTCCTGCGCCAGAACCCGTGCTGTCTTCTGCACCGGAGCCCGTGGCAGCTACACCCGAGCCTCCGGTTGCTTCTGAACAAGTCCCGGAAGCGGTGGCCGAGCCTGAACACCAGACGGAAGTGCGGGCAGAGCCAGATACAGATGTTTCAGCTGGAGAACCGGCGGTATCGGAACAGCCTGAGTTTGTCGAAAGCGAACCTGGCAGCACCGGCGACTTTGTCTGGGAGCGGGATTTTCGTGAGCTGGGCATTACCGGCATGCCCGGCAACCTGGCCAGCAACTGCGCCATGGCGATGGACGGCAATACCGTTGTGTTGACGGTGGATGAAGGCCATGCCCGGTTGCTCAATGCCCGCCACGAGGAAAAAATTCTGGCCGCCTTGAGATCCCGCTTTGGCGACACCACAGAACTCAGAATAGAGCAAGGCAATCCAGGCCCTCAGACGCCGGCAGCCTACGCCGAACGGCAGCGGGCTGCACAGCAGCAGGCAGCAGAGCAGGCCATTGCTCAGGATCCTTTGGTAAAACGCATTGTCGAACAATTTGAAGGGCGGGTCGTTGAAGAAAGTATCCGCCCCGCAGACACAGGCAGGAGATAGTCAGATGATGAACAATATGGGCGACATGATGAAAAAAGCCCAACAAATGCAGGAAGAAATGCAGAAGGCTCAGGAAGAGGCCGCGAAGGCCGAGATTACCGGTGAAGCCGGTGCCGGCCTGGTGAAAGTAACCATGAACGGACGCCATGATGTCCGCAAGGTGGACATTGACCCGTCACTGCTTTCGGAAGAGAAGGAGATCCTCGAAGATCTTCTGGCCGCAGCCGTCAACGATGCCGTACGCCGGGTTGAAGCCAACCAGAAAGATAAAATGTCAGGCCTGATGCAGGGCATGGGCATGCCTCCCGGTTTTAAAATGCCGTTCTGAGCCCGGTCATTTTCGTTTTTGAGGAGTTTTCATGGCATTCAGCCCGCTGGTAGATGAATTGGTGGAATCGCTCCGGTGTTTGCCGGGCGTGGGTCAGAAAACCGCCCAGCGTATGGCCTTTCACCTGCTGGAACGTGGTCGTTCCGGAGGCGTTCGTCTGGCCAGCGCACTGAACCAGGCCATGGATGGTGTGCGCCGGTGCAACAGTTGCCAGAACTTTGCGGATACCGAAATCTGTTCGATCTGTGAAAGGCCGGAACGCAGTAACGGCACGCTCTGTGTCGTTGAAAGCCCGTCTGACCTTCTGGCCATTGAGCAGGCCGGTGATTACAAAGGCAGCTATTTCGTGCTGATGGGGCATCTTTCCCCCATTGATGGCGTGGGCCCCGAGGAAATCGGTATCGAACGTCTTCTGGATCGCGTAAACAAGGAAGGCGTTACCGAAATGATTCTGGCCACCAACCCCACGGTCGAGGGCGAAGCCACCGCCCACTACATTGCTGATCGCCTCGATGGGCGTAACGTACTCATTACCCGACTGGCTCATGGCATTCCCGTAGGTGGCGAGCTGGGTTATGTTGATGGCTTTACACTGACCCATGCATTCCGGGGGCGAAAGCCCCTTGCCGACTAAACCACCAGGCGATTTATGACCGAAACAGACACCGCCATTACCGTACCCCCGTCTCCAGATACCGTTCGCTGGCTGCAAGACCCCGAAGCGCTTGATGCCTGGCTGGACAGCCTCGATAGCGATGTTCCGCTGGCGCTGGACACAGAGTTTGAGCGGGTGTCTACCTTTTATCCCATTCCCGGCCTGTTACAACTTGGTGGCAACGGTGAATTCTGGTTGGTCGATCCCGAGGTCGCCGAGGCATCTGATCGCTTCCGACAGGTGCTGGCTGATCCTGCCCGCCCAAAGCTGTTATACGCCATGAGTGAAGACCTTGAGCTGTTTCGGCACTGGCTGGGCGTTGCTCCGGCCGGGGTGCTGGATCTTCAGATCGGCGCCGCTATGGCGGGTGCCGGTTTTTCAGTGGGTTATGCACGGCTGGTCGAAACTCTCTTCGGTGAAACCCTGGATAAATCAGCCACCCGGTCAGACTGGCTGGCAAGGCCGTTGAGCCCCGAACAGCAACGCTATGCGCTGGACGACATCCGCTTTCTGGATCCGGTTTATCAATGGGTAGTCAGGCAGTTGCGGGCCCGGGATCTGGAACAGGCACTGGCAGATGAGTCCAGGAGGTTTGCAGAGGAGGGCGCAGAACACGACGATCCGAAGTTGCACTACCTGAAGCTCCGTGGCGGCTGGACCTTATCGCGGGAGCAGCAGGCGGTACTGCAAGCCCTGGTCGCCTGGCGGGAACATGAATGCCAGCGTTTGGACCGACCGCGAAATCGCGTACTCAACGATGGCCTTTTGATTGCCGTTGCCGATCGTCTGCCCACCTCTCTGGCGACCCTGAAGGATGTTCAGGGCGTGCCGGGAGGCTTTGTCCGGCGTTACGGAGAGAAAGTTTTGAGCCTGATTGAGGAAGCGCGAGAGGCAGACTACTCAACGCTGGAGCTGATTCCCGGTCCTTTGACCCGCGAGCAGCAGGCGACGTATCGGTCAGTAAAAAAGTATTTCAAAAATGCCGCGGAAAAGGCGGATGTTCCAATCGAACTTCTTGCGCCACGAAAGCGGCTGGAAAAAGTGATCAAACACCGTACTCTGGCGGGCGACCCGTTTTTTGAGGGCTGGCGGCTGGATCTTCTGGCACCGGTCAGATCCGACATCGAGGAATCTCTGAAACAATGAAAGATCGACAATTTGTCTCGGTATTTCGCAGCAGCAAGAAAGCCGATACCTACATCTACGTTCGCCGGGGCCAGAAATGGGACGAGCTGCCCGAGGGCCTGCGTTCGATTTTCGGCAAACCGGTACACGCCATGGATTTGTTGCTGACACCGGAAAAACAGCTCTCACGAACCACCGGCCAGGAGGTTTTTGACGCGCTGTCTGAAAAAGACTTTTTCCTGCAGATGCCGGAAGAGCAGGAAACCTATATCGTCGATTTCAAACGCAAGATTGAGCAAAACCAGAAATGAGCGCTCAGGTTCCCTTCTGGCAAAGAAAGCGGCTGCATGAAATGTCGCAGACGGAATGGGAATCGTTGTGTGATGGTTGCGGCCAGTGCTGTCTGCAGAAACTGGAAGACGAAGACACTGGCGACGTTTACCACACAGAACTGGTTTGCCGCTACATGAATACCGACAGCTGCCGTTGTACGGTATATGAGGAGCGTTTGCAGAAAGTGCCCGGTTGTACCGTGCTGACGCCAGAAACCGTCGGTGATTATCACTGGCTGCCTGCCACCTGTGCCTATCGCACCCTGGCAGAGGGAAGGCCGCTTCCGGCCTGGCACCCGCTGGTCAGCGGTGATCCGGACACGGTTCATCAGGCCGGGATTTCAGTTCGGGGCAAGGTGGTCAGCGAAGATCGCGTGCCGGAAGAAGACTGGGAAGAACACATTATTCACTGGGTTTTGTAATGTTTGATACCGAAACGTCATTGGCCTACGGAATTTTCTGGGTCGCCTATTGCCTTGCCTTCGTGGTTCTTTTTTACATGATGAAGGCCGTTTTCCGGGTGCTGCCGTTCTATGGATTCCGCACCTTGCTACTCTCGGCGCTGGTCGTGCTGTTGCTGACGCCTGTGGAATCGCCGGATGTGGCCGGCTGGTGGATTCCCGCCTGGCTGTTTACCGGTTATGAACTGGTTTTGGGTGATGCTGACGCTGCTGCACGTGGCTTGTTCAACTTTGGCATTGCGGGCCTGGTGATGGTGCTGGTCTGGATTCTGGATCTGGTCCGGTACCGGCTGGTACGAAAATAAATCGAATATAAACAAAAATGGAACAAGGTGGGCGAAGGATGAGGAACCGACTTCAGAGTTTAACCCTGATACTTCTGGTGGCCACTGCGCTGCCATTGCGAGTGCTTGCCCAGGATCCCGACGTGACACTGCCAGAGAACGCAGATGTCAGAATCGTGGTAGACATGTCCGGCTCCATGAAAGAAACCGACCCGGACAACCTTCGTCGCCCCGCCGTCCGCCTGCTTGCCCGGATGTTGCCCGATCAGGCCTCCTCCGGTCTCTGGACCTTCGGTCAGTATGTCAACATGCTGGTGCCCCATGGCTCGGTTGATGACGCCTGGCGCGAGACCATGATCGAACGCTCCGAGCGAATCAACTCGGTGGGCCTGCATACTAACCTGGGTCTGGCTATCGAAAAGGCCAGTGATGACTGGCTGACCGACGGCACCCTGGAAAATACCCACCTGATTGTGCTCAGTGATGGCAAAGTTGATATTCCCGAAGGGGATGCCGCTGACCGGGCTGAAGCTGAACGGATTCTTCAGGAACTGGCTCCGCGTCTTGCCGAACAGGGTGCGACCATCCATACCGTGGGTCTGTCCGAGCTGGCTGATATCGAGTTTTTGCGTGAGCTGGCGCGCCAGACCGGCGGCAGTTTCCGGTTGGCGCAAAGCGCTGAAGCACTGAATCTGGCGTTTGCCAATGCCCTCAACAGTGCCGTGCCTCAGGAACAGATTCCCATTGAGAATGATGGCTTCAGTGTTGATGAAGGCGTGGAAGAATTCACTGCACTGATTTTCTCAGGAAAACCCGCTGGCCAGGAAAGTGGTCTGAGACTGGCCGCACCGGGCAGCGATCCGTTTTCAGCAAACAACACACCGGAGAACGTCCGCTGGGCTGCAGAGCCCGGCTACGATCTGATTACAGTCACCGATCCGCAGGCCGGCGACTGGCGGCTGCTGGGTGAGCTGGGGCAGGGCAGCAGAATAACAGTGGTCAGCGATATGCGCATGGCCGTGGCTGACATTCCGGCTGAGTTTTCGGAAGAAGAACCTTTCAAGGTAGAAGTTGCCTTCTACGAAGAATCGGAAAAGTTGCAGAGCCAGGATTTCCTGGGGCTTATGGAAGTTACGCTCGCCATTACCTCCGGTGATGGCCGCAAGGGTAATAAAGTACTGTCGCCGGAAACGCCGCCGGAAGACGGCGTATACCGGGATCAGATAGGAAAGCTGCCGAAGCCTGGCCAGTATGAAATTGAGGTTATCGCTGAAGCGGAAACGTTTTCTCGTAAATTCAGCGCCACCACTAATTTTGTAGTCCCAGGTGAGGAGTCACCGGTACCCACGGTGTCTGAGCCATTGGTGCCGGATCTAAGCCAGCAGGTGGATTCGCCGGCGCTTGTGGGGGAGCCCGAAACAGCCCCGGAGCCGAAACCCGAAGCGCAGCCTGAGCCAGAGGTGGAAGCACAGCCTGAACCGGAACCCGAGCCGGCTCCGCCCGAACCAGAAACAGAAGCAGCCCCCGAACCCGCCGCAGTTGAGGAAGAACAATCCGAAGAGCCAGCGGAAAGCGGATTATGGGGTATGCCGTTATGGCTTATTGGTGCCGGCGCAGCCGTTGTTGTGGGGATAGTTGCTCTCGGTCTTTTCGCTGCCTATCGCAAGAAAAAAGCCCAGGCAGAGGCTGAAGAGGCCGCTGCGGCGGAGCGGGAAACGGTGGAAGATCTGCCGCCGGAGACGCCCGAAGAAGAGGTTCCGCCAGTGGTGGAACCTGAGCCGGAAGCTGAGCCAGAGCCAGAGCCAGAGCCTGAGGTTGAGCAAAGCGAAGAAATGCCGTCGGAAGACATGCCTGAGCCAGAGCCTCAGCCTGAAACAGAAGACATGCCGGAGCTGGAGCCCGAAACGTCTGAGGAAGACAACCTGACCGAGGATGACTCAGCTGCAGAAGAAATTCCGGAAGTCACCGAGCAGCCGGAGCCTGAGCCTCAAGCCGCTGAAGCCGAGGAAGATATACCGGTTGCAGACGAACTGGTAACCGAAGAGCCGACGCAGGACACAGAGGAACTGCCCAAAGCTGAGGCGGACGAATCTGCAGATCCTGAGGAACCGGAAACCCCGGTCAAGCCAGAAGAGCCAGAGCAGGAGCCTGCTGAGGAAGAAGACGAATTCGGGCTCGAGGATTTCGACCTGTCGGAGTTCGACGATCTGCCGGACTACGAAAGCGAGTTCGACAAACTGGACGCTGACGAAGCAGATCCGGACGAGACAGGTAGCGAAAAGTCAGACAAGGACGAAAAAGACGAAGATCGGAAAAAGTAACCAACAGGAAACCAACAGATGAAGTTTACCGGTACCGATAAATACGTAGCCACCGATGATTTGCAGATGGCCGTTAACGCCGCCATCTCGCTTCAGCGCCCATTGCTGATCAAGGGCGAGCCCGGCACCGGAAAAACCCTGCTGGCTGAAGAGATCGCCCAGGCCCTGGGCAAGCGGCTGATTCCGTGGCACATCAAGTCCACCACGAAAGCTCAGCAGGGCCTGTATGAATACGATGCGGTGTCCCGCCTGCGCGATTCCCAGCTGGGTGATGAGCGGGTCAAGGATATCGGCAACTACATCGTCAAAGGCAAGCTCTGGGAAGCTTTCGAGGCCGACGAACAGGTGGTGTTGCTGATTGATGAAATCGACAAGGCCGATATCGAATTCCCCAACGACCTGTTGCTGGAACTCGACCGCATGGAGTTCTTTGTTTACGAAACCCAGAAAACGGTGCGGGCGAAACAACGGCCAATTGTAGTGATCACCAGCAACAACGAAAAAGAACTGCCGGACGCCTTTCTGCGTCGTTGCTTCTTCCACTACATCAGCTTTCCGGATCACGACACCATGCAGAGTATCGTGGATGTCCACTTCCCCGGCGTTCAGCAACAACTGGTTCGTGAGTCCCTGGATGTGTTTTTCGATGTGCGCAAGGTGCCCGGTCTGAAGAAAAAGCCGTCCACGTCGGAGCTGATTGACTGGCTCAAACTGCTGATGGCTGATGAGCTGTCGGCACAGGCACTGCAAGACAAGGACAAAAGCTCAGCCTTGCCACCGCTGTATGGTGCGCTGGTCAAAAATGAGCAGGATGTTCACCTGCTGCAAAAACTGGCGTTCATGGTACGTCGCCGAAACTGATTTCTGGCACGGGCTTGCTTTATGTTGATCGACTTTTTCCTGGAAGTGCGCCGGGCCAGGGTTCCGGCCAGTCTGCGCGAGTTTCTGGACTTGCTGGAAGCACTGGAGCAGCGCCTGGTGTTCGCCGATATGGAAGAATTCTATTATCTGGCGCGAATCTGTCTGGTCAAGGATGAGCGGCATTTCGACAAGTTTGATCGTGCCTTTCAGGTCTACTTCGAGGGCATCGAAAACCCGGATGAATTACTGGAGTCGCTGATTCCGGACGACTGGCTCCGGGCGGAATTCGAAAAGCACCTGAGCGCCGAAGAGAAGGCCAGAATCGAGTCTCTCGGTGGGCTCGAAGAGCTGATCGACACCTTCAAAAAACGCATGGAAGAGCAGAAAGAGCGCCATGCCGGAGGCAACAAGTGGATCGGCACCGGCGGTACGTCGCCCTTCGGGGCCTATGGCTACAACCCGGAAGGTTATCGTATCGGCCAGGATGGCGGTCGCCATGGCCGGGCCGTAAAGGTCTGGGAGAAACGGGAATTCCGGGACCTGGATGACAGCGTGACCCTGGGTATCCGCAATATCAAAGTGGCCCTGCGCCGGTTGCGTAAATTTGCCAGACAGGGGGCTGCCGATCAGCTGGATCTGGACGATACCATTCGTTCAACGGCCCGAAACGCCGGCTATCTCGACCTGAAAATGGTTCCTGAAAGGCATAACACCGCCAAGGTGCTGATCTTTTTCGATGTGGGTGGTTCCATGGACCCGCATATCCGTGTGTGTGAGGAGCTGTTTTCAGCCGCGCGGCTGGAATTCAAGCACATGGAATATTTCTACTTCCATAATTTTGTTTATGAAAGCATGTGGCAGCACAACCTGCGCCGGATGAACGAAACCGTCAGCACCTGGGATGTGCTGCATACCTACCCACCTGATTACAAAGTCATATTTGTTGGTGATGCCACCATGGCACCCTACGAAATCACGCATCCCGGCGGATCCATTGAGCACTGGAACGAGGAGGCCGGAGCCACCTGGTTTCAGCGGATAACCGAGCACTTCGACAAGGTGGTCTGGCTCAATCCATTGCCAGAGGCTTACTGGAATGGCGGTGGCTCACTGGCAATTACCCGACAATTGGTCAATGATCATATGTATCCGCTGACTGTAGAGGGGCTTGAGCAGGCCATGCGGGAGCTGAGTAAATAAAAAAGCCGATGCGGTTGAGGGCATCGGCAAAGGCTCGGCGTGTTCAGCGGGGTGGCCGGGATGGTTCCCCCGCTGGTGTTCTGTTGAGCAAGTTCGGGGCCAATGCCGAAGTGTTTCCGGCAAAATCAGGGGGCTGGCCCTTTAACCGGGGCGTGTTCGATACCCCCCTTGAAGCCGGCAGGCGTTACAGTGTCAAATAGGTTGACACTCTGGTGCAGGGCGCTCAGTTCTCAATGGTGATTTTCGGCAGGCTGGGTTTGCGCAGAGAAACTTTCTCGTTCGGCGCCACTACTTTCGCCTCGCCGGTGACCACTTTTTCGTCATTCTGGTTGCGGACGTCACACTGAAACACCACCCGGTTTCTACGTTCCTTTCGCAGCACCGTCAGAGTGACCGTCAGGGTGTCATCGAGTTTCACCGGACGTTTGAACGTCAGACTCTGTTCCAGATAGATAGTGCCGGGGCCGGGCATAACCGTTGCCAGCGCAGCGGAAATCAAGGAACCGCTCCACATGCCGTGAGCAACGCGTTCCTTGAACATCGATTCTGCGGCAAACTCGGAATCCAGATGGACGGGGTTTACATCACCCGACACCGCGGCAAACAGCACCAGCTCATCTTCTGTCAGCGTGCGTGTGAAGGTGGCGGAATCACCCTCGTTGAGTTCTTCGTAGGTGATGTTCTCCAGAATGTCCAGGGTATCGCTCATCAAAAGCTCCGATATGGCGGTATTTGGGTGTGAAGTGAAGGATCTGTTTGCTGAAAGCTACCTCATCACGAATAAAACTGCTATTCTCTTTCCGTCTTCAAAGATTGATACCTTTGTAGGGTTGATTTTTTAACCAATTCGACCTTCGAACAATATAATAATCAGGGAGTCTCCGCGCCCGTCCGGTGCCTCCCAAAGCGCTAACCAGACAGGAGAAGGTGATGGATTTCAAGCAGTTCTATCAGGACAAATACCCCGCTGGCGTACCTCTTGAGGTAGACCTCAATCAGTACAAAAGCATGGTGGATGTGTTTGAGCAGGCCGTAAAAAAATATGCCGACAAGCCTGCGTTCTCCGCAGTTGGCGCAACGCTTACATATAACGATCTGGATGTTCAGAGCCGCAACTTTGCAGCCTGGCTGCAGAACTGTACAGATCTCAAGCCTGGCGATCGTATCGCTGTTCAGATGCCCAACGTGAGCCAGTATCCGGTCATCGTGTTCGGCGCCATGCGTGCCGGGCTGATTGTGGTGAACACCAATCCACTGTACACCACGCGTGAAATGGAACATCAGTTCAACGATTCCGGCGTCCGGGCATTGGTGATCCTGGCCAACATGGCTGATAACGCCGAAAAAGTGCTGCCCAATACCGGCATCGAGCACGTCATCATCAGCGAAGTGGCGGACATGCACTCGCCCCTCAAGCGCACTCTGATGAATGCCGCCGTCAAGTATCTGAAGAAAATGGTGCCGTCGTTCAACATACCGGGCGCACTTAAACTGCCAGCTGTTCTGGCTGCGGGCGCGAAAGAGACCTTTACCCCGGTTGAAACCAAGGCTGACGATCTGGCTGTTCTGCAGTATACCGGTGGTACCACCGGCGTCGCCAAGGGTGCCATGCTGACTCACGCAAACCTGATGGCCAATCTGATTCAGGTTCGCCCGATGCTTGAGGATCAGGTGAAGGACGGCGAGGAAGTGGTCATTGCACCGCTGCCGTTGTATCACATTTATTCGTTCACGCTGAACTGCGGCATCATGCTCGAAGCCGGCGCTCATAACGTGTTGATTCCGAACCCGAGAGACATTCCCGGCTTCGTGAAAGAGCTGAAGAATCACCGTTTCACCGCTTTCATCGGCCTGAACACGCTGTTTGTGGCGCTGTGTAATAATGATGACTTCAAGGAACTGGATTTCTCCGCGCTGAAGCTTACGGCTTCCGGTGGGATGGCATTGACCAGTGATACCGCGAAGATGTGGCAGCGAGTCACCGGTTGTGAAATCAGCGAAGGCTACGGCCTGACCGAAACCTCACCGGTGGTGACTTTCAACCCGCACAGTGCCATCCAGATTGGCACCATCGGCTTGCCTATTCCCCAGACGGAGATCAAAACGCTGGATGATGATGGTAATGAGACAGCAATCGGTGACCCGGGCGAGCTGTGTGTGAAAGGTCCCCAGGTGATGCGTGGCTACTGGCAACGCCCCGAGGATACCCGGAAGTCGTTCACTGACGATGGATTCTTCAAAACCGGTGATGTGGCGGTGGTTCAGGAAGACGGCTATCTGCGCATCGTTGACCGCAAGAAAGACATGATTATCGTCTCCGGCTTTAATGTGTACCCGAATGAAGTCGAGGAAGTCATTGCCAGCCACCCGAACGTGGTGGAGTGTGCCGCTGTCGGTGTTGACGATGAGAAAAGTGGCGAGGCGGTAAAAGTCTACGTGGTTGCCAGCAAGGAAGGTGTGACCGCCAACGAACTCAAGGAGTACTCGCGTGAGCGCCTGACTGCCTACAAGGTGCCCAAGCAGTTCGAGTTCCGGGATGAGTTGCCGAAGAGCAATGTCGGCAAGGTTCTGCGCCGGGAATTGCGCGACGAAAACGACAACAAGTAATACCTCAGGCCGTTGGCCTGTGTGAGACAAGGACCCTGCTACGGCGGGGTCTTTGTGTTTCTAAGGCCCGGTTTTCCCGCTAGACTGTGGCTCCCTTGAAATCACCGGACCAATGAGCCTGTTGCCGTTCAATGACTGAAACCACCCGAAACGATCTGACCGAAGATTCCAGAACCGATGTTGCTTCGCTGATGGGCCAGCTTGATGCCTGCAATCAGCAGGAAGCCGCCCGTATTATTCGTGCAGTCAGCCGGAACAAAGGAAAGCCCGGTGAGAAAGACCTGGCAAAAATGACCCAGTGGCTTGAGCGGGGAAAAGAGAAGGTTCAGAAACGACAGGCCACGCATAAGCCGGCCACTTTCCCGGAAGGATTGCCGGTCAGTGCCCGTGTCGACGATATCAGCGCCGCTATTGAACAGAATCAGGTGGTGATCATCGCCGGCGAGACCGGCTCGGGGAAAACCACACAGATTCCCAAAATCTGTCTGAATCTTGGCCGGGGGATTCGCGGCTTGATTGGCCATACCCAGCCCCGCCGTATTGCCGCCCGCAGTGTCTCGAGCCGCATCGCCGAGGAAATCGGCGAACAGGTCGGCCAGCAGATCGGTTATCAGGTGCGCTTCACCGACAATACCTCCGATGCATCCCGCGTAAAGGTCATGACCGACGGCATCCTGCTGGCTGAAATCCAGCACGACCGCTTCCTCGACCGCTATGACACGCTGATTATCGATGAAGCCCATGAGCGCAGCCTGAATATCGATTTTCTGCTGGGCTACCTCCGGCAGCTGTTGCCAAAACGCCCGGACCTCAAGGTCATCATCACTTCGGCAACCATCGAGGTGGACCGGTTCAGTGAGTTTTTCGACAAGGCGCCGGTGATTGAAGTTAGCGGGCGTACCTACCCCGTGGATGTGCGCTATCGCCCGCTGGCCGGCGACGAAGACGACCGCGACCAGAGCTGGACCGACGGTGTGCTCTCGGCCATGGAAGAAATCGAACAGCATGAGCGCCAGAACAAAAAGCCGCCGGGGGATGTGCTGGTATTCCTGCCCGGCGAGCGTGAAATAAGGGCCCTGAGCAAGGTGCTGCGGCACGCGGAGTTGCGCCACACCGAAGTGCTGCCGCTGTATTCCCGGCTCAGTAACCAGGAACAGAACCGGGTATTCCAGAGCCATAAAGGCCGGCGCATTGTCTTGTCCACCAACGTGGCAGAAACCTCGCTCACGGTGCCGGGTATTCGCTATGTGATTGATACCGGCGTTGCCCGCATCAGCCGCTACAGCGTGCGCTCGAAAATCCAGCGCCTGCCCATTGAACCCATTTCCCAGGCCAGTGCCAATCAGCGGGCGGGGCGCTGTGGTCGCGTGGCACCGGGTATCTGTTTCCGGCTGTACGATGAAACCGACTTTATCAACCGCCCGGAGTACACCGACCCGGAAATCCTCAGAACCAATCTGGCCTCGGTTATTTTGCAGATGACCACCTCCGGGCTGGGAGAGATCCGCCATTTCCCGTTTCTGGAACCGCCGGAACGCAAGCAGATCAATGACGGCTACAAACTGCTGGAAGAGCTCAGCGCCGTCGACAGCAAACGCCGTGTCACCAAGCTCGGTCGCACCATGGCTCGCCTGCCACTGGACCCCAGGCTGGCCCGCATGCTGGTGACATCCGCGGGGCAGGGCAGCCTGGCCGAAGTCTTGATTGTGATTGCCGGGCTCAGTGTTCAGGACCCCAGAGAGCGCCCGCAGGAGAAACAGCAGGCCGCCGATCAGGCCCATGCGCCGTTTAACGACAAAGAATCCGACTTCGCCACACTGCTTAACATCTGGAACTGGTTCGAGGAACAGCGTCAGGAGCTGTCCCAGAATCAGCTCAAGAAACTGTGTCAGAAGTCATTCCTGAGCTGGATGCGCATGCGGGAGTGGCGGGACATCCACCGCCAGCTGACCCTGATCTGCCGTGAGCAGAAACTGTCTCTGAATAAAGAACCGGCCGGTTATGACGCCATCCACAAAGCGATTCTGGCCGGGTTGCTGGGTCAGGTAGCGGTTAAAGTGGAAAAACGGGAGTATCTGGCCACCCGAAACCGCAAGGTGATGATCTTCCCCGGCTCCAAAGTGGCGAAAAGTGGCCCCAAGTGGATCGTGGCGGCGGAAATTGTCGAAACCAGCAAGGTCTTCGCCCGCATGGTCGCCGGCATCCAGCCGGACTGGATCGAGCCTTTGGCCGGGCACGTGGTGAAACACCATTATTTTGAACCCCACTGGGAGCAGAAACGCGCCCAGGTTATGGGCTATGAGAAGGTCACCCTGTACGGGCTGGATGTGGTGCCCAAGCGCCGCATCCCTTATGCGAAGGTGGATCCGGAAGAGTGCAGAAACCTGTTTATCCGCCGGGCCCTGGTGGAAGGTGATTATCGCTCGAAAGCACCGTTCATCGCCCGTAACCGGGAAATGCTCGACACCGTTGAAAACCTCGAGAAGAAAACCCGCCGCCGGGATCTCCTGGTGGACGACGAAGTGCTGTTCGCGTTCTACGACGAACGCCTGCCCAAAGACATCATCAGCGGCCGGCATTTCGAAAGCTGGTGGAAGGGGCTGTCCGCCGGAGAGCTGAAGAACCTCGAGCTGACCGAAGCCGACGTCCTGCAGCGTCCGGTGGACCAGTCTGCTGCCGAACTCTACCCGGATTATTTGGAATGGGAGGGTGTGAAATACCCGCTCAGCTACGAATTCGAGCCCACCAGTGAGCGTGATGGTGTCACCCTGCAGGTGCCGCTGATGGCGCTCAAGCAGATTCCCGAACGCCGGCTGGAGTGGCTGGTTCCTGGATTATTGCGGGAAAAGTGCATTGCCCTGGTCAAAGGCTTACCCAAATCCCTGCGCCGGAATTTTGTGCCGGTTCCCGATTTTGTTGATGCAGCCCTGGCCAATATGCAGCCGGACAATCAGCCGCTGGCGCTGAAACTGGGTGACCAGCTGCGCCGGATGACCGGCGTGCAGATTGATCCCGATGCCTGGCCGCAGGACGAGCTGCCCCGGCACCTGCGCATGAATCTGCGGGTCACCGGCGACAAGGGCTCCACCATTGCCGAAAGCCGGGATACGGGTGAGCTGCAGAACAAACTGGAGGGCAGGGCCGAGCAGGCGCTGGCGTCGGCCACAGAAAACGAAACGGATGAGAAAGAAGCGGCGGAATACGCTGACTGGCAATTCGGCAAACTGCCGGAACAGGTACAGACCGAAAAAGGCGGGATGCAGGTTACTGTGTACCCGGCCCTGGAAGACCTGGGCCACAAAGTGCGCGCTACCCGTTGCCTGGACCGGTTAACCGCCGAGGAAACCACCCGGCGGGGCATTGCCCGGTTGATCATCAACCGTTTCGGTAACACGCTGACGGATCTGGAGCGCAAGCTGCCCAGATTCCGGCAGTCGGCCCTGATGTTTGCACCGGTGGGCCAGGCCCGGGCGTTGCTGGATGATCTGCTGCTTTCCACCGTGATGCAGCATTTCCTTTCCGAAACACTGCCCCGGGACACTGACAGTTTTATTCAGCGTTTCGATCAGTTCCGCGGCGATTTCATCCCTGCTCTGGAGGCCGCTGACGAGCGGCTTTATCAGGCCATGTCCGGGTATCAGAAAATCGCGAAAAAACTGAAGGGTAAGATCGACCTCGCCCTGGCCCACAGTATGGCCGATTTGAAATTCCAGTTGCAGAACCTGGTCTATCCCGGCTTTCTGGTGGCTACGCCGGCTCAATGGCTGGAACGTTTCAGTGTCTATTTCGAGGCAGCGGAAATCCGGATGGAGAAAATGCCCAGAGAAATGGGCCGGGAGCGGGAATTCCTGCACACCATCGAGCCCCTGTGGGCCCGGTACGCTGCCAAGCTGGAGCAGCAGAAACGGCAGGGCGTAAAAGATCCGGAGCTGGAGTTGTACCGATGGATGCTCGAGGAGTTCCGGGTCTCCTTCTTTGCCCAACAGTTGGGAACCGCGATGACGGTGTCAGTAAAACGCCTGGACAAACAGTGGGAGAAAACCCGGGTTTAACACCCGGCGCCTGCCGGGGGAGCAATTGTGGCAACCTGTGTTAGTATTTCTGACAGAAACTTGTCATATTCCCGTTTTTTGTAACCATGCCGTGGGGTTATCGTGATTAAAGCCGTCATCAGCGGAACCGGCCTGTATACGCCGCCCGCCACTATTACGAACGACGAGCTGGTTGATGCGTTCAACCAGTATGTAGAGCTATTCAACAGTGAACACGCGGAAGAGATTGCTAGTGGTGAGGTGGCAGCTTTGCAGCCTTCTTCTCCGGAATTTATCGAAAAAGCCTCCGGCATCAAACGCCGGCATGTTATTGATCGGGAGGGTATTCTCGACCCGAAACGGATGAAGCCGAGCATCCCGGATCGCAGCAATGACGAGCCTTCAGTCCAGTGTGAGATGGCAGTGGCGGCGGTCACTGAGGCCCTGGAACAGGCGGGCAAAACGGCGGCCGATGTCGATGCCGTAATTGTTGCCTGCTCCAACCTGCAGCGGGCTTACCCGGCCATTGCCATTGAGGTTCAGGAAGCACTCGGTATTGATGGCTTTGCCTACGACATGAACGTCGCCTGCAGTTCGGCGACCTTTGGTCTGCAGGCGGCGGTCAACTCTGTTGAAAACGGGGCGGCCAGGTCTGTTCTGGTCGTGAGCCCGGAAATCTGCTCCGGTCACCTGAATTTTGGTGACCGCGACAGTCACTTTATTTTCGGCGACGCCTGCACCGCCATTCTGGTTGAGCGCGAAGAAGACACCCGGCCGGGCCAGGGTTTCGAGATTCTGGGTACCCGCCTGAAAACGAAATTTTCCAATAACATCCGGAATAATTTCGGTTTCCTGAACCGGGCGGATGACGCCGGCGTGGGCAAACCGGACAAGCTGTTTGTCCAGCAGGGCAGAAAGGTGTTCAAGGAAGTGTCACCCATGGTGGCTCAGACCATACAGGCACACCTGGAATCCCTGTCACTGGGCTCGGATGACCTGTCCCGCCTGTGGCTGCACCAGGCCAACCTGAACATGAATCAGTTGATTGCCAAAAAGGTGCTGGGCCGTGATGCCAGCCTGGAAGAAGCGCCAGTGATCCTGGACGAGTACGCCAACACCAGCTCGGCCGGCTCCATCATTGCCTTCCACAAACACAAAGATGATCTGAACGCCGGCGATCTGGGGGTTATCTGCTCCTTCGGAGCCGGCTATTCGATTGGCTGTGTGGTGGTCCGTCACCGGTAAGTTTTGTTACCCGGCTGCCTGGGCTCTCAAGGCTTGAGGCAGGCGGGTGGATTTCCGGGTCTTGCGATCCATCCAGACGATTTTGGCGTAACCTTCTGCGTAAACATCACCGGTGTCAGCATCTTTGACCCGGTGATAGCTGTCCAGGCTGGAATTTCCGGCCTTATCGGCATAAGTTTCAATAACAACGCTGGCTGGGTGTGTGAGCTCCTTCAGAAAAGTGGCGCTGGTCTTTATAATAACCGGCCCGCCTTCTATCATGGCGTTGCCAAGGTCCATGGATGACAGCCAGGAAATCCGGGCCTCTTCAAAGAAGCGGAAATAAACCGTGTTATTGGCATGGCCAAAAGCATCCATGTCGCCCCAGCGCAAAGCCATGGTCAAGGTGTCTACAAGATTACCTGGTACTGACATTCGATTTCCTCCGGAAGCAGGCTGCGGAACAATTAAGTGATGCATTGTCTGCCAACAGAAACTGGTTAAACAACCCGAGACAGAAAAATGAACGAAAACACTCTCCGGCGTCGAGTGTCCTTACTGATCATTACTCTCGCGCTGACCCTGACTCACGGCCAGGTGGCGTTCGCCCAGAACATGCAGGAACCGGTTGCAGAAAGCCAGGAGACCAGGGTTCATATCGAAGATCCCTTTGAGGACTGGAATCGCAAGGTGTTCGCGTTTAACGACGGCGTGGATCGCTGGTTTCTGCGGCCGGTTGCCAGTGCCTACCGCACCGTAACCCCGACCATCGTGGACAAGGGCGTTACCAACTTCTTCAGCAACCTGGGCGAAATCGGTAACTTTGCCAACAGCCTGCTGCAGGGGAAGGGAGAGTCGGCCGTGGTTGCTTTCGGGCGCTTTACCTACAACACGGTCTTCGGGCTTGGTGGTTTTTTTGACGTCGCCACTGCGTTTGACCTGCCGGAACGCAACGAAGATTTTGGCCAGACACTTGGCACCTGGGGCGTCAGTTCCGGTCCCTATCTGGTATTGCCATTGCTGGGGCCGTCTACCCCTCGCCATACCACAGGCTTGCTGACTGATGGCTTTGTACTGCCATCGCCCTGGCAGGAAGTGGAGAGTCCGGAGTGGTACTACCTGCGCGCTCTGCAGATTGTCGACATACGGGCCGGCCTGATTCCGGCGGAAAAGCTGATTTCCGGCGATCGCTACTCTTTTATGCGCAGCGCTTTCCTGCAACGCCGTGAATTTCTGGTTAACGATGGTAAGATTACTGAAGACCCGTTCGCCAATGGAAATGATGAAGACCTGATGCTCGAGGATTTCTGAGCGCTGACCCGGGCGGGGCCCTGAGGGATCATGTACTACGATTTTTTCGGCTTTCGGGAACCTCCGTTCTCGATTGCGCCAGACCCCCGCTATCTCTACCTGAGTGCCCGTCATAAAGAGGCCCTTGCCCATCTGATGTACGGGGTTGAGGGTCAGGGCGGTTTCATCGTTATCACCGGTGAAGTCGGCACCGGCAAAACCACTGTTTGCCGGTGTTTTATCGAGAACGCGCCGGAATACGTCGATATCGCGCTGATTCTCAACCCCCGCCTTTCTGCCAGAGAACTCTTGTCGGCCATTTGTGATGAGCTGGCCATCGCTCATGAGCCGGAGGCCAGTATCAAAATACTGGTTGATGCCATCAATCGGGACCTGCTGAAAGCCCACTCCGAGGGCCGGCACAAGGTTCTGATTATCGATGAAGCACAGAACCTGTCGGCGGAAGTGCTTGAGCAGTTGCGTCTGCTCACCAACCTGGAAACCGCTGAGAAGAAACTGCTGCAGATTGTTCTGCTGGGTCAGCCGGAGCTGCAGAGTGTGCTGGCCCTGCCCGAACTGCGCCAGTTGAACCAGCGGGTGACAGCCCGCTATCACCTGGACGCTATTGATCGCTCTGAACTGCCGGCCTATCTGCATTGTCGGCTGAGTGTTGCCGGGCTTCGCGGTGAAATCTTTACCTCCGGTGCCATCCGCAATCTTTACCGCGCCAGTAACGGCATCCCCCGGCTGATTAACCTGATTGCTGATCGGGCGTTGCTGGGCGCTTATTCAGAAGGTGAGCACCAGATAACCGGCCGTCACGTTCGGCAGGCTGCGAAAGAGGTCAGAGGGAAGCCCGATCTCCCGGGGAAGAAAAGCGCAGCCAGATCCGGGGTGGCAGGCCAGCTCGTTTTGCTGACAGCCTCGATACTGGTAGCGGTGGTGGGTACGTTCTGGCTGCTTGAACGCCATGATGGCAGCCTGTTATCGCTCACTCAGGCCGTAGAATCCCAAACGGCCGGCGTTGTCGAAAGAAAAGCGGAGCCGGAACCTGAACCTGAACCGGGCATTCCAGCTGAGCACTCAACCGTCCCCTTTAACCTGGAACGCCACAGCCTTTCACTGGTGCAGGCCTTCAAGGCGTTGTTTGAGATCTGGGGGCAGACTTACGATCCGGGCCTCGCACCGGTTGCCTGTGACCACGCGCTTGAAGTTGGCCTTGCCTGCCTGGAGCAGCGGGGCAGCCGCAGGAGCCTGGCTTTTCTGGACAGGCCCGCCATCTTGATGTTGCGCGGTGACGATAGCGAGCCACGTTACACGGTGATCCGGTCACTGGAAGGTGACCGTGCAATTCTTGAAACCTCGGCAGGCGAGACAGCCGTTTCCTTTCGCGAACTGGAAACCTGGTGGTTCGGTAATTTCCGTGTGCTCTGGCAGGCACCCGGCTATGTGCAGGATGGCGAACTGTACCCGGACACCGTTGATCAGGAACTCTGGGTCGGCGCCCGCATGATGCAGCTGGCTGAGCGGTTGGCAAGCACCGGTGACGAGGTTGCCAGAGTGAAAGCGCTGGACACGGAACAGCAGGTTCAGTGGTATCAGCAAAAGCGGGGCCTGACCGTAGACGGCATTCTTGGTGCGAGGACTATCATTCAGATCAACAATGATCTGTCGATTGATGTCCCGAAACTGAGTGGGGGCAGGTAGCCGGTATGTCCTATATCCTGGAAGCTCTGAGAAAGTCCGAAGCGGAACGTCGCCAGGGTAAGGCGCCGGACCTGGGGCAATCCGTGCAGATGATTCACCGGCCCCGGAGAAAACCGGTATCCCTCCTTGTCTGGATCGTACTGGGGCTGTTTTTGAATGCCGGCATTCTGGGGTATGTGTTCTGGCCGGAGATTCAGGCCGCTTTCGCGCCTGCAGCCACGGAGCCTCCCGCTGAAGACGTCGTGTCGGAGCCGCCACCGCCAGTTTCCGTCGCCCCGGTTCAGGCCCAACCGGAGGTGCCGGAGCATGGTGAACCAACCATCATTGTGCCGCGCCCGATGGCTCAGCAGCAGGAGTTGACAGCAACCCGGTCGCAGGGCAGGGTACCGCATCTTGTGGAGTTGCCACTTTCCTTTCAGAAGAGTATCCCGGACTTGACCTTCAACAGCCACATCGTTTCCTCCAATTCGTCTGCCAGCAGCGTGATGATCAACAGCCAATATTTGCGTGCCGGAGACAGTATGGGCCCGCTTCTGATTGAACAGATCAACGAAGACGGTGTGGTGTTCCGTAAAGACGGGCAGCAGTTTCGTGTTGGCACCATGCGTAACTGGGTGAGCCCGCGCTGATGGCACTGACTGAAGACGTAAAACAGCAGATACAGAAAGCCTATCGGGATGTGCTTGCCGGCAAGGAAATCCGCGCTCGCTACGGTCAGCGGCTGATGATCGCCGAGATCGCCAAATACATGGGCGATATCGATGAAAACGATGGCCAGCGAACCTCGCCACCGGCCACCTGCGTGGTGGAAGCCGGTACCGGTACCGGCAAAACCCTGGCCTATCTGATTGCCGCCATCCCTGTGGCGAAAGCACTGGGTAAAACCCTGGTGATCTCTACCGCCACGGTCGCCCTGCAGGATCAGATTGTCCTGAAAGATCTGCCCGATCTTCGCAAACACAGCAAACTGGATTTCAGCTGGACCCTGGCAAAAGGGCGCGGCCGTTATCTTTGTATGTCCCGGCTGGAGGCCCGCCTGCATGACGAGGGCCATGGCGACAGCGATACCATGCCCTTGTTCCTGCTGGACAAGCCTCAGGACGATGAGGCGGCCAGCCAGGCAACGTTTGAGCGCATGCTGGCCAGTTACGGGGCCCGTGAATGGGATGGCGACCGCGATCATTGGCCGGAACAGATTCCGGACGAAACCTGGCGCCAGGTGACTACCGACCACCGCCAGTGCACCAATCGTCACTGTGCCTATTTCGACAGCTGTGCCTTCTTCGACGCCCGCAAGGAGCTTGATGACGCCGATGTGGTGGTGGCCAACCACGATCTGGTGCTGGCCGACCTGGCACTGGGTGGCGGCGCCATCCTGCCTGAGCCGGAAAACGCCTTGTTCATTTTCGACGAGGCGCACCACCTGCCGGACAAAGCGCTGAACCATTTTGCCGCCTCGGTACCCCTGAACAGCACCCGCCAGTGGCTCAAACAACTGTCTCAGGCGTTGGTGAAAATGCAGCCCTGGCTGCCGGCGGGGTCTCAGGCGGCCAAAGCCGTGGATAAAATCAGTACCTCGGGGCGAGACCTGGATCTGGAGCTGACCAGGGTTTACGAAGAAGTTGAACAGAACACCGGTTGGGAATTCAACGAAGAGCGCCGAAGTGCGCAATGGCGCTATCCCGAGGGCGAATTGCCCGAAGCTCTGGCAGCACTGGCAGCGGACACCCGAATTGTCACTGCTGGCCTGGTGCGCCAGTTGGGAGTGCTGGTGGATGAGCTGCAAACCGCCTTCGATGAACGCAAGGATCCGGAACTGGACCGGGATACCGCCGAGTCCTGGTATCCGGTGATCGGCGCCTTTCATAGCCGGGCAGAGGAACAGCTACGCCTGTGGGCGGCCTGGTGCGAGGGTGTCAACGTGCCGACCGATGAGGACAAGGCAAAGGAAGGTGCCAGCAACAAGCGCTATGGCCCGCCACCGGCCCGATGGGCGGTTAGGCAGCGGTGGGATCATGCTGAAGATATCACCCTGTACAGTTCACCGGTACTGGCGGACAACCTGCTGTATTCACGTCTCTGGTCACGTGCCTATGGCGCGGTACTCACCAGTGCCACGCTGACAGCTCTGGGCCGTTTTGACCGGCTGCGCGCCCGCGCGGGTTTGCCGGAAGCCAGCCGTTACATGGTGGTGCCCAGTTCCTTCCGCTATGCCGAGATGGCGACGGTGGAGGTGCCTTTCATGTCGGCCATGCCCACGGACGATGGCTTCGCCGATGCGGTGATCAAACGCCTGCCAGATCTCTGGGCCGGCGGAAAAGCCACTCTGGTATTGTTTACCTCACGTCGGCAAATGCAGCAGGTGCGGGATGCCCTGGCACCGGAGCATCCGGAGCTGATTCTCACCCAGGACGACATGACCAGAAGCGAAGTCTTGCGTCAGCACTGTAGTCGTGTGGATGAAGGCAAACCCAGTGTCTTGTTCGGTGTGGCCAGTTTTGCCGAGGGCATCGACCTGCCGGGTAAGTATCTGCACCATGTGGTGATTACAAGATTGCCATTTTCGGTACCGGACGACCCCATCGAGGCCAGTCTGGCTGAGTGGGTTACCCAGAGAGGGGGCAATCCGTTCATGGAAATCACTGTGCCGGATGCTTCAATCAAGCTGGTGCAGGCTGTGGGACGCCTGCTGCGCACCGAAGAGGACACCGGCCGGGTCACCATTCTGGATCGTCGCATTATTGCCCGCCGCTATGGGCAGTTGCTGCTGGATGCCTTGCCACCATTCCGCCGGATCATAGAGCAGTAAGTGCGCAAAGCGGTATTTGGTCTACACTGATGACAGTGTGCTAATGTATACCCGAAAAGAATGAAAAAATGGGTTTTTATGCGTATTATCTGCCCGTAGACTGATTCACGGAGCGACAGATCCCAATGAAATTACAACAACTTCGTTATATCTGGGAAGTGGCCCACCACGACCTCAACGTATCCGCAACTGCCCAGAGCCTGTTTACCTCACAGCCCGGTATCTCCAAGCAGATCCGCCTCCTGGAGGATGAACTCGGGCTGGAAGTGTTCGCCCGCAGCGGCAAGCACCTTACCCGCGTGACCCCCGGTGGTGAGATCATCATTCAGGAAGCCGGTGAAATCCTGCGCCGGGTAGAGGGCATCAAGAAGATCGCCCAGGAATTCAGCAACCAGCGCAAAGGCGATCTCAGCCTTGCCACCACGCACACTCAGGCCCGTTATGCGCTGCCGCCGGTGATCAGTGGCTTTATTGAAGAGTACCCGGATGTGTCGCTGCATATGCACCAGGGCACGCCCATGCAGATCTCTGAAATGGCAGCCAGTGGCGCAGCGGACTTCGCCATCGCCACCGAGGGCATGGATCTTTTCAACGATCTGATCATGATGCCCTGCTATAGGTGGAACCGAAGCGTGATCGTGCCCAGGGATCATCCGTTGGCACAGGGCCAGGAACTGGATCTGGAAGAGCTGGCTGAATTCCCGCTGGTTACGTATGTGTTCGGTTTCACCGGCCGCTCCAAGCTGGACGAAGCCTTCCAGTCGAAAGGGCTGACCCCGAAAGTGGTGTTCACAGCGGCGGACGCCGACGTTATCAAGACGTATGTCCGGCTCGGACTGGGTGTGGGTATTATCGCCAGCATGGCGTTTGACCCGGAAGTGGATACGGATCTGGTGGCGCTGGATGCCAGCAAACTGTTCCGGCCTTCAATCACCCGGATCGGTTTCCGCAAGGGCACCTTCCTGCGCGGCTACATGTATGACTTCATGCAGCGTTTCGCACCGCACCTGACCAAGGAGAGGGTGGACGAAGCCGTGTCCCATCAGGGCAGCCGGACCGAGATCCAGGAACTGTTCAAGGACGTTGATTTGCCGACTTACTGAGCTGGTAGTCCGGAAGGAAAAGCGTCGAAAGCACCGAAATAAAAGCCCGCTGTCAGTGATGAGAGCGGGTTTTGTTGTTTCAGATCAGCCGGATTTACTGATCAGATTACCGGCATGCAGGCCGCATTCCTTGTGGGTGGCCTCTTCCCACCACCAGCGTCCTTCACGTTCGTGCTGGCCCGGGAGTATCGGGCGGGTGCACGGCTGGCAGCCAATGCTGACGAAGCCTTTCTCATGAAGCTCGTTATAGGGTGCCTCGGACATGCGGATGTAATCCCAGACGTCTTTTGAGCTCCAGTCGGCCAGCGGGTTGAACTTGACCAGGGTTTTGTCGTCGCTGGAAAAGGCAGCATCTGCCTGCACTACCGGCACATCATTACGGGTGCCCGGGCTCTGGTCCTTGCGCTGCCCGGTAATCCAGGCGTCCACGGTGGCCAGTTTGCGCTTCAGCGGGTTGACCTTGCGAATGCCGCAACACTCGGAATGGCCGTCTTCGTAGAAGCTGAACAGGCCCTTCTTGTTGACCAGGTCCTGCACCTCGGCGGAGTCAGGAAACAGGACTTCAATCTCAATGCCGTAATGCTTGCGCACCCGCTCGACAAACTCGTAGGTTTCCGGATGCAGGCGGCCGGTATCAAGCGTGAACACCCGAAGGTTGTCGGTGAGCTTGTGGGCCATTTCGATCAATACCACATCTTCAGCACCACTGAAGGAAATGGCAATGTTGTCGTATCGGGCCAGGGCTTCCTTGAGGACGGCTCGCGGGCTCTGGCCTTCCAGTTCCGAGCGCAGAGATTCGATATCTGTCATGGTAATCCAGTGTTGTGTGCAATGTACGCCAAGGCTAACACCAAATCCCTCATAGCTTGAAGGAATGAGGATCTATATCTTTATGCACTTACGGTTTTTGATCGTGGCGGATTTCAATGCATTCCGTCGCAGTTTTTCATATCATACCTGCCATAAACGAGGGATGCGGTTAGTGTCCCGTATTTTTCATCAGTTTTCAGGAGACCGTTGTGGAACTCGCATGTCTGGACCTTGAGGGTGTATTGATCCCGGAAATCTGGATCGCATTTGCAGAAAAAACCGGTATTGAAGAGCTCAAGGCAACCACCCGGGATATTCCTGATTACGACGTGCTGATGCAGCAGCGCCTGCGTTTGCTGGATCAGCACGGTTATGGTCTGCCGGAAATAGAGGAAGTGATCAGCACGCTGGACCCGCTGCCCGGAGCCCGGGAATTCCTGGACTGGTTGCGTGAGCGCTTCCAGGTGGTGATTCTTTCCGACACCTTTTATGAATTTGCCATGCCGCTGATGAAAAAGCTGGGCTATCCGGCATTGCTGTGTCACAAGCTGGAAGTTGCGGAAAATGGCCAGATTACCAACTACCTGCTGCGCCAGCGTGACCCCAAGCGCCAGTCTGTACGCGCGTTCCAGTTGTTGAACTATCGGGTAATTGCTGCCGGTGATTCCTACAACGACACCACCATGCTGGCTCAGGCAGAAGCCGGCATTCTGTTCCACGCCCCTCAGAATGTCATCGACGAGTTCCCGCAATTCCCGGCGGTCCAGAACTTTGATGATCTCAGGCAGGAATTCCTGAAGGCCAGCGCGGTTCATAGCGCGTAGTCGGTTTGAAGCTCTGACCCGCCCCCCGAAGGGTCAGAGCTTCAGGTTTTCCAGGAACTGCATCAGCGGCTGCACCTTGGCCAGGGTTTCCTGATACTCCGCCTCCGGTTCGGAATCGACAACGATACCGCCCCCGCCCCAGCATCGAATCGTCCCATCGGCTTCGCACAACAGGGTGCGGATGGCGATATTGCTGTCCAGCCGGCCATCAAGCCCGTAATAGAAGACCGAGCCACAGTAGGGCCCGCGCCAGTGAGGCTCAAGTTCCCGGATGATTTCCATCGCCCGTATCTTCGGTGCGCCGGTAATGGAGCCGCCGGGGAAGGCATCAATCAGCGCTTTTATCGGCGTTGTCCCGGCTTTCAGTAAGCTGCGGATGTGACTGACCAGATGGTGCACATTGCGGTAGGACTCCAGTGCAAAGAGTTGCTCAACGGTGACCGAGCCCGGCGCGGCATTCAGGCCGAGGTCATTACGCAGAAGGTCCACGATCATCAGGTTTTCCGCCCGGTCTTTCTCGGAGGCCTGAAGCTCGGCCGCCAGGGCCGCGTCCTGTTCCGGGGTCTTGCCTCTGGGGCGGGTGCCTTTGATGGGGCTGGTTCGTACAGTGCCGTGCCTGATATCCAGAAAACGTTCAGGCGATACCGACATCACTGCGGCTCCACCAACACGGAGAAAGGCGCTGTAAGGGGTCGGGTTGGCGCGGGTCAGGGCCTGAAAAGCCTGCCATGGTGCGCCCTGGTAACGCCCGGTGAACTCCTGAGACAGGTTGGCCTGGTAACAGTCACCGGCCTGAATGTAGTCTCTGATTGCCCGAACACCGGCCCGGAAGTTTTCCGGGGTCTGGCGCGGCGCGAAGCCGGCCTGCATCTGCCAGTTGTTCTCTGCCGGAGGCTCTGTGGTAAGCCAGTCATTCACGGTATTGCGGAGGTCTTGCGGGCAGCGGGGATGAATCCAGAGCCAGTGCTCACCGGTCTCCCGGTCATGGCTGGCTGTCCAGAGATAGAAGCCGGCGGAAATCATCGGAAAAGGGCAGTCGGGCGTCAGCTCGGCCAGGCGCTTTTCCCGGGCGTAGCCCAGTTCGTAGCTCAGTATGCCCAGCCAGCCGCCGGGCAGGGCGGGCATGTTGTCAGAGTCTTCCAGCCGGTATTCGAAGCGAAGGTCTTCCATGCGTTCTGCCAATTGTTGGCTCTGCAGATACGTGTTGTCAGCCGGCAGAGTTATCTGGCTGAGAGCCATTGCGCTGAACCCGCTCAGGTTGCCCCGGGCGCCGTCGGAACCGTCACTTCCAAGGTAAGCAAAATCGCCCATCCTGGAGGCATGAGACAACAGTCTCTGGTAACTTGCTGTATTCAGTTGTGTCAGGCAGAAACCCACGCAGTAACCTTTAGAAATAGTTGAAGCCATGAAAGCGGGCATTATAACGGATAAGCGCACTGAACTTTTTTCAAATTCAGGGACCTTATGGGCATGATAAGAAAATCATTGAGCGCCCGGCTTAATCGCTGGATTAATCGCCGCCTGCCACGGTCTGACAGCCAGTCGTTTGGCCAGAAAAATGTGTTTATCCTGCCTACCGGTGCCGGCGTGGTGTTTGGTCTGCTGCTGGTGATCATGCTGATCACTGCGATCAATTACCAGAACAGCCTGATTTACCTCCTGGTATTTTTGCTTGGTGGGTTGTTTGTCGGTGCCATGCACCAGACCCACCGCAACCTGTCAGGTTTGACGCTATCACTGATCGTTGCCGGGGAGGGCGAAGCCGGTGGGGATGTGCCCTTTCGTTTCCGTATCGCCAGCGACAGGAACGACAGTCTGGCGATGATATTGTCGACAGAGACTGCACGCCTGGATGGCATTCATGTTCCGGCCGGCGAGGCCCGGGATGTCACGCTGGCTATCCCGGCCGCCCAGCGGGGTTATCTGCGTCCGGACCGGATACGCATTGAAACCCGTTTCCCTTTCGGTTTGCTTAAAGCCTGGTCCTGGCTGAGACCGGCTTCAGCGGGTGTCGTGTTTCCCCGGTCCGTGCAGGCACCTGAACTCGGCAGCACAGTGGAAGACCCGAACGAAAGTGCCAGTGCGGCTCGCATTGCCGGGCAGGATGTGGCGGATTTAAGGCCCTGGCGCGAGGGTGATATGAGTCCCCGGGTGATGTGGAAGCGCTACGCCCGGAGCGGTCAGATGGTGGTTGCAGACTGGGAAGCGCAGGGTGGAAGCCCTCACTGGCTGGATTATTCAGCGTTTCCCGGTGCCGACACGGAGCTTCGCTTGAGCTATCTGGCCTGGCTGGTACGGGATCGTGCGGCACGGGGCGCACGCTTTGGCCTGAGTCTGCCGGGCGAGACCATTGAGCCGGATACCGGCAATCATCACGCCCAGCGTTGCCTTCGCGCACTGGCGGTCTGGGGGCTGGAAAAGCCCCGGGACGCTGATGCGCGAACTCACGGTACTCGTTCGGATATTGACCAGCCAGTCTCCGGGAGCATGGCATGAAGCTGCCTTTGTTCAATCGAGAGTCTGTCAAAGCCGACAAGCAGAAGCCGGTATTGCCGGGATCGGCACTGGCCTGGTTGCTGGCGAGCTTTGTGATTCTGCTGGTGCCTCAATGGGACCGGTTGCCGGTCTGGCTTCTGGCGGCCTGCGCGACACTGGTCGGCTGGCGCTGGTTGGCACAAATCGGACGGGTGAAGTTACCCGGGCGCTGGCTGCGAACGGGCATCATGCTGGTGTTGATGGTGATTTATATCGCGACGGTGCGCGGGCACTTCTCGGTGGATACCGCTTCCTCGTTCTTCGTGTTGACGGTTGGGCTTAAATGGCTGGAAACGCGGAATGTCCGTGATTTCTATGTAGTGTTTTTTATCCTGGTTTACCTGGCCACAGTCAATTTCCTGTTCCGTCAGGATATTCTCTGGGCAATGGTCAACTTTTCCGCAATTGCCCTGTTACTGGTGGGGCTGCAAAACCTGAATGCGCCGGACTTGCCTGGAGCCGCCCGTAAGAGCTGGAAGCGGCTCGGGCTGCTGGCCCTGAAAACGCTGCCGGTAGTGGTTCTGTTGTTTGTGTTTTTCCCACGCATGGCGCCCCTGTGGAGTGTGCCAATGGTTTCGGGTCAGGCCCGGAGTGGATTGTCGGAAACCATGCGTCCGGGAGACATCTCGAACCTGGCCCAGGACAGTGCGCGAGCATTCCGGGTAAGTTTTGGCAGTGAGCCACCGGCTTTCCGGGACCGATACTGGCGAGGACTGATTCTCGACTATCTGGATGATGAAACCTGGCGGCGTAGTGAGCAGGAAGAGTTTTCGCCTCCGGCCCGGATAGCAATGGATGGCGGTGTCGGTGAACTGGAAGCCGGGCAATACGATGTTCTGCTGGAGCCGACAGATCGCAAGTGGGCATTCGCCCTGGAAAACTCCTCGGCGGTCTCCGACAATCTGGTCAAAACCGAACAGGACGTGTTCGAGTTCCGGCGCCCGGCAGACACCTCGGTACGTTATCGGATGGCTCGAAATGGTCAGAATAATCAGAGTGCTGACGCGCTATCGGAATCCGAGCGCCGTCGCTACCTTCAGTTGCCGCGCCGGGGCAACCCCGAAGCCCGTGAGCTGGCCACTGAACTGGCGCAGTCCGGCTCCGCTGAAGACGTTGTCCGGCAACTGTTGCAACGATTCCGTGAGCAGGAATATTACTACACCCTGCGGCCGCCACAGATGCCAGACAACGGCATTGACGCGCTTCTTTTTGAAGAGAAACGGGGGTTTTGTGCTCACTATGCCGGGGCAGCCACCTTTGTTTTCCGGGCGGCGGGCATTCCGGCCAGAGTTGTCGCCGGATATCAGGGCGGTGAGCCTGGTGCCGGAGGGGACTATCTGATTGTTCGCCAGTACGATGCCCACGCCTGGGTGGAAGTCTGGCTCGAAGACCGTGGCTGGGTTCGGGTGGATCCGACGGCCGCTATTGCCCCGGATCGCATTGAATCCGGGCTTCGGGATGCCATGGCGGACGAAGGCTCGTTTCTGGAAGACGAACTGATGTCTCCGCAGAAGTATGGCGACCTTGCTGTACTGCAGTGGGCGTCTTTACAGCTGGACCGGGTCAACTATCAGTGGCAGCGCTGGGTAGTGGGCTATCAGGGCCAGAGCCAGATGGATCTGATGTCGCGTTTGCCTGTTGGCATCGGGCTTAAAGAACTTGGTTATCTCACCGCCGGAATTGTCGGCCTGGCGTTGCTGATAGCCGGGCTGGTGTCCGGCCTGAAACTGCGGGGTGGGCAGAAACAGGATGGCTTCCGGCGGGTGGTCAGTGCCTGGCATAGATTCTGTGAACAGGCCGGGGTGCCGGTCCGCACCGGCGAGACGCCGGACCTGCTGGCCGAGCGGCTTGCTCAGGCAGTTCCGGAAACCGCCGACAACGCCCGGAATTTTGCCCGTTTGGTCAACAGACATTACTATAGCCGGCCAACCGGTACGGAAACGGATCAGGAGATCCGTTATCTGAAACGATTGCTGAAGTTCATGAAACGCCAACGGCGGCAAGCCCGCTCATCATCAAAACGGATACAGACCAATGACTGATATCGCCAGCAACATGCCCTGGTTGGCAAAAGCCTGGTCTGCGGTCCAGCATCGGCTCGCGGTAGACCGACTGCCTCACGCCTTGTTGATTAACGGTGAATGCGGCGTTGGTAAGCGGGCATGGGCCGAGGCGGTGGCCGAACTGCTGTTGTGCGAGTCACCGATGGAGATCGAGCCCGGGGCTCCCAGGGCCTGCGGACATTGCAAGCAATGTGAGCTGATGGCTGCAGGCAGCCACCCGGATCTGCGGATCTATGCCCCGGAAAAATCAAAAATGGTCCGTGTGGACCAGATTCGTGCGCTGTCTTCGTTTGCGGTTGCTTCGCCCCAGGTTGCTCATCATAAAGTGGCCATTGTCGACCGGGCCGATCAGCTCAATATCAACGCAGCCAACGCCTTGCTGAAAACCCTGGAAGAACCACTTCCCGATGTCACCCTGTTATTGCTGCAGGAAAGCGGTCGGCCGGTATTGCCGACCATCCGGTCCCGGTGCCAGTCCCTGACGATTCCGGTGCCTTCATTGGGCCAGGGGCAGGAATGGTTGGCAGGGCAGGTGGCACAGCTTCCTGAAGATAGCCGTCCCGGAGCGGAGGTTCTGGCAAAAAGCCTTATGCTGGCGGGAAATGCGCCGAGACTGGCGCTGGAATACGCGACGGGAGAGTTTCCCGGGTTGCGGGACAAGGCGTTCGATGCGTTCCGGCAGTTCATGAAGGGCCGGATGACCGTTGGCGAAGCGGCGAAGCAATTCAAGGCCATTGGCCTGGAAAACACGCTGTGGTTGTTTGAATCCTGGGCGGCGGATCTGGCTCGCTGCAGCGCTGGCGGAGCACCGAACGATCCCGAAGCATCCGATATGCTGATGTTTCTTGCCCGCAGCAACCCGCCCTGGCGTGCCCACGAGCTTCTTGAACAGGTGCGGGAAAGCCGGGAGGCTTCGGTATACAATGCCAGTGTAGAGCTAGAGGCCAGCCGGTTGTTGATGGCATGGCGGGATCTGATGCCACGAAAGCGAACGAGTCAGGCTGCCGCCGGTTAAGCGTTCACCGGTAACAGCTGCTATTATTGTAAAATATCCAGTAAATCAAGGTGTTTGATATGGGGCCCGGATTCGGAGCACGTAGCGGTATTCTTACCCTGACCATCAAGGATAAGGCGGTTCTGTATGCGGCCTACATGCCGTTCATTCGGCAGGGTGGTTTGTTTATTCCCACCCAGAAACAGTACCAGTTGGGTGATGAGGTGTTTTTGCTGCTGAACCTGATGGACGAACCAGAGAAAATCCCCGTAGCCGGAAAAGTTATCTGGATTACACCAAAAGGCGCCCAGGGCAACCGGGCAGCGGGTATTGGTGTGCAGTTTAATGGCGACGATGAAACCGCCCGCACCAAGATTGAATCCTACTTGGCCGGCTCCCTGAGTTCTGATCGCCCCACCCATACGATGTAGGATTTACCGCTCATGACCGATGCCATGCTGGCTGCCGGCCCGGACTCACTTCCGGCTGGTGGGCGGGAGATGCGTTGGCCCCTGCGTGCCATTACTCTGGCCGGCATCCGTTGGCCTGCCCGGTTGCCCCGCCAGGATACGCCCCCTGTGCTCATGCTTCACGGCTGGCTGGATAATGCCATGAGTTTCTCGAAACTCGGGCCCGAACTTTCCCGGCACACTGATGTCTATGCGATTGATATGGCCGGCCATGGTTATTCCGGGCATCGACCGGAAGGTTATGGTTACTGGTTGATGGATTATGTGGCGGACCTGGCCGAGCTGGTGGAGGGTCATTTTACGGCCAACCAGGAGACAGAGGTCGATCTGGTGGGCCACTCCCTTGGGGGAATTGTCTGCGCCCTGTATGCCGCCGCCTTTCCCGAGCGGGTACGCCGGTTGGTGTTAATTGACAGCCTTGGCGCTTTAAGTCGTCCGGCGGAAGAGACTATTCCGCAGTTGCGAAAGTCGATTCGTAAACAGCTGAGTGGTTCAACCTCGCCGGTCATCTATCCGGATGTTGCCACTGCAGCAAAAATTCGCGAGCGTGGTTTTAGCCCACTCAGCGAAGAGGCAGCACTGGCCCTGGTGCCTCGAAGTATGCGCCGCCACGGCAATGGCCTGGTCTGGCGCACAGATCCCAGGCTTCGCCACCCTTCGGCACTGATGATGACCGAAGAGCAGGTGCAGGCCTCGCTGGCGGCGGTGCGGACACCGTCCCTGTTTGTAAAGGGAGTCGAGGGGCTTCTGGCTGAACGAAAAAATCTGTCCGGGCGGGAACATCTGATTCCCGGACTCAGGACTGCCGAGGTGCCCGGTGGGCATCATTGTCATCTCGATGGTGATCCAGAGCCTGTGGTTGCCGCAATTGAAAGGTTCTTATTTGATGTTTAACAGCACCCCGAAACAACTTTGTTCCTGTCTCGTGGCCCTCGGGATGATTCTGGTTCCCGGCGTCGTTCTGGCCAATCCGATCGCCGAATCCCCGGAACCTTTCCCGCAGTCGTCATTGGAGTCGACGGTAACCATTGAGTCGTCCGGGCATCTGGTGCTGTTCAGCCCGCTCCGGGAAATTCGCAGTGAAATCCGCTCTGAAGCCATGGCCCGTTTGCCGGTATCCGGGAAAGGGCAGTTATTTGAGCTGTCCCAGGATGCCGACAGGGAAGAAGCGCGAGATCATTACCAGCGGGTATTGAAAGAGCGGGGCGCCGCAATTCTGTTTCAGTGCTCTGGTGTCTCCTGTGGTCGCAGCAATGTGTGGGCCAATGAGATCTTCCAGCAGTCAAAGCTGCTGGGGCGGGATACTGATCAGGATTATTTCGTAGCCGGAGCCATGGATAACACTGGTCAACGCTGGCTCACGCTGGTTTATACCGTTACCCGTGGTAATCGGCGGGAATATGTCTGGGTAGAACACCTGGCCATCAATGCCGGTGCTGTGGTTCCAGGCTTTTCTGACTTGCCTGAACGTTTCCAGGGACCGTTGGTTGTGCCCTGGGAAGGCGGCATTACCTTCCGCTTCGATCTGCCGACCGGCGAAAAACGCCGTGTGGAACAGTGGGCCTCTGAAGACGGCGCAGAAGTGATTCTGGCCGGATTCAGTGTGCCGGAGGATGATGAAACTTTTGAACAGGCTCGGCAGCGGGCTGCCGATGCTGTTGACTCTCTGGCGACTTTGCTGGCAAAAACCGGTATCAACCGTGATCAGATTCGCAAGCTCCCGGTCGGCCCTGGTGTTCAGGTGCCCGGGCCGGACCGACAGGGCAACCGTATTGAAATCCTGGTGATGCAGAGGTAGGGCCATGTCCGGAGAACGGAAGAATCAGGACAGCGAAGACAGCACAGAGCATACCGGTCAGCCGGACAGTGGCATGCGGGCCGTGCTCGATAGCTCCGATATCTCGGCTGCAGAAGCTCCTGCCAGCACCGTTGAGCAGGCCGGAAAACGCGGGAAAGGCAAGACGGTAGCTTTGACGCTCGGTAGCGGTGGTGCCCGGGGCTATGCCCATATCGGTGCCATTGAGGTTCTGCACGAGCGGGGCTACAACATTATAGCCATTTCCGGTTGCTCAATGGGCGCAGTGATCGGAGGTATGTATGCCGCCGGCAAGATGCAGGAGTACAAGGATTGGGTGACCGGCCTGGGCCAGTTCGATGTGCTGAAATTATTGGATGTCACTTTCAGTTCGGTGGGTGCCATTCGTGGCGAAAAAGTGTTTTCGATGGTGCGGGATATCCTGGGAGACATTCGTATAGAGGATCTTCCCCTGGCTTATACCGCAGTTGCCACCGATCTTCTGGCCCATAAGGAGATCTGGTTTCAGGAAGGCCCTCTCGATCGGGCTATTCGTGCATCGATTGCCATTCCCGGGCTGGTTACACCTCTGGTCATGGGTGGGCGGGTGCTGGTCGACGGTGCTTTACTCAATCCTTTGCCGATTATTCCGACTATCTCCGCGCATGCTGATCTTGTGGTTGCGGTGAATCTGGCTGGTGAGGATGAGGAGGCGCGGCGCCTGCCGGACGCATCATTCGAACATGATAACCGGCCGGGTGAGGAAGAGGGAGAATGGGCGGATAGCCTCCGGGACAAAGCCCAACACTGGTTTGACTGGGATACGCTGAAGGCCTTTGCCGCCCGTAAATCCGGAAATGGTGATACACCGGAAGAAAAAATTACGCGGGAAGTGACAAAAAATGCAGCAGAGAAGGAGAGGTTGAAGGCTGCAAACAAACCTGCCGGATTGGAGCACGAGACCATCGACTGGGACAAGTTGGGCATTGGTAAATTTGATGCGATGAACCTGGCTATCGAAACCATGCAGAGTGCGCTGGTGCAGTATAAAATTGCGGGGTACCCGCCGGACCTGCTGGTTAACGTGCCGAAAAACGCCAGTCGCAGTTACGACTACCATAAAGCACCGGAATTGATTCAACTGGGCCGTGAACGCATGGCGGCGGCACTTGATCGTTACGAAACCAGGCACAGCAGTTCAGGCCCGATGTCGCTGTAAGCAGACCAGCGGGGAGTGCTGCAGGTTGGCGGACAAACAGCGTATAATGCCGCGCACCATTTCTTATTGTCAGGAACCCCGTTGTGACCAGCCCTGTTGAAGAACTGCACACCATCCGCGATCTGCTTCGCTTTGCCGCATCCCGGTTTGCTGCCTCGCCGCTGTATTTTGGCCATGGCACCGACAACGTCTGGGATGAGGCCGTACAGTTGGTGTTGCGCAGCGTGCATTTACCGCTGGAGAACAACAATATTTTTCTGGATGCGAGGCTGACCCACGCTGAACGGGAAATCATTGTTGAGCGTATAGAAAGACGGGTCAGTGAGCGTATTCCCATTGCCTATCTGCTGGGCGAAGGCTGGTTCATGGGTATGCCGTTTCATATTGACGAGCGTGTCCTGGTTCCCCGGTCGCCTCTGGGGGAGCTTCTGGAGAACGGCCTGCAGCCCTGGATTGGCGGTACGCCGGTTGAGCGCATTCTGGACTTGTGTACCGGCAGCGGTTGTATCGGCATTGGTGCGGCCACGGTGTTCGACGAAGCGGAAGTCGATCTTTCCGATGTCTCAAAAGACGCCCTGGAAGTTGCTGATTCGAATATTGAAATGCATGGCCTGGAAGGGCGGGTGAAAACTGTGTGTTCGGATGTCTTCAACAGCATTGAAGGCCGGTATGATGTCATCCTGAGCAACCCGCCGTATGTCGACGCTGAAGATCTGGCCGACATGCCCGAGGAGTACCATCATGAGCCGGCGCTGGGTCTGGCTGCCGGAAATGACGGCCTTGATATTGCCCATCGGATTATCGCCGGGGCTGCCGATCACCTGACCGAAGACGGCCTGTTGATTGTTGAAGTAGGGAATTCCTGGGGTGCGATGGACGATGCCTACCCGGATCTTCCGCTGACCTGGCTGGAGTTTGATAACGGCGGCGACGGGGTCTTTCTGGTCACGGCCCGTGATCTGCGTGAATGGCAGGCTCGAAAAAATTAAAGTCTGATATTAAACAACCTGTTTAAAGTGCTGAAATATGTCAGGAAATACGTTTGGTAAATTGTTCGCTGTGACCACCTTTGGCGAAAGCCACGGAGCGGCACTGGGCTGTATTATTGATGGCTGCCCTCCGGGACTGGAACTGTCCGAGGAGGATATGCAGCGGGATCTGGACCGCCGTAAGCCGGGTACTTCCCGCCATACCACCCAGCGCCGTGAAGCGGATGAGGTGCGCATTCTGTCCGGTGTTTTCGAAGGCAAGACCACCGGCACGCCCATTGGTCTGATCATTGAAAACACGGACCAGCGCTCCAAAGACTATTCAAAAATCTCCGAGCAGTTCCGGCCGGCCCACGCTGACTACACCTACATGCACAAGTATGGCGTGCGTGATTATCGCGGCGGGGGCCGTTCGTCGGCCCGGGAAACTGCCATGCGTGTAGCCGCCGGTGCGGTGGCCCGGAAGTTCCTGGAGCAGCGCCTGGGTATCCGGATTCGTGGGTATCTGTCTCAGCTTGGCCCGATCAGGGCCGAGAAACTGGACTGGGAGCAGGTGCACGAAAACCCGTTCTTCTGCCCCGATGCCGACAAGGTGGCGGAAATGGAAGCCTACATGGATGCTCTCCGTAAAGAAGGCGATTCCATTGGTGCGCGGATTAATGTGGTGGCCGATGGCGTGCCGCCCGGGCTGGGCGAGCCGGTCTTTGATCGCCTGGATGCCGATCTGGCCCACGCCTTAATGAGCATCAACGCCGTGAAGGGCGTGGAAGTGGGTGCCGGTTTCGGTTGTATCGAGCAAAAGGGCACCGAGCACCGGGACGAGATGACACCGGAAGGCTTCCTGTCCAACAATGCCGGTGGCGTTTTGGGTGGCATTTCCTCGGGCCAGCCGATTGTTGCCAGCATTGCTCTGAAACCTACTTCGAGCCTGCGCATTCCGGGGCAAAGCATTGATGTTAATGGCAATCCGGTAGAAGTGATCACCACCGGCCGCCATGATCCCTGTGTCGGCATTCGTGCCACACCCATTGCCGAAGCCATGATGGCCATTACCCTGATGGATCATTACCTGCGCCATCGTGCCCAGAATGGCGATATTGAAGTGAATACCCCGGTTCTCGGCCAGCTCTGATAGCGCGGAGGAGGCACCATCTACTGGCGGCTGTCCAACCTTTACTTCTGGTTCTTTGCCCTCCTTGGAGGGCTTTTGCCTTACTGGTCCCTCTATCTGGAGGGCCAGGGGTTTTCCTACCTGCAAATCGCCACTCTCATGGCGACCATTCAGCTTACCAAAGTGGTGGCCCCGAGCGTCTGGGGCTGGCTGGGCGATCGTAGCGGCCAGCGTGTTCGGCTGGTTCGTTTTGGCGCCATCACCGGCTCACTGTTCTTTGCCGGCGTATTTATGGAGCCGGGCTTCTGGGGACTGTTGCTGGTCATGCTGGCATTCACCTTCTTCTGGAACGCTATTCTGCCGCTGTACGAAGTCATTACCCTGCGCAGCCTTGGCAAACGCAAAGACAAATACGGCAAGGTGCGGCTGTGGGGCTCGGTGGGCTTTATCGGTTCCGTGGCTCTGGTGGGTGGCTTGCTGGAAATCGTGCCGATCGGCAATCTGCCCTGGCTGTTGCTACCGATATTTGCCGGCATTGCCCTGTCGGCGTTTCTGGTGCCGTCGGAGAAAGGCGAACGTAAACCGCCAGCGCCGAAAGGCAGCCTGAAGGCCATCATTACCCACCCGGCAGTGGTGGCCTTCTTTCTGATGAATTTCCTGCTGCAGGTATCCCACGGCGCCTACTACACGTTTTTCAGCATTCACCTGGCGCAGCACGGTTACGGCAATCTGGCGATAGGGTTGCTCTGGTCATTGGGCGTGTTTGCCGAAATCGGGCTGTTTCTGATTATGCATCGCTTATCGCATCGCTTCACCGTGCGACAGATCGCCATCGGAGCGCTCACCCTGACCATGATTCGCTGGGCCCTGATTGCCGAATTAACGGCGGTTCTGCCGGTACTGCTGTTTGCCCAGCTGTTGCACGCGGCTTCTTATGGCGCGTTGCATGCAGTTTCCGTGCAATACATCCAGGGCTTTTTCGGCAAGCATCATCATGGGCAGGGCCAGGCGCTATACAGTGGCCTGACCTTCGGCGCCGGCGGCGCACTCGGGGCCTGGCTGTCGGGTTTCCTGGTGGACGGCTTCAGCACCTCCGCGGCCTTCTGGGGCGGCGCCATTGCCATGGCTATCGCCCTTGTAATCACCTGGCGCGGTCTGCAACCTCCGCCGACTGAAGTGCCCGAGAACTGATCAGCCTTTAATTTCTTCTTCCTCAACAATCCGCAGCAATGCCCGGGCGCTGTTGCTAAGCTGCCGCCCGGACATCGCCACGGCGCCCAGAACCCGCGTAACCGGGTGGCCAACATCCAGCACCTTCAGACTTCTGTCGAGCATACTCACCGGCAGCACACTCCAGCCCAGCCCGACACTGGTCATCATCTTGATGGTTTCCAGGTAATTGGTCGGCATCAATGGTTTCAGCGGTAAATTCGCTTCCAGAAAGAGCCGGCTGACCACCCGATAGGTGGCGGTGCTGGTGTCCGGAAGTAGCGCCGGATGCTCGGCCAGATCTGCCAGCCTTGGCGATTCCAGCCCAGCCAGCGGATGCTCCGCCCCCACCACAAACGCCATCGGGTCCGGCCACTGGGTCGGAATCCGGAATTTCGGGTTCATGCTGTCGCTGAGGGTGACAAATGCGAGTTCTGCATTGCGTTTGTTCATCTGCTGGTAGGCGGCATCGGATTCCATGAACTGAAGATCGAGCGTGACCTGCGGATATTCCCGGCGAAAACGCCGGAGCCAGCTTGGCAGGTGATGCAGGCCAATGTGGTGGCTGGCAATCACCTGAAGCTCGCCCTCAACGGTATCGGCATCGGGCGACAGCGCCAGGCGGGCATTGTGGATCTCATCCAGGATTCGCCGTGCGTGGGGCAGCAGCCTGGAGCCGGCATCGGTAAGCCGGATTTCACGGTTGCTGCGGTCAATCAGGCGGGTGCCAAGCTGGTTTTCCAGGGCGGCCAGGCGTTTGCTGATCGCAGGCTGTGTCAGGTGCAGGGTTTCCGCCGCTTCCGAGAAAGAGCCCTGGTCGACGACCGTCAGGAAGGCTTTTAGCGAGTTTGCGTCCATTTTTGGTGGTGCCCTCGATTTGTCGGCGAGTTAGGTGTAGGTCGCGGTCAGTGGGTGCCCCTCCCAAAAGCCTTACCAAGAGCCACGACCTACTCGAAAGTCAGGTTCATGGATAAAAGGAAGAATAACACAATGGAATGCCATGAATGAAAAACATGAATTGTTGTTATCCTGGCGGTAGGAGTAAGATAGCTGCAAAGTGATAGTAATCAGAAACCCCCAGAAAGTGAGAGAGACATCATGGCGGGCAAGACTTTATACGACAAATTGTGGGACGACCATCTCGTCAAACAGCGGGACGACGGCTCTGCGTTGATTTACATCGACCGGCATTTGCTGCACGAAGTAACCTCACCCCAGGCCTTCGAAGGCCTTCGGTTGGCTGGCCGGAAGCCGTGGCGGATTGATGCCAACATCGCCACCCCGGACCACAACGTGCCGACTACCGATCGCGAGAAGGGCATCGACGGCATTGTTGATCCCGTTTCCCGTATCCAGGTGGAAACGCTGGACAAGAATTGCGATGAGTTTGGCATTCTGGAATTCAAGATCAAGGACCAGCGCCAGGGCATCGTGCACGTGATCGGGCCAGAGCAGGGCGCTACCTTGCCGGGTATGAGCATTGTCTGTGGTGATTCGCACACCTCCACCCACGGCGCCTTCGGTTGCCTCGCCCACGGTATCGGCACCTCCGAAGTCGAGCATGTGCTGGCCACGCAGTGCCTGGTTCAGCAGAAAATGAAGAACATGCTGGTGAAGGTGGACGGCAAGCTTGGGCAGGGCGTTACCGGTAAAGACGTCGTCCTGGCTATTATTGCCAAAATCGGCACCGCCGGTGGTACCGGTTATGCCATCGAATTTGGTGGTGAAGCCATTCGCGGCCTGAGCATGGAAGCGCGGATGAGCATCTGCAACATGTCCATCGAGGCTGGCGCCCGTGTTGGCATGGTGGCGGTGGATGACAACACCATCAACTACGTCAAAGGTCGTCCGTTCGCGCCGAAAGGCGAAACCTGGGACAAGGCCGTTGAGTACTGGCGCACGTTGCACAGCGATGATGATGCCGAGTTCGACAAAGTCGTGGAGCTGGACGGTGCCGCCATCCGCCCGCAGGTGAGCTGGGGTACGTCTCCGGAGATGGTGACCGGTGTAGATGGCACCGTGCCGGATCCCGAGAAAGAAAACGATCCGATCAAGCGCGAAGGCATTGTTCGTGCCCTGAAATACATGGGCCTGGCGCCGAATCAGAAGATTACTGACATACAGCTCGATCGCGTGTTTATCGGTTCCTGTACCAACAGCCGGATCGAAGATCTGCGGGAAGCCGCTGCCGTGGTGAAAGGCCGCAAGGTGTCACCATCCCTCAAACAGGCCATGGTGGTTCCCGGCTCCGGATTGGTAAAAGTCCAGGCGGAAGAGGAAGGTCTGGACAAGGTCTTTCTTGAGGCCGGTCTGGAATGGCGTGACCCGGGTTGCTCCATGTGTCTGGCCATGAACGCCGACAAGCTGGGGCAGGGCGAGCATTGTGCATCCACCTCCAACCGCAACTTTGAAGGCCGTCAGGGCTTTGGTGGTCGTACCCACCTGGTCAGCCCGGCGATGGCGGCTGCAGCGGCGATTAACGGGCACTTCGTTGATGTCCGCGAGATGATGAACTGATCCACAGGAGAGACACCATGCGAGCGTTGAAGCAACACAAGGGCGTAGTCGCCCCCATGGACCGGTCCAATGTGGATACGGACATGATCATTCCCAAGCAGTTTCTGAAGTCGATCAAGCGTACCGGCTTCGGCCCGAACCTGTTTGACGAACTGCGTTATCTGGACGAAGGCAAGCCGGATCAGGATTGCTCCCAGCGTCCGATCAATCCGGATTTCGTGCTGAATCAGGACCGGTATAAAAACGCCAGCGTGCTGCTGGCCCGGGCCAACTTTGGCTGTGGTTCGTCCCGTGAACACGCGCCCTGGGCGCTGGACGATTTCGGTTTTCGGGTGATTATTGCCCCGAGCTTTGCCGATATCTTCTACAACAACTGCTTCAAGAATGGCCTGTTACCCATTGTTCTTCCTGAAAATGTGGTTGATCAGCTGTTTCAGGAAGCTGAAGAAAATGAAGGTTACGAACTGACTGTCGACCTGGAAGCCAAGACGGTCACCACACCTTCGGGAGAATCGTTCAGCTTCGACGTGGACGATTTCCGCCGGCACTGCCTGCTCAATGGTCTTGATGACATCGGCGTTACCCTTGAGGATGCTGAGCTGATTCGTGACTATGAGGAAAAGCGCAGGCAGACCGCGCCCTGGCTGTTCAATTCCGGAAACTGAATAACAAGGAAATAACTATGACCCGTAATGTACTGTTGCTGCCGGGTGACGGCATCGGCCCTGAAATTGTTGCCGAAGCAGAAAAAGTTCTTAGAAAGGTTAATGAAGACTTCAGCCTGGACCTGCACTTTGAGTCGGCCCTGGTTGGCGGCGCAGCGCTTGATGAATGCGACGATCCGCTGCCGGACGAAACGCTGGACAAGGCCCGTAAGGCCGACGCGATTCTGCTCGGTGCGGTTGGTGGTCCGAAGTGGGACAGCCGCCCGATGGCGCAGCGCCCGGAGAAGGGCCTGTTGGGCCTGCGCTCCAATCTGGAACTGTTCGCCAACCTGCGCCCGGCCATTCTGTACCCGCAACTGGCTTCCGCTTCTTCGCTCAAGCCGGAAGTGGTTTCAGGCCTGGATATCATGATCGTCCGTGAACTGACCGGTGGTATCTACTTTGGCCAGCCGCGCGGTATCCGCAATCTGGAGCATGGCGAGCGCCAGGGTTATAACACTTACGCCTATACCGAATCGGAAATTCGTCGTATTGGTCGGGTGGCCTTTGAAACTGCCCAGCAGCGTGGCAAGAGACTGTGTTCCGTGGACAAGGCCAACGTACTGGAAGTCACTGTTATGTGGCGGGAAATCATGGAAGACCTGAAGCGCGAATACCCGGATGTGGAGCTCACCCACATGTACGTGGATAACGCCGCCATGCAGCTGGTTCGGGCGCCCAAGCAGTTCGACGTGATTGTGACTGGCAACATGTTTGGTGATATTCTTTCTGACGAAGCGGCAATGCTTACCGGCTCAATCGGCATGTTGCCGTCCGCGTCACTGAACTCAGACAAGCAGGGCATGTATGAGCCTTGCCATGGTTCAGCGCCGGATATTGCCGGCCAGGGTATTGCCAATCCGCTGGCGACAATTCTCAGTGTAGCCATGATGTTACGCTACAGCCTTGAAGCGGAAGACGCCGCGAAAGCCATTGAAGCGGCGGTCAGTAAAGTGTTGGATCAGGGCCTGCGCACCGCGGACATCATGTCCGACGGCGGTCAGAAGGTTTCCACCCAGGATATGGGCGAAGCCGTTCTGAATGCGCTATAAGTGATAACTGATCCGGTCAGACAAAGACCCGACAGCGGCAGGATGCAGCTGCTGCGGGATCATCCATCCGGTCCCCGCCAGCGATAACGGCAAGGGGTCGGCACAAAAGAGGTTCAAAGGTCGCACATGAAGCGAGTTGGACTTGTAGGTTGGCGTGGCATGGTGGGCTCGGTCCTCATGCAGCGCATGCGTGAAGAAAACGATTTCGCTGATATCGAGCCAGTCTTTTTCACCACTTCCCAGGCCGGAAAACCGGCCCCGGACGTAGGTAAAGAAGGCGTGCCGCCGCTGCAGGACGCATTCGATATCGATATTCTGAAAACCATGGATGTCATCGTCACCTGTCAGGGCGGCGATTATACCGACCCGGTTTACCCGAAACTGCGTGAAGCAGGCTGGGAAGGTTACTGGATAGATGCAGCATCCACCCTGCGCATGGTCGATCATTCGGTGATCGTGCTGGATCCCGTGAACCGTAACGTGATTGATGAAGCCCTGGATAAGGGTGTGAAGGATTACGTGGGCGGCAACTGTACCGTCAGCCTGATGATGCTGGCCCTTGGTGGCCTGCTGGAGCAGGATCTGATCGAGTGGGTGTCCCCGATGACCTATCAGGCGGCCTCAGGTTCCGGTGCCAAGCACATGCGTGAGCTGCTGGACCAGATGGGTGCGCTGAACGGCGCGGTGAAACCCGAGCTGGAAGACACGTCTTCCGCCATTCTGGAAATCGATCGCAAGGTTACCGAGACCATGCGTTCCGGTGATTTCCCCACGGCCAACTTTGAAGTGCCGTTGGCGGGCAGCCTGATTCCGTTTATCGACAAGCAGCTCGATAACGGCATGAGCAAGGAAGAGTGGAAAGCGGGCGTTGAGACCAACAAGATTCTGGGTCGCAGCGACAACCCGATTCCCATTGATGGTATCTGCGTGCGCATCGGCGCTATGCGTTCTCACAGTCAGGCTCTGACCATCAAGCTTAAAAAGGATATTCCGGTTTCCGAAATCGAGAGCATCCTGGCCAAAGCGAATGACTGGGTAAAGGTGATTCCGAACGATAAGGAAGCCACCATGCAGGAGCTGACGCCGGCAAAAGTAACCGGCACACTCAGTGTCCCGATTGGCCGTATCCGCAAGCTGACCATGGGGCCGGAGTACATCTCCGCGTTTACCGTTGGTGACCAGCTCCTGTGGGGCGCTGCTGAGCCGCTGCGCCGCATGTTGCGGATTCTGCAGGAACGGTAACAGCAGGCAGTTATGCCAACTGTGTCCGGTTTTTGAAAGCCGATCAGGGGCGGGTGCTGATTTCAGTGCCCGCCCCTGTTATTTTTCAGTAAGGTTAGACAGTTCCGGCTGATATATCTCAAAACAGTGCAAGGATTGCAGCTGATTGATTGATAAAAGGGATGTTATCAACAATACTTGCCTGATCTAACAATATAGAACCTCGTCCGATTCTGTTGATATTCAGCAGTGAAGAATAACGGAGACTGGAAAGGATAAAGCATGAAGGTACGCAAGCTTGCGGTTGCCCTGGCGCTGGCGGGAGGGCTTGGCTCCGGGATGGCAAATGCCCTGGGATTGGGCGAAATTGAGCTCCAATCCTGGCTGAACGAGCCTCTGGACGCGGAAATCTCGCTTCGACAGAGTCAGGGGGTCAATCCTGCCGATGTGTTTGTCAATGTGGCACCGGAAGCTGCCTACCAGCGGGTCGGGCTCGAGCGCAATGAGTTTCTGAGGAAGCTCCGTTTTGAAGTGGTTACGGAGCCCGATGGCGGTCTCGCTATCAACGTATCTTCCCGTGAACCTCTCCGTGAACCCTACCTCAACTTCTTGTTGGAGCTTACCTGGCCCAATGGCCGGTTAATGCGCGAATACGCGGTACTGGTGGATCCACCGGTCTACGCTGAAGAATCCGGTGTCGAAGAGTCAGTATCCGCACCTGCAACATCTCGGACCGAACAGCGCCCCGAGCGCAGCGCTGAATCCCGTCGCCGGGAAGCAGAAGCGGAGCGCTCTCTTTCCCGGAGTTCTGGCTCCTCCTCACGGACTATGGGGCCAACCGGTCCTTCCGACACCCTCTGGTCTATCGCTCAACGGATGCGTCCGGACAGCTCGGTTTCCATGCAGCAGGTAATGCTCGCCATTCAGGACGAAAACCCGAACGCGTTTATGGGTGGCAATATTAACCGACTCAAACGCGGTGAGGTTCTGCGCGTGCCCTCTGTTGAGCAGATGCGTAGCCGAAGCAGGGGAGAAGCCGGTCGTGTTGTGGCTCAGCAGAATCAGGAGTTCCAGTCTCCGGAACCGGTTGATGCCACCGGTACTGCTGCGCAAACAGATGCAGCTCAGCCACCAGAGGAAGCCAGTGGCGACAGCGAGCTGAAACTCCTGGTTGCTGATGAAGAGGCAACAGAGTCCCGCGAGTCTGACGACGGTGGCTCTGCCGGCGGCGACGGTGATTTGCCGGGCGGACAGGACGCCGGTTCCGCTGTGGCCAGTGAAGAACTGGATTCTCTGCGCCGCGAAAACGAAGAACTGGATAGCCGCCTTGGTGATCTGCAGGAGCAAGTGCAAACGCTGCAGCGTCTGCTTGAACTTAAAGACAGCCAGTTGGCTGACCTGCAGGGAATGGCGGGTGATGACCAGGGCATGGCCGATGATGACCAGGCAATCGCCAATGGTGATGCCGAAGTAGCCGGGACTGGAGAGGGTGAATCGGAAGAGACTGATGCCCAGAGCGCGGATGGTGAAGCAGCGGTGGCAGAAGAGCCGCTTGCGGCGACTTCCGAGTCTCCGGTTGACTCCGACTCCTCTGAAACGTCGGAACAAGCGGCCGCTGAAAGCTCTCCGGAAGATTCCGAATCAGCTCAGTCCGGAGCCGCCACTGCGGATTCTGACGATGTGGCAGATGTGAGTGATCAGGAAGAGTCGCAAGTGTCGGCGACTGATGAGGCCGACAACGACGCTCAGGCGGCCGATCAGGCTGAAAGCGCTCCGGCTCAGTCGCCACAGCCAGCCCCGGCCCAGAAGTCTTTCCCGGGCAATATCATCGACGCCATCATGACCAACCCGATGTATCAGATCGCTCTTGGGGGCGGACTGATATTGCTGCTGCTGTTGCTCATGTTGGCAATGCGAAAAAGAGCCAGTAAGGAAAAAGAGTTCTTCGACCAGTTCGCCAATGAAGAGGCGGAAGAGAGCGGGGAAGACTCTTTTGATCTGAACTCCGAGAATGAGACGGAGACCGCTCCTGCTGCAGCGACAGGTGATGCGCTGGCAGAAGCCGATAATTACCTTGCCTACGGTCAGGATGAGCAGGCCGCACAGACTCTGGAAACGGCCATTTCCCGTGAACCCAGCCGCACCGATCTGCGGGTGAAACTGCTGAGTGTCTATGCAGACAGCCAGGATCGGGATTCTTTCGAGAAGCAATACGGTGAACTGGCAGCACTGGAAGATGAGGCGGCCACGGCCCAGGCCAATGACCTGCGTGCCCGTCTTGATGAGGCCGAAGCAGCGCCCAGCATTGATGATCTTGAGTCCCAGCTGCGTTCGGACACCACAGCAGATAATACTGTGAAGCATCCGGAGCAGACTGACAGCGACACGATGACCGAAGAATTCAAAGCGGACGAGTATGAGGCGTCTCTGGAAGGCAGCCTTGAGAACGAGTTCGGAGACATCGAGTCGAACGTTTCGGAAGAGACCGACGCCAGCGCCGATGAACTGGATGATTTCGAGTTTTCACTGGAAGATCTCGAAGATCCGGATGAGCCTCGTGCGCCTGAGCAGGAGACAACTACCGAAGAGCCGGACTTCTCATCGCTGGAATTTGAGCTGGAGTCCGACGAAGAAACAGACACCGACACCGGAACCACTGGTGATGCCGGTGAGGAATCTTCGGAAGCCCCGTCTCTGGAAGAAGAGTTGGATCTCAGTGAAGACCTGTCCGATTTTGAACTGGACGACTCGCCGGAGCTGGAGGACATGTCCTCTGAATTTGAGGAAACCTCCTCGGAAAAACCGGAGCAGCCGGAAGAAAAACCTGCGGAAGACGATCTGTCACTCGCTTCCGAAGGGCTTGATGATTCGTTCCTGGATGAGCTGGATGCTGAGCTGGACAAGGTGTCCGGGAGTGAAGAACCTGTTGCCGAGCCCGAGCCCGAGCCCGAGCCCGAGCCCGAGCCCGACGCGGATGCAGGCGAGCTGAATGATCTGGATATGGATCTATCCGACGAGGATCTGGCCATCATGGACGAGCTTTCGGATTCAGAAGATATTCCTTCGCTTAACGAAGAAGTAGAGGAAGCGGAGAAGTCCGACCAGTCGGTTGAGTCGCGCGAGCCAGAGGAGAACAAACCTTCTGCTCTGGATCTTGATGAAAGCGACCTGGGGGATGACGACGACTTCGATTTCCTTGCCGGTACTGACGAGGCCGCTACCAAGCTGGATCTTGCCCGGGCCTACGTGGAAATGGGCGATAGTGATGGCGCTCGCGATATACTGGAAGAAGTTGCGCTGGAAGGTAATGACGAACAGAAAGCGGAAGCTCAGGAGCTTCTTAAAAATCTTTCCTGATTCGTTATAATCTCCCCATAGAGGCAAAGCGCCGGCCCAAGTGCCGGCGCTTTGTGTTTCTGAATTTAATTTTCCGGACCGAAACTTGTTTCTTACCCCTCAGCCCCTGACGACAGATAACGCAATCGGAAATGGCCGGGTTGCCATCATATTCGAGTATGATGGTAAGGCGTTCCATGGCTGGCAGCTCCAGAAAAGTGGCGTGCGCTCAGTACAGGCCGAGCTGGCAAAAGCCGTAGGCAGAGTCGCCAATCATCCGGTGGAGCTTGTTTGTGCCGGTCGGACAGATGCCGGCGTACATGCCAGTTTTCAGGTGGCGCATTTCGACACACCTTCGGTACGCAACCTGCGCTCCTGGGTTATGGGCATCAACACGGCTCTGCCCGGCGATATTGCAGTGCATTGGGCGGGTAACGGTGTCGGTGATTTTCACGCCCGATTCTCTGCCATATACCGGCGTTATCGCTATGTGATCTATAACCATCCGGTGCGCCCGGGCATTCAGAAGGGGCTGGTCAGTTGGACTTTCCGACCGCTGGATGCCGAGAAAATGCACCGTGCGGCCCAGGCGCTGATCGGAGAACATGATTTTTCATCATTTCAGGCTGCCGGTTGTCAGTCCCGCACACCGATTCGGTACATGGAGCGCATTTCAGTAACCCGTTGCGGGAATTTTGTCGTAATAGATGTTCAGGCCAATGCGTTTCTGCACCATATGGTCCGAAATATCGCCGGTGCGCTGATGGCCGTCGGATCCGGTGAGCAGTCAATCGACTGGGTCGCCAGGATCCTGGAAACCCGGGATCGTAAAAAGGCCGGCGTTACTGCGCCGCCTCATGGCTTGTACCTGGTCGATGTTGGCTACCCGGCGCAGTATGAAATGCCGTTGGCTGAATGCGGGCCTGCATTTGTGGCTCCCTGGTTGGGCAATGAAGCCAACCGGCCAATTGAACCGACTCACATTCACCCGAAACGGAGAGTGGCGGAATCGTGATCACCCGGGTAAAGATTTGCGGTCTGACCCGCCCCGAAGACATTGATGCTGCCGTGGCTTGTGGTGCTGATGCTATCGGCCTGGTGTTCTATGAACCCAGCCCACGATCAGTCTCCATTGCCCGGGCCCGGCAACTGGTAGCGCGCGTTCCGGCGTTCGTGACGGTAACCGGATTGTTCGTGAACCCCGGGCCGGCTCTGGTCAATGACGTTCTGTCGCAGGTGCCGCTGGATCTGTTGCAGTTCCACGGTGACGAATCCGCGGAATTCTGTGCGTCGTTTGGTCGTCGCTGGATAAAGGCTGTGAGGGTTCGCGAGGCCGGGCAGATAGAGTCGGCTTTTGAAGACTATCGTCAGGCCTCAGGGCTGCTTGTGGATGCCTGGGATCCCCGCCGGTACGGAGGCACCGGGCAATCCTTCAACTGGTCTCTGATACCGGCTGAGCGGCCGTTACCGCTGATATTGGCCGGTGGCCTGTCATCTGCTAACGTGGCCGGCGCTATCGAGGAAGTGCGCCCATGGGCCGTGGATGTCAGTGGCGGGGTGGAACACGAGAAGGGCAGGAAAGACGCCGCCAAACTAACTGAATTTTTCAACGAGGTACGCCGTGTCTGTAAAACTGACTAAAGAAATGTTGAAGGCGTTTCCGGATGCCCGGGGTCACTTCGGTGACTTTGGTGGCCGCTTTGTATCGGAAACCCTCATGGATTCGCTGATGACTCTGGAAAAAGAGTATCTGCGGCTAAAAGACGATCCGGAATTTCAGGCGACCTTCGACAAGGACCTGGCCGATTACGTAGGGCGGCCAAGTCCTCTGTATTTTGCCGAACGCCTGACCCGGGAAACCGGCGGTGCCCAGATCTGGCTGAAGCGCGAAGACCTGAATCACACCGGGGCCCACAAGGTTAACAACACCATCGGGCAGGCCTTGCTGGCCTCTTTTCTGGGCAAGAAGCGGATCATTGCTGAAACCGGTGCAGGCCAGCACGGCGTGGCCACAGCCACCGTGTGTGCCCGCCTGGGTCTGGAATGCCACGTATTTATGGGATCCTCGGACGTAAAGCGCCAGTCCCTGAACGTTTTCCGCATGAAACTGCTCGGAGCTACCGTTCATTCTGTCGAGAGTGGTACCAAAACACTCAAAGACGCCATGAACGACGCCATGCGGGACTGGGTGGCCAACGTGGATGACACCTTCTACATCATTGGTACGGTTGCCGGTCCCCACCCCTATCCGCTTCTGGTTCGCGATTTCCAGTCAGTCATCGGGCGTGAAACCCGCCAACAGGCGCTGGAGAAAACCGGTAAGCTTCCGGATGCCCTGGTAGCCTGTGTGGGCGGTGGTTCCAACGCCATCGGTATGTTCTACCCGTTCCTGTCAGACGAGAGCGTGGAGCTTTACGGTGTTGAGGCCGGCGGTCTTGGTATCGAAACCGGTCAGCATGCGGCGCCTTTGTGTGCCGGCCGTCCGGGCGTACTGCATGGCAACCGTACTTACCTGATGGAAGATGACAACGGCCAGATTGCAGGTACTCATTCGGTCAGCGCCGGCCTGGATTATCCGGGCGTAGGTCCTGAGCACTCCTGGTTGAAAGACATCGGTCGGGCCAACTATGTATCGGTCACAGACGATGAGGCGCTGGAAGCCTTCCGCACCCTGACACATGTCGAGGGAATCATGCCGGCACTGGAAACCGCCCACGCCGTTGCCTACGCCCTCAAGCTGGCCGCGGGAATGGACAAAGACCAGATGGTGGTTATCAATATCTCCGGTCGTGGTGATAAGGACATTCATACTGTCGCCGAGCTCGATGGCATCGGGATCTGAAGTTAGCAGGAGCAGGCATGAGCCGAATTGAAGGTGTACTGAAATCTCTTAAACAGCAGGGCCGCAAGGCGCTGATTCCTTATATAACGGCCGGCGATCCACATCCGGATCAAACGGTTGAGCTGATGCATACGCTGGTCGCTGCCGGGGCGGATATCATTGAGCTCGGTGTGCCGTTCTCTGATCCGATGGCTGATGGCCCGGTTATCCAGCTTGCCTGTGAGCGGGCGCTGAAACACGGAACCTCTTTGCGCCAGGTTATCGGGATGGTTCGGGAATTCCGCAAGACCGACCCGGAAACGCCGGTGGTGCTGATGGGTTACCTTAACCCGATGGTAGCCATGGGGTATCGGGAATTTGCCGATGCAGCAGCAGACGCAGGTATTGACGGCGTGTTGACTGTCGACCTGCCACCAGAAGAGGCTGATGAGGTGGCGCCGTTGTTTGCTGAACGCCATATGGATTCGATCTTCCTGCTGGCGCCGACCACCACCGATGCACGTATCCGGGCGATTGCTGAGCATTCCTCTGGTTATGTGTACTATGTTTCAATAAAGGGCGTAACTGGCTCTGCAACCATTGATGTTGATGAAGTAGCCCGAAAAGTAGCGCACGTGCACGAGCTCACGGCGTTGCCGGTCGGGGTTGGCTTCGGTATCAGAGATGCAGAAACCGCCGCAGCCGTTGGCAAAGTATCCGATGGTGTAATTGTTGGCAGTGTTCTGGTGAATACAATAGCGGAATATCAGACAGATCCCGTAGCCCTGAATCAGGCGCTCACTGATCTGTTGCACCCGATGCGTGAAGCTCTGGATAACCTGATAACCTGAGCAGACACCATCCAGGCTTCAAAGGACAGGATGAGAGCATGAGTAACTGGCTTGAAAAGATTATGCCGAGCAAGATCCGCTCGGAATCACGGCAACGTACCGGTGTACCAGAAGGTTTGTGGAAGAAATGCCCCAAGTGCGGTGCTTTTCTGTACAAGCCGGAGCTTGAGAAGAATCTGGATGTATGTCCGAAATGTAACCATCACCTTCGCGTTTCCGCGCGTCGGCGACTGGATATCTTTCTTGATGAAGACGGCCGGGAAGAAATCGCCAATGAGCTGGAACCCTACGATCGTCTGAAGTTCAAGGACAGTAAACGCTACAAGGATCGCCTGTCTGCTGCCCAGAAGGCCACGGGTGAAAAAGATGCCCTGGTGGTTATGCGTGGCACCACCATGGGCGTACCGCTGGTTGCCTGTTCTTTTGAATTCAACTTCCTGGGCGGCTCCATGGGCCAGGTGGTTGGCGAGAAATTTGTTCAGGCGGCGAATGTGGCGCTGGAGCATCGCATTCCTCTGGTGTGCTTCTCGGCCAGTGGCGGCGCTCGCATGCAGGAAGCGATTCTGTCGCTGATGCAGATGGCGAAAACCTCTGCTGTCCTTGAGCGCATGAAGCAGGAAGGTATTCCTTACGTCTCCGTTATGACGGATCCGGTGTTTGGTGGTGTCTCTGCCAGCCTGGCGATGCTGGGTGACCTGAACATTGCCGAGCCTTACGCACTGATCGGCTTCGCCGGCCCCCGGGTGATTGAGCAGACGGTTCGCGAAAAGCTTCCTGAAGGTTTCCAGCGTGCCGAGTTCCTGCTTGAGCATGGTGCCATTGATATGATTCTGCACCGTCATCACATGCGGGAGCGCGTGGCCCACTTGCTGGCCAAGTTCAACGCCCAGGAAAAGCCGGGTACCGAAGAGCCTATCGAGTTCGAAATTTCCGAGAAACCGGAAGCTGATGCATCCGAAGGCCAGTGAGCCCTCGAAGGCGCCGGCAACCTGTCCTGCCGCCGGCGCCTCCGTTGCTGAATGGCTTCAATTTCTTGAAGCCATTCACCCTACCGAAATCGACCTTGGGCTGGACCGTGTTCTGGTGGTGTTGCGTCGGCTGTTTCCCCGCAAGCCGGAAGCCAGAATCATCACCGTTGCCGGGACAAACGGCAAAGGTACCACCGTAGCCACTCTTGAGCGCATCCTGCTGGGTGCCGGCCGCAGTACGGGTGCCTATACGTCACCACACCTGCAGAACTACAACGAACGTGTCAGGCTTGATGGTCAGGATGTCGATGATGCTCCACTGGTTCGTGCGTTTGAAAAAGTGGAAGCGGCGCGCCGCAACATCTCACTGACATATTTTGAGTTTGGCACTCTGGCAGCGTTTGTGGCCTTTGCTGAAGCCGGTGTCCAGGACTGGATTCTGGAGGTCGGGCTCGGAGGGCGGCTGGATGCGGTTAATGTGCTGGATGCGGATTACGCCATCATTACCGCCATTGATATCGATCACATTGGCTTCCTGGGTGATAACCGCGAAGTGATCGGCTTCGAAAAAGCCGGCATTCTCCGGCGTGGTATTACCGCCGTATGCGCCGACCCGCAGCCGCCGGAATCCGTTTTACAACAAGCGGTTGCCCAGAAGGTTGATTTGCGACTGACGGGACGGGACTACCAAATTGGCCCGATCAGCGAAGGTGATGACCAGGTACGGCTGGATACCGGCAAGGAGAGCTTTAACCTGCCAGCAGGGCCGTTGCCTTTACAGAGCGTCGGCGCTGCCGTCGTGCTGGCGCGGGAGCTGGAGCCACAGCTTTCTGCTGAAAACCTCGCGACAGCGTTGCGATCTGTTCATGTTCCTGGCCGGTTCGAACAAATCCGCGCGGTTCCCCGGGTTCTGGCCGATGTCGGCCACAATCCCCATGCTGCCCGTTGGCTGGCCGGTAAGCTGTCGGCTTGCCAGAAACCCGGTGGAGTAGTGCGGGGGGTGTACGCGGCGCTGGCGGATAAAGACATTGCTGGCGTGGTCTCCGAGATGGCGGGCGTGGTCGGCGCCTGGTATTTTGCCGGGCTGGACGTGCCGCGGGGCCTGTGTGCGGCCGATCTTTACACACGAGCCTCGGAAGCCGGGGTGGACAGTGGTGACACATTCTCTACAGTGGGGGCAGCATTGGCCGCTGCGGTACAGGATGCCGGCCCGGATGACACGATTGTTGCCTTCGGGTCATTTTATACCGTGGCTGAAGCCAGAGCCCTTTGCTAGTATCAGTCTGAAACAGGTAACCAATGGGAGCCTTCCTGGTGGATGGATTAAAGCAACGGATCATTGGCGCGCTGGTACTGGTTAGTCTTGCGGTGATTTTTGTGCCAATGATTTTCGACGAGCCACATTCCGAACGGCAGTCAACACCCATCACCATACCGGAAGAGCCTCCGTTCCCTGAGGTGGAAATGCCCGAGGAACCGCTTCAGGATGCCGGGAACCGTCAGCCCGATACGCAGCCGGTGGCGCCGACGGTCACCGAAAATGAGTCCGGAGAAGATCCCGGTTACCGGTTGATAGAAGAGTCATCCAGCGCCGACGAAGGGGTATCCACCGGTGAAACACAGGCCCCGGCCGATGAACCGCCTGAGGAAGACAGCGCGCCTGTCAACGTGTCCGCTGGCGATGACGCTTCTGACGAGCCCGCTGCCGACACTGCTTCTTCTGACGAAAACAACGCGGACTTCACCGGCTCTCTGGAAGGAGCCTGGATTGTCCAGGTTGCGAGCTTTGGCAATGAAGACAACGCTCGGCGCCTGCGAGACAGAATTGTCGAGCTGGGCTACGACGGTCATTTGCAGCAGTTCAGCGGGGGTGACACCCAGTTCACCCGTGTGTTCAGCGGACCTTTCGTTGATAAAAGCGATGCTGAAGATGCCAAACGCGCTCTTGATGAAGAGCTGGATATGGACAGTCTGGTCACCAAGGGCGGAAAATAGTTGGTGTCGGGGGTCTGTTATGGCCAAGTATAGTTTGGTGTGACCCTGTTTCCTGTTAAAATCCGCGTCTTCTTTACGCCGCCAGGATATTCATGGAAGCGCTGATCTGGATCGATTGGGTCATCATTGCCCTCATTACAGTTTCCACCCTTATCAGTCTGAAACGGGGTTTCGTCAGAGAAGCCCTGTCTCTGGTGACGTGGATAGGCGCGTTCATCATTGCCCGAACCTTCCACCCACAGATGCAGGGTTTGCTGGCGAGCACTGTCGAGACGCCTCTGGTGCGGCTCATTGCTGCTTTTGCCATTCTGTTTTTCGGCACCCTGATTGTCGGTGCGATCATCAATAACATGATAGGCGCGCTGGTAAAAGCAACCGGCCTTTCTCCTACCGACAGGGTTCTGGGGATGGGGTTCGGCCTGCTTCGCGGCGTGGTTGTGGTGATTGTAGCTATTGCCTTCACTCGTTATACGCCACTGGCTGAAGATACCTGGTGGCAGACATCGGTCATGATCGAACACCTGGGAGTGGTCGAAGACTGGTCCCGAAGAACTTTTGGTGACGAATTTTCCCGCCTGCTTGCGCCAGCCGGCAACATTGCGGAAGGATCGGACACCTGATAGTGAAAACAGGCGCGTTACAGGCGCCTGCAGGCCGTTAACATTCAGTTTTACACTCGGAGAATAGTCCAGCCATGTGTGGCATTGTCGGTATTGTCAGTAGTTCAAACGTCAACCAGCTTCTCTATGATGCACTGACCGTGCTTCAGCACCGTGGCCAGGATGCAGCGGGTATTGTGACCTATCAGGACAACCGGTTTTTTCTCCGTAAGGACAACGGTCTGGTGCGGGATGTCTTCCATACCCGCCATATGCGTCGTCTGGTTGGCAATGTCGGTATTGGTCACGTTCGTTATCCTACCGCTGGCAGCTCCAGTTCCGCCGAAGCCCAGCCGTTCTATGTAAACAGCCCTTACGGCATTACCCTGGCTCACAACGGTAATCTGACCAACGCCGATGAGTTGAGCAGCGATCTGTTCCGTACCGATCTGCGGCACATCAACACCAACTCCGATTCCGAAGTTCTGTTGAACGTCTTTGCCCATGAACTGCAGAAGCAGGGCAAGCTGAATCCGACCAAAGACGAGATCTTTGCCGCCGTGCGTGCGGTACACAAGCGTTGTCGCGGCGCGTACGGTGTCATCGCGATGATTACCGGCTACGGCATTGTCGGCTTCCGGGACCCGAACGGTATCCGACCTGCCTGCTATGGCGTGCGTGAAGACGACAAAGGCCAGAAGGAATACATGATTTCTTCTGAGAGCGTAGCCCTGAATGCGGCCGGCTTCACGCTCGTGCGGGATATTGCGCCGGGTGAGGCGGTGTACATCGAAACGGACGGCTCGCTTTACACTGAACAGTGTGCAGAAGATCCGAAATTGTATCCCTGCATATTCGAGCACGTGTACTTTGCCCGTCCTGACTCGATTATGGATAAGGTGTCTGTGTACAAGGCACGGCTGCGCATGGGTGAAACCCTGGCGGAAAAAGTCCTGCGTGAACGCCCGGACCACGACATTGATGTGGTGATGCCTATTCCGGACACCAGCCGCACATCGGCCATGCAAATGGCCTTTCAACTGGGCGTGAAGTACCGGGAAGGCTTTATCAAGAACCGCTATATTGGCCGCACCTTTATTATGCCCGGCCAGACAATGCGCAAAAAATCAGTGCGCCAGAAACTCAATCCGATTGATCTGGAATTCCGGGGCAAAAACGTGATGCTGGTGGATGATTCCATTGTCCGCGGCACCACCTGTAAGGAAATTGTCCAGATGGCCCGGGACGCCGGTGCCCGGAACGTCTATTTTGCCTCGGCTGCGCCGCCGGTGCGCTACCCCAATGTCTATGGCATTGATATGCCATCGGCCAATGAACTGATTGCCCATGGCCGCACGGTTGATGAAGTGGGTGAACTGATCGGGGCAGACTGGCTGGTTTATCAGGATCTTGAAGACCTGATTACCTGCGTTAACGACGTTAATGATGACATTGATGGCTGGGAGTGCTCGGTGTTTACGGGTAATTATGTCACCGGAGATGTCAACGCAGCCTACCTTGGCCGCCTGGAAGATATGCGCAATGATGAAAGCCGTTCGTCCGGCCAGATGATGGATTCAGACAATGGCATAATCGATCTTCACAACGATGAAAACTGAATATTCCACCTGCAGGCGCCGGAGAATCGTATGACATTTGGCCATGAAGAACACCAATGGATTCCGGAATCGGATCTGGACGGTGTGTCGGTGGATACTCTGGCAGTGAGGGCAGGGCAGATTCGTACCGCTCAGCTGGAGCACAGCGATGCCATCTTCCCGACCTCCAGCTTTGTTTACGGCAGTGCTGCTCAGGCCGCGGCCCGGTTTGGCGGCGAAGAGCCGGGCAACATCTATTCCCGCTTTACCAACCCGACGGTGCAGGCGTTTGAAGCGCGCATAGCGGCAATGGAAGGCGGCGAGAAGGCTGTGGCGACGGCATCCGGCATGGCCGCGATCCTCAGCACCTGCATGTCTCTGCTTCAGGCCGGCGACCACGTTGTCTGTTCCCGGGGCGTGTTTGGCACCACCAACGTACTGTTCCAGAAATACCTGGCCCGTTTTGGCGTTGAAACGACTTTTGTAAGCCTCACAGACCTGGACGAATGGCAGGCAGCGGTGCGCCCGGAAACCCGGATGCTGTTCATCGAAACGCCGTCAAACCCCTTGTGTGAAGTGGCCGACATGGCCGGGCTGGCGGCTTTGGCAAAAGCCAGTGATGCGCTGTTCGTGGTCGACAACTGTTTCTGCACGCCCGTGCTTCAGCGCCCGCTGGAACACGGCGCCGATCTGGTTATCCATTCGGCAACGAAATACCTTGATGGCCAGGGCCGGTGTGTCGGTGGCGTCGTAGTTGGCCCGGCGAAATACCTGGACGAAGTCTACGGGTTTATCCGCTCTGCGGGCCCTACCATGAGCCCGTTTAACGCCTGGGTATTCCAGAAGGGCCTGGAAACCTTACCGATTCGTATGCGCGCGCACTGCGACAATGCGATAGAGTTGGCCCGTTGGCTGGAGCAACAGCCCGCCGTAGCCAGGGTTTTCTATGCCGGACTGGAGAGCCACCCTCAACATGAACTGGCCAGACGCCAGCAGAGTGGTTTCGGCGGCATTGTTTCATTCGAGCTCACTGGCAGCCGTGACGAGGCGTGGCGTTTTATCGATGCCACCCGCATGATTTCCATCACGGCTAACCTGGGCGATGTGAAAACCACCATTACCCATCCGGCAACCACCACACATGGTCGGCTATCGCCGGAAGATAAAGAAAAGGCGGGCATTACCGAGAGCCTGATCCGGCTTTCAGTGGGTATAGAAGCCATTGATGACCTGAAAACCGATCTGGACCGGGGCTTTCAGGCGCTGCAAAACTAAACACACTGACGACTCGAGCATTCATGGCGGAAACCGGCAAAGCGAACAAAGCAACCGCTGAACTGACACAGAAGCAGCAACGCTTTCATCGCCTTATGGCGCAGGGCGCGAGGGAAGGCGCAGTCATCGGCCTGATTGTCTTGTGTATTTATCTGGTGATGGCGCTGTTCAGTTTCAGTGCTTCCGACCCCGGCTGGGCCAGTATTGGCCACGACACCCGGGTGGACAACTATGCCGGTCGTTCCGGTGCGTGGCTGGCAAGCCTGCTGAGGGATCTGTTTGGCCATGTGGCCTGGCTGTTCCCGGCCATGATTGCCGGCTATGCCGTGATGCTCATCCGCTTGCGCAACCAGTCTCTGGATGTGCACTGGCCGCTGCTGCTGGTGCGCCTGGGCGGATTTGTGCTGATTCTGCTGTCTGCAACAAGTCTGCTGTCCCTGTATTCCGTTTTTGGCCTCGGGCAGTCTTCCGGTGGTGTTCTGGGTACAGCGGTTTCCGAGGCCATGGTCCGGTTTTTCAACCTGCCTGCCACCACACTTCTGCTGATTGCCATTTTCCTCTTCGCTCTGACAGTGACCACAGGATTGTCCTGGTTCTGGTTGATGGACAGGGTAGGCGGTCTGACGCTTAAGGCTGGCCAGAGTGTCCGGGCCCTGTTCAGCCGTTCGCCGGTAGAGCCTGAAACACCGGAGAAACCGGAGCCACCGGTGGTGAAAGACCGTATTCCTGAACCCGCCACAGAAACTGAAAAGAAACGCTCCTGGTGGCGTCGATTGTTCCGGCGCGGTGGCGAAAGCGAAAGTCCATCGGATGAACCCCGTTCCCGACGTAAAGAACCGGCCATTGAAGGTCTGTCAGATTCGAATGCGGAACCGGCACGCCTGGAGAGTTTCACTGCCAGGGATAACGAGGTGACAAACGAAACTCCGGTGAGCAAAACCGAAAAACCGGCCAGCCGCTCCCTGAAGATTTCGCCGTTCAAGAAAGATGAGGAAAATACGCCTCAGAAAAAGAACAAGAGCCGCCAGAGATCGCTGCTCGAAGACGTGGAAACAACGATACCGCCACTTTCACTGCTGGACCCTCCCGAACAGAATAAGCAGATGGGCTATTCCGAAGAAGCACTCGAGCATATGTCTCGGTTGCTGGAGGAAAAACTGGCCGATTTCGGGGTGTCCGTAGAAGTGGTGGAAGTAAACCCCGGCCCGGTTATTACCCGGTTCGAGATCAAGCCGGCACCGGGTGTCAAAGTCAGCAAGATTTCCAACCTGGCGAAAGACCTGGCCCGCTCTCTGGCGGTACTGAGCGTGCGGGTAGTGGAAGTGATTCCGGGCAAATCCGTTGTCGGCATCGAGATACCGAACGAACAGCGGGACATGGTCCGGTTGAGTGAAGTGCTTGGCGCCCGGGTGTTTACCGAATCGGCCTCGCCGTTGACCCTGGCGCTGGGCAACGACATTGGCGGCAACCCCATGGTGGCCAATCTGGCCAAGATGCCTCATTTATTGGTGGCGGGTACCACCGGTTCCGGTAAATCGGTGGGCGTCAACGCCATGATTCTGAGCATGCTGATGAAATGCACGCCGGAAGAAGTGCGTTTTATCATGGTAGACCCGAAAATGCTGGAGCTGAGCATTTACGAGGGCATCCCACACCTGCTGTCACCGGTGGTGACGGACATGAAAGAAGCCGCCAACGCTCTGCGCTGGTGCGTGGCGGAAATGGAGCGCCGCTATCGACTGTTGGCTAACCTGGGCGTGCGCAACATCGCCGGCTATAACAAGAAAGTCCGGGATGCCCGTGCTGAAGGTGAGCCTCTGCTGGACCCGCTCTGGAAACCGGATGACCACCTCGCCAACGATGAACAGGAGCGCCCTGAGCTGGAAACGCTGCCCTTTATCGTGGTGGTGATCGACGAATTCGCCGACATGATGATGATCGTGGGCAAAAAAGTGGAAGAGCTGATTGCCCGTATAGCCCAGAAGGCGAGGGCGGCCGGTATCCATCTGATCCTGGCAACGCAGCGGCCTTCGGTGGATGTAATTACCGGCTTGATAAAAGCCAACATTCCCACCCGGATTTCCTTCCAGGTGTCGTCGAAGATTGATTCGCGCACAGTTCTGGATCAGGGTGGCGCAGAGCAACTGCTGGGGCATGGTGACATGCTCTACCTGCCGCCGGGATCGGGTTTACCGGTTCGGGTCCATGGCGCCTTTGTTGACGATGATGAGGTACACAGGATAGTCAGCGCCTGGAAAGCCAGAGGCGAGCCGGAATACGTTGACGATGTCCTGAACGGCGCTGAAAGTGAACACCTGCCGGGCGTTCCGACGCTCAGCGATGGTGGCGGTGGTGATGAGGGCGATGCCCTGTTCGACGAAGCCGTTGCTTTTGTTACCGAAGGACGAAGAGTGTCTATTTCCTCGGTGCAACGTAAATTCAAAATTGGCTACAACCGGGCCGCCAATCTGGTGGATGCCATGGAAGCATCCGGTGTGGTCAGTCCTGCGGGTCATAACGGAGCCAGAGAAGTTTTGGCACCCCCGCCCCCCAGAGATTAGGAGTTGTATTCATGATCCGATTTTGTTCAACCGTACTGGCATTGGTACTGGCGGTTTCCGCCCCTGCGGCTGTAGTAGCCAGCGAAGGTGATTCCTCCAGGGCAGCTGCTGAAGAGCTGACCACCATGCTCCGTGATTATCAGAGTTACCAGGCCGACTTTATCCAGATAGTGGTTGATGAGAGCGGCGCTCAGGTGCAGGAATCCCGTGGTGAACTCAAAGCCAAGCGCCCGGGATTGTTCTACTGGGAAACGGATGCACCCCTCCAGCAGTTTATTGTCAGCAATGGGGAGAACGTAGAAGTCTACGATCCTGATCTCGAGCAGGTGACCATCCATGATCTGGATGAACGGGTACAGACCACGCCAGCACTACTGCTCAGTGGTGAGGTTGACAACCTCCATGAAACTTATGAGGTTTTTGAGCGCAACATTGGTAACCAGGTTCGGGAATTCAAACTGGTACCCAGGGCCGCCGATTCACTGTTCACTTCACTGCGCCTGAGCTTTGAAGAAGGCACGCTGCAGGAAATGCGCATGCAGGATTCTCTGGGCCAGCTCAGTATTCTGAGTTTCGACGACATCGTACTGAACGAAGACATCGAGAAAGACGTCTTCAAGCTGGATTACCCGGAGGGAGTCGATATCATCCGGGACGATGCCTGATGCAGGATAGCCTGTTTCAGTCTGAAGCCGGCTTTCAGCCTCTGGCCGCGCGCATGCGCCCGGCCGCTCTGGACGACTATGTGGGCCAGGCTCACCTGGTTGGCCTGGGCAAGCCACTTCGGCGAGCGGTAGAGCAGGGCCAACTGCACTCAATGATTCTCTGGGGCCCTCCCGGTGTGGGTAAAACCACCTTCGCCCGCCTGCTGGCCAACGTTGGCAACCTTTCTTTCGAAACCATCTCTGCGGTGCTCAGCGGTGTCAAAGAGATCCGTGAGGTGGTGGAGAGGGCCCGTAATCGCAAGCAGTCCTATGGCCAGGACACGCTGTTGTTTGTTGATGAAGTGCATCGATTCAACAAAAGCCAGCAGGATGCGTTTCTTCCGCACATTGAAGACGGTACCTTTATCTTTGTGGGTGCCACCACTGAAAATCCCTCGTTCGAACTGAACAGCGCCCTGTTGTCCCGCACCCGCGTGTATGTGCTGAAAAACCTGGAGAGTGAAGACATTCTCCGGTTGCTGGAGCGGGCACTGACGGGCGCCAACGGCTTTGCCGGAACCCTGAAAGTGGACCAGGCGGTACGTGAAACCATTGCCGAAGCCTCTGGAGGGGATGCCCGGCGCGCACTGAACATTCTGGAAATCTCCGCCGATCTGGCTGAACCGGATGAGCAGGGCGATAACCGGGTGACGGCGCAAACCCTTGAACAGGTGCTGCAGACCAGCCTTCGACGCTTCGACAAGGGCGGTGATGTTTTCTACGACCAGATTTCCGCCCTTCACAAATCCGTGCGGGGCTCCAGCCCGGACGGTTCACTGTACTGGCTTTGCCGTATGCTGGATGGCGGCTGTGATCCCCTCTATGTCGCTCGCCGGCTGGTGCGGATAGCCAGTGAAGATATTGGCAATGCCGACCCCAGAGCCCTGCAGATAACGCTTCAGGCCTGGGATGCGCAGGAGCGCCTTGGGTCCCCTGAAGGTGAGCTGGCCCTGGCGCAGGCGGTCACCTACATTGCCCTGGCGCCCAAAAGCGATGCGGTCTACAAGGCGTTCAACGAAGTCATGGCGGATATCCGCAAGGATCCGGATTACGAAGTGCCCGTGCATCTGAGGAACGCGCCCACCAAGCTGCTGAAAAGCATGGGCCACGGTGAGGAATACCGTTACGCCCACCACGAGCCGGACGCCTACGCCGCCGGCGAATGCTATCTGCCTGAAGCCATCCATCAGCGCCGTTATTATCAGCCGGTGATGCGAGGCCTGGAAATCAAGCTGGCCGAGAAGCGCCAGAGGCTCGAAGAACTGGATGCTGACAGCCCCCGAAGACGCTATTGATCCAGGATTATCGCTGAATTTCGCCTGCCAGCCGGGCAAGTGGTGTTCAGGCGGTTCACGGCAGGTATAATGCGCGGATATTCATTCACTCGCTAACCGGAAAATTCAGGAACACCATGCTCGATCCGAAACGCGTCCGTACACAGACTGAAGAGATCGCCCGTCGGCTGGCCATCAAGAACTTCGATTTTGATATTGCCACCTTCGAAAAGCTGGAAGAGCGCCGCCGAGCCATTCAGGTTCGTACGGAAGCGCTGCAGAGTGAGCAGAACAAACGATCGAAATCCATCGGTAAAGCCAAGGCAGCAGGTGAGGATATCAAGCCGCTGCTGGACGAGGTGGATAACCTGAAGTCCGAACGTGCCGAAGCGGAAGATGAACTGCGATCGGTGCAGGAATCCCTGAATGCCTTTTTTGCCGGTATTCCGAACATTCCGGATGAAGACGTGCCGCCGGGTGAAAGCGAAGACGATAACGTGGAAACCCGTGCCTGGGGCACACCACGAACCTTTGATTTTGAGCCGAAAGATCACGTAACACTCGGTGAGCAGCTGAAATCACTGGATTTCGAAACAGCGAATCATCTGGCCCACTCACGCTTTGCGGTAATGCGTGGTCAGATTGCCCGGCTGCACCGGGCGCTTGCACAGTTCATGCTGAACCTGCATACCGATGAGCACGAATACACCGAGGCCTATGTGCCGTATCTGGTTAATGCCAATACGCTGTTCGGCACTGGCCAGTTGCCCAAATTCGAGGCTGACCTTTTCCGCACCACCGGTGACAACCCGCTGTATCTGATTCCTACAGCCGAGGTGCCCGCTACCAATCTGGTGGCCGATTCCATTCTGGATGACAGCGAGTTGCCGCTTCGTCTGGTGTGCCACACCCCGTGTTTCCGCAGCGAAGCCGGCTCCTATGGTCGTGATGTGCGTGGCCTGATTCGCCAACATCAGTTCGACAAGGTTGAGCTGGTGCACATTGTGCGCCCGGAAGAGTCAGATGCCGCACTGGAACAGCTTACAGGGCATGCCGAAAAAGTACTTCAGTTGCTGGAGCTGCCTTACCGGGTAATGACCCTGTGTGGCGGCGATATCGGCTTTGCTGCCGCGAAAACCTATGATCTCGAGGTATGGCTGCCGGGGCAGGGCAAGTACCGTGAAATTTCTTCCTGCTCCAACACCCGGGACTTCCAGGCCCGCCGTATGCAGGCGCGCTGGCGTAATCCGGAAACCGGCAAGCCGGAACCGGTACATACCCTGAATGGCTCCGGCCTGGCGGTTGGCCGCGCCATGATTGCCGTCATGGAAAATTACCAGCAGGAAGATGGCAGCATTCTGGTGCCTGAAGTGCTCAAGCCCTACATGGGCGGCATTGATCGTATCCAATGAGTCGCCGACAGAGGGATCATGCCGGTATGACAACGAGTGTTGGTTCAGTGCCGGGGCGTTACCGCACCAATCCGATCACCGAAAATCCGAACAACTCGGCGGGTGAGGTCGCACTGGTAGGTGCCGGCCCCGGTGATCCGGAGCTTCTGACGCTGAAAGCCTGGCGACTGATTAATGCGGCTGACGTGATCCTTCATGACAACCTGGTGTCGCCGGAAATCATGGCATTGATACCGGAACAGGTTGAAAAAATTCACGTCGGGAAACGCCGGTCTCATCACACCCTGCCGCAGGAGCAGTTGAACCAGCGGCTTGTCGAGCTGGCCCGGGAAGGCCGGCGGGTGGTCCGTCTGAAAGGTGGCGACCCGTTTATCTTCGGGCGTGGTGGCGAAGAAATCGAAACCCTGGCAGATGCCGGGGTGCGGTTTCAGGTGGTGCCGGGCATCACTGCTGCGTCGGGCTGTGCCGCTTATGCCGGCATTCCGCTCACCCACCGGGATCATGCGCAATCGGTGCGCTTTATTACCGGACATCTCAAGAATGACAGCTGCAATCTGCCCTGGTCAGACTTTGTCCAGAATAATCAGACCCTGGTGTTCTATATGGGGCTGGTTGGCTTGCCGATCATCTGTCGTGAGCTGATTGCACATGGGATGTCAGCCGACACGCCGATAGCACTGATCTCCAAGGGCACAACGCCGGAGCAACAAGTGGTTGTCGGCACGCTGAATACGATTGTGCAGAAGGTGGAAAGCAGCGGTGTGAAGGCACCAACGCTGGTTATTATCGGGCAGGTAGTAACGCTTCGTAGCAAACTGGACTGGTTGGGCGTCGAGCCCTCTAATCACTGACAGGCGTCAGGGAAGGGCGGTCGCCCGGACCGGTTCCGGCCCGGGCACTTGCTTGGGTTATTCCCCTCGCTTGGGCAATACGTCTTTAAGCTTCGCGCGCATATCGCGAATCGCTTTTTCAGTGGTTTCCCAGTCGATACAGGCATCCGTAATCGATACACCGTATTTCAGGTCGTCCAGGTTCTCTGGAATGGACTGGTTACCCTCATTGATATGACTCTCCACCATCAGGCTCTGAATGGAAGTGTTACCTTCCAGAATCTGATGCGTCACATCCTGCATGACCAGCGGCTGAATGGCCGGATCCTTGTTGGAGTTGGCGTGGCTGCAGTCCACCATGACGGACTTGCGCAGTGTGGCCTTCTCAAGCGCCTGCTCGCAAAGAGCCACGCTCACTGAATCGTAATTCGGCTTGCCGCCACCGCCGCGCAGAACCGCGTGGCCGTAGTTGTTGCCTTTGGTGCGGACGATCGCAACCTTGCCCTGCTGGTCAATGCCCAGGAAGCTGTGCGGGTGTGAAACCGACTTCATGGCATTCACGACAACATCCAGGCTGCCATCAGTGCCGTTCTTGAACCCGATGGCCATGGACAGGCCGCTGCTCATTTCCCGGTGGGTCTGGGACTCTGTGGTACGGGCGCCAATGGCCGACCAGGCAATGGTGTCCTGCAGATACTGGGGAGAGATCGGATCGAGCGCTTCGGTGGCAGTGGGCAGCCCCAGCTCGTTGATGTCCAGCAGCAGCTGGCGGCCAATATGCAGGCCTTCTTCGATATTGAAAGTGTCGTTGAGGTGCGGGTCGTTGATCAGACCTTTCCAGCCAACGGTTGTCCGGGGCTTCTCGAAATAAACCCGCATAACCAGAAGCAAAGTGTCGCTGACTTCATCCGCCAGTTTCTTGAGACGGTTGGCATAGTCTCTGGCAGCATCGACATCGTGAATGGAGCAGGGGCCGACCACGACAAACAGGCGGTGGTCCTTACGATCCATGATATCGTAGATGGCCTGTCTGCCATTGGCTACGGTATCGGCAGCCTTGTCAGACAGTGGCATCTGCTCTTTCAGAGCTTCCGGCGTGATCAGCGTTTCCTGGCTGGCCACATTCAGGTTTTCCAGTTTCTTCCCGGACATCTAAACTCACCCGATGGATATTTGTAGACTTTTGTTGGAGGCGCCGGCGCGCAGTTGCGGCAGACCCCGGCGAGTTGGTTATACTGCGTCATTTACAATTCCTTTTCAACGCTTCCACATAATGGGTCCCGGATGTCGCCTGAGCAACAGAAACCACAACATGGCCCGTCGTCACGCAAGGTGGTTTCCAAACGAATCAATCAGATCCTGTCGGGCATCCGGGTACCGGATCTTCCCTATCCGGCAGGCAAGGTTGCACCCGAGGCAGAACCGGAATGGCGATCGTTGTTATTGTCCTGCTGGACAGCGCAGCGGGATGAACGGGTTACGGAAGTATTGGGTTCGGTGGATATCGCCTGGACTGTCCGGCAGGTCAACGCGGCCTATCTCTCTGACCGGATTATGGACCTGTTTCTTAAAACCAGTGGCCTGCATGTCACATTGATCACCCGGATTGCCCGTTTGCGTTTCTGGCTGGCGTGGCGTCTGGATGTTGCTGATTCGACGGCGTTCAGTGATGTGCTGCTTGACTGGCTGGACAACCTGCAGGAATGGCGGGGCTGGAGCGATACGGGCGGGCGGTCCTCCCGTGCTTTGCTGGACCAGCTCGATGCCCTGAAACAGGTTGTCGCTACCAGCTTCGAACAGGAAACCCCGGAGCCCGTGGAAAGCTTCTGCGAGCACTGGCTGGACGATGCCCGCAAGCGGATTGCCCAGGTCAGCCGCCTTCGCGAGAGGCTGCTGGAAACCGAACAGGGCGCTTCCCGGCAACGGTTTTCAGATCAGGTCTCCCGGGCCCTGATCGGGCGCGCTCTGGACGGGCGTCAACTCCCGATTTCCATCAGCCGGTTCATTCTCAATGAGTGGTACAAGGTGCTCAAACAGAGCGTCTGGCTGGAAGGCACGGGTGGAGAGCTGCACCGGCATGCCAACAAACTACTGGAATGGCTGGTCTGGGCCGGAGATCCTGAACTTTCAAAGCACGATCGTAGTCGTCTTTACCACGTTGGCGAACAGATCGAGGATCGCATCAGGAATGTCTGGTCCCGGGCACTATCCACCCCTCCACCTGTGGGTGCGATTGCAGAGGTACAATCTGAAATTGTCGCGCGGGTTCGCGGCGACATTCCCGAATTACATCCGGCACTGCCGGATCCGGGGAGCTTTTCCTGGGATGCCAGCTGGTTGTCGGTGTCGCCGGTTCCCGCCTCGGAAGCGGAACCTTACCACCAGCAATGGTATGTAGAAGGTGAGGGTGCCGGCGAGCAACGCCGGTTTTTCTTTGCCTTACTCGAACATACCAATGAAATTCTGTGGACCAACGGCGTGGGGGCAAAGCTTGGCCTGCAGAGCTGGCAGAGTTTTGTCAGTGCCCTGGATAACAAAGCACTGAAACCGCTTCCGGCACCGACACCGTTTGGTCAGGTGCTTGATGAAACCGTCACCCTTCTTGCGCAAGTGTGCATAAAGCAACAGAAGCAGCGGGAAAAAGCAGCAGAGCAGGCACGGGCCCGGGCAGAGTCGCTGCGAGAGGAAAAGCAGGCTGCTGAACGCAAGCGCCAGCAGGAGGAAGTTGCCCGGCAGGCCGAAATCGAAAGACAGCAAGCTGAGGCGGAACAGCAGCGCCTGGAAGATGAGCAGGCGGAGCAACAACGCCAGAGGCAGCAAATGGAGCTTGAGGCCGGTGAACAGGTCGACAGCATTTCTCTGGGCGGGTGGATCGCCGTGGTTACAGATGCGGGGGCGGAAACGGCCAGGCTGAAGCTGGCGGTAAAGATCGCTGCTTCCAGTAAATTTGTGTTTGTTGACCGGTTGGGCCTGAACCGCACTGAATTTCGTTATGACGATCTGGTGACCGGCATTGTTGAAGGCCGTATCCGGGTATTGGGCAAATCCGCTGAATTTGATGACACGCTGAGCCGGGTTGTTGGCAGAATCCGCGTAGGTCGAAGCTGAAAAGGACTGAGAGCAATAATGACTGACCAGAACTACACATTCGGAACCGGACCAGAGCTGCCCCGGGGCCATGATGACCGGGCGGATTATCGGCTGACCGCAAGGGCGGTAGCAGGCGTCCAGGTAGAAACATCAGAGCCTCTGGAGACGGCAATTCCAGGTGTCGCCGACCAAAGGGTTGTGGGATGCAGGATTCGCGACATATCGACTGGCGGTTTCAGCCTGATATCCCGGGAAGCCTTTACCGAAGGATCAATACTGAGCTCCAGGGTTGATCTGGGCAATGGCAAGGCCCCTTACCGGCTGACTATCGAAGCGATGTGGTGTCGCCCGGTGGATCAGGGGTATCTGATCGGGGTGAGGGTGCTTGAGTCGGATGAAACCGATTACCTGGAATGGATGGAAGCGGTTGCGGATGCCCTGGCAGAGGGTTGAATAGAGCGTCCTCAACGAAACAGGGCCGGCATGTTGATGCCGGCCCTGTTTGTCAGACGCGAGAGAACAGAAAATCAGTCTTCCAGTTCACCCATGCCGGTAATGTTGAAACCACCGTCAACGTACATGATCTCGCCGGTAACACCGGAGGCCAGATCAGAGCACAGGAAGGCGGCAGCATTGCCGACTTCTACGGTCGTGACATTCCGGCGCAGCGGGGCACGGCGGGCGTTTTCGGCCAGCATGCGACGGAAGCTTGCGATACCGGAAGCGGCCAGGGTCTTGATCGGGCCAGCAGAGATACCGTTAACCCGGATGCCTTCTTTGCCAAGGCTGGCTGCCATGTAACGTACGTTGGCTTCCAGAGAGGCTTTGGCCAGACCCATCACGTTGTAGTTCTGCAGAACCTTTTCAGCGCCCAGGTAGCTCAGAGTCAGCAGGCTGCTGCCTTCGTGCATCATGTCCCGGGCACCCTTGGCCAGCGCCACAAAGCTGTAGGAGCTGATGTCATGGGCCATGCTGAAGCCTTCACGGGTTGTGACGTCAACGAAATTGCCGTTCAGCTCGTGGGCCGGAGCATAACCTACCGCGTGAATGATGATGTCGATGTTATCCCAGTGCTTTTTCAGCTCGGTGAACACATTCTCGATCTGCTCGTCACTGGCTACATCGCAGGGGAAAGTGAGGTTGCTGCCCCACTGGTCGGCGAATTTCTCAACGCGGGACTGCAATTTCTCATTCTGATAGGTGAAGGCCAACTCGGCGCCTTCACGGGCAAAAGCCTCGCCAATGCCGTAGGCAATGGAGTGTTTACTGGCAACGCCAACAATCAGTGCTTTCTTGCCACTGAGCATACCCATGGGTTCAAACTCCCTATGTTCTTTGGTTTCAATAAATTATCCCGGACCATCAAGGTCCGGGTAACGATCAATTGGTCGTAGACCTGTAAAACAACGCCGCACTGAGCAGTTCCCGTGTGTAGGCCTGCTCAGGATTCCGGAATATGGTTTCAGCGTTTCCGTACTCGACGATCTGCCCCTGCTTCAGCACCAGCAGTTTATGACTGAGTGCGCGAACCACGGCCAGATCGTGGCTGATAAAGACATAGCTTAACCCATATCGGGCCTGAATATCGCGTAACAGTTCAATCACCTGCTTCTGAACCGTCCGGTCCAGCGCCGAGGTGGGTTCATCCAGAATGATCAGTTCCGGTTGCAATACCAGTGCCCGGGCGATGGCAATCCGTTGGCGCTGGCCCCCGGAAAACTCGTGAGGGTATCGATGCCGGGCTTCCGGGTCCAGGCCGACGTCTGTCAGCGCCTGAACAACACGGGCATCGTGAAGTTCACGCTTGCCCGGTTCATGAATGTCCAGGCCTTCACGAACAATTTCAGCCACGGACATCCGGGGGCTCAGGCTGCCGAACGGATCCTGAAACACGATCTGCACCCGCCGGCGCCAGGGCCGGAACTGCTTCTGGGTCATGGACCCCAGTTCGGTGCCGTCCAGCCGGATACTGCCTGTGGCGCCAGTCAGTTTCAGCAACGCGTGGCCAATCGTGGTCTTGCCGCTGCCACTCTCACCAACAATGCCGAGCGTTTCGCCGGCACGCACCGAAAAACTCACGTCCTGAACCGCGTGGAAGCTCTCTTTCACTTGCCCGAACAAGCTTTTGCGAATAACGAACCGGACGTTCAGGCCCTGCACCCCCATCAACTCCCGGTTGTTGCCGGGCACCGCCTCCGGCTGTTCCGGCGGCTCCGCGTTGATCAGCTTGCGGGTATAAGGATGTTTCGGGTTCTCGAATAGTGCTTCACAGCTCGCTTCTTCCACGGCCTTGCCACGCTCCATCACCACCACCTGATCGGCGTAACGGCGCACCAGGGTTAAATCGTGAGTGATCAGCAGCATGGCCATGCCCATTTTCTCTTGCAGGGATTCCAACAGCTCCAGCACCTGCTTCTGTACGGTCACATCCAGAGCTGTGGTGGGCTCGTCGGCAATCAACAATTCCGGTTCGTTGGCCAGGGCCATGGCGATCATGACGCGTTGTTTCTGGCCACCCGAAAGCTGATGGGGATGGCTTTTCAGTTTCTTTTCCGGGTCGGGAATACCTACCAGTTGCAGCAGCTCCAGACAACGCTCGCGGGCCTGCGGGCCCCGCATACCCATGTGCAGCTCCAGGGTTTCGGTGATCTGTTTCTCGACGGTATGCAGCGGGTTGAGCGACGTCATGGGCTCCTGAAAAATCATGCTGATTTTCCAGCCGCGGATCTGCCGCAAGCGTTTCTCCGGAGCCTGCAGAAGATCTTCCCCGTGATATTCGATCTTCCCTGTGGGATAACCGGCATGGCGTTCATCAAGCAACCGCAGAACGGACAGCGCCGAGATCGATTTTCCCGAGCCACTTTCACCGACCAGGGCCAGCGTCTGGCCCGGCTGAATCGCGAACGACAGTTTATCGGCCACCAGCGGGCCGTTATCGAATTGGATGGATAGGTCCGAGACGCGCAGTAAATCAGTCATATCAGCTCTTTCTCGGGTCGAAGGCATCGCGAACCGCTTCCCCTACGAATACCAGCAAGGTCAGCATGATCGACAGGGACACAAAGGCGGAAATGCCCAGCCAGGGAGCGTGCAGGTTGGTTTTGCCCTGGGCAATCAGCTCACCCAGAGAAGGCGATCCGGCCGGCAGACCGAAGCCGAGAAAATCCAGGGACGTCAGGCCGGTGATGGCGCCGGTCAGGATAAACGGCAGGAAGGTGAGGGTGGCCACCATGGCATTGGGCAGAATGTGCCGGAACATGATTCGCCGGTTATCCAGACCCAGGGCGCGGGCCGCTTTCACGTATTCGAAATTGCGTGCGCGCAGAAACTCGGCCCGAACTACATCCACCAGCCCCATCCAGCTGAACAGCAGCATGATGCCAAGCAACCACCAGAAGTTGGGCTGAACAATGGCCGACAGAATAATCAGCAGGTACAGCATGGGCAGGCCGGACCAGATCTCGATAAAGCGTTGCCCGAACAGGTCGATTTTGCCGCCGTAAAAGCCCTGAATCGCGCCGATGATGACGCCGACAATGCAACTGGCGATGGTCAGCGTCAGGCCGAAGAGCACCGAAATCCGGAAGCCGTAGATCACTCTGGCGGCCACATCCCGGCCCTGGTCGTCTGTGCCGATCCAGTTTTCCGCACTCGGCGGCGCCGGAGAGGGTACCTCCAGATCGTAATTGATGGTGTTGTAACTGAACCGGATCGGGGGCCAGAGCATCCAGCCGTTGGCCTTGATTTCATCCGAGATAAAGCTGTCCCGGTAATCCGCTTCGGTTGGCAGGAAACCACCAAAGGTTTCTTCGGGAATTGATTGAACCACCGGGAAATAAAAATCGCCCTGATAAGACACCACGAGGGGCTTGTCGTTGGCAATCAGCTCGGCCCCCAGTGAAAGCCCGAACAGGATCAGAAACAGCCACAGACTCCAGAATCCCCGGCGGTTATTGCGAAAATTCTGTAACCGGCGCTGTTGAATGGGAGAGAGTACGGGCATGTCAGGCACCCTCCCGGCTTTCAAAATCGATACGCGGGTCCACCAGCACGTAGGTGATATCGCTGATCAGTTTGAGCACCAGGCCCATCAGGGTAAAGATGAACAGCGTTCCGAAGATCACCGGGTAATCGCGGTTCAATGCCGCCTCAAACCCGAGCAACCCAAGGCCGTCCAGCGAGAAGATCACCTCAATCAACAACGAGCCGGTAAAGAACAGCGCCACCAGAACGCCCGGCAGGCTGGCGATGACAATCAGCATGGCGTTGCGGAATACGTGCCCGTAAAGCACCTGTTTCTCTGGCAGCCCTTTGGCCCTGGCGGTTACCACATATTGCTTGCCAATCTCGTCCAGAAAGGAGTTCTTGGTCAGCAAAGTGAGTGTGGCAAAGCCGCCGATCACGTTCGCAGTAACGGGTAGCGCCAGGTGCCAGAAGTAATCGCCGATTTTCTGGTACCAGGTCATTTCTTCGAAATTGGACGACGTCAGGCCCCGGAGCGGGAACCAGTCGAAATAACTGCCACCGGCAAACAGGACAATCAGCAGGATGGCGAACAGAAAGCCGGGGATGGCGTAGCCGATGACAATGGCGGAACTGGTCCAGACATCGAAGCGGGAGCCATCAGAGACGGCCTTGCGGATGCCCAGCGGTATGGAAATCAGATAGATGATCAGGGTAGACCAGAGCCCGAGAGAGATCGATACGGGCATCTTGTCGAGGATCAGCTCCACCACGGATCGGTCACGGAAAAACGAATCGCCGAAATCGAACGTGGCGTAATCCCCGAGCATTTTGAAGAAGCGTTCATGAGCGGGCTTATCGAAGCCATACATCACTTCAATTTCTTTCAGCAGCTCCGGCGGAAGCCCTCTGGAGCCTCTGCTATCGCTGGAGCTCGTCGAGGCCACTTCACCGGCCATGCCGCCACCGCCAGCGCGGGCCAGGGTGCTGCCGCCGTGGCCTTCCATATCTGCAATCAGCTGTTCAACCGGCCCGCCCGGTGCCGCCTGAACAATGATGAAGTTCAGTAGCATAATCCCCACCAGGGTGGGGATTATCAATGCCAGTCGCCGTAATATATAAGTGCCCATTCAGGGTGCGGATCCTTTCATTACAGGCAGGTGGTGGCTCGATCAATCAGGGGGTGATCCACCAGTTATCGATGTCGATGCCGTTCTTGGGCGTGGTTTCCGGCCGTTGCAGCTTGTTCCAGTAAGCCACCCGGTCTTTGGTCAGGTGCCAGTGTGGAACAATGTAATGGCCGTGCAACAGCACCCGGTCCAGAGCCCGTACCCGGTGTGTCAGTGCTTCCCGGTCCGGCGCCTGAATAACGAGGTCCACCAGTTCATCAACAACCGGATCGTCGACCCCCATGTAGTTTCGTGAGCCGGTTACATCGACATTGCTGGAATGCCAGTACTCCTTCTGCTCGTTACCCGGTGAGTCCGACTGCGGGATCACCTGACTGATCATGTCGAAGTCGAAATTACGCACCCGCTGAACGTACTGGTTGCTGTCGACCAGCCGAACGGAGACATCAACGCCCAGCCGTTCCAGATTTTTCCTGAAAGGCTGAACGACCCGCTCAAAACTTTTCTGGAAAAGCAGCACTTCAAAAGCCAGTGGTTCTCCGGATTCAGTGTGTACCATCCTGCCGTCGCGGATAGCGTAACCGGCTTCCCTGAGCAATCTCAGTGCAACACGCAGGTTGTCGCGCAGGGTCTGGTCACCAGCGGTGGTGGGTGGGGCATAGTCTTCTTCGAAGACATCGTCGCTCAGTTGATCACGGAACTGCTCAAGAATCTCAAGCTCCCGGCCGGTGGGTAGGCCGGAGGAGGCCAGTTCACTGTTCTCGAAATAGCTGCTGGTGCGCGTGTACTGATCAAAGAACAGGTTGCGGTTGGCCCACTCGAAGTCAAAGGCATAGGTCAGGGCTTCACGAACTCGCGGATCCTTGAAAACCTCTTTCCGGGTGTTGAAGGCAAACCCCTGCATCCCGCTGGGACGATGGTGTTCAATCGCTTCCCTGGTGATCTGGTCCTGCTCAAATGCGCGGCCGGTGTACGCGGTTGCCCAGTTCTTGGCAGAAGTCTCCCGGCGGAAATCGGAATTGCCGGCCTTGAACGATTCCAGCGCAACCGTGTCGTCGTTGTAGTATTCGTACCGGATTTCATCAAAATTGAAGCGTCCCTTGCGTATGCCAAGGTCCTTCGCCCAGTAGTCTTCCATGCGCTCGTAGGTGAGTGAACGGCCTGCCTCGTAGTCAGCTATGCGGTAAGGACCACTGCCAACCGGTTCATCCAGGCCGCTGCCGGCAAACTCACGATCCTGCCAGTAATGGGCCGGCATAACAGGCATCTGGCCCAGGATCAGTGGCAGCTCACGGTTTTCGGCGTCACCGAAGTCGAAGCGTATTCTGTGGCTATCCTCAACCGTCACATCCTCCACTTCGGCATAATAGTTCCGGTAAAAGGGATGACCTTCTGTGGTGAGAATCCGGTAGGAAAACTCGACATCTTCCGCGGTAATGGGCTCCCCGTCGTGAAATCTTGCCTGTTCGCGCAAATTGAACACGACGTAACTGCGGTCTTCCGGAACTTCGACGCTTTCAGCAATCAGGCCGTATTCGGAGAACGGCTCATCTGCTGAGGATTCAAGCAGCGTGTCGTAGATGTAAGTGGTTATGCCCGCCGCAGCGACACCCCGAACAACGAATGGATTGAAGGTGTCAAAGCCATTGGCCACAACAGACATCCGCAGCGTGCCGCCTTTGGGCGCATCGGGGTTTACGTAATCAAAATGAGGGAAGTTTTCGGGGTATTTCAGTTCGCCGTGCATGGCAATGCCATGCACGGGTTCCGCAGAGCTTTGATTCTGACTGTCTGCGCCGGCCGGGCCGGCTGGCCCCATAAGTGCAAGAAGGGCAAACAGGCCGCTTAGTGAAATCGGTATTTTACGGGTCGGTACTTTGCGCGTTTTTGTCATGGTTCTCGCACATCATGGGCTGTTTCTTACGTCCACGTAGAGTACCAGACTTTGTCCGGGTTGCAGATAACGGTCCGTATTAAGATCGTTCCATGATGCGATGTCCCGGACGTTGACCGAAAACCGATTGGCGATGGTGGAGAGAGAATCGCCATTACGCACCTGATACCCCACTTTGCGTACCATCGATTTGTCTCGTGCGGAATCATTCGAAGCCACTGAAGACTTGGCGGTTTTTGACCAGATGATGAGATCCTTGCCCGGGATCAGGGGGTCGCCCGGCGCCATACCGTTCCATGCCGCTACCTGGCGCACTGAAACTCCGTGCTCCCGGGCAATGTCCCAGAAAGTGTCGCCGCTGCTAACGGTATATTGCTGTTTGGTTCCGGCACGCTTGCGCTGCTGGAGGCGCTGAAGCCTCTGTGACTGACTCAGTGCGTAGGCGTCGACCCCTTTGCTGGCAGAGGGAATCAGGAGCTGCTGGCCAACGCGGATGATGTCAGAGTCAAGCTGGTTGACTTGCTTGATGACACTCGGTGTCGTGGAAAATTTCCGCGCAATCTTGCCCAGATTGTCGCCTTTGCGGACATCGTAGTCCTGCCATGATACCCGCTCATCTTGCGGGAACTCGGCCAGGGCCGTTCGGAAAGCCTTTGCGCTCGACTTGGGCACCAGCAAACGATGGGGCCCATCCGGATTGGTGGCCCAGCGATTGTAGGAGGGGTTCAGCAGATAAATCTCATCAATGTCGACACCCGCCAGCTGTGCGGCTTGCGCCAGGTCGAGTTGGGAGCCGGTTTCGACCACTTCGAAGTAGGGCTCATTTTTTAAAGCCGGCAATTCGATGTTGTAAGCTTCAGGGTCGTCGAAGATCTTCGCCAGGGCGATCAACTTGGGTACGTAGTGCCGGGTTTCCCTGGGCAGCGACAATGACCAGAAGTCCGTCGGCTTGCCGGCATTGCGGTTACGACGCATGGCAATGGATACGGTACCACCGCCGGCATTGTAAGCGGCCAGTGCGAGCGTGTAATCACCATCAAAGCGGGTCGCCAGGCGATCCAGATAGGTGAAGGCGGCATCGGTCGCTTCAAGCACATCCCGCCGGTCATCATGCCACCAGCTCTGGGTCAGGCCGAAATACTTGCCGGTTGAAGGAATGAACTGCCAAAGGCCCGCCGCGCGACCGTGAGAATAGGCGAAGGGGTCAAAGGCACTTTCAACCACGGGTAAAAGGGCCAGTTCGGTGGGCAGGCCCCGGGATTCGGCTTGTTCGATAATATGGTGCAGATAGCGGGAGCCACGATCCACAACCCTGTCAATGTAGTGAGGATGACGGACATACCAGTTCAACTGCGCCTGAACCCTTGCATCATCAATATCGTGGTCCATTCCGAAGCCGGCCCGCAACCGGTGCCAAAGATCATCACGGGAGGTGTGAGGCTGTTCTTGCTGCGTGGGCTTCTCGAGTTTTTTGCGAGCGTCTTTCGCCTGCTTCTGCAGTTCCGGCGAAATAGCATTATCCAGGGGAGCATCCGCGCCTGCTTTTTCGCTCGCACGACCTGCTGTGACCGAGGCTTTAAGCTCTTCATCGCCGGTAGCGACCACTACTTCTTCGGAATCCATCGGATTGCCGTGTGCAGACTCGGTGTCATTATTATTCTGAAGCAGGTTGCTGCAACCGGTAACAAGGCCGGTGGTGAGCAGCAACAGGCTGATGCGTTTGAATGACATAGGTAAATGATTCCTCAAAAGTGATCCTTGCCATGCCTCACAGCGGCGAAGATATCCTGTTCGCTGTGGGCCGGAAGGGCATGCTCGGCACAATATTTTTCTGCAGCAGCAATGACAGCCGGGTCGTCCCAACGCAAAAACGGGTTGAGTGACTTTTCATCGGCGATGGTGGTCGGAATTGTTGGCAGGTTCTGGTCCCGCAGGTCCACGCAGCGGCGCTCAAACTGCTCAAGGCGGATATCATCCGGCAGCCAGCTACGGGCAAAGCGCAGATTGGCCAGTGTGTATTCGTGGGCACAGTAAACCGCCGTTTCATCCGGCAGCTCACGCAGGGTTTTCAGGGAGTTATACATCTGCTCGGCAGAGCCTTCAAACAGCCTGCCGCAACCGCAGGCAAACAGTGTGTCGCCGCAAAACAGAAGCGGGCGGCCACTGACAAGGCTGCTGGTGTAATAGGCGATGTGATCCAGAGTATGGCCTGGTACGGCCATGACATTGAAGGTGAGCCCTTGCCAGACGACTTCATCTCCGGGGTGGACGGTGTTAGTGGTATTCTTGAACGGCGAATCGGACGGGCCGGTTACCCGCACATCAGGAAAACGTTCCCTGAGTGACTGGATGCCACCCGTATGGTCCGGGTGATGGTGGGTCACCAGAATGGTGTCCAGCGTCAGACCCTGCTCGGCCAGACAGGATTCCACAGGCTCCGCCTGCCCGGGATCGACAATCAGGGTCTTGCCGGAGTCATCGTGGGAAAGACACCAGATGTAGTTGTCAGTGAAAGCGGGAATGGCGCGGATACTGAACATCAAAACCCCATGTGCTTGTCGAATGTGGCTGTTATCATAAATCAACATGGTCTCCATCCCAAGAACGGGAGGCTCCGTTCCATACTGGCAAGGGAGAGTAAAACGTGAGTGTCTCGGTGGAGGTTGATTATACCGCTCGTCATGAAAGTTTTGAGCGCTGGTTTCAGAGCTCGCTTGGTCGCGCCATGCTGGCCAGTCAGCGCATGGTGCTCGATGAGGCTACTGCCCCGTTAACCGGCGCCCGCCAGTTACAGGTTGGCCTGAGCCATCGGTTACCCCTGGCCAGTGGCTCGGATTTCTCCCAGAAAATTATCACCACGCCAGTGTGGCACGCGCAAATTCCGGACGGTGTAGCGATTTGTAACGCCGGTGAGCTGCCGTTTCCCGGAGACTCCATGGACCTGGTTATTCTGCACCACACGGCCGATTTCTCTCCGGACCCTCACCAGGTTTTGCGGGAATCTGCACGGGTTCTTCGTGGTGAGGGCAAAATTGCCGTGATTGGTTTCAACCCTCTCAGTCTCTGGGGGCTGCGCAGGGCGGTCTCCAGGCATCATGAAGGGCCCTGGGGTGGCCGATTCCTGTTCCGTTCAAGAATGGAGGACTGGCTCAGGTTGCTGGACTTCGAAATTGATGACTCGGCAACCCGTTTCTGCACATTGCCTTTCCAGAATGCCGGCAAGCGCCACGGCAAGGTTAAACGCTCTCTCGACTGGCTGCCGATCGGCGCGTATTACTGTATTCTCGCCCGCAAACATGAAGTTGCCCGCATCAAACCGAAGATGAACTGGCGTAAAGCGAAAGTTATGCCTCTGCCCGGTACCATGGGGGCACCGGGTGGTTGTACCAATCAGGCCGGTACATTGAGGCATGACCAAAAAGATCAGGAGAAGCAATGGCCGGCAAGGTAGTGATGTACACTGATGGAGCCTGCAAGGGCAATCCCGGGCCTGGCGGATGGGGCGTTGTTCTGCGCTATGGCGATGCCTGCAAAACCCTGCACGGCGGAGAGGCACAGACCACCAACAACCGGATGGAGCTGATGGCTGCCATTCGGGGCCTGCGAGCGCTGAAACGGTCCTGCCAGATAGAGCTGTACACCGATTCCCAGTATGTGCGTAAGGGAATCACCGAATGGATGGACGGCTGGAAGCGCAAGGGCTGGAAAAATTCCGCGAAGAAGCCGGTGAAGAACGCGGATCTCTGGAAAGAACTGGATGCCGAAACCACCCGCCACGAGATTAACTGGCACTGGGTAAAAGGGCACTCCGGAAACCCGGATAACGAACTGGCCGATGAACTCGCCAACCGGGGCGTCAGCGAACTGACCACCTCGTAAACCGATAATCCCTGCTGGAAAAACTGGAATAGAGGCAATGCGACAGATTGTACTGGACACCGAAACCACCGGTATTGATCCGAACGACGGTCACCGGATTATCGAAATTGGTTGTGTGGAGGTTATTGAGCGGGAACTGACCGGGCGCAACTACCACGTCTACATCAACCCGGATCGGGAAGTAGAAGCCGAAGCCATCAGCATTCACGGCATCACCAACGAGTTCCTGGTCGACAAACCGAAATTCAGTGAAGTTGCCGCAGAGTTCTTTGAGTTCATCAAAGGAGCCGAGCTGGTTATCCATAACGCGGCGTTTGACGTTGGCTTTATGGACGCCGAGTTTGCCCGCCTGAAACCAGTGCGCAAAACCGCCGACCATTGCGGCATCGTGGATTCCCTGGCGATTGCCCGGGCCAAGCATCCGGGCCAGAAGAACAGCCTGGATGCGTTGTGCAAACGCTACGGCGTGGACAACAGCAACCGGGAGCTGCACGGCGCACTTCTGGACGCCGAGATTCTGGCCGACGTCTACCTGCTGATGACCGGTGGGCAGACGGCGCTGTCGCTCGACGCAGACTCCGGAGAAGGGGGCTCGGGTTCGGGCATCCGCCGGGTCAGTAGTGACCGGGCCCCGTTGACAGTGATTCATGCAAGCGATGACGAGCGCTCAGCCCACGATGAATTCATGACCATGATGGCCGGAAAAGCCGGCGAAACGGTATGGGCAAGGCTTGAAAACGGGGAATGAGAACCAGGTCAGACTCTATTGCTTTTCCGGTACCGGGTTCTTGAGCTCCTTGAATTTTATGTTATAAGTAGTGAGCACCAACAGGACGCGGTAGTCTCCGCAAAGTAACAGGAAGCGTTTATGGTTCAACCCTCTCTGGCGACGAGGTCTCACTCGTTTGATCTGGTCAGAAGTGAAATAGAACAGACCATCAAACAGGCAGAAACCAGTCTGGAACGCTTCCAGGATAACCGCGAAAAAGCGGGAGAACTCCAGAACTGTGTTGATTACCTCAACCAGCTTCGGGGTATCTTCATCCTCGTGGAGCTCCAGGGCGCCAGTCGTCTTTGTCTTGAAGCTGCGGCCATGTCTGATGACATGCCGGCTGGAGATGAGGCAAACGCAAGGCTGACCGCAATCAACGGTGCGCTTTTTACGCTTCGCCGTTATGTTGAATATTACCATCAGCAACGGGAAGACCATCCCGAGCTGTTGCTGCCTGCCATCAATGATCTCAGGGAAGCCCGGAAAGAAGCACCTTACCCGGAATCCTGGTTCTTTAACCTGACCATTACCGAACATCCGGATTTTTGCGCCGATCTGCCCCTGAAGCCCCTGAGCGAAGACGGGGAAGACCAGGAAATACTGGCGCGGCGCATGCGGCTCACCTTTCAGGTCGCGCTGCTGGGCATTCTCAAGGATCGCAACCCGGAGGTCAGCAAGCGGCTGATGGCAAAGGCAGCCCGGGGCTTCGCCCGTCTTTGCCGGGGCACCCCGAAAGGCCAGCTCTGGTGTCTGTTTACCACTGTAACCAACACCATGCTCGACAGGGCCATGAGCTTCACCAAGGCCCGAAAACGCCTGCTTATGCAGCTCGAGAAAAGTGCCCGGGAGATCATATACGTTGGCGAGCCGGCCATGCAGAAAGCCACGCCGGACTCCCTGCTGACCGAATTGATTTATCTGCTTTATCGCTCCGGATCGGCCAACCCTGAAGTGATCGACGTGTTGTCCAGCTACAAGCTGGCGCCGTCAACGTTTCCGGACACAATGATGGAAGCCCATGCGCGGCGCCTGTATGGCCCGGGGACAGACGTTCTCCGGTCGCTGTCAGAAGCTCTTCAGGAAGAGCTCAACCTCCTGAAAGACCGGCTCGATATCATTGAAAGGGGGCTTGAGCCAGACCTCGCCGAGCTTTCAGCCATTGCTGAAGGGCTTGATCGTATTGCCAACACCCTGACCATGCTCGACCTGGGCAAACTGGCTAACCTGGCCCGGGACGAAGCGTCCCGGCTGCGCCAGTGGGAAGAAGAAGACCGCCTGCCCGGTGAAGATGAGCTCTATCGCCTGGCCGGCTCGGTGCTGGCGATTGAAGATGCCGTCATGCAGTTTGTGAACCGTGGCATTACCTCCGAAACGGACGCCATGGCCACAGCTGCAAGCAACCAGGAAGTATCGGTTTACCTGCAGGAAGCCATCTGGGTGGTCGCAGACGAAGCCCGTAGCGCACTGACCCTGGCAAAGCGCGCCATTACCGCGTTTCTGGAATCGGATTACGACAAGCTGCACCTGGCTAACCTGCCTGGAACCTTGCACAGCATCTGGGGCGGCCTGGAAATGATCAGTGACCCCGAAGCGGCAGGGGTTATTGCCCGAATTGCAGACTCTATTCAACAGCAGCTCCTCGATGCGAGGGAAGTGCCATCTGAGCAGGTGCTTGAAGCGCTGGCGGACGCCCTGACATCGCTTGAATACTACATTGAAAGTATTGGCCGTAACGAAGAGCGCAATCCCGATTTGCTGAAGCTGGCGCAAAGCTCTCTGGACGGTGTCGGCTTCTGAACCTCGCCAACAAATTGCAGACACAAAAAAACCTGCGCCGAAACGCAGGTTTTTTATTTCACGGGTTAATGATTAACCCATGTTGAACAGCTCGCCAAGCTTGGTGGCCAGCATCATGTCGCCTTCAGCGCGGAGTTGACCGGCCATGAACGCCTGCATGCCGTCGGTCTCACCGGAAACAATGCCCTTCAGGGTTTCAGAGTTCATGATCAGAGTGACTGAGGGGTCGTCGTGAGCGCCTTCTACAAGCTTGCACGTGCCATCGTTGATAACCAGATGGTACGTCTTGTCATCCTCGATATCGAACTGGAAAACCAGATCAAGACCCTGGGCCGCCTCGGCGTTGAAATTCTGTTCGAGTTTTTCGAATACCTGATCTACAGACATTGTTCTACCTTTATTGATATGGGTGTCCTCGAAATTCGACTTTATGGTGAGTATTCGGTGGTGTCAAGCAAAATCAAACGGCTGTTTTAATTTTCTTGAGGCGCTGCTTTATAACACCTTCCCAGACAAGGTACACTCCCGTGTTTGCAACAGACTCCCTGGAGAACGCATCTTGGAATTTCTTACTGAATACGGCCTGTTTCTCGCCAAAATGGCCACCTTCGTAGTAGCAGCCGTGGTACTGGTTTCAGTTGTTATTTCTTTGACCCACAAAGAATCCGACGACCATGGCGACGACGGTGAACTCAAGATCCGTAAACTCAACGAGCATTACCGCAAACTGAAAGAATCCATTCAGAGCCGGTTAATGTCTGCAGGCGAGCGTAAAGCCTGGCAGAAGCAGAAGAAAAAAGAAGACAAGGCCGAGAAAAAAGCCGCCAAAAAGGCGCCCGCCAACGAAGAAGCTCCTGAAGCCAAATCCCGTATTTATGTCATCGATTTCGATGGCGACATCAAGGCAAGCGACACAGACAACCTGCGCCGCTCAATCTCAGCGGTAATGAGCGTCGCCAACCCCGAGACCGACGAAGTGGTTATCCGCCTGGAAAGCGGCGGCGGGCTGGTGCATGCCTACGGCCTGGCGGCCGCCCAGCTTGACCGGCTCCGCAGCAAAGGCATTCCGCTGACCGCCTGCGTCGACAAAGTCGCGGCCAGTGGCGGCTACATGATGGCCTGCGTGGCCGACCGCATCATCGCCTCGCCCTTTGCCGTGCTCGGCTCCATCGGCGTTGTCGCGCAGCTGCCGAACTTTCACCGGGTACTGAAGAAAAATGACGTGGACTTCGAAATCCTCACCGCCGGCGAACACAAACGCACGCTCACCATCTTCGGTGAAAACACCGAAAGCGGCCGGAAGAAATTCCTGGAAGACCTCGAAGACACCCACACCCTGTTCAAAGACTACGTCAGCGAACGCCGCCCGAACCTGGACATCAAGGCCGTCTCCAACGGTGATATCTGGTTCGGCAAACGCGCCCTGGAAGTGAACCTGATCGACGAAGTGAAAACCTCCGACGAATACCTGATTGAAGCCTGTGACCGGGGAGAAGTGGTTTCAGTGTCCTACCAGCGCAAACGCACGCTGCCGGAGAAACTCGGCTTGGCAACCAGTGCGGCGGTGGAACACAGTGTCTGGAAGGTTCTGAGTGCGTTCCGGAATCAGAAGATGCAGTAACATTGCGTCAGTTATTTGATCTCGGTGAAGTGAACCCCATAATCTTGAGGTCGGCAACGATATGGGATAGCCTCACGACTATTACCACGCGGCCAAGGCAGGCCGCACGCGATAACAATCCCACGGAAGGAAACTGCTCATGGACGAGTCGGAAGCGTTCCCGCTCTCTCTATCGAAAGCACTCACCACCCCGCTGTCCCAGTCGCAAAGACTGCTGACACTGTCGGCCGACGCGCCCCTGATCCCGCATCGCCTGGTGGGCGAGCAGCGGGTGAGCGAACCGTTTCGCTATACATTGGACTGCTTCTCTCAGCAGGGCGACATCGAGCTCAAAACGCTGATGGCCCAGCCGGCCCGGTTGTCGGTGCTGCAGGCCGATGGCGGCTACCGGTATTTCCATGGTCTGGTGTCCGAAGCGGCCATGCTGGGCGAAGACGGCGGCGTTACCTACTATCAGCTGACCCTGGTACCCTGGCTCGAGATGCTCAAACTGGGCCGCGACAGCCGCATCTTCCAGGACCGCTCGGTGGTGGACGTGCTGAGCGAGGTTTTCGAGGGCCACGATCTGGCCCGGGGCGGCTACCGCTTCGACCTGCGCCGTGAATACCCCGCCCGCAGTTACTGCGTGCAGTACCGGGAGAGCGACTTCCACTTCGTCAGCCGCCTGATGGAAGAAGAGGGGTTGTGGTACTACTTCGAGCACTCCGGCAACGGGCGTGGTGAAGACGGCGCAAAGGACGAAGAAGGGGGTGAAGAAAACCGCTTTGATGGCCACCGCCTGGTCATCACCGACGACGTCGACACCTGCCAGCCGGTACAGCCCCGAACCATCCGCTTCCATCGCCAGGCCGCCACCGAACAAGAGGACGCCCTAACCCAGTGGGGCGGCGTTCGCCAACAGCAGCCCACCCGCGTCAGCGTGGGCACTTTTGATTACAAACAGCCGTCACTGACCAAGCGCGCCAGCCTGGACACCCTCAGCAATCAGGGCAACCTGCCCGAAGCCGAGGTGTACGACTACGCCGGGGCATATTACTACCACGGTTTTGAGCGCGGTGAACGGCTCGCCGAGAACCGCCTTGAAGCGTACGAATCACAGGCCAAACGCTTCCGGTGCGCCGGCGGCACCCGCCAGCTGGAAGCCGGCCGCTGGTTCGAACTCACCCAGCACCCCCGGCACACCACCGGTGGCGAAGCCGAACGCCAGTTCCTGATTCTGGGGGTCACCGTCCACGCCGAAAACGCCCTGCCGGTCTCAGCCCACCTCAACGCCTTGCCCGGCAGCTTGCAACCACAGATGGAAGCCGCGAAGCGGGCCCATGGACTGGAAGACGAAAGCCCCGATGAAATAAAAAACACCGGCACCGGCCATTTCCTGGTGGAACTGGAGGCACAGCGGCGCACCCAGCCGTACCGCGCCCCCCGGAACCACCCACGCCCGGTCCTCGGCGGGCCCCAGACCGCCACCGTGGTGGGCCCCGAAGGGGAAGAAATCCACACCGATCACCTTAACCGCGTGCGCGTCCAGTTCCACTGGGACCGCCAGGGCCGGCACAACGAACAGTCCGGGGTCTGGCTGCGGGTGTCCCAGTCCAACGCCGGCGCCGGCTGGGGTGGTGTATTCGTGCCCCGCATCGGCCAGGAAGTGCTGGTGGACTTCCTTGAAGGCGACGCCGACCGGCCGTTAATCACCGGCCGGGTTTACAACGGCGAACAAAGTCCCGACTGGCACAGCCACGGCCTGCTCTCCGGGTTCAAGAGCAAGACCTATCGGGGTAACAAGCACAACGAACTGGTCTTTGACGACGCTACCGACCAGGAACGCATCAAACTGAACTCCGAGCACGAAAAAAGCCAGCTCAACCTCGGCTACCTGATTCACCAGAGCGGCAACACCCGGGGAGCCTTTCGGGGCACCGGCTTTGAATTACGCACCGACGCCTACGGCGCCATCCGGGCCAACGACGGATTGTACCTGAGCAGTTGGGGCCAGCTCGGCGCCAGCGGCGACCAGCTGGATCTCACCCCGGCCAGACAACAGATCCAGAGCGCCTACAACCTGACCGACAGCCTCAGCCAGAGTGCCCTGGATCACAACGCCGATGCACTCGACGCAACAACCTACCTCAAACAGGCCGGCGAAGACGCCGATGACACCTACGGCACCAGTGAACAACTCACCAGCACCGACCAGAGCAGCGCCGCCGGCGCCACCGACAGCGGAGGAAGAGGCGAAGCGGCAAGGATGAAAGCGCCCTGGTTGCATATGGCCTCACCGGCCGGCATCACCATGAGCACACCGGAATCCACGCATCTGGCCCAGGGCAAATCCCTGAGTGTCGCCACCGGCGAGGACGTCAACATCGCCACCGGTAAAAGCCTGGTGGGCTCCATCTCCGAGGCACTTTCACTGTTCGTGCAAAAGGCAGGCATCAAGCTGTTTGCGGCAAGAGGCAAAGTCCAGGTTCAGGCTCAAAGCGACGACATGGAGCTGACAGCACAGAAAGATCTCAAAATCACCTCCACCGAAGGCCGCGTGGAAATCAACGCCGCCAACGGCATCCTGCTCGCCAGCGGTGGGGGCTACATCCGCATCGAAGGTGGTGATGTCCAGGTTCACAGCCCCGGCACTATCGACGTGAAAGGCGTGCAGCATGCTTTCGGTGGGCCGGCAAGCCTGGATGTGCCTATGCCTGAGTTGCCGGAGGGAGAAAACGTTCTGTGCCCGACAAAGGGCAGTAGCGCTTCAAAACTCGGTGATGGCTTCGTGGAGGGTTGATAGTGCGATGCATAGACGAAGCTGAGTTCGTCGCGGCGACGCCGAAGTTAATACAGGAAGGTTGCCTGTATAACCTGGTTGACCCCGGCGATGCCCCGGAGCGTCGTTTGACTGGCAAAGATATTGGTCAGGCGGGACTGGTGCGTAATCCCTTTTTGGCTCAAAAGCCTTCGGAACGGATTTATTGTCAGCGTGTATCTGAACAAACCCTCGACTTTCCAAGCCAACTGGCGGAGGAGCGGTCCGGTAATAAAGGACAGTTACTTGAGCCAGTGCCTTTCTGTGGCTGGATTATCTCAAGCCATCCCCTTCGTACCCTGGCTGGTTATCTGAGTCGCCAACTGTCTCAAAAAAGCCCGGAAGGCAAAAAGGCACTTTTCCGATTCTATGACCCGAGAGTCTTACGTCACTTGCCAAGAATATTGTGGCCCTGGCAACTGTCCGCCCTGTTAGGCCCCGTTGACCGGTGGATCTATCTCGATAACTTCGGGAAGCTACGGGAAATCGCCCCTCACCAGGAAAAGCGTCATTATGGAGCCCCAAGGTTAACCCTGGAACAGTGGCGTGCCGTTCGAAGAATCGGCTTATTCAATCAATGCCTCGAAAGGTACCTGGCTCTGCCGGAAGAGGATCGTCACGAAACAGTGCCCTTTGATGTGATTGATTCGCTCATTGTGTCCGCAGCTCAACATCGGGTGACGGGCAGTGCCAATACCGTTGCCTTTGTGCTTCACGGGTTAGCGGCCAATCCGCAATTTTATCGTCATCCCATAATGCAGAAGTTATTGGCTCGTTTGGATGACCGGGTCAGCTACATTAGCCTGACGAATCAACTGGCGGACGAGGAATGGGACGCTATTTCGACATACAGGGAGAATGACTAGTATGGCAACCGCATCAAGGATGAATGCTCATGCTGTTGAAGGCGTGACAGCGGACGCTTCGGGTTCTGGCTGTAAATTCTGTGAGCGAAAAGGGCTGCCCATACTGCCGGTGCGCTATGCCGTCTGCCAGCGAAATGGGCGAAATAGCGGTATTCCGGAGCTTGATGAAACGCGTGTTCAGGAATTCACCAATATCAGGCTGGATCAGTCTCTCGACGACAATGGTAATGCTGCATCGCGCACCGTGCCGGCAGAGATCAAAAGTGAGCTCTCTGAAAGCACCGGCACTCAGGTCAACAAATATATCCTTCGCCAGCTCCGCCAAGGGTACCTTTACTTCTACGACCAGGATAATCCCCGTGGTATGCACTGGTACGCCTACGCCATTACCAGTGACGGTAAGTTCTATCAGTTCCCCGTCGCTCATCCCGAGGCGCTCGATAAGATTACCTTCCCCGAGGCCTGCAATGCCAAAGCGAATGACGCCCTGCACGCTTCTCTGGTAACCCTGCCCGACCCGGATAATTCCGGCACGCTCTATTACGCTTTCTCTGAACACGCCTGGCCAATCGAACATATCCGTATGATTGGCAACAATCCCGCATGGCGTGAAGCGAACATGCAGAAAGTGGATGTAAAAGCCTGGGTGGACGGACAAAGCCAGCCCCACGCCTTTGGCACGGATGACCTGGGAAAAGTGGCGGAATACAGCGATAGTGCAGACGACCTTGGAACACAATTCTGGTCCAGCGGTCCCAGGCGCGAACTGTATAGCCGAGAGGACCTGAAGGATGCCATGGACCTTCGGCTGGACCACGCAGCCAGTCGCTATCACGGGAAAGGGCTGATCCTCGCAGTCAAGGACGAAGCCGGCATCATTGACGAGCTTAATGCCTATCGTCACCAGGCGCTCGCCGAAGTCGAGGATTTCGTCTGCGCAAGCGACGCCAATCGTCGCAAATTGCTGTGCAAACAGGCGATCGACGCGTTTAAGGAGAACTTCGCACAGAACTACACCGCGACTCAGAAGAAATCGCTGGACGAAGCCGTCGATAAAGCTCGCGCCGAGCGAGATGAGTTTCAAGAGAAGAGTCACTCCGACGACGCCTCTCGAAGAGAGCGCGCGCAATCTCAGCGCACTCGAAATCAGTTGAATCATGCGGTGAGAGAGGCCGAGGCTGATCGAGAAAATTTCTTGCTCGAACAACAACGCGGAGCCGAAGAGCGAGCGCAACAGAAGCGACAGCTGCAAGCCGAAATCGAAGAGTTGAAACGTTTAAGAGCCGAGCGAGAGCAGACGCTTGTCCGCCGAGCCGCCAGTCGTGATGAAACGGTCGCGAGTCAGGCCCGAGTGCTGCAACAAGATCCCTTTTATGACAACGAGATACAACGTAAGCAGTTTGTGCTCAACAGCATCAAGTCCGAGGCCGAGCGTATGGCCGAGAAGCATGCCGCGCAACTTGATGAGCTTTACGATACCAAGGCCCTGAAAGATTTCGCCGACAGGCACGAAAAGCGAACCCGCGCTTGCGAGGCCCGGTTAGCTCTGCACGATAGCGATTACACGCTGTGGGTGAAGCACCACCTGGCCGACCTGATAGGCCGCTACAGCGACACCGACTACTGGATGGGGCTGGGGCTGAGTGGCTTGCTCGCCAATACGCTGAGGGGCGGTATTCTGTCCCCGGCCAGTGGTAGTCTCTGGCAAATGATCGCCGAGACTATGACAGACGAAGGTTCGGTGATTCTGGCCGCTCTGTTTTCCAACAACGCCGAACTGATACGCCAGGCGCGCGATACGATGGCATCCGTACCGGCCGGAAGCCAATTGTCC
>JBNJLG010000004.1:0-457178 GCA_051751785.1 Pseudomonadota bacterium | reverse complement strand
GGGTTAGTGTTGCCTGGCAGAGCTAAAAACGGTGCAATTCGATACTTTGACACTGGCAACCTTGGATTCTCCCAGAATACCAAAAATTTCAACAAGGGCTCTCTGGCTATGGACGGTCTCGATTATCAAGCACTGCTCTCAAGTATTAATTTTTTTGCAGAACCAACATAACTATTTTACCGGTGAAATTATTATGTTTCTTACAATATTAGCCACCCTGTCATATTCATTAATGCTTATCTCCCTGAATCGAGGCCCTTTATTTACCAACGGTTACTTAGTTGGAACTCTTATAAATTTATTTGGTGCACTTATTCCTTTTACCTTTTTTTTAATCGGCGGAATGCGTTTAGAGGGTTCAAACAATGTTGTCGGTGTGAGCTGGGGAATTGCCGGCGGCATCGGTATCGCATTGTTCACCATAAGCATGACATTTTTATTTGCCGGCGGCGGAACTCTGGGGTTTGTTTCTCCTATTGTTTACGGTGGATCCATCGTAATTGTTACGTTGATTGGGTTCCATTTTTTCCGAGAGGGCTTGACTGGCCTCCACATGTCGGGAATCGGCATGGTATTGTTGGGAATAGGCCTGATCGTGTTCGCTCAATACAGAGGTTCTACCTCATAGCCCTTGAGCTCTGGCATAATTTTTAATTATGCATATCGGTAGATTATATCGTTTGTCGGAAACTTGCATAGCTCTCAACATGAGAGTTAAGTGAGTAACTTGAGGGCTTAACGATGAAAATACTAAATGTCAAAAGCATCAGAAATTTTTCTGAATTTGTGTCAGGTGGAAAAAGACAGCATAAATCTTCTGTCAACCGGTTGTAGCAAATCGAAAAGCTCTTTAGCAAGTATGCTAATAAGCGTTTCCAAGAACAAATACGGTTCTGCGCAGAAGAAGTCGGACTTACGCCTCCTGAGGCTCAAATATTGGTTGCAATTGGAGATGAAGGCGAGTTGAGTTCGGGGGCTATACATAGAAAGAGTTATCTTTCTCTTGAAACCGCTGAAACCGCCACTAATCGACTCATAACTCGACGCCTAGTTTTTTCCAAACGTACCAAAAAAGAACAAACGCCTAGATTCTATTTATCGGATGAGGGGGCCATCGTGCTTCAACGCCTGAAAGCGGGACATGTTTTTCCCTATTAATCAACGACAGACTGTATCAATGGGAGCTTGAAATGGACGTTTTCGAGAGTATGGAATCTGAAGTGCGCGTGTATTCGCGTTCTTTTCCCATTCTATTCAACCGGGCTAAAAACGCGCATCTGTATACAGAAGATGGAGAGGCATATCTCGACTTTTTAGCTGGTGCAGGGTCCCTGAACTATGGTCACAACAACGAGATATTTAAAACGGCGCTTCTTGAGTACATCCAGGAGGACGGAATCTCTCAGGGCTTGGATCTATATACGCGTGCGAAGGCCGATTTTATCGATAGCTATAGGAGGCTGATTCTGGAGCCTCGTGGGCTTGACTATAAAATCCAATTCACGGGACCGGCAGGAACGAACGCGGTCGAGGCAGCACTGAAACTTGCGAGAAAGGTGAAGGGCCGCAACAACATTATTTCTTTTACGAATGGTTTTCACGGGGTTTCTTTGGGCGCAGTCGCCACAACTGGCAACAAGACTATCCGCCTAGGCGCGGGCGTATCGCTAAACGACGTTAATTTCATGCCTTATTGCGACTATTTCGGTAAAGACGTCAGTACCATCGACCTGCTGGACAAAATGCTGTCAGATCAGTCTTCAGGAATTGAACGGCCCGCAGCAGTCATAGTGGAAACTGTTCAAGGTGAAGGTGGTTTAAACGTGGCCTCGGCGAGTTGGCTTAGGGGATTGGAGCGGCTCTGCAGAGAGCACGATATGCTCCTAATCATAGATGACATCCAGGCGGGTAATGGCCGAACAGGCGATTTTTTCAGCTTTGAAGACGCAGGTATTTACCCAGACTTGGTTGCCGTATCCAAATCTCTGAGCGGCTTTGGGCTTCCAATGGCCGTTGTTCTGATGCGTCCGGATTTGGATGTGTGGCGTCCAGGCGAGCATAGCGGCACGTTTCGAGGGAACAATCTTGCGTTCGTTACAGCCAGAGCCGCCATTGAACATTACTGGAAGGATGGCCAATTTTTAGATGAAATTAGGGAAAAATCGTACATATTGCATCAAGGCCTCTCAACCATATGTGAAAAATACCCGTCCGGAGAGTTACGATTTAAGGGGCGCGGAATGATGTGCGGTATCAGTTGTAAGACAGGGGAGTTGGCCAACCAAATTTCCAGATGTGCGTTCAACAAAGGCCTAGTGATTGAGACAAGTGGCGCAGATGGGGAGGTTGTTAAGTGCCTGATGCCACTGACGATTGACGAGAAAGATTTGTTGACTGGTCTTGAATTACTGTCTTCCAGCGTTGGCGAAGTTTTACAAGAACAAACGAGAAGGGCGTCCTGACCGTGGACTTCCCCGGATACGCATGAAACCTGTACAGAACCATAGGTGGCGACGCACCACCGATTTCGTGTGGCTCACTGTGTTAACGCCTGTTCATAACTCTCTGTTTTATGGGCTTCTGTGCTAGTCTGTATTGATATTGAGGGCTTAGGGGCCGGGATCAATTCCCGCGTCTCCACCAAACTCTCCGAATCAAGCCCCTGACTTCAGGGGCTTTTTTCGTTTATGGCCGCCAGATTCATGAAACAGTCAGATGATCCAGGCAATCTGCAGCAGCTGCTTGAACGTATTCGTGTGGGTGCTGCCACAAAAGACCAGGTGTCTGTAGGTGACATCCTGCAAGCTGTGGGTGAGCGTTCGTTTGGCCCGGTGTTGCTGATAACGGGAGTTATCACGGTGGCTCCCCTGATTGGTGACATACCGGGCGTGCCCACTTTGCTGGCTCTTCTGGTATTGCTGACAGTAGGGCAACTGTTGTTTCAACGCCGCAGTATCTGGATTCCCGGAAAGCTTTCCCGGCGCTCACTATCGCGCGACAAGCTGCTCCAAGGGCTGGACTGGGCCGAAAAACCGGCGTCATTTGTAGATCGCTGGACAAAGCAGCGTCTGCCCTGGCTGGTTTCCGGTGCTGGTCAGCACCTGATGGCCATCATCTGTATGATGGTGGCGCTCGCCATGCCGTTGATGGAACTGGTTCCGTTCAGCGCTAATGGCGGCGGGTTGGCATTGGTGGCGTTCGGCCTGGCCATTGTGGCAAAAGATGGATTGCTGGCACTGATCGCCATAGCCGCTACAGCGGGCACTGGTTGGTTCATCGCGACCAACCTGCCCTGGTAGGCGCTAGCCTTCATCTCCGGCGCAAAACTGCTACCATAGCAGTCAGTTTCAGCCAGCCTGAAAACAGGCTGTGTTTCAGTTACAGACAGGCGACCGCTGCCTGCAAATACCGCAAGGATAAGTCTATGTCGAGCAAAGCCAAGCAGACCCAGAAACTCTTGCTGTTCCGCCTGTTCGGGTCGCGTCTGTTTGGCCTTGGCACACTGAAGATCCGGGAAATACTGCCACTTCAGCGTCTCACCCGCCTGCCCCAGAGTCACCATGCGGTGATTGGCACCGCCACTTTCCGGGGTGCAGCGGTGCCCGTGATCGACATGGCGGCTGCCGTGGGCTATCCGCCCATGTCGAAAGACGAGCAGGAGCATGGCTCAATCATCATCACCGATATTCAGCGGCAGGAAATCGGTTTCATGGTGCGCAGCGTTCAGCAGATCATTGAAACTGACTGGCAAACGGTAAAGCCGCCACCCAAAGCCCTTGGCACCAATGCGTTTATCACCGGCCTGCTGGATATGGACGGCGAGATTATCCAGCTTCTGGATGTGGAACTTCTGCTCGCGAAGGTATATCCGGAATCGGTGGATGCCCGGGAAGTGCTGCTCTCGCCCATGGAAATTGAGACGTTGCGGTCGCTGAACATCCTGCTGGTAGACGACTCGATGGTGGCCCGTAAGCAACTGAGTGATGTGCTTGACGCCAAAGATGTGAGTTACCACGTCACAACCAGTGGCGATCAAGCCATGCAGGTGCTATTGCGGGAACATGAGCTGGGCCAGCCGATCGACATTCTGGTCAGCGATATCGAAATGCCCGGCCTGGACGGCTACGAACTGACATTCAATATCCGCGACAACAAAAGCCTCAAACAGCCATACATTATTCTGCACACCTCTCTTAACAGCGAGATGAGTCTGAGCTATGCCAATCAGGTAGGCGCCAACGAAGCGTTGACCAAGTTCGATGCCGATGAGCTGCTACATGCCATGCTGAGGGCTGCAGAAAAAACCCGGGAGTAAGAACCCCGGGCCCCGCAATCGTTCAGTGCGTTGGTCGCTGAGCCTGCAGGCTGTCTGCAGGCACACGATCTCTGCCCCAGCTGTCATGAACCCGACTGACCACTCTGTACAATTCCTCTTCCGGCACATCCGCCGGCTCGCCTCGCTCCAGAGGATCAAAGTGATAGATATATAGCCGGGACGTGAACTGTTTGAACGGTAACGACGACTCCCCGAACCTTTCACCACAGCCGGAGGTACTGACCTTCACCCCATCGCCCCAGTTCTGGCCACTGTCGTTATTCGGATTAAAGAAATACACGCGCATTTCGCCATCCGGGTCGAGAGCGGCCCGAAGAATGGTTATGGCGTGCCAGCCAATAAACCGGGCCGCGCTGTCGGTAACCGCAATCCCGGCAGGCTGGGGATGGATCAGTGGTTGATTGCCGTTGTAATAAGGGTGGTAGCTGGCATAGAAGTGGCGAATAAAGCCTTCCAGATCTTCCAGCTGACCGGTGGCGACATCCACATTGATGGCGAATCCCCGGCCAGAAGACCAGCCATGGAATTCCGGGTTTACCCAACGGTGCGGATCACCTTCCCGGCCAATACACATTCGCCCCATTTCCGCATAGATACGATCCAGGTGCGGCACCACAACCAGAGACACCGGATCAAGGTCCAGGGCCACGGCAGGCGCAACTCCGCCGGCACTGGCGGCTGACGATACCGGCTGCCCCTCGAAATGCATCACGATTTCGTTATCCCGGCCCGCCCAGGCCACCATTTGCAACAGGTAGTCCGGATCGTTATAGGCCCACATGGACAGCGCCCTGGCTGACTGGCAGGTGGGATTATTACCCTGCCCGACCCCAAGGGGTTGCCCCAGCATGCTCAGCACACCCTGTAACAGCCAGGCTGAGGGTTGGGGCTTATAACCGAAGGCCAGCTCCAGACGGTCCCGGGCCTTGGGGCATACAGTCAGGCGAACCTGGCGCCACAGTGCAGGCGCCAGCGGTGGCTGATAGAGAATGCCGCGCTCCAGCATCAGGGCCAGGCCATAAATGCCCTGACAAGTCTCGGGAAAGATTGCTTCGCTTATCAGTGTGCGCACCAGCTCCCGGTAACAGAGGAAGCAGTCCCGACCGGTGCTGGACAAACCCAGCGCCTCGGTGACCAGAGTGTCCTGATCTTCCAGCACGAAACGAATAAACGCGCCATGGTAGGGTGACACCAGGCCGGTATCGTGCATGGAGCGGGCAAAGCCGGTGGCTTCATTGTAAAGCGCGGCGGTATCCATCGCCTCCAGGCGCTGCTGATACACGGGAATACCGGGATCTTCACTGCAAGCACGAGTGGGGCCGTAGAGGCTGGAAATCAGGCGGTCTGCTCCGAGGCCAGCCCCGCCAAGATCGGTTCCCGGATCGGCCCGGCACATGGCTATCTGGGTAATCATCTTGCGCACGTGGTCTACCTGGATCGGGCGCTGCTCCAGAATACGCCAGATTTCCTCGATCAGGCTGTCGATCACATGCTCATAGCCAATGTGGGTGGCGACGTATTGCACCAGGCCCTGGCTGATCTGCGCAAGCTTTCCCTGTTCCCGCTCGGCTTCTCCGGCCAGACCAAACAGCAAGCCCAGGTTGATGGCCAGCATTTGCGTAAGGTAGTTATGTGCCTGCTCGGCGGAAAATCCGGAATGCAGATAGGTGCCCCGGGCAACCGCCAGCAGACGCAGCTCACTGAAGGTTTCAATCACCACCGTGTCGGCGTTCGGACTCTGTAGGGATGCGGTGGTCAGCGAGGGCAGCAGAATAGCGGGGTCGGCCCAGTCTGTTCCTTCAAACACTCCGGCCCGCTCCAGCCGTTCGGCTCGCGCCTCAATAGCCGCAAAGCCTTCCGGTTGCAGAAGCACCCGCCGTGCGATGTCAAACAGCTTCGGAAGCTTGCCGAATTTAGCGAAAGAACGGCTTTCTTCCAGTGCCAGAATGGCATCATCCAGCTTGCTTACCAGTTTATCGAAGTTGACTATCGGCATCTGGTTGGCCGGTTGCTGATCACTCAAACGCAGGTCCTCAGGGCCTGAAGCAGACCCTTGTTGTTAGTACTTGACCTGATTATACATAGAAATCGAGATCTTCCTGATGTTTGAGCAGGTCACGCATTGTATAAGGGTCCTCACCGAAGAAGTAAATCAGCCCCCAGTGTGTCCCGAAAGCTGTACGCTTGGTGACGGTTTCTTCCATTGGTGGAGTCAGTTCGTGAGATTCGAAATACTCGTGATTTTCGGTCTCTTCCGGCATTTCCAGGCGGCTGACAACCCGGCGACGCGGATAAACACCGAAGCAGCCAGCATAGCCCTTGGCATCGACCACTTCTTTCGGGAAGAACGCGGCAATCTCGTCTTCCGTGGTTTTCGGATCAAAGGCCATAATCATGCCCTGATACGCATTAAAGCCGTATGCACGCTCCAGCAACTCGAACACTTTGAAACCGGGCGGGCGATAGGCCACTTCACCGAAGTACATAGTGCCGTCACTGGTAACAAAATATTCGGGATGGATGAAGCCGAATTCGATATCGAAGGTTTTGATCAGCTTTTCAATTTCGGCAGTAATCTGGGCCCGGTACTTTTCCAGGTCCGGGGTAGCCGGCACGAACACCGAGTAACCAAGCGTCACGTACTCCGAGATGTTCAGGAAGCGGATCTTGCCATTGTGAACCCAGGCCTCGACGGCAAACTCCCAGCCGTCCAGGTGTGATTCCATCAGCACCGGAAACTCTTCGTCCGGAATGGTATCGACCTCGTCGGGCGTGCGAATTACCCGGTGACCAAGGCAGCCGGCCTTATCGAACGCCTTCAGGTGGATGGGATCGTTGGGGTCGCCATCCAGCTTCAGGAGGGTCTGGTTTACACGCTTGAGGAAGCGAACGACGTCTTCCCGGTCATGGGCTTCTTCAAATATGCCCACTCGAATACCGCCCAACTGGGCCCGGCGCTTCATTAGCGCCTTGTCTCGCAGCAGCATGGCCTGGCCAAACAGGCGGGGATTACCCATCAGTACCGAGTTGATGGCACCGGCCCATTCCACGGTCTCTTCGAACAGGGGGATCGCCACATCCACCCCCATCTCCTTCAGGGTTTGAGCGATCTCGAAGGAGCGATCGTTCAGCCGTTCAAAATTCCACGGTACATAAGGAATATCGTGCTGTTCGCAATACTCCTGTGCCCAGTCAGGTGCAACCACCACATAACGGCGGTCAAATTTGTCGGCTGCTTCAACGGCATTCAAACTCCAGCCGAGCAAGGCCACATAGCCTTTTTCGGGGTTGTAATCTTGCTCTGTCATAGGCGATCTCCTCTGCTGGGTAACGCTTTAACCCTGAACCGATTACCTGTAAATAGCAAATACGCACCCTTCAGCCGGGCATAAAAAAACGGGCACTGAACTCTCGCTCAGCGCCCGTCTTTTGTGGCTTTGCCGCTATGCTGGCCAGGAATATCCAGCCAGATTACTCAGCGAAGCTTGAGGGTAGACAGTGTTCTCTCCCGAACCTTGCCCAGCAGTTCGGCATCGTCAACCAATGACTGCCCGTAAGAGGGTATGATTTCACGCATACGCTCCTGCCACTGCTCGGTCTTGATCTTCTCCGGGAAGCAACGTTCAATAACGTCAATCATCGCATTAGCAGCAGTAGACGCCCCCGGAGATGCGCCCAACAGCGCTGCCAGAGACCCATCTTTGGCCGCTACGATTTCGGTACCAAACTCCAGCTTGCCACCACCGCCGGGTGCTTCTTTGATGATCTGTACCCGCTGGCCAGCCATCTGCAGCGTCCAGTCTTCTTCCTTTGCATCCGGGAAGAAGTTACGCAGGGCATCCACACGGTCCTTGTGAGACTGGAACACCTCACCGATCAGGTAACGGGTCAGGTCCATGTTATTCTTGCTCACCGACAGCATCGGCTTGAGGTTGTTGGCACGAACCGAGCCAAACAGATCAAAAACAGAGCCCTGTTTCAGGAAACGTGTGGTGAAGCCGGCAAACGGGCCAAACAACAAGGCTGGCTTGCCGTTGATAATCCGGGTATCCAGGTGTGGCACCGACATCGGCGGAGCACCAATCGGCGCTTTGCCATAAACCTTGGAGTTATGAGATTTCACAATGTCGGGCTTCTGGCAGACCAGCCACTGGCCGCTCACCGGGAAGCCACCATAACCACGGGCTTCATCGATACCGGATTTCTGCAACAGCGGCAGTGCGCCGCCGCCGGCGCCCAGGAACACAAAGTTGGATTCAAGCTTGGTTACTTCACCGGTCTTCTGGTTTTTCACCCGGAGCATCCAGCTGCCGTTGTCACGCTGGTCAAGGTAGGTAACCGGCGAATTCAGCATCAGCTCGAAATTCGGCTGGGTTTCCAGCCACTTGATCATGCTGCGGGTGAGTGAGCCAAAGTCCACGTCGGCACCGTGCTTGATGCGGGTAGCGGCAACTTTATCGCTGCGGTCACGATTGCGAACCACCAGCGGCATCCACTCCTCCAGCTCCTCAAGGCTTTCGGTATATTCCATCTCCTGGAACAGGTGGTGCTCTTTCAGGCGTTCCCAGCGACGCTTCAGGAATGCCACGCTGTCGTCACCCCAGACAAAGCTCTGGTGTGGTGTCTGGTTGATGAAGCTGGAGGGCTCCGGCAGGATGCCCTGCTCCACCAGGTATGACCACAACTGCAAGGAACGCTCGAACTGGGCGTTGATATTCAGGGCCCGTTCGATGGCCACATCGCCATCACCGGTTTCCGGGGTATAGTTCAGCTCACAGTACCCGGCGTGACCGGTGCCTGCGTTGTTCCATCCATCGGTACTCTCATGGGCAACGTGATCCAGACGTTCTACCATTACGATGTCGAGGGATGGATCCAGTTGCCTGAGCATCATGCCGAGGGTAGCGCTCATGACGCCCCCGCCGACCAGCACTACATCTGCCTGTCTAACGGCCATTGATTTTCACCCTAACTAGTGTTGAGCCTGTTGTCGCCACCTCACGATCAGCAAGGCAGCCTGTCGGAAGCCGGCGGGGCGCGAGGTTAAAGGGCGCTGCCGATTGCTTCCGGTCTGAAATTGGGCGCAATTATCCGGATTCTGACGGGAAAATAAATTGCACTCGCTAGCTGATATGTGTCGCTACAGCTATCGTGGTTTGCCGCAATTCTCCCTTCTTTTGTTAACAATATCAGCGCCACTTTAGTCTGATACTTAAGTTCTACATCGTTGGATCAATACAGTCTGCCTGCAATTAACCCAGTTGAGGCTGACCGGAACCCTGAACATGGGGTATCTTATGCGCCGGCTTTTACTGAGCCTGATTATCGATAGCAGGGGAGCATCAAGACATGGGCTTTGAGGTATTTGTATGTTGATGGCAGTGGGTGCCATTATTCTGGGACTTGTCCTGCTGGTCTGGAGCGCCGACCGGTTTGTCGAAGGCGCCGCCGCTACCGCTAAACACCTGGGTATGCCGACTCTGCTGATCGGCATGGTCATCATCGGTTTCGGCACCTCGGCACCGGAACTGGCGGTATCCGCCATGGCAGCCTCTGACGGCAACCCCGGGCTGGCACTGGGTAACGGCTATGGCTCGAACATCACCAATATCGCTCTGATCGTGGGCCTGACCGCTATTATCGCCCCGATTGCCGTGCACTCTCAGGTTATCCGGAAAGAACTGCCCATACTGGTCGGCCTGACCTTGATCGCCGGCGTGCAACTCCTTGATGGTGAACTCACTCGCCTGGACGGCTGGGTGCTGCTGACCGTGTTTGCCGCCGTCATGGGCTGGTCAATCTATCAGGGATTCAAGGGCAAAGAAGACCCGCTTGGCGGTGATGCTGGTGCCGAAATCATTGCCCACCCGATGCCGCTGAAAAATGCGGTTATCTGGCTGATCATCGGCCTTGTTCTGCTGATTGCCAGCTCTCGCCTGCTGGTGTGGGGCGCCGTTACTATCGCTCAGAGCCTGGGGGTCAGCGATCTGATCATCGGTTTGACGATTGTTGCCATTGGCACCTCCCTGCCGGAACTGGCATCAGCCATCGCCGCCGTTAAAAAGAATGAGCACGACCTGATTCTTGGCAACATTCTGGGCTCAGGCATCTTCAATACGCTCGCCGTCGTGGGTCTGGCCGCTGTTATTGAGCCACTCAAGGTCGACCCGGAAGTACTCTACCGGGACTGGACCCTGATGCTGGCGCTGACGCTGGGATTGCTGGTAATGGCCCTCGGCCTGACCGGCTGGCGCAAGGTCATCAGCAGAGTGGACGGCAGTGTGCTGGTTATCGTGTACGCCAGCTACACCGGCTACCTGTTCTACACGGTGGTAGCTGCCGCAACCTGATTCGCGGCAGCTACAGGGAACCGGAGTCAGTCTTCGGCCCGAAATACCAGAGCCGTGGAGTTCAGGCAGTATCGTTGCCCGGTAGGGGGCGGACCATCCGGGAACACATGCCCCAGGTGGCTGTCGCAACGCGGGCAGCGAACTTCCGTGCGCTTCATGCCAAGACTCTCATCTTCCAGATACCGGATGTGGTCCGGATCAAAAGGCTGAAAGAAGCTTGGCCAGCCAGTGCCGGAATCAAATTTGGAATTAGAGCTGAACAACGGCAGATCACAAAGGCGGCAGTAGTAGGCACCGGATTGTTTATTATCCAGTAAGGTTCCGCAAAACGGGTGCTCCGTACCGTGGTCCAGCAATATGCGCCGCTCTTCAGCAGTAAGATCGGCCGCTTTCTCAGCCACTTCGCTTTCTGTCAACGGTGTCAGGTCATAGCCTGCTGCAGATAATGTCATAAGATCCTCCTCAGGCCAGGTCAGGGTCATCCGGGTTGTATTCTGGCTTCATTTGCTCGGGCCAAGTACTGGCCAGCTTTTCCATTTTGGGTGCGGCGACGGCCATAACGTATGGCTGCCACGGATTCCGGGCGGCAAAGTTCTGATGGTGGCTTTCGGCAGGGTAGAAAGCGTTCAATGGCTCCAGCGTGGTGACAATTTTCCCCGAGTATACACCCGCCTGATCAAGCTGCCGGATATAGGCCTGGGCCACCCGTTTCTGTTCTTCGGTTTCATAGAATACGGCGGAGCGGTATTGAGGGCCGACATCATTACCCTGGCGATCCAGTTGGGTGGGATCGTGGGCAACGGAAAAAAACACTTTCAGCAACTCACCAAAACTCACTCGCGAAGGATCGTAGTGCACTTCTACCGCTTCGGCATGGCCGGTTGTGCCCGTGCAGACGGCTTCATAGTTCGCGGTTTCAGCGCTGCCTCCGGCATAGCCCGAGACCACTCTGGTTACACCATCCAGGGCCAGGAATACGGCCTCGACACACCAGAAGCAGCCGCCCGCCAGAACGACCCGCGCTTCTGAACTGTTTTCAGCAGTAAGATCATGCTCCGGAACCGGGAAACGGCTTCGAGGCACCGTTAAACCCGGAATATTGCAGGCATCAGTCATGGCAGTGCTCCAATCATCGGTTGAGACAGCGTTGGCATGTACCCGGTGAGCATACCATACTGAATATCAGGAGCCGGCCGCGGCTATTCCGCCTGGCTGATTCCCGCCCGATTTCAGGAGCAATACAATGTCAGTAAGGGCGCGCGCACCAGAAACACCGGATGAACTACTGCGGTACCGCCTGAGCCTCCGGCTTGGCCCGGTTCATGCGCGTCAGAGGCTGGGTATTGAGGAGGAAGCAGAAGCCCGGGTTTTCGGTCGTGACCACCGCTCCTTCCACCTGGAAAATCTGACCAGTGCACCCCGCCTGATCCGTTTCTGCCTGCAGGCCACCGGCCTGCTTCGTCGGGCCCGCGCCAACAGCCGCACACTGACAACGGCAGATAATGTCTTTGTTCTACCTGACCTGCCGGAGGCTTTCGAAGGCTTCCGGATACTGCACCTGACCGACCTGCACGTGGATATGGATGAAGAGAACCTGCAGGCGGTAATCAGGCAGATACAGCCCCTGGATTACGACCTCTGCGTCTTGACCGGAGATTATCGCCAACGCACCTGGGGGCCGGTAGACAAAGCACTCGATGGCATGGCCCGGTTGCGCAAGGCTATTCATGGCGATGCCTACGCGGTTCTGGGCAATCATGACAGTGTGCGCATGGTGCCGGCGATGGAAGACATGGGCTACAAGTTGCTGATGAACGAGATGGTGCCGCTGCAACGAAAACAGCAGAAGCTCTATCTGGCCGGCGTCGACGATGCCCACTACTACAAAGCGCACAACCTGCATCGCGCAGGTGATGACATCCCAACCGGCGGCGTCAGCCTGCTGTTGAGTCATACCCCCGAAATCTGGCGTGAGGCCGCCCATGCAGGCTACGACATCTTTCTGTGCGGCCACACCCATGGCGGCCAGCTTTGCCTGCCCGGGGGTATTCCGCTAACGCTGGATTCTGACTGCCCGCGCCGCCTGGGGCGTGGGCCATGGCGGGTAAACGGCATGCAGGGTTATACCTCACCCGGGGCAGGTACGTCGGTACTGAATGTTCGCCTGAACTGTCCGCCGGAAGTCACCATCCACACGCTGACGCGCGGACCGGAATAACGGTTCAGTGCGGCTGGTTGCGGATGCCCAGTCGGTACAACAAAGGTGAGATCAGGATATTGGAAAGCGCGAAAAGTATGACCACTGACGTGGCCTGCCACCAGGTCAGCGGCAACCAGAGCCAGGCCAGCGCCATCGGCAATATGCATTCCGGCAACTGATCCAGCCAGGTTGCCCGGGCACTGGCCCTGAGCCCCATTCGCCGTTTCGCAAAGCTGCTGAGCAAATCTCCGGACAGCGCCAGCAGCCCGAACAGTGCTCCGAACTCCCAGCCTGTTCCGGCAAAGGCTGCAAACAGTACACACGACAGCACTCCGGCAACCAGCCCTCGCCAGGTCTTGCTGGGGCCGAATACCGGACGTCCATCGCGCCAGAGCCGGCCACCATCCACCGGCCAGCTCCCTCTCTGTCGCAACAGCCGGGCCATGACCACCGGCGAACCGTTAGCCAGAACCAGCATCACGAACAGTTCCAGTGACAGCAGCAAAGGCTGATCTCCCCGGTGTGGCCAGGCCCGTCAAATTGCCAGGTTACTCTGTCAGACCACCACGCGTCAGCTTGAGCGGGTCCATCAACTGCTCCAGGCGTTCGCGACTCAGGCCACTGCGCTCCTCGGCTACATCAATGACCGCCCGACCGCTGGCATACGCTTCCTTGGCAATGTCAGAGGCCAGGCTGTAACCAATTTCCGGATTCAGCGCAGTCACCAGTACCGGATTCCGCCCTACGCCGGCATTCAGATTGTCAGCATTAACGGTGAAGCCCGCCATGGCTTTATCCGCGAGGATACTGGAGGCATTGGCCAGCAGAGACGTCATATCCAGCAGGTTGGCGCCCACCAGTGGCAACATCACATTCAGCTGGAAATTGCCGGACTGCCCGGCAATTGCCACGGCGCTGTCCAGCCCCATTACCTGGGCGCTGACCATGGCCACCGATTCCGGAATCACCGGATTGACCTTGCCCGGCATGATACTGCTGCCCGGCTGCAGTGCCGGCAGGCTGATCTCTGCCAGGCCATGAATCGGCCCGCTGTTCATCCAGCGCAGATCGTTGGCGATCTTGGTCAGAACCACTGCGGTGCCCCGCAGTTGCGCTGACAGGGCTACCGGGCCGTCCACCGCGCTCTGGCCAACAAACTTGTGGTCCATTGAGCGGAAAGAATGGCCGGTATTGATCTTCAGGAACTTGATGAACTGCCCCGCAAACTCCTCATCGGCATTCACACCGGTACCCACGGCGGTGCCACCCTGGGGCAATGCTGAGAGTTCCTTGCAAGCCTGCTCAAGGCGACGCTCCACGGCTGCCAGTTGCTCACCCCAGGTTCGCAATTCCTGCCCCATGGTGACCGGCATGGCGTCCATCAGATGGGTTCTGCCGGTTTTAACCTGATCCAGCAATTCCGCTTCACGTTCGTAGATCACACCCCGCAGGTGTGAGATGGCCGGCAGTAACTGTTCTTTTACCGCCAGAAAGGAACTGACATGAATCGCAGTGGGGATAACATCATTGGAGCTCTGGCTCATGTTGACGTGGTCGTTCGGGTGTACTTCCACACCCTGCTCCCGGCAGATGGAAGACACCACTTCATTCACGTTCATGTTGGTGCTGGTGCCTGAGCCGGTCTGGTATCGGTCAACCGGAAACTGATCGGCAAACTCACCTTCAGACACCCGCTGACAGGCCTTTACAATGGCCTCCCTCAGATCCGTACTCAACAGCCCCAGCGACGCATTAGCCTGTGCCGCCGCACACTTGATCTGAGCCACTGCGCTGATAAACGCCGGCGGCATGGGCTGGCCACTGACCGGGAAGTTGTCGACCGCACGTTGGGTCTGGGCGCCCCACCGCGCCTGAGCCGGTACTTTTACTTCACCCAGGCTGTCTTTTTCCGTTCTGAATTCGCTCACACAACCTCCTTTCAATAACGTTTATATAATCAAGTGTAGCTGTCTTGTTGCCACACATCAGGTCTCGCCATGCAAGCTGCCAAGTAATGCCCTGAGTCGGTTCGGCTTTACCGGTTTATTCAGTAGCGGCAGGCTCCGGGCTCGTATCAGTCCTCTGATATCATCGCTACGATCTGCCGTGATGACGGCGGCGGGAATCTCCCGGGCAGCGTGTTTCCGGATAGCTTCGATAGCCTCAAGGCCGGTTCTGTTTAAATCAAGATGGTAATCGGCAAGGATGATGTCGGGGTCAAGCCCGTCATCCAGCAATGTAAGTGCCTCCTCTGCAGAGCCGACGGCCAGAACCACGCAGTGCCACTGCTCCAGAAGCGCCACCATGCTCTCGAGCACCAGAGCTTCGTTCTCAACCACCATAACAATGGAGCCATCAAGATCGTCAACCATGACAGACGGAACCTGCTCCGGCACTGACTGTTGCTCGGTAACCGCCTGATCAAGTGGAATGCTGATCCGGAATCTGGAACCCTGCCCCGGGCGGGAACTGACGTCTATCCGGTAACCCAGAATACGCACCATACGCTCAACAATCGCCAGCCCAAGGCCGACACCCTGTCGCCCACCGGTTCCCTGGGGCAATAACTGATGAAACTCGGTGAAAATATCCTTCAGCTTGTACCGGTCGATGCCTATCCCTGTGTCCCATACTTCGACAACCAGGTGATTGGCTCTTTGGCGTAATGCCAGAACAATGCCGCCGGCATTGGTATACCGCAAGGCATTACTGAGCAGATTACGAATTATCCGCACCAGCATTCTCTGATCGGTGGGAACGACGGCCGGACAGCTCCGGATTCTGAAATCGAGGCCCTTGCCGGCCGCCATGGCTGAAAATTCCTCGCCCAGGCCCAACACCATGTCCTGTACATTGACGTAGGCAAAGTCCGGATTCATGGCCTGCTGGTCAAGCTTGGAAATATCGAGCAGGTCCGTCAGCAGTTCCTCGGCGCCCTCAAGGGCACGATGAGCCTGCTGAACCATACGATCCTGTTTGTCCGGCAGATGACTGTCCTGGAGTGCGGAGACCATCAGGCGGGCAGCATTAAGCGGCTGCAGCAGATCGTGGCTCGCCGCCGCAAGGTATTTATCCTTGCTACGGTTGGCTTCCTTCGCGGCATCCACCGCCACCACCAATTCCTGCTCAACTTTCTCCCGTTCCTCTATCTGATAATGCAGGTCCGTGTTCGCACTCTGTAAAGCCTCGGTCCGTTCTGCCACCCGCTGCTCCAGCTCTGCATTCAGTTGCTCCAGCTTCTCCCGGGCCTGAACCCGTTCGGTAATATCGGCAACAAACGCCTCGACGATTTCCGGCCCCAGATCCGGCCGTCGCAGGAGCGTTATCGCCACATGAACGGGCGTATAATCAGCTCGTAAAAGGGTGGTTTCCCGGGCGCTCAGGCTGCCGTAATCCAACAGTTCCTGGCGAATTGTGTCGAATTCAGCGGAACGGCAGAACAGCTGCTCTCGTAGCCGAATCACGCCAGCCAGAAGATGCTCCGGGCTGTCGTAACCGCACAGACGGGCCATGGCGGAGTTACAGGCGAGAAACCCGCCACGCAGATTAGCCTGAAAAATGCCATGCAGGGCATTTTCAAACAGCCACTTGTAGCGGTTGCGCTCCTGCTCGAGCTCTTCAATGCGATCCTGGAGAGCCGGGTAATAGTTTTTGCGAACCGACTGCTGGCCGAGACCGAGCAGGTCTCCTATATCGTACCCGCTGTCCGGGTGATCAGAGCGCTTCTTCATAGACAACCTGGACATCCCGCAGCGAAGATTTCCTTGGGTTGGTCAGGATGCAGGGATCCTTCAGTGCATACCCTGAAAGGTACGGAATATCAGAGACAGTCACCCCCAGTTGCTGTAACCGGGCCTCCAGACCCACATTTTTCTTGAGCTCGATAATTCTGGCCATCAGTCTTTTTTTCACCTGGGCATTGGTCATGCCCCGGGTATTGATGTTCATGGCCTCCGCCACCCGCCGGAAACGGTCCTCTGTTGATGCAAAGTTATAGGCAACCACATGCTCGAGTAACAAGGCATTACATAATCCATGAGGCAGATCCAGAAACCCGCCCAGGCTGTGCGACATGGCATGCACGGCGCCAAGAATGGCGTTCGAGAAGGCCAGGCCTGCCTGCATGGAGGCCAGCATAATCTGTTCACGAAGCACCGGGTCAGAAGGATTCGCCACCAGAGGCTCGAGGTTGCGGTTGATCAGACGAATAGCCTCCAGCGCGTGGGTGTCCGTCAAAGGACCACTGCCAGTCGACACAAAGGCCTCGATCGCATGAACCAGCGCATCAACACCCGTGCAGGCGGTGAGATAAGAGTCCATGGTTTCGGTGACTTCCGGGTCAATCAGCGAGACATCCGGTACCACTGCTTTGCTGATGATGGAGAACTTGAAACGCCGATTGGGGTCGGAAATGATTGCAAACTGTGACACATCGGCCGAGGTGCCGGCGGTCGTCGGAATCAGAATCAACGGCGGTGGCGGATTGGTGATGGTATCCACCCCCTCGAATTCGAGAATGTTGCGACCATGGGTGGCAACAATGCCGATGCCCTTGGCGCAATCCATCGGGCTGCCGCCGCCAATGGCAACAATGACGTCGCACTGGCTGTCGCGATACAGCTCTGCCCCCGCCATGACCTCATCCACTTTCGGATTCGGGGATATTGCGGTAAAAATCGTGCACCGGATGTCTGCTTCTGTCAGCAGGGTTGCGATTTCACCAACCCACCCGGCAGCGGCTACCCCGGGATCAGACACCAGGAACACATGACGAGCTCCCAGATTGCTCGCAAAATTGGCGACAGAGCGGCGGGCGCCCGCACCGAAAACGATTTCAGGCGAGACAAATTTGCGCAGTGAAGATATATCGTAATTCATGGTGATCTGAAGCAACCGGCTTATTGTTATAAAAATGATTGATAGTCTAACCCAAGCTTTCCGGGGCTTCATTGACCTTTTAGTTACAAGCTTACCCCTCTGGCAGCCGGGAATAGAAACGCCACAGACATTCCAGAACTCTGGCCTGGTTTTCGATTCTGCGAAAACCATGGCCCTCGTCGTCAAACCACTGGAGCTCAGCTGTTTGTCCTGCTGCCTGCAGGGCCTGCACCATAATGCGCGTCTGCTCCGGCACCACGATACGGTCCTGCCTGCCCTGGAAGAATATTGCCGGGCAATTGATATGGCTGGCCATAAGCGCTGGTGTGCGGCAACGCCAGTTTTTTCCGTCAGCCCCCGGCGGGCCAAGCAGCCAGTCCAGATAGCCGGATTCGAACCGGTGCGTCGCCGCCTTTAACCGCATCGGGTCGGTCACCCCGAACAGGCTGGCCAGGCCCGCCAGCCGGGCTCCGTCGGCAGCAGCTGCCATCAAGGCCGTATACCCCCCGGAACTGCGACCCTGAATGAACAGCCGGCCTGGATCTGCCCTGCCCAGGCGCACCAGATGATCAGCCATGCGAAACATATCCGCCACATCCGCTATTCCCCAGTTGCCCGCCAGGGCCTGGCGATACTCCCGGCCAAATCCACTGCTGCCGGTATAGTTCACTTCAACCACGGCAAATCCCCGCTGACACCAGAACTGCGCCTGTGGGTTATAGGTGGCATAGGCAGCGGATGTAGGGCCACCGTGGGCAACAAGAATCAATGGTGGAGGTTCAGGAGAGTCCCGAAGAGGTGCGTACAAGAACCCCTGTACCGGATGGCTGCCATCATTGCTGGCCGGCACCATAACGGATTCGGGCCGGACAAGCGTCGCTGATGGAAGAGGCGTTTCACCGCCAGACAGGGTAACAACCCGGCCGGTTCCCGGGCAGATTTCAATCACACTATCCAGCCTGTCCGGGCTTCGGGCGATGCACAGAAGCTTATCCGTCCGCGTACTCAGGGCGCGAAAGTCGGTATAGTCCCCGGCAACACGCCGTTCAGCTTCATTTCCATGCAGCCACAACTCGCCGATTCCCCGGCGATAACGAACACGCGCCCAGCCGCCGGAGGGCGACGGACAGGCATGGCATTCGGCCAGTTGCCAGGGGGCATTGGCATGGTCCAGATCCGGAACATCCGCCCGCTGCCAGAGATCCCGGCCGCCGTCGGTCACCACACGCCAGGGCTGCCACCAGCCCTGATGATCCGACATCACCCAGAGCTGGCTGCCAACATACCGGGGCTGCTGAACAGAACCCTCGACAGGCGGTGCCATAGCCCGAGCATCCACCAGTTTGCCGTTGTCATCAAACCGTGCCGTCCAGAGCCGGGTTCGCACCCAGGGCATATCCGGCAGTTGCCAACTGACCCAGGCAATCTCGCGGCCGTCTTCACTGACCGCCGGCGCACTATAGAAGTCCTGGCCTTGATGAAGGGTCTGCATTCGTCCGGTGGGTTCGACAGCAATGAGCGACTGGCAGCCACCGTTTTCCCGTACAGCCAGCCACCGATGGCGGAAGGCATCAGCAACCAGGCCGCCCCAGACGGCTCCTGGCTCATCAATCAACACGGATCGAGTGCCAGTCCGGCGATTCAGGATCCAGATTTTTTGATCGCCCGCGACCCAGCAAATAAACTCGGGAAGCACGGCATAGGCCCCGCCACCGTAGCCATTCAACTGGCTGCGAATACTGCCCGGCCCGGTGTCCAGCCGTCGCGTGCCACCGGCATCCGATTGCCAGAGACAGACGATATTTTCTGAAGGCTCCGAGGCCAGCCAGAAGACCGACTGCCCGCAGACCTGCAGTTCCGCACACTGCCGGAATCCTTCACAGGCCTCTGTGGCCGATATCGGGTTATCCCCGGTAGAGCAGGCGGGAGTTGTGGACATTGCGATACATCAGGTCGTCAAGCCCGGCCGTGGCGTGATCCGCCGCCGTTCGTGCCGCCAGCACCCGATCATGGTGGGGCGACTTGTCACAAACCGGATCCGCGTTATCGGCATTGCCAGTCAACAGATAAGCCTGGCAGCGACAGCCACCGAAGTCCTTGTCTTTTTCATCGCAGGAGCGACAAGGTTCCGGCATCCAGCTGTCGCCCCGATAATGATTGAAACCGGGGCTGTGGTACCAGATATGCTCCAGAGAACTGGTCCGTACATCGGGAAACTCGATGGGCAGCAAGCGGGCACTGTGGCAGGGCAAGGCGGTGCCATCCGGCGCCACGGTCAGGAACAGGTTGCCCCAGCCGTTCATGCAGGCCTTGGGTCGTTCCTCGTAGTAATCCGGGGTTACGAAGATCACCTTCATCGGGTGATTCCGCTCCTGCTGTTCCGAGCGATACCGGTTTACTTCCGCCTCAGCCTTCACCAACTGGCTCTTTGAGGGCATCAAACCTTCCCGGTTGGCAAAGGCCCAGCCGTAATACTGGCAGGTGGCCAGCTCCACGTAGTCGGCTCCCAGGTTTTCACACAGCACCAGAATGTCATTCATCTGGTGGATATTGTGACGATGAATAACGAAGTTAAGCACCATCGGGTAACCAGCCTCCTTGACCGCCCTGGCCATGGCCAGTTTCTGGTCAAAGGCCTTGCGCGAGCCGGCCACAGCGTTATTCAGTTCCGGATCAGAGGCCTGAAAACTCACCTGAATATGATCCAGCCCGGCCTCGGCAAAGGCCTGCACCTTGGCGTCGGTCAGCCCCAGGCCGGAGGTGATCAGGTTGGTGTAATAGCCCAGCTCCCGGGCACCGGCAATCAATTCCGGCAAATCCTGGCGCACCAACGGTTCACCGCCGGAAAAGCCCAGCTGGGCGGCTCCCAGGGCTCGGCCCTGGCGAAGCACATCCAGCCATTGCTCGGTGGAGAGTTCCTGCTCCGTCTGGGCATAGTCCAGCGGGTTGGAACAGTAAGGGCACTGCAGCGGGCAACGGTACGTCAGCTCTGCCAATAGCCAGAGCGGCGGCCCTACGGCGTTTCCGGTGTTGTTCATACCCATTCAATCCAGTGTTGCCGGGTTGCTTCGGCCAGGAATTCATCCACATCGTCGGCCAGCGGGCCGGCATCCGGAAATTGCTGTTCCAGTGAGGCCACAATTTCCGGTGTGGCCTGCTCTCCGTTCACTTCTGCCAGAATCGCGCCGGCACTGCCATTGAGCTTGACCATACCTTCCGGATAAAGCAGCACATAGCCCTGCTGGGCCGGCTCCCACTGGAAACGGAAACCCCGGCGCAGTCGCGGAATTGTCTGCATGGCAAGCTCCTTACAGCCCCCGGTGCCAGATCTGCTGATCGGTCACGGTGTGATAGGGCGGTGTGTTGTGCACATAGGCCATGGACATGGCATCCAGCATGGTCCAGAGAATGTCCAGTTTGAACTGCAGGATCTCGAACGCCCGCTGTTGCTCGGCCTCAGTGACGAAGTGGTCGAGAGTAATGCTGAGACCGTGCTCCACATCCCGGCGAGCTTCCGACAAACGCTTGCGGAAATACCGGTACCCGCCTTCCTCGATCCACGGGTAATGATCCGGCCAGCTGTCCAGACGGGATTGGTGGATCTCCGGGGCAAACAGTTCGGTCAGCGATGAGCAGGCCGCTTCCTGCCAGGTAGCTCGACGGGCAAAGTTCACATAGGCATCCACCGCAAACCGCACTCCCGGCAACACGTGGCGCTGATCAATAACCTCTTCACGGGTCAGTCCGACTGCCTCGGCCAGCTGTAACCAGGCTTCGATCCCCCCGACATCACCGTCATGGCCGTCGTGGTCCAGAATCCGTTGAAGCCACAGCCGTCGTACCGAAGCATCCGGGCAGTTGGCCATGATCGCGGCATCTTTCTGGGGAATCTTGATCTGATAATAGTAACGGTTGGCCACCCAGCCGCGAATTTGTTCGGGAGTGCATCGCCCCCCGTACATCGCCCGATGATAAGGATGGTGTATATGGTAGTAGGCTCCCTTCGCTCGCAGGGCCTGTTCGAAATCGTCGCGGTTCATTGGCGTATGGGCTTTGGCGTTCATGGTGGGCCTCAAAGGTCGATGTCCATGCCGTCCCGGGAAACCTCGATGCCGTGCTCTGCCAGCTCGGCTCGCTCGGGCGAGTCTTCATCAAGGATCGGATTGGTATTATTAATGTGAATCAGGATCTTCCGGCTGGCCGGCATGGAATCAAGCAATTCGATCATACCGCCCTCCCCGGCCTGGGCCAGGTGTCCCATCTGCTGACCGGTCTTGGTGCCCACTTCCTGGCGAATCATTTCATCGTCGTGCCATACAGTGCCATCCACCAGCAGCACGTCCGCCTGCTTCATCCAGCTTTTTATGCGATTGTCTGGCTGGCCGAGGCCCGGTGCGTAAAGTACGGTTCTGCCGGTTCGGGCATCGCGAATGAACAGGCCGATATTGTCGCCCGGATGGGGGTTATCGCGCCTCGGAGAATAAGGCGGCGCATTGCTCAGCAGCGGAATGGTGGTCAGTTCCAGCGACGGGGCGCAGGGAATGGTAAAGGATGTTTGCTCACTGGCTTCAATCTCACGCCAGTTCAACCCGCCGTTCCAGTGGCGAAGCATTTCAAAAAGGGGGAATCCGGTACTCAGATCGTCGTGCACCTGGCTTGTACACCAGACATCAAGTGGCAGACCCTCGCGCAGGGACAGCAGTCCCGTGGTGTGGTCGACCTGGCTGTCCATCAGAACGATGGCAGAAATGCCGGTATCCCTCAGTGCCCGAGCCGGTTGCATGGCCGGAAAGCTGGCCAGCTGAGCGCGAATATCCGGGGATGCGTTAAACAGAATCCAGCGCTCACCGTCTTCGCTGATGGCAATGGACGACTGGGTTCGGGCTTCGGCGTTGAGGGTGCCTTTACGGAAACCGGCACAGTTGCGGCAATTACAGTTCCACTGCGGAAAACCACCTCCCGCTCCGGAGCCCAGGATTCGAATCTGCATGGACGACCTCCAGAATAAACAGCCAGCCGCGGTGACTGGCTGCTCACTACTCAGCGATTGGCAAAGTACATGGTTACTTCAAAACCAATGCGAAGGTCTTCATAAGCGGGTTTGGTCCACATGGTGCTCACCTCTTGTCGTGATTATTAGTGCGTTACATGTATAGGCACCGCTGGTTTGTGCCATCGGTACACATTCATGCTAATCACAGAAACGGAGAGCCTATATGGTACTTTGGGACCGTTTTTCGCCGACTTAAAGTAGCAAGCCTTTGGCTCCGAGGTTGCATTGAGGCGAACGCCCGCCTCCATACCATGAGAGAAGCACAATAATAACTTCTGGAGACCTCTCTCATGGCTGCTCGCCTGTTGCTTGTATTTGTCCTTTCCGTTTCATTTGAAGGGGCACAAGCCGAACCCCCGGAACACATCCGGAACCTTATTCAGGAGCTGTTCCCTTCCGCCACCGTTATTGAAGACAAACTGGCGGATATACCCGTCTACCCCGTCTACCAGTTACAGGAGCTGCTCGGGTACGCCTACATGTCTACCGACCTGGCCCCGATCCAGGGCTATTCTGGGCAGCCGATCACCATGATGGTCGGGCTGGACACCAGGGGGCGCTTTACCGGCGTACGGGTTCTCGACCACCACGAACCGGTATTTCTTTATGGCCTTGGTGAAGAACCATTAACGGAATTCGTTGAACAGTATGAAGGGCGCTCCCTGTCTGATCAGATTATTGTGCAGACGTCCCGTCGTGCAGGGAAAACCGCCACCGGAGACCAGGTGTATTTTGATGGTGTCAGCAAAGCCACCATCTCTGTTCTGATCATCAACGATACTGTGCTGTCTTCGGCACTGCAGGTGGCACGAAAGAAACTGTCAGGATTCAGCCAGGAACCTCCGACCCGTGCACGTCAGGAGCTCTACGAACCCCTGACCTGGGATCAGATGCTGGAGCGAGGCTATATACATAAGACCACCATCACGACCAAGGACGTTGAAAACAGGCTATCCCGCCCGTTATCCGATTACCCGATAGATCTGCCGGCCACCGAGGATCAACCTTTCGCTGAAGTTTTCTTTGCTTACATGAACTCTCCGATGGTCGGCATCAATCTGCTGGGCAAGGAACAGTACCAGGCGTTCCGCGAACGCCTTGCCGGTCGCGGCAAGGTCATGATGGTGATGTCAAAAGGACTCTACCCGCATATCGGCCCTGACTTTACTCCCGGAAGTACGCCTTCCCGTATTCGTCTGGATCAGAACAACCTGTCCACCGAAATGCGTGATCTGAACTGGCTGGAGCCGGAACAAGAGCTGGCAGCCCCCGGTGCGCCGGAAATGGCAGCCATAAACCTGTTCCGCCTGGGCGGGAACGCGGGATACAACCCGGGAGTGGAGTCTACCTTCAGCCTTGAGGTGGCACTGCAAAGAAACCACCTGATTACTGACAGTGCACAGTTCGCGATGCCGGTCAGCTTTCCCGAAGAACTGTTTGAGACGGTTGAGGTCCAGCCCCACAAGGCCGATAACCGCGAGCCTGCGTGGGTAGGGCTGTGGAAGGAACGGTGGTGGCAGATTGCGCTGTTAACGACCTCGCTTGTGCTGCTGACAGTCTTCTTCGCACGCCAGAAGACCCTGACCCGACATCCCAAACTGGTACGCCGGTTTCGCTGGGGATTCCTGTTTTTCACCCTGTTTTTCATCGGCTTTTACGCCCAGGGACAGCTTTCAGTGGTGAACATCTACACCGTGCTTCTGGCCATTCGGGATGGCTTCTCTCTGGACGTTTTCTTGCTGGATCCCGTCATCTTTATTCTCTGGACCTATACCTTTATTACCCTGTTCATCTGGGGCCGGGGGCTGTTCTGTGGCTGGCTGTGCCCATTCGGCGCACTTCAGGAAATGCTCTCCTGGCTCGGCCAGAAACTTCGTTTCCGGCAATTGAAAATACCGGAGCGCTGGCACCGCCGGCTGATTCTGATCAAATACCCGATTCTGCTCGGGCTGGTAGGCACCGCCTTCTATTCACTCACGCTGGCCGAAACACTGGCTGAAGTTGAGCCCTTCAAAACCAGCATCACGCTGATGTTTGTCCGTCACTGGCCGTTTGTGCTTTATGCCGTGGCGTTACTGCTGCTGGGCATGTTCATACACAAGTTCTACTGCCGTTACCTTTGCCCACTCGGCGCCGGTCTTGCCGTGCTTGGACGATTCCGGTTGTTCAGCTGGCTGAAACGGATTGATCGCTGCGGCAAGCCCTGCCAGCACTGCAAGAATGAATGCGGCATTAACGCCATTCGCAAAGATGGGCGCATCGATTACGACGAATGTATTCAGTGCCTGGAGTGTGTGGTTATCCTGCGAGATCCAGACCAATGTGTCGACGCCATCATTCGCAATAAACAGCAGAAGAAACAGGCACACATCCTCGCCACGGACGCGACCCGGACCTGAGTCCGGGCGTTGCCCTACCCTACCCGCCACCTGAACTCCCTCCATACAAGACTCTGCACTGGCCAGGCCAGTGCAGTCACAATCAGACACACAGGCAGGCTATTGCGCCATGCTGCGAGGTAAACGCATAGGATGAAACATTTCGATAAGGCAAAAAAAAGGCCCCGGGGAAGGGCCAAAGGAGAGTATTCACTAATCCCGTGCTCCGACAGGAGCAGCCCGGAAAAGGCCGGGCTCAAAAAACGCACATCCATGTGCAATCAGGCGAAGAGGGTCCTTTAAGACAATCCCTGTTACTGCTTACAACCTCAGAAGAAACCCAGCGGGTTGGTGTCGTAACTCACCAGCATGCACTTGGTCTGCTGATAATGATCCAGAGCCATCTTGTGGTTCTCGCGACCAACACCAGACTTCTTGTAACCACCAAAGGCTGCGTGAGCCGGGTACTGGTGGTAGCAGTTGGTCCACACACGACCGGCCTGGATAGCGCGTCCCATGCGATAAGCGCGGTTCATGTCGCGAGTCCACAGGCCGGCGCCCAGACCAAACTCTGTGTCGTTGGCAATTTCCAGGGCTTCTTCTTCGGTCTTGAAGGTGGTTACACCCACTACCGGGCCGAAGATTTCTTCCTGGAACACACGCATCTTGTTGTCGCCCTTGAACAGGGTCGGCTGGATGTAGAAGCCGTTGCTGAATTCTTCATCCATTTGCTCGCGGTCACCGCCGGTCAGCACTTCCGCGCCTTCCTGCTTACCGATTGCCATGTACGACATGATCTTGTCGAACTGTTCCTGCGAGGCCTGGGCACCTACCTGAACATCGGTGTCCAGTGGGTTGCCACGCTTGATCGCCTTGGTGCGCTCGATAACCTTGGCCATGAACTCGTCGTACATGTCTTCCTGCACCAGTGCGCGAGACGGACAGGTACAGACTTCGCCCTGGTTGAAGAACGCCAGAACCAGACCTTCCACACACTTGTCGAGGTACTCCGGCTCGGCGTTCATGACATCCGAGAAGTAGATGTTCGGAGACTTGCCGCCCAGTTCCACGGTAGAAGGAATAATGTTCTCGGCCGCACACTTCAGAATGTGGGCACCCACCGGAGTAGAGCCAGTGAAGGCAATCTTGGCGATACGCTTACTGGAAGCCAGCGCCTGGCCGGCTTCGATGCCGTAGCCGTTAACAATGTTGACCACGCCCGGCGGCAACAGATCACCGATCAGGTCCATCAGGACCAGAATGCTGGCGGGGGTCTGCTCTGCCGGCTTCATAACCGTACAGTTACCAGCAGCCAGACAGGGCGCCAGCTTCCAGACGGCCATCAGCAGCGGGAAGTTCCAGGGGATAATCTGGCCGACAACACCCAGAGGCTCGTTGTAATGGTATGCCACGGTGTTGTTGTCGATGGCGCTGGAAGCGTCTTCCTGGGCACGGATACAGCCAGCGAAGTAGCGGAAATGGTCAACCGCCAGCGGCAGGTCGGCATTGATGGTTTCACGAACCGCTTTACCATTGTCCCAGGTTTCCGCAACCGCGAGCATTTCGATGTTCTGCTCAATACGGTCGGCAATTTTCAGCAGAATGTTGGAGCGCTCGGTAGTGGACGTCTTTCCCCATGCAGGGGCAGCTTTGTGGGCAGCGTCCAGAGCGAGATCCACATCTTCAGCGCTGGAACGGGGAATTTCGCAGATCACTCCGCCAGTTACCGGAGTGATATTTTCAAAATACTGGCCTTTCACCGGGGCGACCCACTCGCCACCAATGAAGTTCTCGTAACGGGGCTTGAAGGAAACGACGGAACCTTCCTTTCCTGGTTGTGCGTAGATCATGATATCGACCTCTTTGTTGTGTTTATCGCATGGCAACGCGGCCTTTCGCGCTTACTCGTTCAATGTAGTCCTCAAACTCTGATAGTGGAATGATGCGATGGGGGCGAAAAACTCGTTCGTTGGTAGTAGATTCTTTATGAAGGCATTTACTGTAAACAAAAAAGGGCTGCCCACAGGCAGCCCAAAGGTCACTCACTCAAAACCCTTCAATTAGCAGCTACGCGATCTTTCGGCAGCTTGAAGGTCCAGACCGTACCGCCCTGGTTGAAATCCTTGACAACTCTGGCCACTTCACCACCCCAGAGAGGCACCGCACCGCCCCAGCCGGAAGACACAGAAACATACTGCTCTCCATCCATGGTCCAGGTGACCGGTGTGCCGACAACGCCGGAACCGGTATTGAAGCGATAGAGCTCTTCGCCGGTTTTGGCGTCAAACGCTTTCAGGTAACCCTCCGGCGTACCGGTGAACACCAGATTGCCAGCCGTGGTCATCACACCACCCCACAGCGGAGCGGTGTTCTCGTAACGCCAGACTTCTTTGCCGGTTTTAGGGTCCATGGCGCGGAGCACGCCGATGTAGTCATCGTTCGTCGGCTTGATGGTGAAGCCTGACCCCAGGAAGGCAGCGCCTTTCTTGTAGGAAACAGGCTCGTTCCAGATATCCATGGACCACTCATTCGACGGCACGTAGAACAGGCCGGTGTCCTGGCTGTAAGCCATGGGCATCCAGTTCTTGCCACCCAGGAATGCGGGTTGTGCCAAGACCGTTTCACCCTTGTCACCCTCAGTTTCTGAAGGATCACCCGGGCGCCCGCCCTCGGCAAAGATGGGTCGACCGGTCTCCGGATCCAGACCCTCGGCCCAGGTAATCTTGTCCACGAACGGGAAGCCACGAATGAAATCACCGTTTTCACGGTTCAGGACATAGAAGAAGCCGTTACGGTCTGCGGTGGCAGCGGCTTTCACGTTCTTGCCGTCTTCCTCGTAATTGAACGAAATCAGCTCGTTTACACCGTCATAGTCCCAGCCATCATGGGGCGTGGTCTGGAAGTGCCATTTGATGCTGCCGTCGTCCGGATCAATGGCCAGGCGCGATGAGGAGAACAGGTTGTCTCCCGGGCGCAAATGTGAGTTCCAGGGTGCCGGGTTGCCGGTACCAAAGAACAGGGAATCGGTATCCGAGTCGTAAGTGCCGCCCAGCCAGGGAGCCGCACCGCCGTTTTTCCACATATCACCAGGCCAGGTCTGGCCAGCTTTGCCACCGGAGATTCCGTTTTCAATCTTTTTGCCGTCTTTGTAGACGTAGCCCATATGACCTTCCACGGTCGGGCGGGTCCAGGCCAGGTCACCTGTGTTCGCGTCGTAGGCTTCTACCTTGCCAACCACGCCAAATTCACCACCGGAAACACCGGTAATCACCTTGCCCTTCACAATGATAGGCGCTGCCGTAATGGCGTAGCCGGCCTGATAATCAGCCACCTTCTTGATCCACATTGGCTTGCCGGTATCTTTGTTCAGGGCAACCAGCTTGGCATCCAGAGTGCCAAAGATAACCTTGTCGCCGTAGATGGCAGCGCCCCGGTTAACCACATCGCAACAGGGCATAATGCCGTCTGGCAGACGCGCATTGTATTGCCAGATTTCTTCACCGGTTCTGGCATCAACAGCATAAATGCGGGAATAAGACGCCGTCACATACATGACACCGTCTTTGATCAGTGGCTGGGATTCCTGCCCCCGCTGCTTTTCTCCGCCAAAAGAAAACGCCCAGGCCGGCTGCAGGTGCTGAACGTTATCCGTGTTCAGGTCTTCGATAGTGCTGTACCGCTGGCCCTGGGTGCCCATGCCATAACTGACAATATCTTCCGGGGTGTTGTGGTCGTTGATGATATCTTCATCGGTTACCGCATTTGCCCCGTAAGACACAGCCATTGCCAGTGCACTGGCAGCAATGCGAATCCCGAACTTGTTAGTTCTCATGGTTGCGCTCTCCAATTCTCTTGTTTTCTGTTTATCGGCGAACCGGGAACTTTTCCCGCCTCTGATGCGATTCTTCGCTCTGAGAGCGGAACCAACAATTACTCCCCTGAACAGGTTTCTTCATCACTTGGTATTACTACCTTCCACAAGCCCGGCAAGTGAAACAGACATTCACCGCTTCCCTTCGGCCTTTGCGATGGCCTCTTCATCAAGAAATTCCCGGTAATAGCCGGGTACGCTGTAGCGCAGATTCTGGCGATCAAACAGGGCATTCATCTCACCACTCCTGACCAGCCTGTCGATGATGGCTTCCAGCGCATAACCCAACTGACGATGGGTGTGTTTGATGGCCATGCCCACATCCCAGACCTGCTTGCCAATGCCGGGGAAGCCGTTTCCTGCTGTCCTGAATTCAGAGTTTTCAGGCCTTGCCAGTTCATGATCAATTTCTGACCTCATACCCATAACAGCGCTGACTTCTCCCTCGCGCATGGCATCAAACGCTTCCGCCACATTCGTGAAATGATGCACCTGGTCACGCATGCGCCCACCAAATGCAGAGGTCAGGTAAAAGTCCGGCAGCGTGTCTATCTCCACACCGATACCGTTGTATTGAAATACCGCCACGGTCTCGACCGAATCGAGCTCTTCAGGGTTATAGGCAACCTGCCAGCTTTCCTGCTGGTAGGGACCGAACAGCACGACCTGTTCATTGATGTATTCTCCGGTGGAGTCCTGCATGTAGGCGTAGGTCTTGTCGTAGGGAACCCTGAGCATCACATCAGCGAGCCGCTGCTTGGCCAGGTAATGCCCCTTCCACACATTGTTCCGAAGATCATCACCCAGATTTTCATCAGGCGTTATCCAGTGGACCTTGAATTCCACGCCCATTTCTTCGGCGATACGGCGCCCGAGTTCGATGTCTATTCCTCTGGGCTCACCTTCAACTTCGTAAGAATACGGCGGAAAATTCTCGTAAACGCCGACTTTCAGATAGCCCGAGTCCAGAATAATGTCGTAGGTTCGTTCAGCGGGGCGATTGAGAAGTTCGTTTCCGTCATTAACTTCCTGGGCCATGACAACCTGGGCAAGCAGCAGCAAAGCCAGAATTCGAGTCAGTATTTTCATTGTTTTCTCCCAACGACAACGGGCCAGCACAAGGCCAGCCCGCAAACAGAGCTTATTTCTCCGCTCGAGACCTCATCATTCAGGCTTCGGCAAAGACTCGACATAGGTTCTGATGGCCCACATAGCGTTCTGGTCCATGCTCTTTTTCCAGGATGGCATGCCACCACTGGTGCCGTTGCGAACCCGGTTAATGAAGTACTCATCATCCCATTCGGTCAGCTCGCGCAAATCCGGAGTGAGGCCACCAGACATCGCCCGGATGCCGTGACAAGAGGCACAGTTACCGGCGTAGGCGCTTTCCCCAATATCGACTGCCTCACTATTGAGTTCGCCATATTCATTTCCCTCGCGGAAGGGATTCTCCATGCGGATGTCGTCACCAAGCGTTGGCAGGTCGCCCGTATCCACGTCCTGTGGTGTTACGTCTCCGTGCGCAGAAACCAGCCCGGCCAGACTCAGCAGGGCTGCAGCCATCAGAGTTTTGAGTGAAAAGGACATTGCCATTGTTGTTACCTCTTTTTTTGGATTCCCCGTGGTTGGCTATTGGATTTGTCAGTTGCCAACGTGCTGACCAACAGTCTAGGAATCCCGGGATCCAACCCGAATGCCACTTTGGAGGTTTTAACTTAGTTCCTTGGTAGTAATTGCTGAGAGCGAAGGCCAAAGCAGGAGAGCGCCCGGGGCAATGCAAAAAAGTTCCCTTTTTCATGGAGAAGGATGATTTTCGGGAATTATTCCCGGTTTTAAATACCATTTTCCCGATTTACCCCGGTCTTTTTCCGTCGCCAAAGCTGCGCGTTGAGTCCAATACTCAGGACGTCGATAAGACGATGGTGACAACAAAAACCAAGGGGAAAGACTATGAACGTCAAAACACACAAACGACCGCTGCTTCGCGGGATTGGCCTGGCGCTGGCACTGGGCGGAGCCGCAAGCCTGGCCAGCCACGGTTATGCCAAAGAGGTTACCTGGGAAGACATCGCCAACGATGCCCAGACTCCGGAAAATGTTCTGGGCTACGGAATTGGCCCCAAGGCTCAACGCTACAGCCCAATGACGACAATCAACCGGGACAACGTGGAAAGGCTGGTTCCCGCCTGGTCCTTTTCATTCGGTGACGAAAAACAGCGTGGTCAGGAATCTCAGGCACTGGTGCATGACGGCGTTATTTACGTCACCGGCTCATACTCACGCCTCTGGGCTCTGGATGCAAAGACCGGCGAACGGCTGTGGGAATATAACCACCGGCTGCCGGAAGGCATTCGCCCGTGCTGCGATGTGGTTAACCGGGGCGCTGCCATCTTCGGAGATAAAGTCTTCTTCGGAACACTGGACGCCGGCATTGTGGCCCTCGACAAGGACACCGGCGATATCGTCTGGCGAGAAAAATTTGCAGACCACGAAGCCGGTTACACCATGACCGGCGCGCCAACGCTGGTAAAAGACCAGGAGTCCGGCAAGGTCTTGTTGATCCATGGTTCTTCCGGTGATGAATTCGGTGTGGTGGGCAAACTGTTTGCCCGGGATCCGGATACCGGGGAGGAAGTCTGGATGCGCCCGTTCGTTGAAGGCCATTATGGCCGCCTCAATGGAGAAAAGAGTACGCCAACCGGAGACCCTCGTGCTCCCAGCTGGCCCGATGACCCCGATACCGAGACCGGAAAAGTCGAAGCCTGGAGCCATGGCGGCGGTGCCCCCTGGCAAAGCGCCAGCTTCGATGCCCAAACCAATACCATCATTATTGGCGCTGGTAACCCGGCTCCCTGGAACACCTGGGAGCGAACCTCTCCTGGCGGTGACCCCGCCGACTACGACAACCTGTACACCTCCGGCCAGGTGGGTGTAGACCCAACCACCGGCGAAGTTAAATGGTTCTACCAGCACACACCCAATGATGCCTGGGATTTCTCCGGCAACAACGAGCTGGTGCTGTTCGAATACGACGAGAACGGCGAAACGGTGAAAGCAACGGCCCATGCAGACAGAAACGGGTTCTTCTATGTGGTCGATCGTGAAAACGGCGAATTCAAGAAAGGCTTTCCGTTTGTAGACAACATCACGTGGGCCGAACGTATTGACGAGGATGGCCGGCCAGTGGAAAGAAAAGGACAGCGCCCGCCACCCGTTGCTGAAGGGGAAACCCGCGGCGAACCGATAGAAGTGTCGCCACCGTTCCTTGGCGGCAAGAACTGGAACCCGATGGCCTACAGCCAGGATACCGGCCTGTTTTATGTGCCTGCCAATCACTGGAAAGAAGACTACTGGACCGAAGAAGTCACCTACAAGAAGGGAGCCGCCTACCTCGGCCAGGGCTTCAGGATCAAGCGCATGTATGACGACCACGTCGGCATCCTGCGCGCGATGAACCCGATAACCGGCGAAATCGAGTGGGAACACAAGGAAAAAATGCCGCTTTGGGCCGGGGTACTTTCCACCAAGGGTGGGCTGGTATTCACCGGCACCGGTGATGGTTACCTCAAAGCGTTTGATGCCGAAACCGGCGAAGAACTCTGGAAGTTCCAGACCGGCTCGGGAATTATTTCCTCCCCGATCACCTGGGAGATGGACGGCGAGCAGTACATCGGTGTTGCCTCCGGCTACGGCGGCGCCGTGCCTCTCTGGGGCGGCGACATGGCGGAGCTGACCAAGCCCATTTCCCAGGGCGGGTCATTCTGGGTCTTCAAGATGCCTTCCTGGGCACAGGCCTCCCGCTAACTGTCCTTCGGCCAGGGCCTGGCACTCTGCCAGGCCCTTTTTCGCCTCCGATTCGGGAGTAAAACCATGAAAACTGTCGTTACTGCATCACTTTTACTGTTCATGACACCGGCAATGGCCGGGGATTATATGGCCGATCAGGATCAGGTACCGGTTATCAACGGCTGCAAACTGGAGCGAGACACTGAATGCTCCGGTGCAGACCTTCGGGGTGCCGACCTGTCCAACATGGATCTGCGGTCCGCCAATTTCCAGGGAGCTAACCTCTCGGGAGCCAACCTCAGTCACACCAGCATGAGAGGCGCCAATCTTGATCGCGCAAATCTCAATGGGGTCACCGGTTACCGCTTTCAGGTGTACCGAGCCAGCATGCGGGGAGCAACGCTGAGAAATGCCCGGCTACAGGGCATGCAGGGAGAATACCTGTTCGCTCAGGGAGCCGACTTCTCTGGCGCTGATCTGACCGGTGCCAACTTCGACTTTTCCCGGTTCTCCGGGGCTACCCTGACCGACGCCAACATGCCTTTCAGCAGCTTCGAGATAGCCTGGCTGCCAAAAGCAAAGCTGGACGGCGCCAATATGAAAGGCGCGAACCTGCAGGAAGCCAAGCTGGGGCTGGCCAATCTTGCCAACGCCAATCTGACCGGCACCCGTATCCATTACGCCACCTTTGAAGGAACCTATATGGAGGGCTGCACCGCCTGCCCTTTCGACTGGTAAGCCGGGGCGGGCTCAGCCCCCCCTCGTTTCTTCCAACTGGCCGTAGCGGATGAGGCCTGCATCCACCGCCAGATGAATCAACTCCACCGAAGACGACACCTGAAGCTTGCTTTTCAGGCCGGCCAGATGATTTGAGACTGTCTTGCTGCTGACGCACAGGCGCTCGGCAATCCCCGGAACGCCTTCGCCACGGACATACATCAACAGCACTTCCATTTCCCGCTGAGTCATATCCTTCAAACGGTGATCCACCGGCCGTTCCTGATTCATTGCCAGCCGGGTGGCAATCGGATGTTCAATATAGGGCTGACCCGCCGCTACCCGCTTGACCGCTTCCGCCAGTTCTTCCGGAGCACAGCTTTTGGAGACGAACCCCAGGCCGCCCACATCCAGTGCCTGTCGCACCATGGGCAACTCATCGTGCATGGTAAAGAACAGAATGGCCGCCCCGCGCCAGCGCTGACGCAGCCGCCGAGCCACTTCCAGCCCGGAAATATCCGGCAGCCCCATATCCAGCAGCACCACATCCGGGCGCAATTCCCCGTACCGGGAGACCGCATCCTGGCCGTTGTCAATTTCCGTGATCGCCACCGCAGGCAACATTGAGCGCAGAAGATTGGCGATCCCCTGCCGGACCACCTGGTGGTCATCCACAAGCATCAGTTTCACAGGGCACCTCCGGGGGTCGGATAAAATCGCGAAAGCGGCACGGCCAGGCGAATACGGGTGCCCTCGCCGATACGGCTCAGAAACTGTACCTCACCGCCCAGGCAACGGGCCCGCTCGCGCATGGAACGCACACCAAGACCGGCGTTCGCCGGCAATTCATCAGAGCCAACACCGTCATCCTGCACTTCAACGCTCAGTTCATTGTTGCTGCGGGCGACCGCCAGGATCGCTGAAGAGGCGTTGGCATGGCGTGAAATATTATTAAGGGCTTCCTGGAGGAACCGGTACAGGTGTGTCTGCTGCTCGCCGGTAAAGTCCGGCAAGCTCTCATCCATTGCCAGACGGCAGTCCAGGCCACTGAGCTGCTGCCATTGCTCGGCAAGATGACGAATCGCACCGCCCAACCCCAGTTGCTCCATCACCAGCGGATGCAGATCCTGCAGCAGGTGGCGAAAATGCTTCTGGATGGTTTCGCAGTGCTCCGCAAGCTCCCTGGCCTGTTGCTTTTGCGGTTCGCCCAGCTCCGGATCGTAGAGCAGGCTACGGGCCTGGGCCCGGATGCCGGTAAGATACTGGCCAAGGTCATCGTGCAGAACCCGGGCAATATGTTCCCGCTCCCGGTCCTGCAACTGAAGTAGCTCGTTCACCAGCCTGCTGACCGTTTGTTGCTCGCACTCCAGCGCCTCCGCCATCGAGTTGAAACGGCAGATGAGTTCGTCCAGCTCCTGCTCGGGCTGGCGTGGCAGCCGGGATGTAAGCTGCCCTTCCGACACGGATTTCATGCCGCCGGAGAGGCCCGATAACGTTCGCATGCCAGCCCGAACCATTCCGAACAAAGCCAGGAAACACAACACCACACCCACTGCGTATGAGGCGGAAATGAGTATGAACCCTTCCCATATTTCCTCGATTTCGTCGGCCGGATCAACCTGCCAGCCATTCACCACCGCGTTGTCTGTCTGGTGTTCAAACAGGCCGGAAAACCATGCGGGCACCTCATTATCCGGAGCGCGAACTTCGTTGGCCGGACGCAGGTGGCGGGCATTTGCCACAACAGATTCAGGCAACGTCGAAGGGGCGCCAAGGCTGAGTGCAAAGCCCACCACGCCCTTCATTTCCCGCTCGACATCGTGACGAGCCTGCTGGGTATAAAGCAGTGCGCCCGCGACGTAGATAACGGCGAAAACCGCCAGCATCAGTAAAAAGATTTTCCGGTAGACCGTCATTGTTATTGTCCGATTCGATTCAAAAAGCGCCTGACTGTCCATGCTAAAGCTGCCACTTTTCACCGGAATAGTTCTTTAGTACCGCAACTTTCCTACTTTCTGAATATTTCCGGGCCTTTTCCCCTTCTCTAAGCTGGAAGCACAATAAAAACCGGAGAATCCCATGTCTTTTCTATCCCGGACCGCAACCGCAACACTGATCACCCTGGCTTGCTCAGCCCCCATCCAGGCAGAGTCTCTGGATGTGAGTATCGGCTACCTGCAGTGGGTTCCGGACCAGGGCCCGGTGCTTTCCAATGTGCTTCCGGAACCGGAAGACGCCGGCCTGCGCGGTGCCGAGTTGGCCATCGATGACAACAGCACCACCGGCAAATTCCTGGGGCAGACCTATTCACTGAACAGTGAGGTGGCAGATTCTGAAGAAGCCGCCATTGCTGCCTTCGAGGCGATGCGCCAGAACGGCATCGAGCTATTCGTGGTCAACGCCCCGGCCCGGACACTGAACACCATGATGGCCAAGGCTGGAGACAACACGCTGATTTTTAACGTCGGTGCCAAAGACGATGCTTTGCGCACGGGGCAGTGCCATACCAACCTGCTACACACCATGCCCAGCTATTCCATGCTGACCGACGCCCTCGGCCAGTGGCTGAACCAGCGGCGCTGGAACGAGGTGTTTCTGATTACCGGCCCAACCGAGGCCGACAAGGGCTGGGCCGATGCTTTCCGTCGCTCCGCCCAACGCTTTGGTCTGGAAATCGTTGAAGACAAGCCCTGGACATTTGAAGCGGACCTTCGCCGCACTGCCTCCAAAGAGCTGCCGCTGTTTACCCAGGCCGCCGACTACGATGCCGTGGTGGTGGCCGATGTGCGCGGTGATTTCGGCGAGTACGTGCCATTCAACACCTGGCTGCCCCGCCCGGTTGTCGGCACCCAGGGGATGACACCAGTGACCTGGCACCGGGTAGTGGAAAGCTGGGGCGCGGCACAGCTGCAGAACCGTTTCCGCGACCTTGCCGACCGCGACATGAACAGCGAGGACTACGCAGCCTGGGCGGCCATTCGCTCAATCGGCACGTCGGTGACAGCACTCAGCAACGCAAACCCGGACGAAATCCGGAACTTCCTGTTCAGCGACAAATTCCAGCTGGCCGCTTTCAAAGGCCGGAAGCTCACCTATCGGGACTGGAACGGCCAGCTCCGCCAGCCTATTCCCCTGGTCCACCCCCGTGGCCTGGTCGCCCGGGCGCCCTTTGAGGGGTTTCTCCACCCAAACACTGAAATGGACACTCTGGGCTTCGACAAGCCCGAAAGCGATTGTCGAATCAACGGCTGAGCTCACTCGCGCGGCCTTTAAAAACAAGAAGGAGTTACACCATGAAATCTCTGTTCAAACAGACCGCCCTGGCTGCCATGATCGGCCTTTCAACACCGGCCATGGCCAGCCTCGCCTATGTCTCCAACGAGAAAGATGACACGCTTTCGATTATCGACACCGAAACCCAGGAAGTTGTTGACACCATTGATGTCGGCCAACGCCCCCGGGGCATCCTGCTGTCCAAGGACCACACCAAGCTCTACATCTGCGCCAGTGACGACGACACCGTGCAGGTGCTGGATCTGGCCACCCGCAAGATTGTCGACACCCTGCCCTCCGGCGAAGACCCGGAGCAGTTCGCCCTGCATCCGAACAACAAACACCTGTACATTGCCAACGAAGACGATGCCATCGTGACGGTGGTGGACGTCAGCAATAAAGATGTACTCGCCCAGATCGACGTGGGTATTGAACCGGAAGGCATGGCTGTCAGCCCAGATGGCAAGTGGGCGGTGAACACCAGCGAAACCACCAGCATGCTGCACTGGATCAACACCGAGACTTTCGAGATTGAAAAGAACATTGTGGTGGGCCAGCGCCCGCGCCATGTCGAGTTCAGCAAAGACAGCAAGATTGCCTGGGCGTCAGCGGAAATCGGCGGCACCGTGCACATTATTGACGTGGACAACCTGGAGCAGATTCACGAGATGTCCTTCAAGGTGCCCGGCGTAAACCAGGACCGCGTACAGCCAGTGGGGATAGAGCTGACCTCCGATGGCAAATACGCCTTTGTTGCGCTCGGCCCATCCAACCACGTAGCCGTCGTGGACGCCGAAACCTATGAGGTCCTTGATTACCTGCTGGTGGGCGCCCGTGTCTGGCAGCTGGACCTGGACAAGGACGAGAAACACCTCTATACCACCAATGGTGTTTCCGGAGATGTCTCGGTGATCGATGTGGAAGACCTGAAGGTCATCAAATCCATCAAGGTGGGCCGCTACCCCTGGGGCGTGGTCATCGACCCAAGTTCATGACTATTGAGGCACGCAACATCAGCTTTCGCTACGGCGAAAAGCCGGTGCTCCGGGAGGTCAGCTTCGCGCTGACCTCTGGCGGTTTTCATGCCCTCCTCGGCCCGAACGGTGCCGGCAAGTCGACCCTGTTTGGCCTGCTGACCCGGCTGCTGGCTCTGCAGCAGGGCGATATCCTGCTGGCTGGCCAGTCACTGAAGAAACAGCCCGCAGAAGCCATGCGGAAAATCGGTGTGGTATTCCAGCAGAACGCCCTGGATCTGGACCTGACCGTTCGGCAGAACCTCCAGTATCACGCCGCTCTGCACGGCATGTCCCGCAAGGAAGCCCGCGCCCGGGGCGATCAGGAACTGGAGCGCTTCGGGTTAGTGAACCGCGCCAACGAGGCTGTCCGCCAGCTTAATGGCGGTCACCGCCGGCGGGTGGAAATTGCCCGGGCACTGCTCCATCACCCCTCCCTGTTGTTGCTCGACGAGCCGACAGTCGGCCTGGATGTGGCCAGCCGCAAGGCGCTGAACCAGCACGTCCGCAACCTCTGCGAAGAGGATGGCCTGACCGTCCTCTGGGCCACGCACCTGATCGAAGAAGTCCGTGAAGACGACCGGGTACTGATCCTGCACCAGGGCCAGTTACTGGCCGACGGCGCCGGCCACGCCATATGTGAAGCCGAAGGCGCGCACGATCTGGCCGAAACCTTCCATTCCCTGACCGGAGCCGGCTGACATGAAAGCAGCTCATTACTGGCACTGTTTTGTGGGTATCCAGGCCCGGGAATGGCTGAGGTTCTGGCAGCAGCGTACCCGCTTCGCCAGTGCCCTGGTGCGGCCGCTGCTCTGGCTGGTGGTATTCGCCGCCGGCTTCCGGGCAGTGCTGGGTATTTCCATCATTCCGCCCTATGAAACCTACATCACCTACGAGACCTACATTGCCCCCGGCCTGTGCGGCATGATTATCCTGTTCAACAGCATGCAGGGCGCGCTGTCCATGGTGTATGACCGGGAGCTGGGCAGCATGCGGGTGCTGCTGATGAGCCCCCTGCCCCGGCCGTTCCTGCTGGTCACCAAACTGCTGGCCATGGGGGTGGTATCCATCGGGCAGGTCTATGTGTTCCTGCTGCTGGCACTGCTGGTGGATGTGGAGCCGCCCCTGTGGGGGTATCTGGCCGTGCTGCCGGCACTGATCCTCACCAGCCTGATGCTCGGCGCTTTCGGGCTTTTGATCGCCACCTGGATCAAGCAACTGGAGAATTTTGCCGGGGTGATGAACTTTGTCATCTTCCCGATGTTTTTCATGTCTTCAGCGCTGTATCCGCTATGGCGGATGAATGAAGCCAGCCCCTGGCTCTACTGGATCTGCCAGTTCAATCCGTTTACCCACGCGGTGGAGGCAATCCGGTTCTCGCTGTACCTGGAGTGGAACCCGCTGGCCTTTGGCATTACCACCGGCGTCACGGTGGTTTTTGCATCACTGGCGACGGCAGGCTTTCGACCCCAACGGACGAAAATTCTGGGCAGTAAGCCCGCGTAAGACGACAAACCAGAGCAGGGACATGGCAAGAGTCGCCACCACGATGGCCGGCCCCACCGGCACATCAAAGACCACTGAAAAGCCGATAGCCGCCAGGTGCCCGGCGATCGCACAGCAGGCGGCCAAAAAGGGTTGCTTCCCCAAAAGCGCGCCCAGAATCAGCGGCGTCATGATCAGCGTCGCAAACACCACATAGATACCTGCCAGGGACACCGAATAGGTTACGGCTACCGCAAACACCGGCATAAAGAACGCACCGGCCATCCAGGTGGGGCGGCACCACCCAAGTAGCCAGACCAATGCCGCGAGCGTAGCCGCCGCTATCACCAGCGGCCGACTGGCCCACAGCAGATCTCCCGAAGCGGCCCGTTGAAGCGCCTGGGCCCCGTGAGGGTCGCCACTGACAAGCAGCACGGCGAGGCTCGCCCCAACTACGTAGAGAATACCGATCCATGCCTCTTTTGCCTCTCCCAACCACCGGAAGATCAGGTGCACCGCAATGGCGGCCAGCAGTGCAAACATCAGGCTGCTTATCGGCGCCCCGGCCAGCGTATGGTTCGGCAGAAAATACAATCCGGCCAGGGTTCCCAATGCCGCCCACTGGGCAATTGCCAGATCTGCGAAGATGACACCACGGGCAATCACCTGATACCCCAACGGAACCAGCAGCAGGCAAAGCACTGCACTGCCCGCTGCTGGCAAAAGCAGCCATTCATGGGCCGACATTCGAGGCTCCGGATACGACCGACTCAATCCGACCAATGATCTGACCGATCAGCCCTCCTAGGGTCTCAGTCGGCGCCTCATCCGTGACGGTACCAGGCACCACGATCACTGGCAGTCCGGTTTGCTCCGCCAGCCATTCAGCGGGCTGACGGTCCTGATGGCTGGCAATCAGGATGGCGCTCACATCACCAAGGCCGTCCTCGGCCAGCAACTGGCTCAGATGACTGGCACTGGGAGGCAGCCCCGGTTTCGGTTCAAGATCAGCGGCAACCTCGACACCCAACCAGCGCAGCAGGTAGCTGAAGCTGGAGTGCTGAACCACCACAGAGTTTCCCTCGATTGCCTTCGCCCTGTCCAGCCAGTCGCCACGCAGGCGGTTCCAGTTGCCCCGCCATCGGATATACCGGCCCTGAATCGCAGCCGCTGCCTCCGATTCAATGTTCCCGAGCCGCTCAGCCAGCGCCCGGGCAATCTCCGGTAACTCATCCGGCGCCAGATGAACATGGGGATTACCCTCCGGATGTACATCGCCCATGCTGCGATCTACATGATCGTGAGGCGCATGCAGTTGAGCGTGGTCGGCGGCAAAGAACAATCCCGGGCGTCCGGACTGTATGTCCGGATTGGAAGCCCTTTGCAGCAACATAGGCAACCAGCCGGCTTCCAGCGAAGCACCGGTGCAGACGGCAATATCTGCCCGCCGCACCGCTGCAATAAGGCCAGGCCGTGCCTCAATATAGTGAGGGTCCTGCAGGTAACTGGTTGCTGTGGTGATCTGGGCATCCGGCGCAAGCTCCCGAACCAGCGCCGCCCATTCGGGCTCACAGGCGAATACCCGAAGCTGCGCCTGTACCGGCAGCGCCGTCAGCACAAGAAAAAGGACTGCCAATCCTTTTCGGAATCCCATATCAGAACCCATGAGCACCGTGCGCTCCGAGGGACACGACGTACTGCACCATCACGGTATTGTCAGCATCGCTGAAACCGGTCGCTTGCTGATGCGTGTACTGCAGTCGTACCGTTGAGAAGTGTGATCGGGACCAGGACAACATTACATCGGTTTCTTCCAGGGTCTGACTGTGGAAGTGGTCGCCATGAGCTTCCAGCAAATCCGCTTCGCCATAACGAAGCCCCGCCGACCATTGGGGCGCGAACTGGTAGACACCAGACACATACCAGCCCTCATTGGTGTCATCGGAGGCCGCAAACTGATTTGGTTCTTCTCCGTAGAGGTATTCCCCGCTGAGTGTCAGTTGCTGCTCACGGTTGTTGCCATTGGGAGACCATTTCCACACCAGATCGGCGATGTAGAGGTTTTCACCGGTATAGTCCACGCCGTGACTGTGACCATGCTCTTCTTCGTGATCATGGCCATGATCGTGGTCGCCATCGCCTGTGTCAGCGGTTTTCGCATGGCGATTCCGGAGCCAGGAGAGCCCAAACTGCCAGCTCTGGGACGTCGTGATATCGCCACCAAACCGGGTATTAGCTGTGTAAACACCAACGTCTTCCTCACCGTCGGTCAACTGGTCACCGGAAAACGCCTCCACCCCGACCTGCCAGAAAAAGGGTGTTGGCAGCAGGGCGTTCACACGGGCGCCCGTATCATAGTAGTGGCTGCCGAGCAGGGCACGATACGCAGCCGGGCGCTCAACGAAATCATCCTCATGCAGATGGCGCTCATTGAGGTAACCTACCTGCGACAGGAATCGACCGGCCCGCACATTCAGCGATAACGGCAGGCCATTCGTCTGCAGATAGGCTTCTTCAACCAGGACCTCGCTCTCCCCGTCATGCTCTTCGAAGACAGCCGTCAACCGACCGGAAAACAGATCGTCGATCGGAGAAGACAGCGAAAGCTCAGTATGCCCCAGGCCGAAGCCCTGCTCACGATGAGTCAAAGCCGTTTCGTTCTGCTTGTAATAGCCATCCAACGTCACACTGACATCAGGATTCAGCTCAGTCGCAACGACCCCACTCGAAAAAAGGGCCAGCGAGATAGCGGCGAAAGGAACCACTTGGTAAAACATAGACATCTCCCAAAAACGTTATAACATTGCTTTGCGAACACAGACACGGCAACCGTGTTAACAGTTGCTGTCATGGGCAAACTCCTGAAACTCCCGGACCGGGAATGAGATGAGAACCCCGTAACGTTTCGACCCCTTTAATGTTATGTTATAACATTATTGTTGTAAAGTTGCCTCACGGTAGCTATCAGAAAACGAAACAGGAGTAGACGCATGAAACATCCCGATCCCCGACTGCCGGTTACGGTGCTGTCAGGCTTCCTTGGTGCCGGAAAAACCACCGTTCTCAACCATATCCTTAACAATCGGGACGGCAAACGCGTTGCTGTAATCGTGAACGACATGAGTGAGGTGAATATCGACGCAGCTCAGGTTCAGCACGAGGTCACGCTCAATCGTTCCGAGGAGAAGTTGGTCGAAATGAGCAATGGGTGTATCTGCTGCACGCTCCGGGAAGATCTGTTGGTGGAAGTGCGCAAGCTGGCGAACGAGGGGCGTTTCGATTGCCTGGTGATTGAATCCACCGGAATCTCGGAACCCCTGCCGGTGGCAGAGACATTTACCTTTGCCGATGAGGATGGTGTCAGCCTGTCCGATATTGCCCGCCTGGACACCATGGTCACCGTGGTCGACGCCGTGAACTTCCTGAAAGATTACGACGAAGCCCAGTCACTTCAGGAAACCGGTGAAAGTCTCGGCGAAGAAGACGAACGTAGCGTTGCGGATCTCCTGGTGGACCAGATCGAGTTCAGTGATATCCTGCTGATCAGTAAAACCGACCTCGCTTCTCAGGAGCAGGTGGAACGTCTGAAGGGCGTACTCCGGAGCCTGAACACCGAGGCCGAGATTTATCCTGTCAAGCAAGGCGCCGTGCCGCTCGATAAGATTCTTGAGACCGGGCGTTTCAGTTTCGAGCGCGCCCAGCAGGCCCCTGGCTGGCTCAAGGAAATGCGTGGAGAACATGTTCCGGAGACCGAAGAATACGGTATTTCCAGCTTCGTCTACCGTGCCCGTCGCCCTTTTCACCCTGCAAAGTTCTATGATTTCCTGCACCAGGGGGTTTCCAGAGGCAATCTCATCCGCTCCAAGGGCTTCTTCTGGCTGGCCACCCGTCCGGAGTTTGCGGGCAATTGGAGCCAGGCCGGAGGCATTGCCAGGCACGGATTTGCCGGAATGTTCTGGAAAGCGGTACCGGAGAAAAGCTGGCCAGAAGACCCGGAACACCGGGAAGCGATCATGGAAAGCTGGGTAGAACCTTTCGGCGATATGCGCCAAGAACTGGTCTTTATCGGTCAGAATCTCGATCAGGACAACATAACCCGTCAACTGGACGAGTGCCTGCTGGATGAAGAGCAACTGTTAGCCGGGAAGTCGTTCTGGAAAACACTGAACGATCCATTCCCCGTCTGGGACTAATATCAGATGACGCTAACAAAAGATGAGTTGTTAAGGACGCCAACCTACAAGTCGGTGAAAGTGCGAAAAGAACGCAACTATCGGACTGAACATCGACCAGATCCTTAGGAGAACAATATGGTTACCACCAAACGCCGACAACATCAGATGGAACGCCAACTCATCGTATCCTTGACCGAGGTTTGCGAGGCCGCCAAGGCGCAAATACCCGGTTTTGACTGGCTCACCCACGATAATGGCAACCATGAATTCCCGGCAGGACTGCGTGTTACCTGGATCTTCGACACCCAGGCGAATCTGGACCGGGCCTTGGCCAATGGTGACGACCAGCGCATGCGGGAATTGACCCGGGTCGCGCTGGAAGAAACGGGCATTGAATTCCAGCTTATCCCGGCTTGCCTTCAATTCGACAGTGAAGAAGCGTGTCAGAAGTCCCAGGGTGGGGACTGGCTGGCGCGATTGGCGCAGATAAGGCGAACCAGGCACTGATCCTATATGGCGAGGCCGGTCCCTGATAGGCCATGTTCTGTCGCGAGGCGAAAGGCGCGATCCCGCAAGCGCCTCGCTGATTCTTCCATTACTGCAATCGGCATGACTCCAGGCTAGCCATCAATCGCTTCAGCAACTCCGGGTAATGATCCGCTCCAGCCCCAATATCCACGCCTAGCGGGTCCATAACACCAACCGTGTTTACCCCGGAACCTTCGAAGACGGTATCCAGTAGACCGGGATTGTATTGTGGTTCGGTATAGGCGCAGGTCACTCCCAGCTCTCTCACCACAGCCTGAATTTCGCGAATTCGTGCCGGGCTCGGGTCAGATGCGTCAGACAGTGAAATCGCGCCGGCTGCTGTCAGACCAAAACGACTCTCAAAGTATTGATAGGCGTCATGGAAAACGATAAACCGAATTCCGTCGAGACGCCGGGCACGTTCATTCAGTGATACCGTCAGCTCATCCATAGACTCAGCGAAGGCCTCTGCATTCTGCCGGTACATTCCTGCATTGGCGGGATCCGCTCCGGACAGCACTTGTGCAATCTCAGTTGCCCATATTTTCGCATTCTGGGGGTCCAGCCAGGCGTGGGGGTCATATTCCCCATGATGGTGTTCCTCATGGCTATCCTGATGCGCGTGATGTTCATCATGGTTTTCGTCATGATTACCATCATGTTGATGATGATGCTCATCACCGCCCTCATCAGCATGGTCGTGAGCCTCGAAGGTGGCGCCCTCCCGGTACTCGTGTTTGACCGTCGCCGGCAACTCAAGCATCTCGACCTTGCTTGCCGAGCCTGCAAGATTATCCAGAGAGTTCTCCAGCCATGGTGTCAGTTCTTCACTAATCCAGAAAACCACCTCTGCCTCAGCAAGGGCTTCAGCTTCAGATGGTCTAAGAGAATAACTATGGGGAGAGGCCTCCGGCTGAATCAGCAACTCTGGATCACCAACGCCACTCATCACCTGAGTGACAATGGAATGCAGTGGGGCCGTATCGACCACAACCCTGGGAGAGGAAGCCCAGCTATAGACGGGTAAAAGGCACAGTGCCAAACCTGCTAAGAATGTCGGTTGGATCATCGGAATCTCCTGATAGGTTTTCGGGTTTGTAGTAATCCGTGTGGATAACGAACAAAATGTTATGTTATAACATCTCTATCAGTCTGAGAACCCGAAGGACTTATTTATGCTGATTCAAGCCCACAACCTGTCAGTTCAGATTGGCCAGGCACCGATACTGAAGAACATCGATCTTCAGCTGCAGCGGGGCGAAATTGTCACCATCATTGGCCCCAACGGGTCTGGAAAGTCCACGTTGCTGAGGACACTTATCGGTGCCCTGAAACCTTCCGGGGGCCGGATAATCCGTTCGCCCGGACTGTCGGTCGGGTATGTGCCCCAGCGACTCCACATCGACGAAACCCTGCCCATGACGGTAAACCGTTTTCTGCAACTGCCGAACCGGGTGTCATCCGCCCAAGCCCAGTCAGCCATGGCCAATGCAGGCGCGCCCGACCTGGTGGACCAGCAACTGATGTCATTATCGGGCGGCCAGTTACAGAGAGTCTTACTGGCAAGGGCGCTTCTGGAAAAGCCCGATCTACTGCTTCTTGATGAACCGACCCAGGGGCTGGATCGCCGGGGCACGGCGGATTTCTACCGGCAGATTGACGGGATCAGACAGACACTGAACTGTGCAGTCATCATGGTCAGCCATGACCTGCAGGTGGTCATGCGCCAGTCTGAACGGGTGATCTGCCTGAACGGCCATATCTGTTGCGAGGGTAAACCAGAGGCCGTCAGCAACTCCGCTGAATACCGCGCTCTGTTCGGGTTTGAAGACGATGAGGACACGCTGGCGCTGTATAGCCACCGGGGCCATAACCACAGCGCTGGCTCCATGCGGGAGGTGGGCTAATGCTGGATGATTTCCTCGTCAGGGCTGCACTGGCAGGTGTTGGCGTATCCCTGGCCGCAGCGCCTCTGGGCTGCTTTATTGTCTGGCGGCGCATGGCCTATTTCGGCGACGCCACCGCTCATGCGGCCATGCTTGGCGTCGCTCTGTCGCTGACACTCTCCACTCCCATATTTGCCGGGGTCCTGCTTATCTCACTGCTGATGGCGGTGACGGTCTCGACCCTGAGCGGACGTGGCTATGCCATGGATACATTACTTGGTGTTATGGCCCACTCTGCGTTGGCCGTGGGGCTGGTCGCCGTCTCGTTTCTGTCCGACGTCCGCATCGACCTGATGGCCTATCTTTTCGGCGATATTCTTGCTGTCGGCAAGACTGATCTGGCCATTATCTGGGGCGGCGCGGTACTGGTTCTTGTCATGGTCGGTTATCGCTGGCCCGCTCTTTTGTTGTCGACCCTGAACCCGGATCTTGCGCTGGCCAGCGGTATTTCGCCGCGCCGGGAACAACTGGTGCTTACCATCGCGCTTGCCATTGTCGTCGCGGTGGCTATAAAGGTGGTGGGCGTTCTACTCATTGCCGCCATGCTGATTATTCCGGCCGCAACCGCTCGCCGGTTCAGCCGGACGCCGGAAGCCATGGCGCTGATGGCAGCCGTTATCGGTGCCTGTGCGAGCGTGGCGGGACTGACCTTCTCCTACCACTTCGACTCGCCCACCGGACCGACGATTGTCTGTGTTGTTGCCTTCCTATTCGTCGTTTTGAATGCAATCAATGCCGCAACCCGGCGACTGTATGCCTCAGGCCGATGCCACCCGACGGACCGTTAAGCTGTACTCATACCGACAATTCCAGTTTGCGCAACCGGCCCAGCAACTCTTCTATCAGCCGGGGCTCGCCAATCGAATCGTCCCACTGCAATCTCGCCGGCTTGCCATCCAGATACCAAAGACGATTCGCCAGAATCTTCGCGTCGGCACCATCATGGGTAACACAGATCATGGCCATACCCGGATGGGCATCAAGTAGAGCGCCGATCAGTGCCTTGAGTTCACCGGCCATGACCGGATCGAGAGAGGCAAAGGGTTCATCCAGTAACAACAAGTCCGGCTTAACGGCCAGACAACGTGCAAGCGCCGCTCGCCGGGCCATGCCCAGGGACAGTTGATCTGGCAGATAATGGCCGTAGCCACGGAGCCCTACCTGGCTCAGATAACTTTCAGCTTCCAGCCCGGTGGCGCCGACCAGCCGCAGGTTGGCTTCGAGAGTGCGCCAGGGCAGGAGCCGATGTTCCTGAAACAGATAACCGACCCGCAGATGTTCCCGGCCAATAACGGCACTTTCCGGAATCGAAGAATCCAGACCCGCAATCGCATTCAACAGAGTGGTTTTTCCAATGCCGGAAGGCCCAAGCAGGCAGATGCGGTCACCGCGCTCGATGGTTGTAAAAATTTCCCCCAGCACCGGCTGGCCAAAACTGCGGCCGGCAATCTGCAGTTCAAGCATGGGCGGCCTCCGGCTGACGCCAGCGGCTGGAACGGCGTTCGAGGGGTTGCAGGATGGCCAGTTCGATGAGCTGGACCACGACGATAAATGCCAGGCTGTAGGCGAGGATGGCCGCTACGTCGAATACCTGAAAGGCCATGTGTAACTGGAACCCGATGCCATCCGAACGGCCAAGCAACTCCACCACCAGAACGATTTTCCAGATCAACGCCAGGCCACCGCGGGTGGCGGCCATGAGGTAGGGAAACAACTGCGGCACCCACACTTCGCGAAATCGCTGCCAGCGGGTGAAATCATAAACGGTGGCCATTTCCTCGAGCCGGTAGTCGAGGCTGCGGGCGCCTTCCCGCACGGTAACGGCGACATTGGGAACCTTGTTGATGACGACCGCCATCACAGCAGCCACCTCCACCAGGCCGAACCAGACGTACATCAGGATAATGGTGACCAGCGCCGGCAGATTCAGCATCAGCACCAGCAGCGGGTCGAACAGGGCGTTGGTGGTCCGTGAACGCCCCATGATAATGCCGATTGCCGTACCAAGAGCCATCGCCACAACAAAAGCGACAACCACACGCCCGAGCGTAGCGCCGAGGTGATGCCAGAGTTCACCCGACGCCGATTCCCGCATCAGGGTATCAAGCACACCCAGGGGCGTGGGCAGGAGCGGAGACTGAATAAGCCAGGCAACCAGCATCCACAGCAGAACAAACGAGGGCAGGACAATCCAGTAGCTCCAGGCCGGCGGGCGGCCGGAGACGGTTTTCACGGCTGCCTCCGGTAAAACAGCTTCGCCGGCATCAGGTTGCCAGAGTCGGCACCGGTGAGTGTTAGTAACCGGTGCAGGTCGGCAATGCGCTGCTCGGTCTGGGGCGCTGGCGTACCTGCCACGAAACCCTCCCGTAAGGCCTTGAAAACGCCCTCTTCCGGGCTGCCCATCAATGGACGCAGCCGCTGCCAGCGGGAGTCGTCTTCCGCCAGTTCGGCTTTTGCCTCACTCAGAGACTTTGCGAAACGCTGAACCAGTTCGCCATGACGGTTCGCCCAGGGCGAGGGAAAGACATACCCCAGAACCGGCAGATTTCTGTCCATCCCCATATCGCCAAGCAGGTCGGACATACTGAATGCAGAACGCCAGCCGCCTTCCCCTATCAGGCGAGCCGCAAAATGCCAGTAGGTAACGATGACATCCACCTGCCCCCGCTTCAGCGCCTGGCTAAGCAGGGGCGGCGCCGCAAACTGGATGTCGGCGGACTCACCAAGGTCAATGCCCTGCTGCTCAGCAACCTTCCGGAGCAGAATCCAGCCCTTGCTGTCCGGCCCGCCAGCAACGCCGATGCGCTTGCCCTCCAGATCCGCCACCGAGCGAATCGTTGAGCTTTCACCAACGACGATATCGCCAATCCGGGAAGAGAAAGGGACATAAAGGTAGGGCGTGCCAGCCTGGAATCGCGACTGAGCCCACAACAGGTCGGCCACCGCACCATTCACCGATCCGCTGGTGACCGCCAGCCTGGAGGCCGGAAGGTTGGCAACTGGCTTCAGCTCAAGCTGGTAACCACTCTGTCGATCCAGGCCGCTGTAAAGGATGTGGTCCAGCTCCCAGTGGGCCGTGCCGAACTGCAGCACGCTGATGGACAGCACCGGCAACTGTTCTGGATTCTTGCCACTGCCATGGGCGGAGCTGATCAGAACAGACAGAATCACTAGCGCGCCCAGTGCCATCCGGAAAAAGCGGAAAGCCGGAAGAAAGGGCCGGGCAACAGACTTTATTATTGATTGTTGTTTCATGCCTCCACAATACGAACCGCGCAGCCGGGCAAGAATAGTACTTTGGTGCCTGTTTTTTGGTGCGATGGTCGCATTCACCCCGGAGCACAAATGGCGTGTAATGAAATCATCACAATAATAAGTAAACAGAGTATCGGAACCGACTCCGGCGATACTCTGTACAGGAGGTCCCATGCTGGACGAGCTCGATGCCCCACTCTCTCCCGAAAACCGTTATGATGATTCGCAAGTCATTCCCGACAATGACAACAAACAGGTTGAAACATCCATGGAGCCGGCTTACAAGATTCTGATCGCCGATGACCACCCGCTCTTCCGAGAAGCCATCAGCAGCGTTATTGCTTCAGGCTTTGAAGGGAGCGAGATCATCGAGACCGACGACCTGGACAGCGCGCTTGAAATAACCCGCGAAAATGATGACCTGGATCTTATCCTGCTGGACCTCAACATGCCCGGCATGCACGGCCTCAATGGCCTGATCACCCTGCGCAATGAGGCACCCACCATTCCCGTGGTGATTGTGTCAGCGGAGGAAGACAAGCAGGTGGTATTGCAGGCCATTACCTATGGCGCCTGCGGCTTCATTACCAAATCGTCGCCACGGGCGCAGATGACCGAGGCCATCCAGCAGATCCTCAACGGCAATGTGTATCTGCCCTCGGACATTATCCGCACCGGCAAGGAAAGCAATACCCGTCGCAGTCGGCACGAAGACAATCCGATATCCCCGGAGCTGCTGAACTCCCTCACCCGGCGGCAACTGCTGGTTCTGGAGCGCATGTCCAAAGGCGAATCCAACAAACAGATCGCCTACAACCTGAATATTGCCGAAACCACGGTCAAGGCCCATGTTTCTGCCATTCTGCGCAAGCTGGGTGTGCACAACCGGGTACAGGCGATCCTTTCTGCCAGCGATGTGGATTTCAGCCAATACCTGAAACGCTGATTCCAGGCCAGTTGCTTACCCTTCGGGACTCTCACCGGCCCTGCTTTCGCCGGGAGAATCAGCGTCTCAAAAGATGGCTCAGGGCACTGCGCAATTTCAGCGGCTTCACCGGTTTATTCATCAACAGATGTCCGAGATCGCGAATCTGCTGTTTGAGCTCGTTGGTATAGTTGGCCGTAATCATGATTACCGGCGCGGGGCAGCGACGACGTCCGTTGATCTCTGCCACCACATCCACACCATTTTCATCATTGTCCAGGTGGTAATCCGCCAGAATCAGATCGACCGTTGCGCTGGCAGGGTCAAGCTGGCTTTCCAGATCCTCCAGAGATAGCGCTGTTACCACCTGGCAGTCCCAGCCTTCCAGCAGGGTTTTCATGCCCTGGCAGATGGACGGATCATTATCAATCACCCAGACGCGAACGCCACCTAAGCCGTTGTCGAAAGAAAGGGCATGATTCTGGTCTTCCATCGGTTGTCGAGGCTTCAAGTGACCAAGGGGCACCTTGACACTGAACACCGATCCTTTGCCCTCAACGGAAGATACCGTTACCTCGTGGTCCAGCATCCGGGAGATCTTGTCCACAATGGCCAGCCCCAGACCCAGACCCTTATCCTGTTGCGAGCCAGCAGGATTGATGCGTTTGAATTCCTGAAAGATCTCCGTGAGCTTGTCTTCCGGAATACCCGGGCCAGTATCCCAGACCTGCAGCAGAACATGATCCCCTCGCCGACGGCAGCCCAGCAGAATCCGGCCATTGCCGGTGTAGCGAATGGCGTTGGTCAGGAAATTCCTGAGAATTCTTGCCAGCAGCTGGGAGTCGGATTCCACGATGGCAGAGCTGGCCACAAAATCCAGCTTCAGATTCCCGGCCCTGGCCATTTGCCGGAACTCCCTGGCAATGTTGTTGAGCAGATCCCGGAGATCAAACGCGGTGACATCGGGCTGGATTACCCCGGCATCGAGTTTGGAAATCTCGACCAGAGTGCCCAGAAGGTTCTCGACATCGTCCAGCGAGGTGCTCACTGAACGTACCAGCCCCTCGGCCTTGGGCCCGAACGACTGCTCCAGCAGCGCACTGGTAAATAGACGGGCCGCGTTCAGCGGCTGCAGCAGGTCATGACTGACCGCGGCCAGGAACTTGGTCTTGGAAAGATTGGCGTGCTCAGCTTCCAGCTTGGCATCCCTGAGCCGGGCCTCAACCGCCACCCGCTCGGTTATTTCCTCGCGCAACTGATTGTTCAGTCCGGTCAACGCAGCAGTGCGCTGTTTTACCCGCCGCTCCAGGTTGTCGTAGGCCTGCTCCAGGGCCAACGCAGTCTTTCGGCGGTCTGTAATATCCCGGATCAGAACGAAGAAGCCAATGATATCGCCCTGCTCATCAAAATTCGGGACATAGGAGCGCAGCATGTAGCGCACCTCGCCCTGCTCGCCGGTTTCCTCAAACTCGAAAGTAACATTGCGCCCTTCCAGAACTTCCAGAATCTGTGGCAAGAGGCGCTGGTACAACTCTTCCGAGTGCACTTCATCCAGTCGTTTGCCCAGAGGTGTTTCACCCTTGCGGCCATACCAGGCCTCATAGACCTTGTTGCAGAACTGAATGCTCATATCGGCGCCAACATAGGCGATCAGCGCCGGCACATGATCCGTTACCACCCGAATCCAGTGTTCACTCTCTTCCAGCGCCTTGATCCGACGTGCCATTTCGCTGTTCTTGACGTCGGTAATGTCGGAATAAAGCACCACTAACCCGCCTTCCCGGGTAGGCCTTTCAGTCATCTGCACCCAGCGGCCATTGGAAAGCAGGAACACCACGCCTTCGGCATCCGGATGGCTGTGCTCTTCCACAACCAGGCCGGAGTCAACAGCCTGTTGTTTGACTTCGGCAATACTGGCTCCTGCTTCGGGCACCTCAACACCGGCGTGACACCAGTAGCTGCGGAACCGGCTGTTGCTCTGAATCAAACGGTGCTGGTTATCAAACAGGACAAATCCATCAGCGATGCTCTCAATGGCATCGCTCAGGCGTTGGCGGGTAGTTTCGGCCTCTTCCCGGGCCCGGTTCAGGGCTTTATTGCTGCCCTTCAGTTCATCCATGGTCTCATTCAGGGCCTCGGTACGCTCACGCACTTGCTCGGCCAGGATCACCGAATGTTCGAAGGCAGCATAGGGCTCCGGCTTGTGGGCCGAGCCCGACTCAACCCGGACAATAAGAGCATCACGGATTCGCCTCAGGCGTTCATTCTCGGCCTCGAGCTCGGCAATGCGACTGTCCCGCTGGTCCTGCACGGGATTATCAGTCTTGTCCGGACAGGACATCAGGTTGGCCAATAACCACCCCCGTAAACGTCTGGTTAATATGCATGCCGTCAAACTGCTCGCCATACGTGTTAAAGCCAATCACCTTGTGGTGGCGCAAAAATTCCGAGACCGCCTCCACTTCCCCGGTCAGCTCGGCTTCAAGCCGTCGTAAAAAACAGTCACAGCCAATGGTCACCAGCGGCGGCCCTACCACCTGCTCGGCAGCCTCAATCTGGCTTCGCACGCTGCGCAGCAGAGATTCCGGTTCCATGGCGGTCATCACGATTCCTGTTTCCACAGCGCAATAGAAGGTCAGACTTTTGTCCGGATTCACCCTCTGGATCGAGCGCACAAAGTAATGCCCGCCAATTTTCACTCCCATGGGCCGGAGAGCAAACGTCTTGCGATCCAGGGCGTCAACATCCACCCCGACAGAGCGGGCATAAGCGTCGGCAGCAGGTTCGGCGTTAAGTTCATAGACGGTGCGGCTTTCCGGACAGGCTCGGGTCACCACCAGCTTTTCGCTGCGCTCAGCCATGTGGTGCGTTGAAAACACACGGAAATCCAGAGGCGTATTGACCAACATCACCGTGGCGGCACCGGTATGAAACTCACCCTCATAAAACACATGGGTATTGGCCAGGCGCTCATCGTCACCGGCGGAACCACCGAATTGCGGTATGGTGCCCAGCGCGGCATTGAGCGTTGCCAGAACCAGTTCTTCCCGGCTGGAGAGGCCATCCAGAAGTGTTATCGCGAAGGTATTGCCTTTCACCGGAGCCAGCTTCGCCTGCCGGCAGGTGGATAGCATGCCGTCAATGAGACTCTGGGCATCCTGAAGCGTGAAACGGTCAAGTTCCCGGACCAGGGCGCAGTCGATGGCAAAATAACGGCTGTCGAAACCAATGGCGGTAATACAGCCCCGGCCGTAGCCTTCCGGGGTAATTTCTCCCGCCGATGTGCAGCCGCACACCCGAACACCCTCAAAGGCGTGTTCAAGGGCACAACCGAGACGACCGAGATCGTATTCCGCAGAGCAGAAAAACAGCACGCAGTCCAGATGCTCGTGATTGATCTGGCTGGCAAGATTGGTGGCGGCCAGCATCGGGTCACGAATACTGGAACTCGCTACCCGGACCGCCGGCAGGGTCGTCACTGGCCTCATAAACGCTGGTCTCGGAAACGGATGACTTTCCATCAATTTTACGGCATCCGTCATTCCAGCCAATGCGACTTCAGTGCTTTTGATGGGCGCGCCAAAATGATCGTAAGCCATTGATTAAAATGCCTCCTGGATCAATGCTTGATGGCGCTGCCGGTTCACAGGGAAGCAAACCGGCACTTTAGTCTTAGATAACCCGCACCGGAGGCAGCCTGCCGCCACCCCGGGTGCCGATCACTTACTAGAAGGTAACAATGGCGCCGAGTGCGATAGTGTCAGCGTCTGCTTCCTTGTCGCCTGTGGATCTCGCTTCCTGCTCAAACATGTTGTACTCGGCAACCAGCTTGAAGTTGCTGTTCACATCATGAAAGAAGCCGACGGTTGTGCTTTCCGTTTCCATATCCGAAATTTCAGCATCGGTCTCGCCGTAGGACAGTACAACCCGGTTGTCACCAAATGCATAGGAGCCCTGAACCAGAAAGCCATCCGCATCATCTTCAGCAACAGCACCATTGCCAATCAGAACCGGATTGTCACCTTCAGAGGTAAACCCGGACGCTGCCAGAGTTACGCCGACAACCGATGCCTTCACGCCATAGCCAACGCCAGTGCTGTCCACCGTGTCGGCACCATTCTCGGCAGACTGATAGCGGCCGTTTACCCAACCGGTAAGCGCCACATCGTTAAGCTTGGTGCTATAAGTTATCTCTGATTCGAAACGAGGTGCGGAATTCTCATCATCGGAACCGGTAACCGTGTCAGCCGGATCCAGCGCGCCAATAGCCACATTGAGGCCACTCATATCAGGCGAACGGTAGGTGATCTGGGCAGAGGGCGTGGGATACGGATAACCCGCACGGATATTGCCGAAAGAGACCCCACCTGCCAGGCCCGGAGAACCCACGCCCATGAGGATTTCATCCAGGAAAATATTGGAGCGGGCATACAGGCCGAAATCCTTGCCGATCAGTACCTGACCAAAATCACCGTCCACTGTGGCGTAGAACTGGCGAACATCTATGGCTGTGTCTGTAGACGAGTCGGAATCCAGGCTGTCATTGATGGTGGTCCAGAAAGAGGAACGGCCGCCGAGAGTCAGGTCACCCATTTCCTTGCTGAAATTAAAGCCTATCGTGTTTGGCAGAAAGCCCATCTTGATGCGTGAATCGCGGGTGTCATCGAGATTGTTATCACGGTTCACGTAAAACGCGTTGAAGTAGCCATCCACGGAAAAGCTGGTGCCGTCCTCGTTGTAGAGCTCAACCGCCGCACTGGCACCGGCACTGGCCCCCATGGCTGCAGTCATTGCCAGAGCCAGCCCTGACTTCCTGAAATTCTTGTTTTTCATAGTTCCCCCGGGTGTTTTTTTGGAATTCTGGGATCGGGGCGCCGGCTTATCCGGCGGCCCGAGGCGAACTCTGTCGCCTGAATTCCATGGTCAACCAAGGGAAAAGGAGGGGGAATGCGTCAAGGGGGCAGGTTACCTGCTCATTTAGGAGAGAGCAGGATTGAAACTTTAGGATTACTACCGGTTCAGGCAGCGACCAATCGGTCCAGACGGTTCTGGATTTCTTCCTCGATTTTAGGTTTGAACGGCCGCAGCATCATGCCCAGCTCTATACGGATATGCAGATCCGTCTCGGCGATATCCACTCGTCCTTTCACACCACTACGCTCAAATTTAAGCTGGTCGCCGTCCCAGTGGTACTGCATATCGAATTTCCGGGACAGATTCTCCGCCAGGGTTTCAGCCGCGGAGCGGGCATGCTGTTTATCCAGGGAATGACTACGGTGAATATCAATCACAGACATGGGTCAGTTTTCTCGATGGTTTGAAAAAGGTTTTACAGTGTAAGGGCGCTTTGAACTTGTAGCCAACCCCTCAGCGGTTAGAATACGAGGATTCAGATTCTGACAGGACTATCTCTCATGAGCGAGCAGCAAACGCCAGGCACTTCCGGCAACGGCCAGGACGATGTCACCCACTTCGGCTTCCGCAATGTTCCCAAGAGCCAGAAAGCGGGCCAGGTAGCCCAGGTTTTCCACAGCGTAGCCGGCAAGTACGACCTCATGAACGATCTGATGTCCATGGGCATTCACCGGCTCTGGAAACGCTTCACCATTGAACTGTCCGGCGTTCGCCCCGGCCATCAGGTTCTGGACATTGCCGGTGGCACGGGCGATCTGACCATGAAGTTCTCGGATCTGGTAGGGCCGTCCGGCAAAGTGGTTCTGGCCGACATCAACGCCTCCATGCTGCAGGTAGGTCGCAGTCGGCTGACAGACCGGGGTTATGCCGGCAACATTGAATACGTTCAGGCCGATGCCGAACACCTGCCGTTCCCGGGCAACAACTTCCAGGCCGTGTCTATTGCCTTTGGCCTTCGCAACGTCACCGACAAAGACCAGGCCCTGCGGGACATGACCCGGGTGCTCAGGCCCGGCGGCAAATTGATGGTGCTGGAGTTTTCCAAGCCGTCCAACCCGCTGCTGAGCAAAGCCTATGACGCCTATTCCTTCAAGGCACTGCCATTGATGGGCCAACTGATTGCCGGCGACAGCGAAAGCTACAAGTATCTGGCGGAATCCATCCGCATGCACCCGGATCAGGAAACCCTCAAGGGCATGATGGAAGACGCCGGGCTGGTGAACTGCAAGTATTACAACATGACCGGCGGCGTTGTCGCTCTGCACGTGGGAATCAAGCCCTGATGTTCACCGGGACGTCCATTACCTCCATCGTCAGGACTGCATTGAACCGGGCGCTGGAGCTGGACCCTGCGGGCCGGAAAGTCCTGCTCGAGTGCCTGGCGGAACCGGTGTCTGTCTCTCTCACCACACCGGTCGCAATAACGCTGACACTGAGCAATGACGACGACTATGTTCAGGTGGACAATCAGGCGACCGAAGCAGCCTGCACAATCATTCGTGGCGGCCCCATTGCGCTGGCAGCACTGGCCCTTGGCGACCCGCAGGTTCTGACCGATGGTCGGCTGGAGGTCGAAGGCGATACCGAAAAAGCCAGACAACTGCAGCAGGCACTGAGCCGACTGAACCCAGACTGGGAAGCGGCCATGGCCAGCCACCTGGGCGATGTGCCGGCGCACTTTCTGGGCAACCGCATTCGCAACGCGGTGCTCTGGAGCCAGCAGTCCATGGCCAGCATCACCGCCAGTCTGGAAGAATATATCCACGAAGAAAGCCAGAGCCTGCCCGGCCGCAATGAACTGGCCGCCCGCTTTCGGGCGATTGATGATCTGAACCAGCGCACCAGCCAACTGGAAGCCAGGCTGAACAAGCTGGACAACACCGGCAGCGACAATCAAACGGAGAAGCTGTGAACCGCCTGCAACGCCTGTTCCGAATTGCCTGGGTTTTCTGCCGCTACCGGCTGGACACTTTCTTGCCGCTGTCCGAATTGCCCGCACCGCTGCGGCTGTTTTTCCTGTTCGCGCCGTGGCACCTGTTCCCGAAACCCAAAATGAGCCGGGGCGATCGCCTGCGCCTGGCAATGGAAGAGCTGGGACCGGTTTTCGTCAAGTTCGGCCAGATTCTCTCCACCCGCCGGGACCTGATGCCCGACGACATGGCCGAATCGCTCCAACACCTTCAGGACCGGGTACCGCCCTTCCCCAGTGACCAGGCCCGGGGCATTATCGAAGACTCCCTGGGCGCGCCGGTCGCCGAACTGTTCGCGGAATTCAGCGCCGACCCCATGGCATCAGCCTCGGTTGCACAGGTTCACGCCGCCACGCTGCTCAACGGACAGAAAGTGGTGGTCAAGGTGGTGCGTCCCGATATCGAGAAAACCATCCATCAGGACATCGCCCTGATGTATCTGATGGCCGGGCTGCTGGAGAAATACTGGCCCGAGGGCAAACGCCTGCGCCCGGTGGATGTGGTGGCCGATTACGACGCCACCATTCACGACGAGCTGGACCTGCAGCGCGAGGCGGCCAATGCCAGCCAGCTGCGCCGTAACTTCGAAAACTCGCCACTGATCTACATCCCCTTTATCGACTGGGATTACACCACCAAATCAGTCCTGGTGATGGAGCGCATACAGGGCATTCCGATTGCCGATGTGCCGGCGTTGCGGGCGGCCGGCGTGAACATGAAGGTTCTGGCAGAAAAAGGCGTGGAAATCTTCTTCACCCAGGTGTTCCGTGACAGCTTTTTCCACGCTGACATGCACCCGGGCAATATTTTCGTGGATGCCAGCAACCCGGACGACCCGAAATACATCGCCATTGATTTCGGCATTGTCGGTACCCTCGCCCCGGATGATCAGAGCTATCTGGCCCGCAACCTGCTCGCCTTTTTCCGCAGGGATTACCGCCAGGTGGCGGAACTGCACATCCGCTCCGGCTGGGTGCCGCCGGAAACCCGGGTCAATGAATTTGAAGCCGCTATCCGTACGGTATGCGAGCCCATTTTCGAGCGGCCATTGAAGGATATCTCCTTCGGGCATTTCCTGCTGAGGCTGTTCCAGACCGCCCGGCGCTTCAACATGGAAGTGCAGCCGCAACTGGTGCTGCTGCAGAAGACCCTGCTGAATGTGGAAGGCCTGGGCCGTCAGCTGTATCCGGAACTGGACCTCTGGACCACCGCCCAGCCGTTCCTGGAAAAATGGATGCGCCAGCGCATTGGCCCCACCGGCCTTTACAAAGCGCTGCAGAGTCATCTGCCGGCCTGGCTGGAACAGGCTCCGGAGATGCCGCAACTGGTGCACGACGCGTTGTTGAGAATGCGCAGCAGTGGCCCGACAGAAGATCAGAACCGGGCCGCCCTTGCGCTGATGAAAGAACAGAACAAGCGCAGCGAACGCCGCTGGCGGCGTGGTTTTGTGGCGGCCGTTCTGGCGGCTGGCGCCGTAGCCGGCACACAACCCGAAGCGCAACAGCTATTGACTGACATGCCCGCATGGGGCTGGGTACTGCTGGCCGTTGCCGCAGGTCTCATGCTCCGGGGTGGTCGTTAAATCACCGAAACTTCAGGATTCCTGACCATGCAAGAGTCCCCCGCTGAGCAAGCACAGCCGGACTGGCTGAACGACATTCAATGGACCGAAGACGGTCTGGTACCCGCGATCGCACAGGACGCCGACACCGGCGATATCCTGATGATGGCGTGGATGAACCGGGAGTCCCTGGCGCTGACCGTGCAGGAAAATCAGGCCGTATACTGGTCGCGCTCCCGGGGCAAACTCTGGCGCAAGGGTGAAAGCTCAGGCCATCAGCAGGTACTGCGCGACATCCGACTGGATTGCGATTCCGACGTAATTCTGCTGAAGGTGGAACAGAAGGGCGGTATCGCGTGTCATACCGGCCGGCGCAGTTGCTTTTACCGCACACTGAAAGACGGCCGGTGGGTCAGCGTGGACCCGGTGATCAAAGATCCGGACAGCATCTACGGCAGCAACTGAGGAAACAGCACATGAGCGATATACTCGAACGCCTGGCAGCAGTACTGGAAACCCGCAAAGAGGCCGCCCCTGAAACCTCCTACGTGGCCAACCTGCACGCCAAGGGCCTGAACAAGATCCTGGAGAAAGTGGGCGAGGAATGCACTGAAACCCTGTTGGCGGCCAAGGATGCTGAACACTCCGGTGACAACCGGGAAGTGATTATGGAAACCGCCGATCTGTGGTTCCACAGCATGGTCATGCTCTCGAACCTGGGGCTGGGCCCACAGGATGTTCTGGACGAACTGGCGAGCCGCTTTGATCTGTCCGGCCTGGAAGAAAAGGCGTCACGTAAATCATGAGGCCTACCCCCGCTAGGGTATTTCCTCAAGGGGTCAACAGTGACGTACAATAGGCAACGATCGCAAAATTTTACGAGGATTTCCCATGATTAGCCCCTGGCAACTTCTGATTATCCTGGCCATTGTCGTCCTGCTGTTCGGCACCAAAAAGCTGCGAAACATGGGCAGTGATCTGGGTGGTGCCATTCGCGGTTTCAAAAAATCCATGGGCGACGAAGAAGACAAGCCCAAAGATCCCGAATGGCTGGAAGAGCAAAAGACCGAGCAGCCCGAAACCGAGACCGAAGAAAAGCCCCGCGAAAAACAGAATTGAGCGCAGCCTGAATGTTCGATATCGGTTTTGTTGAACTACTGATCTGCGGCATCATTGCATTGCTGATCCTCGGGCCAGAGCGACTGCCTACGGCTGCCCGCGCGGCGGGCCGTTGGGTTGGCGGTGCCCGGCGCATGATGCATCAGTTCAGTACCGAGCTGGACCGCCAGCTCAAGGCGGATGAACTGCGCGAAGAGCTGCGCAAGGCCGGCGATGTGGGCCTTGAAGATGTGGAGAAGACCGTAAAAGACGCTCTGGACGAAGCCAAGCGGCAGGAACACATAATCCGTTCCGAATACCAGTCGACAAAACGGTCCGCCACAGATAGTCAGGCTCACGGCCCCGATGCCAATAACCCAGACAATCCCGACCCCGGCGAACTGGCTGAGAAATCGTCGGACAAATCACCGGATAACCGTTCATGAGCGCCACACAAGACGGCAATCACACAGCTCCCGAACAGGGCGACATGTCATTAATCGAGCACTTGCTCGAGCTTCGTAACCGGCTTCTGAAGATGGTTCTGGCAGTCGCCATCTGCTTCGCTGTTCTTTATCCGTTTGCCAACGACCTGTACCTTCTGATGTCGCAGCCCCTGCGGGACTTGTTGCCGGTGGGTCAGACCATGATTGCCACCGATATTACCTCCCCGTTCTTTGCCCCGTTGAAGCTCGTACTGGTACTGGCACTGTTTCTGGCCATTCCCGTGGTTCTGTATCAGATCTGGAGCTTTATCGCTCCGGGGCTTTATGCCCATGAAAAGCGCCTCGCCTTCCCGTTGCTGTTTACCTCGGTCATCCTGTTCTACGCGGGCGCCGCTTTTGCCTATTTGGTCGTGTTTCCGCTGGTATTCGGCTTTTTCACCGCCATCGGTCCGGAAGGCATTGTCGAACTACCCGACATCAACAGTTACCTGAATTTCGTGCTGAAGATGTTTTTCGCTTTCGGGGTGGCGTTCGAGATTCCCATCGCCACGGTACTGCTGATCCTGACCGGGGCTACGACGCCACAGCGCCTGGCAGCCAAACGTCCTTACGTGATCGTGGGCTGCTTTGTTATCGGCATGCTGCTGACACCGCCGGACATTATTTCCCAGACACTGCTGGCCGTACCCATGTGGATTCTGTTCGAGTTCGGCATTATATTCGGCCGTCTGGCCCATCGCGAAGTAAAGGATGAACCGGAAAGCGAGTCCTGATCCGGATGAACCTGGCCCTGCTTCGTGACCATGATTTCCTTGAAGGTAACCGGGTAAAGCTGACCGGCCGGCGCCTGGAGCACCTGAAAACCGTGATCCGCGCCACCGAAGGGCACCGCATCCCGGTCGGCAGGGAAAACGGCCTGATGGGACATGGCGAAGTGCTGACCCTCACCGATACCGAGGCGGAATTGCTGGTTGAGCTGAACCAGAGCCCTCCACCGCCTCTTCCCCTGACCCTGATCCTCGCCATGCCGCGGCCGAAAATGCTGCGCCGGGTACTACAGACCTGCGCGGCACTGGGTGTGAAAGATATCTGGCTGATCAACAGCTACAAGGTGGAAAAAAGCTTCTGGCAGACACCCTGGCTGTCGGAAGAGCACCTGCGGGAAAACCTGACCCTCGGGCTGGAGCAGGCCAAAGACACCCGGATGCCGCGGGTGCATATCCGCAAACTGTTCAAACCCTTCGTGGAAGATGAATTACCGGAGTTATTGGCAGGCACGCGGGCCCTGGTGGCTCACCCCGGCAAGGCCGAGGCCTGCCCGGTGCACCTGACCGAACCCGCCACTCTGTGCATTGGCCCGGAGGGTGGCTTCACCGATTACGAAGTGGGTAAGCTTGAGGAGGCGGGCTGCACCAGCGTGCACCTGGGCCCGCGAATTCTGCGCGTGGAAACGGCCGTTCCGGTATTGATCAGCCGTTTGTTCGACGCCTGCGGCTGATCAGTCAATTCCCATCGCTTCAGCAGCGATGCGGTTTTTCACCGGCGCCAACCGGTCAAACCAGCGCATGCCGGTGTTCCGCAGCCACCGCACCGGCAATTCGTCCCGCGCAAACAGCTGCTTGAAGCCTTCCATGGCCGCCATCATGGTCAGGTTATCGCCCTTGCGCCGACGCTGATAGCGGGCCAGCACCAGAGGTTCGCCGGCCGGCAGCCCGGTGTCTCTGGCCTGCGCGAGTTCTTCCAGCAAAACCCGGACATCACCATAGCCAAGGTTGGCACCCTGCCCCGCCAGTGGGTGAATGGTATGGGCGGCATCGCCCACCAGGGCCAGACCTTCGGCGATGTAATCCTTGGCATGACGCTGGCGCAGCGGAAAGGCAAAACGGCGGGAGACCGCCACCACTTCACCCAGTTGCCCTTCAAAGGCCCGTTCCAGCTCGGCACGGAAGGCCGGCTCATCCAGAGCCATCAACCGGCGGGCCTCGCCGGTCTGCTGAGACCAGACAATCGAACAGAAATGTTCGTCTGCGCTCTCATTCAGCAACGGCAGGAACGCCAGCGGACCGGTCGGTGAGAAACGCTGCCAGGCGGTAAACTGATGGCTTTGCGCCGTGCCAACCGTGCAGACAATGGCCTGGTGATCGTAATCCCATTCCCGTGTGGCCAGACCCGCCCATTGGCGCAGGCGGGAATTGCCGCCATCGGCTCCGACCACCAGATCGGCGGTCAGGATACGCTGATCGTCCAGCTCCACACCCTCACCCCGATCCCAGCGACTGACTTTCACACCATCGAACAGCACCACATCGCTGTCAGCCAGTTCCTGAAACAGCGCCCGTACAATGTGCCGGTTCTCGACAATGGTACCCAGCAGCCTGGCGTGCAGGTCTGCCGAATCAAAATGAATCCGGCCGGTACCGTCTCCGTCCCAGACCGTCATTTCCCGATAATCGCAGTGGCGCGCTTCCCGCACCCGGCGCCAGACACCCAGCTCTTCCAGCAAACGCTGACTGGCCAGGGAAATGGCACTGACCCGGGGCTCGAAATCTTCCACCGTTTCTGCCGGCCTGGGTTCGGCCAACAAGCTGTCCACCGTTTCGCTTTCAACCAGCGCCACCTGCCAACCCTGCCGGGACAGGCCCAGCGCCACGGCGGAGCCAATCATACCGCCGCCCACAATCAGGGCATCATAATGTGAAACTGTGGTATCACTGGTCATCCAGGGCAGCCTCCCGGGCCTTGTCTGAGAACGAAAGTACCGGCCTGCGGCCGCCGGTTCCCATGGCCTTGCGAGCAAACCAGCGCTTGGCCCCGGGCACCAGATCCAGCCCCATCAGCCCGGCATCCCGGGCCAGGGCAACAGGAGCCAGTGGCTGGCCGAAAAGCCGGATCAGGGAATCGGAAAATTGCACTGTCTGCCGCCAGTCCTGCCTGTGCAGGCGCTGGTACTCACCCAGAACTGACAGTGCGCCGACAGAGATGTCACGGTCCACTGCCCGGCGGAACTGCTCCACCAGGGTGATAAGGCCGCGCAGTGCCAGGTTAAAACCCTGTCCCGCAACCGGATGCAGGGCATGAGCAGCATTACCCACCAGAGCCACACCGGGGCGCACTGCCTCGTCCACGGTGGTCAGGCGCAGGGGGTAATGGTGGCATTCGCCAATCCGGGTAAAGCCGCCCAGCCGCCAGCCAAAACGTTGCTGCAGTTTCCGGCACTTCTGTTCATCCGACAACGCCAGCATGTCGTTCAGCGCAGTGTCGCTGAGGGTCCATACCAGAGCAGAGTGATTTCCGGCCTCCGTAGGCGAACCGTGGGGCAGCAACGCCATGGGGCCGGTGTCGGTAAAACGCTCGTAGGCGACAAACTCGTGGGATTCGCCGGTCGACACATTGGTAATCAGGGCGTTCTGGCCATAATCCTCAGTGCGAACCTGAAATCCGAGTTTTTCGCGCAGGCCCGAGCGGCCACCATCGGCCACCACCAGGCACTGGCCGGTGAGGGTCAGCGGCTCACCGTCTTTAACAATCCGAACGCTGACACCCTCCGGTGTGGGCACCATTCCGGTGACCTCTGCCGGTGCCTGCCAACGCACATTGGTGTCGAGCAGTGCCCGCATCAGGCACAGGCCCATCCAGCGGTTGTCGATCACATAGCCCAGCGCCTGCTGACCGTGATCCTGCGCATGCAGACGGGTGGCGCCAAAATGCCCGCGATCCGAGACATGAATGTGGCGAATCGGCGTGGCATGTTGTGACAGTTCCGGCCACAGCCCCAACTGGTCAAAAATCAGTTTCGAGCCCCAGGCCAGAGCGGTGGAGCGGGCGTCGTAGCTGGGCTGATAATCATCCGGCAGGGCGTCCGGCGACAGCGGCACGGCTTCCACCACGGTCACCCGCAGCTCCGGCACTTCCCGTGACAGGGCCAGGGCCAGGGTTGCGCCGGCCAGGCCGCCGCCGGCTATGATTACATCGGTATCCAGCTGGGCTTTACTCACGGTGTCAGTCCGCCATCAGTGCTTCAATTTCGGGAATGGTCTTGGGCACATCATCCGTCAACACGCGGCAGCCCTCTTTGGTAACCACCACATCGTCCTCGATCCGGATGCCAATGCCCCGCCACTTTTCGTCCACATCCGTGTTGTCCGGCGCCACGTACAGGCCGGGCTCTACCGTCAACGCCATCCCCGGCTCCAGCAGACGCCAGGCATCGCCAATCTTGTAATCCCCCACGTCATGCACATCCATGCCCAGCCAGTGGCCGGTACGATGCATGAAAAAAGGGCGGTAAGCGGCTTTTTCAATAGCCTCATCGACACTGCCAGACAACAACCCGAGGTCGATCAGGCCCTGGGTCAGCACTTTCAAAGCGGCTTCGTGGGGCTGGTTCCAGTGATTACCGGGCCTGACTGCGTCGATGGCCTCGTATTGCGCCGCCAGCACCACCTCGTAAAGCGCTTTCTGTTCCGCACTGAATTTGCCGCTGACCGGGAAAGTACGGGTAATGTCCGAGGCGTAGCATTCGAGCTCACAACCCGCATCAATCAGCACCAGATCGCCTTCTTTCAATGGCGCCGAATTCTCGATGTAGTGCAGGATGCAGGCATTGGTACCACTGCCGACAATAGAGGGATATGCGGTTTCCCGGGTGCCATGATCCATAAAGGTATGGATCAGCTCCGCCTCCAGGTTGTACTCGTAACCACCCCGGCGCGCGCGTTTCATGGCCCGGCAGTGGGCCTCGGCACTGATCTTGCCGGCCTTTGCCATCACCTTCACTTCGGCCGGGCTCTTGAAAAGCCGCAGATCATGCAGCAGATGCTCCAGCGCCACGAACTCGCCCGGGGGATGGGCGCCGGCGCGCACCTTGCTGCGAATCACCTTGACCCAGTCCATCACCCGGTTGTCGAAGGCCGGGTCCTTGCCCAGCGGGTAATACACCCGGCTGCGGCCCTCAATCATGCCCGGCAGAATTTCATCGATATCGGAAATCGGGAAGGCGTCGTCCAGGCCGTAATGTTCAATCGCTCCCTCGGGGCCGACCAGAAAGCCATCCCAGAGTTCTTTTTCGGGGTTGCGCTCTTTGCAGAACAGCACCGCCTCGCCGTGCTCCCGGCCGGGAATCAGCGCCAGCACGGCCTCCGGCTCACCAAAACCGGTCAGGTACTGAAAATCGCTGTCCTGACGGAACGAATGCAGCACATCCCGGTTACGCACCCGCTCCGGCGCCGCCGGCAAAATGGCAATGCTGTCCGGCGCCATTCGCTCCATCAGCTTGCGGCGGCGCTCGGCAAATTCTTTCATCGGAATCATGGAAGCCATGCTGTCTCCTGATCAGTGCAGAGTCGGCGTTTTGCTGGCCGGCTTTTCCGGTTCATTGAATTCGGTAAACACCGTCAGAGCGCCCAGGCGCACATATTCGGTGATTTCCAGCAGTTGCTGCTCGCTTTCATCGTCGGCCTCTTCCTGTTCCGCCAGCTGGCTGATGGCCACCATATCCTCGATCAGCTCACGGATTTCATCCGGCGCCTGGCCCAGTGACTCACCAGCCGCCAGAGCCATGCCTTCCAGAAAACCGCGAACCCAGGTTACCAGCGCTTCCAGACGCTGCTCCATGGCGTAATCGTCATCTGGCAGCAGCAGGTGAAAATCCATATCGCTGGACTGGAACTGCGCAAGCGTCTGCTCGTAGGCGCTGTTCATGAACGGCGCCAGATCGTCAGACTCTTCCATGGCTTTTTCTGCGATTCCCATGTATTCACAGACCATGTTCAGCCATTCCTGGTCTTCCATACGGGCGCCGGCGGCCAGCCGACCACAGAGAACGCCATGAAGCTCAGATGGGTGACTGAACGCCTTGTGGGCGGTAAAGATATTGGCCCAGCGCTCGAATTCAGCAGCGCGAGCGGCACCTGAAGTGTCGGTATCAGACATGAAACAACGTGTTCCTGCGTGTTGGGAGCCTTCGCTGACGAAAGCATCAGACCCCGGATTCATTGAGAGGGTTATCCTAGCATTCTGGCGCCGGCAGTGGCACTGACGCGGATCATCAGAGTTATGCCTGTTTCGCCAAACGAAAAATATGTTATAACGTAACAAACACAAGGAGGGACATTCCATGCAACTTCACCGCTTTCTATCCTTTTTGCCAGCACTCGCACTGGCGACCCTACCGGCCGCGACCCTGGCCTCCGACAACCCAGGCAGCCACCAGCACGGCCATGCCCGGCTTCAGATGGCCATTGAAGGGGAGCGCATTGATGTCCTCCTGTTGTCGCCAGCGGCCAATCTGGTCGGCTTCGAGCACGCTCCGGAAACCGATGAACAGCACGAGAAAGTGGCAGAACTTGATGCATGGGCCAGCCAGACACCTCTGATCAACACAGCACCCGGGACCTGCACCGTCAACCAGGCAGACGTTCATGACACCTGGCCTGCTGGAGACGAACACGATCATGGCCACGATCACCAGCAGGAGGGTCACGCGGATATCGAGATCAGCCAGACCCTGGCCTGCCCCGGCTTGTCTTCCGGCGACGAGCTGGAAACAACGGTAATGGTTCGTTTTCCTGCCATGGAGCAGTTGGATGTGCAGTGGGTCAGCCCGCAGAACCAGGGCGGCACACGACTGACCAGCGGGCAGAGCCGCTTCCCGGCGCCCCGCTAATAGGGCTCGTCATAGGGTTCCACTGATGTTGCTTCAATGGAATAGGAGGACTCGCCGATATCATTTTCGGTCTGCTCAATCACCAGCTTGCCTTCAATCCAGACCGGGTCATAGAGGGCCCGGAGCGTGAAGCCTTCCTTATATTTCACGTGGATAATCTGGTTCGGCGGGGGCGGCGGCACGTGAATGCAGGCACCGTAATACGGCACCAGGAAGAACTCCAGAATACGCATGTCTTTGGTGGTTTTCAGCGGCACCACGAAACCGGGAATGCGGCCTTCAACGTCTTCCATCTCCGGAACCACGCGACCGGTCATGATTTCATCCGGCAGCAGCGCCGGGCCGTCCCCTTCGTGCTCGATTTCCGGCATGCTGTCCAGTAACGCCAGATCTTCTGCCGGCATCAGATCCAGCCAGTCGATCTCCGGCAATTCTGCGTGGGCGAACGGGGAAACCAACAGCAACAAAAGCAGTCCAAGGCGAGCAACCCGGCCGACAGACTCAGAACCAACAGACATCAAAGTGCATTCCTCAGGGGATAAACGAGTGACCGCCACCATCATACAACGGGACAAGCATTACCGACATGACTAACCAGACAGCTTTCATCCCTGCCGGTTCCGCTGCCCGGGCGAACGCCATTGAAACCCGGCATCTGACCTTTCGCTGGCCCGGTCAGACTGACAGCATTATCTTTCCGGACATTACACTGGCACGCGGCGAACATCTGTTTCTTCACGGCCCCAGCGGGACCGGCAAAAGCACACTGTTGAGCCTGCTCGCCGGTATGCTGGCACCGGAAACCGGTTCTGTCCGCTTGCTCGGGGAGGAGCTCTCCGGGCTGCGGGCCGGCCGCCGGGATCGTTTCCGGGCCAATCATATGGGTGTTATTTTCCAGCAGTTCAATCTGGTGCCTTACCTGAGTGCGATGGGCAATGTCACACTGCCCTGTCGGCTCTCCACCAGCCGCCGCGCCCGCACCACGCCAGATATCAACACGGCCGCCTCCATGCTGCTTGAGCAACTGGCCATTCCGGAGGACGAAAGGCACCGCAGCGTAACCACCCTCTCCATTGGCCAGCAACAACGGGTGGCTGCCGCCCGGGCACTGATCGGCGCTCCGGAAATCATTCTGGCCGATGAACCCACCTCGGCACTGGACACCGACAACCGGGATCGTTTTCTGGATCTTCTGCTTACCCTGGCCGGCGATCAACAAAGCTCGGTGGTCTTTGTCAGCCACGACAGAGCTCTGGCGCAGCACTTTCATCAACAGGCCGCACTGGGAGATCCGGCATGAACAAAATTCGCCTGGCCCTGTCTCTGGCCTCTGCCAGCCTGTGGTACCGCCGCCGGATACTGGCCCTGGTGTGCCTGACTCTGACCCTGAGCGTAACTCTCTTGCTGGGCATACAGTACTTGCGCACTGAAGTCCGCCAGTCGTTTACCAACACCATCAGCGGCACCGATCTGATTGTCGGCGCCCGCAGTGGCCAACTGAATCTGTTGCTGTATACGGTGTTCCACATTGGCGATGCCACCAATAACATTCGCTGGTCCACCTACGAAAAACTTCAGCAGGACCCGCGCATCGACTGGCTGATTCCGCTGTCACTGGGTGACAGCTATCGGGGCCATCGGGTGATCGGCACCAACACCGGGTTTCATGAACGTTTCCGCTACGGTGACGATCAGGCTCTGCAACTGGCCGGGGGGCAATGGTTCAACGATCTGTTCGATGTGGTCCTGGGCGCCGGGGTTGCCCGGCAAATGAACCATCGCATTGACGACAGAATTACGCTTTCACACGGGGGTGGCAGCACCAGCTTCTCCAGACACGATGACCTGCCCTTCGAGGTTTCCGGCATTCTGGAGGCCACCGGCACACCGGTGGATCAGGCGGTTTTTATCAGCCTGGAAGCCATGGAAGCGATACACGTGGGCTGGGAATCCGGCGTCGCCATTCCCGGCCGCACCCTGTCTGAACAAAAAGCCCGCCAGCGCACTTACACCCCTGAAAATATCACGGCGGTGCTGGTAGGCCTGGACAGACCCATTCTGACCTTTCAGGTCCAGAGGGAACTGAATCAGTACGCTGGAGAGCCACTCTCCGCCATTCTGCCGGGTGTGGCCCTCAGTGAGCTTTGGCGAATGATGGGCCAGTTTGAAAAGGCGCTGCTCGGGATTGGCGCCTTTGTGGTGGTCACCAGTCTCGTTGGCCTGATCGCCGTGCTGCTGACACTCCAGGCTCAGCGCCGGCGTGAAATCGCCATCCTGCGCGCCACCGGCGCGTCTCCGGCACTGGTGGCGTCACTGTATACGCTGGAGTGCGTTACGCTGGCTCTGGTTGCCTGCGCCCTGGCCTTGCTGCTGGGTGCCGTCGCCATTGCCGGCCTCTCGCCCTGGCTGCTGGAACAATACGGCCTGCAGATCGGCCTGCGGCCTCTGAACACCACCGAATGGACATTGCTGGGCTCGGTGCCCGTGGCTGCCCTGCTGGTTTCGCTGATACCGGCCCTGAATTCCTGGCTCAACAGCCGGCGACAGAGCTTCGGTGGCTCGGATTGAGGCCGGGAAGTGACAGATATCACGCCTGGCGGGCCATGACAGAGCAGTAAATTGACCGTTCTGGCATCGGCACTTATAGTTACTGGCATTCAGAGAGTCGTTCGCAGACTCGGGAACTCATCAATGTTGGGCAGGCCATGGAACAGTCCGAAGTACAGGCACTGGCGGACAAGCTGGATAAGCTGATCGAACGCTGTGAAAAACTTGAGCGCGATAACGCCATGCTCCGGGAACTTCAGGATGACTGGAACCGGGAGCGTGCCCAGTTAATGCACAAAAATGACCTTGCCAAAAACAAGATCGAAGCCATGATCGGCCGCCTCAGAGCGCTGGAGCACCACTGATGTCAGAGCAGTCAACCACCGTTGCCGTCCGCATTCTCGACAAGGAATATCTGGTGGCCTGCCCGGAGGAGCAGCAGGAAGCACTGTTTCGTGCCGCAAAGCATCTGGACAGCAACATGCGGGAAATCCGCTCCAGCGGTAAAGTCTTCGGTACCGAGCGTATCGCCGTGATGGCGGCACTGAACATCACTCACGACCTGCTGGAGCGGGACACCATGTCCAATGCCACCAGCGACATTCTCAAGGCCATGGACCATCGGCTGGATGACGCCCTCGGGACATCTTCCGATAATTGATTGCACAATGGGGTTGCAATCAGCCCCGACCCTGCCCCTATAATGGACTCAACTTCCTGGGCTGTTCGGGGTGTCGGATACGTCCTCGAGCCGATGCGCACTACCCAGGTGGCTACTTCAGGGCATTGTGAGCACGCCTCCTGCGGGAGGAAGCCTAATATGTCACAGCGGCCACCGACCTTGAACTCTGGGTTCAAGGGCCACATCCGATAACGGCAGCCCGGGAAGCTTTATTTTGACGCAACACCACACCCAACCGTTTCAAAGCCACCCAGACACACCCTCCAGAAGCCAGCTACGCAAACATCTGCGCCAGCAACGGCGGATGTTGTCCTATGAGCAACAGCAGCAGGCGTCAGAGAAGCTTGCCCTGAATCTTCTGAAACACCCGGATTTGCACCGTGCGCGGCATATTGCCGTCTACCTGCCAAACGATGGCGAAATCGACCCACAGTTGTACATGGATCTGGGTCGGCGCAAAGGCATTCAGTTCTACCTTCCGGTTCTGCACCCGATCTATCCGGGCAGACTGGTGTTCAGCCCATACTTTGATGGCGTTCAGCTGACCGCCAATCGCTTCGGCATTCCTGAGCCCTCCTTTCCGGATTCAAGGCGCAGGCCCGCCTGGGCACTGGATGCGGTGCTGTTTCCGTTGGTCGGTTTTGATGAACAAGGGGGGAGGCTTGGCATGGGCGGTGGCTTTTACGACCGCACATTTGCATTCAGCAGGATTCGTCCGGCCATGGCGCCGAAGTTGATCGGGCTGGCGCACGACTTTCAGAAGGTGGCATCGCTGCCTGTCGAACCCTGGGATGTGCCGCTACACGGCGTGGTAACCGACGATAGCTGTTACCGTTTCAGGCGTTAATCTGCCCGCTGTGAGAACTCTACGGCAGGCACGCTTGTAGCGCGCTTGTCTTCAGATGCCTGAAGCGAAGTGAAACCGGTAATTACAAGGCCGACAGCGAAGATCAGTACAATAGTGCGCAGTATGTCAGGCTTGCGTCCCATGACAGGTGCTTCCGTTTCTCTGTGGTGTAATTGCTGGAAAATCAGATGGCTATTCTTGATTCCAAGAATCAGTTTGAAAGACTAACATGAAACGGGCGTTTTACAACTTTTACAGATTAAAGTTGTGTAACAGTTCCGTATAAAACATTTCTTTACCGAAGTCAGGCCAGGTACGGCTTTCCGGGAACCGCCACGAGCTCGTCCATGAGCGCTTATCTCAGGCCATCCATGGCCTTCGAAATTCCCGGAAAGCCGTACCTGGCCTGACTTCTACTTATCATGATCGACCTTTACCTTCCGTTACCGGCCCCCAGGAACAGCCGGTAAGCCTCGTTGTCGGTCATGTTTTCGTACTCGAAGCCGACCTTGTCCAGCATCTTTTCAAAGTCAGCCACTTCGCCTTCATTTACCTGGGCGCCCAGCAATACCCGGCTGTAAGCTGCGCCGTGATTGCGATAGTGGAACAGGGAAATGTTCCAGCGTGTACCGAGAGACATCAGGAACTTCATCAGCGCCCCGGGGCGCTCGGGAAACTGGAACTGGTACACCATTTCATTGCTCACGGCCGGCGCATGACCACCAACCATGTGGCGGATATGCTGTTTGGCCAGGTCGCTGTCGGTCAGGTCAATGACCGAGTAGCCGCCTTCGCGCAGCTCCTGCACCAACTCGTCCCGGCCGTGCCCTCCGGCCTGGATCTGGATACCGACAAAAATGACGGCCTGCTGGTCGTCGGCATACCGGTAGTTGAACTCAGTGATGCTGCGCTTGTGCAGAGCGTTAATAAAGGTTTTGAAAGCGCCGGGCTTCTCGGGAATGGTAACCGCCAGGATGGCCTCGCGCTTTTCACCAACCTCTGTGCGTTCGGAAATGTAACGCAGGCGGTCAAAGTTCATGTTGGCACCGCTGAGCACGCCAGCGAGGTTTTCACCTTCAATCTGTTCGCGCTGGATATACTTTTTAATACCCGCTACCGACAAGGCACCGGCTGGCTCGGCAATGGAGCGGGTGTCTTCAAATACATCCTTGATAGCCGCACAGATTTCGTCGGTGCTGACAGTGATTACCTCGTCCACATTGTCTTTGCAGATTTTCCAGGGCTCTTCGCCAATCTGCTTTACGGCGACACCATCAGCAAAAATGCCGACCTGATCCAGCACCACACGCTCTCCGGCGGCCAGGGCTGCCTGCAGGCAGTTGGAGTCTTCCGGTTCTACACCAATCACTTTAATTTCCGGGCGCAGATATTTGATGTAGGCCGCCATGCCTGCCATCAGGCCACCGCCGCCAACCGGGATGAACACGGCGTGCAACGGCTTCGAGAACTGCCACATCATTTCCATGGCCACCGTGCCCTGGCCCGCAATCACATCCGGGTCATCGTAGGGTGGAATGTAGGTGTAACCATTCTTTTTGATCAGCTCCTGCGCATGAGCAGCCGCTTCGTCAAAAGCGTCACCCTTGAGCACGACTTTGGCGCCACGATCACGTACCGATTTCACCTTGATATCCGGCGTGGTCTGAGGCATCACAATCACCGCTTTAATACCCAACTGCCTGGCAGACATCGCCACACCCTGAGCATGGTTGCCGGCAGAGGCGCAGATTACACCTTTGGCTTTCTGTTCTTCGGAAAGCTGGGCAATCCGGTTATAGGCGCCGCGAATCTTGAAGGAGAACACCGGTTGAAGGTCTTCGCGCTTGAGCAGAATGTTGTTGCCAAAGCGCTTGGAAAGGCTACGGGCTTCCGTCAGCGGTGTTTCGATAGCCACGTCGTAGACGCGCGCATCGAGAATCTTCTTGATATAGCGTTGCGGCATGATGGTTCCGGTTGCTGGTGAATGGCTGGAAAAACCCACAGTGTAGGAAGTTTGCACGGCAGCCGTCTATAAGCAGACTCGCTGCAGGCGTATAATGTCGGCAAATTCATTCGGAACACACCCGGAGCAGCCCCATGACCCAGGACGAACTGAAACAGGCAGTAGCCAAGGCAGCCGTTGATTACGTTGCCCCCCATCTGGAAGACAGCAGTGTCGTCGGCGTTGGTACCGGCAGCACCGCCAATTATTTCATCGACTATCTGGCCGAGTACAAAAACGATTTTGACGGTGCCGTAGCCAGCTCTGAAGCCACTGCCGAGCGACTGAAAAGCCACGGCATTACCGTTTACGATCTGAATGCGGTCAATGAAATTGAATTTTACGTGGACGGTGCCGACGAAACCAACGAGCGCCTGGAGCTGATCAAAGGCGGCGGCGGTGCGCTGACCCGGGAGAAAATTGTCGCAGCGGTTGCCAAAACCTTTATCTGCATTGCAGACGACTCCAAAAAAGTGGACATTCTGGGCGATTTTCCACTGCCGGTTGAAGTCATTCCCATGGCTCGCAGCCATGTCGGCCGTGAGATCGTAAAACTCGGCGGCGATCCGGTCTACCGGGACGGTTTTACCACCGACAACGGCAACATCATCATCGACATCCATCACCTAGACATTTCCCGCCCGATCGTGATCGAAGAAAAGCTCAATAACATTGTGGGCGTGGTCACTAATGGGTTGTTTGCCCGTCGCCCCGCCGATCTGCTGCTACTGGGCACCAGTGACGGCGTAAAGAGCATTCCCCGGAAGGGCGCCTGAACACCCGGAAGACCAAGGTTTAGTTTCGGACCCCGGCACACTTCCGTATAATTCCGGCAAATTTTTAACCGCAGGCAGAGCCTGCGTCACACCATTGGTAAGGATCGCACATGCAATTCGATAACATCCCCGCTGGCAAGAACCCACCTGAAGACATCTACGTTGCCATCGAAATTCCGGCCAACAGCTCTCCGGTGAAGTACGAGCTGGACAAAGACATGGGCGCCCTGCTGGTTGACCGCTTCATGGCCACCCCGATGTTCTACCCGGCCAACTACGGCTTTATCCCGCACACGCTGGCTGACGACGGCGATCCGCTGGACGTTCTCGTGGTGACGCCTTACCCGATCCAGGCCGGCTGTGTCATCCGTTGTCGCCCGGTAGGCATCCTGAACATGGAAGACGAAGCCGGTGGCGACGCCAAGCTGGTTGCCGTACCCCATGACAAGCTGACCCGCACTTACCACAACATCAAGGAAATTGAAGATCTGCCGGAACTGCTCCGCGACCAGATCCATCACTTCTTCGAGAACTACAAGACTCTCGAGCCGGGCAAGTGGGTAAAAGTGCAAGGCTGGGCGAACGCTGATGCCGCCAGAAAAGCAGTAGAGGACGCGGTTGCCGCCTACAAGGGCTGATATCACGCTTCCACAAAAAAGCCGGGCAGCTTAAAACTGTCCGGCTTTTTTGATTCAGTGGCTGCTGTTGTTAGCCGCGCGTCAACAGATCCCGCATATCGCTGATCGCGGCACTGGCCCGTGACAGATAGGCAGCCATGGTCAGTGAATGGTTGGCCAGCACACCAAAGCCACTGCCATTCAGAACAACCGGGCTCCACATAGGCTTCTGGGTGCCTTCCAGCTCGATAATAATCTGCTTTACGCTGGCCATGGCGTTCTTGTCCTGCAGAACGCTCCGGAAGTCGACCTCTACCGCCTTGAAGATGTGCAGCAACGCCCAGGCCGTGCCCCGGGATTCATAGAAGACATCATCGATTTCTGTCCAGGCGGTTTTCACTTCCTCACCCCCCGTTTCCTCTGCCAGAGGGTCGTCCATATCAACATTGGCGACCGCATCAGACACTGATGCCTTGCCCACACTTTCGCTCAACGTTCTGGAAAGGCTGCCCAGTCGGGTTTCCAGATCTGCCAGCCAGTTACTCAGGTTGTCGGCCCGGGCGAAAAACTGGGCATCCGCTTCAGTCGGGTGGGACAAACGGGCCAGATAGCGTTCCAGTGCATTGATACCACGACGATATTCATTCTCCGTGGAAGGAATGGCCCAGCTTCCGTTGTCAAAATGGAACTGCGGTTCTGCAATCACCAGGTCCGGATCTTCGGACGATTGGCTCTGGGAACGGCTGATGTCCTTGCGCATGGCGCGGGACAAATCGCGCAACTGGACCAGAACACCGAATTCCCAATGCGGCATGTTGTCCATCCAGAGACCCGGCGGCGCAATATCATTGGTTATATAGCCGCCCGGTTTTTCCAGCAGGGTTTCGGCGATACGGATCATGGTCGCGGTCGTGGCAAAACCGGCAACCGGCTCGCGGTCCATTTCACTTGCCAGCGTGCGGGTGTGGTCACGCACAGAGAAGGTTTCCGGCTCACTGCTCCAGAACATGCCCAGAACAATGGCAACCAACAGGTAGACCACCAGCACCGCCAACAAAAATTTGGCAATAACCCCTCTGCCTCCGGCGAAATCCCGCACGTCTTCTTTCTTGTCTGTGAAATACTGTCTGATTTTGCCCGGCATAAGGCTTCTGCTCTCCGTTGGTTATTCGTCAGCTGCAAAAGGTCGCCCCAGATGGTATCCCATGGCGCCGTCAATACCCAGGTCACAGAGTACCGAGTATTCGGCTGCGGTTTCCACTCCGGTCGCGAAAACGCGCACCCCACGACTACGGGCGATACCGATCACAGATTCTACCCAGAAACGGTTCTCTGGGTGGCTGTCCAGATCATGGATGAAGCTGTTGTCGATACGCATGGCACTGAACGGCAGATTTTTCAGGTAACTGAATGGCACTCCGCCCACACCGAAACGATCCACCAGAACCGGCACCCCTGCCCGGAAAAGAGACAGCACCAGCGCGTTGGCCGATTTCCGGTGATAGCTGATGGCCAGTTCCGGTATGCCGACCCACAACCGCTTTGCAGCGTCACCGGCATTCGCCAGCATAGTCAGCAGGTCATCCCGGAATTCGGCATCCGCCACAGAGCCCCGGCCCAGCGATATAGCCAGAACAATGCCGGGCCGGGCATTGAGGTATTCCAACACCTGGCGCACCAGAATACGGTCCAGATCTTTTACCAGCCCTAATCTCTCTGCCAGGGGCACAAACAGGCCCGCCTTGAGGTCGCCTTCCGGTGTCCGGATGCGTGAAAACACCTGATAGTACACCAGGCGCCGGCTTTCCCCCTCCACCATCGGCTGCAACCACAGCGCAAGATTCTCCCTGGCAAGCGCATTCGCGATGATAATGCGCCAGGCTTCCATATCATGATGGTTACCACTGCCGCCATCGGCGACCTGAACGCCGGAGACCCCCGTTTCACGGACTGTTGCCAGCGCCTCATCGGCCGCGGCCATCAGTTCCCGGATACTTCCCGCATTGCGAGCCGGCGCCAGCCCGGCATACACCGAAGTGTCCATCGGCCTGGCCAGTGCGGAATAACGCTGGTCCAGTTCCGTCACCAGCACCTCTGCCCATTGGCGGGCATCGGTTAATGATGCGCCGGGAAGAAACACTGAAAACTCAGCACCCATTCTGCGGCCAGCAAAGGAATCAGCCTGCTGCACAACAAACTGCTGCAGGCAGCCACCAATTTCCTGCAACAACTGGTCGCCTTCGTGCTGGCCATAGGCCTGGTTGTAGTCGGCGAAATGGCCCAACTGAACCATCATCAACACCCCCGGCGCGGCTTTCTCTTCCGACTCCACTTCCACCTTCAGGCGCTGATCAAACGCGGTACGACTGGCCAGACCGGTAACCGCATCTTCATTATTGACCTTACGCAGATGCTGAATGAGCTTGCCCTGACCTTCAAACAAACGACCCAGATCATCCGCCATCTGGTTCATGGCCTCGGTCACCCGGTTCAACTCACGGGTGGAGCGAAGATGAATACGCTTGCGGAAATTACGCCGCCCCAGGGCCCGTGCCTGCGCCTCCAGCGCTTTGAGTGGTCGCAGCAACCACCGCAGCAGCACAAACAGCGTGACCAGGCCAACGCCACCGATGATCATGACGCCGGCAAACAAACCCACCGCAATGCCCCACAGATCGTCGTAGGCCCGCCCCGGGTGACTGACCACCCGAACCTTGCCCAAACGCATCCAGCCCCGCACCACTTCGGCTTCAGCCGCCGTTAATGGCAATTCCGCCATTTCAACAAACCATTCCGGTGCCACCTTCGTCTGCAGAGCCATGGTTCTGCCGGCAATCACTTCACCCTCATGATCGACGTACTCGACTGAAAGGTATTTGCCGCTATCAAATACAGCATCAATGAGAGAGGTCGATGCCACCGGGTCAGAGCCATCAATGGCATTGGATAACGACAACCCGGTGGCAGTGGCGCCATCCCGGGCATGGGCTTCGAGCTGATCGGCAACATAGCCCCGGAAATGACCGTAACTGGTTACAAATGCTGCCAAAAGTAGCGCCACCAGCAAGGCACCGGTAAACAGCAACAACAACGTCTGCAGGGTAATTGTTCCCTGCTGTCTGCGATCAGTCTTGCAGCGTTTCCCTGCCATGGTTTGCTGCCCCGGATCAATAAATGAGCACTCAGACGCAAAATTGACAAACATTTACAGTCTTCATCCTGCGCCAACACCACTAAACACTATAGACTCTACACAGGAACAACGGAGTCTCTTTACAACTTCCAATAATCAAAGGCTCGTCCCCGGAAACAGGAACCGGGCGACCGGTATCGAAAGGAGGCAGGCTGGAGCGTAATGAACGACGAAAGCCAGAAAGAAAAACTCAGGCAGCACTTCGCCCGCCGGGTCACGACTCAGGCCCGGGTGGTACTGGACACCTGGCAGAAAATCCAGGACACCCCGGACCAGGCCGGAGTCTGGCGCGACGAACTGGCCACCGCGACCGACAAGCTGACCCGCTACGCCAGACGGTTCGAAATGGACGACCATGCCAACGCCGGCGAACAGATTCTGCAGGCGCTGTCCGGATGGCAGTCAGGCTCGCCACTCACCGATACCCTCACCGATCACCTGGAAACGGGCTTTGCGTCGCTACGCTGCACTACCCGCCGGAAGACCGACCCTGAAAACGGAGCCGAGCCCCATCAGTATCGGCGAACCCCGGTCTATATCGCTCTCCCCAATGCAGAGCTGGCGTCGCGGCTGATTCGCCAACTGGAATTTTTCGGGTTCCGGGCCTCAGCTTTCAACTCTGCCGATGAGCTTATCGAAGCCTGCGCCCTGAACAAGCCGGAAACGATTCTGCTTGACGTAAACTTCGGCGACAGCCAGAACGCCGGCATCGCAACCACAGAACGGCTCCAGCAACGGCATGAAACCCCTATCCCGATCATCTTTGTCAGTGAAGAAGACGGCAGCATCGAAACCCGCCTGCGGGCTTCGCGATGCGGTGGTGAGGAATTCTTCTACCCGGCGGTCGATCCGGGCCAGTTGATCGAGAAAATCGAGTCCTACACCCACGGCAATAACATCGAACCTTATAAGGTGCTGGTACTGGACGACTCCCGGGCCCAGGCCAAGTACATGGAAACGGTACTGAAAAAGGCCGGCATGATTTCCCATATCATTACCGACCCCATGCAGATCATTCATGCACTGGAGGAATTCTCTCCGGAAATCATCATTCTGGACATGTATATGCCCGGCTGCACCGGGATGGAGATCGCCCGGGTAATCCGCCAGCAGGACAAGTTCCACAGCGTACCCATCATCTACCTTTCCGCCGAAGAAGACGTCAGCAAACAGCTGCATGCCATGAGTCTCGGCGGCGACGATTTCCTCACCAAACCCATAGACCCAAAGCACCTGATTGCCACCCTGCATAACCGTGGCAGACGGGCCCGTTCCCTGTTGGCGCTGATGATTCGCGACAGCCTGACCGGCCTGTACAACCACACCCATACCCTGCACCTGCTGGAGCAGGAGATTGTCCGCGCGGGCCAGAAAGACCAGCCTCTGTGCTTTGCCATGCTCGACATCGACTACTTCAAGAAAGTGAATGACACCTACGGCCACCCGATTGGTGACCGCATCCTCCGAAGCCTGTCGATGTTCCTGAAGCAGCGCCTGCGCAAGACCGATCACATTGGTCGCTACGGCGGTGAAGAATTCGCTATCATTCTTCCGGATACCGGGCCGGATGGCGCACGACAGGTTCTGGACAGCATCCGGGAGAGCTTTTCAAGACTTCATCAGCAGGCCGGCGACAAAGAGTTCACGGTAACGTTCAGCTGCGGTGTTGCCTGCTGGCAGGGCGAAAGCTCCCAGTCATTGTGTGAGCGCGCCGACCGGGCACTGTACACTTCCAAAGAGAACGGTCGCGATCAGGTCACTGTAGCCTGTGATTGAGTCCACAAAATCAGGTAACGGGCGCGAATTCATGAAACCAATGTCGAATATCGGCACAGAGCGGCATGATCGACAATGCCTTGTGTCCCGACTGGCCAACGCACCAGTCTACGGCGCCCGCCCGAAGGGCGGCGTCAACGAAATGTCAACGCACAGGTGCTCATTGCTGTGTAATCTCGTTTTTAGATACAAACGCAGGCAGGCCTAGTCATGTCGACCATACTGGTACTACATGGTCCCAATCTGAATATGCTCGGCACCCGGGAACCGGAGGTGTACGGCTATGAGACTCTGGCCGACATAGATGATCGCCTGCGCGACAAGGCCGCCGAACACGGCCATCACCTGTTGCACCTGCAATCCAACGCAGAGTACGAATTGATCGAAAGAGTGCATGAGGCACGGACCGAAGGCGTGGATTTCATGATTATCAACCCTGCCGCCTTCACCCACACCAGCATCGCATTGCGTGATGCCATGCTGGCCTCGGGCATTCCGTTTATAGAAGTGCATCTTTCCAATGTGCATGCGCGGGAATCGTTCCGCCATCACTCCTACTTTTCAGATATCGCCGAAGGCGTTATCTGCGGGCTGGGCAGCCAGGGCTATGATCTGGCCCTGCAGGCGGTCCTGCAACGAACTCACCGATAGACCAGAGACAGCGAGACTGGAACCGTTATGGATATTCGTAAAATCAAGAAACTGATTGAATTGCTTGAAGAGTCAGACGTCGAAGAGCTGGAAATTCAGGAAGGCGACGACTCCGTCCGCATCTCCCGCCGCCGTGAACAGCTTCCTGCACCGGCGCAGATGCATTACGCGCCGCCAGCACCCCAGGCCCCGGCCGCGGCGCCAGCAGCCGAACCCGCTCCGGCCGACGCAGCACCGGCAAAGCCCACCGGCCATTCGGTTAAATCCCCGATGGTAGGTACTTTCTACCGGGCGCCGTCACCCACCTCCAGTGCATTCGTGGAAGTTGGGCAAACTGTCAAAGAAGGCGATGTTATCTGCATCGTTGAAGCCATGAAGATGATGAACCAGATCGAGGCAGACAAGTCCGGTACCGTCACCGAAATTCTGGTCGAGAACGGCCAGCCGGTGGAATTTGACCAGCCTCTGGTCGTCATTTCCTGAACTCGGTGAATGTGAATCATGGCCATGTTAGATAAAGTTCTGATCGCAAACCGCGGCGAAATTGCCCTGCGCATTCTTCGCGCCTGCAAGGAACTGGGCATCAAGACCGTTGCCGTCCACTCCCAGGTAGACCGTGAACTCATGCACGTTCGCCTGGCAGACGAGTCCGTATGCATCGGTCCGAACAGCCCGGTCGACAGTTACCTGAACATCCCCACCATCATCAGCGCCGCTGAAGTAACCGATTCCGTGGGCATTCACCCCGGTTATGGTTTTCTGGCTGAGAACGCCGACTTCGCTGAACAGGTGGAAAAAAGCGGTTTCCGCTTCATTGGGCCTCGCGCAGAGACCATCCGCCTGATGGGCAACAAGGTTTCTGCCATCGAAGCCATGAAGGAAGCCGGTGTTCCCACCGTTCCCGGCTCTGACGGCCCGCTGACGGAAGACGACGAGCACACTCTCAGAGTTGCCCGTGAAATCGGCTATCCGGTGATGATCAAAGCGGCCTCTGGCGGCGGTGGCCGCGGCATGCAGGTAGTGCATTCCGAAGCCGCTCTGCTCAAGGCTGTCCAGATCACCCAGACCGAAGCCAAAAATGCCTTCGGTGACCCCACCGTGTATCTGGAAAAGTTCCTGGAAATGCCACGGCACGTGGAAGTCCAGGTTCTGGCCGACATGCACGGCAACGTTATTCATCTGGGCGACCGCGACTGCTCCATGCAACGCCGCAACCAGAAGGTCATTGAAGAAGCACCGGCTCCGAACATCAACCCGGAGTCACGCGAACGTACCTTCAAGGCCTGCGTCGATGCCTGCAAGAAAATCGGCTACGTGGGCGCCGGCACCTTCGAATTCCTGTATCAGGACGGTGAGTTCTACTTCATCGAAATGAACACCCGGGTACAGGTAGAACATCCGGTTTCCGAAATGGTCACCGGTGTGGACATCGTTCGTGAGCAACTGCGCATCGCCAGTGGCGAGAAGCTGCAGTACACCCAGGACGAGATCCATATTTCCGGTCATGCCATGGAATGCCGGATCAACGCCGAAGATCCGAAAACCTTCGTGCCCAGCCCCGGCAAGGTCAGCCACTTCCATGCCCCTGGCGGCAATGGCGTGCGGGTAGACTCGCACATGTACAGCGGCTACTCGGTACCGCCGTACTACGATTCCCTGATCGCCAAGCTGATCACCTGGGGTGACGACCGCGAGATCGCGCGCCGTCGTATGAAGATTGCCCTGGATGAAATGCTGGTAGAAGGCATCAAGACCAACCAGGCCCTGCATCGCCAGTTGCTGCGTGATGGCGGCTTCAAACAAGTCGATTTCACCATCCATCACCTCGAAAAACTGATGCGGGACTAATCATGCCCTGGGTTCAACTCCAGATTCCAGCTGATCCGGATACTGCGGATCAGCTGGAGGATCTGCTGATGGAAATGGGCTCTGACGCTGTTTCCATGGAAGACGCTGCCGACCAGCCGCTGTACGAACCGGATCCTGGCACCACACCACTGTGGAGCGAGACTGTCGTAACCGGGCTGTTCCAGTCCGAGCGCAATATCGAGCAGTTGTGTGCCGACATTCGCGATGCCTGGCACCAGCAGACCCAGCAGGAATTGTCAGAAATCGAGGTCACCCTGGTTGAAGACAAGGACTGGGAACGGGCCTGGATGGATGACTTCCAGCCCATCAGATTCGGCGAACGTCTGTGGATTGTACCCAGTTGGCATGAAGCGCCAGATCCCGCCGCTGCCAACCTGATGCTCGACCCGGGTCTGGCATTTGGCACCGGCACCCACCCGACCACGGCTCTGTGCCTGCAATGGCTGGATGGCCAGGATGTCACCGGAAAACAGGTAACGGATTATGGCTGCGGCTCCGGCATCCTTGGTCTGGCAGCGCTGTTGCTGGGCGCCGAGCACGTGATCGGCGTGGATACCGACCCACAGGCACTGGAAGCCAGCCGGGAAAACGCCCGGCGCAACAACGTTTCAGAACACCGCCTGGACCTGTACCTTCCGGGCGATGATCCGGACACCCAGGCCGACGTCATGCTGGCCAACATTCTGGCCCAGCCCCTGATCAGCCTGGCCCCCAGGCTGGCCGATCTGACCAGGCCCGGCGGCGACCTGGTACTTTCCGGCATTCTGTTCAACCAGGCCCGTGAAGTCATGGATGCCTATGCGCCCTGGTTCATCATGGACGAACCGGAACAGAAAGAAGATTGGATACGCCTCACAGGACGCCGCAAAATCGGATGACGAAACAGTCCGTTATGACTAAACTGCTCTTGGAGTAACGATCACGCCTTCAGGATAGAAGCATGACCCAGAGCAGCCTGCAGACCCAATGCCCTAAATGCGAAACCCGGTTCCGGGTCACTGACGAGCAGCTCAGTGTCGCCAGGGGCAAGGTCCGCTGCGGCAACTGTATGAACGTGTTCAATGCCATCGAACATCAGGCCATGCCCGAATCCCCCTATTCCGGACGGTCCAACAGCACGGAACCGGCTCCGGCAGCTCCCCCCGGCGAATCTGCAGAAGACGAAGAGCTGGTATTTGAAGATAATCCTGAAGAAGACGCTACCGAGGGCCGCTATGCCGGCGGAAGCCTCACCTTTTCGGAAGAGGAGCTTAGTGACAGCTTCCGCGATTTTGATCACACCGATCAGTCAGCACATCACGACGATGAGCACCCTGCAAAGCAGGAAGATCAGGACGAAAGCTGGGCAGAGGCAATGCTCAAAGACGATGACCATACCCCCGCGCCAGTGAAACCAGAGGCACCCCAACCCCCTCCCGGCCCTGCAAAATCTCCTGAACCTGAAAGCTCCCCCGAACCTGAAAAAACGGAGCCTGCCGCCCCTGCTGGCGAGTCGCTCACTCTGACCGCTGCAGAGGACGACCGCATCGCTGAACCTGCGGTCAATCCCAGGTCCCAAAAGAATCAGAAGGACAATCTCTACGACGACCTCCGCCACGAGCCGGTAGCCATCGATGGTGGTGGCAGTGGCTGGCGCAAGGTTCTCTGGAGCCTGGTGATACTGACGCTGCTCGGCGTACTCGTTGCCCAGGCCGCATGGTTCCAGTTCGACCGGCTGGCTGCCATTCCCGAGCTACGCCCATTCTATGAAAAAGCCTGCGATTATGCCGGTTGCGAACTCAAACCATTGATCGACGTAGACGCTATCCAGAGCCGAAAACTGGTGGTTCGCACCAATCCGGACGATCGAAACCAACTGATCGTTGACGCCGTCATTATCAACCAGGCCGGTTTTGAACAACCCTTCCCGGCCATCGCGCTGACTTTCTCAAACCTTAATGGCGACGTGGTGGCCCAGAGCAGCTTCACTCCAGAGGAATACCTGGCGGGCGACGCCTCAGACCTGGACACCATGCCCCGGGAAACCCCGGTTCGCATTGCCATCAACATCCGCGATCCAGGCCGCGATGCCGTCAATTACAATCTGAGCTTCCGCCCCTGGTCGCGCTGACTGCCACAGACCACGGTTGACAGCGCAAAAGTCAACCAGAAAGCACGAAAAATAATCAGTTTTTTCCTGCTTCCGCCCCTTCAATCAGTCAGCCCCCGGCGGTATTATTAGCGCCCTTCGGATGCTGGAACGATCAGAAATTGAACAGTCGTTCCACTCCGTCGCTTGCTGAACCTCTGTGACACGGACTCAGATCATGCTGCCAACGGCAAAAATCGGGCCGTACACTCTGCCCAACCCATTGATTGTTGCGCCCATGGCCGGCGTTACCGATCGCCCATTCCGGCAGCTCTGCCGAAAGATGGGCGCAGGGCTGGCAGTGTCAGAAATGGTGATCGCAGACAGCAAGCTCTGGCATACACGCAAATCGCAGACCCGTCTGAATCACCAGGGCGAACCAGAGCCCCGCTCTGTTCAGATTGCCGGTGGCGATCCCGGCATGCTGGCCGATGCCGCCAGGCAGAACGCCAGCTTTGGTGCTCAGATCATTGATATCAACATGGGTTGCCCGGCGAAGAAAGTCTGTAACAAAGCCGCAGGCTCAGCCCTGATGAAAGACGAAAACCTGGTTCGGCAGATTCTTGAAGCCGTGGTCCAGGCAGTAGACATCCCGGTTACCCTGAAAATGCGGACCGGCTGGGACCAGGACCACCGGAACGCTCCGGCTATCGCCCGAATGGCAGAAGAAGCCGGCATACAGGCCATAGCCGTTCATGGCCGCACTCGCGCCGACAAATACAATGGCGAGGCGGAATACGACACCATTGCCGAGGTAAAAGCCAGCGTGGGCATACCGGTGTTTGCCAATGGCGACATCACCACGCCGGAAAAAGCACAGCAGGTGCTGGCACACACCGGCGCCGATGGCCTTCTGATTGGCCGTGGCGCTCAGGGGCGGCCCTGGATCTTCCGGGAAATCCTGCATTACCTGGAAACCGGGGAACATCACCCGATACCGGCTCTGGACGAAGTTGAACAGATTCTGACCGAACATCTGGCGGAGCTTCACAGCTTCTACGGCGAAAAAATGGGTGTGCGCATTGCCAGAAAGCATGTGGGCTGGTACCTGCAGGCCCACGATGAGAGCAAACAGTTCCGTAAACGCTTCAACGCCATTGAAGAGGCGCGGGAGCAGCACGACAGTATTGAACAGCACTTTGCCCGCTTACGTAATGAAGAGGAATTCGCAGCATGACCGCTGAGACTTTAAGCAATGAAAACCTGAGCACACCGGCCAACGATGACATGCATCAGTTGCACACGGTAAACGGCAGCGGCAACAGCGTTACCCTGCGAGACAGTGTCGAAGTTGCCCTGAAAAATTATTTCGAGCAACTCGAAGGCGCCCCGGTTTCTGATGTCTACCAACTGGTATTGTCAGAAGTTGAGGCACCACTGCTGGAACAGGTAATGACCTACACCCGCAACAACCAGACCAAGGCCTCAACCATGCTTGGACTGAACCGCGGCACGCTGCGCAAAAAACTCAAGCAGTACGGTCTGCTATAATCGGCATCTGACCCAATAGGGCCTCCCGGATAACCTTCGCGAGGCCCTTGTTATTTGTATTCCAGCTATCTGACAGCGAAGAAAGTGACCCATGGCAAATCAGGCAAATACCCCCGTCCGTCGCGCTCTGATCAGCGTGAGTGATAAAACCGGCATCGTCGACTTTGGCCGTGCCCTGACCGAACGCGGCATCGAGCTGTTGTCGACCGGCGGCACCTTCCGTCTGCTCCAGGAAAACAACGTACCGGTCACCGAAGTGTCCGACTACACCGGCTTCCCGGAAATGATGGACGGCCGCGTCAAGACCCTGCACCCGAAGATTCACGGCGGCATTCTGGGCCGTCGCGGTACCGATGACACCGTGATGAACGAGCACGGCATCAATCCCATCGACATGGTGGTGGTCAACCTCTACCCGTTCGAAGACACCGTTGCCAACCCGGACTGCGACCTGGCCACTGCCATTGAAAACATCGACATCGGCGGGCCGACCATGGTTCGCGCGGCCGCCAAGAACCATAACGATGTGGCGATTGTGGTTAACGCCTCCGACTACAGCCGGGTACTGAAAGAGCTGAAAGATAACGACGGTGACCTGACCTACAGCACCCGCTTCGACCTGGCCGTGAAAGCCTTTGAGCACACCGCCGGTTACGACGGCGCCATCGCCAACTACCTGGGCGGTCGCACACCGGATAACGACAACGCCGACTTCCCGCGCACCTTCAACGCCCAGTTCGTGAAGGTTCAGGACATGCGTTACGGTGAAAACCCGCACCAGCGCGCGGCCTTCTATGCCGAACGCAACCCCCGTGAAGCCTGCGTGGCCACCGCCGAGCAACTGCAGGGCAAGGAACTGAGCTTCAACAACGTGGCCGACACCGATGCCGCGCTGGAATGCGTCAAACCGTTTGCCGACCCGGCCTGCGTGATCGTTAAGCACGCCAACCCCTGTGGTGTGGCCATTGGCGCCGATATTGAACAGGCTTACGACCTGGCGTTCGCCACTGATCCGACCTCCGCGTTCGGCGGCATCATCGCCTTCAACCGTGAGCTGGATGCCAAAACCGCCCGAGCCATCGTTGACCGCCAGTTCGTGGAAGTGATCATCGCCCCGACCATCGCGCCGGAAGCGGTGGAAATTGTTTCCGCCAAGAAAAACGTGCGTCTGCTAGCCTGCGGTGAGTTCGACGGCGAACGTGCCAGGTCACTGGACTACAAGCGCGTCACCGGCGGCCTGCTGGTTCAGGACCGGGATCTGGGCATGGTCGCCATGGAAGACGTGAAGGTTGTCACCGAGCGCCAGCCCACCGAGCAGGAACTGAACGACCTGCTGTTCGCCTGGGAAGTGGCCAAGTATGTGAAATCCAATGCCATCGTCTACGCCAAGGCCGGCCGCACCATCGGTGTTGGCGCCGGCCAGATGAGCCGTGTGTACAGCGCCAAAATCGCCGGTATCAAGGCCGCTGACGAGAACCTGGAAGTCAAAGGCTCAGTGATGTCCTCCGACGCCTTCTTCCCCTTCCGGGACGGCATTGATGCGGCTGCAGAAGCCGGCATTACCGCGGTGATTCAGCCAGGCGGTTCCATGCGTGATCAGGAAGTGATCGACGCCGCCAACGAGCACGGCATTGCCATGGTCTTCACCGGCATGCGCCATTTCCGTCACTGATTTCGGAGCAAGGAGAACACCATGAACATTCTGGTTATCGGCAGTGGCGGGCGCGAACACGCCCTGGCCTGGAAAGCAGCGCAATCACCCCAGGCGGACAAAGTCTTCGTAGCACCCGGCAACGCCGGCACCGCTCGCGAAGCCGGCCTGGAAAATGTCGATCTCGACGTAATGGACCTGGACGGCCTGGCGAATTTCGCCGAACAGAATAATGTCGGTCTGACCATTGTCGGCCCGGAAGCGCCACTGGTAGCCGGCGTGGTGGATAGATTTGAAGAGCGCGGCCTGCGCATCTTCGGCCCAAGCGCCGGGGCTGCCCAACTCGAAGGCTCCAAAGCCTTCACCAAAGACTTCCTGGCCCGCCAGCAGATCCCTACCGCTGACTATGCCAATTTCACCGATGTGGACGAAGCCCTGGCCTACGTGCGCGAAAAAGGCGCTCCCATTGTGGTCAAGGCTGATGGTCTGGCCGCCGGTAAAGGCGTGATCGTAGCCATGACCCTGGAAGAAGCCGAAGACGCTATCCGCGACATGCTCGCGGGCAATGCCTTTGGCGATGCCGGCAGCCGCGTGGTGGTCGAAGAATTCCTGGATGGCGAAGAAGCCTCCTTTATCGTCATGGTCGACGGGAAAAATGTGCTGGCCATGGCCACCTCCCAGGACCACAAGCGAGTGGGCGAAGGCGATACCGGCCCCAACACCGGGGGCATGGGCGCCTACTCGCCAGCACCGGTGGTCACCGCCGAGGTGCACCAGCGCATCATGGACGAGGTGATCTACCCCACCGTCAACGGCATGGCCGCCGAGGGTCATCCCTACAAAGGCTTCCTGTATGCCGGGCTGATGATCGACACCGAGGGCGCACCCAAGGTGATCGAATTCAACTGCCGCTTTGGTGATCCGGAAACCCAGCCGATCATGCTGCGCATGAAATCCGATATCGTGGAACTCTGCCAGGCAGCGGTTGATGGCAAGCTGGACCAGTGCCACTCCGAGTGGGACGACCGCGCCTCAGTCGGCATCGTTCTGGCCGCAGGCGGCTACCCGGGCAGCTACAATAAGGGTGACGTGATCTCCGGCCTGCCAGAAACCGACGAGGACGGCGAGAAAGTTTTCCACGCCGGCACCAGACTGGATGGCGATAACGTCGTCACCGCTGGCGGCCGCGTGCTCTGCGCCACGGCCCTGGGCAACACCGTCACCGAGGCACAACAGCGGGCCTATCAACTGGCCCAGAAAGTTACCTGGGACGGCGCCTTCTACCGAAAGGACATCGCCTACCGGGCCATTGCCCGCGAGCAGGCCTGACTCTCACGACGGAAATAACAGGGCCTGCTGCTGATGCCTGAAGCGATCTGGATTACCTTTGCTTTTGTCCTGGGCCTGGGGGTGAAAACCGTCGGGCTTCCGCCGCTGGTTGGTTACCTGGCTGCGGGGTTTGTCCTTAGTGGCTTGTCGTCCTACACCAGTCTGACCGTCGAGCAAACCGGGGTTCTTGAACACATTGCCCACCTGGGCGTGTTGCTGCTGCTTTTCACCGTTGGCCTGAAGCTGAAGATAAAATCCATCATCAGCCCGGAGGTCATTGGCGGAGGGCTGCTGCATTTCGGCATCACCTGCCTGGTGTTCACCCCCGGCCTGTACTGGCTGCTGGAGCTGGACTGGCTGACCGCCTTCCTGCTGGCTATTGCCCTGTCGTTCTCCAGCACGGTGCTGGCCGCCAAGGTACTGGAAAGCAAACGGGAACTCCGGGCGTTTCACGGCCGTGTCGCCATCGGCATACTGATCATGCAGGATCTGATCGCTCTGGTGGTCATGAGCCTGGCTGCCGGGAAGACCCCTTCCGAGTGGGCACTGCTGGTCTTCGGCCTGCCCCTGCTAAGGCCGATACTCTATCGCCTGCTGGATGCCAGCGGCCATGACGAGCTGCTGGTTTTGCTCGGCTTGCTGCTGGCTCTGGTCATCGGCGGCCTGGGCTTTGAGGCCGTAGGCCTGAGTTCCGAGCTGGGCGCGCTTATTTTCGGTGCCATGCTGGCCAACCACCCTCGCTCCCAGGAGCTGTCCAAATCCCTTTGGAGCGTGAAGGAAGTCTTCCTGGTGGGCTTCTTCCTGCAAATCGGCATTGGCGGCCTGCCTGACCAGCAAGCGCTGATCTTCGCCATTGTTGCTGCCGTTGTCTTGCCGCTGAAAGGCATTCTGTTCTACTTCCTGCTCCTGGCCTTCCGGCTACGGGCCCGAAGCAGTTTCCTGACGTCGCTGTCGCTGACCAACTACAGTGAGTTCGGCCTGATCGTCGCCAGTGTGGCTCTGCCGGAATGGCTGGTACCACTGGCCATCAGCGTGTCACTGTCGTTTGTAATCTCGGCGCCGCTCAACCGCTTTTCACACGGTATCTACGAACGTATCTGCCACCGTATCGATGGGTTCGAAACCCACAAACGCCACCCCGATGAACAACCCATTTCTCTGGGCGACACCAAAGTGCTGGTGATGGGTATGGGCCGGACCGGTACCGCCGCCTATGACTGGCTACAGGCCAACGAAGAACGGATCATGGGACTGGACTCCGACCCGGCGAAAACAGAAAAACACCAGAAAGACGGTCGCAATGTCGTGTTTGCCGATGCCGAGGACACCACCTTCTGGGAAGGGCTGCATATGCCTTCCCTGGAATCCGTGGTGCTGGCCATGAGCGATATCGAAGGCAAGCTCATTGCTGCCCGCATGCTGCGCAAGCTGGGATTCACCGGTTACATTGTGGCCCACACCATGTACGCCGACGAAGCCAAGAAAATCCGGGATGCAGGTGCTAACGACGCCTACCTGACCATGAGCGAAACCGGTGTAGCACTGGCCAGTCACCTGGTAGACCACCAACATCAGACTGAAGAAGCCCGTACGTTGGGACAAAACGATGCCTGATGGCGACCCGCTGATTCCGGCAACGATGACCCAGATGACGTCCCTGCACGAGGAGCGTCTGAACTTTGTTACCAGAACGCTTCTTGCTACCGGTGCAAGCAGGGTTCTCGACCTGGGCTGCGGCTCCGGGTCACTGCTCTATCGCCTGGCGTGCCACCCGCAGGTCCGGCAGATCGCCGGCCTGGAACAGTCGGGCGTTTCTCTGCGACAGGCCCGGCTGACCCTGCAACCCTGGATGGATGAAGCACCCGGGCGCATCCGGTTACTCAACGGCTCCTACGCCGACAAGCATCCGGAACTCGCCGGCTACCAGGCCGCCGCCATGGTGGAAACCATCGAGCATGTAAATCCGGGTCAGTTGTCGAAAGTCGAACAGGCCGTCTTTGGCCAGATGCGGCCGGTCTTCCTGTTCATGACCACGCCCAACCGTGAATACAATCCATTGTTCGATCTGGCCCCCGGAGAATTCCGGGAGCCAGACCACAAATTCGAGTGGGACCGGATGAAATTCCGCCAGTGGGCCAGCGGCGTTGCCAAACGCAACGGCTATGAAGTCAGCTTCGGCGGCATTGGTGATCTGCACCCGGAACTGGGCCACCCCAGCCAGACTGCCACCTTCAAACGCCTCGACTAATGCCCCGGCTGATTCACCAGCCTACAGAGCGCAGGTTCTGAACCCCGTATAAACATCATTGCGCAGCGGCAGATAGGCCTGCCGGTAGGTGCCACGAATCAGATTCGAGGAAGTGGCACAGCTGCCCCCCTTGGTAACCTTGTGATCACCAAACTGCAGAGTGGACATGAACGGGTACATATCCACCTTGAAGCCGTCATAGGGCAAAAACTGATTGCTCGTCCACTCCCAGGCCGAGCCAACCATCTGTCGACAACCAAACGGGCTCTCCCCGGCCGGATAATCCCACACCGGATTCTGAGCCATACTCCGGCCGTCCATATCGGCCAGCGTGGCGTCGGGTGCCTGATTGCCCCAGGGGTAACGACGGAACGCCTCACCCGGCCGATTAGCCAGGGCCGCCACTTCCCACTCAACCTCCGTCGGCAAACGCCGCCCGGCCCATTGGCACCAGGCTTCCGCCTCCCAGTAAGTCACATGGGTAACCGGCGCATCCGGATTCAGTGGCTGCCACTGATCAAACAGACGTTCCTGCCACTGTCCCTCGTGCCAGCGCCAGTAAAGCGGGTGCTTTGGTGCTCGCATCAGAGGCTCGGAACAACCGTGCACCAGAGCCACATCGATTTCCGTCTCCAGCCATTTGCGCCCCCCGAAAGACCACAATTCCGGGCGCTGATAACCGCCGTCATCCACGAACGCCTGAAACTCCCTGTTCGAAACCGGCGTACGACTGATCTCAAAGGCCTCCAGCTCAACCTCGAAACGCGGCTTCTCATTATCAAACGCAAAGTCGTCTGTGGCATAAGCCCCGGATTCACCCGGCATACCAATCAGCCAGCACCCGGCGGGAACTTTCACATCACCCGACACCGGTTCTCCCGGCGCCGGCCGGTCACCCTTGAAGTCAGGCGGCGCCGGGTACCCCTCGGTCTGCCGGCACCAGATCAGCGACTCAATGTGCATGTTCTGGTGAAAAATCCCGTACCGATACAGATACAACTCCTGATCGCTCAGTGCCCGGCTGCGGATACGCTCGGCTACCCGGTCATAAATGGTATTGAAGTATTCAAGCGTCTCCTCCCGACCCGGAAACATATCCCGCCGCCAGCGATCGGTATGCTCGATATGAAAAGAATCCCAGAGATCGTCCATGGAAGGGTCATAACTCGGCGTGCCGTCCAGCAGATTGAAGAGAAACACCTCGTAGAAAAACGCCGCATGGCCCATCTCCCACAATGGCGGATTAACCCCAGGATGATAAGGAACATCCAGCTTGTCTTCCGGTAAAGACTTGATCAGCTCTGAAGTCCGGGAACGCGCCAGTTCCAACTCATCCAGCAGCTGCGCTTTGAAGCTTTCAACAACCATAGATCAAGACTCCATTGTATTCTGTTCTTCCCAAGGTTCGGGAAGCAGTGTGGGGTAGGCCTTTCCAAAAATTTGCGGAGCCAGGGATGGCGGAGCAGAAGCGCCACATGGATGTGCCGAAGGAGCGGTTTTTGGAAAGGCCTACCCCACACTGCTTCTTACACCCGGCCAGAATACCAAATAAAACCGCCAGTACGCGTGTGCAAATCAAGCCCACACCCACAGAATCATCGGCACCGCTACCCCCGTGACCACCACCGAAAGCGGCAGCCCCAGCCGCCAGTAGTCGCTGAAGCGATAACCGCCCGGCTCCATCACCAGCGCATTCGACTGATGACCAATGGGCGTCAGAAACGCACAGGAAGCCCCTACCGCCACCGCCATCAACGCCGCATCCGGCGACAGCCCCAGTTGCTGGGACAACCCCAGAGCAATAGGAGCCACCAGCACCGCCGCCGCAGCGTTGTTCACCACATTCGACAACAGCATGGCTCCCACCAGAATAATCGTCAGGCCTATCCAGGGCGCCTGGCCCTGCGACACAGCCAGAATCTGGGCAGCAATCAGGTCCGCCCCGCCGGTGGTTTCCAGGGCCTGACCTACCGGAATCATCGCAGCCAACAGCACAATAACCGACCAATCAATCGCCCGGTAAGCTTCTGCAGCGTCGAGAAGGCGAACCAGAACCATCGCCACGGCACAGGCAATCAAGGCCACCGGCGGTTCCAGCCAACCAACAAGAATTGTGGCAATGGCCGCCAGAAACAGACCGCCTGCCAGCCAGAGTTTGTTTTCCCGACCCAATGTCAGTTCCCGTTCTGCCAGGGGCAAACAACCAAGGGTTTGCAGCGTGGTCATCAAAGAGTCCTGGTAACCCTGCACCAGCAGAATATCCCCGGACCGGAAACGGATGTCCGCCAGCCGTTGCTTCAACCGGTGCCCCTGACGCGCCACCGCAACCACGTTAAGACCATAGCGCTCACGCAGATTGAGCCGGTTCGTGCTCTTGCCGATCAAACGCGACGACGGAGTGATCACAGCCTCGGTCAGCCGGACATCTTCCGTGGCAATCTCTTTTTCGGCATCTTTGCCCCGGCGGCCTTTTTGAGCCGTTTCTTCATCGGCCTGCTCTTCTTCCTCATCTTCAACCACATTGGCCAGAACCAGCCCTGTGTTATCAACGAATTCCTGCAGGCTTTCGGTATCGGCCTCCACAAGCAGTACATCGCCCTCGCGCAGCACGGTGAAAGTAGAAGGTGCCGGTGAGGTGTTGTCATCCCTGATCAGGGCCAGCACCACAACGCTTTCCTCATTTTCTCCGGCAGTCAGGAGGTTGTGCAGCGTACTGCCGGCATAGCCGGACTCCTCCGGCACCCGCAGTTCGGTCAGATAATCGCCCACGCTGAACAGTTTCTCGTCGTTACCGGAATTGTTCCGCTCCGGGGTCAGTCGCCAGCCAACCAGCCCGATAAACGCAATGCCGGCTGCGGTAATGGCCAGCCCGACCGGGGCAAAATCCAGCAATCCGAACGATCCCACTTCCCGGTAACTGGCAATAATAATATTGGGCGGCGTACCAATCAGCGTAATGGTGCCGCCCAGCAGTGAGCCAAATGCCAGCGGCATCAACAACAATGAGGGCGAACGGCCGGATTTGCGCGACATCCATATCGCCACCGGCATCAGCAGAGCCAGGGCACCCACATTGTTGATAAAACCGGAACACACCGCCACCACCAGTGTCAGCGTGATCACCTGCAGCACGGGATTGTTGCCAACTTTCCCCAGTAACCGGGCAACAGAGTCGACAACACCCCCGGCTACCAGGCCCTGACTGATTACCAGCACGGCGGCCACGGTGATTACCGCCGGATGGCCAAAGCCGGAAAACAGCTGGTCGGTGGGCACCAGGCCGGTCACTGCCACAGCCAGCAACGCCAGCATGGCGACCACATCGAAACGGATGCGATTCCAGATAAACAGAACAAGGGTCAGCCCCAGGACCAGAAATACAATCCATTGATCAGACAACATCTAAATGCTCCGCTGCGAAAACGACGTCAATAATCTTTACAGATCACGGCCCCGATTTCATTCATCAAACCTCAACCCTCTGAAACCGCTGCCTCTTTGATAACTGGTGCAGAACCTGCTTGGGCCCGATTCGAGGATGAGGCCTATGGAACAGAAGCGACCACTAGTCTGGCTGTCAGCCGACAGGCGGCAGGACGAAATCAGCCTGCACACCGGACACCAATGGCAGCTGACCCGGATTCACCCCGAACAGCCACCACATACACTGCCTGCGCACTGGGACCGAAAACCGGTTGGCCTGTGCGACCTGGCCAGCCTGACTCCTGACCAGTCGGATTACGTCATTCAGTGGCTGGAACTTCTGCCTGTCAGCTTTTGGCTGGCCCTGGTTCAGCCACATCAACTGGACCAGCTCAGAATCCGCAACCTGATTCAGGACTATTGCCAGGATTATCACACTCTGCCCATCGATTGGCGACGCCTGCACAACAGCCTGGGACATATGTGGGGCATGTCCTGCCTGAACGGAACGGAAATTGACCTCAGCCGGGCCAGCTACCAGAGCTTTGTGCTCAATGGTCCGTCACAGGCTATCCGCCACACCCGAAGCCTGCTCCGCCGTTTTGCCGGCACCAGCGAACCGGTTCTGATTTACGGCGAGAGCGGAACCGGTCGCGAAGCAGCTGCCAGCTTTGTTCATAAAGGCTCCAACCGGCCGCATCAGCCCCTGGTCACGGTAAATTGCGCAGCCCTGCCTCCGTCACTGACGCAAAGCGAACTCCTGGGTCACGAGCGCGGCGCATTTACTCACGCCCTCAAAGCCCGCAAGGGCCGTATCGAAGCAGCGGACGGTGGCACGCTGATACTGGCTGGCGCCGATGAACTCAGTCTGGAGCAGCAATCCGTCATCCTCCGGTTTCTTCAGGAGGGCCAGGTTGAGCCTGTCGGATCGAACCGGGCGATCAACGTGGATGTGCGGGTTATTGCCACCTGCAACACACCGCTGGACCGATTGGCCCGGGACGGAAAATTCCGCGAAGACGTGCTTTATCGCCTTGGCAACCTGACGGTCACCATGCCGTCACTGCGCGACCGACTGGAAGACCTCCCCTTCCTGGCCCAGCGAACACTGGAAACCTGTGGCAACCAGCGGCACTGGATCGACAACACAACACTGCTTGCCATGGCCCGCCACAACTGGCCAGGCAACCTCCGGGAATTGCAGAACCGTTTGAGCCAGGCGGTGCTACTGGCTCAGAGCTTTCGCCTGACACCCGAAGATCTCGGCCTTCCCCAAACCGCCGTACCCCCTCAAACAGACCAGTTCTCGCTGGAAGCGTTCCGGGCCCGGGCAGACCAGGAGGCCATCAGTACCAGCCTGTCACTCACCCAACAGAATATTTCCGCTGCAGCCCGGCTGCTGAGAATCTCCCGGGTGTCGTTTTACCGCCTTCTGGAAAAACACAGACTGCAGCCGCCCCACACTACCAACAACACCCTGAACCCCGGCCGGGGTCATGGAGGACCATCATGAAACAACAACTTGCCTGTACTGTGCTCGCTGTATGCCTGATGCCTTTCGCTCACGCCGAGCCCAACGATGCTGCCACCGATATCGCCTCGATAACGGCCGACCGGGGCATAGTCACCCAACCCGGGCGCTTTACCTTTGAGCCCTCGTTTTCCTATGCCCACAGCAGTGCTACCAAGGTTGCGGTAGAGGGCTACACGGTTGTACCTGCGCTGTTGGTTGGTTTGATCAACATTTCCGAAATCCAGCGGGATGTTTTTGTCGGTGCCATGTCACTCAAGTACGGCTTCACCAGCAGGTTCGAAGCCGGCTTGCGGGTGCCCTACCTCAGCATCCAGGAAGACATTCGGGCACGGGAAGTTTTCAGTGGCACTCCGCTCGACACTTTGGATGAGTCCTCTGGCGAAGGCCTTGGCGATGTGGAACTGTCGATGCGCTATCAGCTCAATGACGGACTCAATGGCTGGCCCTACCTGATCAGCACCTTTCGAGTCAAAGCGCCGACCGGCGAAGGCCCTTATGACGTCAGGCGAAACCCGATTACCGACGAAAATGGAGATGTGGTCGAGGACGATAACGGAAACCCCATTGGCGTTGAATTGGCTGAACGCCCGACTGGCTCCGGCTTCTGGTCGGTGGAGCCGGGACTGTCGTTCATCTACCCCTCCGACCCGGCCGTGCTGTTCGGTAACCTCAGCTATGTCTGGACAATGGAGGAAGACGAGGGCCCCGAGAATGGGGGCACCGTTGATCCCGGTGATGTCGTCCGCTTCGGCTTCGGCATGGGCTTCGCCTTCAACGAACGCACTTCCTTCAGTCTGGGCTACGACCATTCGGTGATTGGCGACACCACCTACGAGCAAGGCAACGACCTGTTTGCCGCCAATTTTGACCGCACCCAGGTTGGCTCCCTGGCCTTCGGGTTATCGCACCGGGTCTCAAGGGATACGATGTTGAGCCTCACTGTCGCCATAGGGGTGACCGACAGCGCTCCCGATACGGAAATCACCCTGAAGTTGCCCATGAATCTGTAAGCGGGTTGCTCACGGCAAAAGAGGCAACCCTGTGTCTCTGGGATATCGGTAGGCACCACCGAAGTTGTTCAGCTCAATATCCAGTTGGCGGATATGCTGAATGGTGGTGCTATTGAGGCTGTTCTGGAGAACCGTTATCCAGCCGCCACTTCCGCCAGCTCCGGATGCGACCCTCACACCTTCCGGGCCGGCCCCCTGGGTCACCAGCACAGACTCCATCTGTTGCATCAGTTGTTCATTGTTGAGTTGCTGATTCAGGTTCGGAATACGCAGACGATTGATAACCTGTGTCTCACCGTTAATGGCAACCACCTGCTCCAGCCCGATGGCAATCTCCAGACCATCCAGCATGAAGCCACCCCGCAACTGGGCCAGCTCGGCGTCAGTCAACGGCGCTTCTGTCAGGCGCATTTCTGCCTGCACAGCGCCGGCACCCAGAATTGCCACCCAGAACAGAACCATCCGTAGAGCCATGACATCACCACTCCTGTGTGCTGGGCGAGTGGGGTAACGTATGCCCCAGCGAAGGCCCCTGAAGCCCCTTGAAAAGCGGCGCTCTGGCCAGCCCGGGCCAGTCTTTCCGGGCCAGGAAGTTTGCCCGTCCCTGCTTCAGATGGCTTCTGATCACAAACGCAGAGCCATCCCAATGCTCTTCGAATTCCGGCCGGCTATAGGCCTTGAGGCCCCGGGCAGGGTCACCCACCAACACATCCTGTTCACTGATACCCTTGATCACGACAAAGTGGCGGTAGCCTCCAAGGGTCACCAGTGCAATTACCGGCACCCGTACCTGCTCACGCAACCCGGAAAGGGGCATTCTGAAACCGTCAGCCTGGTAGCCTTCGGCCTCCAGGTACCGCTTCATATCAAGCATTGAAAACCCTTCCCGCCTGACCTTTTCCTGGTCGGCCAGGGCCAGCATGTCGGCGAACACTTCCTGCTCGGTGACGGGACGGTCGTAGTGGTAGGACAACAACGATGCCAGTGCTGCTGAACCGCAGCTGAAGTCATACTGTTGACGATAGAGTTCAGCAAAACGCTGATCCTGGAAACTGGTAACGGACACCGCGATATTGCTCCCGGAACCCGGCACCAGAACCGTTCCGGCAAAACCGGTGGACCACAGCACACAAGCCAGCGCTCCTGCAAGCCACTGCTTTTTGCCAGCCATAGCCCACCTCCCTGTTCAGTGATTGATGAGGATGTTGATCTGGGTACTGTCCTGGATAACCACCTGGTTACCGGTGTTCTGGATCACAGTGGCTATGCCACTCATGTTTTCGAAGGCCTGGTCGGCAATCCAGTTATCGCCGGTATTGACCGGTCCGGACAGCACATTGCCACTGACCACGGCATTCTGCTCGGCCTCATTGAGCTGCCATTGGAGAGGCACCCCCTGGCGCCCGCTGGCAGCCTCCAACTGCTCGGCACTCATGGGTTCGGCTCCGGCCCAGTTTTCCGCCCAGGCCGCCACTGGCAGCATCGCCACCAGTGTGACCATCAGCATCCCTTTTGTGACTCTGGCCATGACACGTCTCCCTGCAAACACGGACTGCCTCTGAACAGAGACAGTCCGGATTGCATCAGTTAGAGCCGCCACCTGCAGTCAGGTTGGACATCACACTGACGTTGGCCTGGGTCACACTACCGACACCGGAGTTCTGGGCGAAGGCACCCACGCCGGTGTAGTTAGCAGACCCGCCGGAAATCTCATTGGATGTTCCGGTATCCACATAGGAACCCTCACCGTTGGCGCTGCCATAGGTGACCGTGGTTCCTGATACTGAGCCATTCAGCTCGGCATCGTTCATGAACACTTCCATCGACAGGCTCAGCGTGCTGTTGTCTGAGTTGTCGCTGTTGTCCGAATTGTCACTGCTGTCACTGTTATAGGAATCAGTGGCGTTGGTGGAGTTATCCGAACTGTCGCTTGCGATCTTGAACGAGTCGCTGACAGCCGTGCTGTTATCAGAACTGTCGGAATTATCCGAATTATCCGAGTTGTCAGACATATCATTTCCACTGTCTGCAACTTTGAAGGAGTCGCTGACACTAGTGCTGCTATCTGAGTTATCGGAATTATCAGAGTTATCCGACGCATCGGTATTGCCACTGTCGGCAATCTTGAACGCATCATCTACGCTTGTGCTGCTGTCCGAGTTGTCGGAATTATCGGAGTTGTCTGAGTTATCCGAATTATCCGAGTTGTCGGAGGAATCATTGCCGCTGTCGGCAACTTTGAAGGCATCACTCAGGCTTGAGCTGTTGTCTGAATTGTCAGAGTTATCGGAACTATCCGAGTTGTCTGAACTGTCGGAATTATCCGAGGAGTTGTTACCGCTGTCGGCAACACTGATGCTGTTATCCGAGTTGTCGTCGGTGGTTGAGTTGTCATTACCGGAATCTGTGTTCCCGGAATGATCGGTATTGGCTGCGGAACTGTCGTTCGCATTGTTGTTAGGGTTGCCATCGCCTCCCAGGTCCGCCATTGCGTAACCAGAAACCCCCAGGCTCATAGCGATTGCAGCTGCCAGCAAACTTTTTTTGGTATTCATGAGTCATGTCCTTTTGATGATATTGGCGTACAAGGATCTTCCCTCAACCCGCCAGCAACCGGGTAAGCCAAGGTTCAGACCCGCCAGGACATAACAGCGATTTCTGTGCCAGCCTGCGTAATACGGCTGAAGCACGTTGTTTTTACTTTACTTTTCCGGATACAAACTAATGAGAATGGACATCTGGCCCCGCCCATCTGTTTCATGTCTGAAACACACAACAGAGAAACGACACCAACTCGCGGATATTGCACTCGGGAAATCAGGCAGTTAACGATTTCCGCTGGTGTCAGAATTTCAGGACCCCCGAATTGGAAACCGCTTCACCCACCTGCCTCATGGCTCTCTCAGAAGCCATCAAATCACTCGTTCCACGCACACACACCGCAATAATCACCCGTTTCTGAGCGGCACTGCGATTGGCCGTGGCGAAGCCTATATTGCAGGCACGCCGATGCTGCGTGCCGGTCTTGTGAGCGAATGAAATGCCCTCAGGAAGGCCGGCTTTGATGCGGTTATCCCCGGTTCGGATATTCTCGAGGGTGTCGATGAGGTACTCACGCGTGTCCGTTTCCAGAACATCGCCGCGGGCAATCGCGGCCCAGATTCTGGAGAAATGACTCAGATGGGCAGAATTACGGCCGGTCTGATAATACTGGTCAAACGCAGCATCCAGACCATCAACCCGGAAATCCGAGACCGCCACGCCCAGCAGGCGAGCCAGGGTTTCCACGCGTCCCCGATCACCATCGGCCTTCTTCAGAGCAAAGAAGTCATCACTGGTCAGCTTCATCGCGCCCTGGTGAAAGTTCCGGTAGGCGTATCGGCGAACATCCGCCAGAGTAGTAATTTCACCGACGCCTTCGCCGGCAATCTGCTGAAACCTTTCATTGATTCTGTCCAGGCCGACAACTCGGATCAGAACATCGGTAGCCGTGTTGTCACTGTTGATCAGCATCCGCTCAAACAGCTTACGCACAGAAACCCGATCACCCGGAGATTGCCAGTTTGTCCTGCCGGCACCGTCCACAAAATCCGCAGGCTGCAATTCGATTTTGTCGTCCAGCGACAGCCTTCCCTCGTCGACACGCTCCAGCACAGAGATCGCCACCGGTACTTTGACTGTAGAGGCCAGATACCACTGACCATTGTCGCGAAGTGAAACGCTGTCACCGGACTCCAGATCCTGAACATAGACCCCGAGCTCGCCCGGGTAATCCCGATCAATCTGATTCAGGCGTTGCTCAAGGCTATCTTGCCAGCCCGCCTCGACGGGTCGGGCTATAAAAGCGAGTAGCAGCAAACACGCCATAAGCCCAAGACAGGGAAGCCAGGCTAGCCGGACCGGCGAATCCACGCTGTAAGTTTGATCCATAAGGCCGTTCCAAAAATCAATCCGATGGTGAGTAACAGTGCGAAATGGTAGTCAACACTCTGCCAGTAACCCAGAAGGTAGCGAAAGACCACAAAGATGACGGAAATGTGAACAATAAATGCCATTCGGGCATCGCTGCCGATAATCGTGATCGGTGCCAGCAGTCGCGCCATCAGCTCACCGCCGGCAATAGCAATGGCCAGAAGAGCGAGGGCTCCGCCCTTAGAGAAAAGCATGAACATCAGTTCAGGTGGGTGCTTGCCCTTGTTCATGGCAATGGCCCGGACGGCGTCGTACCAATCCTGACCCGCGCTCATAAAAAACGCGGCAAACAGCAATCCCGACACGGCAAGCAAGGCACCCGCCAACCGCATACGCCGGGAGCCATTATTGTGGCAAGCCAGAATCAGTTCACCAATCAACAAACCCAGGAGAATCAGAGGGCCACGGGTGAGCTGCCCCCAGGTATAAAGCTCTGGATGCTCCACCAGTAAGCCTCGCAGCGGTGCGCTACCCCAGAAATCAAACTGGCGCGCCAACACCTGGCCAACCACAGCCAGCAGCAAGGGGCTGAGCAACCGCAACCATAGCGGCATGCGCACCCAGAGACTCAGAAAGAAAGGCATCCAGACCAGAGCAATCGCGTAAAAACCGAGAATTTCCACAAAGGAGGGAAATGTCCGGTACAGCAGCGCGTCAAGAATATGCTCCGGCTCGGCCAGATGGAACAGCTCCACCACCGTCAGCACCTTGTACCAGAACAACAGCGTAACGGCAGCCAACAGCAACCGGTTTCGGCGTTTCGGCCAGCTGTCACTGCGCACATAGGGCACAAAGGCCACTGCCAGGGCAATACCGAACACGATGATGAACAACGAAGACGAGAACTTTGTGATGGCGTGGAGTGGCACCAGGCCCCAGTCGGTGAACTGGTCGAAATCCAGCAGACCTTTGACACCGTGGCTAAGAATCATAAGGGTGACCGCCAGACCCCGGGCAAAGTCGATCATTCGCACCCGGCCGTCGGTCCGGAGATCCAGTGGTGGCTGGCGCAAGGTGGCCAGCAACGTGGCTTGATTCAAAGCAGGGCTTCCTCTGATGAGTTTATAGTTCTGCCGGAACACTTCCTTTACCACATAAACAAAAACCCCGCAAAGCCGAAGCCATGCGGGGTTTTTGTGTGGTCAGTGAGAGCGTGAAAGCCCTCACCGGAACATCATGAGGTCAGTTGCTTAGAACTGGTTCATGGTGTTGTCTTTACCACCGGCCTTCAGAGCCGCATCACCTGCGAAGAACTCTTTGTGGTCATCGCCGATGTTGGAACCGGCCATGTCCTGGTGCTTCACGGTAGCGATACCCTGACGGATTTCCTTACGCTGTACGCCAGCAACGTAGGCCAGCATGCCTTCGTCACCGAAGTAGCCTTTGGCCAGGTTGTCAGTAGACAGGGCCGCAGTGTGGTAAGTCGGCAGAGTGATCAGGTGGTGGAAAATACCCGCTTCTGCAGACGCCTTACGCTGGAAGTCAGCAGTCCACTGGTCGGCCAGCTTGCCCAGCTCGGTGTCGTCATACTTGGCGTTCATCAGGTCGGCACGCTCGTAGGCTGACACGTCCTTGCCTTCTTCTTTCCAGGCATCGAACACCTGCTGACGGAAGCTCAGAGTCCAGTTGAACGACGGGCTGTTGTTGTAAACCAGCTTGGCGTTAGGCACGGCTTCACGGATGCGGTTAACCATGTTGGCGATCTGGCCAACGTGCGGCTTCTCGGTTTCGATCCACAGCAGGTCAGCGCCGTTCTGGAGGGAAGTGATGCAGTCCAGAACAACACGGTCTTCGCCAGTGCCGGCCTTGAACTGGAACAGGCCAGAAGGCAGACGCTTCGGCTTCATCAGTTTACCGTCAGACTTGATCACAACGTCGCCGTTGTTGATCTCTTCCGGCTTCTCGATGTAATCGCCGTCCAGGAAGGCGTTGTACTGATCGCCCAGGTCGCCCGGCTCTTCAGTAACGGCCAGCTTCTGAGTCAGGCCTGCGCCCAGTGAGTCGGTACGGGCAACGATAACGCCATCGTCTACGCCCATTTCCAGGAATGCCAGACGAACGGCATTGATCTTGGACAGGAAGTCAGCGTGCGGAACGGTTACTTTACCGTCCTGGTGGCCACACTGCTTCTCGTCAGATACCTGGTTCTCGATCTGGATGCAGCAGGCACCTGCTTCGATCATCTTCTTGGACAGCAGGTAAGTTGCTTCGGCGTTACCGAAACCTGCGTCGATGTCGGCAATGATCGGAACAACGTGAGTTTCGTGGTTGTCGATCTGCTTGATCAGTTCTTCGGCCTTGGCAGTATCGCCAGCTTCTTCAGCTTCGTCCAGGGCACGGAACAGGTGGTTCAGTTCCCATGCGTCAGCCTGGCGCAGGAAGGTGTACAGCTCTTCGATCAGGCCAGGAACGGCTGTCTTCTCGTGCATGGACTGGTCAGGCAGCGGACCGAACTCGGAACGCATTGCAGCAACCATCCAGCCAGACAGGTACAGGTAACGACGCTTGGTAGTACCGAAGTGCTTCTTGATGGACAGCATCTTCTGCTGGCCAATGAAACCGTGCCAGCAGCCCAGAGACTGGGTGTACTGGGAAGTGTCGTTATCATAGTTCGCCATGTCTTCGCGCATGATCTTGGCGGTGTACTTGGCGATATCCAGACCAGTCTTGAACTTGTTCTGGGCGCGCATGCGGGCAGCGTGCTTCGGGTTGATAGCATTCCAGGTCGGATTCTGCTTCAGAATGGAAGCAATTTGGTCAACGTCTTGTGCGTAAGGCATGATCTCTGTCCTTTCTACGTTTATGTTCTTCAAAAGGTGCGGAAAAGCTGCTGCCGGGCAGCATCCGAAGCCAACTGCCTGCTCAAATAACGGGGCAGGCGCTGACAGTACGACATACTCTAGTCGCTGGGAATTTATAATTGAAATTTATATGGTGTATGTTCGGCATTTTTTTGGTGAATGGCAGAATTCCAGTGTAACTGGACTCACAACTAATTGATAATCATAATCCTGCCATGCCGCGTTCACCAAAGGGAGCCACGCTGTGTTCTACCTTCAGGCCTTCAGCCACTCCTTGCTTCATGCCCTGAAGAACCTGATGCCCATTGTTGTTGTAGTGGCTTTCTTTCAACTGGTGATACTGCAGCAAGTGCCAGAAGACGTCACCAGCATGGCACTGGGGTTATTAGTTGTAGCTGTCGGTGTCGCACTGTTCCTGCAAGGCCTGGAACTGAGCATTTTCCCTGTCGGTAAAAGCCTGTCTAACCAGTTCGCAAAGAAAGGGTCGCTAACCATCCTCCTGTGTTTCGGCTTCGCGATGGGGTTTTCGGCTGTCATTGCAGAACCGGCGCTGATTGCCGTTGCTGAACAGGCCCAGAGCATCAGTGAAGGCAGAATTGACGCCCTCACCCTCAGAGTACTGGTAGCACTTTCAGTCGGTTTTGTAGTGGCTCTGGGTATTTTCCGGATCATTTTCGGCTACCCACTGCACTGGTTCATGATTTCCGGTTACGCGCTCGTGGTCATTATCACCTGGTTTGCTCCCGAAGAAATTGTCGGTCTGGCCTACGACTCTGGCGGGGTAACGACCAACGTGGTCACCGTCCCTCTGATTGCCGCACTGGGTATAGGGCTGGCGGCCTCGATCCGGGGCCGCAATCCGTTAATTGATGGTTTCGGCCTGGTTGCTCTGGCGGTGATGGTGCCGATGATCACCGTGCAGGGCTATGGCATGCTGGTGTACTCAGGCAACCCTGACACAGGCGAGCTGATGGTGACAGCGAGCGCAGATACCGAAAAATTTTCGAGCATTGTCGGCATTTTACTGGATCTGGCAGAGATGCTTCGGGACGTACTGCCAATCATTCTGACAGTGTTGATCTTCCAATACCTGGTGTTGCGCCGGAAACTGGCCAACCCGAAAAAGGTCGCCTTTGGCTTTGCTCTGGTTGTCCTTGGACTCTATGCCTTTGTCGTCGGCCTTAAAATCGGCCTGTTCCCGATCGGCACCAGCATGGCCGAGCAACTCACAGCTCGCGAAAACTATGCTTACATTTATCTTTTCGCCCTGATGATTGGCTTTGCCACAACCATGGCCGAACCGGCTCTGATCGCTATTGGCAAGCAAGCTGAAGAAGCTGCTGGCGGCACGCTGGACGGCAACACCATCCGGTTACTGGTTGCCCTGGGGGTTGCTGTGGGTATTACGATTGGTGTTCATCGCATTATCACCGGCGACTCTATCCACCATTATATTATGGGTGGCTATGTTCTCGTCATAGCCCTGACCATTATGGCGCCCCGCTACATTGTGGCGCTGGCGTACGATCTCGGCGGGGTAACCACCTCCGAGGTAACGGTGCCGCTGGTTACGGCACTCGGCATCGGGCTGGCCTCCAGCATTGAAGGTCGGAGCGTATTGATCGACGGTTTCGGGCTGATTGCCTTTGCCTCGATTTTCCCGATCGTCACCGTGATGGCCTATGCCATTGTGTCTCAATTTCTTTCAGACCGCAGGAAGGAAACCCCATGAAATTTTCCGCACTGGTAGCCATTGTTCCGGAAGACCTGGAGCAGGAATGCATTGATACTGCCCGCGACCTTGGCGCCGGCGGCATCACGGTTGTTGGCGGTCGCGGCATCAGCAACACGGCCAAAAAAACCTTTTTCGGGCTGACCTACGATGGCAGCCAGAGTGTCTTGCTGATGATCCTGGAAAAAGGCCTGTCACTGGACATACTCAAAGCATTGCAGAAAGTGGTCTCACCGGACCCCACCGATTCTCAGGGGCTGATTTTCACGCTGCCGCTGGAACATATCGGTGGCATCGACATGGCCCAGGTGGAAAAATTCGAGCAACACCTCAAAGACTCATTCTGATCGGAGATAGCCATGAAACTGGTCAAAGAAGTGATGGTGACGGACATCATCACCATTTCGCCTTTCGCCACTTTGCGCGAAGCGTTGTCACTGATGAAACAACATGATGTGAAATCGCTGGTCGTCGAGCGCCAGAACGAACACGATGCTTGGGGCCTGATCAGCTACACCAATGTACTGAAAGCCGTGATTTCAGAAGACGGCGATATCGATCTGCTCAACGTTTACGATGTCTGCGCCAAACCGGTAATCAGCGTTGGTAAAAATCTCGCCCTCAGGCACGCTGCCAGCCTGATGACTGAGCACAGAGTAAAACGCCTGCTGGTGCTGGACGATAACGAAATTGAAGGCTTCGTGGTGATGGACGACATCATGCGCGCTCTGCTGGAAACCATTGACTGAGCCCGCATAAACCCGACTCAGTATTCGGCTCAGGTGTGGCACATCACCAGCAACAGGTCCCCTTCGCGCAAATCAAGGTACTGATTCCGGGGCGGATTCATCAGCAGATGCCGGCCCCGGTCATCGGCTTTGGCCCGGTAAATGCCGAGGGCCACTTCACCCCTGGCCGCGACAATTTTTTCCAGCACCTGAAAGCTGGTGCTGCCCGGTAACGGATAATCGTGAGGATCACGGTACTGAAACTCGGCACCGCCAACCGTAAACAATTCATCCAACACCGCACGCAACTCCCGGCGCAGGGCAACCTGCGCCAGCACGTGGCTGAGAATCATCGGGCTAATGAGCATCTCACTCTGGTGGCCGTAGAGCAGGTGTCGGTTATCCGGATCACTGAGTTCCATGATCACCTGCGGCCGATGATCGGATTCAGCAAGAATGTCTTCGAGCTGCAAATAGCCAACCATGGCCCGGGCATCGGCTTCTTCATCAGAACCAATCCGGTCGCTGCTCAACAGCATGACGGTGTCGTACGAAGCCGGGCTAAGCTTTCTCAGGTCATCTTCCACCATGTAGTCCGCTTCCAGCAGCCGTCCGTTCACCCGGGCCAGATCCACCCCGTGACGACGGGTTTCCCGCTCACGTTCATCCAGCGGGATGGCGGACACCAGATCCAGCTCGAACGACCGGCCCGGATAGCTGGAAAACTCTGCTGCCAGGGTTGGTACCCTGCGGTTCCAGCCCAGCACGAGTACCCGGTGGGTGTTCTGCTCTGGCTTTGCTGGCACCGCTACTACCGTGCGTTCAATACTTGCCAAACGCTCCGCTTTGGGGTCTGCACCGGTGTATTCGTAGCCATGGGCCAACAACACCACCCGGTCTTCCGCGTGGATAACCGTGTCACCCGCAGCCGGCATATTGACCCGCCAGCGCTGGTTCCCCGTCGAGTGCAACACCCCCAGAACAATGGCATGGGGCCGCTGTGTTGCCAGTTCATTAACCGTGAGGCCTTCCGCAGTTTCCCCGCCGCGTACAAAAATCTCGTTACCACCGCCACCGGTCAATAATTCGTTATATACCTCAGAGAGGTTCGGGTGCAGCACATTCTGAACCATCAAGCGACTGATGGTGGCATCACCGGCAACAACTTCCACCGGGCCGGGGTACGCCCGTTCAATCACCGGCAGCTTGCGCATGTCCTGAATTTCCGCCACCACAAACGGCAGCGGCGCGGCAAAGTGCCGGGCCTGGGCGGCAATGGACAATAACGCCTTTACCGTTTCCACATCCGATGTCACGAAACTGGCGGCATCATGGGTCTGGCTGGGCACAATCACAGCTGCGGCATCCAGGCTGGCCACCCGATGCAAAGCCTCGGGCTGAATCGCCGAGCCACTGCGCAGAATAACCTCACGGGCGTTACGACCTACGCCGGGCTCACTGGCCAACTCATGGAGCTGTGCCGCGCCGGCCCGCTCCGCCAGAACAACGATGCGCAGCTTCTGGGTATCGTGTTTTTCCAGAAACCGCCGAACCCGCCCGGCAGAGCCGAACAATTCTGCAACCAATGGTGCTGTCTGTGCAGTCCAGCCCAGTACAACGATATGGTTTTTCAGGGTTACCGGTGTCAAACCCCGCTCCAGGTCGTCCATTTTGGCAATCAACCAACGAGTCAGGATGGCCACCAGCGTACCCATGAAGACAACATAACCCGCTACCGTCAGCAGCGTTGAGACAACCCGCTGCCATACGCCAACGTCGTCGCCCAGGTAACCCGGATCGGTCAACCGCAGAAAAGCCCACCAGATGGCGGCACCCGGATCATCAAACTCGCCGCCCTGAGGTACCACCAGCAAACCGCCAAGCAAGGAAATAAAGGCGATGCAAAAACCGACCACCAATAACTGGAAACCGGCACCCTTAACGAGCTGGCGTTCCACAATGAACTTGAGTCGATCAATAATCCGGAAGGGCAGCATGCTTGTCCTTTTTGCGAATAACCAATGATGCACCTAGGATAAAACAAACATGGACCGGATAATGCCCCTGTCGCATGAAGAAATTGCTCATTTTGAAATCCGGCGGCTTATATTGGTTGCTTGTGCTGGCGTCAGGTTTCGCCTCCCAGGGCGTTGCCAGCACGGCCCATATTGCCCAGCCCTGGCGGGCGGACGCCGTAGTGCAGGGCCGGGATGAAGCTTATAACACCGAGCGTTTTCTGCATGAACTGACCTTCCGCCACCGACAGCCCGTGCCGTCCGCTGTCAACAATGGCATTCGGGGCACGGCAGGCAGTGTCAGCAGCCGGCGCCTGTATTACGATTTCCGTTTTCGGCAGGACTTCGAGTTCCGCAATCAGCAAAATGCCTTTCTGCTCGACATCCAGCGTGGTGAAGATCTTGATGGCTCCTATGACAGACAGCTGGTGGGCTTTCGGCACTCATTCAGAGAACACACCGAAGTCTGGATACAGGGCGATGTATTCTCTGACAAGGCGGAGTCCGACATTTACCTCAGCGCCCGCCACCACCTGAATGAGCGCAACTGGCTGCATGCCAGCTGGATTCTGACGGACTATTACTTCAACGACAAAACCGACACCCAAGACCGCTTTGACACCAACCCACAAACATTTTTTTTGCAGTGGCATCGGCAGGGCGATACCGCGGCAGAAGGCACCACGCTGTCCGTGAACCTGACTCCGGACACACGCTTTATCAGCGAGCAGGAAGCCCTGACGGTGCAAAGCGACAGCCAGAAGGTGGCCTTCACCCAACGGCAGAAAACGGGCGACTGGCTGTGGAGCCTGCATATGGAGGGTGAGCGCAGTCGCCGGGACTATGCACTGCGCGGGCCCAACGAAAACACATCAGCGAATTTTGAAAGGGATCATTTCCACGCCCGGGGCTCGGTCACCCTGAGCAAACACCGGCTTTCACCCAGTGCAGGCCTGGCCTACCGATATCTTGATGAACGTGGTTTTTTTGGTCGTGAATTGAATGATTACGGCCAGATCCAACGCCGGGAGCCCACGCTGTTCGGCGAAATCACTCTGCCGGTCACTGGCAACACCACTATCAGCCCCGGTCTTTATCTGAGCGCTCCGGACATCACTCAATCCTTCGAGGACGGCGGCAGCCGAAGCCACACCGGTTTTACCGGCAAGCTGGCTTTGCCGATCGAAGTTCAGCTATCCCGCAAGGATCACGCTGTGCTGACCTTCAACCCGACGTTTTACCTGCACAAGGCTGCCTTCGGAGGTGGCAACCTGCAGCTGCATTGGCCGTTATAGACCAGGAGCAGTTTCGGGCTGGCCGTGTTTGTCTCCATTAATGGCGTTCAGAGCGGCCTCCAGGGTCGGATAAAAGCGGCTGACACCCGGCTCAGGCGCCACCCCCGCCTTTGCCAGAGCACGCAACGGCTGAAACTGCAGGTCGGCAATCACCAGCTCGGTGCCAGTCTCACGGCAACTGGCAATCAGCTTGTTCAGCGCCGCCAGCCCGCCGGCATCCAGCACCGTCACGCCATCCATATACAGGACAAAGCCCCGGCTTTTTTCAGATAGCGCCGCCAGTTCACCGAAAATCCGGTCAGCAGCCGCAAAAAACATCGGGCCGTTAATCTTGAACACCTGCCAGCCTTCCGGCAGCCCGGCCTGGCGTACCCGTTTGTTGTCCGAAATGTCGGTCACCCGGGTAAAGCGGGCCATTTCCCGCATGAACAGCACCGCCGCCAACAGCACACCGGTGGTGATGGCGATGACCATGTCCAGCGCGACCGTCAGGCTGAAACAGGTCAAAAACACCCAGATATCGCTGCGCGGGGCCGTTTTCAGCAAATGCACCGCCTTGGGCGCCTCGCTCATATTCCAGGCCACCATAATCAACAAGGCGGCCATGGCCGGCATGGGCAAATACGCCAAAACCCCCGCCAGAGAAACCAGTGCCAACAACACCACCAGCGCGTGGATCATGGCAGCCACCGGCGACTCGGCGCCAGCCCGGTAGTTTGCCGCTGATCGGGCGATAGCAGCAGTGGCGGTGATGCCGCCAAAGAAAGGCACTACCACATTACCAATGCCCTGGCCCATCAACTCACTGTTGGCGCTGTGCCGCTTGCCGGACATACCATCCAGCACCACCGCACACAGCAGGGATTCAATGGCCCCGAGCATGGCAATGGCAAAAGCCGCCGGTAACAGCTCGCGCACCAGATCCCAGGACAAACCGATAGGTGCCCCATCCGGACCGGCCTGCTGCCACGGCCAGGCAAATTCCGGCAAAAACGGCGGGATGCCCGCACCAGTGCTGCCATCAGGCAAAAGATAGCTGAAGCGAGAACCAATGGTTTCTATATCCGCGCCGCCGGCATTGAGAAACAGCGCCAGCGCGCTTCCAATCAATACTGCCGGCAAATGCGGTGGTACCGGTGTACGCAGACGCGGCCATAACAGCATGGTTGCCAACGTGATGACGGCCACCAACGTACTCATCATGCCCACTTCAGGGAAGGTCTGCACAAGCACCGCAATTTTGTCCCAATAGTGCTCAGGCATCGATTCCAGCGGCAGGCCGAAGAAATCCTTCACCTGCAGGGTGGCAATCACGACCGCAATACCGCCGGTAAAGCCCAGGGTGACAGCCTCGGGAATGTATTCGATAAACCGGCCCAGCCGCATCACCGCCATGATGATCAACAGCACGCCGGACATCAGCGTTGCCAGCAACAAACCACCGAGACCATACTTCTGGGCAATCGGATAAAGAATGACCACAAACGCCGCCGTCGGGCCGGAAATACTGAAACGGCTGCCGCCGGTCAGGGCAATCACAAAACCGGCAATAAAGGCGGTATACAGCCCGTACTGCGGAGCAACACCACTGGCAATGGCCAGAGCCATGGCCAGTGGAATGGCAATAATGCCGACCGTAACCCCGGCCAGTACATCCTTCAGGAAACGGCGCCCATCGTACCGTTCGCCCAGACAGGCCTCGCGAAAGGCATGGGCAATACGCAGAGAAAACAGATGGGCTCGATGGGGCATGACGTTACTCGACGGCTGGAATTTGTTTACATTATATGGTTGTTATTTGTACATTCAATGTTAACCTGATTAACATGAAAGTTTTACAGTACGATATTCAGAGAGACACCCTCAGATTATGGAAAACCGCACCGCAAGACTGACACTGCTGATCGATCCTGAGAAAAAAGCGACTTTCGAGGCACTGTGCAAGGAAGACGACGTCACGCCCTCCCAGAAAGTCCGGCAATTCATTCGTGAATACGTGGAATCCAGGCTCGGTCCCGATTGGCGGGAGCAAAATCACCAGAAAACCGATTGAGCCGAAGGGCGTATAACATCCTTATGAAAACACACATCGCCGCCCTGATTCTGTCTGCCCTCACACTCTCCGGATGTGTTGCCATGCCGCCTGAAAATTCACAGCTTGCGCCGCCGACAAGCCAGTACCAGGCCCACATTGTAGACCCGCGAACCGGAGATGCCCTCTCCGTTGCCCAGTTGGCTTCGGAACTGGCGAACACGGATGTTGTGGTTATCGGTGAACACCACGGCCATCACGCATCGCATTTGCTGCAGGCGCAGTTACAGCAAGCCCTGTTCAGGCAAACCCCGGAACAGGTCTTGAGCATGGAACAGTTCAACCTGGATCACCAGCAGGCCCTGAACGATTACCTGGCCGGCCGCACCGGCGAAACCGAAATGCTCGAAGACAGCCAGGCCTGGGACAACTACCGGGGCTCCTACCGGCCGCTGGTGGAGTTTGCCAGGCAGAACGGCGTTCCGGTGATCGCCGCCAATGCGCCTGCGGATGTCGTTCGCTGTGTCGGACGCAAAGGCGCGGATTATCTGGACAGCCTTGGCCCCTCTTTGCGGGCCGAATTGCCGGATTCCCCTTTTCTGGACACCCCGGCCTACAAGGCCAAGTTTGCCGAAGCCATCCGTGGCAGCCATGGCACCGGCGATGAAGCGCTTTCCGAACGCATGATGAACAGCTATCGGGCGCAGCTGCTGCGCGACAACACCATGGCCGACCGGATTCTTCAGGCCCGGGCTGAGCACCCGGGCCATCAGGTCATTCACCTGACCGGCACCTTCCACAGCGAGGAGCGCCTGGGCACCGTTGCCGTGTTGGAAAAACGGGCGCCGGAGCTGACTATCGCCGTAATCTCACCGGTCGTCTGGCCCGAAGACGCCGCCACCCCACCGCTGGAAGGCAATCGCGGCCAGGGTGACTACCTCTATTTTATCCAGCCGCTGCCGGAAGAATTCAAAGACACTGACCGGGAACGCAAAGCCATGCAGGAGCGCTTCAGCCGCAGCAAACCGGCAGACTGCGACTGAAACGACGTTTATTCAGGCCAGCGCCGAGCGGAACACGGCAAGATCCTGATCGCTGAACAGCACAAACCGGATCAGGCGCAGGTGGCTCATCCGTGGCAACACTTCCCGGATTGCAGCAACTGCCACCCTGGCGGCATCCTCCACCGGATAACCGAAAGCGCCCGTGGAAATCGCCGGAAAGGCCACTGACGCCAGGCCCTCAGAATCCGCCAGCAGCAAGGCATTGCGATAACAATCGGCGAGCAGGCGGTCAGACGGCTTATCCACCCCGTACACCGGCCCAAGGCAATGAATGACATAACGATTCGGCAAATCATGCCCCCCGCTGATGACCGCCTGGCCGGGCACGATGGGCGCCAGCTTCTGGCACTCCTGCGCCAGACCGGGGCCTGCCGCTGAATGAATGGCACCCGCCACACCGCTGCCCGGCATCAGCTGGGCATTGGCCGCGTTAACGATGGCGTCGATATCAGGCTGATGGGTGATATCGCCCTGCACACATTCAATAGCCACATCTGTCATGTTTATCCCCTTTTCCGCACACCGGCTTACCGGTAATCTTGGATGAATCAAGGATAGCAGCCAGTACCGGCCTTTTCGGCATGCTTCAGTTCAAGGAGTGTCCCATGAAAATTGTTTCCGCAGTCATTCTCGGCGTCAGCGCTATCATCGCCGCCATGTTGCTCAGTACCGGGCTCACGGATTTACGCACGGGCGACCGTTACGTCACCGTCAAAGGTGTGGCAGAGCGTGAAGTACAGGCCGATCTGGCCCTTTGGCCACTGCGGTTCGTGGCAACCGGAGACACCCTTGACCAGGCCCAGGAAAAGGCCCGGGTGAGTCGCGAGGCGGTCATGGCGTTTCTCAAGCTGCAGGCCATCGACACCTCAGCCGTGGAACTGCAACGACTGGACGTCACCGACACCCGGGCCAATGCTTACGGCGGCAACAACAACCCTCAGAAGTTCATTATTAACCAGACACTGATGGTACGAAGCACCAATATCGACCGGGTACGCCAGGCGGCGCAGAATGTCAGTGAACTGGTTGACTCAGGCGTGGTGCTGTCTTCTGACTACGGCCCCGGCGGGCCTACCTACCTGTTTAACCGCCTGAACGAGATCAAACCGGAAATGATTTCCGAAGCCACCACGGCGGCCCGGGAAGCGGCAAGCCAGTTTGCCCAGGATACCGAAGCCAGCCTCGGAGGTTTGCGCCGCGCCAATCAGGGCGTGTTCCAGATTCTGGCCCGTGACCAGGCACCCGGCATTTCCGAACCGCAGCAACCTGTGAAAACCGTGCGGGTGGTTTCCACGTTTGATTACTACCTGGAATAACCCTGTTACTGGGTTTCGACCATCTCGTCGGTCACCTGAAACTCACCGGCCAGCCAGCGCATGATTTCGCCGGCGGCCGGATGGTCGAAGGCATCATAGGTGTGCATTAACGCCTGCTTGCGCTCGTCACTCAAACGGCCAAGGCCCGTGTCCTGCAAGGCCAGAAGATCCCGGCGCAGCTGGCTGGCCAGTTCATGCCCAAGCACCTCCCGGGCAGCGTGTAAAAACGCCTGACCATACTGGTAATCCGGCCCCAGGCGATAACTCTCTGCCAGCGTCAGGGCCGGTATCGTCGTCAGGGTCGGTTGCAGTGCCGGATTGATGGCATGGCCCGCCAGCCAGGCAGCGTTGCCGGCCGGACGACCGGTAAAGCCACGTAAATGCAGGTGCCGGGACATACGATCGCCATCGTTCACCGGGTAGTTGTCCCAGAGCACCGGTTTACGCCCGAGCAGTTTACCAACCCGCTTGAGATGGCCCGGAGTGATTTCCCGGGAACAGACTTCCTCACCGGTCCAGAACACCTGAATGGAAGGGTCCAGTGCCGCTCCCAGGGTTTCCAGATAATTCGCCGGCCGCTCCCCGAACACCCGGTCCAGCACCGGATCGTCGGAATAATAACTGGGGCAGATACTCAGGCGGGGAATATCGGTGTGTTCACGAACCCAATGCATCAATTCGGCCTGGACACGGGCCAGATCCGGAATGTCGGCCCGCATGTCATCAAACAGGATCGCCAGTTCATCCAGCCCCAGCTTTTCCAGAGCCCTGAGCTTGCCAGCCAGTTGCTCTTGCGCCTCCTGATCAAAGTTGTTGAAGACCTCATAGGGGCTCAGACCCACACCGAAGCGCATGCCCTGCTTGCGACAAAAACGGGCGAAATCAGCGAGCTCCCGGAATTGCTCTTCGGGATGAGGTTCCGGCCAGCGCCGCCGAAGCCAGGCATCGGCCTTGGGTGCATACAGATAGAAATCATAACCATGGGGTGCCAGAGACTGAACCAGCTGCCGCCGTTCTTCCCAGCTCCAAAGTGGGCCATAGAAACCTTCGATGATGCCCAGCGACACTGCCATTTATACCTCCGCGTTGCGGTCGTTCTCTATACCGCCAGATGCTCAGATTCGGTCATTAATCAGTATTATCGACGGGTGGTTGCAAAACAAGTTCAACCCGGCGATTGCGGGCGCGACCTCGCTCGGTATCGTTACGTGCCAAAGGCCGGGTATCGGCGTAGCCCGTGGCCTGCATTCTCGAGGACGGGATACCGTCGGCCTCGAACAGCCGCACCACACTGCCGGCCCGGGCCGAAGACAACTCCCAGTTCGAAGGAAAACGCTGACTGCGCACAGCCACGTTGTCCGTGTGCCCGGCCACTGTAATCCGGTAATCCGACTCTGCCAGCAACGGAACAAGTTTCTCCAACTGATCAATACCCTGATTGGTCAGAGTTGCGGCGCCGGATGCAAACAGTATCTCACTGCTGACCCGGAGGCTGACCCCGCCCTCCTGTTCAATCACCTCCACTTCATCACTCAGTCCAGCTTCCTGCAAAAAACTCAAGGCCCGGCCGGCAAATTCGGCCGCAGGGTTGACCGGCTCCGTGGCCATTTCCGGCACTGTGGTTTCGGCCAGCGGTTCATTCACCGTTTCCACTTCCATCCTTTGCACCACCCCGGATCCCGGAGTGTCAGAAGGGCCACCAGACAGCGCCAGCATCACTACAAACATCACCAGCAGCAGGGTAATGACATCCAGGTAGGTAATCAGCCAGCCATCTTCCTCGGCACTGCTCACCAGCGGAATCCGCAGACTGTCGGAACGCCGGGCTACCCGGGAGGCCGCCTGCTCAAGATCAGACATTCCGCGTACCCTCTGCGGCAGACCGACCTTTTGCCGTTCGGGACGGTGCCGTTGCCGCCGGCCTCACATCACGGATCTCATCGTCATAGCTGGCAACAAAGGATTTCAGGGTTTCCCGCATCAGAGACGGACTGCGTTTTTTGGACATCATGGAGATGCCCTGCATCACCATGCGCATCAGAATAATCCGCTGCTCCGTGCGCCGCTCCAGTTTCACGGCCACCGGACGGAAGATCAGGTTGGCCAGCAGAATGCCGTAAAAGGTGGTCATCAGCGCGATGGCCAACTGCTGACCGATAACATCCATGCTGCCGTTGTCCAACAGGAACATCATGTTGATCAGCCCGACCAGGGTACCGATCATGCCGAATGCCGGGGCAAAACTGGCCATCACCCGGAACAGCTGGGCTTCAGCATGCTCGCGCGCCCTTAGCCGGGCGACCCGCCACTCCATGAAGTCCATGATGTCTTCTTCCGGGTTGAGCTCTATGACCAACTGAACCCCAGAGCGCAGAAACGGATTGCGCACGCTTTCAAGCTGACGCTCCACCGCGGCCAGATCACCGTCGATCCACAGCCTGGAAATGCGCACCAGCTCATCGATATCGCGTTGGGTGTAGAGCTTTTCGTTACGAACAACCGTGCCGAACAGCCGGAAAACACGAAGCACCTCCCCCAGTGGAAAGGAAATGAACGTGGCCGCCAGGGTGCCACCCACCACAATCGCCAGGCCGGGAAGATTGATGAACAGGGCCGGGTCTTCCGCCGACCAGAACAACACACTGGCCAGCACCGCCAGGCCCGCAACCATTCCGATGAGGGTAGAGGGGTTCATTTGGATCTCCATCGAACAACAATCAGAACTAGACTGTTATGATAAGGAAAAAAACACAAACCTCATTGTGACCGGAGTGCAAACCTATGGAAATCAAAACCTTTGCTGACCTGATCGAGTGGACCCGCCAGATGCACGCGCACCACGCCCGGTGTCTGCAGGAATCCGCGGTACTCAACGGCAACGAGAGAACCAGCGCCCTGCTCGAGTACCTCGGCACCCATGAAGATCTCCTGGCCAGGGAAGTCGCCGAGTACCAGAATCAGGCCGACTCGAAAGCCATGCAAACCCGCCTGTATGACTACGGCGTGCATAAACCGGTGGACAAAAACCGTATCTGCGACATGCACTATAACGACAAGAGTTTTGATGAGATCAGCCGGGAAATTTTTGCGTTTCATGACCGGGTGATCGAGCTGTATGACTCCCTGGCCGGCAAGGCGGAGATTCCGGAGGCCAAGGAGCTGGCGGAAGACCTTAAAAAACTCGAGGAGCATGAGTCCATGCGTATGGCCGGTTCCATTGGCCGAATGCAGGACATGTGAGCGGCCTGGATTCCGGTGGCAAATTGGCCTGGCTGACTACCGTTCACTCAATATCGTTGCTATTCTCAACCATGAGTGGCAGTGCCGGTCCCCTCTGATTCCGGTATCGGCACCAACTATAAAAAAGACAAGAGGATAAAAGAACAATGAAAATCCGTTCCGTTCTTTCCGCGGCTGTATTGGCTGTGGCAACCACCTTTGCCGCCACACAGGCGCTCGCGCAGGAAAAATTCACGCTCAAACTCGCAGAAACCTGGGGGCCCAACTTCCCGATCTTTGGTGATACCACCAAGCGGTTTGCCGAAACCGTCGAGAAGATGTCTGACGGTCGCCTCCGGATTCGTATCGACTCGGCCAACAAGCACAAATCCCCATTGGGCGTGTTTGACATGGTCAAAGCCGGCCAGTACGACATGGGGCACTCCGCCTCCTACTACTGGAAGGGCAAGGTATCGGAAACCCTGTTTTTCACCAGCATGCCCTTCGGCATGAATGCCATGGAGCAGTACGCCTGGTTCTATCACGGCGGCGGCATGGAATTGATGCAGGAAGTGTATGAGCCCCACAACATGCTGTCTTTCCCCGGCGGTAATACCGGCGTTCAGATGGGCGGCTGGTTCCGGGATGAAATCAATTCTCTGGACGATCTGGACGGCCTGAAAATGCGCATCCCGGGCTTCGCCGGCGAAGTGTTTGCGGAAGTGGGTGTTAATCCGACCAACATTGCTCCGGGTGAGCTGTACACAGCTCTCGAGCGCAACACCATTGATGCGGTTGAGTGGGTAGGCCCGGCACTGGATCTGCGCCTGGGCTTCCAGCAGATCGCGGACTACTACTACACCGGCTGGCACGAACCGGCAACCGAGCTGCAGTTCCTGATCAACAAGCGGGTGTGGGAACGCCTGCCGGCTGATCTGCAGGAAATCATGCGAGTCGCCATGCGCACTGCGTCATATGACATGCTGGTTCATTCCCAGCACGCCAACGCAGAAGCCTGGGCCAACATCCGCGAAGAACACCCGAACGTGCAGATCAAGCAGTTCCCGGACGAGGTATTCGACGCGATGTATGCCGCAAACGAGAAATTGCTCGACGAAGCGGCACAAGACAGCGAAATGGCCGCGAAGATCATTGAGTCCCAACTGGACTACCTGGAGCAGAGCCGCGCTTACACCAACATTTCTGAGCGCGCGTATCTCAACACCATGGCCGAAGTCGAGTAAACTGACCGGCCATGCAGAAACAGAGCCGGGATCGCTCTTGCAGTGATCCCGGCTTTTTTCTTTGTAAAATCAATCGTCCTGACAATCCGCCTGGCGGAGGAAGAAGTTCACATGCGCTGGATAATCAAGCTGGATGAGGGCCTGGCCTGGCTGACGAAACTGTGCGGCTGGATCGCCTGCGTTGCCATGATTCTGATGGCAGCCAACGTTTTTTTCGATGTCGTGATGCGTTATGTCTTCAGCGATGTCTCTATCGGCATGCAGGAAATGGAATGGCACCTTTACTCGGTGGTATTTCTGATGGGCATCCCCTATGCCCTGCGCACGGACGGCCATGTGCGCGTTGACGTGTTGTACACCCGGTGGAGCCAGAAAACCAAAGCCTGGGTTAACATCGTTGGCGCCACTATTTTTGTCATCCCTTTCGCCTACCTGATCGCTCACTACGGCTACAGCTTCACAGTTGATGCCTACCAGATGGGCGAAGGCAGTGGCGACCCCGGTGGCCTGCCACATCGCTGGATTATCAAATCTGTGATTCCGATCAGTGCTTTCTTCATAGGTGTCGCCGGACTGAACATGATCACCCACGCCATCCGTGTCATGTCCGGTGAAAAAGAATACGCAGGTGAACATAGCGCGGGAGGCCTGGCATGATCGGCATAATTATGTTCGGCGTTGCCCTGGTGATGCTGATGTTCGGCTTCCCCGTTGCCTTCACATTCGGCGGCGTGGCGTTGTTCTTCGGCATTTTTGCCGAAGGCATGGATCTGTTTGCGTTCATGCCCTACCGCATCATGAGCGTGATGCAGAACACGGTACTGATGGCGGTACCCCTGTTCATCTTCATGGGCGTGGTGCTGCAACGGACCAAACTGGCAGAGCAGCTACTGACCTCCATGGGCCGGCTGTTTGGCGGCCTGCCCGGCGGTCTGGCCATTTCCACGATTCTGGTTGGCGCTCTGCTTGCTGCATCCACCGGCGTGGTAGGCGCCAGCGTGGTGGCCATGGGCCTGATCTCATTGCCCGTCATGCTGGCCCACAAATACGACAAGCGTCTGGCTACCGGCACCATCTGTGCCTCCGGTACCCTGGGTCAGATTGTTCCCCCATCCATCATCCTGATCATCCTGGGTGACGTTCTGGGCCTGCCGGTGGGCGATCTGTTCAAGGCCGCGGTTATGCCTGGCGTGGTACTGATCGGCCTGTACATCGCGTACATCCTGATTATGACCCGCTTCAAGCCGGAAACCGCACCGGCCATGCCCAAAGAGGATGAGGAAGCAAGCCGGGGCAAGGAAATTTTCGATGCCCTGCTGGCCATCATTCCGCCGCTGGCGCTGATCGTGGTGGTGCTTGGCTCTATCTTTACCGGTATCGCCACGCCTACTGAATCTTCTGCCCTGGGCGGGGTCGGCGCGGTGGTTCTGGCCATCATCTATCGCCAGTTCAGCTTCAAAATGGTCTGGGATGCATCCAAAGACACGGTCAAGGTAACGGCCATGGTCTTTGCCATTCTGATCGGTGCCACGGCCTTCTCCATGGTGTTCAGCTACACCGGCGGGGATTATCTGTTGGAAGAGTGGCTGTTGATGCTGCCCGGCGAACAGTGGGGCTTCATCATCCTGGCCATGCTGGTGATTCTGGTGCTGGGTTTCTTCATCGACTTCGTGGAGATTTCCTTCATCATCGTGCCGATTCTGGCACCGGTGGCCGAAGCCATGGGCATCAACATGCTGTGGTTCGCGATTCTGATTGCCATGAACCTGCAAACGAGCTTCCTGACCCCCCCGTTCGGGTTTTCACTGTTCTACCTCAAAGGGGTGGCGCCGCCAGAAGTCAGGACCATCGATATCTATAAAGGGATTCTGCCCTTTATCCTGATCCAGATTCTGGTTCTGGCACTGATCGTCATCTTCCCCGAGTGGTTCGGGATGAGCTCTACTTACTGACCTCCGTGGTGATGGCACGGCTCCGATGCGGGAACTTTCCCCTGGAGCACAAAAAGGCCGGGCTATGTTGCCCGGCCTTTTTGTGAGTTTCCGACACAGCCCTGAATGGGGCCGTGTTGGCAACCGACGCTTAGAACTTCACGCGCAGGCCCGCCAGGAAGCCCATGTCGACGTCTTCGCCGTCCACTTCTTCGTCGCTGTCTGCCACTTCAGCAAAAACGCTCACGTTTTTGGCTTCCGGGAACTTGTAGGTGACGTTGGCGTACCATTCGGTGATGTCTTCGTAGCCGTCAACGTCGGAGTCTTTGTTGCCCATGCCCACGGCGACATCCGTGGTGCTGGCCACGCCGAATACAGCGGCAACGTTGTATTGGGTCGTATCTTCTTCTACCCAACCATTATCATCGCTCCAATCTGAAACACTGTAATCAGCCGCCAGGCTCATAAAGCCGAAGTCATAGGCCGCACTGATACCGTAAGTTCCAACAGAGTCGTCCAGGTCTATCGGGTTGAATTGCTGATAGGCGCCGGCCAGCTCAAGACCCACAATTTCTGTGCCAACGAAAAGGTCGTAGAATTCGCCATCATCATCAGCTGCATCCATTTCGTGGGATGCCGCGATGTATACGTTGTCCAGCTCAACATCAACACGCACGGTGTCATCACCGCTGGTTGCGATACCGTCGAAACGGTCTTCGTCAATAGTCGCAACTTCGTAAGCTTCTTCAACGCCGAATTCATCGCCGGCAAAGTTCTGCTTACCGAATGAGAAGGATGCAACGCCATACTTCATGCCCACATAGGCTTCTTCCAGGCTGCTGCCGTCCTGCTTGCCTTCAGCAGCATCCTTGAAACCGAAATCAACGCGGCCGAAGCCGGTCAGCCCATTGCCCAGCTCGTAGCTCACGTAGTTTTTCAGTTCAAGATCGTCGTACTCCACTTCGGCGCGCTCATCTTCACCGATGGACTGACGCATCTGAATCTGAAGATCACCGTTCAACTTGTAGGTAAAACCGTCTTTCTCATAAATGGTTGCAGCGTTGGCAGAACCTGCCGCTACAGAGGACACAGCAACAGCCAGAAGCAGTTTTTTCATGGGTTTTCACTCCACTTTCGATTGGTTTTATGGGCTTTTAATTGCTGGATTGAATCCAGTTCTTCCACTCGTTCCGAGTTTCCGTGTCGGCCTGCAAATACCAGTAGTGCAGCATTTGCCGAACCGTTTCCTGATCCGGAGCGTCCGGGCCGCCAGCTTGCGACACAGGCTCCGTTCCATCGCGCACTACGCCAGACGACCCCGGCGCGTGTCTGCGCAGAGCCGCAGATGAATCGGTGCGGTTAAAGGCCTCCAGCTCGTCCACGTAATCGCGGAACACCTGAAAGCCCTCCTTTTCGAGCACATCGGCCTGATAACTCACCGGAGTGCCGCCATCACTCACCAGGCGGAAGTTGCCCTGGCGGTTGAATCGTTCCATCTGCGGGTCGGTTCCAATGGCCGGAGCGGACAGCGTCAACTCGGTGTCCCGGGCGTCAAACAGCAGAACAAAGGCATCGCTGGTTTCGGGGAAAGCGTCATCGTCAGAACGGCCCACGTTTACCGTGCAGTCGACCACCAGTTGATGACTGCCATTGGTCAATGTCAGTGAATCGCCCGGCGCCAGCTGTTTTTCCTGACCGTTCACGGCATGCGCCTGCAGGCACGAACCCAGGGTCAGGGTGACGTCGGCAAATGCCTGGGTGGAAAGCAGGCCAATGGACAAATAAAGGGGTATGAAACGGGCTTTCAAAGACAACTCCAGCGCTATATTGCTATGTTGCCGGACATCACTTTTACCGAGACATCCAGCAACAGGAATTTAAAAAAGCCGGGTAACCGACCCGGCATCAAGGTTTCACTCAAAACGCAACATGAGCTCAAAGCCCCTCGGCTTTGAGTCTTCAAGATAAAGGCAGGTTATTTCAGGCGAGTGACATATTTACGGCAATATAAAGGCAGTTTTATGACAGTCTTATACAAACAAAAAAGGCACCGTTAAAGGTGCCTTTTTATTATTTAATAATTCAGATTATATAATTATTTCTTTAAATAACGCGTTTCCTGATCATTGACGAGAGCTGCTCGAAGCCAATCACCACAACCAGTATTACCGTAATAATGGCCAGCGCTTTGTCGTACTGGAACAGGCGCATGGCGGTAGACAACTCCACACCAATGCCGCCGGCGCCCACCAGACCCAGAGTGACAGCGGAGCGGATGGCTTTTTCAACACTGTAAAGGCTGGTGGCCGACATGGACGCCAGGGTTTCCGGCAATATCGCGCCCATAATGACCGACAGACGGCCGGCACCACTGGCAGTCAGGGCGTTGGCCGGGCCGGGGCGCACTTCCTCGATGCGTTCGGAGAAAAAGCGCGCAGCGAAGCCAATCGTATCCAGAACAATCGCCAGAATTCCCGCCAAAGGCCCCAGCCCCACGGCAACCACAAAGATCAATGCCCAAATCAGGTCTGGTATGGTTCTCATGGTGGCAATCATAAAACGCACAACCCATCTCACTAATGGATGCGGTGTTGTATTTACTGAAGCCAGCAAAGCAAAAGGCACACTTAATATAATGCCGATAGTTACGCCAACCACGGCCATATATAAGGTCTCCAGCATGGCATTGGCAATAACATCCATATTCGACCAGTCCGGCGGGATAGCCTGGCCAATAAATGCCGTCAGATTATGTGCCCCTTTTATTAATCTCGGCAAGGATATTTCGGCACTACTGAATCCCTGAACAAATAAAAAGACAAATAACACCAGAACCAGCCAGGCAAACCAGGAAGGCGAGGCCATTCTTGGCGGCAAAGGTGCTGCATCAGGATGACGGGGTGTGTTCATGCAGTCTCCGTAACGCAGGCCTGGCCTGCAGGCACGTTTTGCGAATGGCCGGGCGTGGCGTCCACCCGTGTATCCCCCTGGTAAAGGCTGGCCAGCATCGCCTGGTCAGCAGGCTCGCGGGCGGAATCCAGAACGATACGGCCGGCTTTCATGCCGACAATCCGGTCGGCATAGTGCCTGGCAAGGTCCAGTTGGTGCAGGGTGCAGAATACCGTCATATTATGTTCGCGCACCACATCCCACAGCAGGTCCATGACTTCTTTACCGGCTTTCGGGTCCAGGCTGGCAACCGGTTCATCGGCCAGGATCACTTTCGGGCTTTGCATCAGCATGCGGGCGATCGCCACCCGCTGCTGCTGGCCGCCAGACAGATCACGACACCGGTCACCGGCTTTGTCCGCCATGCGCACCCTGGCCAGACAGTACATGGCCTTCTCGCGGGTTTCGCGGGTGGCCAGACCATTCCAGACCGCCAACAAGCCGCCGGCCTGCCGGCCCATGGCGCCATACAATACGTTCTGGAATGCGGTCAGATTTTCCACGAGGTTGAACTGCTGGAAAACAACGCCCACGTCCCGCCGGATGCCGCGCAATTGCCGGCCCCTGGCAACAGTGACTTCCTGGTCATCGATCAGGATGCTTCCGGACTGTGGCTTTTCCAACCCATTCAGACACTTCATCAAGGTGGATTTGCCGCAGCCGTTGGCACCCAGAAGCACCACTCCCTCGCCACGATTGATGGACAATTCCAGCGACCGCAGCACATGCAGTGAGCCGTAGTACTTGTTCAGGTTCCGGATCGTAATGGTGCTCATAGGACGGATTACTTCAATTCGATGCCGGCACTGGCGTAGGCGTCACGAACCACTTCGTAGTCGTCAGGCTGGATATCAAAGGCCATGTACGAGTCGCGGTTCAGGAACTTGTCCCTGTTACGCTCGGTGGAAATCAGCGAGTTCCATAGCTGGTCACTGTGGGCGGAAAGGGTTTCCCGCAAGCCGGTTTTGCATTCCTCCGGCAGCGAGCCCCGCATAACCACCGGATCGCCGGGCAGGCGCTCGCTCTTGGCGATCACCCGGTAATCGCCATCCGGATCCAGGGCCTCGATTTTTTCGATGTCGCGGTTACCGCCACCCATGGCGACAACGTCGTCGTTAACCAGCGCGGCAATTCGGGCATCGCCGGCCATCACGATGTCCAGATCACGGTCAAGATCCAGGCCGGCCTGCACCAGCATCTGGCTTGGGAAGATGTGGCCACTGGTGGACCCGACATCTTTCAGGGCGATGCGCTTGCCTTCGAGGTCGGCCAATTCCTTGATCGGACTGTCGTTTTTGACGTAGAAGCTGCTGCCGTAATGCGGCCGCTCAATGGTAAACAGAATGTCCACCGGCTGGCGCTGGTTGAACAGAACAAACTCCGACGGACCTGAGAAAACCAGCTCCACATCGTCAAATTGCAGAGCGTTACCGGCGGCGGTGCGATTACTCAGCGAGAACATCTCCAGTTCCAGCCCGGTTACCGATTCAAACTCCTCACTGAATGGGCCGAAGGCATCACGCAGCTGGCCCATACCTTCAATGCCGGTATCCGCCATACGGATCGGGTTGGGGCATATGTCCGCCAGAGACGACTCGGCGGCGACAGTCAGGCTGTTAAACGACAGGGCCAGAGCAAGTGCGCCCAAAGCCGGCATTTTCGTGATAAAACCCATGGCAATCTCTCCTCGACATGTCACTCGATGACGGTTCTTTAGTGCGATTGCAGGCCACGTTATCGGGGCGATATGACAAGGGTGTTAAGGATATATGGCAGGTTATTTTCAGGCATAAAAAATGGCGGCCCGAAGGCCGCCATTCTCGTGTTCGCCACAAGCGGGTGACTTACTCGCCCAGGTAGCTGCGATACATCCACACAGTCTTTTCCTGCTCGGAGATGTAATCACTCATCAGGGCGTTCGTGCCCTCGTCGTTCGCTTCATCGGCCATGTTCAGCAGTTCGCGCTGGCGCGAGATGATCTTGCCAAAGCTTTCCACGATGTTTTCCATGGCTTCTTTGCCATCAGAAACGTCTTTACGTTCCGGGATCTGGGATTTCTCGATGTACGTGCTGTAAGCGTGGGCAGGACGATGACCCAGAGTCAGCACACGCTCCGCAATTTCGTCAATCTTGAGCAACAAGTCGTCGTAGAGCTCTTCAAACTTGACGTGAAGTTCAAAGAAATTGTCGCCTTTGATATTCCAGTGGTAACCACGCACGTTCATGTAGAAAATCTGGTAATTGGACAGCAGATCGTTCAGTGCACTGGCCAACTGTTCTGTTTTCTCGGTATCAAGACCAATGAAATTCTTACCCATATTGAACCTCCTGATTCGTTTCGGAAAATATCTGATTTCTTACTTTACGCCAAAACCGGGGCAAAGCCCCAGTTTAGTTACTTGATGCCATTGATAGCATTAGCTTATGAATGATCTGGAGCGCCCATAGGATTCCACTATCAGTTGCAATGGCACATTTTATTTGGAAATAGTTCTCGTTTGCCCTTAAATAAAGCCATAACATGACGCAAGCGGAGTTGATCATGAGCACGATGAAAATGTTCGTTCACAAGCACGGAGCTAACGGTGACCAGTCGTTGCTGAAGACAATTACCTTTGCCATCACTCACTTCACAGTCGCGTTCACGGTGGCTTATTTGCTGACCGGTGACATCCTGATCGGCAGCCTGATTGCCATGGTCGAGCCGGCCATCAATACCGTGGCCTATTTTTTCCACGAGAAAATCTGGGCCCGACGCCAGCAAAATGCAACCGCCCGTGCCACAACAATGAACCCGGGCAGCCCTCAGAGCGCGTGATCCCGGCTGCTCACTGACCGGCTCCGCCCTGGCCGGGGCTACACCCCCGGCCCGCAGTCCATGCACTCCTCGCCCGGTTCCGGCCCTGTATTCAATTGCCGGCTGAGCTCCTTCAGAGCGGTGCGCAGACCTTCCTCAATAACCGGGTGATAAAACGGCATTTCCAGCATTTCACTCACGGTCATTCGCTTCTGGGCACACCAGGCCAGCAAGTGAGCGATGTGCTCAGCCGCCGGACCGAACATCTCTGCGCCCATAAACAATCCACTGCCATGCTCGCCGTACACCCTTAACAGGCCCCGGTTCTTGCCGATGACCCTGCTGCGACCCTGGTCCTCGAAACTGACTTCGCCAACACCAAAACAGCTGTGGCACTGCTTATCGACCTGGTGGATGCTCAACCCGACCGTGGCAATCTGCGGATCAGTAAAAATGACTGCCAGCGGCGTCCGCCGCGACCCGGCACGCACTTCCGGATAAGCCCCCGCGTTATCGCCGGCAATGCGGCCTTCATCTGCTGTTTCATGCAATAACGGACGGTCGTTATTCACATCACCAGCGATAAAGATATGGCTGTCGCCGCAACGCAAGGTGTACGGGTCAAACAACGGCATGCCCCGGTCATCCAGCTCGATACCGGCGTTCTGGATATCCAGGTGGTCAATATTCGGGCGCCGCCCGGTGGCAGCCAGCAGGTAGTCGAACGTTTCCTGATGCTCCTTACCCTCTTCCTGCCAGGTGATCTGAACGCCCTGCTCGGTGCGCTGTACCTTCTGGGTGTCCGCTTCCGGACTCAGGGAAAATTCGTTTTTGAAGGTTTCCAGCGCATAGTCACGTATTTTTTCATCGCGGAGACCACCAAGGCCGCCGGTAACGCCGAACAGGCGAACCCGGACACCCAGACGGCTCAACGCCTGGCCCAGCTCCAGACCAATCACCCCCGGCCCGAACACAGCCACTGAGTCAGGTAAGGTCTGCCAGTCAAACAGGTCATCATTCACAATCAACCGGTCTTTGGCGCCCTTCAGAACACCGGGCACATTCGGCCGGGAGCCAGTGGCAATAACAATGCGCTGCGCATGCACTTCGGTATGATCCCCGACTACCAGCCGGTGGCTGTCGAGAAAGCGGGCATGCCCCATCAACCGCTGCTCTTCCGGCCGGGACTCCATGGAACGCACCACCGGTTCCACAAAACGATCACGCTCGGCGCGAACGCGCCTCATCACCGCCTCGCCGTCAATTCGCACCTCTCCCGGAAATACACCGAACTGATCGGCATGGCGCACATCATGAGCTCTGTCTGCAGCGGCAATCAGTAACTTGCTGGGCATGCATCCGACCCGGGCACAGGTAGTGCCGTACTGTTCGCCTTCGATAATGACTACGCGATCGTTTTTCCTGCTTGCCCGCTGATACGCCACCATGCCGGCGGTACCGGCGCCGATGATGGCTACATCCACATCTCGCTTGTCCATCCGGTCTCCTTAAAGGGGCAGAATCACCCCGCTTTTCGTCAAGTTGATCTACGAGTATAGAAAGCCTGTAGATCGGTGACAGGTGAAACCTGCAAAAAATCCTCTTATGCTTGTCACCGATCAACTCACGTTTACAGCACTCGCTGCCTTGACCCGGAGACTTCAGGTGCATCAATACTGGCTGGAATTTCTTACTGTGGCACTGGTTCACCTGCTGGCTGTCGCCAGCCCGGGGCCGGACTTTGCCATCATTTTGCGCCAGGCGCTGACTCAGTCACGCCGCAATGCCCTGTTCAGTGCCGTAGGCATCGGCCTGGGCATTCTGCTGCATGTGGGCTATTCGTTACTGGGGATCGGTTTGATCATTCAGCAATCGGTACTGCTGTTCACGATCCTGAAAGTGGTCGGCGCCCTGTACCTGCTCTGGATTGCCTGGCATTGCCTGCGGGCCAGGCCCGGCAGCGTTCATGTTGAAGCGAAAGAGGGTAAAAGACAGACAGGCTGGGCGGCATTCCGTCTGGGGTTTCTGACCAATGCCCTGAATCCGAAAGCAACCCTGTTTTTCGTATCGCTGTTTTCGGTGGTGATCAATCCGGGCACGCCGGTCATGCTTCAGGCCGGTTATGGTCTTTATATGGCACTGGCCACCGGGCTCTGGTTTGCCATGGTGGCGATATTCTTTACCCACCCCCGTGTCCGCCGGGGCTTCAACCGGTTCGGACACTGGCTGGACAGGGTCATGGGCGGCGTCCTGGTGCTGCTGGCCGGGCAGTTGTTGCTGTCTACAGTGAGCGGATCAGAGCCTCCGTCTGTTCCCAGCTCAGGCACGGATCAGTAATCGAACAGCCGTAGGTCAGGTCGTCACCATCATCCTGACGGCCAAAGGCCAGGAAGCTTTCCAGCATCAGGCCTTTGATACGGGTGTTGCCCGCCCGTTTCTGGGCCATCACTTCCCGGGCAATATCCAACTGCCTTTCTGCCTGCTTCTGTGCGTTATCGTGGCTGCAATCCACCATGACGGCGGCACTGACCCCGGCCTGTTCCAACTGCTCAGTGGCCCGGGCAATGCTGACTTCATCGTAGTTGGTGATGCCGCGACCGCCACGCAAAACAAGATGGGTATCCGGATTGCCGGGTGTGGAAATCATCGCGGGGGAGCCACAATGGGAAATCCCCATGTGATGATGCGGGTGCGCACCGGACTTCATGGCATTGATGGCCACGCCAACACCGCCATCGGTGCCATTTTTGAAACCCACCGGCATGGGCAGGCCGCTGACCATTTCCCGGTGAATCTGTGACTCGGTGGTGCGGGCGCCGATAGCCGTCCAGCTCACCAGGTCGCCCAGGTAATCCATCATGAATGGCCCGAGCGCTTCTGTGGCCAACGGCAGGCCAAGCTCCGACAGCGCCAGCAACAGCTTTCGGGAGCGCTCCAGCCCCTGCTTCAGATCACCCCGTCCGGTACGTTCCGGATCGTACAGCAGGCCTTTCCAGCCCACGGTAGTGCGGGGCTTTTCCAGGTAGGCACGCATGACGATCAGGAAGCGGTCGCTGACCTCGTCGGCCAGGGCTTTAAGCTTTTCACCATATTCCAGCGCAGCCTGCTCATCGTGAATGGAACAGGGGCCCATCACGATCAGGGTGCGATCATCCTGGCCATGCAGCACCCGGCGAATCCCGTCCCGGTGGGCGGCGATATTCCCGGCCAACTGATCGCTGACGGGGAACTGCGCACGCAGCTCCAGGGCGTTGGGCAATCTGGTCTCCTGGCGATGATGGCCACGACTGACCGGCGCGGCTTCCAGAGTGTCAGCTTGCAGAGGCATGTTCATGTCGGCGTTCCCTTTTCCCTGTATCAGAATCAAAAAAGCCCCGGCTGGGCTACCAGTCGGGGCTTTCTGAGTCCGGTGGCAGCCTGGGTTGCTTGCCGGGCTGCCTTCCTCGTTATATTCGGTCGATGAAGATCTTACGGGCGGCCCGGGCTCTGGCTAAAATAAAAGCCATAACCAAACCACCAAAAATACACAGCAGAGCCTGCGGCTTTCAGTTTTTCACCAAAAGCTTTCAGAACATTCAATTGACAGGCTGCGTGTGTGGTCTTCATGCTTTTTACTATAACCCTGTGGTTTTCCACTTGGCAACCCGAAATCCGGAGATTCCGATGAACCGTTCATTTTCTCAGGCCACCGCCGTCCGGCTACTACTGGTGCTGATTCTGGCCGTTTTCGCCAGCCCTGCCCTGGCGCAACCGGAATCCCGTATCTACGAACTGAATAACCGGAGCGCCGACGATATGGCCCGACAGGTTCGGGACCTCTATCAAGGCGAACAGATCACCGTCAGCGCCCGGAACCAGCAACTGGTTATACGCGCAGAGCCCCGGCTGCTGGATGAAATCGGCCAACTGGTGGAATCCATTGATGTGGCTCCGGTACAAATGCGGGTAACCGTTCGCTATCGCCAGGACATCGGCGGCAAGGAATCCGGCGGCGGAGTCAGTGCATCCAACAATGAGGCCAGCGCCAACATCCGCCACAACACCATTTCCACCAACGCCACCCGTCAGCGACACCTGGTGGTACAGGATGGCCAGTCTGCCCACATCACGTCAGGCAATGTCCGCACGCTCCCGTTTGCCATCCAGGGTGGTCGAAACCCGGCCGCGCTCATGAAACAGGTGGAAACACGCAGCGGATTTGTGGTCAGCCCCCAATCCATTTCTGACCAGACCGTGGAACTGACCATCGTCTCTTTTGAGGAAGATCCGGCCGCCATAGAAGGCTACGAGACCGAAGCACTGGTAACGATCCGGCGGGTCGATCCAGGCCAATGGGTAAGCCTGGGCGGAACCCGTTCTTCACAAAACAGTCAGAAAAAAGGCATAACCTACCGCGTGAACGATAGCCGTACCGAGAACCAGACGGTGGAAGTAAAAGTGGACATCCTGCCCTGATCCGCCAGCTTGCCTTGCTCGTACTCGGGTGCCTACCACGGTATTTATACTATGATAATTGCGCCAATGGGTGACAAATAGCAGCAGCTTTTGTAGCATCCTACCCTTAACTTTTTGTTAACGCGTGTCATTATTATCGCCACCCCATTTTCAGGTACAGATCTATGCGCACCGCTTCCCGCTTCGTCATCGTGATCATCTTCCTCGGCCTCGTGCTGGGCGGTATCTTCGGATACAAGTTTTACCAGTTCGATCAGATGCAAAAGCAGCAATCCCAGCCCCAGGCACCAGCCGTTATCTCGGTCACCGATGCCACCACCGAGAACTGGCAGCCGTCCATCAAGTCGGTCGGCAGTATCAAGGCAATCAACGGTATTGCGGCCGCCAACGAAGTACCCGGGGTGGTTGAAACCGTCAACTTTGAATCCGGCGATACGGTCAGCAAAGGCGACGTGCTGATACGCCTGGATGCCGCGATTGATGAAGCAGCGCTGCGCACCCGCCGCGCGGAAGCTCAACTGGCTGGCCAGGAATTCGAACGGATTTCCGACCTGCTGCCCAAGCGCGCGGTCTCCCAGTCCCAGTACGATGAAGCCAAAGCCAATTACGATGCTGCCCGGGCCCGGGTAAACGAAGCCGAAGCGCAGCTGAACAAAAAAGTAATCCGGGCGCCGTTTGACGGCACACTGGGTATCCGCCTGATCGATCAGGGTGAGTACATTGCTACCGGCACGTCTATTGTCGAAATCAACATGCTGGACCCGATCTATGTCGACTACACCCTGTCAGAAAAATACCTGCCGGAGGTCGCCAAAGACTACCCGGTAACCGTCACCGTGGCAGCTGTTCCCGGAGAAACGTTCGAAGGGGAAGTCAGCGCCATCAACACCTCGGTAAACGCGGAAACCCGCACAGTGCGCATTCGCGCCACCCTTGATAACGAGGAAGGCCTCCTGCGCCCGGGGATGTTCGCCACCATCCAGACCGGACAGCCCCGGGAAAACGAAGTGGTTACATTGCCCAGAACCGCGATTTCCTATAACACCTACGGTAATTTCGTGTTTGTGGTGAAGGAAAACGACGACGGCGAACTGGTGGTTGACCGCCGCACAGTGACTACCGGTGAAGTTCGGGATGGTCGCGCGGCCGTGACTTCCGGCCTGGAGGCCGGCGAAACCGTTGTCGCCAAAGGTCTGTTGAGGCTGCGTGCCGGCCAGCGGGTCGAGATTCAGGACAAATCCGACAAGGAGGCGTCTGAATAATGCGCTTCACTGATATATTCGTCCACCGGCCGGTACTGTCCACGGTCGTCAGCCTGCTGATCCTGCTGATTGGCGCACGTGCGGCGATGGAAATGGAAATCCGCCAGTACCCGCAACTGGAGAGCACCACGGTTACCGTCACCACGGCCTACCCCGGTGCCAGCTCAGACCTGATCAAAGGCTTTATTACCACACCGCTGCAACAGGCCATGGCCGAAGCCAGTGGCATTGACTATCTGACGTCCACCAGCTCCCAGAGCGTGTCGACCATTGAAGCCAAGATGGCTCTCAACTACGACGCCAACGACGCTCTGGCGGAAATCCAGGCCAAGGTGGCCAGTCAGCGCAACGTGCTGCCTGCCGAAGCAGAAGACCCGGTAATCACCTCCACTACCGGTGACAGCACGGCACTGATGTACATCGCCTTCTACAGCACCGAGCTGGAAGTGCCTCAGATTACCGACTACCTCACCCGGGTGGTGCAACCCAAATTGCAGGCTCTGTCCGGCGTTGGCAAAGCCGAGATCCTGGGTCGGAATTTCGCACTTCGCGTGTGGCTCGACCCGGAACGGCTGGCTGCCGTGGATATGACCCCATCCGATGTCGCGGCAAAACTCCGGGCCAACAACTACCAGGCTGCCGTCGGCAAAACGAAAGACAAATACACCGAGATCAGCCTGACCAGTGACACCGACATCGCCGATCCTGAAGCTTTCAAGAACCTGGTGGTCAAACAGTCTGACGACACCCAGATCCGTCTGCAGGATATTGCCCGGGTAGAACTGGGCTCGGAAACCTACGATCAACTGGCGCTTTACAAAGGCGAACCTGCCGCTTTCGTAGCCATCGAAATGGCACCCGGCGCGAACCCGCTCACCGTTGCGGATCTGGTGAAGACCGAGCTGCCCGAGATCGAAAACCAGCTGCCATCGGGCCTGAATGTGGTCCTGGCCTATGACGCGTCGAACTTTATTGAGGACTCCATCAGCGAGGTGATCAAGACCCTGCTGGAAGCCATGGTCATCGTACTGGTCGTTGTCTTCCTGTGCCTGGGTTCGGTTCGTGCCTCCATCGTGCCCTCCGTGGCAGTGCCGCTGTCATTGATTGGTGGCGCTTTCGTGATGCTGATGTTCGGTTTCTCCCTGAACCTTCTCACCCTGCTGGCCATGGTTCTGGCCATCGGCCTGGTGGTCGATGACGCCATCATCATGGTGGAAAACGTGCATCGGCATATTGAACAGGGCGAATCCCGGTTTGACGCTGCCATCAACGGCGCCCGGGAAATGGCCGTGCCTATCATTGCCATGACCACCACGCTGGTGGCGGTATACGCCCCCATCGGCTTTATGGGAGGCCTGGTCGGTTCACTGTTTACCGAGTTTGCCTTCACTCTGGCCGGCACCGTTGTGATCTCCGGGATCGTCGCGCTGACACTGTCGCCCATGCTGTCCGGCAAAGTGCTCAAACCACACGGCAATCCCGGCCGGTTTGAGCAGCAGGTGGAGAAAACCTTCAACGGCCTGGCCAACCTGTACAAGCGGGCGCTGATTTCCCTGATGCAGACCAAATCCGTGGTGGTTTTCTTCGCCGTGGTGGTACTGGGTTCCATCTATTTCATGGTCAACATGAGCCAGAGTGAGCTGGCACCCACCGAAGACCAGGGCATTCTGTTCCACCAGGGGCTCGGCCCGGAAACCTCCACCATGGATTACCTGATCGATAATGGCAGGGAGGTGCAGGAACGCATTGCTGACGTTCCGGGTTACCACGAAGACTTCATGATTCTGGGTATAACCAGCCCCAATGCGGTCTTTGGCGGTTTCAAGATGGCGCCCTGGAGTGAGCGGGACATCAGCCAGTCCGAGGCCCAGCCCAAGCTGGACGCCGAGCTGAAAAACGTGACGGGGCTGCAAACAGCCGTGTTCCCTCGCCCCTCCCTGCCCGGCTCCGGTGGCGGCCTGCCCTTCCAGTTCGTGATCACCACCGGTGGCAGCTATGAACAGCTGGATCAGGTCGCTGACGAACTCATGGGCGAGGCCATGCAAAGCGGCAATTTCATGTTCCTGCAGAAGTCCATCAACTTCGACAAGCCAGTCACCCGCATCAATGTCGATCGCGACCGGGTAGCAGACCTTGGGCTGTCCATGCAGGATGTCGGGGAATCCCTGTCCAGCATGCTCAGCGGGGGTTATATCAACCGTTTCAACATGGAAGGGCGCTCCTACAAGGTCATGCCGCAAGTCGACGACCAGTTCCGGCCCAGCAAGGAATCCCTGGATGACTACTACATCCGGGCTGGCAACGGCGAGCTGGTGGCATTGTCCAGCGTGGTAAGCTTCAGCGAAGATGTGGAGCCTTCCAACCGCACCCAGTTCAATCAGCAGAACTCGCTGACCCTGCAGGGCGTTGTGAAACCAGGCGTTGCCATGGGCACGGCCATGGACTATATGGAAACCACTGCCGCCGAGGTGTTCCCACAGGGCTTCAGCAACGACTACACCGGTCAGACCCGGCAGCTGGCCAACCAGGGCAGCGCACTGATGGTGACATTCTTCCTGTCACTGCTGGTGATCTATCTGGTATTGGCGGCACAGTTCGAAAGCTGGCGTGACCCATTCATCATTCTGGTCTCGGTGCCTATGTCGGTAGCCGGCGCCATGGCCTTTATTGTGCTGGGCTTTGCCACCATGAACATATACACCCAGGTGGGGCTGATCACATTGATCGGCGTGGTTTCAAAGAACGGCATTCTGATTGTGGAATTCGCCAATCTGTTGCAGAAAGACAGGGGCCTGAGCAAATTTGATGCAGTGGTTGAAGCAGCAGCAATCCGGCTTCGCCCGATCATCATGACCTCTCTGGCGCTGATCTTCGCCATGGTGCCGCTGTTGATCGCGGTTGGCCCGGGGGCAGAAAGTCGCTTTGCCATCGGCCTGACCATCAGTGCCGGTTTGGGCATTGGCACACTGTTCACCATCTTTGTGCTGCCAGCGTTCTACCTTCTGCTGGCCCGTGATCACCACGGCACAGTGGCAAAAGAAGACGCAGACAAAGAAGCAGCAAGCAGCCACTGACAGGCACCAACCCAACAAAAAGCCCGCCAGAGCCTAGCCCTGGCGGGCTTTTTTGTGTCAGATCCAGTTCACAACCTTCAGACCGCGATTGAAGCCTGACTGCCTCCGGTTTCGTCCAGCGCCTGCAGACGACGACGCCATTGCACGGTTTCACTGGGCAGTTCGCCGAAATGCTCACGATACAGCGCTGCAAAACGTCCCAGGTGGGAAAAGCCTTCATCGGCGGCGTACCAGGAAATATGCGGAATATCGCACTGGCAATCCACCAACCGGCGGCGCACCCGAATCAACCGGCAACGTTGATAGAACCGGTAGGGCGTCATACCGGTTTCCCGCTTCATCAGATAATACAGATTGCGCTCGCTGACGCCGGAATGGCTGGCCAGTTCCTGCAGGTTAAAAGCCCATTCCGGCTCACAGCGAATCTTGTCGATTACCCGGGTCAGGCGACGATCCAGTTCCGGCATCGCCTGACATCCTGAGTGGGACGGGGGGCCGTGCAACAACACCTGCTCCAGTGTCGCGAACAGATTGCTGGCCTGGGTGCAGGCATGCTGATGATTCTGGAAATACTCCGAATGGAAAAGAAACTGCGACAGGTTATCGGCCAATGCAGCCGCGCATGCGGGCTCCGGCCATCGGGGCAGTTCCCGATTGAACGGGAAAACCAGCACCAACTGACTGCCTGCCCCCACCGTCAGCGTGAAATTCTTTTCTGCAGGAACCATGGCCAGAGGCACTACCGGCAGCCGGGTGCCATCAGCGAGCGTGATCTCACAGCGACCTTCGATCGGCATCACCAGCAAGGGGCTGGCAAGCTGACAGTGCCCAAGCTCCATTTCCTGGGCAACATTCAGCACACAAATCACACCCGCATCGGATTCCAGTGCAGAAAGCGATCCCAACATGGCCTGAGGGCGCAGCACGTTACACGCCATACTCTCACAGCCCAGCAACTGGCGGAGGGCTTGTAACCATTCGCCGGAGGTGGCGCGGTTCAGCCGCAGGTAAGCTTCAAGTTCTGATCGGGCATCAGGGTTGCGCATACGGCTAGCACCGGCAGTGAATGACCCAGCCCTTGTAAGGCAAAGCCACACAACACCCTAGCCAGATCTTGCAAAATACCCGAAAACCCGCCGATTTCTGGCCCTTTATTGATGCTTGTCAAACCCTGACAACCTGGCTAAGCCCCCGAACCTACATCGCCGCCAGGCTTGCCAGTGGTGACGGCCGTGCCATCAGATAGCCCTGCCCCCGATGACACTTCAGCTCCGTCAGTTTGGATTTCTGTGCTTCCGTTTCAATACCTTCAGCCACAACCTCCAGATCCAGCGCTTCGGCGATACCAAGAATTGCGGAAACGATCCGCGAATCCCGGCTGTCGCCACCCAGGCGCTGGACAAACTGGCGGTCAATTTTCAACACATGCACAGGCAGGGTGTGCAGGTAAGCCAACGAAGAGTAACCCGTGCCGAAATCATCAATGGCCACCATTACACCTTTGCGCCCAAACTCTCTGAGTTTATCGAGACACAGGCGAGACAGGTTCATCAGGCGGGTTTCGGTAATTTCTATCTCCGGACGCCAGCCGGCCCTGCGCAAACGCGCGAAGAACGGCTCCAGCAGATGCTCCAGACGGCCATCGGAGATCTGACGCGCGGAGATGTTGATGGCCAGTCGCATGGTATCGTTACCGCTGAACGCGTGGTCATCCAGGTCGCGGATAATGCAACGGACCAGATGCTCGGTCAGCTCATGGATCAGTCCACGCTGCTCTGCCAGCGGCACAAACTCACCGGGCGAAATCACTCCCAGTTCCGGATGACGCCACCGCAACAGCGCTTCCATGCCTACCATGGCACCGGTGCATAAATCGTACTGGGGCTGGTACACCACCGAGAACTCGTCAGGAGCGGTCTTTAGCGAGCCTACAAGGGCCTCGGAAACGATCTGCTGATGCTTGCCCTGTTCGCTTTCTTCAGCGCTGTAAATCCGGTAACAGGCACGGCCTGCCAGCTTTGCCGAATACATGGCCCGATCTGCTTTCAATAGCAACTCTGCGGAATCATCAGCGTGCCGGGGATAGATAGCTGCCCCTACCGATGCCGACAGGAAATACTCCCGATAATCCACCTCCACCGGAGCCCGGAATACATTGGTCATCCGCTGACAGACAGCCTCCAGCTCGGATTCCTCCTGCAACTCGATAATGGCAGCAAACTCATCACCGGATAAACGGGCAATCACATCGCCTTTACGCAACACGCCCTGGATACAGGCGGCCGCCTGCTTCAACACCTGGTCACCATAATCATGACCGTGCAGATCATTCACTGATTTGAAGAAGTCCAGATCAATATACAAAACCGCAAAGCAGCTGTTCGCCAAACCGCGCTGGCACGCCCTGGCCTTCAGAAACTCCTGAAACAACGTGCGGTTTGGTAACTCGGTAAGGGGGTCGTAGTAGGCCAGCGAGGCCAGGCGCTCATCATTGGCCGTCAGTTCGCCAACGTCCATGAATATACCGGCGTAAAGCTTGCGGCCGTCATATTCCACCGGATAGATGGTCAGCCATTGCGGGTAATTTTCCCCGTTTTTCCGCCGGTTCCAGATCAGCCCTTCCCAGCGCCCGTTTTCTTCCAGACACACCCACATATCGCTGTAGAAATCCCGGGAGTGCAGGCCGGAACTCAGAACCGACGGAGTCTTACCTATGATTTCTTCCGGCCGGTAACCGGTCACAGACTGGAACTGGTTGTTCACATAAACAATAGTCGCCTTTGGGGTCGAGAGCATGATGGCCCTGGGGTGATTGTCCACCAGCGCCCTGAAATCCCGTTCATTCAACGCCTGCATCCTCGCCTGCCTTCCGTGCTGAAATATATTTTCTTGCCTTCAAGCATATGCTCAAAACGACCTCAACCTATCCACATTTTGCAAAACAGGTGCACCTTTGACCAAAGAGGTATGTGTGTAGATACAGTGTCTCAAGATTTGCAATAAGCGGATATCGTGCAAAGGTCGGCGGGTCGATAGTGAGTACACATAAAAATGTATTCTGGAGCGATACATGCGCACGAATGAGCCGGTCACAGGGAAAGAGCGCGACTACCCCGCCAGCTATCACCTGATCAGCACCACCGACCTGAAAGGCAAGATTACCGCCGCCAATGAGGATTTTCTGGATGTGGCGGGGTTTGATATCGAGGAGCTGGTTGGCCAGCCCCATAACATGATCCGCCACCCGGACATGCCGCCAGGCGCCTTTGCCAACCTCTGGGAGACTGTACAAAATGGTGACTCCTGGCGGGGCATAGTCAAAAACAGGTGCAGGAACGGCGATCATTACTGGGTGGATGCCTACGTCACCCCGATCAAAAAGAACGGCGAGATTGTTGAGTTCCAGTCGGTCAGAAGCCAGCCCGGCCGGGCCCAGATCCAGAGAGCCGAGGCCGCCTACAACGCCTGGAACAAGGGTAAAATCCCACGACGCTTTCAAGCCATCAGCCCTCCACTGACATCCAAGCTGGCCTGCCTGTACGCGGTGCTTGCCGGCAGCCTGGTGATCTTCGGGCTGGCCTCTCTGACCCTTCCGCAAATGATCATCCTCCAGGCCCTGGTTCTGGCAGTATTTGCCATCCTGTTCTGGCTCACCCTGCCGATGATGCGAACCGCCCGGGACGCCTGCTGTCACGCGCATCCGGTCATGCCCTGGATCTACACCGGCCGACGGGATGAAGGCGCCTGGATTGAATACGACCGACAGAAAAGGGACGCCACCCTGCAAGCCGTGTCCGCCCGCATGCATGCCAATATTGGCATGTTGCACGGCAAAAAACAGAAAACCATGGAGTGGGTATCAAGCTCGGTCACCAGTATTCGCAATCAACAAACCGACATTGAAGACATTACCCGGGCCTTTGAAGAACTTACCCGCAGTGTTCACCGGGTGAGCGAAATGACCACCCGCACCGAACAGGCCAGCGGTGAGGCGCGGCATTCCGCAAGGCAGTGCCAGGACCGGATGGACGGCGTCAATCAGGCCATTTCCCAGCTGCGTGATCGCCTGGACAATGCCAATGGCGAAATGGAAAAGCTCTCCGAACGCAGTAAAGCCATCACGGTCGTGCTGGAAGTCATCAGTGAGATCGCCGAACAGACCAACCTTCTGGCGCTGAATGCCGCCATCGAGGCTGCCCGGGCCGGGGAAGCCGGCCGGGGCTTCTCCGTGGTGGCAGACGAAATCCGGGCACTGGCCAAACGCACCCACGAATCCACACAGCGCATCGACACCATGATCGAGGAACTGCAATCAGAAACCCGCATGGTTGTCGGCGTTATCAACGAAGGCGCGGAGGCCTGCAATCACACCGCCGGCATGGCCGATGAAGCCAGTCAGGCGCTGCGAACCACCCTGAATGACATGGACATCATCGATGACTGTGCCCGGGAAGTCGCCAGTGCCTCCGAGCAGCAATCTGCACTGGCGGTGCAGGTCGAGAAACAGGCCGGGCACCTGCTGGAGCTGGGCAACCAATCGGTAGAAAGCAGCGAAAGTGCCCGCGAGGAATCTGAGCAACTGGGCAATCATGTTGATCAGGCGCAGCTCCTGACCAGCCATTTCCTGCACATGCTGCGGGACCGTTTGCTGGCCCGCAAATCCGGAGCGGGCAAGAAGCAATTTCCCGAACCGGTGCAATGAGGTAGGCTGGCGACCTGAACGTTTATCCCCATAACTGACAGGATCGCCAACAACTTGACCTTGGGAACCCTCTTCTGGCTCTTCGTCGCCGGCTTCGCTGTCTGGTACTGGTGGCGGGCCAAGGCCATCACAGACTTTGTCCTGCAGGCAGCGCACCGCTACTGCAAGACCATGGATGTTCTGTTGCTGGACGACGCGGTATTCCTCCGGGGGATATGGGTGAAGCGCGACGAAAACGGTCGTCTTCGGGTCTGGCGTCGGTTCCTGTTCGATTTCACCACCACCGGCGAAGAACGCTACACCGGCAGAATTATCATGCTGGGACCAAAAATCCTGCACATGGAACTGGAGCCCCACCGGTTCTGAGCTTCTGGCTGAAATGAAATTGTCACGCTGATCACGCATGATTCCGGCTTATCTACTCAGCTCGGAACAGGCGCACTGGTAATGGCATACCGATCAGTAAACAGGATTCTCAGGCACTCCGCCGTTTTTCTGGCATCCTTGACCCTGGCTATCCCCACCCTGGCTCATGACCTGGAAATTCACGGCTCCAACACTGTCGGCGCCACTCTTGCTCCCATGCTGGTAACCGGCTACCTGGAGAGTCGCTATAACAGCGACGTAACTGCCGTCGGTACCGGCACCGTCAATGAGCAGATTCTGAGCACCCGCAGCGGCAACTCCCGTGTCAGTATTCTGGTCGCCGCCCACGGCTCCAGCACCGGCTTCCAGGCTATGGCCAATGACAAGGCCGACATCTGGGCTTCCTCACGACCGGTAAAAAGCGCGGAAGTGGCGCAATTCAGCAGCATCGCCGACCTGAATGCACTGACAAGCGAACACGTGATCGCCATTGATGGCCTGGCCATTCTGGTACACCCGTCCAATCCGGTTAACCAACTGAGCATCGACTCCATCGGCAAAGTCTTTTCCGGTGAGATTGATAACTGGTCAGAACTGGGCGGCGACAATCGCCCCATCAACCTTTACGCCCGGGACGACCGGTCCGGCACCTGGGACACCTTCAAGTCGCTGGTCCTGCGCAAAACCTGGGCGCTGGATGAGTCCGCCCGACGCTACGAGTCCAACGACCAATTGTCCGATGATGTGTCCAGCGACCCGGCAGGAATCGGCTTTGCCGGCCTGGCATCCGTTCGTAACAGCAAACTTCTGGCGGTTTCCGAGGGCAATGCACCGGCACTGAAACCCAACCAGCTAACCGTTGCCAGCGAAGACTACCCCCTGGCCCGCCGGTTGTTCATGTACACCCCGGGGGACAAGGCGCCAGCGATGGCCGACGAGCTGATCGACTTTGCCCTGGGCGCAGAAGGGCAGGCTCTGGTGGCCGAATCCGGCTTCATCTCCCAAAATCCGGTGGCGGTAAAACCGGAGTTCGACCGTTCAGTGCCGGAAACCTTCAAACAACTGACCCGGCATTACCATCGTCTGACCGTGAACTTCCGATTTTCCGAGGGCAGAACCCGGCTGGACAACAAAGCCCTGCGCGATCTGCTGCGATTAAAGCAATACCTGGACAGCCATAACCGTTCCGCTGACGACCTGCTGTTAATCGGCTTTGCCGACACTGAAAGCCATGAGCTGAAAGCCCAGATGGTATCGGAGTTACGGGCTCTGTCAGTGCGCAAGGCACTGGAGGACGCAAATGTACCCGACGTGTCGTACACTGGTTATGGGCATTATATGCCTGTGGGCGGCAAGGGAAGCCCTCGCAACGGCCGGGTGGAAGTCTGGATCAAGAACCGCTGACTTCGGCAATCCCCTATCAGCATCCGGCTCACAGTTATGTTTGCGTTCCCTATACTGCCTGTGTCTACCACCATCAACAGACCGGGACAATGGACATCAAACACGACCACCGTTACGCGATCAACCTGAACGTCCGGGGCATCCAGCCCTCGGCCACTCTGCGCATCAACGAGCTTAGCAATCAGCTGCGCTCCGAAGGCAAGGACATCATCAAGCTGGGCCTGGGGCAGTCTCCGTTCCCGGTGCCCGAACGCGTTGTCGAGGCCCTCAAAGACCACGCCCACGAGAAAGACTACCTGCCGGTAAAAGGCCTGAAAGGCCTGCGTGAAGCCATCTCCGGCTACATCAACCGCAACGAGCACATGCGTTCGAGCTGGGAAGATGTGCTGATCGGCCCCGGCTCCAAAGAGCTGCTGTTCATCCTGCAACTGGCCTATTACGGCGACTTGCTGATTCCGCGCCCGAGCTGGGTTTCCTACGCACCCCAGGCGCGTATCATCGGCCGCTCGGTGCATTGGCTGCCGACCCATGCCGAGAACAACTGGCAGCTGACCGCCGAAGAGCTGGACATCATCTGCCGGGACGATCCTTCACGGCCACGGATTCTGATTCTCAACTATCCGTCCAACCCGACCGGCTGTACCTACACCGATGATCAGTTGCTGGCGATTGCCAATGTTGCGCGCAAGTACGGGCTGATTCTGCTGTCAGACGAAATCTACGGGGAAGTGAATTTCGAGGGCCGGCACAAATCCATTGCCCGCTACTACCCGGAAGGCACCATCATCAGCACCGGCATGAGCAAGTGGCTGGGCGCCGGCGGCTGGCGTCTGGGCACCTTTATCTTCCCGCCGGAACTGCGCCCGCTTCAGGACGCCATGGCGATCATCGCCAGCGAAACCTTCACCTCGACCAGCGCACCAATCCAGCATGCGGGTATCACCGCGTTCAATGGCGGCGACGATATCAACGAGTATCTGAAACAGTCGCGGCGCGTGCTCAAGGTGGTGGGGGAATACATGCACCGCCGCTTGCTTGAAATGGGCGCGATCGTGCAAAAACCCCAGGGTGCTTTCTACCTGTTCCCGGACTTCTCCAGCTACCGTGAAAAACTGAAACAACAGGATATCAAGACCTCACAGTCCCTGTGTACGGCACTGCTGGAAAATACCGGTGTGGCCATTCTTCCCTCCAGCGATTTCGGCTTCCAGCCGGACCACCTGGCCGCCCGTCTGGCGTTTGTGGACTTCGACGGCAAACAGGCACTGGCCCTGGCGGGGGATGAGTTCGCAGGCCAGAATCTGGGTGACGATTTCGTCAACCAGGCCTGCCCGCGTCTGGTTAAAGCCATGGACAAGATAGAGCACTGGCTGCAAAGCCTGTAACCGCTCCGTGTTAGACTGGCACCCTCATATTCTGCAATCGAGGGTGCCATGTCTGATTCACTGTCTCTGCGAGAAATCACCGATTTCGCCGAAGCCCTGGCCCGCGAGGCCGGCGAACTGGTCCGCCGCGAGCGCGATGAAAACACCCTGCGCACCGACTACAAGCACCAGACCGAGCTGGTGACCCACGCAGACATCATGGCCGATGAATTCATCACCGCCGCCATCCGCAAACGCTTTCCGAGCCACCGTATTCTGTCTGAAGAAACCATGCCGGATCTGTCACAGGCTGAAGAGCTGGATACTCCGCTGTGGGTAATTGACCCCATCGACGGCACGGTCAACTACGCCTATGGACACCCCCAGGTCGCGATTTCCATTGCCTATGCTGAGAAAGGCGAGGTGCAGGTAGGCATAGTCCATGCGCCCTTCCCCGGCGAAACCTTCCGGGCCACCAAGGGGGAAGGCGCCACTCTGAACGGAAAACCAATCCGACACAGCGGTGCTACCGACCCAAGGCAGTCCCTGTTCGCCACCGGTTTCCCGTACACCAAGGACAGCCTCGAGCCTTTGCTTAACCGCCTCGATGCCATGATCCACCAATGCCGCGACCTGCGCCGCATAGGCTCGGCGGCTCTGGATATCTGCTGGGTAGCCTGCGGCCGTCTGGACATCTACTACGAAACCGTCAGCCCCTGGGACTTCGCCGCCGCCCGCCTGATCGCCACAGAAGCCGGCGCTACAGCCGGGCACTTCGGTGACGTTCCTGCCGGCTATCCGGCTGACCTCTGGGGCCGCGACATACTGATTTCGGCACCGGCTGTCTGGACACCTGTGCGGGCTATTCTGCGGTCGGCTTCCAGATACGATTAAGGCTGAGGTGCTTTCAACCCGCTAGCTTGCTGGATCTGAACGCGCAGTTTATCCAGATTTATGTATGCGCTATTACCCAAGGTTTGATTGGCGCGTGTGGGGTTTGGCCTTCACAGAATTTCGAAGGCCAGGGATGGCCTGAGATAAGCGCACACGGACGTGCTTGTAGCGGTTCTGTGAAGGCCAAACCCCACGCGCGCCTGCACAGACTCTCAGGCTAGAAACGAGGCTAACGCCAGAGTTAACCCCAGACAGACTCAGAAACCAGCCCCCAGGCCTCGTCAAAGTCAGTCGTAGGCAACCGGGTAAAAGACGACCGCACAAAACGCTGAATGCGACCTTCCAGGAAAACCATCACAAAATCAGAACCCCGAGCCGAGGTGGTTCGTGGCCCCAAACCCTGGCGGATTTCGCCTTCTTTCAAAGCCTGACGGATCTGCGTTTCCAAACGCTCGAAAAACTGCGACGAGCGCTTGCGCAGGGATTCATCTTCGCCCATGAGTGCGTCGCCCGTCAGCACACAGCATAGCCCCGGATTGCGCTCGGCAAATACCAGCACCAGATGCACCAGCTGCTGCAACCGGACCCGAACATCCTCCTGCTCCTGCAGAATCACCTGACAGCGGGAAAACACCGCCTCCTCCGCAAACTCGATGAGAGCTTCGAACATCTTGCGCTTGCTGGGAAAATGGCGATACAGCGCCGCTTCTGTCACGCCCACCATTCTGGCCAACCCCGCCGTGGTGATACGGGCGCCGGGGTCGGATTGCAACAGTTCAACGAGTGCCTGAAGAATGCTCTCCCGGCGACTGGGTTTCTGGTTGGTCATGGCAGGACTACAACGCTCTGAGTTTTGGTTTACTGAAACATCCAGATAATCATCCCCTCTCCCCAGCCGGGAAAGAGGGGATTCAGGGCCTAGAAGAAAGTGCCGTCTATCGGGGAAGAGGCACTGGCATACAGTTTCTTCGGCATACGACCCGCCAGGTAGGCTTCGCGGCCGGCTTCTATGGCCAGACGCATGGCGTGGGCCATTTTGATGGGGTCTTTGGCCTGGGCGATAGCCGTGTTCATCAAGACACCGTCGCAACCCAGTTCCATGGCAATGGTGGCGTCTGATGCTGTGCCCACGCCGGCATCAACCAACACCGGTACGTTGGCGTTCTCGACAATCAGACGGATATTGTAACGATTCTGGATACCCAACCCGGAGCCAATGGGTGCGCCCAGAGGCATGATGGCGATGCAGCCCATCTGCTCAAGGCGCAGGGCCAGCAGTGGGTCGTCTGAGCAGTAAACCATCACCTTGAAGCCGTCTTTAATCAGCTCTTCGGCAGCCACCAGGGTTTCCGGCATGTTCGGGTACAGGGTTTTCTGGTCGCCCAGCACTTCGAGCTTCACCAGGTCGTGGCCATCAAGCAGTTCACGGGCCAGTTTGCAGGTGCGCACGGCATCTTTGGCGGTGTAACAACCGGCGGTGTTAGGCAGAATGGTATAGCTGTCCGGATTCACCACATCCAGCAGGTTGGGCTCGTCCGGGTTCTGGCCGATATTGGTGCGGCGCACGGCCACGGTTACGATCTCCGCGCCGCTGCTTTCAATCGCATGGCCGGTTTCCGCCAGATCGTGATATTTGCCGGTACCAACCAGTAATCGGGACTGGTACACCCGGCCTGCAATTTCCAGGGGTTTGTCTTCTGGGAGCTGGATTTCCGGTGTGTCTGTCATAGCCTACCTGAGTTTATTGAGTCAGAATCGTGTCAAAGCCGGACGTCCTGTCAGCCACCGCCGATGGCGTGTACCACTTCCACCCGATCGCCCTCGCTCAGGGTGAAATCCGGGTGCTGGCTGCGGGGAACAATGTCTTCGTTAACCTCTACCGCCAGCCGTTTTCCGGTCAGGGCGAGATGCTCTACGAGGGTTGCGATGGTGGCCCCTTCAGGGAGATCCATCGCATCGCCATTTACCTGAACCTGCATGGTTCTGATCACCTCCGTCATTTCTTCAGAGCCGCTGCAATCAGCAGGGCCCAGCCAATCATGAAGCAAACACCGCCTAACGGTGTAACCGGCCCGAGCCAGTGAGTGCCGGAAAGTACCAGCAGATACAGACTGCCACTGAACAGTAAAATTCCGGCGAGCCAGAAACCGCAGGCGACACCCAGCAACCGGCCAGACAGCCCAAGGGCGGGCATCAGGCTCGCGGCGATCAATGCCAGAGCGTGGTACATCTGGTAATTGACGGCAGTCTGGAACACGTCCAGGCTGCGCTCACTGACCACACTCCGCAAACCATGGGCGCCGAAAGCGCCGGCCATTACTGCCAGCAAGCCCGCCAAGGCACCAACCGCCAGGGCCCAGCGAAGAATGTTGCCACTACGGATCTCAGCTGCAGTCACAGTGAATTTTCTCTCCGGTGTCCAGGTTCATCAGGGTGAGTGCACCGCCCCAGACGCAGCCGGTATCCAGCCCGACAAACTGATCATTGCCGGTGTCGCCTTCCAGGGCCGCCCAGTGACCGAAAATAATCTGTGTATCGTCCTGCCGGGAGTATTCGAACCAGGGGGCGTAGCCCTCGGGTGGATTGTCGGCAGATTCTTTGGTGGCCAGTTCCATAGTGCCGTCTTCGGCGATAAAGCGCATACGGGTGAAATAGTTGGTAATCGCCCGCCAGCGGTCCATACCACTGAGCGTATCACACCAGCGATCCGGCTGATCGCCGTACATCTGGCTGAAATACGCCTCTGCGCTATCGCTACGGATGACCGCCTCCACTTCCCGGGCGTGTGCCATGGCCTGGTCTACGCTCCAGATATGCGGCAGGCCGGCATGGGTCATCACCAGGTTGCGGCTCTCGTCGTGGACACACAGAAACTGCTGGCGTAGCCAGTCGACCAGTTGGTCACAGTCCGGGGCGCCAAGAATATCCTGCAATGTATCTTTCTTTTTGGTGTCATGGCCGCCAAAAACAACCGCCAGCAGGTGCAAATCATGGTTGCCCAGCACCACCACCGTTGAATCACCCAGGCTCTTGATGTAGCGAAGCGTATCCAGAGAGGAAGGCCCGCGATTGATCAGGTCGCCAGCCACCCAGAGCCGGTCACGGGAGGGTGAGAAGTCCACTTTTGCCAACACATCCCGCAGCCGGTCATAACAGCCCTGAATATCGCCAATGGCGTAGTCAGTCATTACTTACCTCATTGCCGTTCGCGCTTATGCCCTCAATATCCACCAGCTTGTCTGCAATCTGTACGTAATCCGCCAGGCTCAGGTTTTCCGGGCGCAGGCCATCGTCAATACCCAACGACTGCAACTGCTCCACAGTGACCATCGAACCCAGGGCCTTGCGCAGGGTCTTGCGCCGTGCACTGAAGGCAGTGCGCACTACCGCCTGCAGGGTTTTCAGGTCTTTGGCCGGATGGGGCAGCTCGGTGTGAGGCACCAGCCGCACGATGGCGGAATCCACCTTGGGCGCGGGCCGGAAGGCACCCGGGCCAACTTCAAACAGGGGCTGCACTTTGCAGAAATACTGCGCCATGATGCCCAACCGACCATAGTTATTGTCTCCGGGCACGGCTGCAAGGCGCTGCACCACTTCTTTCTGAAGCATGAAGTGCATGTCCTGCACCACGCCGGATTGCGACAGCAGATGAAAAATCAACGGCGTGGAAATGTTATACGGCAGGTTCCCGATAATTCGCAGCGGGCGATCGGTCATCAGCTCGCTGAAATCAAAACTCAGCGCATCGGCTTCGTGGATTCTGAAGTCCGGATAGTTGAAAAACTTGGTGCGCAGCACCGGAATCAGGTCGCGGTCCAGCTCGACCACCTGAAGGCGCGGGTTTACCCCCAGAATTTCTTCCGTCAGCGCGCCCAGACCCGGGCCAATTTCGACCAGGGCATCTTCCGGTTTGGGATTGATGGCCCGGATGATTTTCTCGATCACCCCCGGGTCATGCAGAAAGTTCTGACCGAAACGTTTGCGGGCCTTGTGACCCTGCTTGCTACTCATGATGGCTCTCCGGCCTTTGCCGCTCGCCGGCAATGGGCCATTTGTTCACCCACGCGAATGGCGGTATGCAGACTGCCGGCATCGGCCTTGCCGGTGCCGGCCAGATCCAGTGCAGTGCCGTGGTCAACGGAAGTACGGACAATGGGCAGGCCCAGGGTGATATTTACCGCGCGGCCAAAACCCTGAAACTTCAGTACCGGCAGGCCCTGATCGTGATACATGGCCAACACAGCGTCAGCGTCATCCAGCCAGTGCGGCGTGAACAGGGTGTCGGCAGGCAGCGGGCCGGTCAGCTTAATACCCTCGGCTCTCAGGTTTTTCAGCGTCGGCTCAATGACATCGATTTCCTCACGGCCCAGATGGCCCCCTTCGCCGGCATGGGGATTCAACCCGGAGACCAGAATGCGGGGTTGTCGGATGCCGAAGAATGTCTTCAGGTCCGCATCCAGAATGCGGGTCACCTGCTTGAGGCGTTCTGGCGTGATAGCGGCCGAAACGTCTTTCAGGGGTAAGTGAGTGGTTACCAGTGCCACCCGTAATTCGTCAGTGGCCAGCATCATCACCACGCGTTCAACGCCGCAGAGTTCCTGCAGAAATTCGGTGTGTCCGCTGAAGGCAATGCCGGCTTCGTTGATCACGCCCTTGTGTACGGGTGCCGTCACCATGCCGTCGAAATCGCCACTCAGGCAGCCCCTGGCCGCCCGGGTGAGCGTGTCGAGCACGTACTGACTGTTGCCGACATTCAGCTTGCCAGCCGCTTCAGACTGGCAGCCTTCCACGTGGTGCACGGATAAATGCCCGGCGCGGGTTTCCGGGGTCTGGCCGGGCTGCCAGTCATGCAACTGCACACTCAAGCCCAGCGTTGCGGCGCGGGCCGCCAGCAACGAATGGCTGGCAACCACCACAATGCCGGCCTGGCGGTTTTCGCCGGCCAGTTGAAGACACAACTCCGGACCAATGCCGGCCGGTTCACCGGCTGTCAGCGCCAGGATCACGGGCTCACTCATGAGGCGTCATCGCCCTCACTGTTCGCGTTCATGTCCGCGTACTCACCCTTGAACTCGATGAAGGCTTCGTCGCGGATTTCACGCAGCCAGTTCTGCAGTTCGGTTTCGAATTTACGCTGGTAAATGGCCTGGCGGGCCTGGGAGTCCTTGTTGGAATCAGTCACGTCCTGTTCACGGCGTTCCTGAACCTGCAAAATATGCCAGCCAAACTGGGACCGCACCGGACCGTAGTATTCGCCCACGTCTGCTTCCATCATGGCCTGCTCGAATGCCGGCACCATCTGGCCGGGGCTGACCCAGCCCAGATTACCGCCATCGGAACCGGAAACCGGGTCATCCGACAACTCCCGCGCCAGAGCCGCAAAGTCGGCGCCATCCTGCAGTTGCTGATATATATCCCGGATACGCTGCTCAGCCTGGGCCTCGGTCATCGCGTCGGACGGGCGGATAAGGATATGGCGAACCCGATGCTGCTCAACGAACTCCTGAGACTCACCGCCACGCTTTTCCATCACCTGCACCAGGTGGAAACCGCTGTTGTTTTCCAGCACTTCCGACAATTCACTTTCTTCCAGTTCCGGCACTACCGGCGCAACCAGTGACGGCAACTGGCTTTCTTTACGCCAGCCCATGTCGCCACCTTCCAGGGCATTGCTGGCGTCGGACTCTGCCACCGCGACTTCCGCGAAATCGCGGCCATCTTCGATTTGTTGCCGAAGCTCTTCAGCCTTTGCCCGGGCCTGTTCTTCTGAATCTTCGTTACCCGGCTCATCCACTTCAATGAAAATGTAGCCCAGACGATACTCCGGCTCACTGGCTTTCCGGCCAGACTGGGCCTGCAGGTAGTTTTCCACTTCCCTGTCGGTAATCCGCACCCGATTCCCCACACGGCGCTGCTGCACCCGGCTGGTCAGCATTTCGTTGCGAATCTGCGCCCGGGCCTGCTGATAGGTCACGCCTTCCTGGGCCAGCTGTTGCTCGAACTGTTCCAGGCTCATGTTGTTGTTCTGGGCAATGTTTGCCAGCGTTTCGTTCAGTTCGTTATCACTGATTCGCATGCCCATTTCATCGGCCATCTGAAGCTGGATGGATTCTGAAATCAATTGCTCCAGAACGCGCTCTTCAAGCACGTTCTGAGGTGGCAGGCCCGTGCCCTGAGCACTCAGGCGACCAACGATGGTATTTACCCTGGCATCAAGCTCGCTCTGCAGGATGGCTTCGTCATCAACAATGGCTACCACCTGATCCAGCAATTTTCGCTCGGCATGGGCGGAAACCGACAGCGCCACCATGGCCAGTGTCAGCAGCATTGTCAGTCCGTGGCGGACAGTCGCCTTCATAATCACCTCTTGATTGGTCAATTCGCAGCTGCGGGCCTTAACCGGCACCGCAGACCTTGGTTCGTTTTACGGGCGCGGAGTTCCAAACCGGCGGCGTTCACGCTCGTCATAGCCATAAATAGCATCGGAAATACTGTCGGATGCACCGCCACTGCCACCCAGACCCTTGAGTTCGATCCGGAACAACAGCCGGGAATCCAGCTCTTCATCATCGGTCAGGTAGTTCTGATGCACCACCTGCACACTCCAGCAACAGTTGTTGTATTCCAGCCCGGCCAGGGAACCGACCGTGCGATCCAGGCCGGAATCGTATACCCAGCGACCGATGGCACTGACCCGGTCGGTAATCGGGAATACCGTGCCAACATCACTCTGCTCCAGGTCGTTTTCGGGACTGTAGGTGTGCCCCAATGTGGCCAGGTAGCGATAGTCTTCGCTATGGAAAGTCAGCTGGCTGCGCCCTTCCACGGTTTCGCCGGTTTCATGATCCCACAGCCCGGACGAGCGAATTTCAAGGGTATCGATCGGGCTCAACACCAGCTCCCCGGCAAACGGTGACCGGCTACGGTCATTTGTACCCTGGCCGAACAGGTTCGCCTCCTGTTCGTCGAAATAACGCACCTGCCCGACGCTGACCCTGGCCCGCTCTGCGCCGGTCACCAGATCGTTAATCCGGCTGGTCAGGGCAACCGTTAGCTGGTTGGTGTCGCCCACCCGGTCACCACCAGTGAAGCGGTTGCGCTCGAACAACTGGTCAAAGCGGAAGCTTTTCAGGCCAGTGTCAAAATCCGGAATGTGGTTCTGGTCAGCCTCGGCATCGGCCCGGGCGTAATACAGGCGGGGCTCCAGTGTCTGATTGTAGGGAATATCAAACATCTCGCCCCGGCGGTCGAAGTACAACCCGTTATCCCACTCGAACACCGGCACAGTCCGGTCGAAACTGCCGTCACGCTGGTTGTATTCATAATCATCCAGTTCGTAACGGGTGTAATCCACGCTGACCGACGGCCGGCTGTAGCCCCAGAGCGCGCGCATGGGTATGGCCAGTTCGGGAATGGCACGTACACGCTGGCCTGTAGCCTTGTCCAGCCCGGCGAGATTTTCGTTTTCCCGGTCAAACCAGGTGTACTGACTCTCCAGGCTGGCCTCGACTGCACCGACCTCGGCGGTTCCACCGTAGATAATTTCCGGCAACTGGTCGTAAGGCTTGTTCTCATCCTCAATACGCTCGCGGATGGTCTGGTAGCCATTCAGATAGGCGCCAAGATACTGGTTCTCACCCGAATAGCTAACGCCACCACGCCGGCGAAGGTGCGTTGTCTGGTCAATATCCAGCGTTCGGTTCAGATCACTCAGATAGTCTTCATCCGAAACGGCGGCATAGTCAACATAACCATTCCAGCCTCCACCAAATCCTGCCCGGGTGGTGAAATCCAGCGCCCAGCGCTCGCCATTATCGCCGGGAGATTCCTCTTCGAATGCCGAATCATTGTTGATGTACCCGAGCTGCAGTACCGATTCGCCGAGCGTGCTCAGATAACGGCCCTCAAGTTCGGTGAACAAACCACGCCCGTGAATATACTGGGGGGTGACCGTGGCGTCGTAATTCGGCGCCAGGTTGAGATAGTAAGGCGTGGCCAGAAACGCGCCACTGCCGGCATTGGAAGAGCCAAACTGAGGATACAGAAAACCGCTCTTGCGGCGGTCATCAATCGGAAAGCTCATGTAGGGCCAGTAGAAAACCGGCGTGTCCAGCACCTCAAGGCGAACGTGTTTGGCAACGCCAAAACCTTCAGCACGATCCAGCTCTATGTCGGATGCCACCACGGCCCAGTCGTTCTGCTGCGGGCCGCAAGTGGTCAACATGCCGTCGGTAATCAGAACCTGATTTTCGCCAATGCGGGAAAGCGATGAGGCCTCGCCCCGGATTTCCGCTTCGTGGAAAAGGAATGTCGCGGTATTGATATCCAGTTGACCGGATTCCACGGAGTATAGCGCGTCCTGCCCGGTCAACAGGAAATCCTGCCCGCGGCTGACCAGCGGCCCCTGAAGACTCACCTCACCGGACTGCTGATCATAACGGGCTTCACTGCCCGACGCCTGAAAACGGCCCTGGCGCAACCGCACATCACCCTGCATGTACAGCACCGAGTCCAGCTCATAGCGGGCGTTCAGTGAGCTGGCCTCCAGCGGCACCCCGGTACTATCTTCCATTTCACCGTCAATGCGGCCAGCTGCTCCGGGAGGCAGATAACCACCTTCACAGAAGGCCGGCAGGCGCTCCCGGGTTTCCGGCGGTAGTTCGCCACGCGGGCGCCAGTCTATCTCGGCGGCGCTGGGAGCCTGTGAAGGTTCACCATTGGCGGCTCCGGCCGGCATCATCCCGGACACCAACCCTGCCACGAGCAAACTGCCGGCAAAGCGGGCCCTGATCCCTGTCAGGCGATAGTAACGACTGGGCACGGTGACAACGTTCCTGTTCCGGGTGAATGACAAACACCGCGCTAGTTTACACGCGCCCCACCGGCTTGTTAACGGAAACACCGCTGCAAATCCGTTTTACGCTCTTTATACTGGTCTGATACCGTTTGGCTACATCAACTCAGGAAGCACCGCGCCACCATGGATACCCGCCTGCAACTGCTGACCAACTGGATCCGACAATTCCCCGGCCTGGAAACCGCCACCCCGGAACCGGTGTCCGGCGATGCCAGCTTCCGTCGTTATTTCCGGGTGTGGCAGAGCCTGCCCGGCCAGCAGCCGGCTCCCCTGATCGTCATGGATGCACCACCCGAACATGAAGATTGCGGGCCCTTCCTGGCCATTGCCCGGCACTGGCACCAGAGAGGCATTGGTGTGCCAGCACTGGAAGCCCAGAACCGGCCAGAGGGCTTTTTACTGCTCGAAGACCTCGGCGATCAATTGATGTTACCCGCACTGACGACAGATAACGCCGACACCCTTTACCGCCAGGCACTGGATGAACTGGCACGGATTGCACAGTTGCCCGACCCGGTGGATTATCCATTACCCACCTATGACGCAGCCCTGCTGGACCGGGAAATGGCCCTGTTCCCGGACTGGCTGCTGGAAGAACACCTGGACCTGCAACTGGGCAACCAGGAAAAAGCTCTGCTGGACACCGCCTTCGGCCTGCTCAAAGAGAGCGCTCTGGCACAGCCTGAAGTCACCGTGCACCGGGACTACCATTCCCGCAACCTGTTGATCCAGACGGGCCAGAGCCGGCCAGGGGTCATCGATTTCCAGGATGCCGTACGCGGCCCGGTTACCTACGATGCTGTCTCACTGCTGAAAGACTGCTACGTACGCTGGCCAGAACAGGACGTGCATCAATGGCTGGAACATTATCGCCAGATCACTCTGAATGCCGGCCTGCACAGGGCCGACGCTGACACTTTCCTGCAGTGGTTCGAGCTGATGGGTATGCAGAGGCACCTGAAAGCCGCCGGTATCTTTGCCCGCCTGGCGATTCGCGACGGCAAAACCGGGTTTCTCGCCGACATTCCGCGAACCGTCAGCTATATCCGGGACGCCAGCGCCCGACAGCCGGCCTTTCGCAACTTGCACGAATGGTTATGCGCCACTGTGATCCCCCGGATTGAAGAGCGAATAGGGCCCGTCCCGGATCAGGAGAGCAGCGGCCAGTGAAAGCCATGATTCTTGCCGCAGGCAAAGGCGAGCGCATGCGCCCGCTGACTCTGGACACACCCAAACCGCTGCTGAAAGCCGGCGGCAAGCCACTGATCGTGCATCACATCGAAAGCCTGCGCGCAGCCGGCTTCACCGATCTGGTCATTAACCATGCCTGGCTGGGCGAACAGATTGAGGAAACTCTGGGGTCCGGCGCGAAATTCGGCGTAAACATCCGGTATTCGGCGGAAAACAAGCCACTGGAAACCGCCGGCGGCATCGTTCGCGCTCTGCCCCTGCTGACCGACGCAGAAAACAGCTGGTTTGTGGTCGTCAATGGCGATATCTGGACTGACTTCCCGCTGGAACAGCTACAGCCGCCTGAAGACCCTCGATGCCAGGCATTACTGGTGATGACCGACAACCCGGAACACAATCCAGAAGGCGACTTCAGCCTGCAAGCCAACGGCAAACTGACCGATGACGGCGAAAACCGTCTGACGTTCACCGGCATCAGCCTGCTCCACCACGACCTGTTTGCCGGGATGGACGACACCGCCGGAAAGCTCGGGCCCGTACTGCTCAACGCCATGGCAGAACAAAAGGTACGGGGCCTGCATCATCGCGGGCAGTGGATGGATATAGGAACACCACAGAGGCTAGTGGAACTTGATCACCGGCTCGCTGAACACGGAAGCCAGGCATGAGTAAAACCCGAGAACAACCGGAGCTGCCTCCCAGACTGGAATCTGTAGTCTGCAATCTGCTGCCGGAACTCTCCCGGTGCGACCATAATGCGCAAACGCTGATCAGACAGCAGGGTTTGCCACGCGGGTACAAGAAAGCCCTGTTCTTTTTTCTGGGACACATTGCCAAGGCAGACGGGCGGATCACTGAAACCGACATCCGTTTTGCCGAGGGCCTGATGAAAGCTCTGTCGCTGTCATCCCGCCAGCGGCGCAAGGCCATCCAACAGTTCCAGCAAGGCAAGCGGGCCGATGACCTGCCCCTGTACCGGCGCCTGCCACTCCGGCTCCGATCCCATCTACGGCCGGCCGCGGCAGTACTGACTGCCATCTGCCTGTGTCATGGCGCTCAGGTCCACGGCCAGCCGGGCAAAGCCAGGCGCTATCGCTGCGAAGACAGCATTACCCGCCTGGGCCTGCCTGTCGCCGTGGCCGACGAAATTTTTGAAAGCTATGCCAGCAAACTCTGGGCACAAACAGCTGCCGCCAGAGAACGGCCGACCACCTACGAACAGGCCTGTCGTATTCTGGGCGTTACCCGCAGAGACAGCCTGACCGACATCAAACGCAGCTACCGCAAAAAAGTGTCGGCCTGCCACCCGGACAAGCTGGCACAACAGAAACTGACACCTTCAGAGCGGGCCATCGCCAAAGACCAGTTGCTGAGCTACCAGCAAGCCTGGGAGCTGATCCAGAAGCGACATCGACTGGTCTGAAAGCTATCGATCCACCCGCGCACTGATCCGGTTAGCCACCCGGGCGGCATCATCACGCCGGGGCGGACTGGCCAACGGCAATGGCTGCCGCTGATAACGGCCGACTTCAGCCCGAGCAAACTGTGCACCACGCTCCCGGCCCTGCTTTGCCAACTCTCCACCGCTGTCATGAAGATCCATCAACCACCAGTTCCGTTCCGCCGCCAGCATCTCAGCCAGAGCGTCCAGGCGCTGTGGCGAGAATTTCGGGGCCAGCCAGATCGCCCCCAGCAATTCTTCCCGGCTGGCGGCCCACTCGGTCACATAATCGGCAGACCAGCCAACACCCAGAACCAGTAGCTGCTGATAGCCACGGTCATTCAACTCGGCCGCAGCAGCATTCAGTACCGCCCGGACGCCCTCGCGGTATTCCTCCGCCAACTGCTCCAGATCTTCTCCCGCAGCCACATCGATCATCACTGAATCCTGCCCGGCTCTGGCCGGGTCATCGGCTTCCGGCTCACCGTTCTCCTGTTCGCCCGGCGTGGGCACTTCGCGGGCCAGACGACTGTCGCGAAACACTCGCGGCGGCGCCTCCAGCCCCAGTGTCATGACCGCCATACCGACTTCTGACAATGACTGACGTAACGCACCCAGAATCGACTGATCTGCCGTCTGCCCTTCATCCGCCAGAACAATCACCGCGCTGCGTACCGGTGTTTTCAGTTCCGGACTGAACAGCGCCAGAGTCCGGCTGTCGTCTTCCAGGTTCAGCCACACCGCCTGTTCCGGGTATTGCCGGGCCAGCGCCCACTCCCCCAGGCCCGTCAGAGACACGGGCCGTTGCCTGGGCGGGTCCTGCGCTCCCTGCTCCTGTTGGGCATCCTGGCCTTCCTCGTCTTCTTGTGCCCAGGCTCCTGCAGCAAAAGTAGTGAGCAGGCCGCACAAGAGCACTGGCAGTATCTGTTCCGATCTCAATTGCGGTTCCTCGCGCTGCGAAAATGGCTGGCAAGCTGATAGACTACCAGCTTACAAACCAGCCGATAATTCAATTGATCGAGAGAGCCCTGATGAATCCGTACCTGATTGCCCCATCCATCCTCTCCGCCGATTTCGCCCGCCTGGGCGAGGAAGTCGACAACGTATTAGCCGCAGGTGCAGACGTTGTCCATTTTGACGTGATGGACAATCACTACGTGCCCAACCTGACCATCGGCCCCATGGTGTGCGAAGCCCTGCGCAAGCACGGCGTGACTGCGCCCATTGATGTGCACCTGATGGTCTCGCCGGTTGACGACCTCATCCGTATGTTTATCGACGCCGGAGCCAGTTACATTACCTTCCACCCGGAAGCGAGCAACCACATCGACCGCTCCCTGCAGCTGATCCGCGACGGCGGCTGCAAAGCCGGACTGGTGTTCAACCCGGCTACTCCGTTGAGTTACATGGATTACGTGATGGACAAGCTCGACATGGTGCTGATGATGTCGGTCAACCCGGGCTTCGGGGGCCAGAAATTCATTCCCGGCACTCTCGACAAGCTGCGTGAAGCACGCCAGAAGATCGATGCCAGCGGCCAGGATATCCGCCTGGAAATCGATGGCGGCGTGAACACCGATAACATCCGTGACATTGCCGAGGCCGGCGCCGACACCTTCGTAGCCGGTTCCGCCATCTTCAAGACACCGGACTACAATACCACCATCGACGCCATGCGCGCCGAACTGGAAGCAGCCCGCAAGGCCATTGGCCAATGAGCCTGAAAGGCCTGTTCAACGCCCGCTGGCCGGGTGTCGCCCTGTTTGACCTGGACGGCACTCTGGTAGACAGCGCGCCGGATCTGGCGGTCGCGGTCGATCAGATGCTGAAACAACTGGGCAAGCACCCGGTGGACCAGGAAAGCGTGCGCCACTGGGTGGGCAACGGCTCTCCGGTACTGGTCCGTCGGGCCCTGGCAGGAAAATTCGAGTGGCAGCCACCGGCACCGGGCGACGATGCCATTTTCGAGGATGCCCTGAACATGTTCTATCAGGCCTATGAACAGAATAATGGCCGCCATGCCGTGGTTTTTGACGGGGTTATTGACTGCCTCGATCATCTGAAAGCCCTCAACTGCCGCATGGCCGTGGTGACCAACAAGCCACAGCAGTTTGTCGCGCCACTGCTGGAACAACTGGGGCTGGCTCCCTATTTTGAGCTGGCGCTTGGCGGTGATGCCCTGCCGGTGAAGAAGCCCGATCCGGCACCTTTAAAACACGCCATGGAGCAACTGGGCGGCACTCCCGGCACAACCGTCATGGTGGGTGACTCCACCGCCGATGTCAGCGCGGCACAGGCCGCCGGCATTCCTTGTGTGGCGGTACGCTATGGCTACAATTTTGGCAGTTCCGTAGACAGCCTCGGCGCAGATGCGGTCGTGGATTCACTCGCCGAGCTTCTGTAAAACGCAGATCAGGATTCAGGAAACCGAGACATGATACCCGAGCAATTCTCCGAGCTCGCCCAGGCCGGCTATAACCGCATTCCCGTATACCGCGAAGTGCTGGCCGACCTGGACACCCCGTTAAGCACCTATCTGAAACTGGCCAGCGGCCCGTATTCCTATCTGTTCGAGTCGGTGCAGGGCGGTGAAAAGTGGGGCCGGTATTCCATCATCGGGCTGCCCAGCAAGGAAGTGTTGAAAGTTTTCGACTATCGCATTGAGGTAACGCGAGACGGCGAGTTGGTGGAAAAGGCCGAAGTGGATGACCCGCTCAAGTTTGTCGATGAGTACCAGCAACGCTTCAATGCCCCGGACCTGCCGGAACTGCCCCGCTTCAACGGTGGCCTGGTGGGCTACTTCGGCTACGACACCGTGCGTTACATCGAAAAACGCCTGCGCAACAGTTGCCCGCCCGACAAGATCGGCACACCGGATATCCTGCTGATGGTGTCTGATGAAATCGTGGTATTCGACAACCTGCGCGGCAAACTGCACCTGATCGTGCACACAGACCCGGCCGTTGAAGGCGCCTACCAGCAGGCCCAGGCCCGCATCGACGAACTCGAAGGCCAGCTACACCGGAAAACAGCCGACGCCCCGCGCACACCGGCACACCTGCGCGGTAAAACGGTGGACGAAAGTGATTTCGTCTCCGGCTTCAGCCAGGACAAATACGAAGCGGCGGTGGATAAAATCAAGGGCTACGTGCTGGATGGCGACGTGATGCAGACCGTCATCTCCCAGCGCATGTCGATCCCGTTCGAGGCACCGCCCCTGAACCTGTACCGCTCACTGCGAGTGATGAACCCCTCGCCGTACATGTACTTCCTGGACCTGGATGACTTCCACATTGTCGGCTCTTCTCCGGAAATCCTGGCGCGGGTGGAAGATGAAGAAGTGACCGTCCGGCCCATCGCCGGCACCCGCAAACGCGGTGCCACCGAAGCCGAAGACAAGGCGCTGGAAAAAGAGCTGCTGGCCGACCCGAAAGAAATTGCCGAGCACCTGATGCTGATCGACCTGGGCCGGAACGACGCCGGCCGGGTGTCTGAAACCGGCACCGTGAAGCTCACCGACAAGATGATTGTCGAGCGTTACTCGCACGTGATGCACATCGTCTCCAACGTCACCGGTCGCCTGAAGCCGGGCACCAGTTGCCTGGACGTACTGCGCGCCACCCTGCCCGCCGGCACCCTGAGCGGCGCCCCGAAAATCCGGGCGATGGAAATTATCGACGAAGTGGAGCCGGTGAAGCGTGGCGTCTACGGCGGCGCCGTGGGTTATCTGTCGTTCAACGGCAACATGGACACCGCCATTGCCATCCGTACCGCCGTGATCAAGGACAACACCCTGCACATCCAGGCTGGCGCCGGCATTGTGGCTGATTCCGTGCCGCGCATGGAGTGGAAGGAAACCATGAACAAGGGACGGGCGATATTCAAAGCGGTGGCCATGACCTATAACGATTACGACCACTGAAGAAGTGATCGGCCCTCTGTCTTTTCTGAGCAAGCCTCGGGAAAGGCAGGCAATCATTGCTCCAGCACAAGGTTCCGGCCGCCGAGAAACAGCACCCAGACGGTCACCGTTGCCCAGTGAATGATAACCGGCACCCAGATGGACCGGGAAACCACATAGCTATAGCCGCAGGTGATCCCTAAAGCAGACACCATCACCAGGAACCAGGGGTCCAGAAAAAGCGGGATGGCGCCATGGTTGAAGGCAAGTGCATTGAGTGGATGCCAGGCCACGAAAATGAACGTACTGATTGCCACGGCCCCGGTGGCCCTGGCAGCACCAGACTCAAGGATATTTCGGGGAATGAGAACGCCCCGGAAAAAGGCTTCCTCGAGTAACGATGGGAAAATGAATAGCAGGATAGGCAGCAGAGGCGCGATCTTCGAATCCAGCCATTCGACTTCCAGTAGCCCGGCCCGGAAGCCAACTGAAACCGAAATAATGACAAACAACGGCACCAGAGCCCAGGCTTTCAAAGGGACCCGGAACGGCGATATCTTAAAACCCTGACCCAGGTTTCTCCGAAGATATTCGGTGGCAGAGTGACTTCCCGACATTACCCCGCCAACGCCTCAACCCGGTTTCGCCCCCGGTCCTTGGCCAGATAGAGCGCATCGTCCACCCGTTTCAGCAACTGGTCCCGGTCGTCTTGTGGGATAAATTCGGTAACACCAAAACTCGCGGTTATGGAAAACTCTGGGCTGAAGTGATGCGTTTCGATCACGCCACGAAGTTTTTCGGCCAGGGTTATTGCGTTAGCCAGACTGGTCTGTGGTACCAGCACCATGAACTCCTCACCACCCCAACGCACCGCGATATCCGAAGCACGCAGATTGTCCCTGACCAGCCGGGCTGACTGCACCAGAACCTTGTCGCCCTCGGCATGGCCAAAGCTGTCGTTAATCTTTTTGAATTTGTCAAAGTCGTACATCACCAGTGAAAGCACCGACCCGTATCGCTTTGCCAGTGCTATTTCGTGGTTCAGCCGTTGCTCAAAAGTTCTGCGATTAAAAAGGCCGGTCAGCGTGTCGGTGGTGGCATACCGGTATATCTCGTCTTCCAGTTTCTTGCGCTGGGTTATGTCGCGGCAGATACAGAAGATCAGCTTATGACCTTCGAAAATGGTCGCGCTGTTGCTCAGTTCCACATCAATGATCACACCGTCTTTCCGGATTTGCCGCGTCTCGAACTGATGCCCGGAGCCGTCTATTTGCCAGAGCTTTTCAAGTATCTGTTCCCTGGTCAGGAGGGCGTCCCAGTCCCACACCTTCATATTACGAATGTCGTCACTGGAGTAACCCAGCATGTCGGCAAACTGCTGGTTGGTCTCGAACACGTTGCCTTCCAGATCAAGCACCACAATGCCGTCTCTGGATTGCTCGAACAGGATGTGCCAGAGAGAATCGCGGTCCCTGCGCAACTCCGCCATTGAAAGCTCTTTCAGCTCACCGCTTTTCGTGCCCATCCCCAATATCCCCGTGTCGGCTCTCGCTACCTTGACCATATCAAACGGCCGTTTGGTTAGCAAAAACATATATCAATTTCCCAGGCGCCGTCGTACAACTGCTGATAGAGACTTCAGAGCAGACCACCTGATCACTTTTCACCCCGGCAACCCGTTATTGTACCGAGGGCGGCTGGCTGCAATAATCCCTCTTTATTTCATCTACATCCCGGGCAACGGTCACTGTGAGTAATATTCTGAGTAAGACCGCCAGCATGGCGAGCAAATCCACGGACAAAACGGACGGTTAGAATCGCTATGCTGCTGATGATCGACAACTACGACTCCTTCACCTACAACGTGGTGCAGTACCTGGCAGAGCTGGGCGCGGACGTTCAGGTGCACCGGAATGACGAAATCACCATTGAGGAAATCGAGGCCCTGAAACCGGAACGGCTGGTGGTTTCCCCCGGCCCCTGCACACCCAACGAGGCCGGCATTTCCATGGCGGCCATTCGTCACTTTGCCGGCAAGCTGCCGATACTGGGCATCTGCCTGGGTCATCAGGCCATCGGCCAGGTCTTCGGGGGTGACGTTATCCGCGCGGGGCAGGTTATGCATGGCAAGGTCTCAGACGTCTATCACAAGGACCAGGGCGTTTTCCGCGGCCTGAGCAACCCGCTGCAGGCCACCCGCTACCACAGCCTGGTGATTGACCAGAACACGCTGCCGGATTGCCTGGAAGTCACCGCCTGGACCCGTAACACCGATGGCTCCGTTGAAGAAATCATGGGCGTGCGCCACAAGACACTGCAGATTGAAGGCGTGCAGTTCCATCCCGAATCGATCATGACCGAACAGGGCCACGAGCTGCTGCGCAACTTCCTGAAAACCTGAGAGGCCGACACATGGACATGAAACAAGCACTGAATCGCATCGCTTCCAACCTGGACCTCTCCCGGGAGGAAATGAAGGATGTGATGCGCATCGTGATGAACGGCGAAGCCACCGATGCCCAGATCGGCGCCTTTCTGATGGGCCTGCGCCTGAAAAGCGAGACCATTGACGAAATCACCGGGGCCACGGAAGTCATGCGGGAACTGGTGACCGGAGTCACCGTGAACGCCGAGCCGTTGGTGGACATTGTCGGCACCGGCGGCGATGGCGCCAACCTGTTCAACGTGTCTTCTGCGTCGGCCTTCGTGGTTGCTGCTGCCGGCGGCTACGTGGCCAAGCACGGCAACCGTGGTGTGTCGTCCAACAGTGGCAGTGCCGACCTGATCGAAAAAGCCGGCATCAACCTGAACATGAAGCCCGAGGAAGTCGCCCGCTGCGTCGAAGAGATTGGTGTTGGCTTCATGTTCGCGCCTTCTCACCACGGCGCCATGAAGCACGCCATCGGCCCGCGCAAAGAGCTGGGTTGTCGTACCATTTTCAACATCCTGGGCCCCATGACCAATCCGGCCGGCGTTACCCGCCAGTTGATCGGCGTGTTCAGCCGGGAACTGTGCCGGCCGATGGCCGAAGTGCTGCATCGCCTGGGTGCCGAACACATTATGGTGGTGCACTCCAAAGACGGCCTGGATGAAATCAGCCTGGCCGCGGCAACCCACGTGGCCGAGCTGAAAGATGGCGAAATCACCGAGTATGACATCACCCCGGAAGATCTGGGCCTGAAGAGCCAGACATTGGTGGGGCTGAGTGTGGAAACCTCGGACGACTCCCTGAGCCTGATCAAGGCTGCTTTCGGCCGGAACCATGATGAAACAACCGAAAAAGCCCGCGACATGATTGCCCTGAACGCCGGCGCCGCGATTTATGTGGCCGGTTTGGCAGATACGGCAAAGGAAGGCGTGGACATGGCGCTGGATGCCATGGGTTCCGGGCTGGCTGCGGGCAAGATGTCTGAGTTGGCTGACTTTTCTCAGTGTTTCTGATCTCGGCCTGCTAGTATTGCAGCCGGGCGAGCCGGTGGGGTGTGCCTGCCAAAACACGCCCGTGAATACGTCCCTGTAGGGCTTGACTGCAGCCATCCCTGGCTGCAGACAGTTTTGTCAGGCACACCCCACCGGCTCTCGCATACCTTTTACGGGCCTGATATGACTGAACGACATTTGGAAAAAACGCCTACCATTCTGCGGAAGATTGTTGAGCGGAAGTGGGAAGAGATAGACGAGCGGAAGCCCATAGTTTCTGCCGCAGACCTGAAAGCCATGGCGGGCGATCAGCCCCCAGCGCGCGGGTTTGCCAACGCTCTGCGCACACGCATCGAGCAGCAGACTCCGGCGGTCATCGCGGAAATCAAGAAAGCCTCACCCAGCAAGGGCATTCTTCGAGACCCGTTCGAGCCGGCGCAGATTGCCGAGAGCTACGAACAGGGCGGAGCCGCCTGCCTGTCGGTACTCACAGACAAGGATTTCTTTCAGGGTCATGAAGATTATCTGAAAGCCGCCCGCGCCGCCTGCAGCCTGCCGGTGATCCGCAAGGATTTCATGGTGGCGCCGTACCAGGTCTATGAAAGCCGGGCCATTGGCGCGGATTGCATTCTGTTGATCGCCGCCTGCCTGACCCGCAGCCAGATGCAGGAGCTGGAGGGCATCGCCCATGAAATCGGGCTGGATGTTCTGGTGGAGGTTCACAACGGCGAGGAGATGGACGACGCCCTCACCCTGAGCACGCCGCTGGTGGGCATCAACAACCGGGACCTGCACACGTTCGAGGTGTCGCTGAACACCACGTTCGAGCTGCACGAGCGTATCAGCCAGGACCGACTGACCATTACCGAAAGCGGCATCATGACCCGGGCCGATGTCGAGGCCATGACCAGCCGGGGCATTCATGGCTTTCTGGTGGGTGAGTCGTTCATGCGGGCGCCGGAGCCCGGCGAAAAACTGCGGGAGCTGTTCTTCCCCGCCGGTTAACGGCCGGCCCTAGCCGGCCGGTTCCGCCAGTGCTTCCTGCATTACCTGCTGCAGGTGGTCGGGCAGCTCGCCGGCCAGAGCCAGTGCCGCCTTGTGTCCGCGAGGCGTCATCTTGCCCCAGGTGCGACGGACGATGTTGATCCACTTTTCCCGGTCGTAGTCCGGGTTGTCGTCGAAAAACTGGCTGAAATAGCGTTCAAGGAACACCATGCAGGCCACATCCTCGACCAGTTGGGTGTCTTCGTCGTGGCGCAGGTTGCGCTTGGTGAGGACGGTTTCCACCCGCTCGCAATCTTCAGCAGGGTAACCGCATTCGGCCATGATTTCGGCCGCCCGGCGCCCGTGCATGCGACCACAGGCCTGGCGCCACTGGTAATAGTTCTTGCGCCCTTCCCCGAAATCACTGCGCGGCATGGTCCAGCGTTCAATGTGCTGGGCACGGCAGGCAATCTGCATCAGCTCGCCGGGCTCGGGCTCCAGCTCGAACAGCCAGCGCGTCATGTGCTGGCTGTAGGCGTACTCTTTGGGTAGTGACTGATGGCCCACCTGCTCCTCGTTTGGATCCTTCAGGTTGGCCTCGTCGATAGCGCTGATCGCTTTGCTCAGTCGTTCACTGTCACTCATGGTTCTGATCCCTGGTTTTATACCGAAGCAGAAGGCCGGGCCTTGATACGGTCGTACCAGGCCTGCAGGTGCTCATGCTCCGGCGCGATGCGAATTTTCACCACGCGGGCGAAAGCAATGGTAGCAAAAGCGCTGATGTCGGCAGCCGTGAAGCGATCACAGCAAAGGTATTCCTTGTCCGCCAGATGTTCGTTGAGAAAGGCCATAAACTGCTTGGCATTTTCACCGCACTCGTCACCCCATTCCTTGATCGGGTTCATGCGATCCTTGAAATAGCCGGTGCCATGCTGGAAACACATGGTGGTGGGCTGCATCAGGTAGAATTCCAGCCAGCGTAACCACTGCTCAATCTGCGCTTTTTCCAGCGGCGTGCCGCCCAGCAGTTGCGGGGTATCCGGGTAGGCTTCCTCGAAATACCGGCATATGGCCAGGGTTTCGGAGATACAGGTGCCATCGTCCAGCTCCAGCACCGGCACTTTTTTCATCGGATTGCGGGCAGTGAATTCCGGGGTCAGGTTCTCACCCTTTACGATGTCTATCTGCTCGAATTCGGCTTTTTCCAGAAGGCCTTTTTCGGCCATAAACATGCGCACGCGGCGGGGGTTGGGGGCCGTACTGGTTTCGTAGATTTTCATCTTGTTATTGGCTCCAAAAAATCACAGTTTCGGTTATCGAGACTGACCGCAAAATCCGATTGGGTCAAGATGCCGGGATACCCGCCAGCCGGACCTCTCGCCGTGGAACGGCAGAAAGGTTAACCTTGGCTTATCCGTGTTCCTGGAGGCCATCGATGACCATCAAGCTTTACCAGTTCTGCATTTCTCACTATTCGGAGAAAGTCCGCTGGGCCCTGGACTATAAGGGGCTCAATTATCAGCCGGTAAATCTGCTGCCGGGCCAGCACCGGAAAACCATCACCGCGTTAACCGGTGGCGAATCGTCCGTGCCGGTGCTGGACCACGATGGCGAGATTATTCAGGGCTCGTCACAGATCCTCGATTATCTGGACCGGAAATTTCCGGAGAATCCGCTGACACCGACAAATCCCGGGCAAAAGGAACAGGCCCTGGCCTGGGAAAAGAAACTGGATGATCAGGCCGGGCCGGCCATTCGTACCTGGGTGTACCACTATTATCTGCAACGCCCGAAAGCCGTGATCCCGATGCTTGCAGCGGGCACACCCTTCTACAATCGCATTATCCTGAGCCTGGCTTTCAGCCGGGTTGACGAGATCATGCGTGATTCGATGAAGATCAACCAGAAAACCGCGGATGCGGCTCAGCAAACTCTGGAACAATTACTCACAGAACTGGCGGGAACCTATCGGCAGCAACCGTTCCTGGCCGGTGACCAGTTTACCCGGGCCGATCTGACCGCCGGTGCTTTACTGGCACCATTGTTCCAGCCGGCGCAATACCCCGTGCCCTGGCCAAAACCTCACAACGTACCAAAGCCGATTCAGGCCTGGCTCCAGGAGTGGCAAGTCACCGTGGAGCCCGTGGCGGAAATGTACCGCAAAAACCGTTAGCGCGTTCCGTGCACCACCATGGTTTTGCCCTTAACGCGCACTAATCCCTGATCTTCGAGGGTTTTCAGCACGCGGCCCACCATTTCCCGGGAACATCCGACAATGCGGCCAATCTCTTGCCGGGTAATCTTGATCTGCATGCCGTCGGGGTGGGTCATGGCATCCGGCTCCTTACTCAGGTCAAGCAGGGTGCGCGCCACGCGACCGGTCACATCCAGGAACGCGAGGTCGCCCACCTTGCGGGTGGTCTGACGCAGGCGTGACGCCATCTGCTCGCCAATAAAGTAGAGCACGCGCGGGTCTTCCTTCGCGATCTCCCGGAACTTGGTGTAGCTGATCTCGGCTATCTCACACTCTGTCTTGGCCCGAACCCAGGCGCTGCGGGAATCCATGTTGTCAAAAAGACCCATCTCACCGAAAAAGGCCCCGGCGTTCAGATAGGCCATAATCATTTCGCGACCTTCGTCGTCTTCGATAATGACCGTGACCGAACCTTTGACGATAAAGAACAGGGAGTCGCTCTTGTCGCCTGCGTAAATAATGGTGCTTTTGGCGGGATAATGCCGGCGATGACACTGGGTAAGAAAGTAATCAAGATGTTGGTTTTTCTGCTCAACAGGCTTAACAATAGTAGCCATGGTACGGGACGAGCCTCCTGGGGGTCTGCTGGTTTCTGGTTGTTTTTGTTCTTAATCCCTGCAGATGATGCGGGTTAACGATATTATCCCTTCTTATAACAAGAAGGTTACATTTCAGCAACTCGCACCAATCCTAGTGTCGCCTGCTACGACAGGGCCGGACAGCCTTCGGAGCAGCTGTCGGTGACATCAGACTATGCTAGCATCCGTGCCTGTCTGCTACCCTATTTGTCCAGGAGAAAAAACGCATGAAAGCAACCATCGACTGGACCGGCAACGCCGGTTTCCGGGCCAACAGTGGCACCGGCCACAGTATCCAGATGGACGGCCCTCCCGACCATGGCGGGGAAAATCTGGGCCCGCGCCCGATGGAAATGCTGTTGATGGGGCTGGGCGGCTGCTCGTCGTTTGATGTCATGAATATTCTGAAAAAAGGCCGGCAGGATGTGACAGCGTGTCACACCGAACTGGAAGCGGAGCGGGCCGATGCAGTGCCCTCGGTATTCACCAGAATTCATCTGCATTTCGTCGTTACCGGCCACAACCTGAAGGAAAAACAGGTACAGCGGGCGGTAAGCCTCTCAGCGGAAAAATATTGTTCGGCATCGATCATGCTCGAAAAAGGCGGCGTGGAAATCACCCACAGCCATGAAATCCGGGAAGCGGACTGACGGCCTTTCTCCACGGAAATTACGGACACAGAAAAGTGTTTGCTAATACTATCCAGTGGCAGAGGCGCTGTGCATAATACGCCCCCTTTCTCTACCGGTCTGCGCAAAAGGTGAACAATGACCACAGACAACAAACTGCAGCTGCACGGGTTCAACAACCTGACCAAGTCCCTGAGTTTCAATATCTACGATATCTGTTACGCGCAGACCGAAGAACAACGTGAAGCCTACATCGATTACATCGACGAGATGTACAATGCCGAGCGCCTGACCCAGATCCTGTCCGATGTGGTAAAGATCATCGGGGCCAACATCCTCAACATTGCCCGTCAGGATTATGAGCCCCACGGCGCCTCGGTGACCATGCTGATTGCGGAGCACGAGCTGACCGGCGACGATACCGACAACGAAGAGTCCCCGGGGCCGCTGCCAGACACCATTGTGGCGCACCTGGACAAGAGCCACGTCACCGTTCACACCTACCCGGAAAGCCACCCCCACGATGGTGTGAGCACCTTCCGCGCTGACATCGACGTATCTACCTGTGGCCTGATTTCACCGCTGAAGGTACTGAACTACCTGATCCACAGTTTTGATTCGGATGTGGTCACCGTGGATTACCGGGTGCGCGGCTTCACCCGCGATGTCGACGGCACCAAGCACTACATTGATCACGACATCAACTCGATCCAGAACTACCTGTCTGAGGACACTCAGAACGCCTATCAGATGATCGATGTAAACGTGTACCAGGAAAACCTGTTCCACACCAAGATGATGCTCAAGGAGTTCAACCTGGACGACTACGTGTTCGGGGTGAATGCCGAGGAGCTGGACCCGGCCGAGGCCCAGTCCATTGAGGACCGGCTGCGCCGGGAAATGCTGGAAATCTTCTATTCCCGCAACGTTCAATAAGCACTTCTGGCGGCGGCTGACACCAGCCGCCGCCCGTCCTTCAGTTTTTTTGATCTGCCCCGCCAGAATTCTGCGCTTTCATCCTTCGCGCCTCCCCGGTCTAATGGAAATCATCAAGACCGAAAGGAGAGCATCATGAGTTTTCGTTCCCTGAAACAGACCATCCCCGCACTCGCCACCTCTGATGGTGCCGGTGTCAGTATCAAGCGCTCTCTCGGCCAACGTCAGACTGTGCGTATGGATCCGTTTCTGATGCTGGATGAATTCGGCTCCGACCAGCCACAGGATTACATTGCCGGATTCCCGGCCCACCCGCACCGGGGCTTTGAAACCGTCACCTACATGATCGAAGGTCATATGCTGCACGAAGATCACCTGGGTAATCAGGGCGATCTTCGTAATGGCGGTGTGCAGTGGATGACAGCCGGGCGGGGTATTGTGCATTCAGAAATGCCACAGCAGGAATCCGGCGCCATGCGTGGCTTCCAGTTATGGCTGAATCTGCCGGCGGCAGAGAAAATGAAACCGGCGGGGTATCAGGATATCCAGCCGGAAGATATTCCGGTTTTCAATCCGCCGGGTGCCAGCGTAAAGCTGATTGCCGGCGAACTGGAAACCGAGGCCGGCCACATGACCGGCGCGGTTACCGGTAGCAGCACCCGCCCGATATACGCCGACCTGCAGCTGGATGCCGGCGCCGAACTGTCACTGCCGGTACCCGATTCCTTCAACGCCATGCTTTATCTGTATGGAGGGCAGGCGGAACTGCTGACCGCCAACGAGCGAACGCCATTACAGGCCTCGGCGGCCAGTATTCTGGCCAGCGGCGACAACATTCGCGTGGCGGCGGGCACCGAAGGGGCCCGGCTGTTGCTGATTGCCGGGGAACCGATCGGCGAGCCCGTCGTTCAGTACGGACCGTTCGTGATGAATACCCGCGAGGAAATCGAGCAGGCAGTGAAGGATTACCAGAGTGGCCACCTGACGACCTGAACGGCCGTCAGGTCAGGCTATTGATTAGCCGTGGCTTCTCGATCAGGTAGCCCTGGGCGTAATCCACTCCCAGCTGTTTGAGGGTATCCAGAACCGCCCGGGATTCTACCCGGGACGCAATCACCTCTCGCTGCATGTAGTGCGCCATATCCACCATGGACTTCACCATGGCCTGGTCGGTCTGGCTGCTGTCCAGCTGGCCGGTAAAGGCACTGTCGAGCTTGATGAGATCCACCGGCAGTGAGCGCATGAACTGGAAGGAGCCCGGGCCACTGCCAAAGTTAGCCAGACAGAAACGACACCCCAGCTCCTTCATTTCCGTCATGAAGTCGGACACGGCCTGAACATCCTGAATGGCCGAGGCTTCCGTCAGTTCGAACCAGAGCCTTTCAATAGGAGCGTCTTTCTCACTGAGTTTTTCATAGATAAATTCCAGCAACGTCTGGTCATTGAGCGAATGGCCGGACAGATTGATGCATACGCCGGCCACGCGGCGAGGATCTGGCGCCCTGTCGCGCAGCCAGTCAAGCAACTGGCCGACAACCCAGCGGTCAACCAGTTGCATCCGGTCATAACGCTCGGCCATATTCACGAAATCCTGTCCGGTGATCATCTGGCCGCTGTCATCGTACATGCTGATCAGAATTTCGTACTGAGTCGGCATTTTCGCCCGCGGGTGCAGAGGTATGATCTTCTGGCAGCGCAACAGCATGCGCTCGTCATTCGGGTTGTCGAGCCCGGCTACGCGGGCTGCTATCTGCTCCTGGCGCGCCTGGTCATCCACGTCCGGGGCGTACTGCGAGATTTTGCCAGGGCCAAGTTTGCGGGCAGCGTTCAAGGCAGTGCCGGATGCACGCAACCAGCGTTCGGCGCTGACCAGTGCAGGGAGTTCCGGCACCAGCCCGATATTCGCGGAAAGCTGATAACGCCGCCCCTCAAAATCGAATTCTTCCGCCTCTATCGCTGACACCAACCGGTGAGCGATGGCCTCGCCCTGTTCACCGGCCACCAGCATGGCAAACTCGGTATCCCCCAGCCGGGCAACCGGCATGCCGTCAGCCGCGTGTTGGCACAACACTTCCGCTACCTGTTTCAATGTCCGGTCCGCCGCCTGATAGCCGGCGGTGTCACTGAGCAAACGAAACCCGCGTAAATCCAGATGTAGCAGGGTCCGGTCATCTTCGTGCCGGACCAGTTGCTGTTCCACCATGCGCTCGAACTCGCGGCGATTCAGAAGATGGGTCAGATCATCGTGAGTCGACGCCCAGGAAAGCTGGTCGTACACGTTGCGCACCATACGGTCGATGCTTTCATCCACCAGCGGTCGGTCATACTGGCTATCGGGCACAATAATGCCTTTGCGCATTTGCCGGGCCAGTGCTTCAAGCTCCAGCTCAACGACACGCATGCCCTGATGATTCACGAATACAAACCGGCTGAAGCTCCGGGCCACCCATACCAGGCGTATATACTGGGGCTCATCAGGCCGGGTCTGGTCCCGAAGCCAGTCGCCGGTCCGCAGTTGCCGGGCGCGCTGGGTCCAGCGCTGAATGCTGCGCTGCTCGCGCTCATCCAGCTTCTGTTTTTCCTGATCTTTCGTGGCAACCGCCGGCATCTGCACCATCTCCGGCGGATGCTCCGGTTTACGCACCAGAAACCGTTTCAATTCATCCCGGATCTGGGAAGACGGCATGTGATTGCTGGAAATGGAAGCCAGGCCGTCCTGAATCAATCGCAGCAGTTCCGGCAGGTTAATACTGCTGTCCGGGTTATCGGCAAACGCCAGTAATGAATCGATCACTGCCAGATAATCCTGCCAGAGCTGGCTGTCTGATCCCTGGCGAATCCAGGTCAGAGACAGCAAATCCCGCCACCCGCCATCCAGCAGACTGAGCACCGCTCTCGGCACTTTCCGCCCCGCCATTCGCTGATTCAGGGCTTCGACCACAGCTTCTTTGGACTCGGCCACCTTCTGGGCGCCCTCAGCGGCCGCCGTTACCCGTTCCACATTGCGGCGATATACCAGATTCTGCCGGTCAATCAGGCTGTCGAGCTCCGCGACAGTATTCTCGAAAACACCGGTGTCCTGTTCAAACTCGGTGGCAATCCTGTGCACCAGATCGTCTACCCGGCGCTGTATGACCGGGTTCAACCGGCCACCCTTGAAGCCCAGTTGAGCCAGGCGATTCATGACCGCTCTTACCGGACTGTCCTGATCCTCGAAGAACGCCTGGTCGCGCATGACCACCTTCAGTACCGGCACTTCCAACTGCCGCAGTCTGGCCTGCCCGTATTCGCCAAGCCGGGGGCTTTCAATCACGCTTTTGAAGAACCGGTCGACCACATCCAGGGTGTCCTGCTGCTCTTCGTTCAGGCGAAGACCTTCTTTATCGCGGATTTTCCCGATCACCCGATCCCGTAGCGAAGCAGGAGACTCTGCCGGCTCAGGCGACCTTAACTGGAGCTCCTGCAGCTCCTGCTGCAGCTCCACGGGCGATAACGGACGGGCGTTGACAGGAAAGGGATTGGCCACTGCCTCACTCTGGGTCAACCGGCTTGCCTGCAGGGTTCCCAGCAGGTTTCGAACGGTGGCAAACGCGGTCTCCGCAACCTTCGTGTAGCCCTGAACCTGGTTCACCGCAGGCGCCTGAAGCGCCGCAGCCCCCTGCTGGGCGGTATTATCAAACTTCGGGCCGAACGCCTCATTGGTGGCGACCTCCGGCTTTCGGACCTCTTCCGGTTTACGCTGCCGGACCCCGGTTTGTGCCTGCTCGCTGAGGTACCTCGACAGATCCAGGTCAGGCAACACACCCTGGCGAATCAGAATGTTGTTCAATTCCCGGTACAGCGGACCAAGCTCCCGAAGCACTGTGTCTTCAAAGGTTTTCAGGCAGATCTTTTCCACCTCCCGGGACATCCGGATCTGTGCCAGTGCATCATGAAATGCTTCACACACCAGAGCCGGGCCCAAAGGATTATGGTGACCGGTACGGTTGGCAATACCCAGCTTGTCCAATCGAAGCTTGAGGGGCAGCAGATCACCGCGGAAAAGGGTGTCTGCCCGGGTAACCATCACCCGGATCGCCAGCCAGTCTTCAAATTCATTCTTGTCGACCACCGACAGGCTGGCACCCGGGGCGCCCTCTTGCTCAGGCTTCAGTGGCGATTCCAGACTACGGGCCATCTGCAGCCAGGTCATCCGGTGACGGCTTTGCATCAGCCCGGATGCATCCATGTATTCATTGGCCAGTTGATCACTGGCGGCTTTCCGGGCAGCCTGCTGCAGGGCTTCGCAGGTACGGGTACCGTAGGCGGTCATCAAGGGTTCAATGAAGTGGATAATGGCTTTTGCCGACTGGTGCAGAATAAACTGCACCTGCTCGCTGGGCGCATGCAGGGTGGATTGTCCCTGGTCGGTACTGCTGCCACACAATTGCAGCATGGCATCCAGTGCCTGGGGATTGGGTCGGGTCAGCTGCACGCCCATCGCACTTTCAATACGCCGGGCGGGCTTCACGTACAGTTCGTGAATACCCTTGCCGTCCATACCACGAAAACGCACAACCAGCTCTTCGGGCATGCCGCCAACAAACGCACGGTCCAGCTTTCCGGAGGTTTCCCCGGAATAGCGGATGAAAAGGCCTTCGGCACAGAAATCGGCAATCTGGCAGGGCACACTGAGGCCTTCTGCTGCCTCAAGCCTGGCTGCAAGCTTGATTGGTTGTCGGGTACTGCTACGGCGTTCTTTCGGGTCCATCTTGTCCTGCTGTGATCACAAAGGTTTGAAAAACACCTTCGAATTGCGCTGGGTGTTGTAGGTGGCCAGTTTGGGCCCTGGTAAATCCTGTACATCGGCTGGCAGGAACCCGCGCTCCCGGAACCAATGCTCGGTCTGGGTGGTAAGTATAAACAGATTACGAACGCCATGACCGCGGGCCAGTTTTTCAATCATCGCCAGGATCTCATCGCCACGCCCTGCCCGACGGTAATTCGGATCGACTGCGAAGCACGACAGTTCGCCAGCATCTTCTTCCGGATAAAGATAAAGCGCGGCACAACCAACAATCGTTCCGTCTCGTTCCGCCACCACGAAGCTGTCTGCTTCGGTTTCCAGCATTTCCCGGGACCGGCGCACAAGGATGCCCTGCTCTTCCAGCGGCTGGATCAGTTCCAGAATGCCGCCGATATCTTCCACCCGGGCCTGGCGGATCTGTTCATAATTATCGCCACTGACCAGCGTGCCCGAGCCATCCCGGGTGAACAGCTCTTCCAGCAGCGCGCCATCTTCTGCGTAGCTGATGATATGGGCCCGGCGCACGCCTTTTACGCAGGCATCGCAGGCGGCCTTGAGGAGGGAGGCATCATGGCCGGTTACGGTATTGGTATTCAGGCGTTCCGATGCCTGCTGCGCCGAGAGTTCCCGGATCAGCCCGCCATCCTCTTCCAGCAGGCCTTCATCATCGATGAAGACAATGAGTTTTTCCGCCTGCAGAGCCGCAGCCACCTGGCTGCCCACATCTTCATAGGAGAGGTTGAAAGCATCGCCCGTAGGTGAGTAGCCCATGGGGGGCAGCAAGACGATATGCCCCAGTTCCAGCAACTGCTCAATGCCCCGGGCATCTACCCGGCGAACCTTTCCGGTATAGCCGAAATCGATACCGTCGAGTACGCCCACAGGCTTGGCAGTCACGTAGTTGCCACTGCTGACCAGAATGCGGGCATTGTGCATGGGGGAGTTAACCAGCCCCATGGACAACTGACTCTCGATATACGCCCGCAACCCGCCAATGGCTTCCATCACCAGCGGCAACTGGTTATCCGAGGTGATGCGCAGGTTACCGGCAAACGAGGATTCCAGGCCGGCATCGTCCAGGCGTGACTGGATCTGGGGGCGGGCGCCAAAGGCCACCACCAGCCTGACACCAAGACTGCTGAGCAAGGCGATGTCGTGAATGATATTGATGAAGTTCCGGTGCTCAATAGCATCGCCGGGCATGGTCAGGACCACCGTCCGGCCACGGTGTGCGTTGATGTAGGGGGATGAGTGGCGGAATCCATGCAGCCAGTCGTTCGATTTCAAGTCTTTCTCCCTTCGAGGCAGAACTGTTTGATCAGCCCACGCAGAATGTCCACTGTCGGTTGCAGTTGCGACAGCTCCAGGTATTCATCGGGCTGGTGTGCCTGATCAATGGAGCCGGGGCCCATCACCAGAGTTTCCAGACCAAGCTTCTGCAACCAGGGTGCTTCGGTGGCGAAGGCCACTGCGTGGGCGGTATGGCCGGTAAGCGTTTCACAGGCTCTGACCAGCGCCGCGTCAGCGGGTGTTTCAAACGGCGGCACACCGTCGAACAATGGCTCGAATGTCAGCCCCAGTTCCCGACGCTCTGCCAGCGGTTGCAGGCGACTCAGAATGGCCTGGCGCAGGCTGGCCATGTCCATGCCCGGCAATGGGCGAAGGTCAAAGTGGAGTTCACAATCCGCACAGATGCGGTTGGGGTTGTCGCCCCCATGAATGCAGCCGAGATTCAAAGTGGGTACCTCCACCCTGAAATTGGGATTGCGATATTGCTCCTGCCATTGGCTGCGCAAAGCCAGCAACTCACCCAGGGCTTCATGCATGCCTTCGAGGGCGTTGCGTCCCAAGGACGGATCAGAGGAATGGCCGGACTGCCCCTCAAACTTCAGCCGCTCCATCATAATGCCCTTGTGCATACGCACCGGGCGCAGACTGGTGGGCTCACCGATGACGGCATACCGGGCTTCCGGCCTGCCGGCTTCCGCCAGTGCACGAGCACCATTCATGGAGCTTTCCTCGTCGGCAGTCGCCAGAATAATCAACGGTTGCTGCAGCGGCTGGCCTACAAATGCCTTGGCCGCCTCAATGGCAAGCGGAAAGAAACCCTTCATGTCGCAGGTACCCAGCCCGTACCAGCGATTGTCTTTTTCGGTCAGGGTAAACGGGTCGCTCTGCCAGCGTTTGTCATCAAACGGCACGGTGTCGGTATGGCCGGAAAGCACCAGGCCTCCGGGGCCACTACCAAGGGTGGCGATCAGGTTGTATTTACCCGGCATACCCGGCACTTCGAGTATTTCGGTAGTAAAACCCATCGGCTCCAGCCACTCTGCCAGGGTACGAACCACCGCTTCGTTGCTATGGTCCCAGTCTGCCGAGGCACTGCTGATGGATGGCAGGGATATCAGGCGGGTCAGCATGTCGCGGATGCCGGGTACCCCGGTAATGTTATCGGTGCCTTGAGTCATGAACGCCTCCTGGCCATTGCTGTCAGTCTGGCCGACCCCGTCGCCAGACCTCGAAGGTACTGATAGCGCGGACCTGAATCGGATAAGCAACCTCGCCGCTGCTTACCATGCGGGCAAGTTCCAGTTCCTGCTCGCCCACGCGGTCGAGCCGGCCCTCTACCTGATTGCCGTTGCTGAGCGTGACCCGCGCGCGGTGGCCCAGCCAGTCATCTGCGGCTTCCAGATTTTCGGGGTACCATTTCCGCACGCCCGGCTCCTCAGCCGGCGCAACCGGCTCCAACGCCTCTGCCGGCAACGCTGGCTCTGAGACGTCAATCCGGCTCAGATACACATCCGGCACCCGGGCACCGTTATACGAAACCTGCCAGCTGTCGGGCTCTTCCGTTGATTTGTCGCGAACCGGAATGCCCAGGGTTCCGGAATCCGACTGCAGGGTAAACGTCAGTTCCCCGCCTTCAAGTAACCATTGGCGGTACAGCGCCCGCAACTGGTCACTGGCCTGAAGTTCCCGCGCATACAGCCCATCGGCGAGTGCCTGCACGGCACCACCGGCCCATTGTCCTGGTTGCAGGCCGGTTTCACGGGCGCAATAGGCTGACAGTTTACGCATCAACCCGGCATCCCGAAGGGTCACCGTAACCGGTTCAGTGCTGCTTTCCAGCATTGCACCTGGCTCCCGCAGGTTGACCCGGGCGTCCGGCCATCGCAATTCGACGCTGCCGGTTGCACCACTGTTGATTTCTGCCAGAACCGCGCCCGGGGTTTGCTCCAGATACACATCGCCGGTCAGTTCGGTGATACCCATGCGCAGCAGATCTCCACTGCCGGGCTGCTGCCGGGTGTCCGGACCACATGCCAGGGCCAGCAAAGGCAGGTTTTCGGCCTCGGAGCCCCGGTCAGCCGCTATCCAGTTGCGAAACATTGACGGCTCAAGCTGCATGCGCACCTGATCGGCTGTCAGTCGCCAGGTGTCGGGCAAACGCTCAGGGCTGACCAGAAATTCGAGCAGAGTAACCGGTGAGCCTGCATAAAACTCCACGAAGCCCAGCTCCAGCGGCCGGGCCAGTTGAAAATCTTCCCAGGCAGCCTGTTTCAGCGTTACCCGGCCGTCCAGCGCAGAGCCAATATCGCCTTTATACAGAACACCGTATTCCGAGAGGGCCGAACGGGCCTCGGCCATACGATGATCCGCCAGCCACCAGACGCCGGCTTTGAAGGCGGCAAAGAGCACAATCCCTGTGATAATCAGAAAGGACAGCAGGCGTTTCATCCGTTCGCTCCCGCTTCGGTGATCAAGTCCGGGAAATCAGTGTGCCGACACCTTCATCGGTAAAGATTTCCAGCAGACAGGCATGGGCAACACGGCCATCTATAATATGGGCCGTTTTTACGTCATTTTCGACCGCATTCAGCGCACAGCGGATTTTCGGCAGCATACCGCCATGAATGGTGCCGTCTTCAATCAGCTCATTGACCTGCTTGGCCGTCAGGCCGGTGAGCACCCTGTCGTCTTTGCCCTTCAGACCGGAGACATTGGTCAGCAGGATCAGCTTTTCCGCCTTCATGGCTTCGGCAACCTTGCCAGCCACCAGGTCAGCATTGATGTTGTAGGAGGCGCCATCCGGGCCAACACCGATCGGCGCAATGACCGGTATCACATTGCTCCGGGTCAGCATGTCGATAAAATCCACATTCACGCTGGCGACTTCACCAACATGACCGATGTCGATGATTTCCGGACGTTCCAGTTCTTCGGAGCGGTCCATCACCTCCAGTTTACTGGCACGAATCAGGTTCGCATCCTTCCCGGTCAGGCCTACAGCCGTGCCGCCATGGGAGTTGATCAGTGACACGATCTCCTTGTTGACCTGCCCTCCGAGCACCATTTCAACCACGTCCATGGTTTCGGAATCGGTAACACGCATGCCGTTGATAAAGCGGGACTGAATGTTCAGCCGCTCCAGCAGCTCGCCGATCTGGGGCCCGCCACCGTGGACCACAATCGGGTTAATGCCGACCAGTTTCATCAACACCACGTCACGGGCGAAGCTGCTCTTGAGCTCTTCGTTCTCCATGGCGTTACCGCCGTATTTGATCACCACGGTCTTGCCGGTAAAGCGTTGTATATAGGGCAGGCCCCGGCTCAGTACCGAGGCCACTTGCATTGCGTTTTCACGATCCAGCGCCATGGCGTTGTCAGATTCCTTGCGGTCAGAAAAATGTGTCAGAAGTCTGGTGTTACATCGGGGGCAGCTTTACCCAGCTGTTCCCGGAAAACGGCCTTGATGCGTTCCAGAGCCTGATCGGTTTCAGCTTCAAAGCGCAGCACCAGCATTGGTGTGGTGTTGGAGGCTCGGCACAGACCCCAGCCATCCGCATAATCCACACGAATGCCATCAATGGTACTGATGCTGCCATCACCGAACTCGCCCTGCTCACCCAGCCTTTCAATAATACCGAACTTGTCGCTTTCGGAGACTTCCACGTTCAGCTCCGGGGTGCTGATATCCTCAGGGAAATCAGCAAACACGTCGTCGCTGTGACGATCTTCAATGCCCAGAATCTCCAGCAGGCGGGCGGCGGAATACAGGCCATCATCAAAGCCATACCAGCGCTCGCCAAAGAAGATATGCCCGCTCATTTCGCCGGCCAGCAATGCCCCGGTTTCCTTCATTTTCGCTTTCATCAGCGAGTGGCCGGTTTTCCACATGATTGGCCGGCCGCCGGCTTCGGAGATCACCCCGGCCAGGCGACGACTGCACTTCACATCATAAAGCACGTCGGCGCCGGGGTTGCGCGACACCACGTCTTTGGCCAACAGCATCAGCAGACGGTCCGGCCAGATGATCTTGCCGGTGTTGGTGACCACACCCAACCGGTCACCATCGCCATCAAATGCCAGGCCGATGTCGGCACCGGTTTCCTGTACTTTGGCAATCAGGTCTTTCAGATTGGCCGGCTTGCCCGGGTCCGGATGGTGATTGGGGAAACTGCCATCCACTTCGCAGAACAGGGGTATAGCCTCACAACCCAGCTCTTCGATGAGCATCGGTCCGAGCTCGCCGGCAATACCGTTACCGGCGTCCACCACAACCTTCAGCGGCGCTGCTACGGCGATGTCACCAACGATCCGGTCGAGATAGGCGCGGCGCACATCTTCACGGGATTGAGAGCCCTGGCCGGTGTTGAAATCGGCGGTCTGTGTACGTTGATACAGTTTCTGGATGGCGTCGCCGGACAGGGTTTCACCACCGAGCATGATCTTCAGACCATTATAGTTGGCCGGGTTGTGGCTGCCGGTCACCATGACACCCGAGCCGTTCTGCAGCTGGTGGGTGGCAAAATACAGCACCGGCGTGGGCACGGCGCCCACATGAATCACGTTACAACCGGTGGCCATCACGCCACGGGCCAGGGCCTCCGCCAGCTCCGGGCTGGAATGCCGGCCATCGTAACCGATGCACAGAGAGCTCACACCCCGGTCACCGGCTTCCGAACCAATGGCACGGCCAATCAGCTCGACCACATCGGCCGACAGGCTCTCGCCCACAATCCCGCGAATATCATAAGCCCGGAAGATTTCCTGCTCGATGCTGACCGAAGGGGCTCTGGTTTCCGCCACTTCAGGGATATCTTCATCGAACAGGGGGGCACTGGAAGCGGAATGGCCGAAACCAAGCACATCCTCGTCGCCATCCAGCATATCGATATCCGGCACTTCACTGTCCTGGAATAAAGGGTCTTCATCGCCAGCGGGCTTGTCTTTTTTCGTCGGGCCGGGCTTTGGCCTGGCACTCTCACCGGCCTTGGCCACCCGTTTCTCCACCACCTGGGACAGTCGATAGAGAACCTCACCGGTAGACGCCACCATGTCCCAGCGGAAAGCAGGCAACTTGACCTTTTCACCACCAAAGACCTTGTGAGCCCACTGGATCAGCGCGGATACGTCCTGGCGAAGACCTCGCTGGGCGCCCGCCAGAAGCAGCCATGCCACAATCACCGCGATCAGTGTGGGAATCGCCACAAAAATAGCCACGGCAATTATGCTGACGGCCGGTTCAGGCGATGCCGCCGGGCGGTATGCCAGTGACCAGTCCGGATTGATCAGTCTCCGGGTTTCGGTCGCTCCGGAGCCACTGCCGGCAGAAACAATCGTCCGGGACGAACCCGAGATCGTCTGAACCAGAGACAACTGACCACCCAGATGGGTCTGGTCAGGACTCAAAAGGGGGCGAAGCTGATCCGCTTCGTAAACGGCCAGAAGACTGCCAAGAACCGCGCCGGTATCCGGATGCTGGAGCTGAGCGCCGTACTGCAGATACCAGCGATTGTCTCTCGGGAAAGCATCCGGGTGCAGTGTCTGGCCTTTTTCGGCCTGCCGCGCCAGCTCCAGGCCTGCAAAACCCAGCAAACGTTCATTGTCAGCGGCACGGGGAATCTGCTGATAAGGGAAAATAAACACACGGCTGACACCCGGCAAGGCTGCCTCCAGCTCACTCGCCAGAGCCTCCGGCTCGGTTCCCGCCTCCAGAGCATCCGCGACGTAGCGCTGGTTGGCGACAGCCTGAACATCCTGTTGCTGACCTTCCAGGTAGCGATTGAGCTGTTGACTCACGGCATCGGCCTGTCGGGCCTGCGCCCGGTCAAACGACTCTTTTGCCGAAGGGGTCAACACCAGGAAATACACCAGCACGGTTATCAGCGTGCCGGTAAGGACCATCACAAGCGCCTGAGCGAGGGCGACCGAGTCCAGTCGCTTCAGTTTGCCGGCGCTTGCGGTACCGTTGCCTTTCTTTTTCGATGCTTTCTTTGCCTTTTTTTCGTCAACCGACGATTCCTGGTTCTTTTTCTTACCGAATTTCATAGAGCATCCCGCTTCTTTATTTCCCGGTCCAGACCAGCCGTTATCCGGCAATTATAGACGCCAGCGACACAAACTGCGCCCCGGCAAGGTAACGTTCAATGGCGCCCGGTTGACCCGAACCCGCCTTCACCTCTGGTACTGGCATCAAATTCCGAAACCACTTCGAAGTCCGCCTGCACCACCGGCACCAAAACCAGCTGCGCAATACGCTCGCCAACGTTGACCGTGAATTCACTCTGCCCGCGATTCCAGCAGGACACCATCAGCTCGCCCTGATAGTCGGAATCGATCAGACCTACCAGATTACCCAGCACAATGCCGTGCTTGTGCCCCAGGCCGCTCCTGGGGAGGATCATGGCAGCCAGAGAGGGATCAGCAATATGTATGGAAAGACCAGTGGGAATCAGGTGCGTGTCACCCGGCTTCAACATTAACGGCTCTTTCAGGCAGGCTCTGAGATCCAGACCGGCAGACCCTTGTGTCCCATAGTCGGGAAAAGGGATTTCGCCACCAATGCGATCATCCAGAATTCGTACCTGCAATTTCTGTTTGCTCATGCGTTTTCGACCTTGTCGCTGTGTTTGGCAATCAGCGCCACCAGGCGCCCGGCAATAGCCTGCTTACTGTCTGGGCCGATGGACTCCTGCCCTTCTGGCCAGAACACCGTGACCGCGTTCTGGTCACTGTTAAAGCCCAGCCCCGGCACGGAGACATCGTTGGCGACAATCATGTTCAGTTTTTTGCGCTGCATCTTGTCGGTGGCATAACGCTCGACATCCGACGTCTCTGCGGCGAAACCAACCGTAAACGGCGCATCCGGACGGCCAGCAACCGAGGCCAGCGTATCCGGGTTACGAACCAGGGCGAGAGTCATCGCCTCACTGCTTTTCTTGATCTTCTCGCCGGCACGATATTCCGGGCGATAATCCGCCACTGCAGCGGTGGCGATAAAAATATCACAGCCGTTATCGACGGCCTCCTGCGAGGCGTTCAGCATGTCTTCGGCGGTTTCCACCCGGCGCACCGCCACCCCTTCGGGCACCGGAAGCGACACCGGGCCGCTGACCAGTGTTACCTGTGCACCTGCCCGGGCCGCCGCATTGGCGAGCGCGTAGCCCATTTTTCCGGAACTGTGATTGGAAATGTAACGCACCGGATCAATCGACTCCCGGGTCGGACCGGCGGTAATCACCAGCCGTTTGCCAGCCAGTGGGCCGGCTTGTCTGTCGTGATCCTGCCCGAGAACAAGCTGTGCCAGGGTTTCCGGTTCCAGCATGCGGCCGGGGCCGGTATCGCCACAGGCCTGTTGTCCCTGATCCGGTCCCCAGACCGAAATTTGCGGGTCATCCGCCAGTAGCGCCATATTTCGCTGCGTACGGTGATTCTTCCACATGGCCTGGTTCATCGCCGGCGCGACCGCCACCGGCACTTCTGTGGCACAACACACGGTGGTCAGCAGGTCGTTGGCCATACCCTGGGCCAGTCTGGCCAGGAAATCGGCCGATGCCGGTGCTACCACAATCTGGTCCGCCCACTTGGCCAGCTCGATATGCCCCATGCCGGCTTCAGCTTCCGGATCCAGCAGCGAGGTCCGGACCGGCTCGCCGCTCAGTGCCTGGAAGGTGAGCGGAGTGACAAATGCTGTGGCGCCTTCGGTCATCACTACCCGAACCTCACAACCGGCCTTTTTCAACAGCCGGACCAGCTCGGCACTCTTATAGGCGGCAATGCCACCGGTAATTCCCAGCAATATACGTTGGGCAGCCATGGCGGGCTCCGTAATTCCCTGACATGAAAGGGCCATAGGTTAGCATGACCTGCGCTGACGGACAGTCCGACGATTTTCCAAATGTTACCTTTTGCAGTAACCTTTGCAATCAGTAACCCGGATGCAGGACGCATCTGTCCCGAACAGCCGCAAGGAAGCCCCTCCATGAACGACACCGACTGGCCCACAGACGAGCGCCCCCGCGAACGATTGCTGGCGCATGGCGCACAATCCCTGTCTGATGCGGAACTCCTGGCTATTTTTCTGCGCACCGGCACGCCCGGGATGCCGGTTATGGCCCTGGCCCGGCATCTGGTTGACGAATTTTCCGGCCTGCGCGGACTGATGACGGCCTCCCGGCGACAATTCTGTGGCGTAAAAGGCCTGGGCACCGCGAAATACGCCCAGGTGCAGGCGGCCATGGAAATGGCCAGACGGGTCATGGACGAACCGCTACGCCAGGGTGACCCACTGCGCTCTCCTGCCGACACCCGGCGGTTTCTCACCAGTCGGCTTGGCACTTATCCCCATGAGGTGTTCGCCGGCCTGTTTCTGGACAATCGCCATCGAGTGATCCGGTACCGGGAACTGTTTCGGGGGACCATTGATGGTGCCGCTGTCTATCCCCGCGAGGTTGTTCGCCAGGCCCTGGAAGAAAACGCAGCCGCGGTTATCTTCGCCCACAACCACCCTTCCGGGGTCGCTGAGCCCAGCCAGGCGGACATTTCCCTCACGCGGCGGCTGAAAGAAGCGCTTGGGCTGGTGGACATCAGGGTTCTTGACCATATGGTGATTGGCCACGGTGAGGTAATATCTCTGGCCGAAAGAGGGTTGATGTAGCCAATCAGACCAAAACGCAGGAATACTGGCCAAATTCCCAACAATTTTTTGCGTTGAGGAGCTGGTTCTGGTATAAAAGCGTCCCTTTCTGGCGGCGTCTGGCGAGCAGCGTTCAGTTTAGAGGCGCGAATGGGGGCTTAACCGCTCCTTAGCAACCAGAGACGCATTAAAAACGAATTCGTATTATTGAGACCATTGCTCAGGTCGGAGGCAAGTATGTCCAGAGTTTGTCAGGTTACCGGTAAGCGTCCGGTCACCGGTAACAACGTATCCCACGCGATGAATCACACTCGTCGTCGCTTTCTGCCGAATCTGCAGAACCACCGCTTCTGGGTTGAATCCGAGAAGCGTTTCGTGAAGCTGCGCGTATCCACCAAGGGCATGCGCATCATCGACAAAAAAGGCATTGACGCTGTGCTGGCCGATCTTCGTGCCCGCGGCGAGAAATTTTAAGGAGCCGCATCATGCGCGAGAAAATCAAGCTGGTATCTTCAGCAGGCACGGGTCACTTCTATACGACCCACAAGAACAAGCGTAACACCCCGGAAAAGATCGCTATCAAAAAGTTCGATCCGGTAGTTCGCAAGCACGTTGAGTACAAGGAATCCAAGATCAAGTAATTGATCCTGTCTCCGAGAAAACCCGGCCTTCGCGCCGGGTTTTTTTATGTCTGACCGGAACTCAGAAGGTTTCCAGGTAGCCTTTGGGCAGGGCCACATCCATGGCAATGGGCAGGTGGTCCGACATGGGATAGCTCACCACTTCCGCGCCACGGATCTCCAATGAGGGGCTGACCAGTATGTGGTCCAGCGCTTTCTCGGGACGCCAACTGGGGAAACTGTGAGCCGTATCCGGCAAGGGAATCAGGTCGGTCTCCTTCAGCGGAGTCTGAGTCAGCAACTGCTCGGCATGAGCGTTCATGTCTCCCATCATCACAACATGGCGATAACCGGCAATCTGTTCACGAATGTAGGCCAGTTGTCGATTCTGCGCCTTCTTGCTCAAAGACAGGTGCATTAACACCAATACCAGCGGATCTTCCTCGATACCGTAACGGGCAATAATGGCACCCCGCCCGGGGATCAGACCCGGCAGCTTGTGCTCGGTAACATCCAGCGGCCGGAAACGGCTGAGAAGGCCGTTACTGTGCTGAGCCATATGGCCGAGATTACGGTTCAGTTGCTGGTACCAGTAAGGGATACCGGCAGCCTCCGCCAGATACTGGACCTGGTTGATATAGCCACTGCGCAGACTGCCGCCGTCGCACTCCTGAAGAGCGACAACATCATACTGACTGAGCACCGAGGCAATGCGATCCAGATTCTGGAACCGACGACGATGGGGCAGCACGTGCTGCCAGCTTCGCGTCAGATAATGATGGTAGGACGAGGTGTTGATGCCAACCTGGATATTGAAGGTCAGCAAGCGAATGTGCCGGTGCGGCTCGAACTCCGGCACATGTTCGCTCCCCGAGCAGGTGCTGCCGGGACGTTCACGGGGTTTCAGGATACCGTCAAGCTGACTACGGAATTGCCTGTACATGCTCTGGCCTCCTGAACAAGGCCGGGAACCGGTTCCCGGCCATTTGCCTGCTTACTCGGAGGCAGCCTGCTCCTTCTCTGCCAGATGCTCGACTACCTTGAGAACATTTTCATGACCACCCGCCATGGAGGCACTGGTGACGTACTTGCCATTAATCAGCATAGTCGGAGTGCCGGTAATGCGGGCACCGCGGATTTTGGATTGTGCCTGCTGAACCCGCGCGCGCACGCCAAAGCTGTTGTAAGTGCTTACAAATTCTTCGGGGTCCACTCCGTAGCCGGCCACAAAGTCCGCCAGTGATTCAGCATCATTCAGAGGGCGTCGCTCACCTGCCAGCGCCTCGAACAGAGCATCGTGCACTTTATCGAGTTCTCCCATGGCCTCCAGAGCATAGAAGGCATAAGCATGGGGCTCCCAGCTACGACCCAGAGCAGCGGGCAGTCTTACGTAATTTACGTAGTCCGGAGCTTCTTCTTCCCAGGATTCAGCCAGAGGCTTGAAGTTGTAACAATGGGGACAGCCATACCAGAACACCTCGGCAACCTCGACACCATTTTCCGAAGCGGTGCGTACCGGGTTATCCAGAGCACGATAATGAGCGCCCTCTTCCCAGGACTGCGCATTCACAACTGCAGATGAAAACAATGAAACCGCGAGAATCGCAGCTGCACCAAGGGTTCTGATCATCGGAAATCTCCAGGCCATCAATGAATATAAAGGAATAATTATCACCCAGCCTACAGGAAAAGTTCCATACCGGGGCAGCAGGAAAACCTTACAGAACGGTAAACAGCAAAAACCCCGCACCAGGCGGGGTTTTTGATCAACCGGGAACCGACTGTTTTCAGTTCAGACCGGAGATATAGCTGGCCACCGCCTCAATCTCAGAGTCAGTCAACTCGGTAGCCACATCAACCATAATACTGGCGTTGTTGGTACCGTCACGCTCACCTGCACGATAAGCCTTCAGCTGATTAGCCAGGTATTCAGCGCTCTGGCCACCGATGGCCGGGTAGCCACCTGGCTCGTTGCCGTCACCCTTCGGGTTATGGCAGCCGGCGCAAGCCGGAACACCAGAGGCCATGTTACCGCCACGGTACAGGGCTTCACCCTGGTCTACCAGATCCGGGTCAGCCTGGTTGACCACCATTTCCTCGCCGTCAAAATAGGCAGCCAGATCCTGCAGATCCTGATCCGACATATCATCCAACAGACCGGTCATTTCCGGAATCGGACGATCACCTTCTTTGATAGCGACCAGTTGGTCATACAGGTAACGCTCACCGATACCCGTCAACTTGGGATAGCTTGCCTGGATAGGCTTACCACCACCCTGGCCGTGGCAACTTGCGCACACCGCCGCGTTCTGTTCACCCGCATCCGGATCTCCAGCCCCGTGAGCCACCGCTGTAAGGCTTACTCCGAGAACAACTCCTGCGATCAGTCTTTTCATGCTCGCTCCGCTTCTCTCATCTTTGAAACTAGACAGTATTCTTGATTATCCTGCCGGCCGGCACTGACATTTGTCAGGCTTTAACCGGGGCTGACAGCGGCAGCGCACAGCGCTCCACCGGAAATTGGTGTAGCATTATACATTAATCGTCGATAACTGAAATCCAAAGGAACGCCAACCGTCGTGGACTCTGATCTGACTCAAAAAAGCCTTTCATTCAACAGCGCCCGATTTCTGACCAGCGCATCACGACTGGATGAATGTCCGCCGGATGCCGGCGCCGAAGTTGCCTTCGCCGGACGCTCCAACGCCGGCAAGTCCAGCGCCCTCAATGCCATCACCGCCAACGGCAAACTGGCTCGCACCAGTAAAACACCCGGGCGTACCCGGCTGATCAACTTTTTCAGTCTGAACAAGCCAGACATGCATCTGGTGGATCTGCCCGGCTATGGCTACGCCAAAGTCTCCCGGGACATGAAAGATGACTGGCAGCAACACCTGGGTCATTACCTGAACGAACGCCGCTGTTTGCGGGGTCTGGTTCTGGTCATGGACATTCGCCATCCTCTCACCGATTTCGATCAGATGATGGTGGAATGGTGCGAACACAATCAACTACCGCTGATGATACTGGCCACAAAAGCCGACAAACTTAAGTTCGGACAGGCCAAAAACAGCATCATCGGCATCAGCAACAAACTGAAAGATTACCAGTGCGTGGAACACCTTATCATGTTTTCCGCCACATCAAAGCGCGGCGTGGACGAGTGCCGCGAAGCACTGACCAACTGGCTGGAAGCTCCGGAAATCGATCCGGCACCCTGAGCCAGGACACCACGGGAGCAGACCATGGGAAGCAACGCAGCCACACCCGCCGAAAGCACAGAACAGATTGAAGCCTGCCGGCGGGTGTTCGAGGTTCAGCAACAGGCGTTTCACCACAATCCCATGCCAGCCCTGGCCGAGCGCAAAGAAAACCTTGAGCGCCTGAAACAGGCGCTTCTGGCCAACCAGGAGCGCCTGGTCAATGCTATTGACCAGGACTTCAGCAGCCGCTCGAAAGACGAATCCCTGATCGCGGAGATCATGCCCGCCATGCAGGGCATCAATCATGCTATCAAACATGTAGCCGGCTGGATGAAGCCGTCCAGACGCCCGGTGTCGATGCTGTTCCAGCCAGCCAGCAACCAGGTGCAATATCAGCCCAAGGGCGTGGTTGGCATTATTGTGCCCTGGAACTACCCGCTGTACCTGGCCGTCGGCCCACTGATCTCCGCTCTGGCCGCGGGTAATCGCTGCATGATCAAGATGTCGGAATTCACGCCGGCCACTTCAGCACTGTTCCGGGACATCATCCGTGACACCTTTTCCGAGGATCTGGTGGCGGTCATTACCGGCGAGGCCGATGTCGCTGCGGACTTCTCCGGGAAACCGTTTGACCACCTGCTGTTCACCGGCTCCACCAGTGTCGGCAAACTGGTTATGCGGGCGGCAGCGGAAAACCTGACCCCGGTAACCCTGGAACTGGGTGGGAAGTCACCGGCACTGATCTCGCCGGATGTGCCGTTAACAGATGCTGCGACAAGAATCGCCTTCGGCAAGGCCCTGAATGCCGGCCAGACCTGTGTGGCGCCGGACTACGTGCTCTGCCCCGCCGAACAGATACCGGACTTTGTCACTGCCTTCCGCAAGGCTTTTACCCGGATGTACCCGAAACTCCGGGACAATACCGACTACACCGCCATCATCAATGACCGGCAATATCAGCGGCTGCAAAGCTATCTGGACGATGCCCGCACCCAGGGCGCGGAACTGGTAACCATCAACCCGGCCGATGAAAACCTGAGCGAAGGCACCCGCAAACTCCCCATGACGCTGGCACTGAACACCACGCCGGACATGAAGGTGATGCAGGATGAAATTTTCGGCCCCATCCTGCCCGTGATCGGCTATCAGTCACTTGACGAGGCCATCAATTACATCAACGACCGGCCACGCCCACTGGCGCTGTACTTTTTCGGCTACGAAAAGCCCCAGCAGGACCATGTGCTGAAAAACACCCACTCCGGCGGGGTGTGCATCAACGACACGCTGATGCATGTGGCGCAGGATGATCTGCCCTTCGGCGGTATTGGCGATTCCGGCATGGGGCATTATCACGGCAAGGAAGGGTTTCTGACGTTTTCACACCAGCGGGGCATTTTTGCCCGGCAGAAATTCAACAGTGGCCGGTTTGTGCACCCGCCCCACGGTACCTTGATACACCGGTTAGTCTACAAGCTGTTTATCCGCTAGCCGGGCCGGCTTCAGCCCCCGGGCCATTGCTGGTATCCTGAACGGCTTCGAAGACAGGAGCTACGCATGACCAAAGTTATTTACCCGGGCACGTTTGACCCGATCACCAACGGTCACACCGATCTGATCGAACGGGCAAGCCGGATGTTTGGTGAGATCGTCGTCGGGGTTGCGTACAACCCGAAAAAGAACCCGCTGCTGAACCTGGAAGAGCGTTGTGAGCTGGTCCGCAAAGCCACTGCCCACATCCCCAATGTCAGCGTGACCGGCTTCAGCAACCTGTTGTCCCACTTCGTGCTTGAGCAGAACGCCACCATCATTTTGCGCGGCCTGCGCGCCGTGTCTGATTTTGAATACGAGTTCCAGCTCGCCGACATGAATCGCCGGCTGGCGCCGGGCATGGAAAGTGTGTTCCTCACGCCCGCCAACCATCTGTCGTATATTTCATCGACACTGATCCGGGAGATTGCGTCTCTGGGCGGGGATATCAGCGAATTTGTTGATCCGGCGGTGACAGAGGCCCTGAAACGCAAGTTCCAGGACTCCTGAGCCACACCGTTCAGACCTACAACAGGGGTGGCAAGGGAAGTGCCACGCCGTTGATATCCAGCACCATTTCCTGCATCTGGCCGCGCATCACCAGGCGATCACCGTCCTGAACAAGCAACCCCTCTTTGATCAGTGGCGCTACCTGCATACGCAGCTCCGGGTAATTCTCGGCCAGTGCGACCGGCAGACTGAAGTTGAGCGAGCCGGTCAGACGCTGCATGATCATCAGCATCTCGCTGCGTTCACTGTCTGAAAGACGGGGATGGGACAGCTCCAGGTCGCCCTTAATCTCACCTTCGGGCGTACTCAGACTCAGCTCCCGGATGCCAGCGGAAAAACCTGCGGCAACAAGGTTCTGAGCCGAATCGGTAACCCGCTGCATCAGTTGCATTTGCTGCTCAAAAGCGGCCCGGGAATCGAGCTCATCCTGCATGGCCAGCGCCTGCATTTCGGTCATGACAGAACTGAAATCATTCCAGCTCGCCACATCCAGATCATCCAGGAACATGCTCAAACGGTGAGGCCCGTAAGAGGTGCCTTCCACCGTTACCGACTCAAGGTCCAGGGCCACGTCGGAATCCAGGTCACGGCCTTCGTTACCGGCCTCACTGGAGCTGGTCAGAGTTATACCGTCGAAAACCACGGGCGGGGTTTGCGGGCTCTGCACAGACAGGTTGTCGAGAGTCATGGTGCCCGAGCCGGTCCAGACATCGCCGCTCAACCAGGCCATTTCCTGCTCCAGCTCGATCCCACGGACAATCACATCGGCATCCGGGCCAGTCAGCGCCATTTCCGGCCAGACCATCAACAGATCCGCCTGCTCGCCCATGCTGCCAACATCAATTCGGGCCAGCCCGCCACTGCTGCGGAACATCTCACCGCTGTCCGGGTGAGAAATTTCCATCACCGGTGCATCCAGTTCGAGGGTTGCAGAACCCCAGACCCGGCTTTCCAGTGTCAGGCGGGGACTGTCTTCCGGAAACCAGTCGGCGCCTTCCGGTTGCCAGCCCTGACGGGGCCGGAATTCCATCAGGCTGCCGGTTATACCGTGGGTAATCGTCGCCAGGAATTCCACCTGACGGCTTTCGCCGGTGGCGGGATCAGTAATCGTGAAGGTCCCGGACGTCTCTGCGCCCAACACGCCACGATCGTAGCTATCGGTGTTCAGTCGCACAAACGGTTGTGCCCGATTCACCTCTTGCGTGGCCTGAAGCCACTGCTGCTCGGTCACATAACCAACACCCCAGGGCGCGGCACCAGCCCCGATAATTACGGCAGCACCGGCGATCATCCATTTATTCAGCTTCAAGGTTCCATTCCCTTACAGTTGTTGTGACTGCGCCCCACGGCCTTTCGGTCAGCCGGGATTGCCGGTCAGTTGTTCAAGCAGCATCAGTTGCGATGCGATGGGCTCTTCGCCTTCCTGCGGGTGATTCTGCAGGTAACTCCCATCGGGCTGCAATACCCAGGACTGGCAGTTATCCGCCAGATAGGTATCCAGATCTTCCCGTAGCCGCGCAATCAATGCCGGGTCTTCAACCGGGAAGGCCGTTTCTATTCGTTTCAACAGATTCCGCTCCATGCCATCAGCGCTGGAACAGTAAACTTGCGGGTTACCCTGGTTACCGAAGTAGTACACCCGGGTGTGCTCCAGGAAACGACCGATGATTGAACGCACATGAATGTTCTCTGACAACCCGGGCACCCCCGGGCGCAGGCAGCAAATACCGCGGATGATCAGATCAATCTTCACTCCGGCCTGAGAGGCACGATACAGCGCCTTGATCATTTCCGATTCGGTCAGCGCATTGAACTTGATGATGATATGACCTTTCTCGCCGTACCCGGCTTCCCGCTCAATCAGGTTGATCAGTTGTTGATGCAGCGTGAAGGGCGCATGGAACAGCTTTTTGATTTTCAGCGCCTTGCCCATTCCGGTCAGCTGCTGGAATAGCTTGTTGACATCATCGCCGATGGATTCATCGCAGGTCATGAAGCTGTAATCGGTGTACAGCTTGGCATTACCCGCGTGGTAGTTACCGGTACCGAGGTGTACATAGCGGCGCAGGCGACCTTCTTCCCGTCGCACAATCAGGATCATCTTGGCGTGAGTTTTGTAGCCCACCACGCCATAGACCACAATCACGCCGGCTTCCTGCAGGCGGCTGGCCAGTTCCAGGTTTTCCGCCTCACTGAACCTGGCCCGCAACTCGATAACAGCTGTGACTTCCTTGCCCCGGCGAGCGGCATCGGCCAGCGCCTCCACAATCTCCGAATCGGCCCCGGTGCGATAAAGGGTCTGGCGAATAGCCAGAACCTGTGGATCCTTGGCAGCCTGGCGCAACAAATCCACCACCGGACTGAAATTCTGATACGGATGCAACAACAGCAATGGCCGCTTGCGAATGGAATCAAACATGGATTCCTTGCTGCGAATCTGGCGCGGAATCGACGGTGAGAAGCCGGAATAGGTCAGGTCCGGCCGGTTCACCAGATCCCCGACCGCCATCAGGCGGGTCAGGTTCACCGGACCATGCACTTTGTAAAGCTCCCGTTCGGTGAGGCCGAATTCGCGGAGCAGAAAGTGCATCAGTTCGTCCGGACAGTTATCAGCCACCTCCAGACGCACGGCGTCTCCAAAACGCCGGCTCAGCAATTCGCCACGCAAAGCTGACGCCAGGTCTTCCAGATCGTCTTCCAGTTCCAGGTCAGCATTACGGGTGAGACGGAACTGGTAACACCCCTTCACCTCCATCCCCGGGAATAGCTCGGCAGCATGGGCGTGGATCATCGAAGACAGGAAGACAAGATTCTCACCACCATCGCAGATCTCATCCGGCAGACGCACCAGGCGCGGCAGGGACCGGGGCGCTGGTACGATCGCCATGCCGGTTTCCCGCCCGAAGGCATCCTTGCCATCAAGCTCGACAATAAAGTTCAGGCTCTTGTTCACCAGGCGCGGAAACGGATGTGACGGGTCCAGACCAATCGGGCTGACCACCGGCAGAATCTCATCCTCGAAGTAGCAGCGCACCCACTCAGCCTGAGCTTCAGTCCAGTCCCGACGCCGCACGAAGTGAATGTTCTCCTGCTCCAGCTCCGGGATCAGTATGTTATTGATGATGTCGTACTGTTCGCCGATATAGTCGTGAGCAATCCGGCTGATGTCCGCCAGCACCTGATCCGGCTGTATGCCATCCACGCCGACTTTTTCCCGGCCATACTTCAATTGCTCGCGCAGACCCGCCACCCGGATTTCGAAAAACTCGTCCATGTTGCTGCTGAAAATGCAGCAGAAGATCAACCGGTTGATCAACGGGTGGGTGGTGTCCAGTGCCTGCTTCAATACCCGATAGTTGAACTGAAGCTGGCTCAGCTCCCGGTTGAAGTAGTTTTCGGTGGCATCAATGTTGACCTCCTCACCCACCGGCGGGAACTCCACCGGGGCAGGAACACTCTGATCACCGATCACCGGGCTTTTCGCGTTGTTGCTTGTCATTGCCATCCTTTATTCGTTATTGATGCAGGCGCACCGCCAATCATGCCTGTTATCGCTGTTTCATCAGCCTCGCAGCACGCACGGCAAAGTAGGTCAGAATGCCATCGGCGCCAGCCCGGCGCATGGACATCAGGCTTTCCATCATCACCGCGTCGGCATCAAGCCAGCCGTTTTCGGCCGCCGCCATATGCATGGCGTATTCACCACTCACTTGGTAAACAAAGGTAGGCACCTGAAGCTCTTTTTTCACCCGGTAGACGATATCGAGATAGGGCATGCCCGGCTTTATCATCACCATGTCAGCACCTTCGGCCAGGTCCATGGCGACCTCGTGGATGGCTTCATCACTGTTCGCCGGGTCCATCTGGTACGTGGACTTGTCAGCCTTGCCCAGATTGGCCGCCGAGCCGACCGCATCACGGAAAGGCCCGTAGTAGCTGGACGCATATTTGGCGGCATAAGCCAGGATACGGGTATTCACATGACCTGCTGCTTCCAGCGCCTCACGAATAGCGGCCACACGGCCATCCATCATGTCGGAAGGCGCCACCACATCGGCACCTGCCTCGGCATGGGAAACCGCCTGCCGGACCAGCGCTTCTACCGTTACATCATTCAGAACATAACCCTGATCATCAATGATGCCGTCCTGCCCATGAGTGGTGAACGGGTCCAGCGCCACATCGGTAATCACCCCCAGCTCCGGGTACGCCGCCTTTAAAGCACGCACCGCTCGCTGGGCCAGACCATCCGGATCCCAGGCGCCGGAACCCGCCAGATCTTTCTTCTCCGCCGGCACAACCGGAAACAGCGCTAGCGCCGGAATACCCAGCTGCACCAGTTCCGCGGCCTGCTCGACCAGAAGATCGACACTCAGGCGCTCAACCCCCGGCATGGAGGACACCGACTCACGCTGTTGCTCCCCCTCCAGTACGAATACCGGATAAATAAGGTTATCCGCTGACAACTGGTTTTCACGGGTCATACGACGGGAAAAATCACTGGCCCGATTACGGCGCAGTCGGGTAGCTGGATAGGCACGATTGGAGAGCGGCAGGCTCGGCTTGGTCACGAATTACCTCCTGAACATGAATAGCCTTGGAAATTGACATCATACACGCCGAGAGCGATCCGGACCGAGTCTGCCGTTGACCGATGACAATAGAATGACAAAAACCGGACACCTCCCGAAGGTGGTGCCCGGTTTTTCTGAGTGTGGAACGCTGTCAGATAGAGCGGTTATTGAACCCCACATCCACCGGACGCGGTGCACCGGGGCGGAAGCCGGTATCCAGCTCCTCAATTTTACCGCCGCTTTGAAGGAAAGCCTCTATGTCTGCCTGCAACTGGGCTCTCACCCGCGCACGACCTGCAATAGAGTGGTTGTCATCAATGTCCAGACCCCAGTTTTCGGACCGTTCCAGACTGCTGTCGTCGAATTCGCCCATGGCGCCCTCCTGTCAACGAAGCCCTCAATGGCCTCTTTATAATCCGGTTTTCGTGACCGCGCTATTTCCCGACAATGATTATTTTGTAACGTTTTGTAACCACGCATAAGTAGTTGATTTCAGACCTCATGGTAAAGCCCTGGAGATACAAAACCATTGACACCAACCCCGAATACGAATTCACTTAAGACATCAGGGAACGCCTGAAAACACCTCGTGACCACACAATGAAAACAACAATCACGCAACCAGGAGCCAATCATGTCTGACCGCCAGGGCACCAACCAGCAAGCCGGCGCAGAACAGCCCCCGGAAACCGACTACCTGGCCGCCACCCACGAAGTCATCAACCAGCCTGAGCCACTGGAAAACTACAACCTTTTCGAACAGGACATCGCCTTACAGGAAGCGGCATTGCGGGAAGGAGCCGGACATTCCCGGGAAAGCCTGAGCCAGTTCGGCGCCTGGGCCGGCAAGGCCGAAACCATAGAACTGGGCTACCAGGCCAACGCCAACAAACCCACCTTCCGCACCCACGACCGCTACGGCCACCGGATTGACGAAGTCAGCTTCCACCCGGCCTATCACGAACTCATGCGCGTGGCCCTGGAAAACGGCCTGCACAGCTCACCCTGGGCCAACCCCGGCAAAGGTGCCCACGTTGCCCGCGCCGCCAGGTACTACCTGCATTGCCAGGTTGAGGCGTCCCACGGCTGCCCCATCACCATGACCTTCGCCGCCCTGCCGTCCCTGCGCAACCAACCGGATCTGGCCGAAAAGTGGCAACACAAAATCCTCGCCAACGAATACGACGGGCGTAACGTTCCGGACAGCGAAAAGCGCTCGGTAACCATCGGCATGGCCATGACCGAAAAACAGGGCGGCAGCGACGTCCGCGCCAACACCACCCGCGCCTACCCGGTTGGCCGGCAAGGCCCGGGACAGGCCTACGAACTGGTCGGCCACAAATGGTTCGTCTCCGCCCCCATGTGCGACGCCTTCCTCGTGCTGGCCCAGACCACCACCGGCCTCTCCTGCTTCCTGATGCCCCGATGGCGCCCGGACGGCAGCAAAAACCCCTGGCAGATCCAGCAGCTGAAAAACAAAATGGGCAACGTCGCCAACGCCTCCAGCGAAGTCGAACTGCGCGGTGCCCTGGCCTGGATGGTCGGTGAAGAAGGCCGTGGCGTGCGCACCATTATCGAAATGGTCGCCATGACCCGCTTCGACTGCATGATCGGAAGCTCCGCCGGCATGCGCCAGGCCTTCGCCCAGGCCAGCCACCACTGCCACCACCGCAGCGCCTTCGGCGCCAAACTCAGCGACCAGCCCCTGATGCAGAACGTACTGGCCGACCTCGCCATCGAAAGCGAAGCCGCCATGACCTACACCCTGCGAGTCGCCCGCGCCCTGGACAACCAGGACAACGAACACGAAAAACTGCTCGCCCGCCTGGCCACTCCAGTTGGCAAATACTGGATCTGCAAACGCACCGCCAACCACGCCTACGAAGCCATGGAATGCATCGGCGGCAGCGGCGTCATGGAAGACTGCATCATGCCCCGGCTGTTCCGCGAATCCCCGGTCAACGCCATCTGGGAAGGCAGCGGCAACGTCCAGTGCCTGGACACCCTGCGCGCTATCGAAAAGCAACCCGAAACCCTCGACGCCTTCTTCAAAGAAGCCGCCGAAGCCCGCGGAACCGACCGCCGCTTCGACCTGTTCCTGGCGCAGCTGCAAGAAGACTTCACCGACCTCAGCGACGTCCAGTACCGCGCCCGCAACCTCGTCGACCGCCTGGCCCTGGTCCTGCAAGCCTCCCTGCTACTACGCCACAGCGACCCGAACGTCGCCGACGCCTTCTGCGCCTCCCGCCTGCAAAACCACGGCGGCATGAACTACGGCAACCTGCCTGCCGGCACCAACGCGGCGGCTATTATCAAACGGGCAACGCCTGTAGTAGGCTGAGCGTCTAAAACAGCTGGGCAATTATCTGTCTGGCCAACGGAATCTAACTGAGCTGCCCGAGAGCTGGCGTGGTGTTGCCTCCCAAAAATTTTGCGGAGCAATGGGTAAAGAGCGAATAGCTCTTTACGGGCTGGCCAGGGATGGCCTGCCCAGGACCCTCAGCGCGACGCAGGAGCAATAAGCGCTGAGGGGCGGAGCAAAAGCGCCCCAGGGACGGGCTTGAGCGTTTTTTGGGAGGCAACACCACGCCAGCTCCTGCACGGAATTACCAATGTCAGAAGCACTGAGAAAACTGCTAGCCCAGAACACCCCGGAACAGCCAACCATCACCCCGAGCGTGGGCCTGCTGACCCTGCACTTCCAGCTGTACGCCTGCGACGACCTCAAAGCCAAACGCAAAGTCTTCACCGCCCTCAAAGCCGTCTGGGGCAAAGAACCCGACCTCGCCGTCGCCGAAACCGGCGACCACGACGCCCTCGACTGCGCCACCTGGACCATCGCCGCCCTCGGCGCGTCCCCGCAGCAAATCACCCAACGCCTCGACCAGATCGAAAAAGACATCCAGACCCGCATCGACGCCGCCATCCTCGACGTCCACCGCGAAATACTCTGAGCCATCGGCACCCTCGGCGCCTGTACCCCGAGGGGCATAGCGTCATGCCTGCTCAACCCTTATACTACGCCCCCTCGGAGAAACGACGCTCCGCAGGCCGCTAGTGTCCCGGGCAACGCCCGGCCCCGTCCGCAGGGTTCCCGGAACCAACCCATCGGATAACCACTGAACGTGTGTGGTGCTATGACCGGAAAGAAAAAATCCGCTCAGGCCTCCATCGAGGCAATGTATCGCGTCTTCACGGTGCCAGAAGCACCGGACTCGACCCTGAGCCGCATTGACCAGAACATCTCCCGCAACCTCACCGGCTTCCTGCAGGAGCATATCGTTGCGGTTGAACGGGACCTGTCTGAGGTGGAGAAAAACTTTTCCGACTCCACCATTCCGGAAAAGCCCGTGTTTGTCTCCGAACAGACCCAGTTCCTGCTCGACAAACTGGTGGCCAACTCCGTACACACAGCATCACCGGCATTCATCGGCCACATGACCTCGGCACTGCCCTACTTCATGCTGCCGCTGTCGAAAATCATGATTGCCCTGAACCAGAACCTGGTCAAAATTGAAACCTCCAAAGCCTTCACGCCGCTGGAGCGCCAGGTTCTGGGCATGATCCACCGCCTGGTCTATCAACAGGACGGCGCCTTCTACCGCAAATGGATGCACGACCCCAGCCACGCCCTGGGCGCCATCTGCTCAGGTGGCACCGTGGCCAACCTCACTGCCCTCTGGGTCGCCCGCAACCGCGCCTTCCCCCCCGAAGGCAGCTTCCGCGGCCTGCATCAGGAAGGGCTGTTCCGGGCTTTGAAATACTACGGCTGCGAAGGCGCCGCCATCCTGGTTTCCGATCGTGGCCACTACTCCCTGCGCAAGGCTGCAGACGTACTGGGCCTCGGCCGCGACGCCCTGGTCCCGATAGAAACCGACGACGAGAACCGGATACAGATCGACGCCCTGCGCGACAAATGCCTGGAACTGCAGAAACAGAAAATCAAAGTCATGGCCATTTGCGGCGTAGCCGGCACCACCGAAACCGGTAACGTCGACCCCCTCGATGCCATGTCTGACATCGCCCGGGAATTCGGCGCCCACTTCCACGTGGACGCCGCCTGGGGTGGCCCGACCCTGTTCTCCAGAAAGCACCAGCACCTGCTCAGAGGCATCGAGCAAGCTGATTCCGTAACCTTTGACGCCCACAAACAGCTCTACGTCCCCATGGGCGTAGGCCTGGTGGTGTTCAAAACCCCCGGCCTGGCCAGCGCCGTAGAGCACCATGCCCAGTACATCATCCGAAAAGGCTCAAAAGACCTCGGCAGCACCACGCTGGAAGGCTCACGGCCCGGCATGTCCATGCTGATCCACTCCGGCCTGAAAATCATCGGCCGCGAAGGCTACGAAATCCTCATCGACGAAGGCATAAACAAGGCGCGCACCTTCGCCGAAATGATCACCGAAGACACGGACTTCGAGCTGATCACCAAACCGGAACTGAACATCCTCACCTACCGCTACTGCCCGGCCATTGTTCAACAGGCCCTGACCGTCGCCGACAAGCGCCAGGCTGAACGACTCAACACCAGCCTGAACCGGATCTCCAAGTACCTCCAGAAAACCCAGCGTGAAAGGGGCAAAGCCTTCGTCTCACGAACCCGGCTGGAACCGGCCCGCTACCACCACTTCCCGTGCATCGTTTTTCGCGTGGTCCTGGCCAACCCACTGACCACGCCGGATATCCTGACCGACATACTGGACGAGCAGAAAGAACTGGCACAGGAAAGCGGCATCGCCGAGGAAATGGAGATTGTTAAGGGGTTGGCGAAGACGGTGCTTGAAAAGCAGCGGGAAGAATCAGAAAATTGAGTACGGGTTTGTAGCCTGAAGAATTGGGGAGTCGAGGGCTTGGAGCCACTTTCCAAAAAACGCGCTCGAGGCACCTTTTGAACGAGTTCATGGCAGAGAAAGCACGGACGCTCAAAGGCGAGGAGTGTGTGGGCCTTCCAAAAATTTGCGGAGGCATGGATGCCGGAGCATAAGCGCCACAGGGATGTGCCGAAGGAGCGCTTTTTGGAAGGCCCACACACTCCTTGCCTGGCACAAAGCTCAGCAGTCTTAACTAGACCTGTCAGACCTCAATAAAGCGCTTCCTCATCATCCAGCACCTCGTGCAGGATCTCCAGAAACATCTTGTCAGCCTCACTCCAGTTCTCCGGAATCCGGATCGTGGTATTGGCACTGATCTCACGGGCAACCAGCTCATCGGCATTGGGCTCACCCCGATACTTACGGGCAATCTCCATAGACTTTACCGCAATGGTCGGCTCACTCATCACCTTCTTGATGAATACCCGCAACTCTTCAATCATCCTGGCCTGGCGACTTTCGTTGGATGTACCCATTCCCTACTCCTGAAATTGCATGTCCGCAGGGCCAGCAGGCCCTGTGTTGTTTTCCATAGTATGGCCAAACAGTAAAAAACTCACCAGCCCCGCTACTTAACTAACAAACAATCCCCGAAGGGTAAAGAACAGCACCGCGGCCATCAGGCCAGACGCAGGCACAGTAATAATCCAGGCCGCCGCAATTTTCACCAGATGGGAGCGCTTGACCATTTCTTCCCGGTAAATCCTTTTCAGACGCTTACGCTCGGATTTCGCCAGCGGCACCTGCTGCTTGTCTTTCTTGGCCTGCTGGAGCAGATTTTCCATTTCTTCCACAGAAGCATTGCGGAAATCTTCCAGGAACGGCCGCAGGCGTTCCTGCTCTGCCGGCTCGTGATGCTCAATAATCTTGTGCAACTGAGAGGCATAGTTTCTCTTCAGATACTCCCGCAGGAAACCAACACCGAATACACCACCGATGGCGATATGGGTCGAGCTGACCGGCAGCCCCAACTGCGAGGCCAGAATTACCGTCAGCGCTGCCGACAGAGCGATACAGAAAGCCCGGGTCTTGTCCAGCTCGGTGATCTCGGTGCCTACGGTTTTGATCAGCCTGGGGCCGAACAGCATCAGGCCCACAGCCAGGCCCAAAGCGCCGATCATCATGACCCAGAGCGGAATACTGGCAGACGTCACCACGCCACCACCGGCCTGAATGGCATCGTTGATCGCCGCCAGCGGGCCGATGGCGTTCGCGACATCGTTGGCGCCGTGAGCAAAACTGAGCAAAGCGGCGGCAAAAATCAGCGGCCAGGTAAACAACTCACTGACACCCCCGGGGGTGTTCTCCATGGTCGCGGCCCGACGACCGACCAATGTCCGCATGACGAAAAACACGACTGCCGCTGCAATCAAACCAATCAATGAGGCCTGCAGGAAATCCACCTGCACAATTTTCTTGACGCCTTTGATCATCAGGTAGGTGGCGAAAGCCCACGCCATCAAGGCAACCAGCAAGGGCACAAAACGGCGGGCGGAATCGATCAGGTTCGGACGATACAGCACCGTCTTTTTAACGAGGTACAAAAACAGAGCCGCAAGCAACCCGCCCAGAGCCGGTGAAATTACCCAACTGGCGACAATTTTGCTCATGACCGCCCAGTCAGCGATTGCCCAGCCTCCGGCTGCGATACCGGCACCCAGCACACCACCAACAATAGAATGGGTAGTCGACACCGGAGCGCCCATCCACGTAGCCAGATTGAGCCACAGAGCACCTGCCAGCAACGCTGCTGTCATCAGCCAGACAAACGCTCTGGGGTCATCCAGCGTCGTGGGATCAATAATGCCGCCCTTAATGGTGGACACCACATCGCCACCGGCAATGATGGCGCCACCAGCCTCGAAGACAGCCGCCAGAACCACTGCGGCACCCAGAGAGAGCGCGCCAGAGCCAACCGCCGGGCCAACGTTGTTGGCGACGTCATTGGCGCCGATGTTGATGGCCATATAACCGCCAATAACCGCAGCGGCCATCAGCAACATGTTATTGGGCAGGTCCTGGCTGAATGAGCCGACGACCAGCCACACACCAAGCAGGAAAAGCAGACTGAAGCCGATTCTGTATCGTTCTGTAGAGGGACTGCTGAGGAGAGTGTCCAGAAAACCTGAGCTGCGGGCCATACCAGTGGGTCTCTTTATGTTCAGATAGAATTGAGGCAATTCAAGGCCTCGAACTATAATTTTTTTGCCACAAAAATGAAACACAACAGCAACAATAGCGCACCTTGAGCAGCCGGATTACCGGGGTTATGATCTGCAGCAATTTGAAACCACCCAACCTTAAAACACAGGTCGATACCATGGCTGCAATCCGCATTCTGACAGGCAGCGTTTACGGCGGCGCGCTAATGACCGCACGCGAGATCAAAAAGACACTGGAAGCCGAAGGCCACAAAGTGGTGGTTCTGGAACATCCGGAACTAGTGGACATTACGGAGAACGACGACGCGCTTCTGGTGTGCACCTCCACCACGGGCGACGGAGAGATTCCCGCCAACCTGCTGCCTTTCTACGTCGACCTGAGGGACCAGTTGCCACAGCAGCCGGGACGCCCGTTCGGCATTGTTGTGCTGGGCGACAGCTCCTACGGGGATACCTTCTGCGGCGCCGGCGACCTGATGGAAGAAGCCCTACTGGAAACTGCCGCCAGTAAAGTGGGCGAAACGCTGAAAATCGATGCCCTGGAAACCATGGAGCCAGAGGCCGAAGCGGCCCCATGGGCGAAAACCTGGGCTGAAAACCTCTGATCAGCGCTGGCGTTCTCGGATCAGGGCTTCCTGAGTCGTGGACGCCACCAGTCGACCATCCCGGGTAAAAAAGTTGCCCCGATTGAATCCTCGGCCGCCGCCGGCGCTCGGGCTGTCCTTGTCGTACAGCAGCCACTCGTCCATTCTGAAATCGCGATGGAACCAGATGGCGTGGTCCAGACTTGCCACCTGCATGTTGCGGCTCAGAAAACTGCGACCATGGGGTGCCAGAGAGGTGCCCAGAAAGGTGAAATCCGAGGCGTAAGTCAACAGGCACCGGTGCAACACCGGATCATCCGGCAATGGCCCCTGGGCACGGAACCAGTTCTGCCGATGCGGAGGCTGTTTTTCAGGCTTGAACGGATTACCCGGGTCCACCGGACGGATCTCGATTGGCCGGTCCCGGGTCATCATTTCCCGCAGTTTTTCCGGCGCCTGCTCCGCCAGCAGCTCGCCCCATTCCTGTTCGGATTTCAGGCTTTCGGGGTCTGTTGTGTCCGGCATCTCGAGCTGATGTTCAAAACCCTGTTCATCCGCCTGGAACGACATCGAGCCGGTCAGTATTTCCTTGCCATCCTGGCGGGCAATCACCCGGCGCACAGAAAACGTACCACCGTCCCGCACCCGCTGGACTTCATAATCAATCGGCATGCTGTGGTTGCCCGGGCGCAGGAAATAGGCATGCAGGGAATGGCAAAGCCGCCCTTCCACGGTGCGGCTGGCCGCCATCAGGGCCTGACCGAGCACCTGCCCACCAAACACGTGAGGAAACCCCAGATCCTCACTGTCCCCCTGGAAATGGTCGTCACCGATCGGGGAAAGGTCCAGCAATTCCACCAGTTTTCGTGTTACTTCCAGCATGCCTGCTCCTGTCGCTTTCTGAGTGGGCCAGTCATCAGCCCTTAGCTTACGAACGGCTTTCTACCTCAGCCAGAGGTATTTGGCAATGATGGAGACAGAACCGGAAGGTCATTGCCGGTGAATGGGCGGCACTTCCCGGGACAGCTTCTGCTTTTCCATCACATATTGGCCGGTCACCGCAAACCCAAGGACCTCGTCCGCAGGAGATCGAAAGACAGCCTTTACGCTTGAGCCGTCCCGTTCAACCTGCCAACTGCCTTCGGCATGCCTCGGTGGCGGACACACTGCCGTCGGGCAGCAGGGCGTCTTGATCATGACCGGCATGGTGCCGTAGCGCACCTCGGTGCGCTCTCCGGCCAGCGTTTTCGCAAGCACCCGGGCGCAGGCCGTCAAGGGCAGCACATACATCAGCACATGGCCGTCCACTTCAGCACAATCACCAAGCGCGTACACATCCGGCGCTGACGTTTCCAGAGCCCGGTTAACCCGGATACCCCGGTTGGTGTCGATACCCGCCGCTTGTGCTATTTCGGTTCCCGGACGCAGGCCAACAGCGGAAATCACCAGATCTGCATCGACCGTAGTGTGATTGGCCAGGGTCAGCCGAACACCCTCGCCCTGCTGATCAACCCGGTCCACCACCGTGCCCAGATGAAAGTTCACACCCAGTGCTGCCAGTTCCGACTGAACCGCATCAGCGGCAGCCTCCGGCAAAAGGCCTGGAATGATCGTGGCATCCGGCGCAATCACGTCTACGTCGTAGCCACCATTACGCAGGTCATTGGCAAACTCGCAGCCGATGAGGCCAGCGCCCATAATCGCCACCCGGCGACCACCCGCCAAAGCCTTCCGGAAGGCCCGGTAATCCATCAGATTATTGATGGAATAAACCCTGTCCAGGCCATCCCCGGCCAGTTCCAGATGCACGACATCCGCACCCCAGGCCAGCACCAGCTTGCTGTAGGCCAGGTGCTCGTCGCCGAGAATCAGTTCGTGGTCATCAACATTGATGCCGGTTACCCGGGCAAACGTACGGATATCCACCGCCAGTTGCTCTGCCATGGTTTCGGTATCGGCCTGAGCCAGACCATCCGCATCTTTGCCTTTGGTGAAGCCTGTCGACAGCATGGGTTTGGAGTAACTGACACCGTCGTCGGCCGTTACCATCACAATCGGTGTTTCCGTGTCCTGCTTGCGGAATTCCCGCACCAGCGAATAGCCGGACAGCCCGGTACCGACCACTACAATGGGAGCCTGCTCGGCCATTAGCTGTCTCCGCGTGTCAGTCGATTTCCATCATTTCAAAATCTTCCTTGCCCACGCCACAGTTCGGGCATTCCCAGTCATCCGGCACGTCTTCCCATTTGGTGCCCGGCTCGATGCCGTCTTCCGGCCAGCCTTCAGATTCGTCGTAAATAAATCCACACACCATGCACTGCCACTTTTTCATGCTGATTACCTCCTGGCACTTTTGCGATCTTCTGGTCTTCATTAAAGTTATCCTGCCAATAGCCACAAGTACAGACAACCGACAGGCCCGACCCCCTCCCTTCAGCCGCTGCAGTCCGGTATAATCGGCCGTTTTACGACAGGACCGACCGTTATGACCGACACCGTCGCTGAAATGAACCAGGTCATGGCTGATGCTGACTGCCTGGTCAACGAACAGCAGGTAGACAAAGCCATCAACAACATGGCGCAGGCCATCACCGACCGCCTGCAAGACAGCAACCCGTTGCTGTTCTGTGTCATGAACGGCGGGCTGATCCTCACCGGACAGCTACTGACCCGGCTGAGATTCCCGGTCCAGGCCGAATACCTCCATGCCACCCGTTACCGCCAGGAAACCACCGGCGGCATCCTCGAGTGGAAGCTGCGCCCGGAAGCCGACATCCAGGACCGTACTGTGCTGATTGTCGACGACATTCTCGATGAGGGTACGACACTGTGCGCCATTGCGGATTACTGCCTGACTCATGGCGCAAAAGAAGTGCTCACCGCGGTGCTGGTCGACAAGCAGCACGACCGCAAGGCCAAACCTGACCTCAAGGCGGACTTCACCGGTATGTATGTGGAAGACCGGTTCCTGTTCGGCTACGGCATGGATTACAAAGGCTACTGGCGCAATGCGCCCGGCATCTATGCTGTCAAAGGACTCTGACCGGCCCGACAGCCTGACCATCCCTGCCACCCGCTGGTACCGCTCGCTGGCCGCTGCGGGGTTGCGCCGCCCGGAGGTTCACGGGCCGGCGCGCTACTGGTTGCAGGTGCAGGGCTCTTTTACCCAGGCACTGAAACAACAGTGCCGGCAACACTTTCAGGTGGAAGTGTGCCGGGAAGGCTTTATGCGCCCCTCGGTGGAAGAAGCCCGGACCCTGAAACTGGCCAACCGGCAACTGGCCTGGATCCGGGAAGTGCGGCTTTTTGGCGACCAGACACCCTGGGTACTGGCACGCACGGTGATTCCACTGGACTGCCTGGAAGGCAAAGGCCGACAACTGCGCCACCTGGGCAACAAACCCCTGGGCGCCTTCCTGTTCAGCAGCCCGGAATGGCGCCGTGGCGCTATCGAAACCGGCGTATGCCAGCCCCGGCATGTCAGGCAGCCACTGCTCGCCCGCCGCTCCCGGTTTTATCGCGGCCAGAACGCCCTGATGGTCTGTGAATATCTTCTTCCTGAGCTGTATCAGTAACCGCCGGCTTTCACCACAACGGCTGCACTGGCTATAATCGGCTCTGCTTCACGCTTCCGACCCATGGATGAAAACGCTCATGCTGCAGAATGCCATGCCAGATCATGTCCGCAACCGCCTGATCGATTACGCCCGCCTGCTGCGCATTGACCGACCCATCGGCACCCTGCTGCTGCTCTGGCCCACCTGGTGGTCACTCTGGCTGGCCGCGGGAGGCATGCCTTCCATAGCCAACATCGTTATTTTTACCCTGGGCGTGTTCTTCATGCGCGCCGCCGGCTGCGCCATCAACGACTTCGCCGATCGGGACTGGGACAGACACGTCGAACGCACCAAAGACCGGCCGCTGACCACCGGCCGCATCCAGGCCTGGGAGGCCGTCGCTCTGTTTGCCGGCCTGTGCCTGGTGTCATTCCTCATGGTGGTCTTTTTCACCAACACCCTGACTCTCTACCTGTCGTTCGGCGGCGCATTGCTGGCGTTTATTTATCCATTCATGAAGCGCTACACTCACCTTCCGCAATTCTTTCTCGGAGCAGCCTTCTCCTGGGCGATCCCCATGGCCTGGGCGGCGGAGGCAGGTGAACTGAGCCAACTGACCTGGCTGCTGTTTACCGCCAACGTACTCTGGACGGTGGCCTACGACACCCTTTACGCCATGGTCGACAGAGACGACGACCTGAAAGTCGGCATCAAATCCACCGCCATACTGTTCGGCGATGCCGACCGTGTCATTATTGGGGTTCTGCAGGCTCTGGTAGTGCTGGTGCTGATTCTGACGGGCAACCAGGCTGAACTCGGCAGCTTTTACTACCTCGGCGTTGCCGTGATGGCCACCCTGTTTGTCTATCATCAGCATCTGGCCCGCTACCGGGCCCGGAAGGACTGCTTCAAAGCGTTCCTGAATAACAACTGGGCAGGGTTTGCGGTATTCGTCGGGTTAGCTCTGGACGTCATGTTCTGATCTGTCAATCGTGTCATATACTTGTAACATGTTCGCGTTGTAATGAGCCAGCAACAAAACAGGGAGTGATACTTTTGCTCCCACATGTCTGACACAGGTTGAAGCTCATGACTGGAAAAACTGTCCTGATTGTTGATGATGAGGCTGCAATCCGCGAGATGATCGCGGTCGCCCTGGAAATGGCAGATTATGACTACCTTGAAGCCGCCGATGCTCGCGAAGCCCATGCCCTGATCGTCGACAAACAGCCGGACCTGATCCTTCTGGACTGGATGCTGCCCGGCACCAGCGGCGTGGAACTGGCCCGGCGCCTGAAAAAAGAGGAAACCACCGCGGACATCCCGATTATCATGCTCACCGCGAAAGTCGAGGAAGACAACAAGATCCGTGGCCTGGAAGTGGGGGCCGACGATTACATCACCAAGCCCTTCAGCCCCCGGGAACTGGTGGCACGCCTGAAGGCCGTACTGCGCCGCACTACTCCGCCGGGCGTGGACAGCCCCATTGAAGTAGAAGGCCTGACCCTCGACCCGATTGGTCACAGGGTATTTACCCCCGGCGGGGAAGTTAACATTGGCCCCACTGAATACCGGCTACTGCAGTTTTTCATGACTCACCAGGAGCGTGTCTACACCCGTTCACAGTTGCTGGATCAGGTCTGGGGCGGCAATGTTTACGTCGAAGAGCGCACGGTGGACGTCCACATCCGTCGGCTTCGCAAAGCGCTGGGGGAACAGTACGATCATCTGGTCCAGACCGTGCGTGGCGCCGGTTACCGCTTCTCCACCAAAGTCGCCTGATCACTCCGGCTCACTCGCATCAGCGCCGGACACACAAAAAGGCAGAATTTGATGCAACAAAACTGGTCACGATATTTACGTGTGATTGTCGCCGGCCTGGCCGGTACGACCCTGACAGGGCTGATCTTCGGTTACCCGTTGCTCGGCCTGATGACCGGCCTGGTGGCTTATCTGGCCTGGACCCTGATTCAGAGCCGACGGCTGTATTACTGGCTTGCCAACCCCAGTATCTCCGATGAGCCGCCCCGAAGCGCCGGTCTTTGGGGCGACATATTCGACAAACTGCACAAGCTGCACCGTAGCCACCTGCTGACCGAAGATCAGCTCAGGGCCCGGATCAATCGCGTGCAGGAGTCCACCAATGCCATGCGCGACGGCGTCATCATGACCAATGCACAGGGAATAATGGAGTGGTGGAACGGGTCAGCCGAACAGCTGCTCGGCTTCAAACGCAGCACCGACCAGGGCCAGTACATCCACAACCTGATCCGCACACCGGCTTTCAAAGCCTACTTTGACGCCCGGGATTACCGGGAACCCCTGGAACTCAACTCCCCGGCCCGGCCACATATCCGGCTGCAGATGCAGATCAGCCTGTTCGGCGATGACGACCGGCTGATTGTTGCCAAAGATGTCACCCGTCTGTACCAGCTTGAACAGATGCGCCGCGATTTCGTCGGCAATGTCTCCCACGAAATGCGAACGCCACTGACGGTCATCAGTGGCTATCTGGAAACACTCGTGGACCACTCCGACGAGCTACCACAGAAATGGCGCCGGGCCATCAACACCATGGCCGAGCAATCATCGCGGATGGAAGCACTGATAACCGACCTGATACTGCTATCGCGCATTGAAACCGGGGAACACACCGCTGACAACACACTCACGGATCCCGACGCGCTCACCCGGCAGATCTGCCAGGACGCACAGGCTCTGAGTGGCGACAAGCAACACGACATCAGTTTCGAGATTGGGGATCAACGCCTGCTGAAAGGCGACGAAAGCCAGCTCAGAAGCGCCTTTTCAAACCTGATATTCAATGCCGTGAAATACACTCCGGCCGGTGGCAGGATCAGGGTGCAATGGAGTACCAATCGGGAAGGTGCGCACCTGTCGGTGAAAGACAGCGGCATCGGCATTGACCCGGTACACATACCGCGCCTGACCGAACGTTTCTACCGGGCCGACCCGAGCCGCCATAAAGATACCGGCGGCACCGGCCTGGGCCTGGCCATCGTCAAGCATGTGCTGATCAACCACGATGGCAATCTGGAGATTCGCAGCAAACCGGGCGAGGGCAGCGAGTTCATCTGCCATTTCCCCAAAGAGCGGCTGGTAGAGCGGCTTCCGGAGCCTCAGGCCGAAGCCTGAACAACCTCAGCGGTTGCCGGCCCGGAAGGTGGCGATAAAGCGGGACAGATCTTCCATTTTCTTCGGATCGTCATCCACGAAGCGGATGGTGACGCTGACAAAGTCACTGTCCTGACGCCGGTCTACCGCCTGCAACTGGTGCACATAGCCATTAAGGCGGGCCATCTGATCGTTTCCGATTTCGATATCCACCACGGCCTGATCAAGAATGCCCGGAAACACCTGATCCCGCCTGGCAATTACCCGAACTTCTGTGAGGTTGATATCCTTCACCACAGACTTGAGCGTGCTATCCGCGAAGCGCACCTGGGCTACACTCATCGAGCCTTTCCCCGCGCCTCTTTTCGCCGGTGCCGGGGCTGGCGCAGAGGCCGGGGACGCCGCCAGCAACGGGTTATCGTCTGCCGCCGCCTGCTCCGGTTTCGGGCGGGGAGCCGGGGTTTCACGCTTTTGCGTCAGCAAGCTCGCGGATTCCTTGAACGCATCCGCCGGACCGTCCATGGATTTACCGCTGCGATCCATGGTTTCTTTCAGGCGCCGGCCCATTACCTTGATAATCTTCTTGCTCAGGCCCTCCGGGCTGAACGGCTTGCCCAGATACTCCGATACCCCTTCTTTTACCGCCTCGACCACATGATCCTTGTCACCACGACTGGTAATCATGATAAACGGCACTTTTTCGTAATGCGGCTGCTGGCGCATCCATTGCAGCAATTCCAGCCCGGACATCTCGGGCATTTCCCAATCGCAAAGCACCAGATCAAAGGTTGTTCTGGACATCAGAGACTGCGCACGGCGGCCGTTCTGGGCATCAGTAGTCTCAATAACCGGAAAACGCTGACGAATCGTTCGCTTCACCAGATCCCGTACAAAGCTGGCATCGTCCACCACCAGCGCTTTCAGGGTTGCCATAAAAACTTCACTCCGGGCTTAAAGGATGGCCACAACTATAGAACATTTCGGCCGATTCGTTGGAACCATTTCGACCAAAAGACGACAAAGAGGTCCGGGCGGTACATCCCGGCCACGAAAACGCGCTACCATGGCGCAACCCGGTTTTCATTCCATCACGTGAGGTGATCTGTGGTTCACTCAATGACGCGCAAAACCTTCCGTCGCGCCTTCTCTGCTGCCTGCCTGAGCACCCTTTTCCTGGTTACCCAGGCGCAGGCACAGACAGAAAGCACCATGAGCGAGGCGGATTTCGCTCAATGCAAACAGCGGCTCCAGGACAAAGCAATCAGCGCCGGTGTCAGTGAATCCGTTGCCAGCGAAGTCATGGCCGAAGCCAGCTATCTGGAACGGGTCATCGAGCTGGACCGCAGGCAACCAGAGTTCACCACCACTTTTGCCGATTACCTGAACCTCCGGGTGAATGACGATCGCATTGAAAAAGGGCGTGAACTGCTGAAAGAGCATCGAGAGCTACTCGCCGGGGTGACCGAAGAAACCGGCGTACCCGCACCTTACCTGCTGGCTTTCTGGGGGCTGGAAACCAACTTTGGCAGCTACTTCGGCAAGATGTCCGTGCCCAGTTCGCTGGCGACTCTGGCCTGCGATCAGCGCCGCAGCAGTTTTTTCAGCGAACAGCTGATCGCGGCTCTGCAGATTATTGATGAAGGCGCCATTCCGGCCGAACAGATGGAGGGCTCCTGGGCCGGCGCCATGGGCCATGTCCAGTTCATGCCCACCGTATTTCTGAAGCATGCCGTCGATGCCGATGGCGATGGCCGCCGGGATCTCTGGAACAGCCTGCCTGATGCCATGATGTCAGCGGGGAAGTTCCTGGAATCCATGGGCTGGGATGGTGATTACCGGTGGGGCCGCGAAGTATTGTTGCCGAAAAACTTTGACTACAGTCTGGCCGATGGCCGCCGCCTGCCGCTGGACGAATGGCGGGAAATGGGCGTCACCGATGTCTGGGGCCACGGCGTGCCTCAGGAGCCTATCGACGCGGCACTGGTCGTACCCAGTGGTCATCAGGGCCCGGCTTTCCTGGTGTACAACAATTTCCGGGTAACCATGGGCTGGAACCGTTCGGAATTCTACGCCATCGCGGTCGGCCATCTGGCCGACCGCATTGCTGGTGCCGGCGGGCTGCACAACCCGCCACCGGAAGACCAGCCAGCTCTGTCACGGGACAACATCCTGGCGCTGCAGGAAGCGTTGAACGAGCGTGATTACAACGCCGGCGAAGCAGACGGCATCCTGGGCTCCAGAACCCGAAACGCCATTCGCGAATTCCAGAGCACCCGGGACATGATTGCCGATGGCTTTCCGTCAGCGGAACTATTGAGTGCCCTGAACATTACCCCCGAAGACTGAGCCATGGATTCTGTCACTCAGGCAGCGCTCGGCGCATCCATTGCCGGGGCGGTGGCAGGCAAGACCCTGGGCCGTTCGGCAGTGCTCACCGGCGCTCTGCTTGGCACCCTGCCAGACCTGGACGTAGTGATTGACTACGGTACCGCCGTAGCCAATTTTACCCAGCATCGGGGCTTCAGCCATTCACTGCTGATTCTGGCGCCGCTGTCCGTCCTTATTGCCTGGGCCCTCTGGCGATGGCGGCCCAGGGTTTCCTTCCAGCGATGGCTGCTACTGGTCGGACTGATCCTGATCACCCACCCGATACTGGATGTCTTCACCACCTACGGTACACAGCTGTTCTGGCCCATCGGACCGCCGATCGCCATCAGCAGCATTTTTATCATTGATCCGCTCTACAGCCTGCCATTGCTGATCGCGTTTATCGTCTTTCTGATCCGGCCACCGGCGCCGAAAGTAATGGCAGTTGCGCTGGTTCTGTCGTCGGCTTACCTGGGCTGGACGCTGCTGGCACAGCAAATCATCACCGAACGGGTGAAACCGGCGCTGGCGGAAGCCGGCCTTGAGTCTTACCAGTTGCTGGTTCAGCCCATGCCATTCAACAGTGTTCTCTGGCGAGCCACGGCCATTACCGGGCAAACCCGGGTAGAAATTGTGACCGGCTTTCTCGATGGCGAAGAACCCCTGACCCTGGAATATTTCCCCCGCAACCCGGCACTCCGCAAGAGCGTCTCAGATCTCCCGGAAGTGCAGCGACTTGAGTGGTTCACCGGCGGCTTCATGCAGTACAGCCAGTCCGACAATCAGATTACCGCCACCGACGTCCGTCTGGGCATACCCGGCGCCCATCCGTTCCGCTTCGTGGTGGCGGAAACGTCGGAGGGCGGGGTTACACCGGTCAACAGTGTGCAGTTACCCAGGCCGGCACTCAAACCCGGTGCGCCGGACTTACTCTGGGCCCGCATTACTGGCGAGGCGCCGGTTCTCTGCCTGGCGACTCTCTCCATTCCGGGGCCGGGAGAGGGTTGTTAATGCGTCTGGACCAGTTTGTGGCACAGTGTTCGTCGTTATCGCGCAAGGATGCCAAGCGAGCCATTGCCGCCGGCCGTGTGCGGGTGAACCACCAGGTTTGCAAACAGGCAAAGCACCAACTGACCGGGGCAGACGAGATCCAGCTGGACAGCCAGCCTCTGTCAGCGCCGGGCGAGCTTTATCTGATGATGAACAAACCGGCCGGGGTTATCAGCGCCACCACAGACAGTGATCAACCCACGGCACTGGACCTGTTGCCCGGAGAGATTGCGGCACGGGTTCATATTGCCGGGAGACTGGACAAGGACACTACCGGATTACTGCTACTGACCAGCGATGGCCAGTGGTCGCACCGGGTGACCTCGCCTCGCCGGGACTGCCCGAAAAGCTATCGGGTCACGCTGGCCGAAGCCGCGACGAAAGGCGCCCTTCGCACGCTGGAACAGGGCGTATTACTGAAAGGCGAGAGCGCCCCCACCCGACCGGCAGCCGTCACCCGACATTCCGACCGCGACATTGAACTGGTTATTAATGAAGGCCGTTACCATCAGGTCAAACGCATGCTGGCGGCAGTGGGCAACCACGTGCTGGCGTTGCACCGGAGCAGCATCGGCCAGATCATCCTGGACGACGACCTGGCGCCCGGCGAATTCCGTCACTTGAGCGAAAACGAAATCCGCTCCATCGCGGAGTAGGCTCAAGCCGCCGGTTACGAGCGTTCAAACCTCTGGGCTTCAAGGTTCTTGCGCACCTTGCCCGCTTCGAACACCTCTCCGTTCATGGCGATATAGACCCCAGGCGGCAATAACTGCACCGCCGCCCAGGCAAAACCAAGATTGAACGGGGCATCGGTGCGCCGCATCCGCGCCGGCTGCATCGCCCCCAGCAACACGATGGTCCGGCCCGGCACAGCCTGCAGCACCTCGGCGGTCTGTGCCATGGTGTCGGTGCCGTGTGTGATCACAATACGCTCATGGGGTGACTCACTGACTGCCTCATGAATCGCCTGTCGATCGTCATCGGTCAGCTCCAGGCTGTCCTTGCGCATCAGTTCGCGGATGTCATACCCCGAATGAATATTGGAGTCCGCCAGCATTTCCGGCAGTACCGTGCTGCCAATCTCGAATTGACTGTTGGCATCGAAATACACCTTGTCGATAGTGCCACCGGTGGTGAATATCTGAATCATGGCTGAAACAATCCTGCTCTGGGAAACGTGCTGCTGACGACCTGAACGTATTATCGATCACATCAGGTCAGGCCGAAAGATGCAAAACCGAATGACCTGCATCAATGGCGTTTTCATATGACCGTTTTACACTTATTTCACATTCTGAACCCCTGGAGGCCATTCATGTCATCGCCCACTTCCCCAGCTTCGTCTTCGGACGCCGCCAACGCAGCGTTCCAGCACTGGAAGCAGGGCTATGGCGTGATCCGGCACTCGGACACCACCGCACTCAGTGCGCAGAAACTCGCGGAAAAGCTGGTTGCTGCCGGCCATCAGCCGGATACCGACACGGTGTACCGCAAACTGGCGGCGCTGGACCGCCTTGCCAGCGCAGGCCTCTGGCTTGTGGTGCACATGACCTACTGCAAGCGGGTAGATATTGCCGGTGCGCCTCTGTCTCCGCCGGATTTCAAAAACATGCCAGAAGGCCATACCGGTGGTGCCCTGAACATGGTTCCGGCCTACGCCGCGTACCTGGCCCTCAACAACCTGACAGGGCGTACCCGCAGCTGGCTGATGGGTCAGGGCCATTGCGTAGCGGCAGTTGACGCCATTAACGTGCTGACCGGCAACCTGCATCCGGAGCAGAAATCCCGATACCTGGCCCCCGAAGGCCTCTCCCGCCTGGCATCCGATTTTTACAGCTACCAACAAAAGCCCGATGGCTCCATGGCCTCACCACTGGGCAGCCATGTTAACCCCCACACTGCCGGCGGCATTATCGAAGGCGGTTATCTGGGCTTTGCCGAACTTCAGTACGCCCATATGCCACTGCCTGGTGAATCGCTGGTGGCTTTCCTGTCGGATGGTGCTGCCGAAGAGCAGCGTGGCAGTGACTGGGTTCCGCGCTGGTGGCGGGCCGAAGACTGCGGTCTGGTGTTGCCGGTCATGATCGCCAACGGCCGACGGATTGAGCAACGCACGGAACTGGGTACCCCGGCGGGCCTGGAACGGTTCGAGAAACATCTTCAGATGCGCGGCTTTGAGCCTTTCCGGTTTGACGGTAAAGACCCTGCAGCCTTCGTGTGCGCTCTTTTTGAGATGGAGCAGGCACTGACTGTCCGCGCTGAGCAGGCCTCTGAAGGCAAGCAGGACTACCCGGTGCGGATTCCCTATGGCATAGCCGAAACCATCAAAGGCTATGGCTTCTACGGCGCCGGCCAGAACTCCGCCCACAATCTGCCCCTGCCCGGCAATCCGCGCCTGGACGCCCGGGCCCGGGACCTTTTCAACGAACATATCCAGCCACTGTGGGTCGAGCCCGGAAAACTCGGGCTGGCGGTCAATATGCTCAATGAGCACGAGATTCACGACCGGCCACTGGAAAGGGACCACCCGCTGGCAGTACGTAACCCCGCCGATCCGGTATTTCCGGTGCTGCCCTGGGGCCAGAACCAGACATCACCGATGGCTGCAGTTGATGAATTCTTCCGGGCCCTGGTGGCCGACAATCCCAAGCTCCGTGCCCGCGTTGGCAATCCGGATGAGCTGGCCAGCAATCGGCTCACCGGGGTACTGAAAGATCTGAAACACCGGGTCAATCAACCGGAAAGCGAACAGGAAGCGGTTGACGGCCGAATCATCACCGCTCTGAACGAAGAAGCCGTGGTGTCCGCCTGCCTGGCCAACAAAGGCGGGCTTAACCTGGTAGCCAGCTATGAAGCCTTCTGCGTGAAAATGCTCGGTGCTGTTCGTCAGGAAATGATTTTTGCCCGGCACCAGAAAGAAACTGGCCGCCCCGCCAAATGGCTGGGCTTTCCGGTTATCGCAACGTCGCACACCTGGGAGAACGGCAAAAACGAACAGTCGCATCAGGACACCACCTTTTGCGAAGCCATGCTGGGGGAAATGGGCGATGTTTCCCGGGTACTCTTCCCGGCTGACTACAACAGTACTCTGGCGGTGATGCCTTCGGTATACAGTGAACGCGGACGCATCAGCTGTATGGTGGTGCCCAAACGCGAGAGGCCCTGCGTCTTCAATGCCAGCGAAGCCCAGACCCTGGCAAGGCACGGCGCCCTGGTGGTGGATGAAGACACCTCTTCCGGTGAAGAGCCGCTACTGATGATTGCCAGTGGGGCCTATCAGCTGTCGGAAGCCATCCGCGCCTGCGAACGCCTTCGCGAGACCGGCGCGCCCTTCAGGCTGGTGTATGTGCAGGAACCCGGCCGCTTCCGCCAGCCCCGTGATCCAATGGAAGCCACTTCCTGCCTGACCGAATTCGAACGGGAACGGCTATTCCCCTTCCGCATGCACCGCCGGGTGGCTCTCACGCACATGCGCCCGGAAGTGTTCCGCGGACATATGCATACGCTGTTCCCCCACCCCGGCTATTCAAGGGTTCTGGGCTACATCAACCGGGGCGGCACACTCAACGAAAGCGGCATGCTGTTTGCCAATCACTGTTCATGGGGACATGCCCTGGCCGCCTGTGCTGCGGTACTGGAAAAGCCTCCCGGAGAGTGGTTGTCCAGCGCTGAACTGGCGGCGGTGGAAGGCCGGGGCGACCCTTCCATCATCACCCGCGGTTTACCCTGAAAAACCGACGGCGAACCGCGGTTTCCAGCTCCAGAATCAACAGAACCGCCAGGCCGGCCAACGCACAGAAAGCCAGGAGTTCCAGTGGCAGGGCACTGGTACCGAACGTATTCTGGAACCAGGGCGTGAACGTAAACAGCACCTGCAGAACCACCACAGCGGTTACCGCCACCAGTACCGCGGGCGTGCCCAGAACGCCGCGAAGAGTGATAGATGGCGTATCCAGGTAACGCACAGCGAACAGGTAAAACACTTCCATCGCCACCAGAGTATTGACCGCCAGCGTACTGGCCACCGCATAATCATCAAACCGGTGCATGCCCCAGAACCAGGCGCCGAAGATACCGGTCAGGAACAGCAACGACACAAAGACCACCCGCCAGACCACAAACCCCTCTAACAGGGACTGCCCTTTTGGCCTTGGCGGCTGGGCCATCACCCCCGGCTCCGGTTTTTCGAATGCCAGAGTCATCGCCAACAGCACAGAACTCACCATATTCACCCACAGAATCTGCAACGCCGAAATCGGCAGCGTCAGACCCAACAACAAAGCGACAATCAGACTTACTGATTCACCACCATTAATCGGCAACAGAAAAGAAATGCTTTTGCGCAAATTGGCATACACGGCGCGGCCTTCCCGCACCGCGGCCGCGATACTGGCAAAGTTGTCGTCCAGCAACACCACCGAGGCGGCCTCCCTCGCCGCTTCCGAGCCCTTCACGCCCATCGCAATACCGACATCGGCCCGCTTCAGGGCTGGTGCATCATTCACCCCGTCACCGGTCATGGCCACCACGCCATGGAGTGCTTGCAGGGCTTTCACCAGTCGCAACTTGTGTTCGGGGCTGGTACGGGCAAACACATCGACTTCCCCGGCCATTTCCTCAAGCTGCCGATCGTCCAGTTCGTCAAGTTCCTTGCCCGTGAGTACCTTTTCGGTATTGCGCAAACCAAGTTTTCGGGCAATGGCGCCGGCCGTCAACGCATGATCACCGGTAATCATTTTTACCCGGATGCCGGCGCTATGGCAGTCCTCAATAGCGCGAATGGCTTCCGTGCGGGGAGGATCAAGCAGGCCCACCACACCCAGCAACTCGGCGCCCTGCTCCAGCTCTTCGATCACCAGTTCGCTCGTGCCGCTCTCTGCGGGGCGGCGAGCCAGAGCCAGTACACGTAAGCCTTCCGAGGCCATCCCGGTAATGATCTGATCCCATTTTTCCCGGTCCAGCGCGACGGTTTCATCTTCATCGGAAAGTTCACTCTGGCACATGTCCAGAATGCGCTCGGGGGCGCCTTTAAGGTAGGTAACCCGATGGCCATGGTGGTCATGGGACAGCGTTGCCATAAAACGGATACGGGTATCGAAAGGCACTTCATCCACCCGCCGCCAGCCTTCTTCATCAGCGTCAAACTCGGCCTTACCGGCAAATACCTTCAACGCCGCTTCCATCGGGTCGCCGTGAACAACCGGCGCGCCGCCACGCTGTTCAACACTGGCGTCGTTACACAATGCCGCAGCCCTGGCCAGTTCGGTCACAACAGGATGGTCGCGATGCTCATCCCCGCCCGTGCGGATCATGCCTTCAGAGCTATAGCCTTCGCCAGTGACCTCAAAGCTCTGAGAGCCAATGGCAATCGACGTGACCATCATCTCGTTGCGGGTAAGGGTTCCGGTCTTGTCTGAACAGATCACCGATACCGCACCCAGGGTTTCGATCACCGGCATGCGACGAACCACCGCCTGACGGCTCGCCATTTGCCGGACACCAATGGCCAGGGTAATGGTCAGAATGGCTGGCAACCCCTCCGGAATCGCTGCGACAGTCAGGCCGACAACCGCCATGAACAGCTCTCGGAACTCCAGACCACTGAATGCCAGGCCACCGAAGAAGATAGCCATGCCCGCCAGGATCACAATGATCGAAAGGGTCCGGGCAAAACGATCCATTTGCTCAAGCAATGGCGTTTTCAGTGAAGTGGTGCTGGCCAACAGACGGGAGATCCGGCCAATTTCGGTATCAGCGCCGGTACGCACAACAATTCCACGCCCTGTCCCGGTCGCCACCATGGTTCCCGAGAAAGCCATACCGGCCTGATCCCCGAGCGGGACGTCCTCTTCCACCGCCTCCGGTGACTTTTCGACGGCTTCGGATTCGCCGGTAAGAATGGCCTCTTCAATTTTCAGGTTGTGGCACTTTTCCAGGCGGATATCGGCCGGCACCCGGTCTCCCGCTTCGAGCAATACCGTATCGCCGGGCACCAGTTCGGCCGCATCCAGTTGATGCTGGCCATCCTCGCGAACCACCCGGGCCTTGGGCGCCAGCATATGCCGGATAGCCGACAACGCCTGCTCAGCACGCCCTTCCTGAATAAAACCCACCAGTGTCTGGATAACCACTACGGCCAGTATCACACCGGCATCCACCCAGTGACCAAGCGCAGCGGTAATAACAACCGCCGTCAGCAGAACATAAATAAGGAAGTTGCGGAGCTGTCGCCCGAGGCGTGCCAGAGGACCGCTGGCGCGGGCCTCTGGCAAACGATTAGGTCCGAATTCGGCAAGCCGGGCGCTGGCTTCCTGTGCCGAAAAGGGTGCCTCTGCCGATAACCGGCGACGCACCTCCTCTGTGCCAAGTGTGTGCCAGAGCTTGCACGCCGGGTCAGCAGGACCAGAACCGGCATTCATCTCAATGGAAGATTCTTCAGGCATGGCCACTCCCTGTCAAAAGCTCGGGCCGGGCTATCCCCGGCACCAGATCTGACCCGGACACGTAATCAAGGTTCCTGATCTCAAATAAAAAAAACGGGAGCCTGAAGCTCCCGTTTGCCAGATTGCACTCAATAGACGAAAGCGTCAGCCACTGACAAAAGCCGGCCCAAAACCGAAGCCCCACAGAATGGCCGAGCCCGCGATGGTGGACACCAGAAGAACCAACGCGACCGTCAGCATGGAAACACCGTACATCTCGGCCTGCTCCTTTTCGATGCCCATGACAATAGGCAACCCGTCATACATCAACCAGGCGCCGTAGCAGGCCGCTGCCAGGAAGATCAGTCCGTTGAACAACGGCTGCGGATACAGCAAGGCAAAGCCGGCCAGAAACAGGGGTGTGCAAGAGTATGCCGCCAATGCAACGCCGTTCGATGGCACATGCTCTTCTCTGGCACCATAGGTTTTAGCCATCCAGTTAATGGCATATCCCAAGGCAAAGACACCGACAAGTATCGCCACATAAGTCAGTACACTCACTTGCACCGCACTGGCCCCAGTCAGTTTGATCACTCGATCACTACCAACCGTCCAGCCAAAATGAGCTGTCGAGATATAGGCACAAACCGGCGCTATGGCCGCCAGAATCACAACATAGGCAACATAGAGCCGGGTAGGATTTTCGTGTTCCTTCCGGATACTGTCCCACTCCGCATCAGGGTGGGTGAAAAGACCGAATGCATGCGACAGGAGCATTTAGGCACCCCCTATTGTTAGTATGGTTAGCTTTCTCAGACACGGCACCCGAAAATTCCGGATTCATAACCGCTGCTATTTTGACTATAGTCAATGACACCAAAGATGAAAGTAATTTTGTGCAATAGATAACCAGACCCGGGGAGTAGCCAGCCATGAAAAACAGTGCAGGCATCGCTTCAGCAACCGCTTTGCTGATAGCCGCCGCATCACCGCAAGCGTGGGCGGAGATCCAGACGAAAACCATCGATTACACCGTAGACGATCAGACTTTTACCGGCTACCTGGCGTGGGATGATGAATACGAGGAAAAACGTCCCGGCGTACTGGTCGTGCACGAATGGTGGGGCCATAACGAATTCGCCCGGGAACAGGCCGAAAAACTGGCCGCTTCCGGCTATACCGCCTTTGCCCTGGACATGTATGGCTCCGGCAAGCAGGCCGATCACCCGGACACAGCGCAGAAGTTTGCCAAAGAGGCCAGTGGCGATCTGCAAAAGACGAAAGACCGCTTTACCCAGGCTATGGAAGTGCTGCAGAAACACGAGAGTGTGGACCCTTCCCGCATCGCGGCTCAGGGCTACTGCTTTGGCGGTGCCGTGGTGCTGAATATGGCGCGCATGGGCGTGGACCTGGATGGCGTGGTCAGCTATCACGGCTCACTGGCCAGCCCCCTTCAGGCTGAGGCGGGCGAAGTAAAGGCGAAGGTTCAGGTCTATACCGGTGGGGCTGACCAGATGGTGCCGGCTGAACAGGTCGCCGGTCTGGTGCAGGAAATGCAGAATGCCGAAGTGGCACTGACGCTGGTTTCCTACCCCGGGGTGCGCCATTCCTTTACCAACCCGGACGCTGATCGCGTTGCCGAGAAGTTCGACATGCCCATTGGTTACGATGAAGACGCTGCGAAACATTCGTGGCAGGGCACAATGCGGTTCTACGAGGAGATCTTTGCTCGTTGATGGCGCCGGGGCGGCGGATCAACTTTTCTCCGCCCACAAAAAAAGGCAGCCGAAGCTGCCTTTTTGGCGGTTATTGCCTTAATCCATCAGGGATTAAAGGGCAACAACGTTCTCCGCCTGAGGACCTTTCTGGCCCTGGGTAACGGTGAACTCAACCTGCTGGCCTTCTGCCAGGGTTTTGAAACCGCTGCCCTGAATAGCGCTGTAGTGAACAAAAACGTCCGGGCCGCCTTCACGAGTGATAAAGCCAAAGCCTTTTGCTTCGTTGAAGAACTTAACAGTACCGGTAGTAGTAGACATACTTAAACTTCCTGAAATCAATCATATTAGCTGCTGCCACACATCCTCATGATGTTGGTCAGCGTTTTACGGAAAAACAGAACTCGCGGAATCAAAAACAGGACGGCACTACTTAATGCGGAGGTACGTCTTATTCATGAACTGCTTTACTAATCTTTCCTACGAGATCCACTCTACTCAAGAATCCCGGACTTGCCAAGAATAATTTCAATAATTTTTATAGGTAATGATACACAGCGCCAAACACCTGGAATTCAGAGACTTTCAGCCTTTAATCAGGGTGAAGGTATAAAAACCAATGGCTGTCATCAGAATCGAACCGACCACATGAACCAGTATTCCCATGGTGGCCATCAACCACTTGCCTTCCTGCAAAGCGGCAAACATTTCCAGTGAGAATGTAGAGAAAGTGGTCAGCGCACCGCAAAGCCCGGTAATGGCAAATAGCCGCCATTCCGGGCTCACTGCGCTGCTGTGGGTGAAAAAGCCCATCAACAGCCCTATCAGCCAGCCGCCACTGAGGTTGGCCACCAGAGTGCCCAGGGGCACCGCATGGTAACTGGCATTAAGCCAGAGCCCGAGGGCCCAGCGCAGGTTGGCGCCGAGTACGGCGCCAACACTCACAGCAACAAACGACAACCACATATCACAGGATCCGATCAGGCAGGGTTATGATCAATGAGGGTGTCCTTGTTGCGGGCGAACTCATCAAAGGGAAAGTCGTCCACCGTCAGCATTTCCAGTACCACCTCCTCATACAGGCGCATGAAGTCAGCGTCTTCTTTGGTGAAGATGCCCGCCTTCAGGGCTGCCTCGAATCGCTCTTCCGGATGCAGTGCTGTTACGGGCAACTCACCCTTGGCATAGGCCTTGTTGACCTTGCGGTACAACTGTTCGGCCTTGTCGTAGTCCTTGAGCAAGCCATTGTAACGAGCCACCGGGTTTTCCGCTGTGCCTTCGCTGTCTGTTGTCCAGGCACCAGCCAGCAGCTTGTTGCGGATGGGCGTATCGGTGGAAATGGCCCTGGCCAGCGTACGGGTCAGGCTGTCATCAGGCGCGCCCCAACGAAGGCCAAGCGGCAGGGTAATAGCCCGCAGGCTCATCGCCACCATCCGGTTCGGCAGGTTTCGCAGGAACTCGTCCAGGGCAACTTCCGTGCGGTGCAGCAGCATCGCCAGACTGTATTGCATCAGCTCTTTTTCGCCCTGTACCGGCTGGGTCTCGTACCAGTTTTTCAGCACCATGGAAGCCAGATACAGGTTGGAAAGCATGTCACCCAGGCGCGCGGAAATGAGCTCCCGCATTTTCAGTTCACTGCCCAGGGTGGTCATGGCGGCATCCGAACACAGGCCGAAGGCAGCACTGAAGCGCGCGACCGCCTGGGCGTATTTGCGCGAGGCGCTATCAAAAGGCACATCAGCCTTGCCCAGACTCAGAGCCTGAGTGAAAGCGCGGGCGGCATTACCGAATACCAGCCCGGCGTGACCGAAGAAGGCCTGATCGAAGGCTTTAATGTCGTCGTTATCCTTGGCCTCCAGTTCTTTCAGCACGTACGGATGACAGCGAATGGCGCCCTGCCCGAAGATCATCAGACTGCGGGTCATGATATTGGCGCCCTCAACGGTGATGGAAACCGCGGAGCCACTGTAACCAATACCCAGGTAGTTGCGCGGTCCGAGCGTGACCGTTTTGCCGCCGTGAACATCCATGGCGTCAGTCAGGATGCCACGCTGGAACTCGGTCAGGTGGTACTTGAGAATGGCTGACGGCACCGCCGGCTTCTCGCCATTGTCGATCATGTTGGCGGTGTGATTCACCGCTGACTGAGCGATATAGGTCTTGGATGCAATGCGCGCCAGCGGCTCCTGCACCCCTTCCATTTCCGCCACCGGGGTATTGAACTGGCGGCGAATACGGGTGAAGCCACCGGCTGTGCCGACCGAATAGGCAGCGGCACCGGCTGCGCCGGACGGCAGGGTAATGCAACGCCCCACCGACAGGCACTCAACCAGCATGCGCCAGCCTTCGCCGGCCATTTCCTGGCCGCCGATGATGTAGTCCAGCGGAATGAATACATCCTTGCCCTTGATCGGGCCATTCAGGAACGGAGAACCGATCGGACAATGCCGGCGACCAATCTCCATGCCGTCGGTGTCACGCGGAATCAACGCACAGGTAATGCCGTAATCTTCGGTATCGCCAAGCAGGCCGTCCGGGTCGAACATGCGGAACGCCAATCCCACCACGGTGGCGACCGGCGCCAGGGTAATCCAGCGTTTTTCGAAGTTCAGGCGCAGACCAATAACTTCCTTGCCGCCTACTTCCTGCTTGCACACGATACCGGTATCCGGCAGTGAGGTGGCATCGGAACCGGCACGGGGGCCCGTCAAACCGAAACAGGGAATTTCACGGCCATCGGCCAGGCGCGGCAGATAGTGATTTTTCTGATCTTCAGTACCGTATTTGACCAGCAGCTCGCCAGGCCCCAAAGAGTTGGGCACACCCACGGTCACCATCAGCATCTCGTTGGGCGCAAGCTTCTGCAGCACGGCTGTTTGCGCCTTAGCCGAGAACCCCAGACCACCGTATTCCTTCGGGATGATCATCCCGAAAAATCCTTCTTTCTTGAGATATTCCCAGAGTTCCGGCGGCAGATCGGCGCGCTCGACGGCAATATCCCAGGCGTTACACATGGACACCGCTTCGGTGCACTGCTTGTCCAGAAATGCCTGCTCTTCCTCGCTCAAACCGTTATGGCGGTTAATCAGCAGGTTGTGCCAGTCTGGGCGGCCGGTGAACAACTCGCCGTCCCACCCGACGGTGCCGGCTTCCAGGGCCACTTTTTCGGTGTCCGACACTTTCGGGGCCACCTTCTTGAACATGGCAAACGCCCTGGGAGTCAGCCAGCTCTGGCGGAATTGCGGCAGCCCGGCAGCGGCGGTTACCGCAGCGCCAATAAACAGCAGCAGCGCCAGCCAGCCGGATGCCATGAACAGGGCCAGCACGCCCACCACGACCATTACCCCGATGGCAGACTTGGCACCGGCTTCGCGGCGCAGCACAAACAACAGGCCCGCCAGGGCTACAAGAAACAGAATCAACGTCATCGCGAACTCTCTTTGTCTTCTTCCATGGATGGAAATCTCTGTTATCGCACCAGAGACTTTTGACTATAGCTCGTTACGTGAAAAGTACGCTAACAGATGCCCGCACGCCAGACACACCGGCGAGCGGGCATGAGACAATAATGTCACGAAGTAACAATCACCCGAATGCCCTCAAGGGCCATACTGGCATGCTTCACCGCTTCACGGGCTGCCTCCAGCTGCTGATTCAGAAAGTCGATTTCTTCCTCCCGAATGGCCGGGTTGACTCTTCGCAATGCCTCAAGCCGGCGAATCTCCGGCACAAAACCGTCTTCAACACGCTGCAGAGCCTGTTCCTGCAGTGGTTTCAGATTTGGCTCGGCCAGACCTTCCACATGATCGACCATAGTTTCCACTTCCGCGCGGATTCTGGGCACGATGGACTGGGCCGTGCGACGGCGAATATTCGAGCAAAGCTCGTTCAGCTTATCGTGCGGCAGGGCGGCGGAAAGATCACGTCCGTTCACATCCACCACCAGACGCAGGGGTGATACCGGCAGATAGCGCGTCAGTTGAAGGCTCTCGGGAGCCGGGCAATGCACAGCAAAAATTGCCTCCAGCAGCAGAGTGCCTGGCGGCAGCGCCTTGACCGACAGGTTGGACAATGCCGCCTTGCCCATGCCCGAACTGGTCACCGAGTCCATCACACCCGTCACCATCGGGTGCTCCCAGCTCATGAACGCCATGTCTTCGCGCTGCAGCGCCTGCTCCCGATCCCAGGTCACCGTCAGGCCATCTTCCGGCAAACCATCAACATGGCCCGCCCGGTACTGTTCGCCGGGTTTGAGAATGTCGGCATGCTCGCTGTGATCTTCCATGTCCACACCCAGAATATCGAAGGCATGAACCATGTAATCCCGCACCTTGACCGAATTTTCCTCATCTTCGATACGGGCGATCAGATCTTCCGCCACATCCCGGCGGCAGGAGTTCATTTCAATCAGGGCATCACGGCCGTTGTGCAGCAGCGTCTTCAGACGTTTGGTTTCCTCGGCGCTGTCGGCAACCAGAGCCTCAAGATCCGCACTTTCACCGGCCAATGCCTGCTGCCAGTGGTTATGCACATGCTCCTGCACTGCCACGCCCACCGAACAGCTCTCGGCGAAGGCGTTAAGACCCTCCTGGAACCAGCGATACTGCACTTCCTGGCTGGTGCCCTGGAGGTAAGGCAGATGAATACGGATGGTTTCGGTCTGGCCAATGCGATCCAGCCGGCCAATGCGCTGTTCCAGCAAATCCGGGTTAGCAGGCAAATCGAACAGCACCAGGTGATGGGCAAACTGGAAATTCCGGCCTTCACTGCCGATTTCCGAACAGATCAGCGCCTGGGCACCCTGTTCGGAATCCGAGAAATATGCCGCAGCCCGGTCCCGCTCGATCAGGCTCAGGTGCTCATGGAAAGCCGCGCTGCGAATACCGGCACGCAACTGCAGATAATGCTCGAGCGCCATGGCGGTGGACGCGTTGGCACAGATAACCACTACCTTGGCCGGGCGCAGGCTGGCCAGTTTCTTTTCCAGCCAGACCACACGTGGATCTTCCGCCAGCCATTGTTCCTCGTCCGGCACGGTTGTTTCCGGTGTCAGGCCCGCCACTCCATAACGGGTATCTTCATACAGCGCGGGGCATGGCAAGGGTTCGGGCAAGGGCTGGCGCTCCGGGAAGCCCTGAATAGCGGCCCGTGTATTACGGAACAGCACCCGGCCCGTGCCATGACGGTCCAGCAGCGCGTCAATCACGGCCTGGTGATCATCGTCCCGGGCCAGCAGTTCCTCCAGATCGTCGCCGATCCATTCGGCCAGTGTGGCCTTGTCGTCTTCAGAAACCGTAGCCGGACGTTCCTGTAGCCGGCGCACCACCTGGTTGACCGCCGCGTAATCCTGTTCTTCATCCTGGAAGGCTTCCAGATCGTGGAAGCGGGCCGGATCAAGCAGACGCAGGCGGGCAAAGTGGCTGGCGATGCCCATCTGTTCCGGCGTAGCCGTGAGCAACAGCAGGCCTTTGCTGGCTTCAGACAGCTTTTCCACCACGTCGTATTCCGGGCTGGATTCCTCCGGCGACCATTCCAGATGGTGGGCTTCATCCACCACCATGATGTCCCAGCCTGCAGCCACCGCATCTTTCTGTGCCTGTTCACTGTTGACCAGGAAATCCTGGCTGCACAGCACCAACTGTTCGGTTTCAAACGGATTAACGGAATCATCATCGTCGCCGAAGATATGACTCATCAGGGCATCAACGTCGTTTTTCTCTGCCTTGATTTCGTCATACCGGGCCTGATCGAGAATCGAGAAATGCAGATTGAACCGGCGCAGCATTTCCACCAGCCACTGATGAATCAGTGAGTCCGGCACCACAATCAAGGCCCGGTGGGCCCGGCCGGTCTGCAGTTGATAATGCAGGATCAACCCCGCCTCAATGGTTTTGCCAAGCCCCACTTCGTCGGCCAGCAATACCCGCGGCGCATGGCGACGGGCAACTTCATGGGCAATATAGATCTGGTGTGGCAGGTGCTGGGTGCGGGCGCCGATCAGCCCCTGAGCCGGCGATGCCCGCAAGCGGTCAAGGTGCTGCAGGGTAGCCACCCGCAGGCGAAAAGCCCCATTGCGCTCAAACTGACCGGCAAACAAGCGCTGGTGTGGCGCAGAAAAGTTCACCGAACCGGCCAGCTTCACTTCGGAAATCGGCTGGATATTTTCGCCGTCATCGGCGTGATACACCAGAACGCCATCCAGGTCTTCCACAGCCCGTACAATGTATTTATCGCCGTCGAAGGTTTCGATCTCCTCGCCCAGCTGATAGACAATCCGGGAGAGTGGCGCATTATCAATGGCATAAGTGCGCTCTTCATCCGCCGCCGGGAAGCTCAGTGTTACCCGGCGCCCGGATATATCGGTCACAATACCCAGTCCAAGAGCATTGTCGTTATGGCTCACCCAACGCTGGCCGATGACAAATTCCGATGTTTCCAAGAAACCTCCGCTAACAGATTATTGATGATTTGACGCGTTTTCCCGCACCCAGAAAGCCGTTGCCCCGCAAACGGCAGCGGGCACCACGAACAGATTCAGCACCGGCACCATGGCCGCCAGTGCCACCGGCAGGCCGAACCCCAAGGCCGACAGACGGCTTTCCCCCAACATACGGCGCAGAGCTGGAAAACTGACCTTGTGGTTATCAGCCGGATAATCGACATACTGCAACGACATCATCCAGCAATTGAACACAAACCAGAGCACGGCCACCACCAGATTAACCACGGGTATCAGGCCAAGAATCAGCAGCCCCGCAGCCCGGGGCAGGTAATAGGCCATTTTCTGGACTTCCCGCCACAAAGCCCGGGGAATATCTTTCAGGATAGCCGCCCAACTGCCATCGGTACTGACTTCCTGGCCCGTCAGGTGCTTTTCTGTAAGTTCCGCGAGATAACCGTAGAAGGGGGAGCCAATCAGGTTGGCGAGGATGACAAAACCGTATGCGAGCATCAGCAGGATAACGGCGCCATAGAGAATCCAGAACACCCAGTCCAGCGCCTGTAGCCAGGCCCAGTCAGGCAACCAGCCCATCATGGTGGCAATCAGGATGCCGAACAGCTCGGCCAGAAAATAGAACAGGAGGCCGAACAGGATGATATTCAGAACCAGCGGTATAATAACGAACAGCCGCAGGCCGGGCTGGCGAATCAACCGGAACCCTTCAGCCAGGTAGCCAAGGCCCCTGAAGAAATTACCCTTGAGCATCGCTGGTTATCCTCTGCTGCCATGACAAAAACAGGCCGCAAAGCATATCATGTCGAAACCAATCCCACAGCCAGCGGCGACTCTCGGATTTCCCTATGGCCAGAATTCGGCACACGATTGTAATTCTTCTACGAAAACGCTGGCTTTGGCAGGCTGCCCTTACCGTTTCGATCATCGCCATTCTTTATATCGCGACAGCAGATAACCGTTATCCGATACCTCCTACCGGCAACGACAAGATCAGCCATCTGATCGCATTCGTTGAACTAACGGTGCTGGCGCGACTCTCCTGGCCTCACGTCCGTGCCATCTGGTGCCTGCCCGCGCTGCTGGGGTTCGGCCTGGCACTGGAAGCCATGCAGGCCAACCTGCCTTATCGGGTGTTTTCCCTCACCGATGTGCTCGCAAATGCTGCCGGGATCGCCATTGGCTTGCTGATCTGGGGGGTCCTGCAAAACCTGATGAACCAGCGCGTAAAAGATTCGCCAGAAAGCCTGTAAGAGATATCGTACAAGACCGTAGGAAATGTCAGACAGCAGGCGTGCGAACAATAGGAATCTCGCCAGCCCCCAGATGCACTGCAATGATTTTAAAGAAAAAACCATCAGGGCTATAGTTTGACCAGAAATATCGGCCACATATTCACACATCTGTAAAAGAGGCCTTGCTATATTGGACGTGTCAGGGATGACAAGGAAAGGACGACGCAATGGATGCACCTCTGCACAGAACGCAGAGGGAGGCACGGATGCATGGACGCCTCGCTTCAGGGAGCCATTCGGATAGCCGGCCAGGATGCTGGCACCAGGGAGGGCGTAAAGGATCCGGCAACAAGGCCGTTGCCACCGCGCATGGACGCGCCAACCTGTTCCGATGTCTGAGCTGCCCGGGATGGCGGCTCAGTACTCTTGAAGGGCAGCCCAGGGCTGTCCTTCATTGTTTTCACTTCCCCGATTCTCTCGATTAACCCCCGCAGGATGCCGCCGCACGGCCAGTCCGTTATACTGCCGCCTCATCCAGAGTAATAGCGACCCGTGCACCTATGGCCAGCAGACCCGATACCGACGACTACCTGACTCTGTTCCTGAACGATGTCCCGCTGATGGACGTCAGGGCACCGGTGGAATTTGCCAAAGGCAGCTTCCCGACCGCTGAAAATGCCCCGCTGATGAACGATGAAGAGCGCCACCGGGTAGGCATCTGCTACAAGGAGAAAGGACAGGACAAAGCCATCGAACTGGGCCACCAACTGGTTTCAGGCGACATCAAGGCTCAGCGCCTGGAAGCCTGGAAACGATTCACCGCTCAGCACCCGAACGGTTACCTGTTCTGCTTTCGTGGCGGCCTGCGCTCAAGACTGACCCAGGAATGGATCCGGGAGACGGGTCTTGACTACCCGCTGATCAAAGGCGGCTACAAAGCCCTGCGCCGGTTCCTGATCGACAGCCTGGACGAACTGATTGAAACCACCGATTTCCGGATACTCAGTGGCCGCACCGGCACCGGAAAAACACGGGTATTAATGGACCTCCCCAACCCGGTCGATCTTGAAGGTATGGCCAACCACCGGGGCTCCAGTTTCGGGCGGCAAGTAACACCCCAGCCCACCCAGATCGATTTCGAAAACCATCTGGCCGTCGCCATGCTCAAAGCCCACCACAACGTGGGTGGCCCGATGTATCTGGAAGACGAAAGCCGTCTGATTGGCCGCTGCGTACTGCCTGAAACGCTAAGGGCAAGAATGTCCGAAGCCCCGCTGCTGATTCTGGAACGGCCAATGGCAGAGCGCGTGGCCATTATTCGCGCCGATTATGTTGAGGGCATGCTTGCGGACTACACCGCCCGGGATGGCGAGGAAGCCGGCTGGCTGAATTTCCGGGATTATCTGCTCAGCGCCATGGACCGAATCCGAAAGCGGCTGGGCGGAGTACGTCATCAACAACTGCGCACGCTCATGGAGCAGGCGCTGGATCAGCAGGCTGCCAACGGTTCGATCGCCGGCCACGACGCGTGGATCGAATCGCTGCTGAAAGACTATTACGATCCCATGTACGACTACCAGCTCAGCCAGAAACAGGGTCGCATTCTGGTAAGAGGCAATCCTCAGACGATTGTTGATTACGCCCGGACCCACGGCAAGCCCTGATACGCCCGGGAAACCCGGCCTGCGATACTGAGCGGTTCAGGATCTGCTATACATCTTCATACTTTCTAAAAATTGACGAACAAGGAGTTCCGCGATGGAAGACCTCTTCGGTGCCAATGGTCAGGCATCCCAGCTAATGGACCAGGCCATCTCTCTGGTCATGGCCTATGCCCCCAAGTTTGTGCTGGCCATCATTACCCTGATTGTCGGCCTGTGGCTGATCAATCGCTTCGTGAAAGTCCTGGATAACAAGCTGGGCAAAAAAGACCCGACCCTGAACAAGTTTCTCTGCGGCCTGATCAGCGCAATTCTCAAGATCCTGCTGTTGATTTCCGTGGCTTCCATGGTCGGCATTGCCACCACCTCATTCATTGCGGTTATCGGTGCTGCCGGCCTGGCCGTCGGCCTGGCCCTGCAAGGCAGCCTCGGCAACTTTGCCGGTGGTGTACTGATCCTGATCTTCAAACCGTTCAAGGTTGGCGACACCATTGATGCCGAAGGTTTTCTGGGCGCGGTTCGCGAGATCAGCATTCTCTACACCATTGTCGACACCTTCGATAACCGTCGTGTGGTCATCCCCAACGGCAGCCTGTCGAACGCAACCCTCACAAATGTGAGCTATTACGACACCCGCCGTTGCGACATGACATTCGGCATCAGCTACGGCGATGACATCGACAAGGCCAGAAGCGTCATCAAACGCTGCCTCGATGAAGACGAGCGTGTGCTGCCGGAACCGGAACCCCGCATTTCAGTCGGCTCTCTGGGCGACAGCTCGGTCAACTTCATCGTGCGCCCCTGGACCAAAACCGACGATCTCTGGCCGGTTTACTGGGACATGCACGAGAAGATCAAGAAAGAGTTCGACAAGGAAGGCCTTACCATTCCGTTCCCTCAGCGCGACGTGCACATGTACAAGACTGAGTGAAAACCGATTTCACGCCGGTTATTCGCAAAGCACACAACCTGAACTAAGATGACAGTCAGGCGGGGTAGAAAGCCCCGCCTGCCACGCAGGTGGCGCCACAACACTGTTCATGCTGTCAGGAGGTTGTGACCATGCCGGCACAGCAGTTGAAGACATTTCTGGATACCTCTGGTGTGGAATACATGTGTCTTCCACACCCTCCCGCCTTTACCGCCCGCCAGCTCGCCCATCACGTAAAAATCGCCGGTGACCGGGTGGTCAAAACCGTGATTATCGAGCTCGACGGCAAAATGGCCATGTTGGTCATGCCCGCTACCTGGCGCATACGCTGGGATCAGCTGTCGCGCATCATGGACACAGACTTTGTGGATCTTGCCGACGAGCAGGAATTCCAGGACCGGTTCCCCGACTGTGAGCCAGGCGCCATGCCACCCTTTGGAAACCTGTTCGGCATGAACGTGTACTGCGCCGAAGCGCTGACCGGGCAACCGGAACTGGCCTTTGCTGCTGGCAGTCACACTGAGTCCATGCACATGAAAACCGACGACTTTCTGAATCTGGTGCACCCGATTATTATTCCTCAGGGCTTCTCCCGACCCGGCACACGAAAACCGGCCTGGCTGATGAAAAAGCGCAAGCGCCCGGAGAAGACCGCAGAGTTATCACTTTCCGGTTACTGAATACGCCGGTATTGATGCCGGTCGCTTGTCTGCCTCGTTGCATTGCGTAAACTGGAGGCAACAAGACAGGAACCGGCGGATATGACCCAGGAATTCGACATCATCATCACAGGCGGCGGCATGGTCGGTGCCGCCCTGGCCACCGGCCTTGGTCAGCAGGGACATAAAATTGCCCTCATTGACCTGGCCGAACCCGAGCCCTTTGACCCGCCATCGCCCCCTGACATCCGGGTATCGGCACTGAGCGCGGGCAGCGAACACTACCTGAAATCGCTGGGTGCCTGGCCGGGCATTCTCGCCATGCGCGCCACCCCCTATCGACGCCTGGGCGTATGGGACGCAGCCGCCCACCCGATAACAGACCGGCTTCCGGGCTCGCTCACCGAAGTGGAATTCAACGCCGGGGAACTCGGCGCCACCCACCTCGGCCATATCGTGGAAAACTCCGTTACCAGACTGGCCCTATGGCAAACCGCAGAGCGCGAGCCACACGTGACCCTGTTCACCGGCCAGAGCATTGCCGAACTGGAACAGAACGACGATGCCGCGATTGTCACCCTTGATGACGGCAGCCGTTTGCAGGCCCAACTGGTCATTGGCGCCGATGGCGCCCGGTCACAACTGAGATCGCTGGCCGGCATCGGAGTCAGCCGGGACCAGTACCAGCAGCAGGCCATGGTGCTTTCTGTTCGCTATCAGGGCACACCGCAAGACATTACCTGGCAGGGTTTCTATCCCAGCGGCCCCCGTGCCTTTTTACCACTGCACAGTGCGGGCAAGCAGTACCCCGGGGAAACCTGGGGCTCGCTGGTATGGTACGACAGCCCGGCCCGGCATGAAGAACTCCGGGCCATGAGCGATAAAGAGCTGATGACCGAGATCCAGCACGAATTTCCCCGGCGGCTACCGGAACTGACTCATATAGACGCCAAAGCCTGCTTCCCGATCGCCCGTCAGCACGCCAAACAGTACTTTCTGAACCGGGTAGTGCTGGCCGGCGATGCCGCCCACACCATCAACCCGCTGGCCGGCCAGGGCGTGAACCTGGGTTTCCAGGATGCCCAGTGCCTGCAGGAACTGCTCGCGGAAGCCCGGAACGACGGAACACGCCTCGCCAGCCCCGACCTGCTTGCACGGTATGAGCAGCAGCGGCGCCCGGCCAACCGGCGCATGATGCTGACCATGGACCTGTTCTATCATCTGTTCAGCAATGAGATACCACCGGTTCATCTGGCACGAAACCTGGGCCTGGGCGCCGCCCGCGCCCTGCCCTTTGCCCGTAACCGGGTAGCGCGCTATGCCATGGGCCTGGACGACCAGCCACCAGCCATGCTCAAACAGATTACCAGTCGATTGCCGGGCCTGACTCAGCTCTGGTAATCACGTAAGGAATTCATACCAATACCAGGAGCAATCATGTCCGAGACAATTTTCACCAAGATCATCAACCGGGAAATTCCCGCCGACATTGTCTATGAAGACGACATCAGCCTGGCCTTCCGGGACATTAACCCGCAGGCTCCGGTGCACTTGCTGATTATTCCGAAAAAGGCGATCGCGTCCATTAACGACATTGAGGAAGGCGACCGGGAGTTGGTTGGCCACCTCTACTGGGTTGCCGGCAAGCTGGCCAATGAAATGGGCTTTGCAGACGATGGCTACCGTACGGTCATGAATTGCGGTGAAAATGCGGGGCAGACAGTGTTCCACATCCACCTGCACCTGCTGGCCGGCAAGCCGCTGGGTTGGCCGCCTTATTCTGAAAAAATGAAGCAGAACTGATTTGTCCACGCATTCTCATTTTGTGGCCGCGAGACGCAAGCAGGCTGGTAGGACTTTACGGGACACGCTCAAGACATCCATGTGCGCTTAGCTTTCGCCATCCCTGGCGAAAGATAGTCCCGTAAAGTCCTACCAGCCCACTTGCTTGAATCTTTGCAGGCCGCACCCAAAAACACTACTTCCGAGCGCGCTTCAACCGCCGACTCCAACGCTGCTTGGCATAGCGCCTCAGGTTCGAGACATTGTCGGTTTCATCCATAATCTCTGTGCCCAGCAGAGTTTCCAGAATATCTTCCAGTGTCACCACGCCAAGCCAGGTACCAAGCTCATCGTAAACCACAGCGATGTGCTGGCGCTCCCGCAACATCTCCGAAAATATAAACTCGATATTCGTTGAGGCTTTTATCCTCTTTATCTGTCGCAGATGGTCCGTCAGTTTGGCGCTGTCGTCCATGGTGATCAGGTCCGACCGGTGGACGTAGCCCAGCGTCTCGCCTTCTTCATCAATCATGGGATAACGTGAGAACGGTGCCTTCGAGACCTTCTCACGAAATTCCGGAACGGTGGTTTCCGGACCGATGTAGTTACACACCGTTCTTGGGGTCATCACCGAACTGACTTTGATCTCATGAAAGCGCAGCACATTCTGGATCATCCGGCGCTCATCCTCGTCCAGCGCCTGCTGGTCACGACCGATCTCCGCCAGCGCGCTGATCTCGGCCCGGATATCGGTAACCTCTTCACCCTGGGCTATCCGGCGCGTCACCAGCTTCGATAGCCAGACAAAAGGCAGCAGGATCTTGACCAGCACACCAAGGATGGCAGGCAAAGCCGGTGCAATACCCCGCCAGTATTTGGCGCCGATGGTCTTTGGAATAATTTCGGAAAACACCAGAATAGCCAGGGTCATTACCGCTGAAGCCAGGCCAAGCCAGGCTTCCCCGAAAATGATCGCTACCTGGGCGCCCACGCCCGTAGCACCGGCGGTATGGGCGATGGTATTGAGAGTCAGAATGGCCGCCAGCGGGTCGTCAATGTCGTCTTTGAGCTTTCGAAGCAGCTTGAACAATTCCGGCTTGTCTTTGCGCAGTGAGGCAATGTAACTCGGCGTTACGGACAGCAGCGCCGCTTCCAGAATGGAACAGAGAAAAGAAAAACCAATGGAGACAATCGCAAACGCGACAAGTAGGAACATATACTCTCAATATTGAACAGGATACCGGCATGGTACCGCAGTTCAGACACCGACAAAATCAAGCACTGCTGAATGGACACTGGTGCCAGCCAAACGCAATCGGGCGGGTAGAGCTTTTCGGGACACGCTCAAGGCATCCCTGCGCGCTTAGCTTTCGCCATCCATGGCGAAAGATAGTCCCGAAAAGCTCTACCCGCCCGCTTGCTCAGTTCACAGAGAGCTGCACCAAAGCCAGTCTGGCCGGTGTGCGGTACCGCATAGCGGCCACTCCCGGAAGCTTCAAAGTCAGCCGCTAACAATCTTCTCGGCTTCCTCCACAGGCGTATGGCGCACATCCTCGCCTTCGACCATGAAAATCACGTTCTCGGCGATGTTACAGGCGTGATCACCCACTCGCTCCAGCGCACGAAGCACCCACATCACAGACATGCAGCGTGAAATATTACGGGTGTCTTCCATCATGAACGTGAGCAGGGCACGAATCGCTGCCTGATACTCTTCATCCACACGCTTGTCTTCTTTCATGATCTGCAATGCCTGCGCGGAATCCAGCCGTGCGAAGGCGTCCAGGGCATCGTGCAGCATGCTCAATACATGGTTGCCAATGTGCCGGACTTCCACATAACCGCGGGGCGCCTGACCTTCTTCGGTCAGCTTGATCGCCATCTTGGCAATCTTCTTGGCTTCGTCACCAACCCGCTCCAGGTCTGCCACCATTTTGATCACCGAAATGACAAGGCGCAGATCCCGGGCCGTGGGCTGACGACGCGCGATGATCAGTGTGGCTTCTTCATCCAGTTCCAGCTCCAGCTTGTCGACTTCCTTGTCTTTCATGCGGGTCTTTTCAGCCAGCTCACCGTCGCCGTCGATCAACGCCTTGATGGCCTTGTCCACCTGGGATTCAACCATACCGCCCATTTTCAGGAACTCAGTTTTAAGCTCCATCAGTTCGTTGTTGAACTTGTGGGAGATGTGATCTCCGTATACGTCGTCCTTTTTATCAGGCATAGCAATTCTCTCCGAGAAACATCGCCGGCGCTTAACCGAAGCGGCCGGTAATGTAGGATTCTGTCAACTGGTGCTCTGGTGAAGTGAACACCTTATTCGTTTCGTTTACCTCAACCAGATGGCCTAGGTGGAAATACGCTGTGCGATGAGACACCCGGGCGGCCTGCTGCATCGAGTGGGTTACTATCACTATAGTGTAGCTCTCGGACATCTCCGCAATCAGCTCTTCAACCTTCGCCGTGGCGATCGGATCCAGTGCCGAGCATGGCTCGTCCATAAGGATCACTTCCGGGCTCACCGCAATGGCGCGGGCGATACACAACCGTTGCTGCTGACCACCGGACATACCGGTTGCCGTGGCATCCAGCCGATCCTTCACCTCATCCCACAGGCCCGCTTTGCGCAGGCTGTTTTCCACGATGTCGTCCAGGTCAGACTTGCGATTCGCCAGGCCGTGAATACGTGGACCATAGGCCACATTTTCATAGATCGACTTGGGGAACGGGTTGGGCTTCTGGAAGACCATCCCGACACGGGCACGCAGCTCTACCACGTCCCGTTTTGAATGATAGATATCCTCATCATCCAGCATCAGCTGACCTTTAACCCGGCAGATATCGATGCTGTCGTTCATGCGGTTCAGGCAACGCAAAAACGTGGACTTGCCGCAGCCAGACGGGCCAATGAAAGAAATGACTTCATTGCGGGCAATATCCAGACTGATGTTCTTGATCGCCCGATCTTCAGCGTAGGAAACCTCGACATTGCGCAGCTTGAATTTCGGGTCGTCGGCATAGGGTTTGCCGACGGTTTTCCCTTCTTCCAGCACGGTATCTTCCGGTTTCTCTTCTCTCACAGGAACTTCCGTCTCTTCCGGGGCCAGGGCTTCGCTGGTTACCGTTGTGTTCATAGTATTCATCTCAATTCTCCTTACCACCGGCGTTCAAGACGTTTGCGAAGCCAGATAGCCAATGCGTTCATCGTAATCATAAAGGTCAGCAGGATCATGATGCCGGCCGACGCCAGCTCCACAAAGCCTTGCTCTGAACTGCTTGCCCACAGATAAATCTGTACCGGAAGCACGGTTGCTGAACTGAAAAGCCCGTCCGGTATATCCACGATAAACGCCACCATACCGATCAACAGCAGAGGCGCTGTTTCCCCCAGGGCCTGCGCCATACCAATAATGGAGCCGGTCAGCATGCCCGGCATGGCCAGAGGCACCACATGATGCAACACCACCTGCATTTTCGATGCACCAATGCCCTCGGCCGCTTCGCGAATTGAGGGTGGCACACTCTTGATGGCGGCCCGGCTGGAAATAATGATGGTTGGCAGGGTCATCAGGGCGAGCACCATGCCACCCACTACCGGCACCGAGCGGGGCATACCAAACAGCCCGATAAACACCGCCAGACCCAGCAGACCAAAGATAATGGAAGGAACCGCTGCCAGGTTGTTGATGTTCACCTCTATAAAATCGGTGAGTTTATTCTGGGGCGCAAACTCTTCCAGGTAAACCGCTGCCGCAACCCCCACCGGAAACGAGATGGCCAGCGTTACAAGCATGGTCAACAGAGAACCGACAATCGCGCCAAGAACACCGGCGTTAGCGGGCTCTCTGGAGTCGCCGCGGCTGAACAGCACATCGTTAAAGCTGGTATCGATAACCCCTTTCTCCACCAGTTCATCCACCCAACCCTGCTGTTGCTCGGTCAGTTTGATGCTATATCGGGGGTTGTCCGCATGCTTTACGTAGGTCGCAACCCGGTCGTGTGCCAGGAACTCAATGGTTTGCGTGGTGTCCAGCAAATCCGGATTGTTTTTCAGAAGATCACGAATCTCGCTGGCCGCGTAGTTACCAAGCAGACGGCCCAATTGCTTTATCTCGGCCTCACTTTCAACGTCCGGAAAGTACTCCTTCAGGGAGGCAATAACCGGCGCGACAAAGTCAGCCATGGATCGTTGCTCCTCATCGGTCGGATCGTCCAGATACATCATCTCGGAATCCAGAGTCACTTCCAGATTGACCGTGGTCTTCACAAATCCGGTGTGACCCTTGCCGATAATGTCGGCAAACAGAATGAACAGGGACGCAAGAGCGATGGAAATCGCCAGGATACCGTACAGCCGGAACCGCCGTTCCTTGCGATACCGGCGTTTCAGGGACTTGCGGACAATCTCCGCCTGAGAACGTTGATCAGTCATACTGTTCCCTATATTTGCGTACAATCTTCAGTGCAACCACGTTGAGCAGCAGCGTTACGATGAACAGCAACATGCCCAGGGCGAAGGCGGACAGGGTCTTGGCGCTGTCGAACTCCTGGTCACCGACCAGCAATGTGGCAATCTGCACGGTCACCGTCGTTACCGACTCCAGCGGATTGGCTGTGAGGTTCGCTGCCAGTCCGGCCGCCATCACAACAATCATGGTTTCACCAATGGCACGGGATGCTGCCAGCAGGATGCCACCAATAATGCCCGGCAGAGCGGCCGGGAAGATAACCTTCTTCATGGTTTCCGACTGGGTCGCACCCAGAGCCAGAGAACCATCCCGCATGGTCTGGGGGACGGCATTGATCACATCGTCCGACAGTGATGACACAAACGGCACAATCATGATGCCCATCACCAGGCCAGCGGCGAGCGCGCTCTGGGACGAAGCTTCCAGACCGACGGTTTCGGCCATATCACGGATAAACGGGGCAACGGTCAAAGCAGCAAAGAAGCCGTAGACCACGGTGGGAATACCGGCCAGCATCTCCAGTATCGGTTTTATCGTTGACCGCATACGCTTGCTGGCATATTCAGACAGGTAGATGGCAGACAGCAGACCAACCGGTACCGCCACCAGCAACGCGATAGCCGAAATCAGCAGGGTACCGGTAAACAGCGGGATAACGCCAAAGGCACCGTCTGAACCCACCTGATCCGCGCGCAAGGCGGTCTGCGGGCTCCAGCTGGTCCCGAACAGAAACTCGGTAATGGGCACCCGGCTAAAGAAACGGATCGTTTCCAGAATTACCGAGAACACGATGCCGGCAGTGGTCAACACGGCCAGCGCTGCGCACAAAAAGAAGATCCGACGCAGCGTGGCTTCTACGTTTTTCCTGGCATTGATATGCGGCGCCACACGGGTCCAGGCAAAGGTTGCCCCCAATACTGCAATCAGCACGACCAGCATTGCCTTGAAGTTTGAACTCTCATTTTCAAGAGTTTCCAGAAGGGATGCTGCTCCGACAATATGTTCCGGCACAAACTGGGGGTCCAACTTGCCGGCGGCAACGTTGCTGATCTGCGAGAGTATCAGGCTGGCCTGACCGGGGGAATCTGGCCAGGTTTCCGGCGGCAGGGTTGCAATCACAAGACCCTGAATTACCTGGCCTTCAAAACCGGCCCAGGCCGCCAGCACAATCAACGCGGGAATGGCGCACCAGAGCGCTGCACGTGCCGCGTAGTAGAAAGGAAGAGCCTTGAGATTCCGGATACCACCAAGAGGCGCCGCCACTGCCCGGGATCGCATGTATGCGAGGCCATAGGCAATCACGGCAAGGACCAGAACCAGGGGCAGAAGATTAGCCGTCTGCATATCAGTCTCTGTGTTAATGGCTTTGAGTTAGCGGGGCTTTATTTTGCCACTTTGCTGCACAAAAATATTGATACTAATGCAACAAAGGAACGCGGGCCGCCAGGCCCGCGTTCCTTTTTCGTCATCCCTGACGCTCTCTGGTCAAGCTTTACAGCTCGTTGCCAGTCATCGGCTTCAGTTCCTTTGCCGCTTTGGCAATTTCCATGCGTTCGTTACGCGGGCTCGGGATCAGGCCCACATCGACCAGGTAGCCATTATCGCCCCAGGTGCTTTCCTTGGTGAACTCAGCCACATACTCCTGGATACCGGGAACCACGCCCACGTGCGCTTTCTTGATGTAGAACCACAGTGAACGGGCAACCGGATAGTCTTCGCTGGAAATCGCTTCAGGCGTAGGCTCAACACCGTTTACGCTGGCTGCCTGGATCTGACCGCTGTTTTCCATCAGGAAGCTGTAGCCAAAGATACCGTATGTCTCTGAATCCTGAGCCAGACGCTGAACGATCAGGTTGTCGTTTTCACCAGCTTCGATGAAGGGGCCATCTTCACGCATGGAGTGGCACACAGACTTCATGTCGCTCTTTTCCATGTTCTTGATGAAGTCGAACTGCTTACAGCCACCCTGCATGGCGATTTCAACAAAGGCGTCACGGGTACCGGAAGTCGGAGGCGGGCCCATTACACTGATTTCTTTGTTGGGAAGGCTGGAGTCAATATCACTCCACTTATCATAAGGGTTGGCGACCAGCTCTTCGCTGCCATCCGGGTTTGGCACTTCTTTCGCCAGGGCCAGGAAGACCTGCTTCAGAGTAAAGTCAGCTTTCTGTGCGTCTGTGGAGTTGGCGATAACAATACCGTCTGCACCAATACGCACTTCTGTGATTTCCTTGACGCCGTTGGACTGGCAAAGCTCAAACTCGCTCGGCTTCATACGACGGGAAGCATTGGTAATGTCCGGATGCTGGGTACCAACACCTTCACAGAACAGCTTCAGGCCGCCGCCGGAACCGGTAGACTCAAGCTTGGGAGTCGGGAAGTCGGTGTTACGACCAAAACGCTCGGCAACCACGGTTGCGAACGGGTAAACCGTGGAAGAGCCCACAATGTTAATGGTGTCGCGGGCCATAGCCGGAGTGGATACAGCAGCAATGCTGCCGGCCAGGGCTAAAGATGTCAGCGCAGCTTTCAGTTTCATCACGTCGAGTCTCCGTTATTTGGTTTAGACGTTGGGTCGGATCTGCTTTACCGATGAGTGCATCCTAAGGGGGTTCTGTGACAGCTTTATGACAGATGAAAAAACATGATCCACATTTACGAAATTTTCTTGCAGCCACTCACCAGCCCGTTACCATGCCCAGAAAACAACGCGAAATATTCCACAGGCGCCCTGAAATGACTGACTACGATGACGACAAGCCCCGCCCCCGGGGTGAGCTGACGGTCCAGATCATCCCGTTACCCGCAGACACCAACGCCAATGGCGATGTATTTGCCGGCTGGCTGGTTAAACAGATGGACATTGCCGCTGCCACGGTGGCCGGACGCATCTCCCTGGGACGAAACGCCACCGTCGCCATGGACCGGATGGAATTCCTGTCGCCCTTACGGGTTGGCTCCCAGGTCAGCTGCTATTGCGAGCTGGTGAAGGTGGGCCGCAGCTCCATGAAGATCAATGTCGAGGTCTGGACCCTGGACCGCCCGGCCAGCGCCCCTCGCAAAGTCACTGAAGGGCTTTTCGTCTATGTAGCTATCGATGAAAACGGCCGTATCCGTGAAGTGCCCCCTGAAAACAGGGTGACAGTGAAGGCTGAGTGATGGAGGCGTTGGAGCGCCATCAGGTCTGGCTCTATCTGGCAACAATTGTTACCGGCATGCTTACCGGCTGGCTTTGGCCTTCGGTTGCCAGTGCATTTGAAATCCTGCTCTGGCCCGCACTGGGTGTTCTGCTTTACGCCACATTTACCCAGGTGCCCCTGACCCACCTGACCACCGCGTTCCGGGACGGGCCGTTTAACCTGGCCCTGGTGCTGGGCAATTTCGTGATCATGCCCGCTATCGTCTGGCTACTGCTGCTTCTGGCGCCGGCGGACCCTGCCATCCGGCTGGGCATTCTGCTGGTTTTGCTGGTGCCCTGCACCGACTGGTTTATCAGCTTCACCCACCTTGGCGGCGGTGACAGCGCCCGTGCCATTGCCGCCAGCCCGATCCTGCTGATTCTGCAAATCGTTCTGTTGCCATTGTATCTCTGGCTGTTTCTGGGGGAAGAAATGGTCCGGGCTAACCTGACAGGGCACCTGTTACCCGTCTTTTTCGGGCTGATCCTCACCCCACTTCTTCTAGCCTGGCTGACGGAAAAGGCGGGAGAGAAAAAGCCAGCCATCAAGGGCTATATCGAGGTGCTGGGATGGTTTCCGGTGCCTGCGCTGGCCCTGGTGGTATTCCTGATCGCCGCCTCGCAGATCACCCTGGTGCTGGATTCCGGGCGAATCCTGCCGATCCTGACCATGATCTTTTCTGTTTATTTGCTGGCAGCGGCACTGGTTGGCAAGCTGCTGAGCCGGGCATTCGCCCTCCCGGGCGCGAGAGGGAAAACACTGGCGTTCAGTTTCGGCACCCGCAATTCCTTTGTGGTGCTGCCGTTTGCCATCGCGCTACCCGAACTCTGGTCACTGGCAGTCGTGGTGATCGTGTTTCAGTCACTGATCGAGTTGTTCGGGATGACGGCCTACCTGAAGTGGTTACCGGGCCTGTTTGAGGAAAAACCCTGACCGCCAATCCTGCATACCCTTGTCCTTACCCAACAGACACGCGCGTGCCTGCCGATCCCTCAAGTATCGCAACGGCGTCCTGCAACTGGCCAATGCCACCAAGCCCTCCGGCTGCAGCAAAATCACAGGCCGCCTGGAGTTTGGGCCCCATGGATCCGGCCGGCATATCCAGTGCCCGCGCCTCCGCCACTGTCAGTTCGGAAAGCGGCGTCGACTGGTCGGTACCGAAACCCCGGTAGACAGCATCCACATCTGTTAACAGGAGCAACGCGTCCGCCCCCAGTTGCCTGGCCAGCAACGCACTGGCGGCATCCTTGTCGATGACCGCTTCAATACCCACCATGCTGCCGTCTTCCCGACGCAGCACTGGTATTCCACCACCGCCGGCACACACCACGACCACGCCCTGATCGAGCAATAACTTCAGTACACGCATGTCCGGTATTTCCAGGGGTTTCGGAGAGGGCACCACCCGGCGCCATTTGTCACCGTCCGGCGCTATACTCCAGCCGGCACCGGCTGCCCGGCGCTCGGCCTCTTCGCGGTCATAGACGGGCCCGACGAACTTGGTCGGTTTTTTGAAAGCAGGGTCCTTGGGGTCGACTACGATTTGTGTCAGCAGCGTCGCTACCGGCCGGTCATGCCCCAGGGCATTTTCCAGCTCCTGCTCGATCATATACCCGATCATGCCCTCGGTTTCCGCACCCAGGACATCCAACGGGTAGGCCTCATCCGGCTTGTAGGACGCCCCTTGCAAGGCCAGCAACCCCACCTGCGGACCATTGCCATGGGTGACCACCAGATCATGGCCAGCACGGACGATGCCTGCCAACGAAATTGCCGCCGTTTTCACGTTTTTCCGCTGGACCTCCGCCGTCAGTGGCTCTCCGCGCTTCAGGAGGGCGTTACCACCCAGAGCTGCCACAACCAGCATGTCAGCCTCCCAGGGTCGCCACAAGGACCGCCTTGATGGTGTGCATCCGATTCTCGGCCTGGTCAAAAACAATGGAGGCCGGGCTTTCGAATACCTCGTCAGTCACTTCCATGGCATCAATGCCATGGGTCTCCTGAATCTCTTTGCCAACCACCGTCTCGGTATTGTGGAAGGCTGGCAGGCAGTGCATGAACCGCACCCGGGGGTTGCCGGTTTTCGCCATCAGGGCTGCGTTGACCTGGTAAGGCATCAGCAGCTTGATACGTTCGGCCCATTTTTCCTTTGGCTCGCCCATCGAGACCCAGACATCGGTATAGACGAAATCGACACCGGCAACGGCAACGGCACTATCAACATCATCGGTAATGGTGATACGGGCACCGGTTTCTGCGGCCAGCGCTCTTGCCTCGTCCTGAACCGCCTGATTCGGCCAGCAGGCCTTCGGCGCGCACAAGCGCACGTCCATACCCATTTTGGCGCCGCCGATCAGCAGGCTGTCACCCATGTTGTTGGCGGCATCGCCGATGAACACATAGGCCACTTCCCGCAGCGGTTTCTCCACATGCTCCTGCATGGTCAGGAAGTCCGCAAGGATCTGGGTGGGGTGGAATTCGTTAGTAAGTCCATTATAGACCGGCACGCCCGCATACTGGGCCAGTTCCTCCACAATGGATTGTCCAAACCCCCGATACTCGATGGCATCGTAGACCCGGCCAAGCACCCGCGCGGTGTCCTTCACCGATTCTTTATGACCTATGTGCGTGCCGGTCGGCCCAAGATAGGTTACCCGCGCCCCCTGGTCGAAGGCGGCAACTTCGAACCCGACCCGGGTTCGTGTGGAGTTTTTCTCGAAGATCAGCGCAATGTCCTTGCCCTCGAGTGTCGACACTTCCGTGCCTGCGTACTTGGCGGTCTTCAGATCCGCAGACAGCTTCAGCAGAAAACCGATTTCCCTCGGTGTGAAATCCCGAAGCGTCAGAAAGTGCCGGTTCTTCAGATTGAAAGCCATAAAATGTCTCCTTTGCTGTCAGACAGCATCCCGGATGGTTGGGCAACTCATGCATCGTCCACCGCCCCGACCCCGTCCCAGCTCGGCACCGGGGATGGCCAGGACCTCGATGCCCGCCGCAACCAGGGCCGCATTGGTATCGTCGTTGCGGTCATAACCGACCACCACTCCGGGGCTCAGTGCCAGCACATTGTTGCCGTCGTTCCACTGTTCCCGCTCACGTTCTGCCGGGGTATCGCCGCCGGTGGGCACCACCTCCAACGCCGGGAATCCGAGAACCTCCGCGACCACTTCAAACAGGTGACGGGAGTCCTGCTTGAATGCCAGTGTCTTGCCGCCCTCACCAGGCCTCAGGTCATAGCAGATAACGGCGTCTGCCACCTCCTGAAAGGCGGTGACCACATTGCCGCCACAGAAGGTGAAGACGGTATCCAGATGCATGGCGGAACGGGTTTTCGGCAATTGGCAGGCAATCACCCGGTCCACCATGCCGCCATCGAACAGGGCTTTTGACAGCTGACCGATGGCCTGGGGCGAGGATCGTTCACCCATGCCCACCAGCACCGTGCGGTTACCCAGGGGCATGATATCCCCACCCTCCAGGGTGGCCAGGCCATGATCTTCCAGGGGGTCGCCCCACTGCACGTTCACCTTGCCGGCAAATTTTGGATGGAACCTGTAGATAGCAGCCATCAGCAGAGTTTCCGGCTTGCGGGCCGCCCAGTACATGGGGTTCAGGGTTACCCCGCCATACACCCAGGCACTGTTGTCCCGAGTGAACAGGAAGTTGGGCAATGGCGGCAACACGAATCCGAAACGTCCCAGATGGTTACCAAAAAGACCGACAGGATCGAAAGGCAGATCTCCCACCTCCAGACCCCCGATCAGAAACTCGGCGAGTGCCTTGTCGGGCAGTTCATCCATCCAGGCTCGCAGATCCGACACCATTCCGACGCCAATATGGTTCCAGTTAATCCGGTGGTCCAGAATCCAGGCCCGACCTTCGGGAATCGCCAGGGTTTCCGCCAGCAACTCGTTGACATCCAGCACCTCGACACCCCGGTCCTGCATGACAGCGGCAAACACATCATGATCTTTCTGGGCCTGCTTGACCCAGAACACATCATCAAACAGCAGAGCATCGCAGTTCGACGGTGTTAGCCGCCGGTGGGCCAGGCCGGGCCTACAGACAATGACCTGGCGCAGGGTTCCGGTTTCAGAATGCACTCCAAGACTTGGTTCAGACATGGCACAACTCCTTTTGTCCGGGTTTAAAGCATGGCACCGACGCTGATGATTACGGTGATAAAGACCGTCAGAATGAGGAGCAAAGGCCAGATAAACGCGAGCCAGCGGTCGTAGGACACCCGGCCGATGGCAAGCCCGCCAACCACAACGGCAAAGGTGGGATTGATCAGATTTACCAGACCGTTGGCAGCCTGGTAGGCGGTGACCACCAGGTCACGCCCCACATTCGCGAAATCCGCCAGCGGTGCCAGGATCGGCATGGACAGAACAGCCAGCCCGGAAGACGAAGGCACGAAGAAGCTCATGCCTACCTCAATCCAGAACATGAGGTTAATGAACGCCAGCTCTGGCAAACCACCCAAGGATGTTTCGGCGCTGTGCAGGATGGTATCGGCAATCATACCCTGCTCCATAATCACCACGATGCCACGGGCAAGGCCAACCACCAGCGCAACACCGAGAAGATCCCGGGCACCATCAACAAAGCTGCCCGTCAGTTTCTTTTCGCCCAGGCGGGCAATGATGCCAATCACAATGGCGGCACCAAAGAACAGGGCTCCCATCCGGGCCATCCACCAGCCCTGGGACGACACGCCCCAAATCATCACAACAAAGGTCAGCCCAAAAATGACCAGAGCAAGGATCTGGGTTTTGGTGAGGCTTGCGCTGTGAATCTCTTCTTCATGGTCTTGCAGGAAAAGCTTGCGGTGCGCTGCCCACTGTTTTGACACAACCGAGCGTGATGGGTCTGCTTTTACTCGACGTGCATAACGCATGACATAGCCGATACTGATCAGCAGGCCACCAATCAACAGAACAAAACGCAGTACGATACCGTCGGTAAACGGGATGCCTGCAGCGTTGGCGGCAATAACGGTGGCAAAAGGATTGATGGTGGAGCCAAGCACCCCGATCCCGGCACCGATAAGAATAATGGCAACACCCGTCACCGCGTCGTATCCGGCCGCGAGTATGACGGGAACAAGAATAGCGTAGAACGCAAGGGTTTCTTCAGCCATACCGTAGGTTGTTCCACCCAGGGCAAACACTGTCATCAGGATAGGAATCATCCAGATTTCATGCCCTTTCAGGTGGCGCATGGCGCTACGAATGCCGGTATCAATGGCCCCGGTTGCATTCATCACACCGAGAAAGCCTCCCAGAAACAGCACAAACAGGGCGACATCAATAGCATTGGCAGCATAGCTTTCCGGATCGTAGAACCCGGCCGTCGGAGCCAGCATGACATCCACAAAGCCCTGGGGGTTGGGATCAACGGTTTGATAGGTGCCAGGCACAGCAACTTCACGGCCGACTTCTTCATTCATGGCCCGTTCATATTGCCCTGCCGGGACAATCCAGGTCATAGCAGCGACCAGAGCAATCAGGCAAAACAGAATGGTGTAAGCGGTAGGGAACCGAGAGCTAAGATCATTCTCGGGATTTTCTGGGCTTGCTGAAAGATTTCCGTCTTCTTCACTCACGATGCATCTCCTGTCCTTAGTCGCATTGTCCAGAATGGCTTTCTACGGCAATTTCCAGAGGGCGGTAGGGGGTCGCCCTTCAAATGTTGCGCACCGACTCAGCTTGTCATCACGCAGCATATTCATAACGTTAGTGCCACAATCAAAAGGAAGCAACCTTTACTTGCTCACAATCTGCTCAGAAAATGTCCTGCAGCAGACGGGCGTCATTCAGCCTCTCCCATGCTTGAGAATTAGGTGCATTGTGTCCTGTGACAGGGTACCGCGGGCTTCGGTAACGGAGGCAGAGCCTCCCGACACCAGCAAACAAGTGTCAGCACTCAGACAACCCGCGGGTAAACACCTTCCACCCCATCTTTCGCCATTACCCACTGCCAGAGCTGGATATCCCGGGCGCGGAAGGCGCCGGCGCAGGACAACAGGTAATAGCGCCACATCCGGTAAAACCGCTCACCCAGCTCATCCTTGAAGCGTGGCCAGGCTTTTTCAAAATTCTCATACCACGCCATGAGGGTTTTGTCGTAGTCGGCCCCGAAATTGTGCAGGTCTTCGACTACGAACAAATCGTCAACCGCATCACCAATCTGGCCAATGGAAGGCAGCTCACCGTTCGGGAAGATGTATTTATCAATCCAGGGATCCGGGAAGGAATCCCGAACATTCTTGCCAATCGTGTGCAGCAGGAACAAGCCACCAGGATTCAGGCAGCGGTGGGCCACCTCAAAAAAGGTGCGGTAGTTCTTCGCACCCACGTGCTCGAACATGCCAACACTGGCAATCCGGTCAAATTTCTCATCAATTTCCCGATAGTCCATCAGCCGGAAATCCAGATTCAGATTGGGATAGTGGGTTTTCGCCCACTCGGTCTGCGCTTTTGAAATGGTCAGCCCCACCGCTTCGACGCCATAATGTTCGGCGGCATAAGCCATCAGGCTGCCCCAGCCACAGCCGATATCCAGCAGTCGCATGCCCGGCTCCAGCTGCAGCTTCCGGCAGATCAGGTCCAGCTTGGCAGCCTGGGCGTCTTCAAGGTTGTCAGCGTCTTTCCAGTAACCGCAGGTGTAGGTCATCCTGGAATCCAGCATGGCGCCGTAGAACTCATTGCCCAGGTCATAGTGGGCTTCACCCACCTCCCAGGCGCGCTTTGCTGTTTGTCGGTTCAGAAGTTTTGCTTTAACAATGTGCGGAAAAATCTTGGCCGGCTTGATGTGATCAGGGAGCCGTGCGGCCAGAAGTTTGCAGAAGAACTGGTCCAGCGCCGGTGCATCCCAGGCGCCATCCATATAGGCCTCGCCAAAACCCAGGTTGCCCCGGGCTAACGCTGCCTCCGGTACGCCGTCGGCATAGAACTGGATATCCCAGGGGCGTGAACCACCAATTTCGATATCGGCCTTCGCCAGCAAGTCGGCTGCAAACTGGTGTGTCTTCTTCTCCGGGTCAAAAAACGTTGCGTTAAAAGCTGTTTCGTTCATCTTTCACCATCCCTACTGATCTAGATGATAGTCATCGATGAGCTCTGTGGGGCGGCTATTACAACCGCCCCTTGACACGCATACCGTTCAGACTAGCGAATTAACGAAGTATTACCAACGGCTTTCTGGCCGTTTCAAGCATCTTCGTTGTGGTACTGCCCACCAGGAACCGGCGAATGCGGGAATGCCCGTATGCGCCCATGATCAGCACGTCAATGTCGTGCTCGTCCTGATAGGCGTGCAGAGTTTTCTCCACATCACTGCCCTGACAAATAGCTTCGTGAACATCCAGCTCCTGAGCCGCCAGGATTTCACGAGCTCGCCTGAGCTGCTCCCGTTTCTCTTCGGTATCAGAGCCAATCATCACCAGATGAAACGGCATACCACGAAAGACCGGGGTGCCTGCCAGAAGCTCGATGCTCCGGAAAGCCGTTTCACTGCCGTCAAAAGCAAGCATAGCACTACGTGGCTCAGTGTACTCATCCGGCACCAGAAATACCGGGCGGTGGACACTGCGAATCACGGTTTCCAACTGGCTGCCTACGTGGCGCCCCACCTCCGAATTGCTGCCTTCGCCATGCAGACCCATCACGAATAAGCGGGCTTCAGGCTCCAACTCCACCAGTGAGCTGGCGAGTTCATCATGACGCTGGCGTTTGCTGACGTTTTCTACTCCATCAGCTTTTACCCGCTGTTCGGCTTCATCCAGCATCAGGTGCCCTTGCTTGAGCGCCAGCTTGCTGCGCTGCTGGTCCAGCTCCACCAGCTCATCCAGCAAGTGCTCACGGGCACCCAGCCCGATATTGCCAGACATGTCCGTACGGGCCGGAAACTTCTCTTCATCCAGCACGTGCAGCAACAACAATGGGTCGCCCATGCGCTTGCTGGCCCAGGCCGCGTAATCACACACGCCCAGGGCTGCTTCCGAACCGTCAATGCAGCCAACAACCTGCAGGGTGCTATTTTCACGATTTTGATCAGTCATTTGTGCAACTCCCTCAGTGGCCGCCCATCAGTGAATCGGCAGCGTCCGGCTTGTCGTGTACACCGAAGCGGTCAACGATGGTAGCGCTGGCTTCGTTCAGGCCGAGCACTTCCACATCCGCGCCTTCCCGGCGGAACTTGATCACCGCCTTGTCCAAAGCGCCAACAGCCGTGATGTCCCAGAAATGGGCACGGCTCAGGTCTATGACCACGTTATCAACCGCTTCCTTGAAATCGAAAGACTCGGTGAATTTCTCAGAAGAGCTGAAGAACACCTGGCCAACCACCTTATAGGTGCGGGTGTCGGTTTCGCTATCAAACTCCGAGGTCACCGCCATGTAATGGCCCACCTTGTTGGCGAAGAACAGGGAAGCCAGCAGCACACCGGCCAATACGCCGAACGCCAGGTTGTGAGTAGCAACCACCACAATAACGGTCACAACCATAACAATATTGGTGGACAACGGGTGTTCTTTCAGATTCTTGATGGAACCCCAGCTGAAGGTACCGATCGAAACCATGATCATCACCGCAACCAACGCCGCCATGGGAATCTGTACCAGCCATTGATCCAGAACAAGCACCATGACCAACAGGAATACGCCGGCAGACAGTGTGGAAAGCCGGGTACGACCACCGGATTTGATGTTGATGATGGACTGACCAATCATGGCGCAACCCGCCATGCCACCGAGCAGGCCGGAACCGATGTTGGCAATACCCTGGCCCTTGCACTCGCGATTACGGTCACTGGTGGTATCGGTCAGGTCATCCACAATGGTGGCCGTCATCATTGATTCCAGCAGACCAACCACGGTCAGCCCCACGGAATACGGCAGAATAATCATCAGGGTATCCAGGTTCAGCGGTACATCCGGCCACAGGAAGATCGGCAGGGTGTCCGGCAGTTGCCCCATATCACCAACGGTGCGGATGTCCATGTTCAGGTACATGGCAACGCCGGTCAGCACCACGATACAGATCAGTGGCGAAGGCAGAATCTTGCCTACCGCAGGAATCAGCGGGAACAGGTAAATAATGCCAAGACCGGCGGCCGTCATGGCATAGACGTGCCAGGTTACGTTGGTCAGTTCCGGCAATTGCGCCATGAAAATCAGGATGGCCAAGGCGTTCACAAAGCCTGTCACTACCGAGCGGGAAACAAATCGCATCAGCGCACCGAGCTTGAGGTAACCGGCTGCAATCTGTAGCACACCGGTCAGCAAGGTTGCTGCCAGCAGGTATTCGAGCCCGTGCTCTTTAACCAGGGTTACCATCAACAGCGCCATGGCACCGGTGGCGGCGGAAATCATGCCCGGGCGGCCGCCAACAAAAGCAATCACCACAGCAATACAGAAGGAGGCATAGAGCCCCACTTTCGGGTCTACCCCGGCAATGATCGAAAACGCAATGGCTTCCGGAATCAGCGCCAGCGCCACCACGATGCCGGCGAGCAGGTCACCGCGAACGTTGGAAAACCAGTTGTTTTGAAGACTTTTCAGCATATTCAGTCAATCCGGTTGAAGGTCATAAAACAGCGAATGCACAGGTCGAAACCGACCAGCGCCACAGTTTCTTATGGGTTTATTGCAGAAATAGGTACTGTGACAGGGCACACGACAAACGAAGCCGTCAGCCAGGCGAAAACGCCGGCGAAATTGGTCGCTCGCGGGTACCGGAGGGATGAGCTTGAACGCTAGGGCGGAAGGATCGTCACAGTCAGGTTTCAGTCTATTTGATATGAATCAGGTAGTGCCTAAAAAGAGGGCGCAAATACTATCAAAGCAGCAGATTAAAAGATAGTCACCATCAGCTTCTCGAACCGATCCCGATAACGTTTTTCCAGTACCGAGGCCCGCCAGTCGTTTGGCTGCACCGGTTCCGGCTGGAGCTGCAGAAATCGCTCAAAGCCATCGGCTGCCGCATTTGCTTCGGCTACTGCGTCGTCTTCGTGGCTGGAATACCGGCCGCTGTCCGGTACGTATTCCCGATAGGCCAGGCGGTCGGGTGCCAGTGCCACACACCCGGAAGCCATGGCTTCGAGCATCGAAAGGCCCTGGAAATCATGCAACGCGGTGGACGCCACAATGTCGGCCTCGCGCAGCAGCTGGTCGTAATCGGCCCGGCTTTCCAGGAAGCCCCAGTGTTCAATCCGGCCGGCAAACCGGTCGCGGATTTCATCGAACACTTTCGGGTAGTTTCGGAAACGCTCACCGACCACGCTCAGCCTGAAGGGCAATCGTCGCTCTTCAAGGACTTCCAGAAAGTTGAGCAAACGTTCCGGGCCTTTGTCGTATTCCCAGCGATGGTTCCAGAGCAAATGCGGGCAATGCCAGTTCGTGGGGCCCGGGTCTGGCGCAAACAGATGATCTTCGATGGGTACCGGCACCACGTGGGACTTTGCCTGCAAATTGGCTATCAATCCGTCGGGCACCCCATCCGGCATTTTATCCAGAAACTGCCAGGCACCGCTCAGGAAGCTTTCCTCGTTCCAGGCGCTGTTGAACAGAATCGCATCGGCTGCAATGGCGCTGTACAGATTGACCACCTGCGGCTCGGCGCTGGACCGCTGCTTACTGGAAACCGGAAAGGCAAACTGGTTTTCGTGCATGTACAGCAGGCAGGGGGTGCTGGACAGGTGGGGATGAAATCCCTTCAAAGATGCGAGATCCACCATGGAGGTGGCGATCACCAGATCCCATTGCTGCTGAAAGCAGGGTTCGTTCAGCCAGGTGACCGGGTTGCCACGAATACGCCAGCGGAAGAACCGTGGAGGCAGAGCCAGGGTGTGCCAGTCGTAGTTCGGGAACATAGCCACAAGCTGCTCACGCCAACGCCGATGGCTGGCCGCGTCGTAGGCCGATAGCAGCAGCACTCGGGGCCGGCTCTGGGCATCCAATAACGGTGAATCGGTCATAAACAGGCCTGGTTACAGCGCCGCTGGAAGGTCAGGACGAATGGTTGCTCCCGCTGTCCGGGAAGCGCAGAATCCTAGCAGACCCTGAATAACGGATCAAAAAGCGACCAGGCAATCATAAGGGAGAACTCGATGGCGCCGGAAGAACTGGAAAAATTCCGTCAACTGCTGCTGAACTGGCGGGAAGACCTGCAATCCACCAGCGAAGTTCGCGACCAGTCCAGCGACACCGTTCATCTGGACCAGCAAAGCGTCGGCCGGTTGTCCCGTATGGACGCCCTGCAAAGCCAGGCCCTGGCCAAAGCCGGAAAGGAACGGGCGGAACAGCAGCTGAAAATGATCGAGGCGGCGTTGAAGCGCATCGACAACGACGACTACGGCGACTGCCTGGAGTGCGGCGAGCCGATCAACCCCAAGCGCCTGGAAATCGACCCTACCAGCCTTTACTGCATTGATTGTGCGCGGTAACTGCGCCCCAGCGACCAGAGCCCCAGCACCGGCCCCGGCGCCAGCATTAACGCCACCCACACGCCCCAGCTATCCCACAGAGCTGCTGTAAGCCAGATGGCCGGTAGCGTCAGGCCGTAACCCACGGCATTCATTGCCGCCAGCGATGAACCAATGGCGGCCTTTGGGGCAGTTTCGGCCGCCAGGGCGGAAAACTGGGGCGAATCGGCAATCACCGACAGCCCCCAGATAAACAGCAAACCGATCAATACCAGCGGTGGCAACCCGCCCAGCCAGGGGTACAGCAGGCATATCAGCCCCGACAGCCTCAAGGCCCACCGGGCCACCCATTCGCTGCCTTTGCTGCGGCTTAACCAGCCGCCACCAATACAACCCAGAGCACCAATACCGATAATCGCGAACGCCAGCCAGGGCACCCACTCGCTGCCCAGCTCCAGGCGGGAGAGTTCACGCCCCACCAGCAGTGGAATCAGCGTCCACAGGGCATAGAGTTCCCACATATGGCCAAAGTAACCGCCGGCCACTGCCCGGAAGCGGGGAACCCGCAGGGCCGCCAGCCCCTGGCGCAGAGGAACCCGTCCAGAGGTTCTTGGCAAATGCGGGCCGTCACCCAACATCAACACCAGGGCCCCGCCCGCCAGTGCCAACACGGATGAACCCATCAGCGGCCATTCCCACGGCAACCCCAGGGTGGCCCCGCGCATCAGGTGTGGCAAGGCAGTGCCCAGCGTGAGCATGCCAATCAGCCACGCCAATGCGGCGCCGGCGTATTTCGGCGTCCAGGCAATCACCATTTTCATGCCCAGCGGATAGATGCCTGCCAGGCACAAGCCGGTCGCAAACCGCCAGAACACACCCAGAGCGGCACTGTCTGCCGTCATAACGAACCCGGCATTTACCAGGGCGCCCAAAACACTGGCCACAGCGAAAATCCGGCTGGCGCCGAAGCGATCCGCCAGCCCGGTAACGGCAAAGCCGAGCGTGCCGGCAATAAACCCGCCCTGCACGGCCAGTGTCAGGTGGCCCAGTTGCGATTCAGGCAGCGCCAGCTCGCTGGCCAGCGACAGCCAGACACCGTTGATACTGAACCACAAAGAGGTACCAAACAGTTGTGCCAGCACAATCACCGGCAATGGGTAACGCCGCAGGAATTCGATCATTGTTGTTGTCTTTATGGTCAGGAAATCAACATTTGTGGCAGCAGATCCGGCCGCTGGCATCCCGGTTAATCAAACATTGGCTGGTCAGGATGTCCCGCAGGCGCTGCCTGGCACGAAGAATCCGCGCCTTGGTGGCCGGCAACGACAGGCCCCGTGTTTCCGCATAAGTCACCTGAGACATCGGCCCCAGGTCACAGGCCTCCAGAATGTCCCGGTCAGTGTCGGACAATGTTGGCAGTACCGCATGCACACAGACATCCAGTTCATCCACCGGCGCGCGCGCCGTGCCACGTTCATCCGGCAGCTGTTCCGGCACCGGCACCCAGTGCTTACGCAACCGATGCCGGTCGGTCAGCGCGTTACGGGCCACCTGAAACAGCCAGGCACGCGGATTGGCAAGCTCACAGAAGGTTCGTCCGGCCCTCATGGCCTTGAAGAACACATCCTGCAGAAAATCATCGGCCGTCGCCTGATCCGCCAACTGGCCGATCAGGAAATGACGAAGCTCTGCCTGATGGTCTTCCCAGGCTTGCAGTACACACTCAAACGCCATGCCGCTCAGGATACCCCGGTGAATAATTTATGACACCCGAGAGGCATTGTAACCTGCCCCGGCGTTGACTGCCCTGACACCCCGCTTTCTTGTATTTCCCTGTTTTCAGAAAAACAGGCGCATCCATTGGAAGGCTCATTCGTCTTCATGGCTAACCCTCTACTCTTTATCCATCAGAAAACGGGTTTCCCGACTATGCTGGCGATATTCACGCATCTGGCCGACTGGCTCACCTACACCCTGATGGGGCTGAGCCCGCAGACCAAACTGGGCACCTCCATCCATTTCTTCATCGAAGACACCACCAAGATCCTGTTTCTGCTGGTGGTGATGATCTACGTGATCGCCCTGATGCGAGCCTCCCTGAATCTGGAACGGGTGCGCGCCTACATCCAGCGCAAGAATCGCACAGTAGGCTACTTTTTCGGCTCCGGTTTTGGCGCCATCACCCCGTTTTGCTCCTGCTCCAGCATTCCTTTGTTCCTGGGATTCACCAGTGCAGGCATTCCACTGGGCATCACCATGGCGTTTCTGTTCACCTCGCCCATTATTAACGAGGTAGCAGTAATCATGCTCTGGAGCCTGCTGGGCTGGAAATTCACCCTGGCCTACATCGTGATCGGCATGGCCGTGGGCATGGTCGGCGGCATGATTCTGGATGCCATCAAGGGGGAGCGGTGGCTGAAGGATTTCGCTGCCAAGGCTTACCAAAAGGCGGCGGAGCAATCGCGCGAATCTTCCGAGGCTGTCGAGGTGCCCGAAGCGCCCAAACTGACGCTGAAAGACAGGCATCAGTTTGCCAAAGACGAACTGAAAGAAATTGTCGGGCGCATCTGGAAGTGGGTGCTGATCGGCGTTGGCTTGGGCGCGGCCTTGCACGGCTTTGTGCCGGACGGCTGGTTTGCTGACAACCTGGGCTCCGGCCAGTGGTGGAGCGTACCGGCGGCCGTATTCGCCGGCTTGCCCCTGTACTCCAACGCCACCGGGGTGATTCCGGTTATGGAAAGCCTGATCGTCAAGGGCCTGCCGGTGGGCACCACCCTGGCCTTTTGCATGAGCACCGTGGCCGCCAGCTTCCCGGAGTTCATCATGCTCAAACAGGTGATGACCTTCCGCCTGCTGGCGATCATTTTTGCCATCCTGCTGGCCAACTTCATGGTGGTCGGCTGGGTGATCAACGCCATTGGTCCCTGGCTGTTTGCCGGGAGCTGACCTGTCTCAACCAACCCAACCGGGTAAACGATGAAAGGAGAACACGATGAAGACGTTTGAAGTACTGGGTACAGGCTGCAAAAAGTGCACAAACACTGCCGAAAAAATCGAGAAAATAGCCAGTGAGCTGGGCCAGGATGTTGAAGTGGTGAAAGTCACCGACCCGGCGAAAATCATGGAGTATCAGGTGATGTCCACGCCAGCCGTGGCCCTTGACGGTCAGGTTATTCACAGCGGATCAATTCCCACGAGTGACGCCATTGCCGAATGGCTCAAAGGCTGAGACTCTGACAAGAAAGAGTGGGCACCGGCTCCTGACCGGTGCCCACCAGCATCACGCCTGAGCCAACCGCCGCTCCGGCAACATTAATGACAGCAATGCGGCGGCCGCCACCAGGCCGGCCGATATCCACAGGCAGGCCTCCAGCCCATACACCTGGTAAACCCAGCCGGAAAGGATGGTCCCCAGCAGCCGGCCGGCGGCGTTGGACATGTAATAAAAACCCACATCCAGCGACACGCCATCGCCCCGGGCGTAGCTGACAATCAGGTAGCTGTGCAGGGAGGAGTTGATGGCGAACAGCACGCCAAACAGCAGCAAGCCACCAATCACCACAACTTGCGGCGACCAACCCGCCATCAAGCCAACGGCAATGCCGGCGGGAATCAGCGCCAGGGCCGCCGCCCACAGCACTGCCGGCTGCTTGCCTTCCATATTGCCGGTAATGCGCGGCGCAATGGTCTGGATAAAGCCATAACCGATAATCCAGGCGGCCATGAAACCGCCCACCTTCCAGAAATCCCAGCCGAACACCGTGTGCAGATACACCGGCAAGGCCACCACAAACCAGACATCCCGGGCACCGAACAGGAACATCCGGGCAGCTGAGAGCACGTTAATGGCGCGGCTTTTGGACAGGATTTCGCTGAACTTCGGCTTGGCTTTGCTCTTGCCCAGATCCTGCCCCAGCAGGAACAGGCTGGCCAGCCACACCAGCCCCAGGGCTACAGCCATGATCACCACCGCGCCGGTGAAGCCCGCGGCCATCAGCAGCACACCGCCCAGGAAGAAACCGACCCCTTTCAGGGTGTTCTTGGAGCCGGTGAGAATGGCCACCCATTTGTAGAGAGTGCCCTGCTGCTCATCCGGCACCAGCAACTTGATGCCGCTTTTGGCAGACATCTTGTTGAGATCCTTGGCAACACCGGACAACGCCTGGGCCGCCATCACCCACGGCACCGTGAGCATGGCCGCCGGTACCGCCAGCATGGCCAGGGCGACGATCTGCAGGAACAGGCCGATGTTCATGGTCCGGTTCAGGCCCATGCGGGCACCCAGATAACCGCCCACAAGATTGGTCACCACCCCGAAAAACTCGTAGAAGATGAACAACAGGGCGATTTCCAGCGGCGAATAGCCCAGTTGGTGGAAATGCAGCACCACCAGCATGCGCAGGGCCCCATCCGTCAGGGTGAAGGCCCAGTAGTTGCCAGTGATCACCAGATACTGACGGATGGCCGCATTCATATCAGGCCAGCCCTACCTTGCGCGCCAGTTCTGCGGTGCGGTTGGCGTAGCCCCATTCGTTGTCGTACCAGGCGTAGATTTTCACCTGAGTGCCGTTGACCACGATGGTGGACAGCGCATCAACAATCGAAGAACGCGGATCGGTCTTGTAATCGATAGACACCAGCGGGCGCTCTTCGTAGCCCATGATGTCTTTCAGTTCGCCCTCGGCGGCTTCTTTCAGAAGCTTGTTCACGGTGTCTCGATCAGTGGGCTTCTCCACTTCAAACACACAGTCGGTCAGCGAGGCATTGGTCAACGGCACCCGAACCGCGTGGCCATCCAGCCGGCCTTTCAGTTCCGGGAAGATTTCAATAATCGCCGTTGCAGACCCGGTGCTGGTCGGGATCAGTGAACTGCCACAGGAACGGGCCCGACGCAGATCCTTGTGCGGCGCGTCGATAATGGTCTGGGTGTTGGTCAGGCTGTGGATGGTGGTGATGGAGCCGTGCTTGATGCCCAGTTTCTCGTGAATCACTTTTACCACCGGGGCAAGACAGTTGGTGGTGCAGGATGCGGCGGTGACGATGCGGTCGTTGGCCGGGTCGAAGATGTCCTCGTTAACACCCAGCACGATGTTCCTGGCGCCCGCTTCCTTCACCGGCGCGGTCACTACCACGCGTTTCACGCCCTGATCCAGATAGGCCTGCAGCACTTCCACCTTTTTGTTCACGCCGCTGGCTTCGATCACCAGGTCACAGCCGGACCAGTCAGTGTCGGCAATCGCCCGGTTATGGGTTACGCGCAGGCGCTGGCCTTCAATCACGATATCGTCGCCGTCTGCTGCTGCCTCACGGTTCCAGCGGCCGTGTACGCTGTCGAAGTTCAGCAGATGCGCCAGGGTGTTGGTGTCTGCGCCCGGATCGTTAATGGCAACAAACTCCATCTCCGGCCATCCCCAGGCAGCCCGCAGCGCCAGGCGGCCAATGCGGCCGAATCCGTTAATACCTACCTTGATCTTGCTCATCGTAATCTCCTTGCGACTATCGCAGTGCTTATAGAGTTGTCAGTCATCAGGAACAGCGCACTGGACGGTCGACCATGCTTTCAAGCCGGCCCAGCGGACTTTCAATCAGTTCCCCGTTGTTATTCGCGGTTTCTTCCAGCACCCGCGTCAGCCATTCCGGCAGCCGGGGGCTCAGATAATAATAGACCCATTGACCCTGCCTTTCGGTATCCAGCAAACCGACGTCCCGCAAATTGGCCAGGTGGCGGCTGACTTTTGGCTGGGACACATCGAAGGCTTCCGTGAGTTCGCACACACAAAGCTTGCCCTGGCCCCGGATCAGCAACAGTGCCGCCAGCCGCAAATCATCACCCAGGGCCTTGAACACGGCTACCGGGTTGAATCCCGCCGGCTTCATCCCGGTTTCCTTCTGGTGCACCAGAGTGAACAGACTGAGACGGTCTTTCAGCTCCTTGAGCGTGAGCGCGAAGGTCGCATGGCGATTGGTTGCTGCGGGATCGGGGAAATCCCAGTGAATCTGCTGCGCACCCGCATGGATCACTCCGCATTCACTGGCGGCCTTGTCGCACAGGGTGATCACGTAGTCCCAGGGTTGATCCTGCAAATCGGCCAAATGCTTGCTGTGCAGGCCGGCGGTATCCACGCCCGCTTCTTCCAGCACCCGCAGGGCCAGCGGGTTCGGTGTTCCCGGTTCGGTACCGGCACTGGACACTTCAAACTGATCTCCGGCGATATCACGGAGCAGAGCTTCGGCCATCAGCGAGCGGGCACTGTTGGCGCTGCATACAAACAAGACTCGGCGCTTCATACGGATTTCCATATATTCGCTTTAATGAATATGTGTTTTTGTGCATAATAGAGCCGGGTAAACACTGAGTAAAGTATTATTCACCAGAAACAACCGGGATACCTGTCATGAACACTGATTCCGAAGCCAGCCCAGCGGAAGAAACCGCCGGCAACATGCCTTTTTTCGAACGCTATCTGTCGGTATGGGTGGCATTGGCGATCATCGCCGGCGTCGCCCTGGGCCAGTTCGCGCCGGCGGTGCCTGATGCATTATCACGCTTTGAATACGCTCAGGTATCCATCCCCATCGCCATCCTGATCTGGGCCATGATCTTCCCGATGATGGCCCAGATTGATTTCACGGCTGTTCTGGGTGTGCGCAAAGAACCGAAGGGCCTGGCCATCACCACCACTGTGAACTGGCTGATCAAGCCCTTCACCATGTTTGCCATTGCCTGGTTCTTTTTGATGGTGGTGTTCGAGCCATTGATTGCGCCAGACCTGGCCAGTGAATACCTGGCCGGCGCCATCCTGCTGGGCGCCGCGCCCTGCACCGCGATGGTGTTTGTCTGGAGCTACCTGACCAAAGGCGATGCCGCTTACACCCTGGTGCAGGTGTCGTTGAACGACATCATCATGCTGTTCGCCTTCGCACCGATTGTGGTGTTCCTGCTTGGCGTTTCCGATATTCAGGTGCCCTGGAATACCGTGATTCTCTCAGTGGTGTTGTACATCGTCATTCCGCTGACCGCAGGCTACCTGACCCGCCGTGTGCTGATCGCCCGTCGTGGCCAGCAGTGGTACGACGATGTCTTCATGAAGCGCATCGGCCCGGTCACCCCGGCGGCACTGATCGTGACTCTGGTATTGCTGTTCGCCTTTCAGGGTGAAGTCATCCTGCAAAACCCGTTGCACATTGCCCTGATTGCCGTGCCGCTGATCATCCAGACGGTGTTCATCTTCCTGCTCGCCTACGGCTGGGCACGCTTGTGGAAAGTGCGCCATTGCATCGCCGCGCCGGGCGCAATGATCGGTGCCAGCAACTTCTTCGAACTGGCGGTGGCCGCCGCCATTGCCCTGTTCGGCATGCAGTCCGGCGCAGCTTTGGCAACGGTGGTGGGGGTACTGGTAGAAGTACCCTTGATGCTGGCCCTGGTCAAAATCGCCAACAAAACGCGAGACAAGTTCCCGGCATAAGCACCCTGCCCGGCCCGGAACACGTTTCCGGACCGGGCAATCTGTTCAGCCCACCGCCACCCTGCTAACATCCATCCCGGCTTATCATCGACTGAACCGAACACGGAACCCACCGAATGGACTTTTACCAGGCCCTGTTCCTTGGCCTACTCCAGGGACTGACCGAATTCCTGCCCATCTCCAGCTCCGCTCACCTGATTCTGACGCCAGCCTTTTTCGGCTGGGAAGACCAGGGCGTCGGCTTTGACCTGTCTGTTCACCTGGGCACCCTGCTGGCGGTAGTGCTGTATTTCCGAAGGGATGTGTTCGGCATCGCCAAAGACGGCCTGACGTCCATCGGCCAGCGCAAAATCGTCGGCCAGGGCGCCCTGGCCTGGTACCTGGTCATCGGCACCATCCCGGCAGGTCTGGCCGGCCTGGCGCTGCTGGACATGATCGACAACGAATTGCGTGGCGCTTCGATTATCTTTGTAACCACCCTGGTCTTCGGCCTGTTACTGGGCCTGGCCGACTGGTTACCCAGACGTCAGCGCACTCTGGATTCACTGAACTGGAAAGACGCCGTGCTGGTGGGCATCGCCCAGGCCATGGCGCTGGTTCCCGGTACCTCCCGCTCAGGCGTGACCATCACCGCCGGCCTTTTTCTGGGCATGAGCCGCGAAACGGCCTCAAGATTTTCGTTCCTGCTGGCTATTCCTATTATCTCGCTGGCATCTGCGGTAAAACTGCTGGAAGTGGGTACGTCTGATGTCATCGTGGACTGGAGTGGCTTTCTGCTTGGCGGGGTAACGTCGTTCCTGATGGCCATCACGGCGATCCACTTTTTCCTGAAGTGGCTCAATAAAGTCGGCATGTGGCCTTATGTGATTTATCGCATTATTCTGGCTGGGGTGATTTACGCGGTTCTGATGTAAAGGTTCTGGTCTGGGAGTTTGATCTCGGCAGGCCTGCTTGCTTGGGGAAGGCAGGTATCGGGTAAGGCTTTCCAAAAAGCGCTCGAGCCATCCATGGGCGCTTATGTTCCGCCATCCATGGCTCCACAAATTTTTGGAAAGCCTTACCCGATACCTGCCCCAAAATAACGAGTGACTCTCAAACGCTCTCCACCCCACCCCTGTGCCAATCCAGGCTTTCAGTCCTGAGAAGAAACCACCAGCTCTCTGCCACCACCTGATTCAGCAGGCTTCCAAAGGCGCATAGGCGAGAACAAGCCACTTGGCACCTTCATCAAAATTCACCTGCACCCGCGTATGATGCCCGGTGCCCTCGCAGTTCATCACGATGCCCTCACCGAACTTCGGATGCCGAACCCGCTGGCCCAGACTGAAGCCAGACTGCTGGGCTGAATCCTGGCTGAACAAGCTTTCATTGGGGCGGCCCACCATGGCCGGGCGGGTCACGGTGTTCCGTAACCGCACTTCCTGCAGGCAGTCCGCGGGAATCTCCCGAACGAACCGGGACAGCGCGTGGAACTTTTCCTGCCCGTACAAACGCCGGGACTCGGCGTAAGTGAGCACCAGCTTTTTCATCGCCCGGGTAATACCCACATAGGCCAGGCGACGCTCTTCCTCCATGCGCCCCGGCTCTTCCAGAGACATGCTGTGCGGAAACAGCCCTTCCTCAATACCGGCCAGGAACACCAGTGGAAACTCCAGGCCCTTGGCCGAGTGAAGGGTCATCAGCTGCACGCTGTCTTCATGATCGTCGGCCTGGGATTCGCCGGCATCCAGCGCGGCCCGGGCAATGAACTCTGACAGCGGGTCCACACCCTCTTCCACTTCAAAATCGGACAGCGCATTCACCAGTTCTTCCAGGTTTTCCACCCGGGCCTGGCCCTTTTCGCCTTTTTCACTGGCGTGGTAATCTTTCAGACCACTGGATTCAATGGCCTGCTTCATCAAACCCTGCAGCGAAGCATGTTCGACCATTTCCGCCAGGGTATTGATGATTTCCATAAACGATTGCAGACCGGTCTTCGCCCGGCCTTTCACCTGCCCGGCCGCCAGCATGCGCTCGGCTGACTCCCACAGGGAAATGCCCTGTTCGGTGGCATACGCACGTAAATCCGCCAGGCTCTTGGCACCGATGCCCCGGGTGGGAATGTTCACTACCCGCTCAAAAGCAGCGTCGTCACGGTGGTACTGCACCAGGCGCAGATACGCCAGCGCGTTTCGGATTTCCTGACGGTCGTAGAAACGCAGGCCGCCGTACACGCGATAAGGAATACCCTGGCGCATCAGAGATTCTTCAAGCACCCGCGACTGGGCATTGGAGCGGTACAGGATGGCTGATTCACTGCGCAGATTGCCGTCGTTTACCCAGGCACTGATGGAATCGGCAATGTAGTTGGCTTCATCCTGCTCGTTGAAGGCAGCGTACAGGTCAATAAGTTCGCCGTCGGGGCCGTCGGTCCAGAGCTCTTTGCCCAGACGCCCCTGATTATTGGCGATCACCGAGTTGGCGGCCTTCAGAATGGTCTGGGTTGAGCGATAGTTCTGTTCCAGCCGCACCAGCCGGGCATTCGGGAAATCCTGCTGGTATTGCTGAATATTCTCGACCTTCGCACCGCGCCAGCCGTAAATGGACTGGTCATCGTCGCCCACCACAGTCAACGGCACCCGGTTGCTGGCCAGGATCTGCAGCCAGGCATACTGAATGGTGTTGGTGTCCTGGAACTCGTCGACCAGTACATGCCGGAAACGCTGCTGGTAATGGGCCAGTAATTCCGGCTTATGCAGCCAGAGTTCGTGGGAACGCAGCAGTAGTTCGCCAAAATCCACCAGGCCGCCCTGCTGGCACAGTTTTTCGTACTGGCGGTAGATCTTCAGCATCGTGGTGGTGAAGTGGTCTCCCGGGTTTTCCTGAATATGATCTGCCCGCAGGCCCTCATCTTTCTGGGCACTGATAAACCACTGGGCCTGTTTGGGTGGCCACTGGCTTTCATCAATCTGGTTTTCCCGCATCACCCGCTTGACCATGCGCAGCTGGTCGTCGCTGTCCAGTACCTGGAAATTCTCGGGCAACCCCGCTTCTCGCCAGTGCGCCCGCAGCAGGCGATGAGCAATGCCGTGAAAAGTACCAATCCACAGGCCCCGGGTGGGAATGTTCATCATCTGCTCCACCCGGTAACGCATTTCCCGGGCGGCCTTGTTGGTGAAGGTCACCGCCAGGATGGACGTGGGCGGCACCTTATCCACCCCCATCAACCACGCCATGCGGTGCACCAGCACCCGGGTTTTACCACTGCCGGCACCGGCCAATACCAGAAGGTGGTCGTTCTGGGCGGTGACAGCCTCGCGCTGGGCGTCGTTGAGTGGATCAATGATGTGGGAAACGTCCATAAAAATCCGTTCGCTACTGGTTAAATAAACAGGTGGGAGAGTATAACAGGAGAAAACGGGGATTTCTTTGGGGCGCGGGGTAGGACTCTAAGCCCTCTAACTTAGGGTTTATCGCACAGGGGCCGGTTTCGCTCTCCAGGACACGCTACAAGCACGTCCCTGTGCGCTTGACTGTGGCCATCCATGGCCACAGACAGTCCTGGAGAGCGAAACCGGCCCCTGCGCTATCTCACTTTTGGTGAGAGCTTATTTGGCGGGTTCAGAAACCGCGCGGCACAGTCTGCGGTTCTACGAACTCAAACAAGCCTTCCAGACCACCTTCACGGCCAATACCGGAGGACTTCATGCCACCAAACGGGGCTTCCGGAGTCGGGCCGGTGCCGGTGTTCCAGCCAACATGGCCGAAACGCAGGCCGGCAGCGACGCGCTGGGCGCGTTCAGCGTCGGCGGTGAACACGTAGGAGGCCAGGCCGAATTCAGTGTCGTTACCCGCTTCAATCACTTCGTCTTCGGTGCGGAACAGCGCCATCGGCACCAGCGGGCCGAAGGTTTCTTCCTGGTAGCAGGCCATCTCGCGGTTTACACCCTGCACCACCGTGGGCGGGAAGAACAGACCGTCGCCGAGTTCGCCCGGTTGCTTGCCGGCCACCAGTTTCGCGCCTTTTTCCAGGGCGTCTTCCAGGTGGCGCTTGACCTTGTCGAAGCCTGGCTTGTTCACCAGCGGGCCGATATCCACGCCGTCGTTCATGCCATCGCCTACGGTCATCTTGTTGACCCGCTCAGCCAGCTTTTCACCAAAGGCATCAGCCACTTTCTCATGGACGAAAATGCGGTTTGCGCAAACGCAGGTCTGGCCACCGCCACGGAATTTGTTGGCGATCAGGTTGTCAGCGGCCGCGTCCAGGTCGGCATCGTCGAAGACGATGTACGGCGCGTTACCGCCCAGCTCCAGAGACAGCTTCTTGACGTGGTCAACAGTGTCTACGATCAGTTTACGGCCCACTTCGGTGGAACCGGTAAAGCTGAGCATGGGTACGTCTTTATGATCGCACAATACCTTGCCAATCACGCTGGCCCTACCCATCACCAGGTTGACCATACCGTCTGGCAGATCAAGCTTATCCATGATCTTGAAGAAGGCAACCATGGTCAGCGGGGTTTCGCTGGCCGGCTTGATCACCGACGGACAACCGGCGGCCAGTGCTGCTGAAAGCTTCTTGGCAATCATGCCGATGGGAAAGTTCCAGGGCACGATCAGTCCGGTGACACCAATCGGGCGGTAATGAACCGTCCAGCTGCAATCCTTGGGTTTTTCCGGCAGCGTATGGGAATCCAGTGCCTGCACATGCTTGGCGGCGTAATCAAAGAAGCCGGCAGCGTAATCGACCTCGCCCTGCCCTTCTTTCCACGGCTTGCCGTGTTCCATACACAGTATGCGGCCGATCTCTTCACGATTTTCCTTGAGCGCATCGCGAATATCTTCCAGCCACTTGCGGCGTGTTTCGAGGGAATACGGAGAGGTCAGCCGGAGTGCTGACTTACCTGCTTCCACCGCATCCAGAATGTCCTGTTCCGGCATCGAGGGAACCTTTGCGATCACCTCGCCCGTGGCGGGATTATAGACATCAAACGTGTTGCCTTCGGCGCTGTCGGTCCAGCGGCCGCCGATGTAACCCGTGAGGTTTTCCAGCAATGGTGACTCGATCATCTCGGCTCCTGTTGAGAGTTTACGCGTGTCAGGTTTTATTAGCGCCCCGGTGCAGGGACGTATTGCGTCAATACATAATGTCTTTCATAGTGGATCGATAGAGGCAACCTGTAAAGTCAGGTCGTTGAGATATTCCCGAGGAGACCGAACATGAAAGCGTTTTTCCATCCGTCACAGGATCTGCACGTTCCGAAGACTTATTTTACCCGCGGCCAGATGCGTGAACCGCAGGAAGTGCCGGCGCGGACGGAACTGATGCTGGAAGGGCTCAGAAGCATGGGCATTTCCGTGCTGCAGCCTGCAGATCAGGGGGCGGCCCCGATTTCCCGGGTTCACGATCTGGGGTATCTGCGCTTTCTGGAGTCGGCCCACCGGCGCTGGTCGGCAATGGGCGACTGGGGCGATGAGGTGATATCAAATATCTGGGTACGCTCGCCCAATGCGCTGCACGGCATCCTGGCCGAAGCGGGCCGTTACCAGGCCGATGGCAGCTGTCCGATTGGCGAAGGCACCTGGAAAGCCGCCTACTGGTCAGCCCAGACGGCACTGGGTGCCGCTGACTCGCTGATTGCGGGCGAGCGCAATGCCTATGCCGTTTGCCGCCCACCGGGCCACCATGCCCGCAAGGATGCCGCCGGTGGTTTCTGTTACCTGAACAACGCCGCCATTGCCGCGGAACACATGAAGAGCCGGTTCCCGCGCATCGTGATTCTCGATACCGACATGCACCACGGTCAGGGTATTCAGGAAATTTTCTACGATCGCAGCGATGTACTGTACGTTTCCATTCACGGCGACCCCACCAACTTCTACCCGGTGGTCAGTGGTTATGAAAACGAACGTGGCGAGGGTGAAGGCTACGGCTACAACATCAACATGCCCATGCCGCATGGTTCCAGCGAGGAAGATTTCTTCACCCGGCTGGATGAATCCCTGGCCGCCATCCGCCTGTATCAGCCGGATGCCGTCATCCTTACCCTGGGTTTCGACATCTACAAGAACGACCCCCAGGCCAAGGTGTCAGTGTCTTCCGAAGGCTTCCGCAGGCTGAGCACCCGTGTCAGCCAACTGGGCCTGCCAACACTGGTGATTCAGGAAGGCGGTTACGATCTGGAAGCGCTGACCACCAACGTAAACGAGTTCTTCAAGGGGATGCAGGGCTGACGCCCTGCTTGCTCAGGAAGCCGGGGCATACACCTTGACGTTGTCATGCCCTTCGGCCTTCAGGTGGCCGGCGTGCATGCGACTCATGGTGCCCCTGTCGCAGTACAGCAGGTACTGCCGGTTATGCGGCAGCGTTTCGACCTGCTGATTGAGTTCGTAGAACGGAATTTTCAGAACTTCGTTATTAGTCAGCGTCAGCGGTGAACGCTCCTCTTCAGAGGGATGGCGAACGTCAATAATGACGTCATCCACCGCCGGTGTTTGTACCAGCTCCACCTCTTCCGGCGTGACCGTTGAGTCGAGCAGGCGGCTGATGGGCGTTTCTTCCCGATTCTCGACGGCCTGAATCAGAGCCTGCGGGTCCATACCGGCCTCATCCGCCTCTACCCGATGCAACTTTGCCCGGGTGGCCGGCCGCTGGGAAATCACCCCACAGTACTCCGGCATATTGCGGGCGAAAGGTTCGGTGCCAATGTCATGGGCAATGCGGATAATTTCCTGCTTGTCCATGGCGATCAACGGCCGCAACACCACATCTTCACACGCCCGGTCTACCACGTTCAGGTTCTGCAGGGTCTGGCTGGATACCTGGGCCACAGCATCGCCCATCACCAGCCCGGCAACGTTCAGTTTGTCGGCAATTTCAGCGGCCGCCTTGAGCATCTGCCGTTTGAGTACCACGCCCCAGTGGCGGTTATTCACCGAACGCATGATTTCCGCCACCACACCGTCGAACGGCACTGAAATAAACAGCACACTGTGGGAAGCGCCGTAGCGCTGCCACAGATAATGAGCCACCTGACGAACACCCACTTCGTGGGCGGTACCGCCCAGGTTGAAAAACAGATAATGATTACGCAGCCCCCGGCGCATCATGAGGTAAGCGGCAACCGAAGAATCGTAGCCACCGGAAATCAGCGTCATCACGGTATCCACAGAGCCGACCGGGTAACCGCCCATGCCCTGATGCTTGCGCGTGGCAATGTGAAAGCTGTCGTCTTTCACTTCCACCCGCACTTCTACTTGGGGTGACTTCAGATCCACACCGGCGGTGTCGTAAGCTTTGAGCAGCGCTGCACCGACTGTGCGCTCAAGATCAATGGAGCGGAAATCGTGCTTGCCGATGCGCCGGGCGCGCACCGCCAGAGTCTTGCCTTCCAGGCGGCCCTTATAGGCAGCCACCGTTTTCTCGGCAATATTCTCCTGCGACGTCAGCGGATGCACTTCAATTTCCTGGATCGTGGAAATACCCGGAATTCGCAGCAATTCATCAATCACCGGGCTATAAAGCCCGCGGTCATCCGGAACATCAATATCAATCCGGTCCCAACTGCCATCTACCCGAACGTCTTGATCGATACGCTTGAGCAGTTTACGAATATTCTGGCGCAGCTGGCGCATTTGCTGCTGACGAACGGGCTTACTTTTGATGGCCACTTCCGCGGCAGGACGAATAAGAAGTTTCATGAATCAGAATTTTGTCGGATGGCGTATGGAGTGGAAAGCGCTTAGTGTACCTTGTTGTCAGATTGCCTCAAAATCCGGCATTGCCGAAACCATCAGGAGTTTCACCGTTACATGACTGAACCCACAATCAATGCTCTGGTGTCGCCCGAAGGGTCTCTGGAAATTCTTTCCGCCCACGAGGTGAACCGGCTTAAAGATCGGAGTGAAGGTGGCCTGTACCGCCTGTTCCGCCAATGCGCCCTGGCGGTACTCAATACCGGCGTGGAAACCGATGACTGCAAGTCACTGATGGAAGCCCATGCGGATTTTGATGTACGTCTGGTGCCACAGCCCAGGGGGCTGAAGCTGGAACTGATCAACGCTCCCGCCCACGCCTTTGTTGATGGCGAGTTGCTGCGCGCTCTTCGTGAACATCTGTTTTCCGTGCTGCGGGACATCGTATATACCCACTCGATCCCTCAGACCATTGCCGGTTTTCGCGGCGACAACCCGCAGGACATCACCAACCTGGTGTTCCATATCCTGCGCAATGCACGGGTGCTTGAACCCGGGCGCCAGCCGGATATGGTGGTGTGCTGGGGTGGCCATTCCATTGGTCAGGATGAATACCAGTACAGTAAGGAAGTGGGCCACCAGCTGGGCCTGCGCGGCCTGAGCATCATTACCGGCTGCGGTCCCGGTGCCATGAAGGGCCCCATGAAAGGCGCCACCATTGGTCACGCCAAACAACGGGTGAGAAACGGTCGCTACGTGGGCATCACCGAGCCGGGCATTATCGGTGCTGAAGCGCCGAACCCGATTGTTAACGAGCTGGTGATCATGCCGGATATCGAGAAACGGCTGGAAGCCTTTGTGCGCTGTGGCCACGGCGTTATCGTGTTCCCGGGTGGCGTCGGCACGGCAGAAGAAATCCTCTACCTGCTGGGCATACTGTTGCATCCGGACAACGCGGACCTGCCGTTCCCGGTTGTCTTTACCGGCACGAAGGAAAACGCCGAATATTTCGACATGATCGACAAGTTCATCCGCAACGCCCTCGGCGATGAAGCTTCCAAAAAGTACGAAATCATCATTGATGATCCGGTCAAAGTGGCTCAGGTGGTGCGCACCGGCATCAAGGATGTGGAAACCTTCCGCCGCGCCATGCAGGATGCCTATTACTTTAACTGGATGCTGAAAATTGATCCGGTTTTCCAGATGCCGTTCGAGCCCGACCACGAAAACATGCGTGCTCTGGACCTACACCGGGATCAGCCGGTACACATGATTGCGGCTAATCTTCGCAAGGCGTTCAGTGGCATTGTTGCCGGGAATGTGAAGGAGAGTGGAATCAGACAGGTTCAGGAAAAAGGGCCGTTTGAGATTGCCGGGGATCCGACACTGATCAAACCGCTGGAAGCCATGCTGGAACAGTTTGTTACGCAGAACCGGATGAAACTGCCGGGAACATCAGCCTATCGGCCCAGTTACCGGATTGTCAGGAGCAGTGTGGCCTGAGCCACACTGCTGAAAGCCAGAGGCTTTACTTGCCGCCAGCCGGCAGGCTTGCATAGTAAGCCGCCAGGTTGGCGATATCTTCATCGCTCAGGTTCTTGGCCTGCGGAATCATCAGCGCAGCCTGGCCACCTGAACGGTTGTCATTCTTGTAGGCTTTCAGGGAATCGGCGAGGTATTTCTCTTTCTGACCGGCCAGATTCGGATAAATCGGTACCTGAGAGATACCATTCTGGCCGTGGCAGCTCGCGCATACCGCCGCTTTTGCCTTACCGGCTTCTGCGTCTGCGGCCATGGAAGTTACCGGTGCTGCAACACCCAGCGCGAACAGACCAGCAACTGCGTAATGTTTGATATTCATAGGGATCACCCTCTCATGATTTTTTCGTTATTCAGATGAACAAAATGCCGAATAGCAATTGTTGCTTACTTATAGCACAGCCAATCCTTGACTCACATGCGATTTGTCAATGACTTTGGTGCGACCTTAGTCCTCTTTTACTCCTGAAAGGAGTAAATCACAGTAAGGATAAACCGTAAACCAGCCCTCTGGAGACAGCGTCCATGCCGATCGATGTTCAGGAACTACCGTGCCGGGAAGGCCATATCGGCCTGCTGACACTGAATGCCCCGAAAACCCTGAATGCATTGACCGAAGATATGGTCAATGAAGCTCAGGCCACACTCGAAAAATGGGCCGAAGACACCCGCATCTGCCTCGTGGTTCTACGAGGCAGCGGCGACCGGGCTTTTTGCGCCGGCGCCAATCTCCGCGCACTCTATGAAGGCTTGAAAGGTGACGGCGACACACAAGCCCCGGCCCGGTTCTTCACCGCCGAATACCGTCTGGATTACACCCTGCATCGCTTCCCCAAACCGGTTGTTGGCCTGGCGCACGGCATAATAATGGGCGGCGGTCTGGGGTTGCTGTCCGCGTGTCGATACCGGCTGGTCACCCCCGATGTCACCCTGGCCATGCCGGAAATCAGCATTGGCCTGTTTCCCGACGCCGGCTCCAGCTGGTTTCTGAACCGCCTGCCCGGTCGCCTCGGCCTGTTCATGGGTCTGACCGGCGCCCGCCTGAATGCTGCCGATGCCATGCGCGTGGGTCTGGCCGACATGATTCTGCAGCCGGATCACTTTGACAGCTTGCTGGAGCATCTGCAGGACCAACTGTGGAGCGGAGAGCCAGCGGTGGACGACAACCAGTTGTTCCGTCTGATCAGTCAGCACGAGGCCCTGGACTATCGGGCCATGCCGGATGGCCATCTGGAGCAGCACGAACAGACCATCGCCAAACTGGCTACCGGAGATGACCTTCCGGCCATTGTCGACCATCTGCTGGCACATCAGAGCGATGATCCCTGGTGGCAAAGCTGCGCCGGGAACCTCGCCAATGGTTGCCCGGTAACCCCCTGGCTGCTCTGGAATCAGATAGGCAAGGGCCAGCAAATGTCATTGAAAGACATGTTCCGCATGGAACTGGCCATTGCTCTGGAATGCACCCGCCGCCCGGACCTGACCGAAGGCATCCGGGCACTGATGGTCGACAAGGACAAATCGCCGAAGTGGTCCTTTGCCTCAGTCGCCGACGTGCCTGAAGAAGTGGTCGAACAGCATTTTCAGCCGGTCTGGGATGACTCAAACGACCCCATGAACCTGTCCTGAACCAGTTGCCGGAGACGGGCCTCGCCGTCTTTCTGGCCAGTGCACAGCCCCTGCATTCGCAACCGATGCCAGGACCAGCCCTGAAGTACGGCGCGACACCACAGATCCCGGTCCGGCTGGCCTGACATCCAGGCCATCAGGCCGGGATAGCCGGCCGCCTCCCGCAACAGGGGCAACGTCAGTTCAAAACCACGGAATCCCTCGGCAAAGCTCTGCAGATCCCGCAGGTCATCCGCATCCGGCTCGCCGGTTGCCGGCAGATCGGCGTTTATCGCCGCCAGCAAATCCGGCGCCATGCCGGGCCAGTTCCGGGGCACCAGCACCGGCCAGTGGCGGGCAAACCGCCGCCGCAACCGATGCCCAAGCGCCTCGCCCTCTGGCGATACACCACTGAGCATCTGTAGGGGATACTCACCGGTACTGGCCTCCTGCTGCAATCCGCAGCGAACAACCCGCAGGCCACAGGATTGCCAGAACGCCAGCAAGCCAGGGTCTCCGCCAAAGCTGGTGCCCAGTGCGTTCAGGCTCTGCTCCACACAGGCACCTTCAGCGGCTTTCACCAATCGTTTGCCGACGCCCAGGCCCCGGGCCTGCTCTGATACCGCCACCCGCACCACCCGCAGATAGTGCTGACAGGCCGCCTCCGGAAAACCACCGTGGGTCGCCAGAGATTGCGCCAGCATATGCCCCCGCACACGCCGCTCACCCCGGGAAACCTTCACCGCCAGTTCATCCGGCAAACCACCTTCCGCACAGGCCCAGAGCACCCCCACGGTTTTGCCACGAGACACCGCCCGCCAGCTTTGCGCCGCCGGATCATCCAGCCACTGACGCAAATCCGCCGGCGTGGTGCGATAGTGAGCATCCACCAACAAACCAAAGGCTTCCGACAACTCCGTCTCTGTTGCTGCGGCCGGCGACCAGGGCTCAACAACTACATCATCAACCGTTAAATCATCAATTGACGGGCCTTCAGCCGCCAACAGATACAACCGGAAAATCAACGCTTCCAGCGGATCGCCATCGGCCCAACGAATCGGTTGCTTCAGAGCCACCTGCCGCCAATGCGGCGTTTCCCGATCCAGAACCGCCCGGAACCGGATGGCAAAGCCCCGCCCGGCACCCTCGTAACCATGCACCGTGCTGGCAAATGCCACCCGCGGCCAGCCCAGCAAAACCTCCCGCAACCAGTGCGCCGGAATCGCCGCCGCCTCATCCACCATCACCACTTCCGCCGGCGGACGCTCTTCAAGCAACTGCTGAACCGGCAAAAACTGCAGCCGATGACCATCCCGAGTACACAGCTCAGCCTCGCCCTGCGCCTCCAACTGATTACCCAGACCCTGCGCCGCATGCCGGAACAACGTCTGAACACTCTCCGCCGACGGCGCTGTTACCACCACCTGCTGCCGCCCCGCCAACAACAACTCAGCCGCCGCCAGCCCCAAAGCCGCCGACTTGCCCCGGCCCCGATCCGCAGTAACCACCAACGGCCGCCGTCGACGCCCCAGCCCGAAACGCACCAGATCCGCCACCAACGCCTTCTGCTCTGCCGTCTCCCCGGGCTCAAACGAATGCCCTGACAAAGATCCGGGCAACTCCGGAGTATCCGTCTGCCCCGGCGACACCCGAATAACTCCCGGCGCATCCGCCAGAATACCCGCCAGCCGCCCGGCAAACGGGTGCTCATCCACCCCATCCAACCCGGTCCGCCGATAATCCGGATCCTCAAACCGTGCCCACTGCTCCAGCGGCGGCATCAGCCAGAACAACAAACCACCGGTCTTCAAAGTTCCGGCTAACGCTGCAATCCCATCCGGCGGATTCCCGTTCCAGCCATCCCAGACCACCACCCCGAGCTCCCGGCCCAGCCAGCTCCTAGCCTTACCCGGCGCAACGGACACCAACCCTTCAGCCGGCGCCTCCTCCTTCGGCCCCGTCCAGACACCCGGTTTCAAATCCAGCTCAGGCAGCACATCGCGCAGCCACGCCAGGGCCCATTCCCGGTCACCTTCGAGTAACACGAGGCGGCGTTCGCCAAGTTGGCCCAGTCGATCTGCGAGAAATTGCCAGCTTTGGTACTGAAGAGACGACATAAGATGGACGTTAGCTCCGAATAGCATTGCGCCGGGGTAGGCTTTCAAAAAATTTGCGGAGCCATGGATGGCGGAGCAGAAGCGCCACATGGACGTGCCGCCAGGAGCGTTTTTTTGAAAGCCTACCCCGGCGTGATGCGGGCATGAATCATGAAAATTTCAGGCAATTATGGGCCACGGCTACTCCCTCTGCCAGCAGCCAAGTACAATACCGCCATGCCAAGCCAACCCCAAATGCCAGACACCAGCTACCTCCCGGACTACCTCACCGACGAGCAGCGGGCCATCATCACCGCCGGCTACGAACACGCGGTGATCACCGCCGTCGCTGGCAGCGGCAAAACCTCCACCCTGGCCTGGCGCATCCGCTACCTGCTGGCACAGGGCCACGACCCCGACCGCATGCTGGTGCTCATGTTCAACCGCAGCGCCCGGGTAGATTTCGAACGCAAGCTGCAGCAAGTGTGCGACCGCTCCGGCCTCGCCATCCCGGAAATCCGCACCTACCATGCCATGGGCCTGCGCCTGTACAAGCGGTTTGTGCGTGAAGGCTACCTGCCCGGCTTCTCGGAAAAAATACTCAGCGAACAGGAAATCAGCTACCAGGCCTGGCTACTCACCCGCAGACTGGCCCCGGAAGACCTGGCCGACGAAATCCGCCGCAGCAAAAAAGAATTTGTAGAAGCCGCCACCGGCTTCATCGACCGGGTGAAAACCACCCTGTCGCCGGCAGAAATCGTCTTTGAAGAACTCGGCTACTCGGAAAAACACAAATACCTGATTGACCTGTTCCACAGCTTCGAGCAATGGCGCAAAAGCCAGAGCCGGATCAGCTACGCCGACATGCTCTATGAACCGGTCATGGCCATCCACCAGAACCCGCCACTGCAACGACTGGTCGGCAACAAAATGGACCTGATCCTGGTGGACGAGTACCAGGACACCAACGAGATCCAGCACCTGCTGTTACGTTACGTGGCCGGCGACCGGGCACGGGTTACCGTCGTGGGCGACCCGGACCAGACCATCTACGAATTCCGGGGCGCCAAACCCGAATTCATCCTGCGCCGTTTCAGCGACGAATTCGAAAGCCCGCTGGAACAGACCCTGAGCTACACCTTCCGTTACGGCCACCGGGTCTCATTGCTGGCCAACCACCTGATTCATCACAATACCGGTCGCAAAGACGTTCTGTGCCACTCGCACCCATCCACACCGGCCACCGAAGTCCACCTGCACCCGGCCGAAACCGACAGCGACCAGGTTCTGAAAATTCTCAAAACCCAGAGTGCCGGGCAGAACAGCCAGAGTGCCATCCTGTTCCGGGTCTGGAGTCAGAGCGTGCCCATTGAGCTGAAACTGCTGGCCCGGCATATTCCCTACCGCATTGACGCCGGCAAAGGCGCCCTGTTCAGCCGGGAAGTGCAGGCCATCACCGCCCTGCTGACCATCGTAACCGGGCGAATGAAACAGTTGCCGGACTCCGATCGGCTGGAGCTGGCCCGGCAGATCCTGCGCTTTCCCCATATCGGCCTGAAAGAACCGGAGCTTGAGAACCTGGCCCGGTTTCTGGCCGGTTTTGACAGTGACTGGCACGAGCGCCTGCTGGCCATGGACTTCGACGCCCTCGCTCCCATGGCCGCCCGAAAACTGCGCAAACTGGGTGAAGTGCTCGGCCAGTTGCAGAACTACAAAGGCCCGGTTGCCGGACTGATCAGCGTTTATGCCGACCACACCGATCTGCACGAAGGCATTCGCAGCCTGGCGTTAACACATGACAGCGCCGAGGAACGCATCGACACTATTCAGGGCTTCCGCGACTACCTGAAAAGTCTGGACGTAAACGCCTCGGATGCTCTGGACCATTTGAAAACCCTGAAACAGCAGGCCGGTGAACAAAAAGGCAAAGGCGTTCTGCTTTCCACCATTCACCGCACCAAAGGGCTGGAATGGCCGGTAGTGATCATTCCCGGACTGCAGGAGAAATACCTGCCCTACAGCCCCCGGCCCACCGAAAATACCCAGGCCATTCTGGAAAGCGAACGACGGCTGCTATACGTGGGCATGACCCGGGTGCGAGACACCCTGCACCTGATCACCCGCCCACAAAGCCGGAACCCGCACCTGGATGGTGATCAGGGCCCGAGCCGGTTCGTGTCAGAGATCTGCTTTGAATTGTCCGATGAGCTGGGTGAAACCCTGGACAGGCAGACGCCAGGCGCTGAGCAAACACTCACTCTGAGCCAGCCAGTGACGCCCATCAGCCAACGCTATGCCGAACGGGAAGGCGTTGTTCTGGAAGGGCAAAGCGCACCAACGACTGAGCCTGACCAACGGCCAGTCTGGCAATACCAACAGGTGGTGCACGCCATTTTCGGCTCTGGCCGCGTGGTCGGTGAAGATGAGCGCTCGTTCGAGGTCAGTTTTGCCAACGGCGACACCCTGAACTTCAGCAAAAAAAGTGCGCACCTGTATTTCACCGTGCCGACGGATCTGCCAACGCAGTGACCTCCGTACAATCCCCAACGTTCGAAAGTGACTATTCGATTACCGTTTTCACCTTATTGCACTATGCTTGCGGTCGTCATGTTACTGTTTGTAACTTGGGAAAGAGCCTGAGCAAGATAATGTCAGGAAAAGAATCTACAGGAGTGTATCGATGAACATCATGCGCCCGGTCACTGCGGCCGTACTTGCATCATCACTTTCCGTACCTGCCCTGGCCGAAATTCAGGACAGCATCTATCTGAATCCATTCGCCGGTTACCAGCTGTTTGATCACAAGCGGGATCTGAGCGAAACCGGCACATTCGGAATCGGCATTGAATACCGGTTTCTGCCGAACTGGGCCGTGGAAGCGGTTTATTCCCGGGCCGACGCCAACCGTAAAGACGCACCGGGCCATTCCGAATTTGAAGAAGTTCGTGTTGATGGCACCTACTACTTTGCCGGTCCGGACGCTGTCTGGAACCCGTACCTGTCCATGGGTGCGGGCCACGCCGACTTCGGCATGGGTGGCACTGGCTACAACACAGCGGGCACCGATCATGATGAAACCCGTGTAAACCTGGGTGGCGGTGTTCGCTACAACATCAGCGACCGGGTTTCTCTGCGTGGTGATCTCCGCGAGTTTCACGGTATCGACGAAAGCACCTTCGACACCATGGTGTCCCTGGGGCTGAGCGTCGCGTTCCATCGCACCACATCAGAGCCGGAACCCGCGCCAGAACCAGCCCCGAAAGATTCTGACAACGACGGCGTACCGAACAGCAAAGACCAGTGCCCGAACACCCCGGCAGGCGCCGAAGTAAACAGCCGTGGCTGTGAGCTGGACAGCGACAACGATGGCGTGGTCAACAGCAAGGATAAATGCCCGGATACCGCCATTGGAGCGGAAGTCGACAAGACCGGCTGTGAAGGCGTCACCGAAACCGTTCAAACCATGAACCTTCGCATCCAGTTTCCGCTCGACAGCGCACAAATTGGCGACACCTATGACGCTGAAATACGCAGGGTAGCGGACTTCATGGAAGAAAACCCTGAGACGGTTGCCGAAATCGCCGGTCATACCGACAGCCTCGGTACGGATGACTATAACCTGGACCTGTCACAGGAGCGCGCTGAATCCGTTGCGAGCCGACTGGTCAGTGTTCATGGCGTTAATGCGGATCGTGTATCAGCCGTCGGTTACGGTGAGGCCGAGCCAATCGCCACCAACGACACTGCGGCTGGCCGTGCCCAGAACCGTCGTGTAGAAGCCCGCATCCAGGTTCTGCGTTAACAGCTAAATCTGTTCGGGAACAATGAGAAAGGCGCCTTCGGGCGCCTTTCTTGTTTTCAGCTTCATGATGCCACTCTGATCGCATCCAGTAGCAGGTTCCTGGGTGTCAGTGAACGTTCACAGAAGGTGCCGAGCCGCACTTTATACCCCTGCTCTTCCAGAAACATTGCATAATCCAGCACCAGCACGAGCTCCAGCGGCCGCCGGAACAAATGCCGCAGCAACTCATGGCGACGCACCTGCTGCAACCTGCGCTTGCCCTCGTTCAGCCAGTGCTGCCAATCTAGCGCTGCCGGCAAATCCAGTTTCTTCTTCTGTGCTGCCCAACGGCAAAAATGTTCAAAGTCACCGTTATTCAGCCCCGTCGGATGAGACGGCACCGGCAAATACTCATACGTGCCACGCAGATGCCTCTGCAGGGCATCAAACCCCAGGCGCCAGGCGCTGAGGCGGGCGGTTTGCTTACGCACCCGGGCCGGGGCGGTCACCGTTTCCTGAACCGCCAGCTTGAGTTCGCTTCGATCCAGAACCAGACTCCGGCCACTGGCTCTGACGCGCTGAGACAGCGGCTGATAGTAGCGTTCTTCAGTGCGCTGATAGCAGCAGGGCGAGATACTCAGGCGGGGTGCCTGTGCAGCACTGCCAACCTGCAACAATTGCCGGTGCAGATCCCCACATGCATGCAGAGCGACGCCCTGGTGGGCAGCAGGCCATTGCAGGTCCCCGGCCATGACATTCTGACCCTTCAGCCGGACCGGATCACCATAACGTTCTGCCAACCGGTTGCCGTCAGCAACCAGTTCCCGATCCCATTCGAACCCCAGAACCGGTTCAGCACCCTGCCCGGCCAATGTCCGGGCCAGATGCCCCTTGCCACAACACCAGTCCAACACAGGGCCGGTTGAAGGCAAGACCGCAGCCGCAAAGGCACCAGCCTGTAAACGTTTGCGCCCGGGCATATCCACTGCACGGGTTTCCGGCAGGGTGGCCTGATGTGCTTCTGATTCCAGCGCCAGCACAGGCAAATCCACCAGTTCCCGATAAAGTTTCAACTCAGGCACGAATATCGCCGCGTTTTGGGCGAATTCAGCGAGATGGTCTGCCAGATACTCGTAGTCGTCATCGGCCAGATGATCCAGCCATCCGGCCAGTTCGGGGTATTGGTGGCTCCAGGCGGGCTCCGGCTCCATGAACGGCACCGGTCGCCAGAAGGTTTCGTGTTTCACCAGCCAGTCATTCAGCTGTTGCCAGTGCTGGTGAAAATCAGTAACCCGTTGTCCCGGGTCTGGCTCTGCAAGTCGGATCATGAAAACCGGTCAGGACGGAATGGGTCCAACGGTACCGAGGGTTGCTCGCCATCAATAACCTGAGCAATGACCGAAGCGCTGCCGGCGGACAGCGTCCAGCCGAAAGTGCCATGCCCGGTGTTCAGATACAGGTTCTCCCGCCCCGCCCGGCCAATAATCGGCGGGCCATCCGGGGTCATGGGCCGGAAACCTGTCCAGCTCTCCGCGGCATCCAGATCCGCGCAACCCGGGTAGCGGGACTCTACGGATTTCCTGATCGTCGCCAGCCTGGCCTCGGGAATATCCCGGTTGAAGTCCACCAGTTCGACAAACCCGGTCGCCCGCAAACGGTCACCCAGGCGAGTGGAAACCACCTTGTAATGATCATCATGGATGGTACTGGTGGGGGCTTTGTCGGCATCGCTCAGCGGCACTGTAAGGCTGTAGCCCTTGACCGGGTAAATGGAGATATCCACGCCCAGCGGCCGCACCAGTTCCGGAGACCAGCAACCGGCGCAGACCACCACCGCATCGGCATCCAGCGTTTCGGTCTGGCCATCGGTGGTTTGCAGGTAAACACCCTGTACCCGTCGGTGGTCGGCCAGCAGACTTTTCACCTCCACTTCATAGCGGAAGGTCACGCCGAGCTTTTCACACTCCCGGGCCAGTTCCTGTGAAAACAGATGGGTGTCGCCGGTGCCGTCGGTGTCGTAGCTGATAGCACCAAAGAGCGGGCCACTGCCGGTCATACCGGGCTCTGCTTCTTTTACCTGTTCGGGAGTCAACAAACGGGACTGAATGCCCATTTCACCAAGCAGATGGTGAAGCTCACGATAGCCATCCATGGCTTCCGGGGTGCTGGCGAGATGCAGCAGGCCCTTGTGGTTGCCGTCAAAGTTCAGGTCGTGTTCCTGCTCAAGTGCCAGGAAACGCTCCCGGCTATGGATGCCCAGGCGCAACATGGCCCGTTTGTTCAGACCAAACAGACCAGGCGCTGTGGCATAACGAAGCGTAGCAAGCAGAAAACGCAGAGCCGCCAGCGAAGGTGGCATGCGCAATTTCAGCGGGCCATCTTTCTGGATGAGCCAGGGCAGCGCCTTGAACATCATGGTCGGATCGGCCCAGGGATAGACGACCCCGTAGGACCGCTGGGCTGCATTGCCCTTGCTGGTTTCATTGCCTGCCAGCGCGTGGCGCTCCAGTACCGTCACCTGGTGACCCCGGCGAACCAGTTCCCGGGCGGTTGTTACACCAACAACACCGCCACCCACAACCACGATATGCATAGCTTGCCTCCGTTAACTGACGCCTTGTGTTGCGTGGCCTCTGTCTAACTGACTCCGTTTTGTGCCAGCAGTTCACGATACTCTGCCAGCACCTCCGGATCCTCTTTGGGATACTCCGGCGCCAGCTGTTTTAGCCTTTCCGCCAGCAATGCCGCAACAATCGCCCTGGCCTGGGGCTTGCGATCACCCGGAATCATATACCAGGGATTTTCATCGGTATGGGTGGCGGCCAGCGCTTCTTCGGCATACGCCTGATAGGTTTTACGCTTATGCCAACCCTCGATATCGGACGGGTCGAATTTCCAGCGCTTGCGTGGTTTATCCAGGCGTTTGAGCAACCGGCGTTTGTGTTCGTCTTCCGACATGTTCAGCCAGACCTTCATCACGCAGGTGCCCTCACTCACCAGGTGATGTTCGAATTCCCGGATGGCCCGATAGCGTGCGTCCCAGTTGTATGTATCCACGTCTCTTACCGGCCACACCCGCTCACCGATCACACCTTCCTGATGGCTACGGTTGAACGCCACCATCTGACCATAGGCGGGCAGGTAAGGCGTCACCCGCCATAGAAAATCATGGGCGCCTTCGACGGAGTTGGGCCGGCTGAATGACCAGGCATGAAAGCCTCCGGGGTCGGCGTAGGTGGCCACTGTGCGTATCAGACTGTCCTTGCCGCTGGTGTCCGGACCATGGATCACCAACAATAGTGCCTGTTTCTGGTTGGCCCATAACCGGCGTTGATACTCCCCGATATCTTCCAGACTCGCTTCCAGCTTGGGTATTTTTTTATCGTTATCCAGAAACGTGGGATAGTTGTCGAATCCCGGTTTTTCCGGATCCAGAAACCAGGACTTGGCAAACGCCGAATACTTCATTCAGGGAACTCCCTATCGCTCTCGTGCAAGTTAACCAGGGGCCAAACTGATACAATCTGCCCTGAAAGCGTACAGAGTAGCATTCTATCACCGAGTTTATTGGAGCCAGGCATTCCGAGATGAGCAAAAAACGTCGCGAGATCCCCGTATTCGATCATCCGATCATCGAGACCCACTGCCACCTGGACTACCTGAAGGACCGGCCGCTGGCCGAGACCCTCGAGCGCACCCGGCAGGTCAATATCGAGAAGGTGATCACCATCGCCGTGTCGCCGGAAAACCTGGCCACCGTGCGTGAACTGAGCCAGATGGAGCCGTGGCTCTATGGCACTCAGGGCATTCACCCCCACGACGCCGAAAGCTATTCGGACAACGTGGAAGAGGAGATACGGGCGCATGGCAATGACGAGAAAATCGTTGCCATTGGCGAGATCGGCCTGGACTATTTCTACGACAATGCCGACCGGGAAGTACAACGACAGGTCTTCCGCCGCCAGCTGCAGATCGCCAGTGATCTGAATCAGCCGGTGGTGATTCACAGCCGTGAGGCCGATGAAGACACCATCAATATACTCGGCGAATTCGAAAGCTCTCTGAAACGGCGGGGCGTGATTCACAGCTTCACCTCCGGTCCGGGGCTGGCACAATACGCGCTGGATCAGGGCTGGTGCCTGGGTTTCAATGGCATCACGTCGTTCAATAAAGCAGAGAACGTGCGCGATATCGTGCGCATGGCGCCCATTGAACAGATTCTGCTGGAAACCGATTCGCCGTTCCTCACCCCGGTACCCTATCGTGGCCGCGAGAACGCTCCTTTCTATTTGCCCTTTGTGGCCGAGAAGATCGCCGAGGTAAAGGAACTACCGCTGGCTGAGGTTATCAGCCAGACTTATCAGAACAGTATAAGGACGTTTTTCCCGACATTATGATTTCATCCGTTTTCGAGATTCTCGGCGGGCTGGCGCTGTTCATGCTGGCCATGGAAATGATGACCAACGGCCTGAAAAATGCCGCCGGTCATCAGCTGCGGCACCTTCTCGGTCACTGGACCAAAACCCCGCTGCGCGGCCTGATGGCCGGCGCCATCATTACCGGCATTGTGCAACACTCAGGGGCGGTGACCGTGGCGACCATCGGCTTTGTCAACGCCGGGCTGCTGACCCTCAAGCATTCGCTGGGCGTGATTTTCGGCTCCAACATCGGCACCACCATGACCGGCTGGCTGGTCAGTCTGGTGGGCTTCGGCTTCAAGATCGAAGCCATGGCCCTGCCGCTTCTGGCGGCCGGTGTTGGTCTGCGCATGATCAGCCGGGTGCCCCGGAATCAGTTCCTGGGTGAAGCGCTGTCCGGTTTTGCCCTGTTTTTCCTGGGCCTGTCTATCCTGAAAACCGCCCTGGAAGGCGTAGCGGGCGATTTCACCGGTGGTGGCGTGATCACCAGCGACTACGGCCTGCCCATGTTCCTGTTAATTGGCCTGGTCGCTACGGTGCTTACCCAATCCTCCAGTGCTTCACTGGCGATTGTACTGACGGCCGCCGCCGGTGGCCTTATCTCCCTGCCGGATGCCGCAGCGGCGGTTATCGGCGCCAACCTCGGCTCCACGTCCACCGCAGCGCTTTCGGCGCTGAAGGCAACCGCTAACGCGCGGAGACTGGCCATCGGCCATATCCTGTTCAACCTGGTAACCGGCGGCATCGCCTTGTTGATCATGCCGGTGATGCTCTGGCTGGTGGGTCAGGTAACCAACTGGCTGGATCTGGAATCCAACCCGGCCGTTTCACTGGCTATCTTCCACACCCTGTTCAACGTACTGGGTGCAGCGGTTATGCTGCCGTTCACTGCCCCCTTCGCCCGCTTTCTGGGCCGGCTGTTCCGCAGCAAAGAGGAAGACAATGCCGAACCCCGTTATCTGGACGACACTCTGATTACCACGCCGGAGCTGGCCATTGGCGCAGTAGACCAGGAAATGAAGCGATTGATCCGGCACACACGGGGCCTCCTTCGTGTATGCCTGGATCGGGAAGGGCTGAACGAGGCGCAGATTGGCCCGAAGGCTGACGCCATCCGTAACCTGAACATGGCCATTACCGACTATATCGGCCGGCTGAACGCGGAAAAAATGCAGATATCGATAGTGGAAGCCCTGGCCATCAGTCTGCGCACCTGTCGCTATCTGGCAGAAACCACCGAACTGGCGCCGCAACTGCTGGCCATGCGCAGGCTCTGTAACCGTACCGAGTTTGCCAGCATTGAGGCGTTGCATCAGGAATACCTCAACATCCTTCGGGATCTGGTCGCCTCTGAACAGCCGGCCCCGGAAGTACTGGCCCGTGCCGAGCAGATTTACCAGGCCCTGAAAGATGAAACGTTACAACTGATGGTACGCCATACCAGTGCCACCGGCCCCGGCGAGCAGATGCTCAATACCCTCAGCGGTATCCGCAGGTTAAGCGATCAGTGGGGCAAATCCCTGCACTGGCGCTCGGCAACCGATATTCTTAACAACGACCATGACCATCACAATCACGACAGGTTCTCGGAGAACCTGCAGTAGCAGTTCCTGCCCTGTCGTTTGGCCTGATACATGGCCTGGTCCGCCTGCCGGAGCAGTTGGTCTGCATCCAGCTCTTCCGGCTGCGGGTACAGGGTGTAGCCCACACTGACGGACACTTCCACGCTGTGGTCGGCCACCCAGACCGGCTCGGCCACGGCTTTCAGTAGCCGGTCAAGCAAGGCTTCCAGGGCGGTGCCGCCATCGACATTCACAGCAATGGCCGCAAACTCGTCACCGCCCAGCCGGGCCAGGGTATCTTCCTCTCGCAGCACCGTGCGCATACGCCGGCCCATCTCGATCAACAGTTCGTCACCGGCGTCGTGTCCGAAGGCATCGTTCACCGGTTTGAACTCGTCCAGATCGATATAGATGATGCCCAGCTGATATTGATGCCGCCGGGCCTGGGCCATGGACTGGTGCAAACGTTCCGCAAACAATACCCGGTTTGGCAGGCCGGTCAGGGCATCATAGTGCGCCATGGTGCGCAGTTTCTTCTCTGACTCTTTCAGCCGTGTGATATCACTGAACACACCCACAAAATGGCTGAGGTGTTGTTTATCATCAAACACGCTGCTGAGGGTCAGGCTAAGCACCAGCCGGCTGCCGTCCCGGCTACGACTGCGAAATTCACCACTCCAGACCCCATGTTTGCGCGCGGCGACCAGTATGGCACTGCCTTCATCAACGGGCATGGGCGGCAGGTTTCCGATCGCTTCTTTCCGGTCACGCCCGGTAATCTGCTGGTAAGCCTCGTTGGTGTCGATCACGACACCATGGGCGTCTGTGATGAAAATGGCCTCGCGGGCATTATCAAAAACCTGTACCGCCAGACGCATGCGTTCCTCTGCCTCTTTGCGAAGAGTGATGTCGTACCAGGAACAGAGGATCGAAGGGGTCTCAAAACCATGTTCATAAACCGGGGCCAGGGTCATTTCCACCCAGACATCCGAGGCATCAGAACGGACAAACACCCATTCAGTGTTGGCGACATCCCCCAACTGCACCCTGCGCAACAGGCTGTCCAGTTTTTGCGAAGAGATCTGACCATCCGGTTGGGAATCGTGGGAAAACGCCATCAGGCCCTTGCCCAGCAAAGAGGCTTCAGAGGTATAGCGCAGCAAATCCACCGCGGCCCGGTTACAGTCCACCAGTTCACTGCCGTGCATCATCAGCATGGGTTGGGGCCAGCCGGCAATCAATTCACGTTGACGCCGCTCTTCAAAAGCGAGTTGTCGCCTCTTCCGGCCTAACCAGAGGCTGGTAAATACCAGCGAGACGAACAACACCGCCACCGTGATCACCCAGGCCCGATACTGATGCAGAATATCGACCCAGGTAACCCGGGGCGCCTGGTCATACGGAGCCAGCCGAAGCGTGCGTGCCAGATCCTCAACGGACTGATAATCAGCCGGCGGCGAGAAGCCTGCCAGCCCGGCCGCCTGTGCCGCCGGGTGATCCGGCTCCAGAGCAAACAGCGCCGAGGCAATGCGCCGGATGACGCGGCTGTCAACATGAGGCAGGGAGACCAGCGGCCATTCCGGATACAGCCGTGTAGATACCCGGAAGGGGTAACCGCGCAGATTCTGCTCGTTGATAATCTTCAGCCCGTCAGCCAGCTCCGGGTTTTCTTCTATCCGCTCCTCAAGAACCCCGGTCCGAACAAATCCGACATCGGTATCACCCGCAAGCACGGCCCTGATCACCCGGTCGTGATTACCCAGGTAAATCACATTCCTGTTCCGGCGCACGTCCACGCCCACCGAGCGCAGTTCCAATGCAGGTGCCTGATAACCACCCATAAAGTGAATGCCTGGCGCGGCGATACTTGCACCCTCTACGTCCTCAAGCGTACTGATGTCGTCGCGGCTGGCTCTGGTGAAGATCACACCACCAATACTGCCGGTGCTCTGACCGTTCCAGTCACGCAGCAGCGTCGCCAGGACACCGGTCAGGCTCCGTTCACTGCGAATCACCAGGAAGTGGCTGGGATTGGTCAGAAAGAAGTCGGCCTGGTTGGTGGCAACCGCCCGGCTCATTGCCTCCTGGTCCAGCACGGCCAGCTTCACCTGAATACCGCTTCGCTCACTCAGATATTGCGTCAAAGGCGCGTACCTTTGCTGCATAACCGGCTCGGGGCGATAGGACAGCACCGCCAGGGTGACAGAATTCTGGTGATCATCGGCCTGGGATACGGGCACTACCCCTGCCAGTACGGCAATAGCCAGAGCCAGGAAATGCGTCCGGAACCAGCGGATCATGACAGGCTCCGGGGCAAGTAATCCCGCGTGCAGAGAGTCACGATATCCGGCGACTGTTCAATCAAGCCCTCACGGACCAGAATATCCCCCAAACGATGAGCCACGGTATCCACCCGGCCTCCCGGCGCCAGGTAACGACGGTTGGCCGTCAGTTCCGGCAGCATAACCGTCGCCATGGCCTCTCGAACGGCCTCCGGTGTTATTTGCTGACGAGTGGCAATCCGGTACACCGCATCGTGCATATTGCGCACCAGATGCCGCAATCCCAGAAAATGGCCACGCACCAGATCTTCCACGGCTGCAGGCTGTTTACGTTCGGCTTTTTCAGTGACCACCAGCACATCGAAAATGGTATCTGGTATCTGGCTGCTGTCGAACAAACGAACAGCACCCGCGTTTTTCAGCCTGGAGGCGGCTGGCTGATAGCATACCGACACGTCAATCACTCCCTTGTTCCAGGCCTCGAGATGCTGGTTCACAGGAATATTCACTATTGATACCTGATCACTTCGCAAACCGGCCTGTTCCAGCATCGCAAACAACATGATACCCGACACGCCATCCAGGTCGACGCCGATGGATTGACCGGCAAGCGCTTCAAGACGGTCGATCTCCGGACGCGCCATCACCATGTCGGCGCCCACCGAAACATCAGCAACAGCGACCACTTTGACGGGTACGCCCACGGCCTGAACCCGGAGCACTTCATCCAGCGTCAGGGCTGCGGCGTCCAGCTCTCCGGCCAATATGCCGTGCATGGAATCCCGGGAGGTCTGCCCTTTTGACAATTGCACCGTCGGTGGTAACCAGCCGAACTCCTCGGCCAGATAGAGCGTTTCGTAACCAATCCATGGGTGCACGCCGGTTCTAAGCGGCTCATTGCGTGAGCAGCCCGCTAACCCGGCAGATGCAGCGGCGGCAAGCGACAGTTGCAGAAAGTGGCGACGGTGCATTCATTGCTCCGGGCGGTGGCGTTATGACTACGACGATGACAGATAGTAATACCCCCACACTATAACCGACTATTTGACCCGGGCACTGTATGGAATCAATTAGCCGGTTATTTTTGCCATATCAACCGAACGAGAGAAATACGCCCATCAGCACCGGCGAAAAAAAAGACAGGAGAAAACCCGAAGCGATAGCTACCGGCACACAGGCAAGACCACCGGAACTGCGGATTACCGGCAGGGTAAAATCCATGGAGGTGGCTCCACCATAACCAATGGCCACTGCAGGCCGGGCGGTAATTACCAACGGGATCAGTGCCAGGGCAATAATTTCGCGCAGCACATCATTAAGGAACGCCACGCCGCCCCAGGCAGGACCCAGTGCATCACCGATAACGATACCGGAGAGCGAATACCAGCCAAACCCGGAAGCCAGTGCCAGTGCCTGATGCCAGGGCACGTCCAGCCAGGGAATCAGCACCAGACCGGCCAGTAATGAACTGACCATGAGCACCATGGCAATACCCAGGCCCTGACGGTTCATCAACAGTTTACGCAACGACAACCCGGCGTTGCGCAGTTGCAGACCAATCAGGAACAGCAACAGCATGAGAGCCCAGGTAGCCACCTCATCAACCATGGGTAGCCGGGGAAGCAGGAAATAACCCAGACAAACACCGGCCAGAACCGCCAACAACGGCTTCAGTCCCGCCAGGAACAGCCGCCGGTAGCCGGGGCGCCCCTCTTCCGTCTGGCCACTGAGGTCCATTGGTTGCCAGCGGTGAAACAGCCACAAACCCGCCACATTGGCCACCAACAACACGGCAACCAACCCCAGGACCTGGCCCGCCATGGCACCAAGCTGATCCAGCAAACCTTCCATTTGCCCAAGGCCGAGCCCAAGCAAGGCAAGAATGAAATAAACCAGGATTTCCACCGTGTAGTGGATCACCGTCATCAACCGGCGATTGGACAGAGCAATGGCAAAGCCCATAAACAGGGGAGCCAGAATCAGCAGTGCACCGGTCAGCATGGCAACCTCAGCAACGGGGGCTTTCGGGGAACGGTTTTATCAGTGCAGATTGTCACCGGAACGATCCTGGACCAGCACCCAGGGGGCAATCACCACGGCCCAGAGTTCCGCGTTTCGGTCGTACCAGGCACGGGCCAGATCCGGTGATACTTCGCCGACCTGCCCACCGCTCAGCCACTGCTCGAACTGCGCCTTGTTATCGGCTGTCAGTTGCGCGGCGACGTCCAGCAGGTCCAGCCCGGGCGCGACTCGCACAACCTGACCCCGGGCATAGTAGGTCTGTAGCTCATGCCAGTGAATACGGGAGGTTTCCAGATTGAGCCTGGATTTGATTTCTTCCGGAGATTCAGGGGATGACATTATGACCTCGATACAATAATAAGCTGGCTGGAAACAGTAGCCCGAAACCAGTGATTCCGGGCGCGCCAGACTACCCTAAATCGGCCGGTTTCGCATCCTGCCGGCCAGCAAACAGATCGCGGATCTGGTCACCCAGGGTCATCGGATCAAAGGGTTTCGGAATCACGCCTATCGCGCCCATGGCCCGGTATTCCTCAACTTCGGCCGGCTGCAGGCGAGCGGTCATGAACACCGCCGGAGCGGGCAATCCGGAAGGGCGATCCTGCAAGGCCCGCAGGGTTTGGGGGCCATCCATGCCCGGCATCATCACATCCAGCAACACCAGGTCCGGATTGAAATCGTCAATCCGCTCCAGCGCCTGCTGGCCGGATTCGCACAACAACGCCTCAAACCCGCCAACATCCACCAACGCCAGCTCAGCCACAGCCCGGATATCCGGGTCATCCTCCACATACAGCACGCGGTTGATCTGATCATTCGTCATCCCTGTTACTCCTCAACCTTGTTGGCCACGTGAACACCCAGCCGTTCCAGCAAAATCCGACAGGCCTCTTCGTCCTGCCGGCCTTCGGCAATCAACGCAGCCGCTCTCATGATCAGGCGGTCGTTGCGAACCGTGTCTTTTTGCAGGAAGTGCACAGAGCCAATCAATTCCCGCAAATCCAGCGGTAATCGCCACTGAACTTTCAGGCGATTACCATAGGCTTGGGCCCATTCTTTCAGACATTGCTCTGCCTGACCCTCTTCCAGCCTGCCGCCTTTGCCGACAAACTGGTTGATCACCGAGATCACCGCCAGTTCCCCTACCCGGCTCAACAATCCGGCTTTCTGGAACATAACGGGGGGCTTTTTCATGGTTATCGCAATGCGCTGGGCTTCCCGGCCCACTTTCAGGGCCTGCTCCTGATGTTCTGTTGCCAGCGCCACCAATTCCGGTGTCTTGATACGACGGCCAACATCCAGCGACATGGCCAGAGCCTGATTCAATGCCATAGGCACGCCCATAAGGCCAATAGCATCTTTCAGGGTATCCACCGGCTTGCCGGTGCGACGGAAAGAGCTGCCGTTGGCGACATCCAACAGGCGCGTCACCAGTGCCGGCTGTTCCCGCCAGCGCTCGGACAACTGCGCCGGAGAAAGGGAATCCGAGCGTTCAAGCAACTCCAGGATATCGGCCGGGTCCTGTTCGCCGGGCAGTTGAATTACATACTCAAGCGAATCTTCGAGCATCTTGTGCAGATCAAGTTGCTGCTCATCCACTGGCCCCGGCTCTATCAACGCAGCCAGTCGCTCATGCACCATTTCCACACTGAACGGCTTGGTAATGTAACCGCTGATGCCGTAATGGGCGGCCTTCAGTACGGAGTCGCGGTCAGAACGGGCGGACACCATAACAATCGGCAGGTCCCGGTCCCTGCCGCGCAGGCGGCGAACCAGTTCCAGACCGGATCCGTCCGGCAGGTTCCAGTCGGTGATCACCAGATCAAACCGTTGTTTATCCGCCCCGGTCACGGCATCTTCAAGTGCCCCGAATTTTTTGACAACGGCACCCGGGTAAGCGCTGGCGATGACCGTCTCAAGGAGCTCCGCCACCAGTTCATCGTCTTCAAGCACCAGTACATTCATAAACCAGGATCCAGCAGGTAACCGTCAATAATTGCCATACACCGTAACGCCATTACGGCCGGCACGTTTGCGCTGATACAGCGCCTGATCAGCCGCATCAACAGCGTCGTCACCGGTAATATGGTCATTAACGGCGGCCACCCCCGCTGACAGCGTCACGCTGAACGCTTCTTCGTTGCAGTTAAAGGTCAGTTGGGCGAACGCATCGGCAATGTCTGTGAACAGCCGGACCGCGGAGTCGGTATCGCAATGCGGCAACACTACCAGGAACTCCTCACCACCGTAACGCCCGATCATGTCGGTTTCCCGCAAGCGATTACGAAGGGTATTGGCCAGAGCTTTGATCACCACATCGCCACAGCGGTGACCGTATGTGTCGTTGACTTGCTTGAAGTGGTCCAGATCCACCATCACCACACTGGCAACGTGACCATCCCGACGACACCGGGCCAGTTCTTTCTCGGCTTCCTGTTTGATCAGTGAATGCTTTAACAGGCCCGTCAGGCTGTCCCGGTTCATCAGCCGGAATAACTGCCTGGCGCGGAAGCAGCGAATTAACACCGCACGTATCAGATAACCGTCAGAAACGGGTTTCATCAGGAATTCATCGGCGCCCCTCGACAGGGCCTCCAACTGGCTATCGGGGTTGTCTTCAGAGGACAGGTAAATGATGGGCAGGCTCAGCCATTGCGGGTCAAAACGCAGCATTCGGGCCAGAGTAACCCCGGAATACTTTCCCAACTGAACATCCATCAGCAGAATGTCCGGCCGGAATGACGACAGCTCCGCCATCAACTGCATGGGGTCGTGTACCCAGAGCACTTCCACACCGGCCGAGCGCAGCACCAGCGTATAATGCTCCGCCAGTTCTGGATCATCTTCCACCAGAACAACCCGGCCCTGTATTCGCGTGCTTCGCTCCAGCGCCAGGTACTCGATACGTTCCGCCAGTTCAGGCAAATCCGGCGACCGGGGAAAGAAGCCATCGGCGCCGAGCGCGGCGACCTGATAGCGGCTGGCAAACGAATCTTCTTCACTCAGGCACACCACCGGCAGGCGGCGGATATGATCCGCTTTGCTGGCTTCACGCTGGCTCATCAGGCCGGCTACGCGGTCATCTGCACACAGAATGACCGTGGCTGCACCCTGGGCCTGCTCTGCCAGGCTGGAGAATATCCGCGTGTCTGACCCCGTCATCAACTGACAGTCAAAACCATAAGCGGCAAGAGCACCGGTAAGCCATTCATGATCGGCACCGGCGCCGGGAACAATCAGCACTCTGACCCGCAGGCCGTGACTGCCCTCCGGGCGTTCCGGCACGGACTGATAAGGGTCATCCTCCTGGGCTGGTAACGGCGGGCTTTCCAGCATAGTGCGCAAGGCCAGAATTTTCTCCAGCGCCAGGGCAGAGCCGCCCGGATTATCGCCGGCGTGGGCGCTGGCCTTGAGCATTTTCTCCAGATTCCTGGCCGCTTCACCCAGCTCCGGAAAACCAAAGGTACCAGCAGAACCGGCGAGACGGTGCAGGCGTGCGCAAACATCCGCGAACACGGCGCCATCCGCGCCTTCGTTCTGCATCAGTTGTGCCCGCTGCTCCAGCTCTTTCAGGTCATCTTCTGCACGTGCGGCAAAGCGCTTGCGCAGCTCGGCCAGGCGTGACGACACATCACCGGATGTTCCTGATACCATCGGAAATCTTCTACCTGATATTGTTTTGATTGGTTGAAAAATCCTCTATTCTCTGGCCCATAAAAACATGTTTGCACGGCCTGTGCCATAACCACTTGGGGTTAAGCTTGAAAAACCTGTCCTTTGGCAGCCGCTTTGCGGCCATCGCCGTATGCAGCACCCTGCTGACGGTTGCCCTGCTGGCCACCACCGCCTACCAACAACTTGTGGCAGACTTTGAGGAAGTGCTCACCCAGCGCCAACAGCTGGAGACCGAAACCTATGCAAACCGGGTCAACCAGCGACTGCAGGTAAGACTGAGTGCACTGGGCGCACTGGCCGCGCAGATGACTGACGGTGAAAAGCTGCTACCCGTTGACACCATGCAGACCATGCTGCGTCGCCACACCCTGCTGGCCGACTATTTTGACCTTGGCCTTCTGGTTTTTGATGCCAACGCCGTTGCTGTCGCTGAAGACCGCCACGTAGAAAGCCGGCTGGGCACCTCATATGCCGACCGAAGCCACTTCAGGGCCGCCATGGCCAATCAGGAGCCCTACATCAGCCGGCCGATTATTGGCCGAACCACCGGAACCCTTCTGATCTCTTTCCTGTACCCGATTCACGGCGACCAAGGTGAGTTTCTGGGCTTTGCCGGCGGGGTTATTGACCTGAACAACACCAGCCTTCTGCCGGAGCCTGGCGACCTGCTTGGCGAGGCGGTCTTTAAGGTGCTCGATACCAAACATTTCACCCGGGTAGACTCCATTGATCCGAACAGTCTGATGCCCCACCTGCCCGATCCCGGAGAGTCGGCACTGATTGATGCTGCGCTGTCCGGAATCACTTCCGGTGTGGTTGAGGATGAGGCCGGCCAGCGCTGGATTTACGCCACCCGACACCTGGAGCGGGTAGGCTGGCTGTTCCTGCGCGCCACGCCCTACGAACAGGCTATCGCACCGGCCAGAGCCTCGTTCACTCAATTTGTTGCCATCAGCGTCATGGTACTGCTGGTTATGACCATGCTGGTTCTCGCGCTGTCCCGCACTGTCTCCGGTCCGCTGGAGCTGATGGCGGAAAAAATGCGCAAAATGACCGAAGACATGGGCAACCCCGGCCGACTGAAAGAACGGGGAGCCCCGGAGATCCGCAGCGTCGCACGTGCATTCAACCAGTTGATGGACGAACGCGAGGCTGTGGACGACCTGAAAAACCATTTCGTCTCCAACGTCAGCCACGAACTGAGGACCCCGCTCACGTCGATCAACGGCTCACTGAAGCTGCTCGCTTCCGGCAAAACCGGCCCACTGCCGGACAGAGCCACCGCAATGGTGGATGTGGCACTGCGTAACAGTGAGCAGTTGCAACGACTGATTTCGGATTTGCTGGATTTCAACAAAGCGGTTGCCGGCCAGTTACTGGTCGAGCCACAACCCATTCCCCTGACCCGGGCACTGACGGATGCCACCAGCGCCACCCAGTCCTATGCACGGGATCATGGTGTTAACCTGCATGTAGCCGATGTTCCGGACATCAACCTGCTGGCAGACCCGCACCGGTTACAGCAGATTCTCAGCAATTTCATCAGCAATGCCTGTAAATTCAGCCCTTCGGGCGGCACTGTCTATCTAACGACCGAGGCCGCATCCGGAAACAATGTTCGCATCATCGTTTCTGATCAGGGCGACGGCGTACCACAGCAGTTCCTGCCCCGTCTGTTCCAGCGTTTCGCCCAGGCCGAAACCGGTTCCAACCGCGCAAAAGCCGGCACAGGTCTGGGCCTGGCTATCTGCCAGGAGCTCGCTCACCTGATGCACGGCGAGGTTGGATACTATTATCAGGACGGTGCTCATTTCTGGGTGGAATTACCGGCCTCTGGCGGCAGGCAAGAGCAGGCGCCCGGATAAACGTACCTGAGACGCAGTTTATTGCAGCATGAATGTTTCATATTCCAAACGATCAAACTTTCGCGATAGCAAAGCCAGCCCCAAAAGAGCTGCCAGCAACACTGCTGCTGCAAAGCCGTAACCGTAGAAGGTCGGGCCTAGCTTAATGGTGATCGTTGTAAAGGCAATATTACCCAGAAGGAAAACGGCACATATCAACAGATTGATACGACGCGCATCCAGATAAAACAATACGTTCTGTATGGCCAGCAGTATCAGCTGTATAGCCACTGCCACCAGGTCCACACGGAACAATGTCAGATAGAGGGAGGAGATACCCAGCGCGGCCAGGATCTCCTCAGCCCACACAAACAATATAATAAGAGCCAGACCCTGCACTTTTACAATTTCATAAATACCGTTTCGTGCAACCAGAACCATGTCATCCCTGAAACGATTGATTCTTTGTAAGGTGTCGCCTTCTCTGACCGCGTTATAAAAACAGTCATAAGCTTCCGAAAAGTCCGTTTCCATCCGGACCAGAAATACAGCCATGCCAGGAATAATTGAAAGATAGGCGAGGAAAATAGGAATGTCGTAAATTATGGAGGCCCGGAGCATGCCATAAATCGGCTGCGACGTTTCCGGCATCATCCAGAAGATAAATTTATCGGCCCAGACAGCGGCATTAAATAACAAGCCTGTAAATATCAGAACAGGAAAGGCTTCTTTTTTCGAAAAAAACTCGAAGCTGACCAGCGTTTCCCCGGGATACTCACGAATAATGGTATAAAAAAAGCTGAAGAACAGAAGACTATGACCGAGGAGAAGCCCGACAAGAAATCCGTTACGGTCATGACTACTGAAGAGCAGTGCTGCTCCGATCGCCAGGGCGTAACCAGCCGCAAACACTCCGACAATTCGCTTGTAGGATTTCATGCTGGAAAGAAAGATCGTGACGGGCCAGAGATTGCATAGCACAACGAAGTTAGCCAGCATCAGTATTCTGTATATGTAGTCTGTCCCTGGCATAAGCCAGATCGCCGCAATCGTGCCAAGAGTAAACGACAAGCAGGTGGACACCCATATCACGCCCATCAGATTGGGCAGAATCCGGCCTGGTTGGTTGGCATAAAGCCGGTCTGCCACCCATCGGGTAAAGACGTGCTGAAACAGACCTGACAATATCAGCGAAAAAGCCATCAGGTAGGTTACTGAAACCAGAAACTCCACCACGGCCGTCTGATTCTGAGACACACTGAAGCTCAGAATACCGATCAGCATGACGCCCAATACCGACAGGACCCAGGGGCCAGAACTGATAACGCCGGCCAGTCCATAGGCACCCAATAAGTTAACAAAGCTGTCTCTGCGCAAAATGCGCCTTAGCTCAAATCCGATTCCGGCCATATTCAGTGGTCCCCCCGCTCTTTTTCGAGTGCTTGCTCATAGACCTCACGATATTGGCCGAACATGTTATCGAGTGTGTAATACCGGTTTACCCGGGCGAGGCCAGCCTGCTGGGCGGAATGCCAGATGTCAGGGTTGTTGAGTATTCGAACAGCCTCTCTGGCGGTGGCTTGCGGATCAGCAATAGGTACAACCGCACCAGAAGACCCCAGCGCCTGATCTTCCGGGCCATCTCCGTGAATAAGCTCCTTACAGGCACCCACATCTGTGGCCAGACACGGAACACCGGCAGCGTTCGCCTCCAGAATGACCAAAGGCAAAGCCTCGGAAATAGACGTCAGGACAACCAGCCCTAACTGAGGAAGGATATCGTTTACCTGTTGAAAGCCGGTGAAACGGATGTTGTCTTGCAACCCGAGGCTGCCCACCAGGCTGTGACACTCCTCGGCATATTCCGGATCTTCCTCTTCCGGACCCACAATCCAGCCTTGAGCCTCAGGCATTTCCTCGCACACAGAACGCATCGCACGGATAAACGTTTTTATATCTTTTATCGGTACCACCCGACCCACCAGGCCCAATACTTTCGGAATACCGGGTCCCCTCGCTTCCAGTGCAGCCTTAAAGGCCTCCGGATCAATTCCGTTAGGTATTATCCGGGCCTTCTCCTCCGAGGCACCATCCTGTAACTGCCGCTTTCTGTTGCCCTGATACAGGGAAATAACCGAATCTGCTTTTTGGTAAGCCAGCTCTCCGACCATTTCAAAAAAACGAATCCAGAGTCGCCGAATATAGCCAAGCGGTTCACCCAGGTTGTTACTGACCGGATCTGACGGATCGTCAATCCAGCTGGCCTGCGACAAATCAATTTTACGTTCTTTCGTGTAGATACCATGTTCGCTGATCACAAAAGGCAGATCGTGGCAGTCGCTGGCCATCGCGCCCAGCAACCCCGCGTAACCAGTAGAAATAGTATGCAGGGCTCGAACGGTCGGTAAATTGCGCGCAATATCAATTAACTGAAACAGTGGTGCGTGCATGGTGCGAACGGTCCAGAAATAATCAACAAAGGACGGTTCGGTGCAATAGGCGCGGTAGCTCTCATCAATCACTCGCCAGCTTTCTTCGCTGAACAGAAAATCTTCTCTGGTAATGCCCTTTGGCTGCCCCAGCTCCATAAAAGCACGAGTGAGAAGTTTCGGGCACACAGGCCCCTTTTGCCTGAATTGTTCATGCAACTGCTGCTGATCCCGGAACGCCTGGCTGTTTCCTTTTCGTGGCCTCGCTTTCTCACGAGTGTGGGCTTCCATCAGATAATGACATTCGAAATGCGTAACGTTGTCCGGCAACTGGTACTGGATTTCACCGTAACTGTTCCGGTCCCCGCCCAGAAATATCAGAGCAAAAGTATATTCGGGCAAGCCGGTAATCATCTGGTGAACCCACGAAGATACGCCGCCACGAATGTAGGGGTAAGTACCTTCCAGCAACAATGCTATATCTGCTACCGGCTCGATAGGGTGATCCTGTCTCATAGCCACGCCTCCAACAGAGGGGAAATTGCCGGATGAGAGGGGCCATGAGCACATCTCGCAAGGCAATAACGAACCTTCTCGAAATCCCTCTCCAAAAACGCAACCTCCGCCAGATAGGGATAGACCTGTTCTTTCCGTGCGCCATTTTCCATGGCAATTTCAAAGGCTTCACCTGCCGTTCTGATATTCCCAAGAGCCAGCTCTACCCGACCAAGCAACTGCCAGTCCACGTGCTGGTCAACTTTGCCAACCAGACGGATGAGAAGATCTCTGGAATTCTGCAGGTAATATCGCCTCAGGCTACCTTGAGCCAAACCCAGGTAGGCGGTTTCCCACCAGAGCTGAGCCAGCCTTCTGTACAACACAATTTCCTGAGCTTCATCCGGACGGTTTTTAAGTTCCTCCTGGATATTTCCGGCTTCCGTTACCAGGTGTTTTTCCCGCTGTTCCAGCAGCGAGTAGGCCAGAAGGCGAACGTCGTCCGCCGAATCCTTCAGGGCCTCGCGCAGGATTTCAATACCTTCTTTACCCGGCATCTGTCTCGTCGCCAGCAGGGCACGTACCCGCTTCCCCATATCACCGGCTTCACGGAGCACCTGACGAAGACCACCTTCGGTGTAAACAGTCTGGGTGTCCATATCGATCGGGGTATATGGCAGCTCCGGTATGAGCACTGACTGCCAGGCTGGATTACGCACCGTCCTGGGCAGATAAAGCGCCAGAAGAATACCGACAAACACGCCGGGGCTGCCGACAAAGGGAATGGCGAACTGAAGCGAGAAGAGGAACAACGCAGCTCTTGTGGTTCGTTGGCGGTAGCGTACCGGTAATAGCGCGATCAGAATAACGGTAAAAGCTGCACTGGCTACGCCATGGGCGAACGCATACAGGATCAGTGCCTGAAGTTTCTCACCGGCGTAAAACAAGTAGCCAATACCACTCAGTTCAGAGGCGAGCCCCAATGAAAAGAGCAACTTACTGGGCATGGCTCGCCCCTGCCTTCGACAGCCAATGTGTTACCGATTCAAAGTCACGGATCACCAGTGAATCAACACTGGCATAGTCATTTAACGCATGCCCCAGACTCTCACGAAGGTCATCATCCAGCCGCTGCAGATAGCCGGCCAGGCCGAGTTCGTCGGTAAGGGGCATCAGCAGGACAATATCTACGACATCCTTCTCCGATTGATTCGTGGCCAGAACATCCAGCCCCCGGCGCATGCCAAACATACGCTCATGAATCGGTTCCGCATCTTTAGTGCTCGTTCGTATATTCAGCAATATCCCAGGCATGTTGAATTGCTCTGCATCACGAGCCGAGCGACGCGCCTGAAAACACAGATACTGCCATTCAGAGGTGCCAACGGTGTCGCACTGTTGCTGAACCTGAACCATGTCAGCCATGTGGCCAGCCAGTATGGCGAGCAACCGCAACGATTTTTGATGAAAGTGAAAAAACGGGATGGCCTTGATGGCACAGACAGCAATCAACTCACCATCTGAGGTAACCAATGGCACAACCGCCAGAAGATCCGTATCCAGTCTGTCGAGGTGAGCATGAAATTCGGTTTGAACGGACACAAGTTCGACTTGCCTGATCGCATTCTCAAGAAGAGGGTCACTGCCGGCAACTTCTCCGAAATCACCGATTGATGCCATTGGGCTGTCGGCTATCCGGCCATCCTTGATTGAATAAATCGCGGCGACCTGTAATTGGCCATAACGAGCCAGCACCTGCAGCATCAGACTGGCATTCTCTGCATTCAGCCGACTCGAGCCCGCCTGTAGCTCACCATACAGACGCCGAAGCGCCTCTCGCAGGCTTCCTGAGCTGGTCGCCAATTGTTGCTCCAGGCGATCATGGGACACTTTCATCAGGTAAAAACTGCGCGTAAATTCCTTTACCCGCAGAAGGCTGTACTCGTGGGCGGCCTCGGCACGTTGCAGCTTCCGTGACCAATAATCCCGAAACTCGCCGGCCAGCAAGCCCGTACAAAGCAGCCCCGCGCTCCAGACCCAGGGGAAATCGGTATCCGGGTGCCCCTGCAGGAACCAGCCGACAAAACCGAGCACCAGCAGTGCCGAGATCAGCCCGGCAAAAAAGCCGTACCGAAGCCCCACCAGCAAAGTGCCCAATATCGGCCAGGGGAAGTGCTCGTTGAGGTACAGTGGATCCTCGGGGTTGGCCCAGTAGCAAAGCCCCAGGAAAAGGCCAGTTACCACAACGACTTCAGACCACTTGAGCCACTCCGGGACAGCAGCGTCCAGCCGATAGTCCTTTTGCGTCTGTGTTGCCGGTGTGTTCATGGGGGTCAGTTACTCCCCGCACTCAAAGGCATGGCTTGCACAAGATCTTCCAGAACCTTCCGCCCGGTTGTACCCAGGCCATCTCTCCCCCACCCTGTTCTGGCGGCAGTCCCTGTCCACAGAACCTGTCGGTTATCGATATCCGAGACAGTCAGGGTTACACCTACTGCTGGTTCATTATCCTGACCCGCCTTGTATCGCCATTCCTCCACGGTACCGGCAATAATAATTTCCGCTCCATCCGCTCGAGCATCAGAGATTGCATCCGACTGACGTTGCTGATTGTCGCCGGTTAACAGATTTTCTTCCGGCGGAAGGTACAGGCGGACATCCGATACACCTTTCGCCCTGAGAACCGCTGCCAGAATGCTCGCTGTTTTGTCGCCAGCCTGCGGGGTTTCCGACAAATTCAATAGCGGCACCACCGCAAACTTCTGATCCATGGCGATGGTCTGGCCTCCCTTTTCAGCGATCAGGGTCGAGCATCCTGCGAGCAAGGCCACGAGTAGGGTTAAACTGAGCGTACGTATTGCTGTCATTGCGACCTCCTGAGATCGGGAAAGTAGAGGGTGTAACTTATTTTTGCATTCAAACGACTCTCGTTGTTCAGTCCGTCTGAGGCATAACCTGTCGAAAGTGCCAGCTCGTCATTCCCCATCAGTGACCAGCCAATGCCGGCAGACGCACCCATGTCCACGCTGGAACTGGACATAACGTAACCGGCAGTAACATCGACGAACCATCGGGGCGAAGCGTCCTGCCTGAACAGCCCGTGCGGATCTCCGTGATACCAGCGGCTGCCAAGCCCTATTCGCTCGTAGTTCTCTGTCAGAAGATCCCGGGTCGTAATCGGCTGCGTGAAAAGGGTTCGGGTTTGCGGGGCAAGCGGTTTTATATCGGTCAGGCGCTGGCGGTTGTATTCACTTCGAACATTCCAGGCAATATTGCCCCGGGCAACCTGATAGCTACTGCCCAGCGTGAGCTCGTGGCCCGTGGCAACGTCATCCTGATTGCTGGTATCGAAAGAAAGAGCGTCAACGCCCACAGTCAGATCCAGCCTGGACCAGGGCTGGTAACGAGCTTCAAGCCCGGTTCTGTTTTTGCTCATAAGCCACCAGGCTTCCGCACTGTCTGTGGCTCGTTCACCCTGATAATGCTGCCACTGAAACTGCCATCGTTCTGTCGGGTTATAACGCACACTCATACCTGCCCAAAGGTCGTTATCACCCAAACGGTCATGACGACCAATACCGCCTTCCCATTGCCATTCCCGGCTATTCTGATTTGAGGTCAACGTAATCCGGGCATCCGCTCCGGGGGATACGGAAGATCGATAAAAAGTGTCATCAGAGATGCTCAGGTCATCCAGCAGAGCGGTTAAACGGTAGTCTTCGAAAGCATAGTTCAGAGTTATATATCGGTGGCTGACCGCCAATCGATCAAGGTCTTCCTGAAACCAGCCAGCCTGCAGCAGCCTGTTATTGCTGGCATAGGTTGGCGCCCCTTGCTCTTGAGCTCCTTCCAATACGTCTGTCCCATAGCTGAGAAGTGCAGACGAAGGATCTTCACCCTGCTGGCTGAGCTGGTCCAAAATCAACCTGAGTTTGCTGTTCGGGCGTTCGTCATTCGCCAACAAGAGCCAGGCCCAACTACTCAGCACATCGGTATTACCCGGACTCGCCATCAAAGCGTTCCGATACGCACTCTCAGCAAGGCTCGGGCGCTGAGACTGCTCGTAATAACGGCCAAGAAGCAGCCAGTAACGAGCATTGGATTCAATAGCCGGGTCCTCAGTCAGCCAAACTGACAGCGTTTGCCCCAGATCACTCCAACGGCCCGAGGCCGCCTGAAGTTCGGCGATAATGGGCAAGAGCCGGGCATTTCGGGTAATCGCGTAACGGGCTTCGCTCAGTTCCAGTGCTGTTGACTGCTCATCAAAAAACAGGGCCAACCCGATGACCCGTTCAGCCAATTCAGAATCCATGGTGGCTGGTTTTTGGGCTATGAGTTTTTCATATTCCTTTCGCAGGGCATCACTGTCGTCCAGGATCAATGCCAGATCCAGACGCAGTTGAAAAGCCTCTTCCATAAACCCGACATCGGAAAAGGGAGCCTGCAAGACCTGCAAGGCTTCTTCTGGCGAGCGTGTGCGCCAGTACAGATTAGCCAGAAGAATCCGTTGTTGTTCTGTCAGTTCCCGCCGGTCTTTCAACAACGCTATGGCGTCATCAAAGCGCTGGTTGTTGAAATACAGCACAAAAAGCCGCCCGGAAATAATGTCGTTGTCGGGGTGGTCGAGTAGCCCCCGCTCCAGCATAGTCATTGCGGACTCAAGCTCGCCCTGCCTGAGAAGGGCGTCAGACCATTGCAGCCACTCGTCTGGGTCCAACAGCCGGCGGTCTCCAGCCACCGATAGAATGGCGCTCAAGGCCGCCCAGTCAAAACGCTCCCTGGCCAGGGTTGTTGCACGCTCGAAGGCATCGGGACTGGCAGTCTCATTATATATCTGGCGCCACAGGACTTGAGCCTTTGCATACATGCCGGCCCATTCCAGTGATCTGGCAATATCGGACAACTGGCTTGGTGAAAGACGGTCTTTATACGGTAGCAACCGAACGCCGGTTTCTGCCGCCAACAGTATGCGCCGCTCACCCAGTTGCAACCTGAACAGTCGTAACAATGTCCGGAAATTATCTTCCTCAACCATCGATAAGCTCTTCAGCCACTCGATTTGAGCATCAATATCACCCGTTAGCTCGGCCAGCCTGATTCCCTGTTTGAGGCTAGCAACGGTATTTTCAGGCAATTCCCCGGCTTTGAATGCCTTCAGGGCTTGTTCCGGTTTCTCGGCTTCAAGATAACGACGTATCAGTTCCTGGCGGGCTTCGCCGCGCTCAGAGCGGGGCAGTTTATCGATGATTGCGGCCAGACTATCGGCCGCCCTGCCAGGCTGGCTGGTCGCCAAAAGCGCATTGCCTAGCAGGCGGTGCAGCCAGAGATGCTCCCCGCTCTTGTCAAAAGCAATAAAGCGAGGCAGGAAGCGAACCTGGTCTTCTGGTGTGAGCAAAGGCAGCACCCCCTTCAGCTGAGCAAACGGAATGCTCTCCTCACTTAACATGCCGCGTAATATTGCCAGCCCCTGATCGTAGCTTCCTGACCTGAGCTGGTTCTCCGCCAGGCTGACTTGAAGTGACGGGTCCGCCTGTTGTTTGCTTTGTAGAATGCTCATGTAAGCCAGTGACACAGAGTCAGGCTTGGGTGCGTTCCTCAGCGCCTCAAAAAAACTCTGCCTCGGATACAGAAGATAGAAAGCCCCTGCTGCCAACAACCCCATAAGCATCAGAGTTGGCAGCCGAAAAAAGGATGGGCGACTGGCTGGTCTCACTCAGAAACACTCCACAGCCAGATCAGTCACGGATGCCTGTTCAAACCGAAAGGAAGTGGCAGACAATCGTTGACTGCCGGGCCCGCCCTCAACCCGGCACCTGGAGGCACCGGCAAAATCCAGTTCCAGAGGCACATAGCCTTCCGTGCTCAAGCGAATGGTCCAGCCGGTGCTATCGGCGCGCTCTCTTTGCCAGGATGTAACTGAAGCATTTGCTGAGCGCAGGTAAGGGCCATCGGGCGATTGTTCCGTTATGACCAGAGCTGATTCCCGGCCCGTCAGGTGAACATAGCGTTGCCCATTATGATCCGCGTAACCAGATACACCCTGGCTTTTATTAAGATCCGGATAGTGATTCTCTGGAATTCGTACTGTTCGGGGCACCTCGAGTCCACGCCACCGGTATTCTCCGCCCTCACTGAGAGTCATAGTGCCGTAGTACCGGGACTGAACCCGACGCGCATAACGACTTAATGGCAGAGGAGTGTTGGGTGAAGCTAATGCGTGTTCATAAACTTCATTAAGTGCTTTCAGGGCTTCCGGCTTGGTGCCGGAATAGAAATGGTAGTAAATGCCAAATGGTTTGAGGCGATAGGGTTTATCCAGTAAGTCAAAGCTGTAGCGGGCATTCCGGTAGCCATAGAAGGGACCTGTCCATAATTCGGTGTATACGTTTTCATTCATGACTGGCGCATAAACCTGGAGTTCATCGCCAACCGGCCGACCGTCCGGCCAGACTTCCGCAAGCTGTGAACCGTAAGGAAGGGGTCGGGTGTTGCCCCCATTCACATTATACAATCCCAGCTCTCTGGCCATCGCAAGCGCCTTCTCTCCAGGACGTGCATCGCCACTCCAGAGATAGACCTCTACCGATTTGTCACGCGGAGCCAGTTGATTGACGAAATCAACTGAGCCGGGGATTTCTCTGTTCAGGTTCGGCTCGTAATCAGGGAGGTTCATGGCATAACCATATTCGGCCTGATCGGCATCCGGAGCAGGACCACCCTCCATCATCTGCCAGAAAAAAGGATGTCCATAGGTGTGGGAAGCAATTTCAACATTCGGTTCACGGAATATACGGCGGGCGATCCGCAAGGCTTCCACACTTTGTGCGGGATAAAGACCCGTTTTCGAAACCTCCCCTTCAATAACCGAGACGGTATGAGGAATCCGATACTTCCTGATGATTTCCTCATGAATGACCTGACTACCCTGCGGCGTGCCCGGAAGTTCTGCCCTGGACACAAAACCGTCACCATCAATGTGAGCTGTCAGAATTCTCCGGCCCGCCTCTGTAGTTGTATCAATAGCCGGATATTCACCAAGCCGCAGCGCCTGCTTCAGAAACTCGAAAGGATCAAAAAGCCAGAATTGAGAGTCCTCCGGGCCCACTTCAAAAATGAAAGGGGATACGGCAGCACCGCCGTTCTCAGAGACATAAACCGGATTGAAAGTGGTTCCGGTCTGATCTTTCAGAGTAACCCAGGCATCGTTACCTGAAGCCACCGGAAGCGCATTGGTTGCTCGCCTGGGCAAGCGATTTCCTTCAAATTGCCCGACAGAAGAATGTATCTCCTCAACAGACCCGCTGCCCTGCGGAATTGCCATGCCTCTTGAAGATATCAGTTTCCGGCACTGGTAGGCGGAAGGCACCAGCCCCATCATCACTACCGGAAACTCCTTATCCGCATGGTTGGCCAGCCAGTTACAGACTCGGGTATTTGCTGACCCGGCCTCCCACCAGATCACCACGCCAGCGTATCGGTCCATTAATGCCTCTTGGGGCATGTCGGATAATACCGAACGATACACCGGTACCAGCCCAAGATTTTCCAGCACTATGCCCAGTTTCTGATGGGCCATGCTCTGGTCTTTACGCTGCTCGGGTAAATCAGACATCACCAGGACGTGTCGATTAATGCTCTCAGGGGTGGTTGGGCCCAGGCGGGTAAGCTCTGAGTTGCTGACGTAAGGCAAAAAGCCCGAATCTCTCAACCGCCCTGCCAGTTCCTGAGCCTCCTGGCCATTCTCTGTGTAGTCAATGGCCACGACAGGCTTTTCAGGGTAGCTATCACGCCATTGTTGTACGCGATCATCAAGCCATTTCCTGTCATCATCGGGAACCGGCCTGTAACGCTCGGTCTCGGGATCGTAACCTTCGAGGTATGATTCAAACGCAAGGGCATCAGTTTGCTCATGAGTACGCTCGGGCAAATGAAAACCGCGATTGATAACTATCCGTGCGTCTGGATAACGCCCACGTATCGAGGAAATAAGCTCCGCCTGAGCCTTGGCAAAGGCATCAGGATTATCGCGCCCGGTATCGGTCATCAAATGGCTGTCCAGAGTATCCAGAAACACACCCTGAAAGCCCCTGTCCATCGCCGGCGCAATACGCTCATCAAGAATGAATGACTGTACTTCCGTCAGGCGCAGATCAAGAATTGCGCTTTCCCAGGCCTGGTTCTCACCAATTTTCCAGTCATCAGAAACTTGCGGAAATAACCTGTGACTTCGGGCCACCTCATCAACTGCCACATAGGCGACAGGTAAAGTGCCACCATCATAAAGAAGGGACAAACGCCCATCGGAAACCAGCTCAGGCTGTAACACCAGCCAGTCATACCTGTAGAGGCTGCCTATGGGAGCTTCGCTACCGTAATAAAAACCAACATTCTCAGGAGACTTCGCTGCAAAGCCAAAGCAGGGCCACACCAGAAAGGCAACAAGTAAAATAAGACAGGCTTTATTCATATCAGGTAATGGCTTCCCGCAACGTGTAACTGTTGGCTACGCTTTCGTTTCAAGATGTTACCATGATGTAACAGCTCGAAACTATACCCTTTGTTTTGTATGGTTTCTCAACCATCAATAACCATGGATCACACCTTCCATCATCCACACGCCTTCAGACTCTGACTCTCCTGAAACAAAAAAGCCGGCGTGTGAACGCCGGCTTTTCTGACTTCCGATAACACGTTGATCATCAAGCGTTCTTCAGCATCTCCCGCACCACATAGTGCAGAATGCCGCCGTGCTTGAAGTACACCGCCTCGTTGGCAGTATCAATCCGTGACTTCAGCTCGCAGCTATCGGTAGAACCGTCCTTGTATTTCACCGTCATGGTCAGGGTCTGGCCCGGCTGGATATCGCCGGAGAGCCCTTCGATGCTGATGGTTTCCTCACCGGTCAGTTTCAGGCTCTTGCGGTCCGTACCTTCCGGGAACTGCAGGGGCATTACGCCCATGCCGATCAGGTTGGAACGGTGGATTCGCTCGTAGGATTCAGCCACCACGGCTCTTACACCCAGCAGGCGGGTACCCTTGGCGGCCCAGTCACGGCTGGAGCCGGTGCCGTATTCCTTGCCGGCGATGACCACCAGAGGTGTGCCCTGCTCCTGATACTTCATGGCGGCATCGTAGATGGCCATCTGCTCGCCGGTGGGCACGAATTTGGTGTAACCACCTTCCACGCCATCGAGCATCTCGTTCTTGATACGTACGTTGGCGAAGGTGCCACGCATCATCACCTGGTGGTTACCCCGGCGGGAACCGTAAGAGTTGAAGTCTTTCGGATCCACGCCCTGCTCCTGCAGGTATTTACCGGCAGGAGTATCGGGTTTGAAGGAACCGGCCGGTGAGATGTGGTCGGTGGTGACCGAATCGCCGAGCATGGCCAGGATGTTGGCGTCTTTGACATCCTCGATGGCATCCGGCTCTTCACGCAGACCTTCAAAGAACGGTGGATGCTGGATGTAGGTGGACTTGTCGCTCCACTCGTACACCTTGCTATCCGGTACCTTGAGGGACTTCCAGGTTTCATCACCCTCAAAGACCTCACCGTATTCCTTGTGGAACATCTCGGTCTTCACTTTTTCGACCGCTGTGGCGATTTCGCTCTGGCTCGGCCACACGTCTTCCAGATAGACCGGGTTGCCGTCCTTATCTTCACCCAGCGGATCCTTGGTCAGATCCATCCGCACGTTACCAGCCAGCGCATAGGCCACCACCAGGGGCGGCGAAGCCAGCCAGTTGGTTTTTACCAGCGGATGCACCCGGCCTTCGAAGTTGCGGTTACCGGAGAGCACCGAGGCGACGGTCATATCGCCATCGGTAATGGCCTGTTCGACCGCCTCCGGCAGTGGGCCAGAGTTACCGATACAGGTGGTGCAACCGTAGCCCACCAGGTTGAAGCCCAGTTCGTTCAGGTCATCCTGAAGACCGGCGACTTTCAGGTAGTCGGTTACCACCTTGGAGCCCGGTGCCAGGGAGGTTTTTACCCAGGGTTTGGAGGTCAGGCCTTTCTCCACCGCTTTTTTCGCCATCAGGCCGGCAGCCATCATCACGCTGGGGTTAGAGGTGTTGGTACAAGAAGTAATGGCGGCGATCACCACGGCGCCCGGATCCAGACGGAACTCCTCACCGTTCATTTTCAGGGGTTGGCTGACCGGGTGTTCAAAGTAAGCGTCTTCAGCGCCAATGGCGGTGCCACCCCCTTCCGATTCCAGCTTGTCTTCACGGCGTTCTGCCGGGCCTTCGGCGGTTTCCATCAACAGCTCGAAGGACGCCTTCATATTTTTCAGGGCGACACGATCCTGCGGGCGTTTCGGGCCGGCCAGGCTGGCTTCCACTTCACCCATATCCAGCTCCAGGGTGTCAGTGTATACCGGCTCATGACCCGGTTCACGCCACAAACCCTGAGCTTTAGCATATTCTTCCACCAGTTCCAGCTGCTCTTGCTCACGGCCGGTCAGGCGCATGTAGGTGATGGTCTGTTCGTCCACCGGGAAGAAGCCGCACGTCGCCCCGTATTCCGGTGCCATATTGGCGATAGTGGCCCGGTCGGCTACCGGCATGTCTTTCAGACCGTCGCCGTAGAATTCCACAAACTTACCGACCACGCCTTTCTTGCGCAGCATCTCGGTCACCGTCAGCACCAGGTCGGTGGCGGTGATGCCTTCGCGCAATTTGCCGGAGACCTTAAAGCCGATCACTTCCGGAATCAGCATGGACACCGGCTGGCCGAGCATGGCGGCTTCCGCCTCAATTCCACCAACACCCCAACCGAGAATGCCCAGGCCATTGATCATGGTGGTGTGGGAATCAGTGCCTACCAGGGTGTCAGGATAGGCGATGTTCTTGCCGTCCACCTCTTTTTGCCAGACGGTCTTGCCCAGATATTCCAGATTGACTTGGTGACAGATACCGGTGCCCGGCGGCACCACACGGAAGTTATCAAAGGCCTGCTGGCCCCAGCGCAGGAACTCGTAACGTTCCTCGTTCCGGTCCATTTCAATGGCCACGTTGTCTTTGAACGACTGCGGGGTGCCGTATTCGTCGACCATCACCGAGTGGTCAATCACCAGATCCACCGGCGACAGCGGGTTGATCATGGCCGGGTCTTTGCCCGCCGCTTTGACTGCTTCACGCATGGCCGCCAGGTCCACCACGCCGGGCACACCGGTAAAGTCCTGCATCAGTACCCGGGCCGGGCGGAACTGGATTTCGGTGTCCGAGTGGCGATTTTTCAGCCACTCCACCATCGCATCAATGTGGGAGCGATCAACGGTAGCGTCGTCTTCATTGCGCAGCAGATTTTCCGTCAACACTTTCAGGGAAAACGGCAGGCGATCCAGATCGCCCAGCGACTCTGCGGCTTTCGGCAGGCTATAATAGTGATAAGTTTTGCCACCCGCGTTCAGGGTAGAGAGGGTGTTCAGGCTGTCTTTACTCATTCGGGTAGTCGACATGCAATGCCTCCTCTTGGGAAATCTACTTTAACTATTGCATCGAATAGTGAGACTTCAACTCAAGATTGGTGAATGTCCGCTATTCCTCAGATAAATGGGCCGGGGCTGTCGGTAGGGATATTTCCTCGTTGACACCAACCTCCCCCTCGATGATGCTTGTCCGCATTTTGAATAAACCTTATAAATCGCAGGTTAGCAATTGATCCAGGAACTCCCCAAGAGCCTGCAGGGCCTTTTGAACGATGACGCGCTGGTGTTATTTCGCACCACGGCCGAGTTGTCATTCAATGCCATTATCATTACAGACACCAGGCACAAGATCGTCTACGCCAACCCGGCGTTCTGCAACATGACCGGGTATTCTGCCGAGGAGCTGGACGGGGAAAACCCGAAAATCCTTCAAGGCCCGATGACAGAGCCGGCCGTCATCGACAAGCTCCGGCGTGATCTGGAGGAACGCGGCTTTTTTTCCGGTTCCACCATTAATTATCGCAAGAACGGCCGCCCCTACCTGGTGGAGTGGAATATTACCGTCGTCAATGACGACGCCGGCAATCCACGCTTCTATATCTCCATCCAGAAAGATATCACCCAGCTACACGCGGTAGAGTCCACCGGCAACCTGTTTGCCAAAGCTATCGATGCGGCATACGACGGCATTTTTATTACCAATGCCGAAGGGGTTATCGAATTTGCCAACCAGGGCTTCGAGATTATCACCGGCTATACACCCACCGAAGTGATTGGTCGTGACCCATCAGTACTGAAATCCGGCCGGCATGACAAAACGTTCTACAGGGGTTTGTGGCGCCACCTGAATGAAGGGCTGCCTTTCCGTGCCATGGTGGTCAATCGCCACAAGAATGGCCACGAAATTCACTGCCAGCAGACCATTACCCCGGTCAAGAATGCCAGTGGCGAGATCACTCACTTTATCAGCATTATCAAAGATCTGAGCGACCGGGTGTTTGCTGAGCTGAAACTCCGTGAACAGGCATCCCACGACTCCCTTACCGGCCTGTTAAACCGCCGGGCCGGGGAAATCGATCTGGATGTGGTGCTTATCCAGGCCCAGGAAAAGGATGCTCCTTTCAGTATTCTGATGCTCGATATCGACGACTTCAAAGCCGTCAACGACACCCATGGCCACCCCCGGGGTGACGACATCATCAAAACCGTTGCCGACATCCTGATGGAGCAAACCCGGAAGACGGACAAGTGCATCCGCTGGGGAGGGGAAGAATTTATTGTCATTCTGCCCTTCTGCGATCACATAAAAGCCACGGATATTGCCGAAAAGATCCGCGAAACAATGGCGGTCGTAAAATTCAGTAATATCGGCCAGGTTACCCTCTCTGTTGGCGTTACTGAGTCCGGAACCGATGACACTCCCGCCAGCATTCTCGAGCGAGTGGACCAACGGTTATACGCCGCAAAGAAGGCCGGAAAGAACCGGATAACCGCAGACTGACAGGCTTCACTTCTTGCTTTCACTGAATGATTTTTTCGTCATCGGGCCAACGCCCGATAAACTGGTCACCGGTCAGTATGACCCTTCAATGGTCATACTTTCCCTGGCTATTGCCATCGGAGCTTCCTACATGGCTCTGGTTCTTGCTGCCGCCGCCCGGCGCAGCAGCACCCGTTTCATGGAAAGACTGCATCTGATCAGCGGCGCCACTTCTCTGGGGTTCGGCATCTGGTCCATGCATTTTATCGGCATGCTGGCTTTCGAAATGCCCACTCATGTGCAGTATCACCCGGGCATTACTGCGCTTTCAGTGGTACCGAGTCTTCTGGCCTCCTGGGTGACACTCAGCCTTTTGGCCCGCAATAAGCTGAACACCGCGCGCCTCATTGGTGGAGGCATTACCGCAGGCGTGGGCATTGGTGCCATGCACTATCTGGGCATGGCCGCCATGCAGATCGGCCCGGTTCTGCGATACAACCCGGAATGGTTCATGCTGTCCATTCTGGTGGCGGTACTACTGGGAACCCTGGCACTGTGGATTGGTTTCGGGCTGCGCCATCAAAAGCTCCTGCGAAGCCACCAGCGCCGCGTGCTGGCCGGCACCATCATGGGCCTGGCCATTGCCGGCATGCATTACACCGCCATGGAGGCCGCGCGCTTCATCGGCCAGCCAGACCCGGACTTCCTGCCAGGCAGTGATCGCCACACCCTGCTGGCTCTGGCCATCGCCTTTGTCACCATTTCCCTGAGCCTGATGTCTGCCGGCGTGAATGCCGTCGCCCGTTACCGGGCACTGATGCGGCGCAGCCAGAAATCGGCCAGCGAACTGCAGACCATTGTGGATGCAGCCGTAGACGGCATTGTGAAGATTTCCGAAAGGGGGATCATCCTGTCCTTCAACGACTCCGCCGAGCGTATTTTTGGCTATTGTGCTGACGAAGTGCTGGGCCAGAACGTGAAAATGCTCATGCCCAACCCTCACCAGGACGCCCACGACGGCTATCTGAAGAACTACATACGCACCGGTGAGGGCCAGATTATCGGCCAGGGCCGGGAAGTCTGGGCTCTGCACAAGCATGGCCACCAGTTTCCCATCCGGCTGGCCATTGGCGAATCCCGGTTGGGCGGGACCAGCACCTTTGTCGGTTTTATTACCGACATATCCCAGCGGCACCGGATGGAAACCGACCTACGCCAGGCCAAAGAAGAAGCGGAACAGGCCACTGAAGCCAAAAGCGCTTTCCTGGCCAACATGAGTCACGAAATCCGCACGCCCATGAATGCCATTATCGGTTTTACCGACCTGGTACTGGACTCACCGCTGAACGAGTCCCAGGCCGGGCATCTGGGCGTAGTGAAAAATTCAGCCCGCTCCCTGCTCACGCTGCTCAACGACATTCTCGACACCGCCAAACTCGACGGCGGTCATACTGAGCTGGAAAGCCGGGATTTCTCGCTACGCGAGGTCTGCAACCAGATCGTTGCCAGCCAGTCCCTGCATGCTGCTCGCAAGAACCTTTACCTGAAACTGGACTACCGGGCCGATGACTACTTCAAAGGCGACCCGCTGCGAATCCAGCAAGTGGTGCTGAATCTGGTCAGCAATGCCGTGAAATTCACCCGTGAGGGCGGCGTCACTCTGCACATTCAGCAACCTGAACCAGGGAGCGTCGTAATTCTGGTGCAAGACACCGGCATCGGCATTCCTGCTGACCGGATCGACAGAATCTTTGAACCCTTCACCCAGGCCGACTCCAGTATGACTCGCCGCTTCGGTGGCACGGGGCTGGGCACAACCATTGCCCGCCAGCTCACCGAGCTTATGGGTGGGCAGATTTCCGTGACCAGCGCGCCCGGTCAGGGCAGCACTTTCCGGATACACCTGCCGCTGCAGGCCGGCCAGGCCGTGACAGAGGACCAATCCTCAGAACAGGAAACCGAATTGCCACCGCTGACCATTCTCGTTGCCGATGATGTAACACAGAATCTGGAGTTACTGCGTTCATTGCTGGGCCAGCGGGGCCATACCGTGATAACCGCCAAAGATGGCCAGGACGCCCTGTCGAAATTCTCGGCCCGGGCATTTGATATCGTGTTGATGGACGTCCAGATGCCGGAAATGAACGGCCACGAAGCCACCAGAGCCATCCGCAGGCTCGAAGCCGAACATGGGCAATCGCCGACACCCGTCATCGCTCTGACGGCCAGCGTACTGGAAGAAGATCGCCGGGAAGCGAGGGAAGCCGGCATGGATGGCTTTGCCATCAAACCGATTGATCTGCCGGAGCTGACTGCCGAGATTGCCGGCCTGTTGGGGCTGGAAGCGGCAACCATGCCACCCCGGATAACAACTACCGGAGGACGGCCAACCGAGGTAGTGAACTCGTCGTTGGTGGTACAGCTCTGGCCGGACAGCGCCGCCCACCTGAAAGCTGCAAAAAGGTTTCTGCAGGCACCGGAAAATCATCCGGACAGGTTGAAACGCCAGCCTGACCCCGCAGCTGCACACCGCTTGCGGGGCATTACCGGCAACCTGGGTTTCAGCAAGCTGTCCGCCACGCTGGCGGAGCTCGAAACCACGCTCAGACAACAGCAGCCGGTCAGCAACCAGCTGTGGCAACAAATGGCGCAGCAATTCCGGACAGCCAATGACTGGCTGGCTGCTCAACCAGCCCTATCAGAAGCAACAGCTGAAAACGCCGATCCGGGCAGAACAATCGAACCGGCCGCACTGGACGCACTGATCAGCCAGCTTCAACACGGGGAAATCCCCGACAGGGCCTTTGCCGACCTCAAACCGGCCCTGCCCGACGATTGCGCTTCGGCCGCTGCAGAAGCGCTGGACAATTTCGACCCCGAACAAGCCGCCAACATACTGGTGGCTTTGCGCGAAAGCCTGAAGGAGGCCTGATGCTGACCGACACCAAGACCCTGCTGTTGGTGGACGACGAACCCGCAAACCTTCAGGTACTGCGTAATATCCTTTCGGAGCATTACCGCCTGCTGTTCGCCAAAAACGGCGATCGGGCGCTGGCACTGGCCCGAACCGAACAACCGGACCTGATCCTGCTGGATGTGATGATGCCGGGCAAGTCCGGTTACGAGGTCTGCCAGGCGCTGAAACTGGACACCACAACCCGGAACATTCCGGTCATCTTCGTCACCGCCCTGTCAGATGTGGACGATGAAACTCATGGTTTCGAACTGGGCGCAGTGGATTACCTCACCAAGCCGGTCAGCGCTGCCATTGTTCGCGCCCGCGTCCGCAATCACCTGTCTCTGGTACGGATGGATGAGCTGACGGCCACACGCCTGGCGGTGGTGCAGCGTCTGGGGCGGGCCGCCGAATACAAAGACAACGAAACCGGCCTGCACGTTATTCGCATGAGCCACTATTCCCGGCTGATTGCTCTGGAAGCCGGCATCAACGAAGCCTGGTCGGAAACCCTGCTACATGCTGCGCCCATGCACGATGTCGGGAAAATCGGTATTCCGGACGCCATCCTGCAAAAGCCCGGGAAACTGGACGCTGACGAGTGGGCCGCCATGCAGAAACACGCGGAAATCGGTGCCGAGATTATCGGAGAAGATGGCTCAAACCTGCTTAACATGGCCCGGGAGGTGGCCCTTTGCCATCATGAGAAGTGGGACGGTAGCGGTTACCCGCAGGGCTTGAAGGGAGAAGATATCCCAGTAGCGGCACGCATTGTGGCCCTGGCTGACGTGTTTGATGCGCTGACCAGCGAACGCCCCTATAAAAAAGCCTGGCCGGTTGATCAGGCAACGGATCTTATTCGCGAGCAAAGTGGTCAGCACTTTGACCCGGAACTGGTTCAGGCTTTCTTCGATTGCCTGCCCGCCATACTCACCATCCGTGAGCGCTGGCAGGAACAACCGGCTTAATTACCAGGCATTCAACAGCCCAGGGATGGGTTGTTTTCCACTTCCTGAATCATATTATCCAGCAGATCCAGTACCTCGGAAGACGAAGATTTGAGCGTTTCCACCAGCTCACTGGAAACCTTGCTGTAACGCTCAACATCAATACGCTTGTTGTTGAAATCCTGAGCCACACGGAACAGCTCCTTACCGACCTTGTGCACCTGAGGATGCACCTGATTAATCAGCCGTTCTGCGCCGTGCAACTGGTGCAAACCTTTTGCCTGCTCGCTGGCCAGAAATATACCAAGCCGGCACTGAGTGTGGTCTTTCACCTCTTCTTCGGTAATCGAGCGCTCATGGAACATGGCAAAGCGAATCAGTTTGTCGACCCAGACCACATGATCACGCTTGGCGCTGGCCAGCACCAGGCAGGGTGACGACAGACGAATCTCACTGAAAATCCGGTTGGTGTCTTCACGCAAGGGAGCCAGCGACTGCATAAGTTCCTTGAAGATGTTGGCCAGAGCATCGGAATCTTCGGAGTTGGAACTGACCTGCTGCGCCATATCCTGGGCAACCTGGCTTTGCTGTTCCGCTGCGGAAGCGATCGAAGTGGCCTGGTCAAAATTCTGATTGGCCGAATCACGGGATTTGTGGATCACATCAGCAACCCGCTCGCGGCTCTCACCAGAGGATTGAACAGCCGTTACCGACTTGCCAAGACGCTCCTGCACGGTTTCCGACCCGGAGATAATTTCAGTAACAATGCCGTTAATCTCCTGTGCAGCACCGGCACTCCGGGCAGCCAGTTGGCGAACCTCATCGGCGACAACGGCAAAACCACGACCGGCCTCACCGGCACGGGCCGCTTCAATGGCAGCGTTTAACGCCAGCAGGTTGGTCTGGTCAGAGATCTCGTTAACGGTGTTGGTGAGCGATTCAATCCGTTTGGTCTGTTCCGCCAGCGACCGCATTTCCTCGTTGGCCTGTGTCAGGGCGATGTCGACTTCCGCAAGCCTGGCTTCCATCTCATCCAGGGCAGAGCTGGACTCTTCGGTGTAACTGTTTACGTTCGATGCCTGCTCCAGCACATCCTGGCCCAGACCACCAACTTCCGAGGCGCTGGCCGACATCTCTTCAATCGCCGCAGACAGGGTCTGAATATTGGCCACCAGATGCTGAATTCGCTCATCAAATTCCAGTGCACCCTGACCAAGGTCGGAAATATGCCGCGAAATATCCACGGCACCGTTGGCAACCGCCAGTTCTTCATCAACCGTGGCATTCAGATATTCAGCCAGGGGTGCCAGCCAGTCGGGACAGTTTTTCCGTGAGCCACCCTCGAGCATGGCCTGGATAAGATGCTTGGCTTTGTTTTCAGACAGGAACATATAAAGACTCTTGCAGCGCTCGGCGCTGGATCTGTTTTTTGGAGAATTTATTATTGATAACTGTCAATTATAACGGCAGATCACCCGTTCCCATGAAGACCTGAATCAATTTTCAGGCCGTTAAGATGACCCGGTAAACCGGCGGCTCGCCAGTTTACCGCTACTCGGAACTTCCTTACACCTCATTACGGCTCTTCAAACGATCAACCAGGCCGGCCACATCACCAATCTGCTCTTCCAGATGACGAATGGAATTCTGGGCTTCATGCATGAGCCTTGTCGCACTTTCCCCCAGATCATTGATATTGACAATCCGGCTGGAAATCTCTGAAGAGGCCTGATGTTGCTGTTCAGCGGCCGACGCTGTGCCATCACAAGCCTGTGAAATGCGATCGATAAAGGTCACCAGTTCAGACAGCGTACTTTCCGAATTGGCAGCATCTTCAACGGTTTTCTGAGCATAGCTGTCACAGCGCTCCATGGAGCTCCTGGCTTTGGATACCACATCACGGAAGTGACCCAGAGTGGAATTAATCTGTTCTGTGGTGCTCTGGGTTCTCAAAGCCAGACTGCGTACTTCATCGGCCACCACGGCAAAGCCCCGACCAGCTTCACCGGCACGAGCGGCCTCTATAGACGCGTTCAGCGCCAGCAGGTTGGTCTGCTCGGTAATTGCACCGATCACAGTGAGCGCCTCGGCCACACCTTTACTGGCTTCCGTCAGCTCGCCAACCCGGTGGGAGGCTTCCGTCAGCTCTGTGGACAGGGCATCCATGCTGTTACGGGTTTCCCGGGTAATAGCCTGGCCGCTGGAGACACGGTCATGGGCAAGGCGCACCTGTTCGAGCATGTCCGAAGCATTACTGGACACTTCACTGGAGGTGGCAGACATCTCCTCACTGGCCGAGGCAATGGTATCGGTTGCCGTGGTTTGTTCCTGAACCGCTGAGCTGGCCTCGGAACTGCGTGAAGTGGTGTACTCCACGTCAGCTCTCAGCTTGCCGATCAGGTCATCCATGCGCTTAACAACCGCATCCAGCTCGGCTGCCTGCGAAGTAATAACCAGATCAATACTGCCGATATCATCGTTCCGCCCGGTGAAGATTCGTTCAGCCACAGTATCGTCAATGATTTTCCGGGCGCGGCTGACACACGCTCTGAAAGGCGCGGTCACGCTCATAATCACACCGGCGGCGACAGCCAACGACACCAGCCAGACGGCCAGTACGGCAAACGCCGAACCAGCAAACCACTGTACCGCCGAACTGGCCGTCAGAATGACCACCATGGCGATCATCAGCTTCGCGGACAGAGACAATCCCCGGGATAGTCGGGCCGGCTCGACCGGGCCTTTCTTGGGTTGGCTTTCCCGGAGTTTGGCGTAGAGTTTCTCAGCCCTCTCCTCGGCTTCTGGCTCCAGCCGGGTACGAACAGACTGCAACTCAACCAGATCACCTTTCTTGTCGGTGACCGGAATGGCGTAGGCTCGAACCCAGTAGTGGTCACCATTTTTACAACGGTTCTTGACCGCTCCCAACCAGGCTTCCCCGGCTTTCAGCCGGCGCCACATTTCCTCATAGGCCGCCCGCGGCATGTGGGGATGGCGAATAATATTATGAGGCTGACCCAGCAGTTCGTCCCTGGAAAATCCGCTGATCTCCACAAACTCATCATTGATATGAGTTATCTGCCCTTTGGGGTTGGTGGTGGAGAGGATGTTAGCGTCTTTACCGACTGCAACTTTACGATTCGTTACTGGTTCATTGATGCGCACTGGGTGCTCCTGAGAAGACAAGCATAATTAATAGCTATAAGGCTATTACGTGCGAAGTTGAGCGATGGCTCATTTTAAAACCGCACACAGTAACGACATATTTCGCCGCATTGATTTGATGCGGATCATTAATTAGTCACTGTTATGTCCTGTCACCAAAAACGCACCAATGCAGGGCGCAAATATGTCAATTACTGCAAAACTTTCAATCGTAATGCTGGTTTCAGTAGCCAGAGATAATCCTGTCGCCCATTTCATTCGTAAGAACGTTCTGTGTCTGTAATCAGGAAATACACTTGTGACCCATCGCGACCTGTTAGAAACGGATCATGAAAGTCAGCGTCTTGAAGACCTCTATTCGCTGGACATTCTGGACACGGCCCCCGAGGAGCGTTTTGACCGCATCACCCGACTCGCCCGGTCGGTTTTCAACATGCCGGTGGCGCTGGTCAGCCTTCTGGACAGCGACCGGCAGTGGTTCAAATCCAACCAGGGGCTGGATGCATCTGAAACGCCCCGCTGCGTTGCCATCTGCGACCATGCCATTCAGGAAACCTCGCATTTGGTGGTCACCGATCTGGCCAGAGATGAACGCTTTGCTCACAACCCGCTGGTTACTGAAGACCCTCATCTTCGTTTTTACGCCGGCGCCGTGCTGCGCAGCGCCAACGGCCGACCAGTAGGCACGCTCTGTGTTATCGACTACGTACCCCGGGAACTGAACGACCAGCAACTGGCAGTTCTACTGGACATGGCTGCGATGGCCGAGCGGGAGCTGAATGAAGGCCATCGGCTGAAAATCTGGCGCAATTCCCTGTTCGAACAGGCTCTGTACAAACAGGATGGCCTGCCCGGAGAAAAACTGTTTATCGATCGAAGTCAGAAAACTCTCGAAAATGTATCGAGCGCAGCGGTCATCGTGGTGGGTATCAATGAATATGGCCTGTCGATTCTGGAGCTACCCGGCGACCAACAGGCGCTGCTTGATAAGGAACTGGCACGGCGGGTTGCTTCACTCATCAAATCAGCCGCACATGTGGGCACACTGGGCAACGGCCGATACGCAGCGTTACTGGTGCTGGACGACAAGGAAAGCCTGAAAACCGCGAGCCGTCAGCGTAAGCGCTATTTCGGTGCCAGAGCCTTGCAGAAAGCATTTTCAGAACCGTTACAGCTGGATGGTCGGCGGGTATACCCTACGGTGGGTGTGAGCATGTTTCCGGACAATGCCCAAACCATGGATCAGTTGCTGCTCAAAGCCGAACTGGCCCGGCCGAGGCAAATGACCAGCGCCACACGGGCCATCGGCTTCTACAGTTCCGACGAAGAAGCCCAGCTGCAACGTTCGATGCTGATTGAAACCCGCCTGCGCGAAGCCATTGCTGAAAACCGGCTACGAATGAATTACCAACCCCAGTTTGATCTGGCCACCGGCCGCATTTCCGGGTTGGAAGCGCTGGTACGCTGGCATGATGCAGACCTGGGTGAAGTATCACCTGCCGATTTCATTCCCATTGCCGAAAGTACGGACATCATCCGTGACCTGACCGACTGGGTACTGGCAGCCGTGTGCCACCAGCATGCACGATGGCGTGAACAGGGTATTGCCGACGGCCTTACTGTGGCGGTCAACCTCAGCGCTCATGACCTATTGCGCCCGAATTTTTTCCAGTGGCTGCAGGCACTGCTGGACCATACCGGCACCCCGGCCAGTGCGCTGGTACTGGAAATTACCGAGAGTAGCCTGATCGACAACGTGGAACTGGCCGCCGAGCACATTCGTGAAGCCAAAGGTCTGGGCCTGTCAGTACATATTGATGATTTTGGCACTGGCTACTCGTCTTTGAGTCAGCTTCACCGGCTGCCGCTGGATGCCCTGAAAGTCGATCGCAGTTTCGTCAACGAAATCGGCAAACACACGACGGGTGAAATGGTCACTACAGCCATTATCAGCCTGGCCAAGAGTTTGCGGCTTTCCGTTATCGCCGAAGGCATTGAAACCGAAGCTCAACTGGAAGCACTACGAAAACTCGGTTGCGATAGTGTGCAGGGATTTTTACTGTCCCGTCCTCTGGAAATATCGGCGGTAGACTCGCTTCTTGGACAAAAACCGGTAGGATTCAGGGAATAGAACAAAACCTCATGAAATAAAGCAGGCGCACCCAATTGAAAACCAGCAATTTTTTCCGGAATGTCAGTGCTCTGGAAGCTCTGCGTCCACACATTCAGGAAATCTGCCGCGCCAGTGTCGAAAACCAGACGGAAATTCGGGCCTGGGTGGCCGGCTGTGCCTCGGGCGAAGAGGCCTACGCCCTTGCCATTCTGTTTGACGAAGCCGTGGCCGATGAAGAACACCCGCCGGCTATTCAGGTGTTCGCTTCCGATATCGATGAACAGGCCCTGGCCATTGCCCGGCGGGGCCGGTACCCGACAACTGCCGTGGAAGATCTGTCCAGGCAACGCGTAGAGCATTACTTCCTGCCTTCCGGGCAAGGTTACGAGGTGGGCAAGCGGCTGCGGGACAGTGTGGCTTTCGCCCGCCATGATCTGGTGAACGACACGCCTTTTCTGCGCATGGATCTGATCATCTGCCGGAACCTGTTGCGGCACCTTGATGCCGGTCAGCAGGAAAGCGCACTGAAACGCTTCCATTTTTCCCTGAAAAAACAGGGCCTTTTAGTACTGGGCGAGCATGAAAATGTTCGCGACTCAGGCAGCCTGTTCTCGCCGCTGGATTATCACGAGTCATTATTCCGGAAACGCAACGAACCTGTTTCACCCGACAGACCTTTTATCGCTCCACCTGCCACCCTCCTCAGCACGTCGTACTCCAGGGACACTGAAGCCCAGGCTTTCAGAGAAGAGCTGGAGGCCGCCAACGAAGAACTTCGTGCCATCAATGAAGAATTGATGGGGTTGAACGAGGAGCTGAACACCAAGTCTGCCGAAATCCAGGCTTTGAATGACGAATACACCCATGTTTACGATGCCCTGGACTTCCCCGTTCTGGTCTTCGACTCCGGCTATTATTTGCGACGCTTCAATGCCGCAGCCGCCCGGCAATTCGATCTGGGATTGTCTGCGCTTGAACAACCTGTCACTCACCTGACGCTGCCGGCAGAACTTCAGATTCTGGGCGAAGAGCTGGCGCAGGCCTCTGAGCAGGGTGAGCCTTCCGAGCAGTTGATCGTTCATAACGACCGTCAGCTGCAGATGGTGATCACACCGGGGCTCGACAGCCACCGGCATGCAGAGCTTCTGGTAGTCAGCCTTGTCGACGTCACAGCTTACAAGGAAGCAGAGCGACAACTGCACATCTCGGCAAAAGTGTTTGAGCAGGCCGGTGAGGCCATTGTGGTTACCGACAGCGACACCATCATCCGTTCAGTCAATCAGGCCTTCACCCGGATCACAGGCTATTCGCAAGAGGAGGCCACAGGCACCAAAGTCGGTGACCTGCTGCGTTCCGGTAACAACTCTGAAGAACTTTACCAGACCATGTGGGAAAGCCTGGAAACCAGCAACTTCTGGCAGGGAGAACTCCAGAACCAGCGCAAGGACGGCGAGCTGTTCTCCGAGTGGCTGACCATCAACCGCATCCGGGAAGGCGACGGCGACCACTTTGTGGCGGTTTTCTCCGACATCTCGCAACTCAAGGAATCCCAGGAAAGAGCAGAATATCTGGCTACCCACGACGCTCTGACCGGACTGCCCAACCGCTCCCTGTTCCAGGACCGGCTGGAATTGGCTATCGCTCACGCCCGGCGCCATGGTGGCATTACCGCGCTGATGTTTCTTGACCTGGATAACTTCAAGAACATTAACGACACCCTGGGGCACGACGTTGGCGATGAGCTGCTGATCCAGATCGCAAATCGTTTATCGGCCCAGATGCGGGAGATGGACACTGTCGCTCGCCTGGGTGGTGATGAATTCACCATAGTGCTGTCCGAAACCGGCTTTACCGGCGCCGAACAGGCGGCCGGTCGCATTGTCCGCGCCCTGCGCCTGCCGGTGAGTGTACGGGGCCAGAAACTGTTTGTGTCGGCCAGCATTGGCCTGGCTTTTTACCCGGACGATGGCGAAAATCCTCAGGCACTGACCAAAGCAGCAGACACCGCCATGTACCGGGCCAAAGCCAATGGGCGCGACCGTTTTGAGCTGTACAAGCCGGAACTTCAGGCCCAGATGCTCAAACAGAGCCGCCTGGAATCGGCCCTTCGCAAGGCCCTGCAGGACAACCACCTGAGACTGGTATTCCAGCCCAAGTACACTTCCGGAGAGTGCCGGGACATGATTGGTGCCGAAGCATTGCTGCGCTGGTACGACCCGGATCTCGGCCATATGTCACCGGCGGACTTCATTCCCGCCGCAGAAACCAGCGGCCTGATCAAAGACATCGACCGTAAAGTGATCGGTATCGCAATACAGGCGCTTTCGTACTGGCAGGCCAATGACATGAGTCCGGTGCCCGTGGCCATCAACATCTCTGCGCGCAGCTTTCAGGACGAACATTTCCCGGACTATCTGACCGGTATGATGAAGCAATACCACGTTCCACCGGCCCTGATTCAGGTAGAGATTACCGAGGGCACCCTGGTCGAACGAACCAGCACGGCTCTGGACAACATCGAAAAGCTCCGGGATGCCGGCATACCGCTCTCGGTTGACGATTTCGGCACTGGTTATTCATCGCTGAGCTACCTCAAACGGCTGCCGCTGGCGGAACTGAAAATCGACAAGAGTTTTGTTGATGGCCTGGGCGGCAAAGACAAGAATGACGAAGCCATAGCCAAAGCCATTCTGGCCATGGCGGCGGCCTTGAATCTCCGCACGGTGGCGGAGGGCGTGGAAACCGAAGAACAGCAACAATGGTTGTCAGCCAATGGTTGTGATTATCTTCAGGGCTTCCTGTATTCTCACCCTCTTGAATACCCGGCCTTCACCGAGATACTGAGAAACGGAAACCGAACATGTCCGTAACCGGCGATTTCATTGCGCAATGTGAACAGGAACAGCTGCATTTATCCGGCGCCATCCAGCCCCACGGCGCCCTGCTGGTGTGTAACCGTAAAAATCAGATCACCCATGTTTCCGGGAACATCGAATCCTGGCTGGGCGAAAGCGCCAACGCCCTGCTGGGCAGCTCGTTACCGGCCGCACTTACCCCGCTCATTTTCAACCTGGGAGAAGCTCCCGGCAGCCGGTTAACCCGCTTTCACGCGCCCGTTGAAAATGCCCGCGCCTCACTTATTGCGACACGAGCAGCCGACAGGACCGTTATCGTCGAACTGATTCCCTCGGAAAGCTCCGAGCCCAGGCAACACTACCCGCGCGTGCATCGATTTGCCGGCTTTGAATCTGTCGAAGAGCTGGAGCAGGGGCGGCAGCAGCTGGTTTCGCATATTCAACGGGAAAGCGGCTTTGCCCGCGTTATGTATTATCAGTTCCGGCAGGACAATACCGGTGAAGTAAAAGCCGAAGCAAAGGGCCCGGAAGCGGGCGGCAGCTACCTGGGGCTGCGGTTTCCCGCCAGCGACATCCCCCATATTGCCCGCCAGCTCTATATCAACACGCCGTGGCGCTCTATTCCCGATGCCGCCGCTGAAAGCGTTAACATTCTGGGCCTGGAACAAACGCCGCCGGATCTGTCACTGGCTGATCTGCGAAGCGTCAGCCCGGTGCACCAAAGCTATATGGCCAATATGGGTGTTGGCTCGTCCATATCGGTGCCGCTGGTGGTCGCAGGCAAGCTGAAAGCCCTGATTTCCTGCCATTCCGCCAGCCCCCGCCGGCTGACTCTTCCGGAACTGGAAGCACTGGCCGGGCAGGTAAATTCATTCGCACTCAGCGCCAAAGCATTCCGTACCCGGCAACGCATGAGCCTGCTCAGTTATCTGGAAACCCGCTTTGAACAATGGCACTCGGCGATCGCGGACGCGGGTCATCTTTCAGCAGCCTGGGGCGAACTGAGTGAGTGGCTGCTGGCAGAATTCGATGCCCATGGCATCTTGCTCGATACCGGCCACCACCCACTGAAAGCCGGGGTTGTGCCCGACGCCGACACTCTCGCAGCCATTGAACAGTGGGCCCGGGAAGGCGGTGACAATTCGGCCGTCAGAATCTCGGACCACCTGGCCGACAACTGTCCGGATTTGCCACTGACCGAGATAGCCGGTGCCCTGACCGTCAAGGTTTCCGTGCCGGGCCAGCCTCCGATAAGCTGCTTCCTGTTCCGGGCAGAGGAAATCTACGAAGTACCCTGGGGGGGCCGGCCGGACAAGCCGGCCGAAAACCTGAACAGCCCGTATCCCATTGCGCCCCGGCAATCGTTCGAACGCTGGGTTGAGACCCGCGTAGGCTACTCCCGCGAATGGCCAGACAACACGCGCATAAAGCTGTTCAAGCTGCGGGAATTTCTGGCAGATCTGACCCCTGAAGCACCGGTATGACTTCTGATCTCAGACGCCATCTGCGCGACGCCACGGCAGAGCAGCACCATCAGTTGGACTCCCAGCCGGCCCTTCGCCGGCTGATGCGACCCGGGCTGACACTGGCCGACTATGGCCATACGCTTGCATGCCTGGGAGCGGCCTTCCGCCATGTGGAAGCAACCCTGGCAAAATCACCACCCCCGCAAAACACGGCGGTCCCGACCTATTTGCCACGATACCCTGCCATCAGCCGGGACCTGACCATACTCCAGCCCCCGCTGACACCTGAACCCGAGCTGCCTGCACCGACTTCAGCCATCACGCCCTTCACAACACTGGGCATTCGCTATGTGATTGACGGATCTTCCCAGGGCTCGGTGCATATTCTCCGGAAACTGAGCAACAACCTGCCGGAACTTGCAGCAACCGGTGCCCAGCAATACTGGCATGTTCAGGAACGAGCGGGGCAGGACTGGCCCGGGCTGGGCCGGGCTCTGATGCAGGACTGCACTGAATCACAACGCCAACAGGCGCTCAACGGCGCCTGCTGGGCATTCACGTGCTTCAAACAGGCCTTTAATGAGGCTCCGGCGCAAGATGCTATTCTGGCTGGACGGCAGCATAATCCACCGTCTGGTTCCTGCCCGCGTGCTTGGCCGCGTAAAGGTGTTGATCAGCACGACGAATCAGGCTCTTCAGCGAATCATCCGCATTCACGGTAGCAACACCCAGACTGATCGTCAGAGGCAGGTGATCCTCGAACACCGCCTGCTCTACGGATTGCCTCAATTCTTCCGCGAGTTGTCGCGCTCCGTGCTTGTCGGTATCGGGGAGCAGAACCAGAAATTCTTCTCCGCCCCAACGGCTCAGACTATCTGCGTTGCGTACCCGGTGCTGGATGACGCTCACCAGTTGAACAAGCACGCTGTCGCCCAACGCATGGCCGTAGGTATCGTTGACTTGTTTGAAATGGTCGATATCAAGAAGGACAACCGACATGGGCCGATGATTTCTTTGCGCATCCGCCAGACTGCTTTCCAGAGAGGGTTCGATGCCGGCCCGGTTGAGCGCGCCGGTCAGAGGATCGTGGGTAGCGGCCTGCTCCAGACGTTTTTCCAGCTCCTTGCGCGGCGTGATATCCAGCATGACACCCCGGAACAGCTGGCCCGGCAGATTATCCTGGACGGGAACGGCATGCCCCCAGATCCAGCGTATCCCGTCATTGGTCCGGAGTCGGAATTCCGCCTCCCACTCCCCAGGTGAAGGGTAGTTTGCCCGCTCTGTAGCCTGCCGAATGATATCGTGGTCAGCCGGCTCGACACTTGACCAGAGGTATTGCCCCTTAAGAGCCGGAGGTAAGTTCTGCATGCTCTGCTCCTCCAGTTCCAGCAAACGATCGATGCCTTCACTGAGATAGCTGAATTCGCCCTCGCCCCCCGAATAGTGACGATATTCATAGATAACACCGGGAACCGTATCAGCGATATCAACAAGACGTTCCTTTTCCTTCACCAGCGCTACCCGGGTATCAGCGAGTTCAGAGATTGCGCTGGCCAGGACTTTCAGCTCACGAATACGCCCGACTTTCAGCGGCTCACTCTCGGGATTCGGTTCTTCAGGGTGGTTGGCTCTTCGATACAGAATTTCCAGTGGCCGGCCCACATAAACGTGCAGGGTTCGGGCAAGCAGAGCCATGATGATCAACAGAACGCCACCGGACCAGGCCGCATCGAAATATGCCAGGGTTCTGGCCTCAAGGACATAAGGTCTGGCGTCAAGCACGAACAGCAACTCCCCACCAGAGAGCGCCCGGATGCTTGAAGAAGCGGGATTTACCAGGTTAATGGGTGCAACCACAACAACCTGAGTGTTCATACGATCCCAGTAGGAGCGTGGTCGTCCACTCCCGGGTGGCGACAGCCATTGCTGATCAATCACGCCATTCAGATCGCTGACATTGCGGCCCTGCCAGGCTCGCTTTGAAGCCAACACAACCCTCTGCTCATCATCAACCATCGCAATGGCACGAACAGAGGGCTGAGCCCCAACGGAAAATATAAAGCGGGACAGGGATTCCCGGGTGGCCGAGGTTTCCAGGGCATCAAGAATGGTCAATGCCCGGTCAATGGCGGCATCTTTAGCATTTTTCCGGGATCCGATAATATGCTCGTGATAACTCAACAAGGCTACGAGCACCATTCCAAGCACTGTAAAGGCCGTCATTACAAGCATGAAACGATGAGTCAGAGAAGGGAATGGCAACCTGATTTTTCTCATGGTTTGACGGCCTCAAGCACAAAGCGCTCTTCCAGCATCGAGGTGGCATTGTTCTTTAAAGCCACAGGGTAATCATTCAACCGTTGCAGAATGCCGATTGCCCGGGGAAGAAAACGCTCCAGACAAGCGCCGGATTGCCAGACCCCTGCCTGCTGCTCCAGGGTGACCATGTCGATGGACTTTTCCACCTCGGCCATTGCCTCAACAGAAAGGCCGGTATGCTTTGCCAACAACTGCCGTGCCTCTATCGGGTTTTCACGACCCCACACCAGCGCTTGATTGTGGGCAGCCACAATCTTACGAAGGCCATCCGGCCTTTTCTCGATAACATCCTCCGCCACTATCAAAACATCGATCACAGCATTGGGTGACTGACGGGTGTCAAATAATCGATGAGTACCCGGCAGCGCCAGCAGCTCCAGTGAAACCGGTGGATAAGTGATAGCAGCATCAACACGCTGCTCCGCGAGGGCTGCCGGCATTTCGCCCTGGGGCAAGGGCATCAACTCAACCTGATCCAGGTCCAGGCCACTTTCTGACAACGCGGCCGCAAGCACCAGTACATTGGCCGATACCGGCTCTAAAGCCAGGCGTTTACCTTCCAGTTGCCGGAGCTGTGTTATGTCACTGGTTGATACAATCATGTCACCGCCCACTGAGCGGTTCAGTACAAGGATGGCCCGTGCGGAGCGTTTACCGGCCAGGTTGATACTGGCGAGCTCGGCCAGTGTGCCGCCAAGCATATGCACCTGCCCACGATTGAATGCGCGTATGGAATCTCCCAGAGACGCCGTTTCGACAATTTCCAGTGCTGGCGCTTCCGGTCCGGATAGGAAGCCCTGTTCCTTTGCGATCGCGAAGTAGCCATAACCGGGCCAGGCATTGACGGCGATCCGGAGAGTAGAGGGGGTGAGGTTGTCACAGCCGGAGAGACTGAAAGCCAGGACAAAAACGATCGCCCATTTGCTAAAAAGACGCTTTGCGGGTCGAGCAATCATCAAGCTTCCAATGCAGAACTCTCTTTAAAAGCGCACATTTTATGTTTGCCAGCACGACATATCCATACGACAAAATGCCACATACCGCGGCGGATCAGGGCAAACGATACTGCCCCACCAGCGCATCCACCCGGCTGACACTGAGCCCCAGCTCGTCAGCCATACCGTTCACACGGTCCGCCTCTTTTGCTACTTCGGTGTTGCGGCTGGCAACGGCGTGAATGTTTTCGTTGATCTGCAGTGATGTTGCCGCCTGCTGCTCACAGGCAGCCGCTATCTGGCTGTTCATGTTGCTGACGGACTCGATGGCCTGCTCTATGCGGGTGATCGCTTCAGCTGCATTCTGGATAGCCCGGGTGGACTCACCGGAACGACTCTGACCCATTTCCATGGCGGCTGTGGTGGCTTCGGAAAGATCCTTCAGCTCATCCACCGTGGTGCGGATGTCATCGGTGAATTCCTGGGTACGGCGCGACAAAGTGCGCACTTCATCCGCCACCACCGCAAAGCCCCGGCCATGCTCACCGGCGCGGGCCGCCTCAATTGCGGCGTTCAGCGCCAGCAAGTTGGTCTGATCCGAAATATCATTGATGGAGCCGGTTACACTGGCAATGGATTCCACTTTTTCAGCCAGCTGCGCCACCATGCGGGCGCTGTCCTGCAGAGCCTGGTTGGTGGCTTCGGTCATGGTACGGGCACTGTTCATGGCCTGACTGCCGGCATCAGCAGCGCCAGCGGCTTCCGTAGCCGCTTCGGAGGCCTGCTGGGCATTCTCGGCCACTTCCTGAATGCTGGCAGACATCTGGTTGCTGGCCGTAGCCACCTGATCCGATTGCTGTTGCTGTTCTGCCACATGTGTACGAGTAGCCTGACTCGCTTCGGTCAGCTGCCCGGCATTCCGACGCAGGTCGTCAGAAAAGGCCTGAAACTGTTCCATCAGAGCACAGGACTGCTCCATCATCTGATTGAAAGAACGGGCGTTTACACTTTGATCTTCCGCAGGCAGCCGGCCCGTGAGGTCTTTACTGCTTTCATACGCTGACACAACAGCGACCATACGGTAGGCCCGGTTCCGCTCGGCTTCCATCTGCCGGGCGAAGTACACCAGTATCCCCGCCTCAAACACCACAAATGCAGCATGCAAAAACGCGACGCCCCAACTACAGCTGTGATTGAAGATCGTCAATGGCATACCTCCCGCCTGGGCATCTGCCAGTTGCAGACCGGTCAGCAGCAAGTGGTGAATGGCAATAACACCCGCCGCAACGACCACCGGCAACCAATCGCGGTAGATAATCACCAGTGCCAGTGCAGAGAAGATGTGAAAGTGCATTTCGATCCGGCCCATCTGGGCCTGAATCATAATGGCAGAAAACAGCATCAGGCAGGTGGCGAACAGCGCCGAACAGGCACGGGTACCTCGTAGCGTGTAGTAGCCGGCCAGTACCAGCACACCCAGAACTGACGAGGCGACAATGGCAAAGGCATGAGTGCCGTAATCCCAGGGCACCAGCAAGCCCACCACCGGGATATGGGCCAGCAAAATCACAAGCATTTGTTTGTCGGTGTTCAGCGCCTGCTCGCGGGCCAGCTCATCCGTTCTAACGACTGTGGTCACTCGCTTTTTTCCTTTTCTTCATCTGTTCAGGCTCACCTGTGCAACGTCTTTATCTTGTCGGCCGGAAACGGCTATACAAGATAGGTTGTTTCCGTAATAGCCAGACTCAGGAAGTTTGTACGAATGGCCCGGCAACCAGATCAGTGATCTTTGCGGGGTTCGGCAAAAGGACTGACAGGAAAGGAGTAGTTACGAGCCACCGCTTCTGCCATCATTCCACTAGCATCAACCAGGGAATGGAACCGAGCCGCCGTGAAACACGATTGTCGTTATCATCCGGGCGAACCCGCCAAGTGGCACTGCGGGGAATGCCAGATACACTACTGCAACCGCTGCATGCCGGATGCGCAGCCCAGCAAGCGCCATGCATTGTGCCCTCATTGCAGTAAGGCGATGCGCTATCTGGGCGCTGCCACCGAAGTTGTGCCGTTCTGGCAAAGAATTGGTGCCTTTTTCCGCTACCCCTTCCATACCGATCCACTGATCGTGATTGCCATCTGCACGCTGGTGCCGGTACTGGCACCGGCCAACCTGATCGGCATGATTGTCTGGCTGGTTCTGGCGTTGGCGCTGTTCAAGTACACGTACGCAGTCATCAATTACACCGCCGAAGGGCATCTGAAGCCACCACCGATTGCTGTGGCATTTACCGGCAGCGGTTTTGGCATCGTGATTCTGCAGCTACTGGTATTCGTGCTGATGGGGGCACTGGTGGGCACTTCTGCCATGCTGGGCGGCCCCATTTTCATGCTGTTGGCGCTGGCCTTTGTGGTACTCGCCCTGCCCGCCAGCATCATGGTGCTGGCCATGGAGCGCTCGGTGGGGCCAGCGGTAAACCCGTTAAACCTGGCGGTGCTGATTTCACGTATCGGCAGCCCCTACTTTCTGCTCTACGGTTACCTGATTCTGCTAACGGTGGCCTCGGGCGCTGCCCAGGATTTTGCCGTTACCCATTTTCCCCGTTGGGCCGCACAGCCGCTGTCCGGCTTTCTTAACAGCACCTTCACGCTGATGCTGTTTCACATGCTGGGCTATCTGTTATTCCAGTATCAGGAAGAGCTGGGCTTTGCCTCCGACATTCAGGACGATGAAGACGCCGCCGAAAACCAGCACCGTAATCGAAGCACCCGCTTCGATGCCGATCTGGATATGAACCTGAAGGACGGCAACTACGACCGCGCACAAACCATGCTCAAGGAAGCCCTCAGGCAGGAACCCGGCAACCCTGCCCGCCTCGGCCAACTTTACAGGTTGTTGACCGCCCGGAACGATACGGCCGAACTGTACCGCTACCACCCCAGATTGATGGCGTGGCTGGCCTCCGAGAATGATGGTGACGGTCTGAAGCGGTTATTGAAGCAATTACTGGCGAAGGAACCAGCCTTCCTGCTGGACGATCCGGAACTGACCGTGCAATGCGCCGACACACTGTACCGTTCGGGCCATTTCCGGGAGACACTGAGGCTACTGCAGAATTTCCACAAACGCTTTCCGGACAGCAACCAGCTGGCGCCGGCCTATCTGCTGGCTGCCCGCGCCCTGGCCAATGGCCTGCAACAGTGGGACAAAGCCCTGGCCTTCCTGCAGTTCATCAAGAAACGCTGCACCGCTCATCCGATCCACAACCAGATTGATACCTGGCTGGAGCAGGCCGAACAGCGCCAGCCCCTGAAAGGGCCCAGGGCAAGCTTCCAGGTTTCGGATTAGCAGGAAGCCTGCAGTAACTGGCGATAGTGACTGGCCCTGGAAGCCATCTGCAGCTTCTCGAATTCTGCCACCAGCAAGCGGCAGGCTTCTTCAACCACTTCCGGTTGTGCCGCATGGCGCAGGCGTTCAAAGGCTTTTTCCGCGGTTTTCATGTCGTGCTGTTTGAGGCTGGCGAAGAGCACACGGTTGTGGTCATCCGCTGAAAGGGGGTGGTAAGACTCGCCTTTCTCCAGATATTCCCGCCAGATCGACACCATTTTCTCCGGTTGCCGGCGAGCCAGGGTGTCGGTCATCCATTCCCGGGCCCGAGCACGGTAGGCAGGCCTGTCCGGCCGGAGCTTGGCCAACTGATACAAGTGTTCGAGCAGTATCGGGCGATCCGGATAATTCTCGCGCAGGGCCTCGAACTGGCGTTGTGCAAGCTCGAATTCCATGCGCCCGAGACTGGCCATGGCCTGGGCGTAAGAAGCGGTAAACCGGGCATCCTGTTCTTCCTGCTCCGGTTCGAAGAACGCTTCCCGCACCTGCAGCCAGCTCTTGCCGAACAACCAGACCAGGCCCGCTCCGGCCAGCAATCCGCCAGCGTGTGCCATGTACGCAATACCGGTGGCACCGGCAAACCAGTAGTCGTAGATTTCCTTGCCGAGCCAGACCGGCAGCAGGGCCAGAGCCGGCGCGCGAAAATAATTGAAATAAACGCCGAGAAACACGAAGAAGCGAATTTTCTTCAGACCATAGATGGCCACATACATACCCATCAGGCCGGATATAGAGCCGGATGCACCCACCAGCGGTACAGGGCTGCCAGCAGAGAAGCCAGTGAAGACCAGGCCGGATAAGGCCCCGCACAACAGGTAAGCCGCCAGATAACGGGCCGGCCCGAGTGCTTTTTCCACGGTAAAGCCCAGTAAAAACAGAAACACAAGGTTACCGATGATGTGGCCCCAGCCACCATGCAGAAACTGGTACGTAATGAGGGTATAGAGGGAAAGGTTATCGGGCACCAGCCCCAACTGGTAAGCGCTCATCTGCCCGAACCATTGCTGCTCAATGGTGCTGCGGTGCTCCAGCCAGTAGCGGCGTTCGGCAGGTGTCCAGATCAGTTCGGCGTTCTGCTGCAAATACTGATAGAACCGTCGGTCTGTCAGCAGGGCGACCGCCTGCCAGAGCGCTTCATCGTTTTCCCGGAGTGACCGGAATTTTTCCAGGTCCTGCGTTCGCTGCTGGTTGTCCTGGAAGCGGATTTCCCGCTCCAGATAGTCTTCGTAGGCCGGAGCCTCCAGCGCCAGCAGATCAGTGCCCAGATACTGCTCCAGTGCCACCTGCATCTTGCGTTCGTCATCGCCCTGATAGAACAGGAACACCAGCAGGCAGGCCAGCATAAGGCCCAGCGTTACCCAGGGGGGGCTTCGCCAGTCTACGGATTTCTCTGCAGGTATAATCAGCATGGATAGTTACCGCCTGTCACAATTCATCCTTGAATGGCTGCCAGCCAGGTCCTGCTCAGCGATCCTTCAGCCGTATACCTGCCAGACATTCCACAGCAACAGGATAGCCGCAGACAGAATGGCCAGCCAGGTCAGCAGAATACCGATCATGCGGGCTTTGTGCGGTTCCCCTTTACCGTTGATCATACCCCAGGCATGCAGAATACGGCCAACCACCAGGGCCATGCCGGTCCAGTAAATCAGAGTCGCCGAGACACCATTGATCTCGGCAATACCCAACATGATCAGCCCGAGCGGTGCGTATTCAATCAGGTTGCCATGGGCGCGAACGGCCGCTTCAAACTCGGGATCATCGGCAACGCCAAGACCCTGACGGTATTTAATACGGTATTTCACTACCTGGCCAGAAAGAACCAACAGTAGCAGGCCGGTAACAGCCGCAAATACTGCAGTAACAGGGGCGATCATGCTGAAATCCTGTTGTTAAAAGTCCGGTTCATTGATTGATCCTCTACACTTCAGGCACCTTTGCCGGCCTGCAGGCTGCCCTGTTTCTAGCTGCGATTCAAGCAAGGCTGTCTATCGTTTCAGCCATCTGTTTGTGGCAGCGGGCCATCAGTTCAGGAACGTCCCGTGCTGTCAGGTCGGCGGTTTCTATCGGCGGCAGGATATGAACCGGCACCGGTTTCCGGCGACCGGTCCAGCCCCGGGATTCACCCCGATACGGCCCCGCACACACCATGGTAATGGGGGCGCCGGCGGCAATGGCGGTATGAAAGGCCCCTTTCTTGAACGTACCCAGGCCCCGTCCGCGGCTGCGGGTGCCTTCCGGGAACACCCAGATACTCTTGTGCTCACGCACGATGGCATCGGTGGTCGCACGCATAGCGGCGACGGCCTTTTGCGAATGACCCCGGTTGAGAATGATATTGCCGCCCAGCCAGAACACCTGGCCGAAAAACGGTGTCCATACCAGCGCGACCTTGCCCACGGTTACCGTACGGGGTGGCAGCAGGTCTGCCATGATAAACAGGTCGTCATTCTGCTGATGATTGGCAATCACCACGGTCGGCCTGTCCCATGGCATGTTTTCCGCGCCCTGCAGGGGCCGCTCCATGCCCAGGAAAAAGCGCCCGGTCCGCGCAACAACCCGACCCAGCAAACGGTTGTTATCCGGATTGAAGGGGCGCGCCAGATACACCACCAGCGCCAACATGCAGATAATCGGCACGCTGGCCCACGCCAATACTTTTCTTAACACAGACATTCCGCTTCACTCACCTCGCAACATTCTGGCGCACAAGTGTACGCTAAACTTTTCCGGCGGCAACCGGTTACGGGCCCTCTGTGAGCCAACCGTGGCATACGGGTGGGTATAACGCAGTTTACGCGCTATTATTCCGGCTAACCTAAAACAACAAGGACTTTATTTTGCGCACCGAAATGGCCTCCCTGGACTTTCATCCCCTCCGGCAGGATCTTTATCAGGAACTTCATTCGCGTCCGTTCCAGGTAATTCCCTCACACGCACGCATCACTCATATTGCCGTGCAGACCACCCCGGAACAGCGCAAGAAACAGTTTCAGCACCTGCAGCAGCTGCATCGCTTGTTGGGGCAACCCTGGCCGGAAGAAGAGGTAAGCTGTTACGAGCACAGCCTGGGCCACCTGCGCATTCGCAGGGAAGTACACATGGAGTTTACGGCCTACACCTTCATCAACCTGGCAGAGTCCGGCAAAGATCCGTTCGCGGAGACCGGTCTGAGCCTGTTGCCGGATGGCTGGCTGAATGATCTGGAAGGCACCATCGTGGCCGCCTTTCATGTCGAGGTGCGACCGTCTTCGGATGACGCCCGCAGCGAACTGGCGTTCATGCGCAAACACTTCGAGGGTATGCGCCTGGTAGGCAGCAGCCCCCAGGAGGGCGCAGCCCGGATACTGGGATCGTTCCAACTGCACGGCGACAATTTCGGCCGCTTCATGGTACTCAACCACAAAATGTCCAACAGCCAGTTGGGGCGGCTGGTTCAGCGTTTGATGGAAATCGAAACCTACCGCCTGATGTCGTTGCTGGCCCTGCCTCTGGCGCGGGAGATCTCCCCTTCCCTGAACAGCATGGATCAGCAACTGGCTGGCATCACCCAGTACCTGGCCGATAACGAAAATCTGGACGAGCAGGAATTGCTGGCGAAGCTGACCCATATTGCTGCAAGAATCGAGGCCTTCCGGGCCCATTCCACCTTTCGTTTTTCGGCCACCCGCGCGTATCACAAACTGGTACTGACCCGGCTGGAAGAATTACGCGAAGACGAACTCTCCGGTCACCTGACACTCAACGAATTCATGACTCGCCGGCTGACCCCGGCGGTAGAAACCTGCGAAGCCGTGGGCCAGCGGCTGGAAGACCTGTCACGCCGGGTCGACAGGGCCTCGGAGATGATGCGCACGCGGGTGGATCTGGCCATTCAGAGCCAGAACCAGCAACTCCTCAGTTCCATGGACCGGCGTTCACGCATCCAGTTGATGATGCAACACACGGTAGAAGGCTTCTCGGTGGTGGTCATTTCCTACTACCTGATCAGTTTACTGAAACTGGCGATGGACGCAGTGCAGGAGTCCGGTGTCAGCTTTAACAAACCACTGATCCTTGGCATTGCCATTCCTGTGGTGCTGACACTGGTGTTTCTGGGTGTACGGCGTATCCATTATCGTTTTATTCGCATGGCCAAAAACCAGTAGCCGGCCTCAGACAAAGCGCGGGTCGCCAGCGTGCTGGCGATAAAACTGCTGAGCAGTCCGACCGTTGCGCACGCCCTTGCTGGTCGCGAAGCGCGCGGCTTCGATGTGCAGTTCATGGCGGTCCGCTACCGAGGGGAACAGCGCGTCTACCGCCTGCAGATAGATATCCTGAGAAAACGGATAGAACGATAACTGCAGCCCGAAACGGTCTGCCAGCGACACCTGCTCCTCGATAGCTTCGGCCGGGTGCAGCTCGCCGCCGCGCATTTCACTGTTCACGTTGTCGTCCATGAATTCCGGCATCAGATGGCGCCGGTTGGAGGTGGCGTACACCCGCACATTCTCCGGCGGCAGCTCCAGTGACCCCTCCAGTACACTTTTCAGGGCCTTGTAGCCGGATTCACCCACATCGAAAGAAAGGTCATCACAGTAAATCACAAAGCGGAACGGCAAATCGCAGATGTCATCAACGATTTCCGGCAGGTTGACCAGGTCGTCCTTGTCCACTTCGATCATCCTCAGGCCCTGATCCTGATAGCGATTCAGCAAGGCCTTGATCAGGGAGGATTTGCCGGTGCCCCGGGAGCCCCAGAGCAACGCATTGTTGGATGGCTCACCGGCCAGGAAACGCTCGGTATTGCGGGCCAGCGCCTGTTTCTGCCGGTCGATGCCGGTGAGATCCTGCCAGCTTACCGGGTCCAGCCTCCGAATGGCCCGAAGGCCGGAACGATGACGACGCCAGAGCGCCGCAGGGGTCAATGACCAATCAATCATGGCTTCTGTCACAAACGGCTCCTGTTCTGGTATTCATTTAAATGATAGCGGACACTGTATGTACCGCTTGTGGTCATATTGGACTGTTTGAACACAGAGTCTGCAACTACAATGGAAAAACCGACAACACGGAAGCATTATTTTGCCAATCCGCCTGCCCATCACGCATTCGCGCCTGCCAGTCATTAACAGCCTGTTTCTGGCTGTTTTAACAATACTGGTACTTTTTCTGATTGCTGCCCAGCAGGCCAGAGCGCAAGCCGAGCCACCACACAGCGTGACCATTGGTGTCGTTGCCGACAACGAACCCTATACTTTTTTCGAAGGCCGCAAACCTACCGGCTTCTCCATCGATTTACTGCGGCTGGTGGAGAAACCGGGCAACCTGCAGTTCGAGTTCCGGGCCGGCAGTTGGCCGGACATCTATGCGGCCTTCCTGCGAGGCGATCTGGACGCTATCGACGGTATTTCCTGGCGGCCGGACAGGGCACAGAAAATTCTGTTCACCGAGCCCTATCACACGCGCGAAATCTACCTGATGCAGGACAGCGACCGGCCTCTGCCACAGGTACAGGCTCTTGAGGATCTGGCTGATCTTCGAGTTGGCGTAGTGGAAGACATCTTCTATAGCAGCGAGTTGCGCGATGCCGGCCTTAGTGTCAATGACTACGATTCCCTGCCCAGCCTGGTGCGGGCACTGGCTTTTGGCTGGATAGATGTCGCGGTTGGCCCGAAACTGACCCTGGAATATCTGGCCAACCAAGGGGGCTTCCGGTTTCTGGAATTGCATGGGCCGGCGCCTCTGGAACGTTTTTCCGGGGAAGATTTCCGTATTGGAGTCGGAATAGACAACCCGGACCTGCTCGACCGGATCCAGAAAGGACTGGACGAAATCCCCCGATCACAGATCGATAACCTTCTGCAGCGCTGGCAGGAATTCGGCGGTAATCACACCGCTGCCTCAGGCAACCTGCCTCTCGACGCCCGGCAACAACAGTATCTGGGGAGCCTGGGGCCTGTACGGGTGGGGTTCATGGAAGACTATGCACCGTTCAGCTTTACCGATGGCGGCCGGGTACTCGGGCTCAGTGTTGATATCATGAACCGCCTGGCCGACCTGACCGGCATCCAGGTTCTTCCCGTTCAGGGGCAGTGGCCGGAATTAATCGAGATGCTGAGAAACGGCGACATCGATGTACTGGCCAACATGTCGTATAGCCCGGAACGGGAATCTCTCGCACGTTTTACCGAGCCCTACCACGTAATTCCGAATGTGGTTTTTACTCTGGATGAAAACCTGTCCTATGAAAACCTGGAAGATCTCAGCGGTTACCGGATTGCCCTGGGCACAGGTATCTATTACGAAGATACCGTTCGCCAGATACTGGGCGACAACGCCACTGTGTCTGCATTCAACGCTCAACAGTCCATGTTCCAGGCGCTGACCCGTGGTGACGTGGATGTGGTGATTACTGCGTTGCATTCCGGCAATTACTGGATCCGGCAGCAGGGTATCAGTGGTGCCCGGATCGCCGGCGAACTGAAACTGCCGGGCATGGCGGGTGAAGACCTGCGTTTTGGCGTACGTCCGTCGCTCTCTCCGCTGGCTGACATCCTCAATCAGGGGCTCGCCAGCATCACGCCCACCGAAGAACGGGTTATCGAAAACCGCTGGCTGGGTGCCAGCCAGTCAACCACGGCCCCGGCTACCGGCGACGTGCAGTGGACCGAAGAACAGCAAAACTGGCTGGATCAGCGCAACCGGGAAATTTCCATCTGTGCCGACCCTGACTGGATGCCACTGGAGGGGGTTCGTGATGGCGAGCATGTCGGCCTTGCCGCGGATGCGCTGGATCTGTTCAGCGAACGGGGCAACCTGAATTTTCGCCTGGTGAAAACAGCCAACTGGTCGGATGCTGTACAGGCGGCCAGAAACCGACGCTGCGACTTGTTTCCCCTGGCCATGCAAACGCCGGATCGTCTCAGTTATATGGATTTCACCTCACCCTATCTGGAAGTGCCCAACGTGGTACTGGGCCGCATCAACACCCCGTTTATCCAGCGCCTGGCCGAGCTGGAGGATAAACCGGTAGGCATTGTGGAAGGGTATGCCTTTGCAGAACTGCTCCAACGCCGGACCCCGTCACTGAACCTGGTCACCGTGAGCTCTGAGCAGGAAGGACTGCGCCAGCTGCAAAACGGCGAGCTGGCCGGCTATATCACAACGCTGGCCACGGCCAGCTACTACATGCAATCACTCGGACTGGCCGACCTGAAAGTGATCGCACGCGTACCGGCCGACTGGTCTCTGTCTGTGGCCACCCGTAATGACGAACCGATACTGCAGAGCATTATGCAACAACTGGTTACCAGTCTGACCCCTGAAGACCGGGAACAGTTGGAGCGCACCTGGCAAAACTTCGAAATAAAACAACAGATCGACTACACCCTGCTCTGGCAGATTCTGGCTGTGGGCTGTCTGATTACCGCACTGCTGGTTTACTGGAACCGGAAACTCGGTCGCCTGAACCGCGAACTGGCAACCGCAAACGATGCTCTTTCCTATCTGAGTGTGACCGATAGCCTGACCGGGCTGGGCAACCGCACCTACTTTGATCGCGAATACCAGAAAAGTTTTCAGTGGTGTCAGCGCCATGAACAGGGTTTTGCCGTCGCCATGGTAGACGCCGACCTGTTCAAGCAGATCAACGACACCTGGGGCCATGACATCGGAGACCAATGCCTGGTCACCCTTGCCAACATAATGCGGGAACATTTCCGCCGTGACACCGACCGGATTGCCCGTTTCGGCGGTGAGGAATTTGTGATCTTTACCAGTTATCGCGATATCGCGGATATCACCGAGCGCCTGGAAGATTTCCGGAGGGCAGTTGCAAATCAGCACAATGGGGAGGGGCCAGACGACGTCAGCCTGAGTGTCAGTATCGGCCTGGCCTGGGGCGTACCAACCCCGGAGAGCTCAGCATCTGAATTTCTTCGTCTTTCCGATCATGCGCTTTACCGGGCCAAGCACAAAGGCCGCAACCGGCTGGAGCGGGCAAAGGCCAGTACGGAGGCGCAAGATCAGACGACGGAATAAACGCTTCGGCAAGCACTTCAATCGATGGCTAGCTGTTCCGGTTCGTCATTACGAACCCTCAGATAACTGGCAAACCTTGGCAGACCGGTGGCGGTATACCCGCGATAGCGGAAAGTGACCAGAGCGCCAACGGGTGGTGGATTCCGGCGCTCAGCATCACTGAAACCGGTACCAATACGGAATTGCCTGCCATTGTCGAGCTGCACTTCCAGAGCACCCAGCATACCCCGGTATTTTCCTTTGCCCGGCAGATGGCCAACCACCGTGGCCTCGGCATCGTTATGTGTTTTCACTTTCAGCAGATCATCAGAGCGGCCGGCGGCATAAAGGCTGTCGATACGCTTGAGCATTAATCCTTCCGCGCCGTCCGAAACCACTTGCTGCAATTTTGCCATCAACTCGTCGTGGCCTGTAACGGGGTGCTGTTCAACCAGTTCAAGGTAAGTGGCATCAGCGGCACGAACCAAAGCCTGCAGGCGCCGATAACGCTCGGAAAAGGGCACGGCTTGCAGCGGAAGATCAAAAACGTGAAACCGGACCTGCTGCCATTCGTTCGCTACCGGACGGGCTTTACGCACGATCCCGGACAATTCGGCAAAACGCCCTCTACCCGCCCAGAGTTCGCCGTCAAGCGGGTGTTCGGGAAAACCTTCGGTAAACCAGGCCGGTGCCCGGTACTGATGACCACCCCGGGACCAGAGCCGTTCGCCATCCCAGTAGGCACGTACACCGTCCAGTTTCTCACTGAGCCAGTAATGCTCAAGCTCAACACCCTGATGGTATTGGCTGGCCAGAGGAATGCCCGGCGGCTGTGCCCGGGTAATAGGCGAAAACAGAAGATGAAATATCAGTGCGGCAGCCAGAACTCTCGTTCCGGAAATAACGGTATTGGCGAGTGGCATGATCCTTTGCCCTGTCAAGACAGTTCCTTCAGATTCCCGGAGTCACAAGCCCTGTCACCCCGGGAGCATTGATCAGCTGGCCTGTGCGGCCTCGTAATCACGAACCATCGTGTAAAGCTTATCCTTGAGATTCAGACGAACCTTTTTGCGCTCTTCCAGATACTCATCGGAAGAGTGTTCCGCACCCGATTCAATGCGATGCACTTCGTGATCCACCTCGTGGTATTCCTCAAACATCTTCGCGAAGTGGCTGTCTTTCATCTTCAGCTCGTGAATGGTGTCTTTCGATTCCGGCATTTCGTGCAGCAGATCGTGTTTTTCCAGAGACATGCGGTTTTCTCCTTGGGTTTTGAATACACATATACCATCTCACTCTAGATGGGTCTGTGTCATCCCCGTTTGATCAGGGTCAATCCCTGTGTAGGCTCCGCCAAAGGTCTGCCCTCATGCCCTTTGCAGCCGTAAAACGTTTGTCATACTATGCGCGCACTATTACAACAACAAGCAGTCAGAAGAGTCTATATCATGGGAATCAGCGAAGCCCTCGAGCAATCACGCCCGGGCATGATCAAGGAAGTCGAAACCGCGATTAACCAGCGCCAGCTGAATCAGCGCACGCAGCAAACCTATCTGCACTGGATCACGCGCTTTGTGCTGTTTCATGGTCTGAAAGATCCGGATGAACTGGCCGACGAAGACCAGCAGCAGTTCCTGGCCTATCTGAAAGACAGAATCCCCCTCTCGCGCGCACGAATGAACCAGGCCAGTCAGGCCCTGGCGTTCTTCTACGAAGATGTGCTGAACAAGCCCGCCATCGGCAATACAGCCGCCGCCTGAGCAAAGCAGCACCATTCCACGCCGCCGGCCTTAATCAGTGGACATCCGTCACCACCAGGTTGCCAACCTCCCGCCGGGAGGTTGGAAGAGCTCATTGAGCTCTCATCCGGCCTCGTAGGCTATCCGGTCAATTTCCCACACTTTTGACGAGTCTGGCGTCTTCACCACAACTTCCTCCCCCACCTGTTTTCCAAGGCATGCTTTCACAACGGGAGCGTGGACCGAAACGTAGTCCTTTTTGCCGTATATCTCGTCGGAACCAACGATCCTGAATGTCAGTTTCTCGTCATCCTCGTCCACCAGGGTAACCCAGGCGCCAAAGAAAGCCTTTCCCTCCTGGGCCGGGCTGTACTCCACCACCCGAAGTTTCGACAGCCGGTTTCGCAAGAATCTTACCCGCCGGTCGATTTCCCGGAGCCTTTTCTTGTTGTACTGATAATCTGCGTTTTCAGAACGGTCGCCCAGGCTGGCTGCCCACTGGACCTTCTTCGTAACGTCTGGTCGTTCCTTCCGCCAGAGATCGTCCAGCTCCTGCTGGAGCTCAGAATATCCTGCCGGTGTAATAACATTCGTATCCATAAAAAAACCCCGTGAGTAACGGGGTCAAGGCTAGCGCTGTGCTGGAGGGGGAGGCAAGCTAATTGACTGCCTGCCTCCGAATCTACAAACTTCATTATCCACAGTCGGAATTACCACGCGGTGGCCCGGAAATTACGTTTTCGAAAGAACGGAGACTCAACCAGATGACCAAAAAGGGACTACAGAACCTGGCGCTTCAGGGTATCGATGCCCTCGGCTACAGGCTCGACAACCTGGGCGTTACCAACCGGTTCAACCGCCATAACCTTGCAGCGCTTGTGATGATCTGGCAATGGCGCTTACAGGGAGAAAAAGATCGCGCTGAAATCCGGCTACAGCGTTATCGGCGCCGGGCCGAGCCGTTTCTGCAGAAAGTCCCGGCGTTGCGCCACAAGCCATAGCGGCTCAGGCGTCTTTGCCGCTCTGCGGGTCGTCCTCTGACGATTCCTGCCGGGTTGCCTTGATCCGCTTCCCGGCACCGGTATAGGCCGGCATACGCACCGTCACTGCCAGCCCCGGATGGTCTTCACTCTCCCGGGCGTCACTCAGCAGAATCTGCCCCTGATGAATTTCGGCCACGGCACTCACCAGACTCAATCCCAGCCCGTTACCCGGCAGGGACCGGCTCTTACCGACACGATAGAAACGCTGGAAAACCTGGTCTTTTTCGTCATCCGGAATACCGATACCGGAATCCCGAACCTCGAAAATGGCCGTTGGGCCGTCCAGACGCACCACAACTTCAATCAGTCCATGCTCGGGCGTGTATTTTATGGCGTTGTCGATCAGGTTACTCACCATCTGGAACAGAAGATCCCGGTCACCTTCGATCATCACACCGGATTCCAGTGACTGGCGGAATTCCTGCTCTTTGTCCTCGGATAGTGCCTCGTAAAGTTCACAAGCATCTGTGACCAGTTCGTCCAGCGCGACTACTTTCATATCGGCCGTATTGCCACGGGTTTCCAGCCGGGCAATACGCAGGAGCGCATTGAATGTGGCCAATAGTTGATCCGCTTCTGCCACCGCCCGACCGACATGCTCCCGGGCGTCGTCGTTATCGACCGTGATCAGGGTGTTCTCCAACTGATTACGCAGGCGGGTCAGCGGCGTGCGCAAATCGTGGGCGATGTTGTCCGAAACGTGGCGAATGCCTTCCATCAGATACACGATGCGGTCCAGCATCTGGTTCAGGTTATCCGCCAGCTGGTCGAAATCATCGTCGGTGCCCCGGGTGGGAATCCGCAGAGAGAGATGGCCGTTCATGATCCGGCGCGAGGTGTTGTTGATCACTTCAATGCGCCGGGTGGTACTTCGGCTCATCAGAAAACCGCCCAGCAAAGCCAGGGCCAGAGTAATCCCCATACCCCAGTTGATGGCGCCCTCAATCAGCTTTTTCAGGTTGGTCAGATCATCAACATCGCGGCCAACCAGCAACCGAAGCCCGCCCTGCACCTCAAAAATACGGGCGCGGGCCAGACGCTCGGGTCCGGCCCAGCCTACCGATTTATTGAGGGTGAAATTGATCCAGCCACTTTCCGACGAGCGACTGCCCTCCGGCCAGTTTTCCAGATTGCCGGCCAGTTTCAGGGAGTCGTCGGTAGTGAGCAGATAGAGAGATTTGGCGTTCGGGTCCCGCGCCACCCGCTCGCGAATGATCGTGATCAGGCCATTAACGCCGCCACTGCGATACTGCTCCGCGAGACCGGCGATTTCCGCTTCAATGGTCTCGTCGGTCTGGGCAGTCATGAACCCGGCGGTGCGCCAGTAGATAAACGCCAGCAGTATGAATACTGAGGTGGCGAACACCACCATGTACAGCAGAGCAAGCTGGAACGAAGACGTCCTGAGCTGACTAAGCAGTTTCACGCAGCATGTATCCCGCACCCCGGATGGTCTGCAGCAGAGGCGTGTCGAATTCCTTATCGATTTTCGCCCGCAAACGACTGATGTGTACATCGATCACGTTGGTCTGTGGATCAAAGTGATAATCCCAGACTTTTTCCAGCAACATGGTGCGAGTGACTACCTGGCCGGCGTTGCGCATCAGATATTCCAACAGGCGGAATTCCCTCGGCTGGACATCAATGTTCTTGCCCGCGCGCTTGACGGTCCGGGCCAGCAGATCCATCTCCAGATCCGCAACTTTGAGTACCGTTTCACTTTCCGGCGTCTGGCGATTGCGACGAATCAGGGACTCCATCCGCGCCATCAGTTCGTGGAACGAAAACGGCTTGGTCAGGTAATCATCGCCACCGCCACGCAGGCCTTCCACGCGGGCATCAACATCGCCCAGGGCGCTGAGAATGATAACCGGAGTCTGGTTACCCGTGGCCCGCACAGTCTTGATGATCGCCAGGCCGTCCATGCCGGGCAACATACGATCCACGATCATGATGTCGTAATCTTCGCTGGCGGCCATCATCATGCCTTCCTTGCCATCGCTGGCATGGTCGACCACGAAGTCGGATTCACGAAGTCCTTTTACAAGGTAGCTTGCAACATCCTGATCATCTTCGATTACCAGTGCTTTCACCGGTGCTCCTCCTGATAATGTGGTACTGCCGACGGTTTATTCCTCACAGGGTACGGAGATCTCTGAAAACCGGCCAGTTACGATCCTGTAAGAGGCTGTCGCCGTTCACGACGGTTCGTTTGCTGTCTGAAACCAACCAAGCGACGCCTCTGTATCAGCGGCTGGCCGGTACTCCGCACTGACCCAACCAGCGTAACCCAACCGGTCCAGTCCCGCGAACAGGTTGGGGAAATGGATTTCCCCGGTACCCGGCTCGTTGCGGCCCGGATTATCGGCAAACTGGATGTGCCCGATACGGGGCAACAAGCGCTCGATAGTCCGTAGCAGATCACCTTCCATAATCTGCATGTGATAAATATCGTACTGCAAACGCACGTTGCCTGCGGCCACCTCCTCAATGACCGCCAGCGCCTTTGCGGAGGTATCCAGCAGGAAACCCGGCATATCCACCCGGGAATTGATCGCCTCCAGACACAGCGTCATGTTTTCCTCTGCCAGCCGCCTCGCAGCAAAACGCACATTCGCCACCAGCGTCTCCCGGGCAATAAAACCGTCCAGCCCTTCCGGCTTCAGCCCCGCCAGACAGTTCACCTGCCGACACCCCAATACCCGGGCATAATCAATGGCCTGCTCCACCCCGGCCCGGAACTCCTCCTCACGGCCCGGCAGACAGGCGATGCCCCGCTCACCCGCATCCCAGTCACCCGGCGGCAGATTGAACAGCACCTGAGTCAAACCGTGAGCCTTCAACTCTCTGGCCAGTTGCTCTGCCGGCCAGTCATAGGGAAACAGATACTCCACCCCGGTAAACCCCGCTTCCCGGGCCTTTGCAAAGCGCTCCAGAAACGGCACCTCGGTGAACAACATCGACAAATTGGCGGCAAAACGTGGCATCGTGCGTTACTCCTCACCCCGTTTTGCACCGGCAACCGACGAGCCCAAAAGCGCGCCGTTCAGATGCTCCAGCTCCAGCAACAACCCACTGTGATCCACCTCGCTATGACCATTGGCCACCAGCGACTGATACTCATTGTGCGTCTGCTGCGCCAGCGGCAACGTCAGCCCCTCCGCCCGGGCCTCATCCAGAATCATCCGCAGATCCTTCAACTGAATCCGCGCCGGCGCCCCCGGCGCGAAATCCCGGTCAATCATCCGCTGACCATGCAACTCCAGAATCCGACTGCCCGCAAAGCCGCCCATCAGCGCCTCCCGAACCGCCGCCGGATCCGCCCCGCCTTTCGCCGCCAGCAACAACGCCTCAGACACCGCACCAATGGTAATCCCGACAACCGCCTGATTCGCCAGCTTCGCCAACTGCCCGGCCCCAACCGGACCAATGCGCGTACACTTACCCAACGCCGCAAACACCGGCAACGCCCGCTCAACATCCGCCTCGGCACCACCGGCCATAATACTCAACCGGCCGTCAGCCGCCCCGACCGTCCCCCCGGACACCGGCGCATCCACATACCCGGCCTCACGGTCGGCCGCCAGCTGTGCATGCCGACGAGCCACCGAAGGCTGCACCGAACTCATATCAACCACCAGCGCCCCGGGCTTCAAAGCATCGATAGCCCCCTGAGCCACCAACACATCCTCCACCACGTCACCGTTCTCCAGCATGGTGATCACAACATCGGCCCCGGCCACCGCTTCAGCCGGCGATGCCGCAATGGTGGCTTCACCAGCAAACGGCTCACACTTGCTGGCGGTGCGGTTCCATAGAGTCATGGGGAACCCTGCATCCAACAAATTTCTGGTCATGGGCGCTCCCATCAGACCAATGCCGAGGAAAGCGATTCGAGGATTGTTCGCAGTCATTTGTGAAGGCCTTTATGCACGAGGTCTGAAGAAGCGCTTGGGAGAACCTTTCCAAAAATTTTGCGCAGCCAGGGATGGCGGAGCAAAAGCTCCCCATGGATGGGCTTGAGCGGTTTTTGGAAAGGTTCTCCCAAGCGCTTCCACCCCAAGGTTTGGGTTAATGAAAAGAAGGCATTATACAAACAAAAACGCCACCAACCGGAACCCGGCGGTGGCGTTTTTCAGTACCGAAGGTTTAACCCGAAATCAGGCAACCTCAGCCATCTGCAACTTGATCTTCTTCATGGCATTCTTCTCAAGCTGCCGAATCCGCTCAGCAGACACACCATACCGATCCGCCAACTCATGCAGCGTCGCCTTGCCCTCAGACAACCAACGCGCCCGAAGAATATCCTGACTGCGCTCATCCAGCTTCGACAACGCCAGCATCAGCCGGCCATTGGAATCATCCGACCAGTCCGCGTTCTCGGCCTGAACTGCCGGATCACTGCGGCGATCTTCCAGATAATGCGCCGGCGCCTGATAGAGCGCGTCATCGTCATCATCCTGCGGGCCATCAAACGCCGTGTCCTGGGAAGCCAGGCGGCCTTCCATTTCACGCACAACCCGGGGCTCCACGCCCAGATCGCTGGCCACTGCCTCCAGCTCATTATGATTCAGCCACTTCAGCTGCTTCTTCCGACTGCGCAGATTAAAGAACAACTTACGCTGAGCCTTGGTAGTGGCAACCTTCACGATGCGCCAGTTGCGCAGGATAAACTCGTGAATTTCAGCCTTGATCCAGTGCACCGCAAACGACACCAGCCGCACACCGTATTCCGGATTGTAACGTTTGACCGCTTTCATCAGGCCCACATTACCTTCCTGGATCAGATCCGCCTGAGCCAGACCATAACCGGAATAACTGCGGGCAATGTGTACCACAAACCGCAAGTGAGAGAGCACCAGCTGACGGGCGGCTTCAACATCGCCCTGATAGTACAGCCGCTCCCCCAGATCCCGCTCTTCTTCAACGGTAAGTACCGGAATACGGCTTGCTGCCTGGATGTACGATTCAAGATTCGCACCCGGGACCAGCCTGTCTGCCAACTGTAAACTCGTACCCATTCAATAACCTCCGAACCTGACGGCCCTTAAATATAGCAACTAAAGATTGGACCGCCAAGAAGCCCATTAGTTCCCGATCTATTCAGTAACCCGTTATAAATCAACACCCTGAAAAGATCAGCCATTGCCTGTCTGTTTCCAACGCTACGTCAGGACAAGCATTACTTTCAATACGGTCTTACCGAGAGCTGGATCATCCTCCGGCAATATCGCCCGGATCTATGTCATCCATATGACGCTTGACCGCAACCCAGGCACCCAACCAGCCTAACAGCACCGCGATAACAATCAACGCCAGCGCTCCCTCCAGACCAGGACCATTAAGTGCAAATTCGCTGTTGTACAACCCGGCCAGGCGCTCAATGGGGCCGCTGAGCCACCAGAATGACACCTGAATCAGTAACCAGGCTACCACACCACCACCAAGACCAAACCAGGCCCCGGTGTACAAAAACGGCCGGCGCACAAACGCATCGGTGCCACCGACCAGTTTTGCCACCAGAATCTCATCCCGCCGGTTCTCGATGGCCAGACGTACCGTATTACCAATCACCAGCACCACGGCCGCCGCCAGTAACACCGCCAGCGCCCAGGCCGCGCGCGTCAGAATATCCGTCATGGCATTAAGGCGCTGAAGCCAGCCCAGATCAACCTGCACGCGCTCGATATCATCCATGCCTTCCACGAAAGTCACCAGAGACTGCACACCCTGTGCCGTACGGGCACTTTCTTCCGGGGTAATCAACAACGTGTGCGGCAGCGGGTTACCTTCGAGGAAGTCCAGCACATCTTTCATGCCCGACGAATCGCGGAAATCAGCCAGTGCCTGATCCCGCTCTACCAGCTCGACTGACATCACCCGACCGTCATCCTCTACCTCATCAGCCAGCTCATTGGCCTGGGCAACCGGCACGTCCATCACCAGATAGGCGGTAATCCGGGCACTGCTTTCCCAGCCGGAACTGACGCCCTGCAAACTCCCCAGCAGCAACAATAACGCCACCGGCAAGGCCAGAGCGATACCCATTACCGCCCAGGTCATCGACGTGGCGATCGGGGCCTGCCACAAACGACGGGCCGCATCCTTTGCCACCCGGCGCTGATAATCCAGATAATGCCTGACCGGAGAGGCCGCCCTGGACCGGCCCTGCTTAGCGCCTCGCTGGCTCTCCTGTTTCTGGTGTTTGTCAGTGGCCACTTACACCCCCGTGCACTACACCAGAGCTCGTGATCAGCTCACCCTGCTCCAGGGTCAGCCTGCGCCGGTCCATGGAATTGATCAGGGCAATGTCGTGACTGGCAATCAGCACGGTCACACCCACCTGGCTGAACTGGGTGAACAGATGCATGATGTCGGCCGACAATTCCGGGTCCAGATTACCCGTGGGCTCGTCCGCCAGCAGAACCGGCGGCTTGTTGACCACTGCCCGGGCAATACCGACACGCTGCTGCTCACCGCCGGACAACTGCATCGGGTTCATTTTTTCTTTCTTCAACAATCCCACCTTATCGAGCGCTGCCCGCACACGACGGCCGATATCCGTGGGCGAAACACCCATCACCTCCAACGGCATGGCGACATTATCGAACACTGTCCGGTCGAACAGCAGCTGGTGATTCTGGAACACCACGCCAATATGGCGGCGAATGTAGGGGATCTGACGCCTGGGCAGGCTGTTCAGACGCTGGCCACCGACAACCACTTCCCCGGCCGTGGGGCGCTCCATCACCATGATCAGCTTCAGAAGGGTACTCTTGCCGGCGCCGGAATGGCCGGTCAGAAACGCCAGTTCGCCCCGGTTCAGATGAAAATTCACCTGACGCAGGGCGGTGTGGTCGCTGTCGTAACGCTTGGTGACCTGGCGAAACTCAATCATCGGCGATGGTTTCCGTTAACACTGTTTATTCGTCAAACAAAGCATCCACAAAGGTTTCAGCATCGAAACTGCGTAGGTCGTCCACCTGCTCACCCACGCCGATGTAACGGATGGGCAGCTGCAATTGCCGGGCAATGGCAAACACGATGCCGCCCTTGGCGGTGCCGTCGAGTTTGGTCAGGGTGATGCCGGACACACCCACTGCCTGCTGAAACACCTGAGCCTGACTCAGGGCATTCTGGCCGGTACCGGCGTCCAGCACCAGCATGACTTCATGGGGTGCGGAGTCATCCAGCTTCTTCATCACACGAACGACTTTTTCCAGCTCGTTCATCAGATTATCTTTGTTTTGCAGGCGCCCCGCGGTGTCGGCGATCACAATGTCGGTACCCCGGGATTGCGCCGACTGGATGGCGTCAAAAATCACCGAGGCACTGTCGGCACCGGTGTGCTGGGCGACCACAGGCACATCATTACGCTCGCCCCAGACCTGCAACTGCTCAACCGCCGCCGCCCGGAAGGTATCGCCCGCCGCGAGCATCACCGATTTGCCTTCACTCTGGAATTTCCTGGTGAGCTTTCCGATCGTGGTGGTTTTGCCGACACCATTCACGCCGACCATCAGAATCACGTAGGGCTGCTTGCTGGTGTCAATTTCCAGCGGGGTGGTGACATCCTTGAGCAGTCCCTGCAGCTGGTCCCGCAGGGCCTTGCGCAGGGCTTCGCCATCTTTGAGCTGGTTACGTTCGAGCTTGTCGGTCAGCGAATCAATGATTTCAGAGGTAGCAGTCACCCCGACATCGGCCATCAGCAGGGTGGTTTCGATGTCTTCAAGCAGCTCTTCATCGATCTTCTTGCCCACGGAGAACATGTCTGCCATACCGCCGGTCAGGCTGGCACGGGTTTTCCCAAGGCCTTTTTTGATGCGCTCAAAGACACTGACCCGTGATTCGGGTTCAGGCTCTTCTGCCCGCTCAGGCTGGATTTCGGGCCCGGCCTGTTTCGGCTCAGCATCAACGGCTGGCGCTTCAGGGGCTGCCGGCTGTTCATCCAACGATTCTGGCTGCGGGGCAGGCTCCGGTCCGGTCTTTGCTACTTGCTCCGTTTGCTCAGCGGTTTTTCCAGACGCCACCGGCGCCGGGCCTTCAGCAATCTCCGGTTTGCGCTGTGGTACCGGCTTCGGGCGGGGCACCCGTTTCCGGTTGCTGGCGATATCTACCACAAAGATCAGGACAAGAAGGGCCAAAAGGCCGATTGAAATCCACTCTGCCGTCATAGTCTTACCGTCTGTCTGAAAATGGGCGGGCCAAATAAGCCCGATAGTTTAGCAGACTGGCCAGCCTAAGTGATGGCCCGTCGATTATCCTCTGCACAAAGCTTTCCGGTACCATTACCGCAACGATCATCCAGCACTCCGGAGCAGATACATGGCGCGAGGCAAACCGGCACACCGCAGGCCCGGCTCAAAGGGCAAACACGCCCGGGAGCAGGGTTCAGGCGGTGAATTGCGTATCATTGGTGGCGACTGGCGCAGCCGCAAACTGCGCTTCCCGGATGCCGGGGGCGTGCGCCCGAGCCCGGCACGCACCCGTGAAACCCTGTTCAACTGGCTGAACTATCATCTGGCCGGTCGCGAGTGCCTGGATCTGTTCGCCGGTTCTGGCGCGCTCGGGCTCGAAGCCCTGTCCCGCGGCGCGGCCGACGCCACACTGGTTGACCATACCACCGCCCTCACCCGCGCCCTGCAGGATAACCTGCGCCTGCTCGGCTCCGGGAAAGGGGATGTTGTCTGCCAGGACGTAGAGCAGTACCTCAGCCACCGGCACAGACCCGCGTTTGATATCATTTTCATGGACCCCCCGTTCCGGCAGGGCTGGCTTGAACGTCTGCTACCGCTGATCGATACCCGGCAATGGCTCAGGCCCGGTGGCTGGGTGTACATAGAGCACGAGAGTGAACTGACAACCCTGCCCACACCGGCTGACTGGCATTTACATCGACAGAAAACCGCAGGGCAGGTTACCTATAACCTGTTCCGCAAGGCGTCGGAGCCGGAAACCCCATCAGATAACAGCGAATAACCCGCGGAGGCCAGGTGCCGGAATTACCCGAAGTTGAAACCACCCGCCAGGGCATTGCACCGCATTGCGAAGGCCAGATAATCAATCGAGTGAATGTGCGCAATGGCCGGCTACGCTGGCCAGTCCCCGACGACCTTCCGGCACAGCTCGAAGGCCGGGTGATCCGCTCGGTGGAGCGACGGGCGAAATACCTGTTCCTGAACCTGGACAGCGGCACGGTTATTGTCCATCTGGGCATGTCCGGCAGCCTGCGGGTGATCACCGATGACACGCCCGCGATGAAACACGATCACATTGAACTGGAGCTGGCCAATGGCCGGACCCTCCGCTTCAATGACCCGCGCCGTTTCGGCTGCTGGCTCTGGGCAGAGCAAACCGGCAGCCACCCGCTGATCCGGAATCTGGGCCCGGAACCGCTGTCTGATGACTTCAACGGCGCCTGGCTGTACCGGCTATCGCGGGGCAAACAGACTCCGGTCAAATCTTTCATCATGGACAACCACGTGGTGGTCGGGGCCGGTAACATCTACGCCAACGAAGCCCTGTTCAAAGCCGGCATCCACCCGAAACGCAAGGCGGGGCGAATCAGCCTCGACCGCTACCACAAACTGGCCGAAGCCATTCGCGAAACCCTGTCTGCCGCCATCCTGATGGGCGGAACCACGCTGCGGGATTTTGTGAACAGCGACGGCAAACCCGGTTACTTTTCCCAATCCCTGCTGGTTTATGGACGCGGCGGACAGCCCTGCCCCGAGTGCCAGACAACACTGAAAGAAATCCGCATGAATAACCGCAGCACGGTTTATTGTCCCCACTGCCAGCGTTAATCAGAATTTTCGCTGGATGTGTGATGCCGCTCCGGCGAAAAACCGTTTGAAATTGAGACAATATGATTCATAGTTAACGAAGGACAAGGAGAGACTGAACATGACCCGCAAGATTTCCCATACCCTGATAGCCACGGTTGCCGCCTGCCTGCTGGCCTTTTCATCAGTTGGCCACGCTCAGGCTGTCGACGAGAGCCCTTCTGCTCTGGCGATGACCACAGACGCACTGCTGCTACGCCCGCTGCTTCTGGCCACGACCATTGTTGGCGGTGCCGTTTACGTGGTCTCGGTTCCGTTTGCAGCCATGGGCGGCAATGCCACAGAGGCAGGAAGAGTACTTGTCGGTGAGCCGGCCAAAGCCACCTTTGTGCGCTGCCTGGGCTGCACCCGGACGGGCTACAAAACCTCCCGCGTGGAACAAACCGAAGACTGAGCTCCACGCCGGAATCCGTAGTATCCCGGCTTGCCAGCGCGCCGAATCTGAGGCAGCCTGAAAGAAACTCTTCAGGCTGTTTTTGCTTATGGTTGACTGGTCAACACTGGACACAGTGTTCCTGGATATGGACGGTACACTGCTGGACCTGCACTTCGACAATCACTTCTGGCTCGAGCACTTGCCCAGACGCTATGCCGAGCACAACAACCTGCGCCCCCAACAGGCCAAAGATACGCTGATCCCCATGATCATGGCTGAACGGGGTTCGCTGAACTGGTACTGCACAGACTACTGGAGCGAACGCCTGTCGCTGGATATCACCGGACTGAAGGCCGAGGTGGGCGACCTCATTGGTTATCGCCCGCACGTACCGGAATTCCTCAAGGCTCTGCGCAAAGCCCGGTTGCAGTCCGTGATTGTTACCAATTGCCACCCGGATCCTCTGAGACTGAAACTGGAACGTACCGGCCTCGACCAGCACGTCAATGCTATCGTTTCCAGTCACGACCTGGACAAGCCGAAAGAAGACCGGGAATTCTGGACGGCGCTGTCTGCCCGTACCCCTTATCGGCGAAACCGCACCCTGATGGTAGACGACAGCTTCCCGGTACTGGAAAGTGCCCGGGATGCCGGCATCAGCCAATGCCTGGCCATTCTTGCGCCGGACAGCCGGCAGCCGGTCCGGGATCGGCATCCGGACATTCCCGGCATTCATCATTTCGATGAAATTCTGCCTTCCCTGCAGGAACTCAGGTAAGTAGATATGACGTCAACCAATGGTGAAGCCCCGAAAATCCGCCTCGATAAATGGTTATGGGCCGCACGCCTCTATAAAACCCGCGCCCTGGCCAAAGATGCCGTCGAGGGCGGAAAAGTGCATTACAATGGCCAGCGCAGCAAGCCGGGCAAAGCCGTTGAAACCGGCGCAAAGCTCACATTGAGACAGGGCTGGCAGGAAAGAATCATCATCGTTGACGACCTCAGTGACAAACGCCGGGGCGCACCGGAAGCGCAAAAGCTCTACCATGAAACTGAAGACAGCGTGAAACGGCGCGAAGAACTGGCCTGGCAGCGTAAAACCATGCAGGCCGCACAGTTACCGCCAGCACGCCGTCCCACCAAGAAAGCTCGCCGGGACATCCGGCGATTCCGCGAACAGAATGGCCTTTGAATCAGGAGAAAACATGGCATCCCGTGATCAGTTTCAGCGTTTTATTTTCGAACACAGCCAGGTTCGGGGTGCCTGGGTGCAACTGGGTGGCAGTTACCAGGAAATCATCCACCAGGCCCCTTACCCGGAATCTGTGCGTCGACTTCTCGGCGAATCCCTGGCTGCCAGTGTACTACTGAGCAGCACCCTGAAGTTCAGTGGTTCGCTGTCACTGCAGGCAGCCGGCGAAGGCCCCCTCACCACGCTGATGACCGAATGCAGCCACAAGCGCAATATTCGCGGCATCGCCCGCTTCGATGAACAGGCCGTGACCGGCGAAACGCTCAACGAACTGCTGGGTCAGGGCCGCATGGCGATCACCATCACCCCGGAACAGGGCCAGCGTTATCAGGGCGTGGTTCCGCGTGAAGCAGATACCCTGGCCGGTTGCCTGGAGGAATATTTCGAACGCTCCGAGCAGCTTGCCACCCGCCTGTTCCTGTTCTCCGACGAGCACACAGCAGCGGGCCTGCTGCTGCAGCGTCTGCCCGGCCATACCGAAGAAGATGAGGATCTGTGGAACCGGGTAGAACACCTGGCTGCCACCGTGCAGGCCGAAGAACTGCTCCAGCTGGACAGCGAACCCCTGCTGCACCGGCTGTTCCATGAAGAAACCGTGCGCCTGTTCGAGCCGGAGCCCGTGGCCTTTCACTGCAGTTGCTCACGGGAACGCACCCTGGCGGCACTGGAGTCCATCGGTCAGGAAGAGTGCTACAGCATTCTGGACGAACAGGGCAGCATCGACATGAACTGCCAGTTCTGTCATGCAAACTATCGCTTCGATAGGAATGATATTGATCATCTTTTCACCGGACATACGTTACACTAAGCGCAATCGCATATAGCCCCGAGAGCCGCTGCTGGCGCGGCTTTCGGGGCTGTCGTTTTTTACCGGCGTCTCTGGCATAATAGCGCGCCTGAATATAAGACATCCCGAGGGCGAGGTCGAAGTGAGCAACACTTATACTGATCTGAGTACAGCACAACTGGTCGAGCAGTCTCTGGCACGCAACGAAGGCCAGCTGGCTTCCAACGGTTCCCTGGTGGTTACGACCGGCGAGCGTACCGGCCGGTCTCCCATGGACCGCTTTATCGTCGAAGAACCCAGCACCGTTGACGATATCCACTGGGGGCCAATCAACCGCCCGTTCGACGCCGAGAAGTTCGACGCTTTGTGGGACCGCGTTGAAGCTTATATTGCTGAACAGGATTCCTTTGTTTCTCACGTACACGTCGGCTCTGATCCCGAACACTACCTGCCGGTGAAAATGACCACCGAGACCGCCTGGCAGAACCTGTTCGGCCAGAACCTGTTTATCCGCCCGGAAAGCTACAACCCATCCGACAAGCAGGAATGGCAGATCCTGAACGCCGCCAACTTCGAGTGCGTGCCTGAGCGTGACGGCACCAACTCCAACGGCACCGTCATGATCAACTTCGCCAAGCGCAAGGTGCTGCTGGCTGGCATGCACTACGCCGGCGAGATGAAAAAGGCGATGTTCTCGGTACAGAACTTCCTGCTGCCGGAAAAAGACGTATTGCCGATGCACTGCTCGGCCAACGTCAGCGAAAGCGGCGAAACCTGCCTGTTTTTCGGCTTGTCCGGCACCGGCAAAACCACCCTGTCCGCCGACCCGCATCGCTTCCTGATCGGTGATGACGAACACGGCTGGGGCCCGGGCACCGTATTCAACATCGAAGGCGGTTGCTATGCCAAATGCATCGATCTGAGCCGCAAGAACGAACCGATTATCTGGGACGCCATTCGCTTCGGCTCCATCGTTGAGAACGTGGTGATCGATCCCGATACCCGCGAGCCTGACTATACCAACACGTCTCTTACCGAGAATTCACGCGTTGCCTATCCGCTGGAACACGTCGAGAAACGCGTACTGGAAAACCGTGCCGGCGAGCCCGCGCACATTATCTTCCTGACCTGCGACATGACCGGCGTATTGCCGCCAGTGTCTGTCCTGAGCCGGGAAGCAGCCGCTTATCACTTCCTCAGTGGCTATACCGCACTGGTTGGCTCCACGGAAATGGGTTCGTCTTCCAAGCTGAAGTCCACCTTCTCCACCTGCTTCGGCGCACCGTTTTTCCCGCGCCCGGCCGGCGTTTATGCCGAACTGCTGATGAAGCGTGTTGACGAATTCGGCAGCAAGGTATTCCTGGTCAACACCGGCTGGACCGGCGGCCCTTACGGCGAAGGCAAGCGTTTCAGCATCCCGACGACACGTGCCATTATCGCCGCCATCCAGAACGGCGATCTGGACGACGCAGAAACCGAGCATCTGGATACCCTGAACTTGGATATCCCAAAACACATTCCCGGTGTCGACACCGAGCTGCTGAACCCGCGCAACACCTGGACCAGCCCGGAATACTACGACGGCAAGGCTCAGGAACTGATCAGCCAGTTCGTGGAGAACTTCAAGAAATTCGACGTGGCAGATGCCATTGTCGAAGCCGGCCCGAAGAAACTCGACTGAGTCACACCGGCCTGAGAAAAGCGCCCTGCTCCCTGAGTACGGCGCTTTTTTTATTTGCACAATGGCGCCTGAGCCGCTATAGATGGCTTCTGCCGCCACCTTACGGGTGCCGGCACATCCATAACAATGACAAGAACCAGAACTACAAATAAAAAAGGAGCACCCGATGCGCAAACCCGAACTTGCCGCTTCCATTTCCGACAAGACCGATCTGACCCGTGAAAAAGCCGCTGAAGTGATCAATGCCTTTACCGACCAGGTGTCTGCTGCCGCCGCCAGAGGTGAAGACACCACGCTGATCGGCTTTGGCACCTTCAGTATCCGCCAACGGGAAGCCCGCAGTGGCCGGAACCCGCAAACTGGTGAAACCATCCAGATCCCGGCCAGCAAGACCGTCGGCTTCAAAGCCGGTAAAGGGCTCAAGGATGCCGTAAACTAAAAAAATGGCCCGCACTTGGCGGGCCATTTTTTTATCAAGGCTTTCGTATACCTGTCAGCTCAGTCTGCCCATGCCTCACAACCCCCGACCAGAGTCAGTCTGACTCTGCCCGGCAATTCGCGATCCAGTACGGGTGCGTGCTTACCAGCTGATGCCAGCGTTTGTGGCGAAGGCTGCCAGCTTCGGGCCGGCGCGAAGACGCAAAGATCCGCAACCGAACCTTCAGCCAGCGCCCAGTCCCGCTCGAGAATCCCCGAGGGCCCCGTGGTCAGCGCCTGCAAAAGTCGCACGCGCGACAGCTCACCACGCCCCACCAGCTCGAGACCCAGCGACAACACGCTCTCTATACTTGAGAGTCCGGGCTCGGTAGCGGGTAAAGGTGCCTGCTTGGCCGCACTGTCATGGGGCTGATGCTGACTGACAATGGCATCAATAACACCTGTCTGGACACCGGCAACGAGCGCTTGCCGGTCTGCCTCGGAACGTAGCGGCGGCCGGACATGGAAACGACTGTCAAATTCCGCCAGTTTTGCTTCGGTAAACGCCAGCTGGTGCATGGCGACATCGGCGGTAACCCGAATCCCGCGTTGACGCGCCTGTGCCAGCATCTCGACACTGCGGGCACAGGAAAGCTGGCTCAGGTGCAGCCTTACACCGGTTTCTTCCGCCAGCAGCAGCATTTCCGCCACCGCCGCCGTTTCTGCCACTTCCGGAATACCCAGCAGCCCCAGCCGCGTGGTGACCTGGCCGTCATGGGCATAACCATCGGCCGCCAGGGCCTGGTTTTCCGGGCTGAACATAACCGTCAAACCGAAGGTCTGGGCATAGGCCATGCAACGACGCAGGATTCTGGCATTGCTGATGCCTTTTGAGCCATTGCCAAGGGCAACACAACCAGCGGCTTTCAGCCCTGCCATATCACTGAGCATTTCACCTTTCAGACCGCGAGTGATGGCGCCAATCGGCAATACCCGCACCACACCTTTTGAGGCGGCAGCTTCGTGGATCAGGTGAGTCACCGCTCCGGAATCGTTCATGGGCGAGGTTTCCGGTGAAGCACACACGGTGGTAAAGCCGCCGTGTGCTGCCGCGCGGGTTTCCGAGGCGATATTGCCTTTCTGCCCGGTACCGGGCTCGCGCAGATTGCAGCAAAGATCCACAAAGCCCGCTGAAATCACACATCCGGTGGCATCAAAGGTTCTATCAGCCCCGGCGTTCAGCGCGCCGTCACCAATGGCGGCAATGTGGCCATCGGCAATCAACAGGCCGGGATTCTCCTTTTCAATCTCACCATCAAACAAGGTGCCGCCAGTGATTCTGAGAGTTTCACCCGTGTTCAGATCAGAACTGCTCATACCCCGGCCTCCTTGTTTTCAGTCTGTCTCTGTTGCCGCTCGGCCATCTGGCCACCCATCGCCATGGACATCACCGCCATACGAATCGCAATACCATTGGTGACCTGGTTCAGAATCACGGATTGTGGGCCATCAGCGACAGACGATTCGATTTCCACGCCCCGGTTAATGGGCCCCGGGTGCATCACAATACAATCCGGTTTCGCCAGCGCCAGCTTGTCCTGAGTCAGGCCATACAGCCGGAAGAATTCCCGCTCACTGGGCAACAACGCCCCTTCCATGCGCTCGTTCTGCAGGCGCAGCATGATCACCACATCCAGGTCGCGCATGCCGCGTTTCATGTCGTATTCCACGGTACAGCCCAGATCTTCAACATCCCTGGGCAGCAGGGTCCCCGGCGCAATAATCCGCACCTCGTCGACACCCAGTTCGTTCAGTGCGCGGATCTGGGAGCGGGCTACCCTGGAGTGCAGCACATCGCCCACAATGGCCACTTTCAGCCCTTCAAAACCGCCCTTGTGCTGGCGGATGGTGAGCATATCCAGCATGGCCTGGGTCGGGTGGGCATGGCGGCCATCGCCAGCGTTGATGATGGCGACACCCGGGGTCACACTCTCGGCAATAAAATGCGGCGCGCCGCTCTGGGAATGGCGCACCACGAACATATCGCTCGCCATGGCCTCAAGATTCAGAAGGGTGTCTGACAGGGACTCGCCCTTGGAGGTAGCGGAGCTGGAGATATCAAGGTTGAGCACATCGGCCGACAGGCGCTTGGCCGCCAGCTCGAAGGTACTGCGGGTCCGGGTACTGGGCTCGAAAAACAGATTAACTACCGTACGCCCCCGCAACAACGGTACTTTCTTGATGCTGCGCTCGCCCACTTCGATGAAGGAGTCGGCGGTATCCAGAATATCGGTGAGCAGTTCGCGGCTGAGGCCGTCCAGGGTGAGAAAATGCCGCAACTGACCATCCCGGGTCAGCTGCAGGTGATTCGGGGAAAGGTCATTCGCGGTCATAGCACGCCTGTTAACAGTTGGAGGTATTACTGTCCGGATTCCTGAAGCTCGATATGCAGGGGTTCGGGCCCCCGCAGTTTGACTCGCTGATGCGCGCCCAGATCCAGAATCTGGCCGACCACATCGGGTTGCACCGGAAGCTCCCGGGAACCAAGGTCAACTAACGTAGCCAGTATGATACTGGCAGGACGGCCGTAATCGAAAATCTCGTTCATGGCGGCACGTATGGTACGCCCGCTCATAATGACATCGTCGATCAGCAGAATGTCGCGGCCCGCGGTATCGAAAGGCAGGCTGGAAGGCTTCACTTTCGGGTTCAGGCCAATGCGACTGAAATCGTCGCGGTAGAAAGAAATATCCAGCTCACCGAACGGCTCGGCAATACCCAGGCGTTTACCCAGTACGTCCGCCAGCCAGACTCCCCCGGTCCGGATGCCTACGAGGGCCGGATCCGTTACGCCACGCTGCTCCAGAATCCGGCGCAGGCCGGACTCCATTTCATCCAGCAGCTGGTTGATATCAAACAATGCGGTCATTCAAGCCTCGTCAGTCAGGTTAGCCGGCCTGCTCCCGGCACCAGGTTTCCAGTATCAAAACAGCCGCGCGGTCATCCACGCCATGCCGGCCAAAGTCCCGGCTACCACCAGCCGCCATAACATCACCCTTGGCCTCAAAGCTGGTCAGCCGTTCATCCACCATGTCTACCGGTACATGGTAACGGCCATGAAGGCGCTTGCCGAACTTTCTGGCGCGGGCGCACATATCGTTCTCGGTATCGTCCATGTTCAGCGGCAAGCCGACCAGGACGATATCCGGCTGCCATTCCGCCAGCAACGCTTCAATAAGCTGCCACTCGGGAACGCCATCCCGGGCCGGAATCATGGCCACCGGCTGGCCGGTGCCGAGCATTTCCTGGCCGGAGGCGACACCAATGCGACGGGTACCGAAATCAAACGCCAGAATTCTGCGGTTACCACTCATCCGGCTGACAGCCCCCGTTTCTGGAAAGACCAGGTGCGTATGATTTCCAGCACATCAAACTGGTCACGCATGTCCTCCGGGAAAGGCGCAAAAGGCGCCGCCATGCGCACGATCTGAATGGCGGCATCGTCCAGCACCGAGCTGCCGGACGACTGCAGAATGGACACTTCCCGGATTGTGCCATCTTTTTTCAGAGAAACCAGCAGGCGCAGATCACCGTGAATGCCAGCCTGCCGGGCCTGAGACGGGTAATTCAGGTTCCCCACCCGCGTGACCTTGTCCACCCAGTTCTGCACATACCAGGCATTTTCGGACTTCAGAGTGGATACCGCGGTTACCCGCTTGACCCGTGGCCGACGGGCATAAGCCTGCTGCTGATCCGACAGCCGCGCTTCCAGAGATGCAATCTCCAGGCTCCGCTCCATCAGGCTTTTCTTCTCGCTGCGGGGTAAGGGTTCCGGATCCGGCTCGGTTCGTTCCTCCGGCTCCGGCACCTGCCGGCGGGAATTGTCTTCTGTTTGCACCACTGCCCGCGCCTGCTGTGGCTCGGGCTCAGTGGTGGTCTGCGGTTGTGGTTGCACCGGGGCTGCTTCGGGTTGCGGCAATTCCGACGGTTGCGGCGAAGTCATCTCCACCACCTCTTCGGTGGTGCCGCTGCCCTGCTGACTGGTCTGGGCCAGAAAGTCAGCTTCTTCCGGCGCTTTTTCATCGTCGAACTGCGACAGGGTGATTTCCATGGTCTCAGCGGACGCCGGCCGTTCTTCCGGCGCGAACGTAATCCCCAGCCCGATAATGGCGTGCAGGGCCAACGCCATAAACAGGGTGAAAGAGAACCTGTCGAAATCCGTTACCTGAGCTGCCATTCCCTTTCCCTGGTGTTTACCCGATTGCTAACAGACACTTGTTTCAATTCTGCTCCAGCCGGCGTGCGATGGCGTCCATCAACATACCGGAAATATCGATACCAAAAGCGGCATCCAGTTCGCGGATACAGGTGGGGCTGGTGACGTTGATTTCAGTCAGGTAATCGCCAATTACATCCAACCCGACAAACATCAGCCCTTTCTCTTTGATCACCGGCGCTACCCGGGCACAGATCTCCCGGTCCCGCTCAGTCAGTTCGCGGCCTTCGCCGCGACCACCAGCTGCCAGATTGCCGCGATTTTCACCCTGGGACGGAATCCTTGCAAGGGCATAGGGCACAGGTTCGCCTTCTATCAGCAAAATACGCTTGTCGCCGTCGGAAATTTCCGGAATGAATTTCTGGGCCATGGCCTGGTGAGCACCATCATTGGTGAGCATTTCGATGATTACCCCCAGGTTATTGTCGTTTTCCTTGACCCGGAAAATGGAGCGTCCTCCCATGCCGTCGACCGGCTTCATGATGATATCGCCATGACGGGCATAGAAATCCCGGAACCGCTGTGAAGAGCGGCTTACCAGTACGGGCGGGGTCAGGTCCTGGAACTGGGTGGCAAACAGTTTTTCGTTGCAATCCCGGAGAGTTGCCGCCGGGTTGACCACAAACGCACCCTGCTGTTCGGCAGATTCCAGAATATGGGTGGCCATCAGGAATTCCCGGTCTACCGGTGGGTCCTTACGCATCAGAATGACGTCCAGGTCTCCCAGGGCCCGCTCCTGGCTGGCACCGAAGCCGAACCAGTCTTTCGGATTGTTGTGTACTGTCAGGCTCCGGGTGCGCGCCATGGCCTGCCCGCCATCCAGATACATATCGGGCAACTCCATGTACTCGATTTCCCAGCCCCGCTTCTGGGCCGCCAGCAACATGGCCAGCGAGCTGTCTTTCTTGAAATGAATATCCTCGATAGGATCCATCACAATGCCGAGCCGGATGGTCATAGGGTCTCCTGATTATCCTGATAATGAATTGCAAGGCTGCAACAAAAACACGAACCGGTACGCAGAGCGAACCCGCAAATAGCTGCTATGCTTGGTCCCCGAATACTATTGTACCCGAAGGATAAATGCATTCGGAGAAGTGACCAGATCAATTTCCAGGGCGGCAAACATGGGTACAATCGTCCCCAAAACAGATTTTTCTTATACGACCATTGATATTTATTAACTGAGCAGGGTTTATAGAACAACCAGAAGGTTTGTGTTAAAACCCGGGATGCAACTAACGACAGTCGCTGGAGCGCAAGGCAGTTGGACAATGGATGACAACTTCGAAAACCTGAAGATCATGGTGATCGACGACAGCAAAACCATTCGTCGCACCGCAGAAACCCTTCTTAAAAAAGTCGGCTGTGAAGTCATCACCGCTACGGATGGCTTTGACGCTCTGGCCAAGATTGCCGACACTCAGCCGAACATCATATTCGTGGACATCATGATGCCACGCCTGGACGGCTACCAGACCTGCGCGCTGATCAAGAACAACTCTTCCTTCAAGAACACGCCGGTCATCATGCTCTCAAGCAAGGACGGCCTGTTCGACAAGGCCAAAGGCCGAATCGTAGGCTCTGATCAGTATCTGACCAAACCGTTCAGTAAGGATGAGTTGCTGAATACCATCCGCCAGTATATGCCACAGGCTGAACAGTAAACCTGCTGACACCAAGAACCATCGAGGAAAACATGGCCCGTATTCTGATTGTTGACGACTCTCCGACCGAAGTTAAAAAAATCTCCAGCATTCTGGAAAAGCACAAGCACGAAGTGCTGACTGCCGACAACGGTGCCGATGGCGTCGCCAAGGCCCGCGCTGAAACGCCGGACCTGGTTCTGATGGACGTTGTCATGCCCGGTCTTAACGGCTTCCAGGCAACCCGCCAGCTGACCCGTGCACCGGAAACCGCTTCCATCCCCGTGATCATCGTGACCACCAAGGATCAGGAAACCGACCGGGTCTGGGGCACTCGCCAGGGCGCCAAGGGCTATCTGGTCAAGCCAGTCGAAGAAGATGACCTGATCAAGACTATCAGCAACCTGATTGCCTGATGTCGGGCAGTGGAGCAGGCATGTCTGGCCAGACCACCCCGTTTGCCGTCTTAACGGACATTGCCGAACGTAGCCGGGCAATGGCTGCCGGCCTGCCCGAACAGCAGGAAGCAGTCGAGCTCTGGAACGGGATCGGTTTTATTCTGGCGGGCGAACGTTACGTCGCCCCCATGGGTGAAGTCACCGAGATTCTGCATGTACCCCGGTTCACGCATATTCCCGGAGTCCGTCCGTTCATGATGGGGGCGGCCAATGTCCGGGGCCGGCTTCTGCCACTGATAGACCTGGCCAACTTCTTTGATCTTTCGCGTTCCTCCCGTAATTTCCGGGAACGCCGGGTACTGGTCATTGAACAGGATGATGTTTTCAGCGGCCTGGTCGTGGATACCGTGCTGGGCATGCAATATTTCGCTGCGGAAAGTTTCAGGGCTGAGCCCGGAAGGGCGCCCGAAAGCGTTCGGCCATTCGTAAACGGAAGCTACGAACGCGATGAGGAAATCTGGAAAGTGTTCTCGGCCACTGAGCTGGTCGCTGATGAACGCTTTCTTGATGTTGCACAGTGGTAAGGGTGATAAAACTGGCGTTAGACCACCGTGACACCTGAAGCCCGCTATAACAACTTGTCATTTCGAGAAAAAAGGCCGGGAGCCAGAAAATGAAAAGCAGAGCCGGAAGACTCAGTAAGGGACAGGGAGGCAACAAACTGGTTGCCGGCCTGATCGCTGCGCTGATTGCGCTTACCGTCCTGCTCGTTGTCGTGCTGTTCATGATCAACCAGAACAGCCAGAACGATCAGGAATACATCGCCAGTACCGCAGAAATGCGAGTGCTCTCCCAGGAAATCGCGAAAAACGCCACAGAGGCTGCCGGTGGTACCGAGTCGGCCTTTGAGCAGCTGCGTCGATCGCGGGAGGAGTTCCAGCGCCTCTGGGCAGATGTCAGTGACGGTAACCCGGACACCGGCCTGCCACCCAGTGAACTGGCCCGCGAAAGTGGCGTACAGGATAGCTGGGATGACGTGCGCCAGAACGCCGACGACATTCTCGAGACCCGCAAAGGGGTTCTTGATCTGCACGGCGTAGCCCGGACACTCAACGAAACTATCCCGCAGCTGCAGGTCGAATACGAAGACATCGTGCAGATCCTGCTGGACAATCAGGCGCCGTCTGATCAGATCGCCATGGCTCAGCGCCAGTCACTGCTGGCCGAACGTATTCTGCGGTCAGTAAACGCCGTACTGTCCGGTGACGAAGACGCGGTTATCGCCGCCGACCGCTTCGGCCGCGATGCCAGCCTGTTCGGCCGGGTACTGGAAGGCCAGTTGAACGGCAACGAAGCCATGGCTATTCCCCAGGTGACCGATCCGGATGCGATCGCCGCCCTGGAATCCGTCGATGAACTCTTCCAGTCTGTTTCCCAGAACGTTGACGCCATCCTTGAAGCTTCTCCCGACCTCTTCAGGGTTCGTAACGCCGCTGGCGAAATCTTCCAGAACTCCGAAGTTCTGCTGACTCAACTCTCTGATCTGGCCGATGGCTTTACCGTGCAGTCGGAAACCCGATTCCTGAGCCCGACCCTGGCCTTCGCCATCCTGGCCATCATGGTCGCGATTGTTGTCTTCATCGGTCTGACTCTTTACCGCGAAGCCCAGGCCCGCCTGGCGGCTACCCAGTCGCAGAACGAACAAAACCAGAACGCGATCCTGCGACTGCTCGACGAACTGGCTGACCTGGCCGACGGTGACCTGACCGCCGAGGCCACGGTAACCGAGGACTTCACTGGCGCCATCGCTGACTCCATCAACTTCGCCATCGACCAGATGCGCGACCTGGTACAGTCCATCCGTGCCACCGCCGTCCGGGTTTCCGGCGCGGCCCAGGAAACCCAGTCCACCGCCATGCACCTGGCCGACGCTTCCGAGCACCAGGCCCAGGAAATTGCCGGCGCCTCTGCCGCGGTTAACGAAATGGCGGTGTCCATCGACCAGGTATCCTCGAACGCCGCTGAATCCTCTGCGGTTGCGGAACGGTCGGTTGCGATCGCCAAGAAAGGCGCGGAAGTGGTACAGAACACCATCCGCGGCATGGACAACATTCGTGAGCAGATCCAGGAAACCTCCAAACGGATCAAGCGTCTGGGTGAGTCTTCCCAGGAAATCGGTGACATCGTATCGCTGATCAACGACATCGCCGACCAGACCAACATCCTGTCCCTGAACGCCGCCATCCAGGCCTCCATGGCCGGTGATGCAGGCCGCGGCTTCGCGGTAGTTGCCGACGAAGTACAGCGCCTGGCGGAACGTTCTTCTGCTGCTACCAAGCAGATCGAGGCACTGGTTAAAACCATCCAGTCAGACACCAACGAAGCAGTTATCTCCATGGAGCACACCACCGCCGAGGTGGTCCGTGGTGCTCGTCTGGCCCAGGATGCGGGTATCGCTCTGGAAGAAATCGAGAACGTATCCACCAGTCTGGCGGAGCTGATCCAGAACATTTCCAACGCAGCCCGTCAGCAGTCATCGTCTGCATCGCACATTTCCAACACGATGAACGTCATCCAGGAAATCACCTCGCAGACATCCTCCGGTACCAACGCGACCGCCAAGTCGATCGGTAACCTGGCAGAGATGGCTTCCGAACTGCGGTCTTCCGTGGCCGGTTTCAAACTGCCGGACGAAGAGCTTTCCGATCAGGATCAGAACAGCGACGTTCCGGTGGTCGGTTGACCGCCGGCCGGGGCAGATGACGGGCTATGGTGCATACGCATAAGCAACAGTCACCCGCCAACAGCCTCTGGTCAATGCGCCGCCTTCCGGATATGGATGCCGCGCAGCTCCAGCAGTGGCAGAAACTGCTGGAGCACCGGACCGGAATAACCCTGAGCGATGAACGCCGCTCTTTTCTGGAAACCAATCTGGGTATCCGGATGCGGGAGATCGGCTTCAACAGCTATCAGGAATATTACGAGCACATCGTGGCCGGACCGGCCGCCATCCGGGAATGGACCATCCTGGTGGACCGCCTGACGGTTCAGGAAACCCGGTTCTTCCGGGATGCCGACGCCTTCCGGCTGGTGGCCGATTACGTGCTGACGCGACCCCGGAACCAGTTCCGGAAGGGCGCGCTGGAAGCCTGGAGTGTTGGCTGTTCCACCGGAGAGGAGCCCTACACTCTGGCGATGGTGCTGAACGATTGTATGACCCAGCTCGGACTGCAGCCACTGTTCGGGGTTACCGGCTCGGACATCAGCCTGCCGGCTCTGGCGAAAGCCCGGAAAGGACAGTTCAGCGCCCGCAGCCTGCAGGGCATGGATGAAGATACCCGGGCCCGGTATTTCCGGCCGGCGGAACGGAACACGGTACAAATTGCGGACAGCCTGCGCGACAGGGTGGGCTTTGCCAGGCTCAATGTGCTGAATCTGGACCACATCCCGATGCAGGGCATGAACATCATCTTCTGTCAGAACCTGCTGATCTATTTCCGCCGTTGGCGCCGGCGCGAAATCGTCAAAAAGCTTGCGGGATATCTGGCACCGGGTGGACTACTGGTGCTCGGCCAGGGAGAGTTGACCGACTGGCAACCTCCGGGCCTGCAACGGGTACCCTCGGAACATGTGCTGGCGTGGACCAAACGCCAGACCGACGAAGAATAACCGGAGTGGTTATGGGCAATCACCATGACAGTATCGCCCTCGACTGGGTTCGGGGAGAAATACAGGACACGCTGACCGAAAGTCAGCATGCGCTTGAAGCATACGTCGAAAACCGTGACGACACCGCGCGCCTGCGCTTCTGCCTGAACTACCTTCACCAGGTGCATGGCACCTTGCAAATGGTGGAGCTGTCCGGTGCGGCCCTGCTCACCGAGGAGATGGAGGCGCTCACTCAGGCACTCCTGGATGACAGAGTCACCAACGCCGACGAAGCCATTGAAGTGCTCATGCAGGGCGTTCTTCAGCTGCCCCAGTATCTGGAACATCTGGGCAGCAGCGGTGACGATTTCCCGCTGGTTCTGCTGCCTTTGCTGAATGATCTGCGTGCCGCACGGGGCGAGGCTCTGCTGTCTGACACAGCCCTGTTCAAACCAGACCTCTCACCGGCACAGCTGACCGTAGACCCCAGCGTTTCCGGACGGCTCGAAGACCCGAAAGTGGCCGGACACCTGCGCAAACTCCGCCAGATGTACCAGTTTGCCCTGGCCGGGGTAGTGCGCGAAGCTGACCTGACCACCCATTTCGATTACATGCAGAAGGTCATCGAGCGGCTTGCCCGCCTGTGCCGGAAGACTCCCCGGGGCGAGCTCTGGAAAGCCGCCGGCGCCTTTGTGGAAACCCTGCAGGCCCACGCCAACCCGGTCAACAGCGCGGTCAAATCTCTGCTCAGGGAGCTGGACGCGGAAATCCGGCTGCTCAGCGCGGAAAAATCCGACATCCTGCAAAAACCGGTTCCCGAGGCCCTGTTCAAGCACCTTCTCTACTACGTGGCACGGGCGCGGGATCTGGACCTCCCGCGGGTCAAGGCGCTGCGCGACGTCTATCAACTAGACACCGCCCTGCCCTCCGACGACGATGTCGACTCCGCCCGCACCCGGGTGTCCGGCCCCGGACGGGATGCCATCCATTCCGTGGTCACGGCGCTGGACGAAGAGCTCGCGCGCCTGAAAGACCAGCTGGACCTCTTTGTTCGTGCAGAAGACCGCCAGAACAACGAACTGGAAGAACTGCTCCCCGGACTGCGCCAGGTAGCCAACACCCTCGCGGTTATTGGCCTGGGCACACCCCGGAAAGTCATCAGCGAGCAAGTCGAGCTGCTGGAAAGCCTGTCCGCTCAGGCAGAAACGGTGGATGACGGCACCCTGATGGACATCGCCGGCGCCCTGCTCTACGTTGAAGCCAGTCTGGCCGGCCTGGACAAGGACCGCCATCCCGAGCAGACAACATCCGAAACCGGAGACGGCACCGTCAACCTTGGCGCCCAGGAACTGACCGACGCCAGCGAAGCACTCATCCGCGAATCCCGGAACACCCTGGAGCAGGTGAAGTCTTCAATCGTCAACTTCATTGCGTCCCAATGGGACACCCGGGAAATCGACCACGTGCCGGGGTTGCTCTACAGCATTCGCGGCGGGCTCAGCCTGGTGCCTCTGGACCGGGTAGCAGACATGCTGGCCTCGGCCGAACGCTACGTGACCGATGTGTTGCTGGGCAGCAAACAGGTGCCGGACTGGAAGCAGCTTGATACCCTGGCCGACGCCATTACCAGCATCGAGTATTATCTGGAACGTCTGGCCGAAGGCATCAGTAACAACGACGCCATTCTGCACGTGGCTGAAGACAGCCTCGAGACCCTTGGCTTCCCGGTCGGCCAGGAACCCACCTGGATCAATGCTGCCGAATCCCAGGCGCCGGAGCCGGAAGCCGAAACACCAGCGGCGCCAGAGCCAGCTGAGAAAACAACCGGCTCGGACGAAGAACTGCTGGATGACGAAATACTGGGCATCTTCGTGGAAGAAGCCGGCGAAGTACTCGAAACCATCAATCAGTATTACCCCCAGCTGCGCCAGAACCACGACGACAGCCAGGCCCTGACCGAAGTCCGCCGGGCATTCCATACTCTCAAAGGCAGCGGCCGTCTGGTTGGCGCTACCAGCATTGGCGAACTGGCCTGGTCAGTAGAGAATCTGCTCAACAGAATCATTGATCAGACCATCAAGCCTACCGATGCGGTATTCACCCTGATCGACGAGGTGAATGAGCGCATTCCGTCACTGATCCGGGATTTCCAGCACGGCAACGCGAACGGCGATGTTGATGACCTGATCACCCGGGCAGAAGCGCTGGCCACCACGCGCAAGACTGAAACCACGGAAGCTTCCGACACGGACGTCGAGGAACCATCCGTAGAAGCACAAACAGAAGAAGCATTCGTCGAAACCACCGCAGAAGAAGCCCCGCAAGCGGCACCTGCTACAGACAGTTCGGGCAGCGACAGCGACGATCTGATTGATGACGACATTCTGGAAATCTTCATCGAAGAAGCCGGTGAAGTGCTGGAAACCATTCGCGAATATCTGCCCATGCTGCTGCGTCACCATGACGACCGCAGCGCCCTGACCGAAGTACGCCGGGCGTTCCACACGCTCAAAGGCAGTGGTCGCATGGTCGGCGCCAACGTTATCGGCGAATTGGCCTGGTCCATTGAAAACATGCTGAACCGGGTGATCGACGGCAGCGTGTTTATGAATGACGACATAGCCCGGTTGCTTGAAGAAGTTACCGAGGCCACCCCGGGCCTGGTGGAAGACTTCGAAAACCGGACACCGGCCCGCCAGGACACTTCCAACCTGGAAGCCCGGGCCAATGCCCTGGCAAATGGCGAAATTCCCGACGCCACCCTCATGCCTGAGGCCGAGGCCGATGCCGTCAAACCGGACGAATCCACGGCCGGCGGCGCGGATGACAGCACTGACGCACCAGAGGCCGAAGACGAGGAAGAGATCGATCCGGTTCTGCTGGAGATTTTCGAGACCGAAACCGAAACCCACCTGCAGACCATTGAGGAATACCTCGAAGCCGCCGCTGACCACAGCACCGCTGCTTACACTGACGGGCTGTCACGGGCCCTGCATACCCTCAAGGGCAGTGCCAATACTGCCGGTATCGTGCCGATTGCCACGGTTATCACACCGCTGGAACACTTCGTCAAAGAAGCACGGGCTCAGAACAAGCGCGCAGATAAACAGGTTCTGCAACTGATTGCCGAGGCGCGCGACTTCCTGACCCGTGGTCTGGCACAACTGCATGACGACCCACAAGCTCCGCTGGACGGTACCGAAGACTTCCTGGCCCGGCTTGACCGGATCAGCGAGCAAACCCTGCGCAGCCGACCGCAAACCGAAGACGAGCCGTTACCAAGCCAGGATTCCGCGCGTCTGGTGCAGCTGTTCCTGGGAGAAGGTCTGGACATCGTTCTGGATGCAGAAAGTATCCTGGAAGACTGGTCCCGGAATCCCGAACAGCGTGACTCCGTTAATACGCTGCATCGGGAACTGGAACAGCTCCATCAGGGTGCCGCTGACGCTGGCCTCACCGATGTCGCCAACCTGGCCTCAGCGCTTGACCGCGCCTACGCTGCCGTTGCTGACAATAACGTGACACCTGACACGGCGTTCTTTGAAACCGTTCATGACGCTCACGAGCAACTGATCAACCTGATGGACCAGGTCGCCGCCGGCCTCGCCACCGACTCCAACGACGAACTGATTCAGCAAATCGACAACCTGACAGCTATCGTCGCTGAGCCAGAGCCAGAGCCAGAGCCAGAGCCAGAGCCAGAGCCAGAGCCAGAGCCAGAGCCAGAGCCAGAGCCAGAGCCAGAGCCAGAGCCAGAGCCAGAGCCAGAGCCAGAGCCAGAAATTGTCGAGCCAGAACTGCCGGAGACAAGTGAAGAACCTGCGACAGCTGACAACCAGCAGCCGCCACTGCCGGAAACCGACGAAGACCAGGAAATGGATGACGAACTCATTGCCATTTTCCTGGAAGAAGCCCGGGAGCTGATCGACAGCACCGCCGAGGCGCTGCAGAACTGGAGTGAAAACACTGCAGATCTGGATATTCTGCGCCTGCTTCAGCGCGATCTGCACACCCTCAAAGGTGGCGCCCGTCTGGCGGACATTCCGGCCCTCGGCGATCTTTCACACGAACTGGAAAACCTGTTCGAGGGGCTGACCGAGCACCGGTTTACCATCACAGACGCGCTGTCTGATCTGCTGTTCCGCTGCCATGACCGCCTTGCCAGCATGGTGGACGCCCTGGAAGCCGGCGAACCGCCGCGGCCCGCGCCGGATCTTATTGCTGACATTCATGCCTATATCGACGGCACGGACGACAGTAAAACGGCGCAAACCGACACAGCCGCTGCATCGGAGCAGGAACCAGAGCCGAAGCCAGATCCGGAAGAAGGGCAGCAAAGCCACATTGCGGACCTTTCCCACCTGGATCCGGAGCTGGTTGGCATCTTCCTCGAAGAAGCCTACGACCTGGTCAACTCCACCGGCAGTGCCCTGCATGCCTGGAGTGAAGATCCGTCCAACCGTCAGGTGGCTGCGGAGTTGCAGCGCGAGGTGCACACTCTCAAGGGCAGTGCCCGCATGGCCGGCGTTGAGGCCATTGGCGAGCTGTCCCACGAGCTGGAAGACCTGTTCGAGAAAGTCGCCACCGGCCAGCTCGAAGCCAGTGACGACATGACCGACCTGCTGTTCGCCTGTCATGACCGGCTGGCCGAAATGGTTGAGCAGGTAGCCACTCAGAAGCCCTGCCCGCCAGCCGATTCACTGGTCAGACAGGTTGAAGCGATTGTCAGAGGAAAGCCGGCTCCAGAATCAGAAACCGGATCGGAGCCGCGTGAGGAGTCTGCAGCTCCGGCCTCCGAAGATCAGTCGGAAGCGGTTACCCCACCCGACTTCGGTAGCGAAGACGAGCTGTCCGAAATGTTCCTGGACGAAGGCCGGGAAATCTATGACGCCATCGCCGAATTCCTGGAGCATTGGCGCGAAGAGCCGCAGGCGCTGTCTGCCATAACGCAATTGCTGCAGGAATTGCAGACCCTGAAAAGCGGCGCCCGCCTCTCCGATGTGGACGCCATTGCCGATCTGGCACAGGCCTGGGCCGACGCCCTGGACCAGCTGGTAGACAACGATCAGGACCGCAAACCGATGCTGGCCCTGAGCGAACAGGCTGAAAACAGCCTGAAAGACATGCTCGACGCCCTGGAAAACGGCACCAAACCAGCGCCGGCGACGGACCTGATTGCGGCCCTGAAGCGCGGGCACGGAACCGAACCGGAAGCTCCGGCGCCACAAAAAACACCGGCACAGCCGGCCTCGATTCCGGCCAAAGCCCAGCCGAAGCCAAAGCCGTCGAAATCAGCGGCCGGCAATGGCAAGAAACCCGCCAAGGGCCAGAATGCCGCCCAGGAAACCATACGGGTATCCGCGCCTTTGCTGGATGAACTGGTTAACCTCGCCGGCGAAACCAGTATCACCCGGGGCCGACTGGAACAACAGAGCAGTGATTTCAGTTATACCCTCGATGAAATGGCCTCGACCATCGAACGTCTGCGCGAACAGCTGCGCCGGATGGACATCGAAACCGAAGCCCAGATTCTGTTCCGGGCCGAACAGGAACATGGCCCTGACTACGGGGATGATTTCGACCCGCTGGAAATGGACCGCTACTCCTCCATCCAGCAGCTGTCCCGGGCTCTGACCGAGTCCACTTCGGATCTTGCCGATCTGCGCGAGACCCTGTCCGACAGCGTGCGGGACACCGAAACCCTGCTGGTGCAGCAGTCACGCATCAACACGGAACTCCAGGAAGGTCTGATGAAGACCCGGATGATTCCGTTCACCTCCATGGTCCCCAGGCTGCGCCGTATCGTGCGCCAGATCAGCGGCGAGCTGCACAAGAAAGTGCATTTCGATATCCGCAACGCCGAAGGTGAAATGGACCGGAATATTCTCGAGCGCATGGTGGCACCACTGGAGCACATGCTGCGCAATGCCATTGACCATGGCATCGAGAGTCCGGAAGAGCGCAAAAGTGCCGGTAAACCGGAGTCCGGCGAGGTAGTCCTGTCGCTGTCCCGGGAGGGGGGCGATGTTGTTCTGCGCATGGCCGATGACGGCAAAGGCATACCCGCTGACGTCATCCGCGAAAAAGCCATCCGCCAGGGCCTGATGGATCCGAACGATGACCTGTCCAGGCGCGAAATCCTGCAGTTCATCCTGCATGCCGGCTTCTCAACCGCCAAAGAAGTCACCCAGATTTCCGGCCGGGGCGTGGGTCTCGATGTGGTCGCCAGCGAACTCAAGCAGCTCGGCGGCAGTCTGGATATCGATTCCAGGGAAGGCAAAGGCACCACGTTCACCGTGCGCCTGCCGTTCACCGTATCGGTAAACCGGGCGCTGATGGTTGCCACCGGTGAGGATTTCTACGCCATCCCGCTCAATACCATTGAAGGCATCGTGCGGGTCAGCACCTATGAGCTGGAAGAGTATTACAAGCCGGACGCCCCCATGTACGAATATGCCGGCCAGCAGTACCGCCTGCAGTATCTGGGGGCACTGCTCGACAGCGACCATCAGCCCAAACTCCAGGGTCAGGCGCTGCCATTGCCGGTGATTCTGGTGCGCGGCGCCGAACAACCCATTGCCCTGCAGGTTGACCACCTGATGGGTAGCCGGGAAATCGTGGTGAAATCCCTCGGCCCGCAGTTCAATTCAGTACGCGGCGTGTCTGGCGCCACCATTCTCGGTGACGGCAGTGTGGTCGTCATTCTCGACCTGCCGGCCATGCTACGCTCGGATGCGCTGACAGAGAGCCAGCGCCTGGCCAGTCTGGAGAAAGCCAAAGAGAGCAGCCGCTATCGGGAACAGGTCACCACCGTGATGGTGGTGGACGACTCGGTCACCGTGCGCAAGGTCACCTCGCGGTTGCTGGAACGCAACGGCATGGAAGTGTTTACCGCCAAAGACGGTGTGGATGCTGTCGCACAGCTGCAGGACCATCGTCCGGACGTCATCCTGCTGGATATCGAGATGCCGCGCATGGACGGTTTCGAAGTGGCCAGCTTTATCCGTCACGACGAAAAACTGCACGACACGCCGATCTGCATGATCACCTCCCGAACCGGGGAAAAACACCGCGAACGGGCACTGGCCATTGGCGTCAACGAGTATCTCGGCAAACCTTTCCAGGAAACCGAGCTGCTTGAAACCATCAAGCGCCTGACCGGGAGCGAGTGATGGCCAGCCGGCCGGGTGTCGGCATCGTTGCCGACGTGGTTCTGCAGCGCCACCGCCTGCAGGAAGCCACGGGCAGATTCGGTCTGAGTGTGTGCTTTTCCGGTGACCCTGACCGGCTGATCGGTTACCCGGAGTTTCCGGACGCCTCGTTATGGCTGGTGACCCTGAAGGATGAGGCCGATCACCCGGCGCTGTTCGATCATCTTCTGGAAAACACCGAGGCACCGGTACTCTTCGGGGTTGATCCGGCCCCGGCACCAGGCAATACCGACTATTTCCGCTGGGAACGCCGGTTACTGAACAAACTGGAACAACAGCTCGGCCAGCTCGAGCAGCTCGACACTGCCAACGATATGGAAGCGCTGGCACAGGTCGCCGCTGATTCAAAAGAAGCCCCCGCGCTGTCGAACTGGATCACCCCGGCAAAGCCGGATTCCCCGGCCAGCGAGATCTGGATTCTCGGTGCCTCTCTGGGCGGGCCGGCGGCGGTGAAAACCTTTCTCGACAGCTTGCCACCGGGACTACCCGTGGGGTTTGTGTACGCCCAGCACATTGATGACAACTTCACCGGCGTATTGACGCGTATACTCGGTCGTCATGCTCACTACCAACTGAAACCGGCGGAAGCCGGTTACCGGATACGCAACGGTGATGTCATCCTGATGCCGGTGGAGCAGGAGTGGTCATTCGCCACCGACGGCACCCTGACCACAACCGGTCGACCATGGCCAGGCCCCTACGGTCCCTCGATCGATCAGGTGTTGCTGAACGTGGCGGACCATTTCGGCAGCCGCTGCAACGCCATCGTGTTTTCCGGCATGGGCAACGATGGCGCTATCGCCGCGCCCATGCTCAAAGCCTATGGCAGCCGGGTCTGGGTGCAGGAAAAAAGCAGTTGCGGTAACAGCTCAATGCCTGATTCCGTGGCCGCCACCGGATGCACCAGCTTTTGCGGCCCACCGGAACAGTTGGCTGCGGAACTGGTCAGAACTATCGAAAACCAATGCCTGCTCAAGAACAGGCAGCAACGGGATTCCGTCTGAGGTAACCGACAATGAACGAAAACAGCCAATCCCTGCAGTGCGTCATGATACCGGTCAGCGACCGACAGTTGTTGCTGCCTAACGTTTCGATTGCCGAAGTGGTGGATTTCGACAGTACCGAAGCCGGCACCAACACGCCGGACTGGCTGATCGGCTTTCTTGACTGGCGGGGCCTGAAGCTTCCGGTCATTTCCTATGACGCCGCCAACGGTGGGGATCTGATCGTGCCGGGCGACAATCGCGGCCGCATTATCGTACTCAATACCATCGGACCGGCGCACCAGACATCACCGTTCATGGCCATGATCACCCAGGGCATACCCAGCCAGGCTCATCTGGAGGAAGACCAGCTGCACAAGCTGGATGCCGAAACCGGCCCGGCCGATCTGATGCAGGTGGAAGTGGATGGAGAAATCGCCTGGATCCCCGATCTGGAGTATCTGGAATCCATGGCGGCCAAAGTCATGGTCTGATCAGGTGCTGGTCTGGCAGCAGCATCTATAAATGTTATAATGTTGCAAACTTTGCCGGGACCAGATTCATGCCTGAACGCGCTCTGCCCTATCGCCCCCACAATCACGATGCCTGTGTCAGCCAGGCCCTGGCTGACGCCCGGGACATCTGCCGACAGCAAAACGCCCGTCTGACAGCGATTCGGGAACGGGTGCTGGAGCTTATCTGGCAATCCCACAAACCGCTCGGCGCTTACGACATACTGGCCCAGCTGGGTACCGAAGGACACAATGCAGCCCCGCCCACCGTCTACCGTGCCCTGGATTTTCTGCTTCAGTACGGGCTGGTCCATCGCATTGCCTCCCTTAATGCCTTTACTGGCTGCACCCACGCCGGAGAAAGCCACCGGGGTATGTTTCTTATCTGCAAACAGTGCAGCAACGTGCTGGAGCTGGAAGCGCCTAAGGTAAGCGGTGCCATTGATGATGCAGCCCGGACCGAAGCGTTCTCCCCGGAAGATGTCACTCTGGAAGTTACCGGCCTGTGCCCCCTCTGCCGGGACAAGTCAGCAGCGGATGCAGATCACCATGGCTGAACCACTGGTCCGATTGAAACAGGTAACCGTGCAGTTTGATGACCGGCCGGTGGTCGACCGTGTCAGCCTTGTGGCCAATCGCGGCGATATCATCACCATCATCGGTCCTAACGGCGCGGGCAAGACCACGTTGATCAAAGCCATTCTGGGCATCCAGAAAACCGATCGGGGCCAGGTCAAGCTGGCACCCGGACTGGTGATTGGCTATGTGCCCCAGCAGTTATTACTGGAAGCCACACTGCCACTGAGTGTCCGGCGCTTCATGCTGCTCAGCGGTCGCGCTCTGGCCGAATGCGAAGCCGCTCTGAAGCGCACCGGCGTGCATCATCTGCTGGACGCCTCGGTTCATCATCTGTCCGGGGGTGAAAAGCAACGCCTGCTGCTGGCACGGGCACTGGCCCGAAAGCCGGACTTGCTGGTGCTGGACGAGCCGGCCCAGGGCGTGGATATCAACGGTCAGGCGGCGCTCTATGAGCTGATCCGTGAACTGCGTGACGATCTGCATTGCGGCGTCATCATGATCTCCCACGACCTGCACCTGGTGATGGCTGCCACCGACAAGGTTATCTGCCTGAACCAGCACGTCTGTTGCAGCGGCTATCCGGCGGACATTTCCCACGACCCGGCCTTTATCGAAACCTTTGGCCATCAGGTGGCGGAATCCCTGGCGGTGTATCATCACCACCACAACCATCGCCACGATCTGCACGGTGACGTGGTTAACAGCGCCAGGAACGACGGAGCCTGTAACCATGACCATCATTGACGCGATACTGGACGACTTTTTCTGGCGCGCCCTGCTCGGTGGCCTGGGTGTGGCGCTGGTGGCCGGGCCGCTGGGCTGTTTCGTGGTCTGGCGCCGTCTGGCGTACTTCGGCGACACCCTCGCCCATTCGGCACTGCTGGGCATTGCCCTGAGTTTTCTGATCAGTGTGCCGCTGAACCTGGCGGTTATTATTACCTGTGTGGTGATTGCCCTGGCGCTGGTATTGCTCTCCCGCACCCGGGTGCTGGCGACCGATACCTTGTTGGGCATTCTGGCCCACAGCGCCCTGGCCATTGGTCTGGTGACTCTGAGTTTCATGCCCGATGTGCGCGTGGATCTGACCGGTCTGCTGTTCGGCGATCTTCTGGCCATGAACCGGCAGGACCTGCTGTGGATCTATGGTGGCGCGGCGTTTGTGCTGATTTTACTGGCTGTGCTCTGGCGCGGTCTGCTGATGAGCACCATCCACGAAGAGCTGGCGCGCGTGGAAGGCGTACCGGTGGAACGCCTGCGCCTGGTGCTGATGCTGATGTTTTCCCTGGTGATCGCGGTGGCGATGAAAATCGTAGGGGTGCTGCTGATCACCGCATTGCTGGTCATTCCGGCAGCGACTGCCCGGCGTCTGGCCCGCAATCCCGAGCACATGGTGGCGCTGGCGATCATCTTCGGCTTTATTGCGGTCGGCGGCGGCCTGACCCTGTCCTGGCATCTGGACACCCCCGCCGGGCCCTCCGTGGTCGTTACGGCGTTTTTCAGCTTTCTGCTGGTATACAGCCTCGCCCGCAAGCCGGCCTGACACCTCTGCCTGCCCGGCCCGGGTGCTAAAGCGGTTGCACCCGGTCCAGCAGGCGGCCGGTTTCCACCAGCTCCAGAAACTCATCGCCCAGGCGATCACTCTCGGCAATCGCCCGGCGCCAGGCGTTTTCCCGGCCATGATCGTCTCTGGCGTATTTCTCGAAGTCCTTCCTGTCGGGCAACTTGCGGTCTGGCAGGGTGGCCAGGTATTCCGGTGACGGCGCCACCAGCAGGACATCCTGCAAATGGGTGGCGTTACCCCGGCGCCAGGGCAGCGTTTTATCAAACCAGCCAGGCACAATTTTATCGGTGAAGTGCGGGTATAAAATGATACCGGGTTGCTGCCAGGGCAGATCCAGGTGGTAATCCAGCAGGCCACCATCCCGATACACACCGGCAGGCCCGCCCGGAAGATCCTGAACACCGGACATGATCATCGGGATGGAGCCGGACGCCAGCAACGACGGCATCAGGTTCTCCCGGCTCAGTGCGATGTGATGGCTGGTGAAGTCCACCAGATCCGACAACGGCGTATTGCCCCGGGGGTCCCGGACAATCCCCCTCTCCATGAATTGCCGGAGATGCCGGCGACCAAGCATGTTGGCGCTGATCGCACCCATTAACCCCAACCCGAGCCGCCCCCGGGTGTCATGGGCGAGCAGCCCCAGACTCCGCACCACCATTACATTCAGGCGATACCAGGGGTGTTCGAGGATGTAATCTTCCCGGCCACCAATCAATTCTTCCAGAAACAGCTGGCTTCTGCGGGTCACTTCCTGAGCCGTCACGCCCTTGTCGAACCGCTGGCTGGTATAGAGTTCAGCCAGTTTCTTCAGCTGCGCCACCGGGTTGTCAGACGACGCAATCGCCGCAAAACGCCAACTGCCGACAGAGGCGCCAATCAATGCCCGTTCCTGCTCAACACGGGGCAGCCAGTCACCGAAAATGGCCTGATCCAGGCCACTGATGCCCAGGGCTTTGGGGCCTCCGGCGGCTCCGGGTACCACATGAATATCACCCGGTTCCAGAGGCTTTTGCTGCAGCCTGTCCAGCGCCCGCTTACCTGCCCGGATGGTCAGGGCGGGGATTCCGGTGTGTATCGCAGTCATTCAATGTCCTCGGTTACGGTTCGGCATTTGTTCCGAATTGTGCAGCGCGATTCGGCGAAGGTCGTGCTAGAATTTTATTCGCTCAAAATTCAAACAATACTTTCAGGGATTTTCCAACAGCAGGAGTCAGCTGTGAGCGTTTTCATTTCACCGGACACCCTCACCACTAACCCTACCATGGCGGTGATGGGTTTCCGTCGCCAGATCATCTATCACTTGCATCTGTGGGCGCTGGTGGCCGTTGCCCCACTGGTGATTGTCCAGTGGCAGGCAGAACACCTGGCCCTTTCGGTACTGCTGGCGCTGTTCTGTATTAACGCAGTGCTGGTTGTCCTGCTGCTTCGCAAACGCGATATCTATTTCCTCGGTGGCCGGCTTTTTCCCATCCTGGCTGTTATCTGTGCCGCCTACTCTACCTATATTAACGGCCATGCCGGTCTTTACTGGGCCTATCCGGCCGCTATTGCACTTTTCTTTTTGTTGCCCCTGAAAGAAGCGGTTGCCTGTAACGTCGTCTTTATCGGCACCATGGCTCTGGTCTCTTTTCTGAAGTTCCCTCTCGGCGATGTCTGGCGCATCACCTTCTCACTGGGTTTCAGCTGCCTGTTTGCCCTGATTTTTGCGTGGATGGTGGGCAATCTCAAGCACGAACTGACGAGACTGGCCACCACAGACCCGTTGACCGGCTGCCTGAACCGTTCCCAGCTGTGCGACATCCTGAACAGCCACATCAAGATCCGGGAACGGCACGAGCGCGTGGCCAGCATGGTTCTCATCGATCTGGACTATTTCAAGAGCATCAATGATGACTGGGGGCATCTGGTGGGTGACCAGGTGCTCAAGGAAATGGCGCAGCGGTTGCAGGAAAGGCTGCGCGACAGCGATCAGATGTTCCGGATCGGCGGCGAGGAATTCATGCTGGTGTTACCTGAAACCCGCCGGCGGGAAGCAGAAGAACTGGCCCAGCAACTACTCCTCAATATCAGCGAACGCCCGTTCCTGAAAGATATCCCGGTTACCGCCAGCGCCAGTGTCGCAGAAGTGCGCAGCGGTGAAACCTGGTCTACCTGGCTGAACCGGGCAGACCAGGCCCTGTATGATGCCAAAGCCGGCGGACGCAACCAGGTGATGATCGCGCCCTGAGATCCAGACATGGCGAAAGCACGTAAATTGCCTTAAGCTTCGCGTTTTGTCTGACTAAAACTACCGGAAACCATAATGTCACTACCGCTTGAAGACCTTGCCGAGCATTATCGCGCGATTATCGACGGCCTGGGAGAGGACTCCGATCGTGAGGGTCTGCGAGACACCCCGAAGCGTGCTGCAAAAGCCATGCAGTTTCTGACCCAAGGCTATCAGCAGGATCTGGGTGAGCTGGTCAACAATGCCGTATTCGAGTCCGCCATGGACGAAATGGTAGTGGTTCAGGACATCGAGCTCTATAGCATGTGCGAGCACCACGTACTGCCCTTTATCGGCAAATGCCACATTGCCTATCTGCCCCAGGGCAAGGTGCTGGGCCTGTCCAAGTTTGCCCGCATTGTGGACATGTACGCCCGCCGGCTGCAGATCCAGGAAAACCTGACCCGCCAGATTGCCGAAGCCATTGAAAACGTCACAGGCGCCAAGGGCGTAGCCGTGGTCATTGAGGCCCAACATATGTGCATGATGATGCGCGGTGTGGAAAAGCAGAATTCACGGATGAAAACGTCGATGATGCTGGGGCAGTTCCGCAAGTCCCAGGCGACCCGTACTGAATTTCTGAATCTGATCAGCAACAATCACTGATCCTCACTCATTCCGGGAGGCTCCATGGCAACCATTACCTGCAACCAGCAGGCCCGCGTTCGTATCAAGAACCTGCTGCTGCGTGCCTATATCGGTATCAAAGAAGAAGAAATCAACAATCAGCAGGATGTCGTGATTAACGTTGAGCTGACCTACGACGCCTCCGAAGCCATTGACCGGAATGAAATCTCTGCGGCCCTGAACTACCGGACCATCACCAAGCAGATTATTGGCCATGTGGATGGCGCGCGTTTTGCCCTGCTGGAACGGCTGACTCACGAGGTTCTGAACATCGTGATTGATCATCAGGCCGTGCAATGGGCCCGGGTGGAAATCGACAAGCCTCATGCACTACGTTATGCGGATTCAGTTTCTGTCTGTCTTGAAGCCAATCGCTGATTTCCAGAGGAGCACTTTATGCCCCGCAATGCCCCTGACCAGATCCGGGATATACTCCAGACCGTTCGCACCATTGCTCTGGTAGGCGCCAGTGAAAAAACCAGCCGGCCTTCCCATGAAGTGATGGAATACCTGCAACGCCAGGGCTATCGAGTTATTCCCGTAAATCCGAGACTGGCCGGGCAGCAGGTGCTGGGTGAAACCGTCTATGCCGATCTGGCCTCTCTCCCCGAGCCAGTGGATATGGCAGACCTGTTTCTCGCCCCGGAGCGCACCGACGCTGTCATCGACCAGGCCATCGAGCAGAAAATCCCGGTACTCTGGCTGCAGATCGGTGTTATCAACGACGCCGGCGCCGAGCGCGCAGAACTTGCGGGCATGAAGGTGGTCATGGACCGCTGCCCGAAACAGGAGATTCCCAGGCTCTCTATTCAGACACCAGCAGGTTCGAAGTAAACCTTTTTGGGTCAAATGTCGTATTACGGTTAACACGTAGGTATGTTTACAATATCGTCATCCTGACATAACCGATAACAATAACCAGAAACCTCAGTATTCGCTGAGGTTCCGGAGACCAACGTGGAAAAACCCGAGACGACCATAAAAGTGTTCGTGCGCGCCGCCATGAGCCCGGCTTTTCCATTGGTCATCTTTCTGGTTTTTCTGACCCTGGCGCTTTTGCTCCGCAGTGGCCTGGTTCAACAGGACAGCCGCCAGATAGAGCAAAACCTGAGCAATGAAGCCCGGGCCCTGGCGGATAACCTGGAGCGGGCGTTTACTGTACACGCTCAGGCCATCGGCAGAATGGCAGAGCGCATGGCCATCGATAGCGCTTTCTCGGAAACACAGTGGCGGGCAGACGCCCGGAACTATCTTGATGATTTCGGGGTTTACCAGGCTATCGAATGGGTAGACACCGACTTTGTTATCCGATGGCTGGAACCCCATTCCGGCAACACGGACGTGATTGGTTACAATGTCGCGTTCAATGACCAGCGTCGCAAGGCGCTGGAGCAGGCTGCGGCCACCGGCCATTATGACCTGTCCGGCATCATTGATTTGCGGCAGGGCGGCAAGGGCATGGTGATCTACAGCCCTATCGGTGAAGGCAGCGACAACAATGGCTTTATCGCTGGCGTGTTCCGTATGGAAGTTCTGGCGAAACAGTTATTGACCAACCGGTTACTGGATCAGTTCCAGGTCATGATCCGTTACGGGCAGGACTCGGCTTACCAACTCAGCTCCTCCGACGACATTCATCCCTCTGCCAGCCATACCGTGCCAATAGACCTCCCGAACCTCGACTGGCGCCTCACCTTACAACCCAACAGATCCTGGGTAGCCTCCCAACGCAGTGGCTGGCCCAACATGACTTTTATCAGCCTGTTGCTGATGGGGCTGCTGACCAGCCTGACCACTTTGCTGGTACAGCTGATTCTCCGCCGGAATCAGGCATTGCTGAAAACCCGCAAGGATCTGGAACAGGAAATCGACCAGCGCAAGGCCATACAGGTGGACCTGGAGCGACTGGAATCGACAGACACGCTCACCGGCCTGGCCAATCGCCGTTTCTTCATGGAAGACCTGGCCCACACCCTCAACATTGCCGACCGTCAGATGCGCCAGGTGGCGCTGGTAATGATGGATCTGGATCGGTTCCAGATGCTCAACGATACTCTGGGGCACCAGTTCGGTGACGAGCTGCTGATCAAGGTCTCCGAACGGCTGAATGAACTCAGCAACGAGCGCATTCTGGTGGCCTATTCCGGCGGGGACGAATTCATGGTGTGCCAGCAACAGGTGGACGATATTGACGATGTCATTCATCTTCTGGGGCAGCTCAAGCAGTGTTTCCACAAACCCTTCGAGGTTCAGGGTGAGGAACACAGCATTACCGCCACCATGGGCGTGGCGGTCTACCCCCAGAGTGGGCTGGACGCCGATACCCTGCTGCGTAATTCTGATATTGCGCTCTACCGGGCCAAGGATCAGGGCCGCAATACCTATCAGTTCTACACGGAAGGCATGCAGGACCAGGAGGTCAAACGCCTGGAGCTGGAGAAAGACCTGAATCATGCGCTGGCCAATGATGAGTTCGTGCTGTATTACCAGCCCCAACTGGACCTTTCCAACAACGAGATTCACAACGTTGAAGCCCTGATCCGCTGGCAGCATCCTCGCCGGGGTTTGCTGGCACCCGGTGAATTCATTCCGCTGGCTGAAGAAAGCGGGCGGATCAACGAAATCGGCCGGTGGGTGGTGCGCGCGGCTTGTCGTCAGCTGGCTCAATGGAAAGGCACGCCCTATAGAAATCTTCGCATTGCGATCAATCTGTCCGGGCTGGAACTGGATGACGAAGACCTGGTGGACCATATCCAGGCAGCTCTTCGCGCCGAGCAGGTGCCGCCTTCAAGCCTGGAAGTGGAACTGACCGAAGAAATCTTTATCCAGAATATTGAACACAACCTGAACCAGCTCTCGCGCTTGCGCAAACTGGGCGTGCATCTGGCCATTGACGATTTCGGTGTGGGCTATTCATCGCTGGCTTATTTGCGTGATTTTCCGGTGGACCTGCTGAAAATCGACCGGTCGTTTATCACCCACGTGAATCGGCGGCATGATGACGCCGTTATCACCCGGGCCGTGATCAATCTGGCTCACAACCTGGGTATTCAGGTGGTGGCGGAAGGCGTGGAAACCGAAGACCAACTGAATTTCCTGCGGCATCATAACTGCAACCTGGCTCAGGGCTTTCTGATCAGCCGGCCGGTGCCGCCAGAGGCGCTGGAAAAAGCACTGGCTGAGGGGCTGCTGTTTACCGGTGCACCGGAAAGTTTCTGAAAACCCACGGATTGTTTTTGTGACGGCGCGCCCTCACACTTTCCTGTATCACTTCTTCATCGGGTAGCGGTTATGTCTGCGAAGTATCTGACTCCGGAGCAGGATGCCCGGCTTCGTCGCTGGGAGCGGTGGAATCGCAATTATTTCATTTTTGCGTTCTTTGCGTTGATTATGGTGCTGGTGTTCAGCTCGCAGCTGGGGATTTCTTCGGGTGATGAGTGGGGCTCGCTGGGCGTTGTCCTGGCGGCTTTGGTGATGCCGATTATTGTTCTGCAACTGCAGCTGAAGTGTCCGGCCTGTGGGGCAAAGATTGGCTGGCAGGCGAAGCTGATGGCGCCGGACCAGTGCAAGGCCTGTGGTACCTTTCTTCAGGCTAAAAAGTCTTCCTCTTCCTGATTTCCTTTCTCAAAACCTTTGACCTGTGAGTTGCTCACAGGTTTTACTCTTTTACTGTGGGTTTGGGAGTTCGTCGTGTCGCGGCGGGACAGGGTTCCGAAAACCGCTGCAAGTACGTCCATGTACGCTTGTCTCCGCCATCCATGGCTACGAACATTTTCGGAACCCTGTCCCGCCACGCCACTTCGCAGATTACGAGTTACCTTCCAACCCACCCAAATGCTTGTTTGGGGTCGAAACACCATGAAAGTCAAAGACATCGCCACCGCTGCCGGAGTGAAGCCGGACACCGTGCGCTTTTACACCCGCGAGGGGCTGCTGCGCCCGTCGCGGAATCCGGACAATAATTACCAGCAATACGATGCCGAGGATCTTCGGCGGTTGCGGTTTGCCCGGAAGTCACGACAGCTGGGGTTTTCGTTGCCGGAAATCCGGCAGATTCTGGATCAGGCAGATGACCACCACTCACCCTGCCCCATGGTTCGGGATGTGTTTCAGAAACGGCTGGCAGCGGTGGAAGACGAGATTGCCCAGCTGCAGCAGTTACGCCAGCGCATGGTATCGGCACTGGCCGCCTGGGAAGACATGCCGGATGCCACGCCGGACGGGCATACCATTTGTCGGTTGATTGAACACTGGGATGACCCATCCGAGGGTTGTTGCCATAAGGAGCCAGAGGATGAGTGAAGCACCGGAGTTGAAGACCACGTTAAGCATTTCCGGGGCGACCTGTCAGGGCTGCGCGAAGAAGATTCGTAACGCACTGGAACCGTTGACCGGGGACACCGAGCTGGTTGAGGTGGATCTGGAGGAACAGACGGTTGCTCTGCCAGACGGCATAAATGCCGCCGAAGCGGCGCGTATTGTTACCGAAACCGGGTATCCGGCGGAGCCGATTGAGGCCGGGGATAACGAGGCCGGCAGTTGTTGTGCGTCGAAGAAGCAAACGTCCTGCTGCAGTAAGAAGTCTGAGGACCAGAGCTCCGGCGCTTCAGAAGAAGAAACCGAAACGGAACCCCGCCCGGATTCAGAGCCGTCAACGGCCTCCGGTGGTGGGCAGGTTGCGTTGTCGGTAAGCGGGGCGACCTGTGCCTCCTGTGTGAATACCATCGAGAAGGCCCTGATGTCGGTGTCGGGGGTAACCCATGCCCATATGAATCTGGCGGACAATACCGCGACTGCCAGTGGTGATGCCGATCCGGAGGCGCTGGTTGAAGCCGTGGAAAGTGCCGGTTATGGCGCCCGCGTGATCGAGGATGAAGACGAGGCGGATGACCGTAAGCAGGAAGAGGACAAGAAGCAGTACAAGTCGCTGCTGGTGAAGATGGCGGTCAGCCTGAGTCTGGGCCTCGGGTTGATGATCTGGGGCATGGGTTTCGACACCATGATGGTCACCGAGGCCAATCAGGTTACCTGGATCAATCTGGGCATTCTGACTCTGGGTGTGATGATTGCTACCGGTGGCCACTTCTATATCGGGGCCTGGAAAGCGTTCAGGCACCACAACGCCAATATGGACACGCTGATCGCGCTGGGCACCGGTACCGCCTGGTTGTATTCCATTGTCGTGGCCGGTTTCCCGGAAGCCCTGCCGGAAATGGCGCGGCATGTGTATTTTGAAGCGTCGGCAATGATCATCGGTCTGATCAATCTGGGTCAGGCGCTGGAGCTTCGCGCCAAGGGCAAGACTTCCGAGGCGGTGCGCCGGTTGCTGGATTTACGGGCAAAAACCGCCCGGGTTATCCGCGATGGCCAGGAGCAGGACATTCCCGTTGAGGAAGTCCAGAAAGGCGATCACATCCGCGTGCGCCCGGGCGAGAAGCTGCCGGTGGACGGCGTGATTGCCGAAGGCTCCACACGCATCGACGAGAGCATGCTGACCGGTGAGCCCATGCCGGTGAGCAAAGGGGAAGGCGATGATGTTTCCGCCGGCACCCTGAACACACATGGCTCGATTATTTACGAGGCCACCCGCGTAGGCAGTGACACCGCACTGGCACAGATCATCAAACTGGTTAAGAAGGCCCAGGGTTCAAAGCCGGCCATCGGCAAGCTGGCCGACAAGATTTCTTCGGTGTTCGTGCCCTCGGTGATGCTGATCGCCATTGTTGCCGCGCTGGTCTGGTACAACGTCGGGCCCGAGCCGGCGGTGGTGCACATGATGGTGGCCGCCACCACGGTGCTGATTATTGCCTGCCCCTGCGCCCTGGGCCTGGCCACGCCCATGTCGGTGATGGTCGGCGTTGGCAAGGCTGCCGAATACGGTGCACTGATTCGCCAGGGCGATGCCCTGCAGACTGCCGGCAAGCTGGATCTGGTGATTCTGGACAAGACCGGCACCATCACCGAGGGCCATCCGGCGGTTACCCGGGTACACGCTGCCGGTGACAACGAACAACGCCTGCTGGCCCTGGCGGCAGGGCTGGAACAGCATTCCGAGCATCCGTTGGCCGAAGCCATTCTCACCAGAGCCGAACAGGATGAGGTCACCGCAGAAAAAGTGACTGGATTCGAGGCCCTGAACGGCAAGGGTGTCCAGGGTGAATTTGATGGCCAGCCGGTGCGCCTGGGTAACCGGCGCTGGCTGGAAGCCGAAGGGCTGTCACTGGACAACCTGACCGACGCTGCCAATGGCATCACCGAAGAGGCCGGCACCCCGCTGTTTCTGGCTCTGGGTAACGAGGTACTCGGGGTGATTGGCGTGGCCGACGCCATCAAAACGGACTCCAAAGCCGCCATTGAGCGCCTGCACGATGCCGGCATCCGGGTAATGATGGTCACCGGGGATGTCGACGCCACCGCCAAGGCCATTGCCAGCAAGGCGGGCATTGATGACTACCGGGCGGAAGTTCTGCCGGAAGACAAAGCGGAAGTGGTCAGCGAAATGCGCGGAAAGGGCTACACCGTCGCCATGGTGGGCGATGGCATTAACGACGCGCCGGCCCTGGCCGCCGCGGATGTCGGCTTTGCCATTGGCACCGGCACCGATGTCGCCATTGAAAGCGCGGCCATTACCCTGATGCGCGGCTCTCTGCACGGGGTGCCGGACGCCATCGAGATTTCCCGGGCGACAGTGAAGAACATCCATCAGAATCTGTTTGGTGCCTTTATCTATAACAGTCTGGGCATTCCGGTCGCAGCCGGGCTGCTCTACCCGTTCTGGGGCATTCTGATGAGCCCTATTCTGGCAGGTGCAGCCATGTCGCTGTCGTCGGTGACCGTGGTCTCTAACGCCAATCGACTGCGGCTGTTCAGCACCAGCCATAAACCCGATGCCGATGAGCAAAAGGAGTGAAACCAATGCAGGATTTAATGGTCAATATCGGAGGTATTGTTCTGATGGGAGCCGTTATCTGGTGGTTCTGGCTCTCCGGCTCCGACTCAAAATCAGCTGATCACCAGCATCACCACTGAGGTAAAACGCCATGAAAAAAAGCACTCTGGCCCTGGGCCTGACCGCCGTACTCGGTTTCAGCACCACCGCTGTGGCGGGGGGCGCCGCTCAAAGCATTCACGTCTACAAGTCGCCGACCTGCGGCTGTTGCGGAGACTGGATTGATCATCTGGAAGAAAACGGCTTCGATGTCAAAGCCACCAACAGCAACGACATGGGCAAAATCAAAGCCGAAGCTGGCCTGATTCCCGGTCTGGGCAGCTGCCATACTGCTTATGTCGGCGATTACGTGGTCGAAGGCCATGTCCCGGCTGAAGATATCAAGCGCCTCCTCAGTGAAGCCCCGCAAGCCACAGGCCTGAGCGTGCCAGGCATGCCGGCCGGTTCACCGGGCATGGAAATGGGCGATCGCAAAGATCCGTACAAGGTCATTCTGTTCAACGGTGAAGGCCAGACCCGGGTATTTGCCGAGCACAACTGACATCATGCCGGGGCACTTCGCCCCGCTATTTTCCTACTCGGAACGCCTGTGGTGTTCTAGTATTAGGGTCTGAACCAATAAGGACGTTGCAGAAGGATCCATTTTGAGCCTTAAAACCCGCATCCTCGCTTTACTGGCTGTACTGATCGTCATTGCCGGGTCCGCTTCCCTGTTCGCCTACCGGGAGCTTTCGGCAGACATTATCGAGCGATGGGGTAAGCAGGTTGCGGAAATCCAGGTGCGCTACGACAGCGCCAGACTCCTGCAATCCCTGGAGCGGGAAATCGGCCTGGCCCGGCAGATGGCGCAATCCGATGCCTTACTTCGCTGGGCCGGCAATCCGGATGACAAAATGCTGGAAGAGGCCGCCATCCGGCAAATGGAAAGCTACCGGGAGAATTTTCGCGACAACAACTACTTTGTCGCTCTTCGGGATAACGGCCGTTATTACTACAACAACTCCCAGGACGAATACGCCAACAACCAGTTCCGCTATGTTCTGGACCCGGAGGACGCTGATGATGCCTGGTTTTACCAGCTGATCGAGGAGGGGCGGGACTTTCACCTCAACGTCAACCCGGATACAGAACTGGGAGTGACCAAACTCTGGATCGACGTGCTGATGCGCAATACCGACAACGAGATTGTCGGTATGGTTGGCACCGGGCTTAATCTGGACAATTTCCTGCAAGACATTGTCGATCTCGGCCAGGAAGGCATCACCACCCTGTTCGTCGACTACAACGGCGCCATTCAGCTCTACCGCGACCGCAACTACATCGACTTTGCCAGCATCATCAAACCCGAAGGCCAGAAAAACACCGTTGACCGGCTGTTCGACAAACCCCAGGACAAGCAGAAAATTCTGGGCATGCTGCAGATGCTGAAGCAGCGCAACGGCGAGAAAGGTGCGGTTGAAAGCGGCTTTGTCACCATCGATGGCCGCAAACATCTGGCCGGTGTTTCTTACCTGCCCGCCATTGGCTGGTTCGAGATCACACTACTGGATCTGCAAACGCTGCTACCGATGAGTTACCTGTGGCCACTGGTGGCGGTATTCCTGGTAAGTCTGCTGGTCACACTCGTGCTGTTCCATCTGATTATCCGGTCGAAAATCCTCAAGCCGGTGATGAGCCTTGAGCACGCGGTTGAACGGGTACGGGAAGGTCGTTTCGACCTTCCCTACCTGCCCAAACCGGACAATGAAATCGGCCGGCTGGTGGACCATTTCGAGAAAATGACCCGCACTGTTCATGACACCACCCGCGAACTGGAGCGGAAGGTCGCTCACCGCACTGAAGAGCTCTACCGGCTGGCACGGGTGGATGCCCTCACTGGCCTGAAGAACCGGCGTGGCCTGGACGAAGTGGTCGCAGAAGAAATCGACCGTGCGAACCGTCAGGACAAAGGCTTTGGACTGGTCTGGCTCGACATCGACAACTTCAAAGACATTAACGACAGCCGGGGGCACCAGGCCGGCGACGATATTCTTTGCCGGGTCGCCCTGTGGCTGAAAGCCTCGGTGCGCCCCTATGACCACCCCGGTCGCTGGGGCGGGGATGAATTCGTGGTGCTGTTGTCCCCCTGTGATCCGGCAACCCTGGAACAGATCGCCTGCCGCATCCGGGCCGAGATCGAAAAAGAAAGCCGACGTACCGGTACGCCTGTTACCACCAGTGTAGGCGGCTATTACTGCCAGCCCGGCGAAGACCTGGACACCATTCTTCACAATGCTGATCAGGCTCTCTATGAAGCCAAGCGACAGGGGCGCAACCGGGTGTGCATTCAGACTGAAAACGGTCATGAACTTTACCCGCTCTGACAGATCTGACTCACACCGACAGAACCGTTATACTCCGCGACATCATCCATTTTTTAGCCAGGTTCTTTTTCCATGCTCAATGCGGACGCTCTCAATCAGTTGCGCCAGCTGAAAACCGACATTAAAGACCACAAGGTAGTCTTCCCAGGCACCGTCAAGGCCACCAACGGGCGTTTCGGTTTTGTTGCGCTGGACGAAGGGCGCGATGTCTTTCTGCCACCGGAAGAAATGCAGAAGGTGCTACCGGGCGACCGGGTCAAGGTTACCGAACACGAAGCTGACAAAGGCAAAACCCAGGGCGAGGTCGACGAACTGCTGGAATCGCACCTCACCACGTTTGTCGGCCGCTATCTGGTAAAGGGTAAAGGCCACTTTGTGGCTCCGGAAACACCGGGCATCAACCGCTGGATTTTCCTTCCGCCCAAAGAACGCATGGATGCCGAGCCGGGTGACTTTATCTACTGCCAGATTCATCGTCATCCGTTCAAGGACGGCAAAGGCCAGGCGAAAGTCCTGCGGGTCATCGGCAAGGCCGGTGAGCCGGGTATTGAGCGGGCCTTCACCCTGGCCAACTTTGATCTGGCCGACGCCTGGCCCGAAGAAGTGCAGAAACAGGCGGATAGCCTGAGTGAAGACAGCATCACTGCCAATACTGAGGATCGGGAAGACCGTACTGACAAGCCCTATGTCACCATCGACAGCCCTGGCACCCAGGACATGGACGATGCCCTGATGGCGACCCCGAACGCCACCGGCTGGGCAGTTTCTATTGCCATTGCCGACCCGGCAGCACTGATCGAACCGGGCAGCCCGGCGGAAGAAGAAGCCTTTAACCGGGCGACCGCCATCTACTTCCCCGGCGAGCCCCTGCCCATGTTGCCGGAAGGCATCAGCACACGCCTGTGCTCACTCATGCCGGAAACACCACGACTGGTTCTGGTATGTGATCTTCAGGTCAATAACGATGGCAGCCTGGGAGATTACAGCTTCCATCAGGCTGTTATCCGCTCCAAGGGCAAACTCAGCTATGAGCTGGTTTCCCACCTGATCGAAGGTCGGGAAGACGACGGCATCAAGGCGCTCCCGGATGACGTTACCAACAGCCTGGATCAGCTCCACCAGGCCGCCACCGCCCTGCGCAAATGGCGCGCCGAGCACGCATTGCTGAACACTGACCGGCCGGAATTTCGCCTGCGCCTGGACGAAAACCGGCGCATCCGACTGATCGAACCGGCGGTTCAGAACGAAGCCCATCGACTGGTGGAAGAGTGCATGGTGGCCGCCAACCGCTGCGCCGCCGATTTCCTGCAGCAACAGGGCGAAGGCCTGTTTATCCAACATCCGGGGCTGCGCGACGACCGGGCTGAGAACATCCGCAAATTGCTGGAAAGCCACGCACCGCACCTGACTGACCTGGATGCCGGCTCTGCCGAAGGGTTCAAAACACTGATGAAACACAGCGACCAGGTGGAAGCCGAAGTACCGGTAAAATCCATCCTGTCACGCCAGCTGGCCCGGGCTGAACTCCGTTTCGAACCGGCACCGCACCAAGGCATGGGACTGACCGCCTACACCACCTTCACCTCTCCGCTGCGCAAGTTCACCGACCTGTACGTGCACCGGCTGATCAAAGCCGCGCTGTGGGACAAACCGATGAAGGCCCTGAACAGCCAGCAGCTCGAAGCTTTGCAGGCAGCCCAGCTCCGTGCCCGCCAGGCCGCCAACACCCTGGAAGCCTGGCTCAAGGCCGATTACGCGAAAACGCTCCCGGAAGAACCCATGGAAGGCACCATCAGCCGCACCATGCCCTCCGGCTTCTTCGTGCGCCTGGACAGCAACGGGTTGGAAGGTTTTGTCAGCTGCCGCGATCTGGACGGCAAATACAGCTTCGACCCCGTCACCCTGCGCCTGGTGCACAACAAAAACGGCCGAATCTTCCAACTGGACCAGCGGGTCACCGTCAGCTTTACCGGCGTTGACGACGAACGCCGGCAAATCAACTTCAAGCTGCTTAAGGCCGAGGAAATTCCGTTAACGCCTGAGACAACTCCAAAAGATCAGTAACCACGGCCGAGGGCTCAATACCCCAGTCCTCGAATACCCGGGTGGCGTCGCGTTTTACCCAGATAGCGCGTAGCCCCGCCGCCCGGGCGCCGATGACATCCCAGGCATTGCTGGAAACCAGACACAGCGGCTGATCCCAGGCGCCGGTCACCCGGCGGGCATGGGTATACACAGCCGGGTCCGGCTTGAAACTCTTGATATCATCCACCGACACCAGGCCATCAAGCTGCTCCAGCAAGTCATTGTGCCCCAACACCTTTTTCAGCGCCGGATAGCTGCCATTGGAAAAAGCGTACAGCGGATAGTTTCCGTTCAGCGACTTCAGCGCCGGCAGGGCATCATCGAAAGCCGGCAACGACAAGTAGGCCGTCATCAACTCATCCTCCCGGGTCGTGGAAAGCGCGACCCCGTGAACCGCACAGGCATATCGCAGCGCCTGACGGGTACACACCCCGAAGTCCTCGTAAACTCTCATCAGCCCTTTGCGAAACGAGAACTCCAGCTGCTTCTCCCGCCAGAGCGCCGCCAGCGCACTGGCCTCCTCGCCGGCCTCCGGGCGCAACAGCTCCGCCATACCCATCGGGTCCACCAATGTGCCGTAGACATCGAATGCCAGTGTCATGCTCATACTGAAACTCCCGCTTCGCCGTATATGTAACGCCACTTTATTGAGCATACACTCAAATTAAAAGTATCGTACACTTAACCCATGAACCCGATCGATATATTGAACCTGGACCTGCGCGCCCTGGCGACCTTCGTGACCGTACTGGATGAAGGCAGCGTCTCCCGCGCGGCCATCAAACTGGGCGTCAGCCAGTCTGCCGTCAGCCATACCCTGGACCGCCTGCGCCAGGCCTTCGGCGACCCGCTATTCGTCAAATCCGGCAGAGGCATCGTGCCCACACAATACGCCCTGCGCACCGGCCCGCACATCCGCCAACTGCTGGACGACCTGCGAACCCTGCCCTCCGGCCCACCGTTTGACCCGGCCACCGCAGAGTTCACCTTCACCATCGCCGCCAACGACTACCAGCGTGACCTGTTACTACCCGGCCTGCTGAAAAACCTCCGTCAGCAGGCGCCCGGCATTCACTTGCAAGTTATCCCCTCGGGCATCCCCAGCGCCGACATGCTACGCAAGGAAGCCTGCGACCTGGCCATCAGCCCCCATGCCCCCGAGGCAACAGACATCATGCAACGTGGCCTGATGGCAGACCGGATGGTGGTGTTTTACGACCCCAACGAACGCGCGGCACCCGCCGACCTGGCCGAGTACCTGAAAGCCGACCACATCACCGTGCTCTTCTCCACCGGCGAAAAACCCGGCCTCGACAGCGCCCTCGACGCCCGCGGCATGAAACGCCGGAACCTGGTCACCGTCTCCAACTTCTCCGGCCTGCCCGAGTTCCTGCGCGGCACCACCATGCTCGCCTCCGCCCCCGAACGCATGAGCTTTCAGTTAATGCGCGACTTCGCCCACGTGCCTCTCCCCTTCCAGTACAACCCCTTCACCCTACTCATGCTCTGGCACCGCCGCCACCAGACCGACCCGGCCCACCGCTGGCTCCGCAACCAGGTCAACTCCGTTGCTGCCACCATGAACGGCCTGCACGATTAATCAATCGATTTCATTCATATATAGAATGAAAGGTCAGGCTGTTATTTTCACGAGCATGCAGCTCTAGACTTCTACTCCACAAGTTCATTGGCGGGGTTGGGTGAAGCTTTCCAAAAATTTGCGGAGCCATGGATGGCGGAGCAGAAGCGCCACAGGGATGTGCCGCCAGGAGCGTTTTTTGGAAAGCTTCACCCAACCTCGCCACACTCGGAAGTCAGAAATCAGATGCTCGCACTCACAAGCGCATGGACAACAATACTGCTGGCCGCCGCCGTCGCCCTGGGACCGATGGCTACGGACATGTATCTGCCCGCGCTGCCACAAATCGCCAGCGACTTTGAGGCCAGCACCAGCCAGGTCCAACTGACCCTGAGCATCTACATCATCGGCTTCGCCTTCGCCCAGCTCATCTGCGGCCCACTGGCCGACCGCTACGGCCGCAAACCCGTCATGATCGGCGGACTGGCACTGTTTGCACTGGCCAGCATAGGCTGCGCAATGGCCACCAACATCGAAATGCTCCACCTGAGCCGTTTCCTCCAGGCCCTTGGTGGCTCCGCCGGCCCCGTGCTTGGCCGCGCCATCGTACGTGACGTCTATGCCCCCAAAGACGCCGCCAGAATCCTCGCCATACTCGCCGGCATCATGGCCCTGGCCCCCGCCATCGCCCCCACCTTTGGCGGCATCATGGTGACCAGCCTGGGATGGCACTGGATATTTATCGTTATGGCCATTTACGCCCTGATCACCACCGGCGTCATCGCCCTCGGCCTGCCAGAGCCCCTGCGACCAGACTACCGCCAGCCCTTCAGGCCCCGCCAACTGCTGGCCAACTACCGGCGCATCGGCACCGACGCCACCTTTCTCGGCTACGCCCTCACCAGCGCAGCCATCTACGGTGGCCTGTTCGCCTTCCTGTCCGGCTCCGCCTTCGTATTGATCGACGTACTGGGCGTACCGGTGCAGCACTACGGCCTCTACAACGTATTTATCGCCATCGGCTACCTGATCGGCAACATCGCCTCCATCCGCCTGGCCCTACACCGCCAGCCAGATCAGATCCTCCTGTACGGCCTGCTCACCACCATCGCCGGCGGCGGAAGCATGGCCATCCTGGCGCTCCAGCAAATCCACAGCCCCTGGGCCATCGTTCTGCCCCAGGCCGCCTTCATGATCGGCACCGGCATGATCCTCCCCCAAACCATGGCCGGCGCCCTGGCCAACTTCCCCCGAATGGCCGGCTCCGCCTCCGCCCTGCTCGGCTTCGTACAAATGGCCGCAGCCGCCACCGCAGGCGCCCTGGTGGGCCACCTCCACAACGACACCCCCGTGGTCATGGCCGCCACCATCGTCATCTGCGCCCTCCTCGGCACTGTGCTCTATCTCCTCCTGGTCCAAAGAAACCCCACAGAAGTTTTTGGAACCCGGGAAGCCACATCCCGGTCATAAAATAACGTTAAGCTGGACTCTGACTTCCAGAGGGTTGAGGGCGTGGTCGAGGGACCGCTTTCCAAAAATTTTGCGCAGCCATGGATGGCGGAGCAAAAGCGCCCCATGGACGGGCTTGAGCGGTTTTTGGAAAGCGGTCCCTCGAGCATGCCTGGCACCACGCTCATAGACCAAGAATGCAAAGTCATCCAAAGTAAGCTAAACAGAGTAGGTAACTGATAGCTGAAACAAGCCCAAAAGGAGCAAACCATGCCGACCAACGTAACCCTCGATGGCAACCCCATCGAACTCAGCGGCAAATTCCCGCAAGAAGGCGACAACGCACCGCCGTTCACGCTAACCAACAGCGGCCTGGAAGAACTCAAACTCGATCACTGGCAGGGCAAGCGGAAAGTCCTCAACATCGTCCCCAGCGTCGACACCGGCGTATGCGCCGCCAGCACCCGGAAATTCAACGAAAAAGCCGGCGGCCTCGACAACACCGCCGTACTGGTCATCTCCGCCGACCTGCCGTTTGCCGCCTCACGATTCTGCGGCGCTGAGGGCCTGGACAACGTCGAAACCCTCTCCACCTTCCGCAACTACAGCTTCCAGCAGGACTACGGCGTCGCCATCCAGAGCGGTCCCCTGGCAGGCCTCTGCGCCCGCGCCGTTGTTGTTCTGGACGAAAACAACAAAGTGCTGCACAGCCAGCTGGTGGAAGAAATCAAAGAAGAGCCGGATTACGACGCGGCATTAAAAGTACTCTGAATAGAATCAGAGGCTTCGCATAATAACCACTCAAAATGCTCGGACACCTGGAGTCAACCACCAGGGTTCAAGCAGACGGGTGGGATCGCCCTTCCAAAAATTTTGCGCAGCCATGGATGGCGGAGCAAAAGCGCCCCATGGACGGGCTTGAGCGTTTTTTGGAAGGGCGATCCCACCCGACTGCACTCACAAAGTTTATGACCTGTTAAACTGCCCCGCCTGAATCCAAACGAAGGCCCCAACCCCAACCGTGCAAAATGACCTGAACAACGCCTCTCTGGCCCGCCAGCTCTACCACATGACCTGGCCCATGCTGTTCGGCGTCCTCTCACTGATGACCTTCCAGCTCGCCGACAGCGCCTTCGTTGGCCAACTGGGCGGCGACCCGCTGGCCGCACTGGGCTTCACCGTACCCATGCAACAACTGGTCAGCGGCATGTACGTGGGCCTGGGCATTGCCACCACCGCCATCATCTCCCGGACCCTCGGCGAGGGCGATGAACTGCGCGCCCAACGCCTCGGCGGCCTCGTGATCGCCGTTGGCGCCGCACTGGCCCTGATCCTGTGCCTGTCGGTGTGGCTTCTGCAAAGCCTGATTCTGGATCTGCTCGGTGCCGAAGCCGCCCTGCGCCCGGTCATCCGGGAATACTGGGCTCCCTGGCTGGTTTCCGCCTGGACCGGCGCCATGCTGTATTTCAGCTACGCCGTCTGCCGCGCCAACGGCGACACCCGTTTGCCGGGCTACATGATGATCCTTACCAGCCTCCTTAACATTGCCCTGGACCCGCTCTACATCTTCGTCTTTGGCTGGGGCCTGCCCGGTGCCGCCTGGGCGACCATCACCGCCTTCGGCATCGGCATACTGATCGTTTACCCGACGCTGATCCGCCGCCAGTGGCTGAGCTTCGACCTGCTGCAACTGAAACTCATGGCCGCTATCCGCCAGCTTGGCGGCATCATGGCCCCGGCCATGGTCAGCCAACTGATGCCACCAGTGGCCGCCATGCTGGCCACAGCCCTGGTGGCTGGTTTCGGCTCCGCAGCCGTCGGTGCCTGGGGCCTGGGCACACGCCTGGAGTTCTTTTCCATTGTCGTCGTTCTGGCACTGACCATGTCTATGCCTCCCATGGTGGGACGCCTGCGCGGGGCCGGCGAGATCGAAAAGATCCGCAAACTGGTGCGTATCGCAGTACGTTTTATTGTGGTCTGGCAGCTGGCCATCGGCCTGCTCTGGCTGATGGCGTCCGGCGTGGTGGCCAACCTGTTCACCAGTGATGGCAATGTGCAGGGCATTCTGGTCGATTACCTGCTCCGGGTGCCTCTGAGCTACAGTGGTCTGGGGGTGTGTATATTGATGGTATCCGTCAATAACGCACTGGGCATGCCCATGCGTGCGCTGCTGATTTCCACCCTGCGGCTGTTTGCCTGTTACCTGCCGTTCTTGTGGCTGGGCAGCCAGTTGGGCGGTCTGCCCGGACTGATGACCGGCGCACTGGTGGGCAACCTGCTGGCAGGTATCATGGCTTATAGCCTCTATCGCCAGGGCATGACACGGCTTCGCCAGACAGACTGACAACAACCATTCAGAGGCACCTATGGATATCCGACCCGCCGCAACGCTGGTTCTTAGCCGGGACACGGCCGACGGCATAGAAGTCCTGCTACTCCAGCGTACCTGGAACGCGGTCTTCCTGCCGGGCTATTTTGTGTTCCCGGGCGGCTCGGTGGATGAACACGAAGCCCACGGGCGGGACCATGTTGCCGGCCTGAAAGATGCCGATATCAGCCAGATCATGAGCCTGGATGAAGGCGGCGCCGATTACATGCTGGCTGCCGTGCGGGAATGTTTCGAAGAAGCCGGCATTCTGCTGGCAGAAACGGCCGCCGGAGAACCGGTCAGCGCTGAGCATCCGGTGCACCAGTACCGGCAAATGCTGCTGGGTAACGAAACCTCTCTGGCGGAGCTGTGTAAGCAGCACGATCTAACCGTACCTCTCGACCAGCTGGCCTACCTCAGCCACTGGATCACCCCGCCCGGGCCGCCCCGGCGCTTTGATGTCCGCTTTTTCGTCGCCGCCGCGCCACAACAACAAATTGCCACACACGATGGCACAGAAACCATCGATCACCTCTGGATCAAACCGGCTCAGGCACTGGCCGAACACCGGGCAGGGCAACGCCTGCTGGGCATGCCCACCCTGCGCACATTAAGGGTACTGAGTGATTTTGACAGTACCGAAGCGCTGATGCGCTACGCCCATGCCAACCCGCCGGAACCCTTCCCCACCGATCCCTGGCCGGCAATCAAACAGGGCGAACCGGTGATGCTGGAACCCAATGCCCCGGCCTATGACGAAGCGCTAAAACTGGACCCGGAAGCCGAAGGTTCAACCATTGCGGAGATCATCCCGGGCCAGCCCGTTGAAATCGCCGCTGGCGTGACACGCCTGACTGCACCCAATCCCGGCGTGATGACCGGGCCAGGCACCAACAGCTATATTCTGGGCCATGACCGGTTCACCGTGCTGGATCCGGGGCCTGTGATTGATGAGCATATTGAAAAGATTCTGGAAATCACCGGCGGGCTGATCGATCAGGTTCTGGTCACTCACACCCACGTCGACCATTCTCCGGCGGTAAAAGTGCTGAAAGACCGCACCGGCTGCAAGGTCGTCGGCTGGCCGGCACCAGCAGGCATCGAGCACGACAAAACCTTCGAGGCAGACCACGAACCCGTCCATGGCGATTTTATCGCCACCGATGCGGGCACGCTGAAAGTTCTGCACACCCCCGGGCACGCCGCCAACCACCTTTGCTACCTGCTGACCGAACAGGAGCTGCTGTTTGCCGGTGACCACATCATGCAGGGCTCCACGGTGATCATTAATCCTCCGGACGGCGACATGAAGGCCTATGTCGAATCCATGTACGACTTACTGGCCGAACACATTCGTTATATTGCCCCGGCCCACGGCTTTCTGATGGGCCAGCCAGCGGCCCTGATTGATCACCTGATTACGCACCGATTGTCGCGGGAGCATAAAGTGTATGAAGCGCTTAAAGCCCTGGCGCCGGTCAACCTCAAAGAGCTGACCGCCAAAGCCTACGACCACCTGCCCCGCGGCATGCTTGGGCTGGCCACCCGCACGGCGCTTGCCCACCTGCTGAAGCTGGAAGCTGAACACAAGGCTTACCAGAAGGACGACCTCTGGTACTGCAAACACCAGGGCTGACAGGCATTACTTTTTGGCAATCACCCACACCGCGTGGACTATGCCCGGGATGTAGCCCAGGATCGTCAGCAGGATGTTGATCCAGAAATGCTTCCCGATCCCCACTTGCAGAAATACCCCGAGCGGTGGTAACAAAATCGCAATCAGAATTCGCAAAAGATCCATAGAGTTCACTCCTTGTTGAGGGTATAAACTGCATACTCTTGCAAAATAGCACCACCAGAGGAGTTATGCCGCTTACATTCCGGACACAACTGACAGCAACACAATTCTGCGCCTGGCTGCTGGCATCGGCCATGCCTGTGATGGTTTGGGCAGAAGCCAGGCAGGAAACTCATGAAAGCGAGGCTGTTTCCGAAAGAGAGACACCACAGGTCGTCCTCCCTGAATCCCGCAAGATTGCACCCAACATTGACCTGAAAGAAGTCCGGCCGCTCCCTGAACCAGAGCCCGAATCGGAAACGGTTACCGAACCGGACTCCGAGACAGAGATCATTGAAGAGGTGCAGCTCAGCGACGAAACAGAATCCGGGACCGAGGAAACCAGGGTGACAGAAGCCGTACCGGCAGAACGTTTCACCCTGCTGGGCAAGGAAATTCTGCCGTCCACCTCCACCCGGCTGTCGTGGTCACCGGGTATCCAGATTGCCGGCTTGTCCCAGATTACTCCCGTACTGGTGGTCAACGGCGCTCATGCGGGCCCGACCCTCTGCCTGACCGGCGCCACCCACGGTGATGAACTCAACGGTATCGAAATCATCCGCCGCACCATGTACGACCTTAATCCAGAGAAACTCAGTGGTCGCGTAATCGGGGTTCCTATCGTCAACCTCACCGGTTTCCAGCAGGGCAGCCGTTACCTGCCCGACCGCCGGGACCTGAACCGCTACTTCCCGGGGCGCCCGGATGGCACCCTGGCAGACCGGGTGGCCCACTCCCTGTTCGAAAACGTGATCAGTCACTGTGACATGCTCGTGGACATCCATACCGGTTCACTCAAGCGCACCAACCTGCCACAGCTCCGTGCCGATATGAACAACCCGGACGTCGCTGAATTCACCCGCGGCTTTGATGCCATGGCGGTGGTCCACAGCAGCGGCTCTTCCGGCATGTTGCGCACCGAAGCCACCAAAGCGGGTATTACAGCCGTCACCATGGAGGCCGGTGAGTCCCTGCGCATTCAGGACCATCAGATCGAAGCGGGCGTGAACAGCCTCAACAGCCTGCTGGAAAAGCATGGCATGATTTCCCGGATGTTCGTCTGGGGCGACCCGGAACCGGTGTATTACGATTCCACCTGGATCCGGGCTGAACACGGTGGCATTCTGTTCAGCGAGATCAGCCTCGGGGATACCATTTCTGAAGGCGAGATACTGGGCTATGTGGCCGACCCGATCACCAACGAACAGCATCCGATCCGTTCCAGTACGGATGGCCGGGTTATCGGCATGGCGGTGGATCAGGTGGTGATGGCCGGATTTGCCGCCTACCACATCGGAACGGAGGCAGAAGTGCCGGGAGAATAGTATGCCGATGGTGTCCCGACTTCCGGGCCTTGCCTATATTGGCCTGGTTCTTACACCACTGTTCTGGGCGGGAAATGCAGTGGTTGCCCGGGGCACGGTGGAAAACATTCCACCCCTGTCGATGTCGTTCTGGCGCTGGGTGATCGCCCTGATCATACTGCTGCCAATCGGTTTACCCGGTATCTGGCGCCATCGCGACATCATTCGTCAGCGGCTGGGCTCCATGCTGGCTCTGGCCACCTTCAGCGTGGCCGCGTTCAATTCGCTGCTGTACTACGCGGCGGTAACCACCACCGCCACCAACATTGCGCTGATCAACGCCACCATCCCCATTTTTGTGGCATTGCTGGCATGGCTGCTGCTGGGAGACAAGACCCGACCACTTCAGGTACTGGGCATTGCTCTGGCCATTCTTGGCATTGTCACCGTGGTGGCCCGGGGTGAGCTTTCGGTACTCACCAGCCTGCAGGCGCAGCCGGGCGATCTGCTCATGGTGTTGGCGGTATTCAGCTGGGGACTGTTTTCCGTGCTGCTCCGGCGCCAGGCCGTGCCACTTCCGCCGCTGCCTTTCCTGACCATACAGATTCTGCTGGGCACACTGGTGATTCTGCCGTTCTATCTGGCGGATTTCTTTTTCTTCAGTGGCGGTTTTGAAGTCTCGCAGAAAACCGCGCTGCCAATGCTCTACTTCGCCATCTTCCCGGGCATTCTCGCCTATGCCTTCTGGAATCACGGAGTGTATGCCATCGGGCCGGGCCGCGCGGCGATTTTCATGTACCTTACGCCTGTGTTTGCCTCCATTCTGGCCGGCATTTTTCTGGACGAATCACTGGGAATGCCGCACGTTATCGGCGGTCTGCTGATTCTCGCCGGGCTGGTGCTGGCTACCCGCCCCGGCCGGCGTCGCGACGCGAAAGCGCATTTTCCAGTCGACCGATGACATCTTCGAGCACCGCTCCGGGACAGCCGATATTCAGACGCATGAACCCCCTTCCCTGGGTACCAAAAGAGACGCCCGGATTCATGCCAACGCCGGCTTCCTGAACGAAGAAACGTTTCAGGCCGGCATCATCCAACCCCAGCTCCCGACAGTCCAGCCACATCAGGTACGTCCCTTCCGGTTCGGAAACCTGAATGCCCGGCAGCCGCGCCGCCACCTGTTCCCGCACGAAGTCCCGGTTGCGCTGCAGATAAACCATTAACGCATCCAGCCATTCCCCACCTTCACGGTAGCCCGCCTCAAAACCGGCAATACTGAACGGATTGCACTGGGGCAGGTGCATGGAATCGAACACCTGCTTCATTGCTTTGCGCCTTTGCGGGTCGGGAATCACCAGAGCGGACAGGCCCAGCCCCGGCATATTGAAGCTCTTGCTCGGAGCCACCGCGGTGACAATGGCATCGTCCGGGCCCGCTATCGACGCAAGCATGGTATGGGCCGGCTTGTCCGGGAAAACCAGGTCGCAGTGGATTTCATCCGAAAGGATCACCAGTTGGTGCTTTCGGGCAATGGCAAGCACCGCGTCCAGCTCTTCGCGTGACCACACCCGCCCGGCTGGATTATGGGGGGAACAGAACATCAGAACGCGGGCATCCGCCCGGGCGGCACACTGTTCAAGGTGGCCCAGATCCATCCGGTACTGGCCCGTGCTTTCATCCAGAACCAGCGGGTTTTCGATCACCTCACGGCCACTGTGGCGCACCGAGCTGAAAAACGGCGGGTACACCGGCGGCTGGATAATCACACCCTCACCGGGCTCTGCATACGCCATACAGGCAGCATGAAGAGACGGCACCACACCGGGCGCCATCAGGATATGGTCACGCTGGACCGACCAGCCATGGCGCGTGGCAAACCAGTCGATCATCGCCTGGTACAGGCTTTCGGGGAACAGGGTGTAACCGTAAACCGGATGTTCGGCACGGGCTTTCAACGCATCCGTAACCGCCTGCGGCGCGGCAAAATCCATATCCGCCACCCACACCGGAATGACGTCTTCCCGGCCAAAAACCGCCTTACGGGCATCGAATTTTACCGAACAGGTCTGTTCGCGCCTTACCGGCTGATCAAAATCTGCGACCACTGGGGTCCTCCTTTTCGGGCCAGAGTTCTGGCTGGATACTTGCCGAATTCGTGGTTAATTGCGAACCTGTGTGCTTTCACGATGGCCCGCCCGGTACTTTTTATGATCACCCAGATACTGTCAACGATGCTACCGGTGTTCCTGATTGCTGGATGCGGAGCGCTTTACGGTCGTTTCCGCACCCCGGATATTCAGGGCCTGAACGTACTGAACATGGAGCTGTTCGTGCCCATGCTGGTGTTTGCCGTACTGGCGGACCAGCAGGCACCGCTGCAGGAATACGGCGGGCTGGCCCTGGCCGGTACCGTTGTGGTGCTGGGCTCCGGCATTATTCTCTTCCCGCTGGCAAAAGTCCTGAAGCTGAACCTGAAAACCTTCCTGCCACCGATGATGTTCAATAACACCGGCAACATGGGCATCCCCCTGCTGGTGCTGGCTTTTGGTGAGCAGGCTTTGCCGGCCGCCATTGTGCTGTTCATCGTGGAAATGCTGCTGCACTTTTCCGTCGGGCTTTATATTCTCGATCCCCACACATCCATTATCCGCCGGCTGCGCCTGCCCATTGTTTTTGCCAGCATCGCCGGGCTGGCGGTGAATCTCAGTGGCCTGGCCCTGCCCGACTGGCTACTCGAAACCCTGACCATGCTCGGTGAGGTCTGCATTCCGCTGATGCTGTTTGCCCTGGGCGTGCGCATGCTGGATGTGGATTTCAGCGACTGGAAACTGGGCATGCTCGGCGCCATTGCCTGCCCCGCCAGCGGTCTGATCCTGGCCTGGCCGATGATCGCCCTGCTCGATCTGCCCGGCATGCAGGTGGCCAGCCTGTGGGTCTTCGCCGCCCTGCCACCGGCGGTGCTCAACTATATGGTGGCCGAACAGTACCGGCAGGAGCCCCACAAGGTGGCATCGCTGGTATTATTGGGCAACCTCGGCAGCCTGGTGATCATGCCGATTGTACTGGGCCTGGTCTTTACCGCCGGCTACGTTTAAGCCGCTTTCATCTCACAAGGAAGATTTTTGATGTCTGAAACGGTCGCGGTTGTTCGCGCTTCCCGCCCCAACTTTCTGCTGCTCGCCCCACTGTGTGCCGGGCTGGGTGTCGCCGTGGCCTGGCAACAGGGCCAGCCACCGGAGCTGATCAATACCCTGCTGGTCTTCATCGGCGCCGTACTGGCTCATGCCGCGGTTAACCTGCTGAATGAATACGAGGATTTCGTCTCCGGGCTGGACATGATTACCCGCCGAACGCCGTTTTCCGGTGGTAGTGGCGCACTACCACAAGTGCCGTCCGCGGCCCGCAGGGTACTGCTGGCCGGGCTCGGCACGCTGGGGCTGGTGATCGGTATTGGCGTGTACTTTCTGTGGTTACGGGGGCTGCCAATGTTTGTCCTGGGCGCCGCCGGTGTGGTGCTGGTACTGACCTACACCCGCTGGATTACCCGCTCGCCACTACTGTGCCTGCTGGCACCGGGCATCGGCTTTGGTCCGGTAATGGTGCTGGGTACGCTGATCGCCCTGGGCGCAAACCTGGATGCAACCGCGCTTGTCTGCGCCACGGTGGCCCTGTTTCTGGTGAGTGAACTGCTGCTGATCAATCAGATCCCGGATGCCGAAGCCGACCGGGAGATTGGCCGGCGGCATCTGGTGATTACTCTGGGGCCGTTACGGGCAAGCCGCGTGGTGGCCAGCCTGCTGGTCGCCAGCTACGGGCTGATCGTCGTGGCTGCAGCAACCGGGTTTCTCCCGGCGTGGAGTCTTCTGGCACTGCTGCCTCTGCCCGTCGCCCTGTGGGTCAGTTGGCGTTTGCCGACCGTACTGCAGAACCCGGACGGCCTGAACCGGGTATTGGGGGCGAACGTAGCGGTGCTGCTATCTACCCTCGCCCTTCTGGTAACCGGCCTCAGTCTTTAAGCCGGAAGACACTGACCCGGGAGCTGAGCTGCCCCGCCAGTACGGCCAGATCACGACTGGATCCGGCCACCTGGTCCGAGCCGGCCGAGGTTTCGATGGTGGCATCGTGAATGCGCGCAATGTTGCGGTTCACTTCCTCCGCCACCGAACTCTGCTCTTCGGCCGCACTGGCAATCTGGGCGTTCATGTCGTTGATCGCTGACATTTCCTCGCGAATCCGGCCCAGTGCGCTTTCCGCTTCGGCGGTTTTCTCAACCGTCACGCGGGCCAGTTCACGGCTGCCTTCCATCTCGGTTGCAGCTTCGCCGGCACCGGCCTGCAACTGACCAATCATTTCCTGGATCTCACGGGTGGAATCCTGGGTGCGGGACGCCAGCGACCGCACTTCATCGGCAACCACCGCAAAGCCACGACCATGGGTTCCGGCACGGGCCGCTTCGATGGCCGCGTTCAGTGCCAGCAAGTTGGTCTGCTCGGCAATACCGTTGATCACTTCAATGATCTTCTCGATATTGGCGCTGTCCTGCGACACACGATTTACCGAGGTTGAGGCTTCTTCCAGCTTGTCAGCCAACCGGGTAATAGACGCAGCCGTATCCCCGACAACCCGGTTGCCGGTTTCCACTTCACCGTCCGCCTTGCTGGTCGCCGTTGCCGCACTGGCCGCAAAACCGGCAACCTCATTCACCGTCGCGGCCATCTGGTTCACGGCCGTTGCCATCTGTTCGGCCTCGGTGGCCTGCATGCGAATCTGCTTGCTGTTGTTGTCTGACGTGCTTTCCAGCTCGTTGGAAGCGGTGGACAGCTCTTCTGACGCGGAACGCACATCGCGAATAATGCCGGTCAACTGATCCATGGTGCCCACCAGGGCTCCCATCACACTGTCCGGGTAACGGGTATCGACATTCTGATCCAACTGACCATCGGCCAGACGCCGGATCACATCCGCCACATCTTCCGGCTCTGCGCCCAGAACGCGCTTGAGCTTGCGAATGATCACAAAAGCCACCAGAACACTGAGCACCACCGAGAACGCGGTAATCGACAGAATCATGGTGTTGAAACCACTGGCTGCAGAGCGCACTTCGTTCAGATCACCCGAGGCAATGTCTTCCTGGTGATCAATAAAGGCATTCACCCGGTCGAGCCATTCGGTGTAGGCCGGAGACACCTCGTTCAGCAGAAGCTCCCGGGCCGGCTCCAGATTGTCACTGCTGCGAAGCTGAACCACCTCCTCAGTGAGTGCCAGGGTTTCCTGCTCAATTGACTCGATGGCGCCCAGCAGGTGCTTCTCCTGATCCGTTGCGCCCTGCTCCTGGAGCAACCGGGTCATCTTCTCGGCGTTCTCTGCATACATATCCGCCAGACGCTCTATATCGCCCAGGTGTTTGCGGAGGTCTGCATCGTTATCGACCAGAACCGCATCACGAATGGCAATCGCGCGGTCATGCACGCTGCCCCGGAAATTGATGGCATAACGTTGCTTGAGCGCCGCACCCTCGTTAACCGATGTCAGGGTTTTGTCGATGAAACCTACCTGGTGGTTACCCACCACGCTGATTAGCACCATCAACGATACGATTACCCCGAACCCGAGGGCCAGGCGCTTTGCCACTGTCAGCTGGCCAGTCATAGCGTCACTCCAGAATTATTCGATTTGGACAAATATTTACGATTGCCAAAAGAAATAGATTTTTTACTTTTGAAAGTTTTTGTAAATTGACGAGCCCAGCCGCTCCAACCTGCTGTTCATACAGCCTGTTTCGCTTGCAACCACAACCACTTTGACCGATGGTTAGAGACAAATTTATTCGTTTTCAGAGAGTCGTTAACGATATGGAGGTCTGTCCATGAGTGTTCTGTTTCTGGTGATCAGCGCCCTGGTACTGATCTACTTCAGCATCGGGGGCAAAACCGCAGCAGTGGTTCTGTCGGCCGCGACGCTGGTAGGTGTGGCGCAGGATGACTGGCACATTGTCAGCTTTCTGATCGGCGGCATTCTGCTGGCTCTGGCCCTGCTGATTGTCCTGCCCGGCGACCTGCGCCTCGACAAGCTCAGCCGGCCATTGCTGGGCTGGGTTCGCAGCCGTTTGCCAAAGCTGTCGGATACCGAATCCGAGGCCCTGAAATCCGGCTCCGTGGACTGGGATGGCGAACTCTTCTCCGGCAAGCCGGACTGGAACAAGCTGATGGACTACCAGCCAGCCCACCTGACCAGCGAGGAACAGGCATTCCTGGACGGCCCGGTGGAAGAGCTGTGCCAGATGCTGGACGACTGGCAGATCACCCACGAAGACTACGACCTGCCGGAAAAAGTCTGGAAGTTCATTCGGGAAAACGGCTTCTTCGGACTGGTGATCCCGAAAGAGGACGGCGGTAAGGGCTTCTCCAACACCGCCCATTCCGAAATCGTGATGAAAATCTCCACCCGCAGCGTGTCGGCGGCGGTGACCGTAATGGTGCCCAACTCCCTGGGCCCGGGCGAGCTGCTGATGCACTACGGCACCGGCGAACAGAAACAGCATTACCTGCCTCGGCTGGCCGGTGGCGAGGAAATTCCCTGCTTCGCCCTGACCTCCCCGGTGGCCGGCTCCGACGCCGGCGCTATTCCGGACAAGGGCATCGTCTGCAAAGGCGAGTGGAACGGCAAAGAAGTGCTGGGCCTGAAAGTCACCTGGAACAAGCGCTACATTACCCTGGCGCCGGTGGCCACGCTGATCGGCCTGGCCATCAAGGTGTATGACCCGGAACACATGCTCGGTGAGCAGGATGACATCGGCGTGACCTGCGTACTGGTCCCAAGAGACACCGATGGCGTGCATGCCGGCGCCCGCCACCTGCCCATGAACACCGTGTTCATGAACGGCCCGACCTGGGGCGACGAGGTATTCATCCCCATGGATCAGGTGATTGGCGGTCAGGACATGCTTGGCAAAGGCTGGACCATGCTGCTCGAATGCCTGTCCATCGGCCGCTCCATCTCCCTGCCCGCGTTGGGCACCGGCGCCGGCAAGCTGGCCAGTCTGGCCACTGGCTCCTATGCCTACACCCGCGAGCAGTTCGGCCGCTCTATCAGCCAGTTCGAAGGCGTGCAGGAAGCACTCGAACCCATCGCCGGCTATACCTACATGATGGATTCCGCGCGCCTGCTCACCACCGGCATGCTCGACCGCGGCGTGCGCCCGGCGGTGCCTTCGGCGGTGCTGAAATACCGCAACACCGACCTGATGCGCGAAGTGATCAACCACGCCATGGACATCGTCGCCGGCCGGGGCGTGATCACCGGCCCCCGCAACTTCATGGCCCGGGCCTACCAGGCGGTGCCCATCGGCATTACCGTGGAAGGCGCAAACATCCTGACCCGCAGCCTGATGATCTTCGGCCAAGGTTCGATTCGCTGCCATCCGTTTATTGTCGAGGAAATCGAAGCCGCGGGCATGGAAGACCCGGACAGGGCCGCCGAAAAATTCGACGGTGTTTTCTACCGCCACCTGGCCCATACCACGCGCAATGCCATGCGGGCGTTCTTGCTCGGACTGAGCAAAGGCTGGCTGGAATCAGCACCCCGGCAGGGTGATATCCAGAAATACTACCGCCAGCTGGGCCGCTTCTCGGCCGCCTTTGCCCTGATGACAGACGTGACACTGCTGTCTGTAGGCGGCGGCCTGAAGGCCCGCCAGCGCTTATCCGGACGGATGGCGGACTGCCTGGTTCACCTGTACTACGCCACCGCCGTAATCAAGCAATGGCACGAGGAAGGCTATCCGGAAGACCAGCGCGATCTGGTGGAATGGTCCCTGGAGACCTGCCTTAGGGACCTTCAGGCATCCATGCGTGAAGCCATCATCAACTTCCCGGTACCGGCCCTGCGCTGGCCGCTGCGCATACTGGTATTCCCGCTAGGCGCCACCGGCCTGAACGGCCCGAGTGACAAGCTGGGCGCAAAAGTAGCCGCGACCATTGTCGACGACACCCAGGTGCGCGAACGCATCAGCCGTGGCACCTTTGTAAATCCCGACCCGAATGATCCACTCGGCCGGGTTCTGAATGCCTACAAGCTGGCCAACGAAACGGCGGATGCCCGCCGGCGTTTGCACGATGCCCTCCGCAACCGTGATGAAGACGAGTTGGGTGGCATTGACCTGCTGATGGGTCACCAGCGCAAGGAACTGGTGGACTGGGCCTGTGCCCAGGGCGTCGTAAAGGCAGATGAGTGCCCGAAACTGGAGGAAGCGCTTACCGCCCTCTATGACGTGATCCGTGTGGATGCGTTTGATGCCGATGGCCTGAAAGAGCTGTCTGACTGCGCTCGCGGTAAACGGCGCGTGGTGGAGCGGTCTAGTTCTGAGTAGGGCTCTTCATATAGGCCCCTTGTTTCGGGGGCTGTGAGGATGTCGGGTAGGGCTTCCGAAAACCGCTGCAAGTACATCCATGTACGCTTGTCTCCGCCATCCATGGCTACGAACATTTTCGGAAGCCCTACCCGACATCCTCACTAATGACTGAAAGCGGGCCTCAACCCGAATGAAGCACTGCTGAGCCCTAACCGTAATTGCGATTACTCCAAAGTAATACTGAGCATGGCGGGAGGGCCTTTCCGGAAATTTGCGGAGCCAGGGATGGCGGAGCAGAAGCGCCCATGGACGGCTTGAGCGTTTTCCGGAAAGGCCCTCCCGCCATGCTCGAAGCACCAACCCTTCAGGCTAGGGCCGCCAAGAAATCATTCCCCCCGCAGGCCACCCCGAATCGCTTCATCAACAAGCCAGCGGCGCAGCATCTGAATCCCACGCTCCCGCCGCCGGCTGGTTTTCCAGGCGAAGTAGAACTTATCGCCAGTGACTACCGAATGTGTCGGCAGGCGAACAAAGTCCTCCGAATCTTTCCGGGTACTGAGCATGTAGTCATTGGTCAGCGCGATACCCTGATGGAACCGGGCCGCTTCCAGGGCCAGCAGCATGTGACTGAAGTGCTGAATACGGGCGCTGTCGGGAATGGGCTGCTTAACTTCCCGGTACCAGGCCTCCCAATCGCCGGCGGGTTTGTCGAAGATACTGTGGGTGGACAACAGCGGAAAGCGCGCAATGTCCTCCGGCGTCACCGGCTTTTCATTCCACCCCTCCGGCTCATCCCGGCCCAACTCACGGCGGATACGCTGCCAATAATCCTGACTACACACCGGAAACAGACGCTCCGTATACAAATGCTCGTAACTGTATGCCGGCACCGTGGTATGAATCGTAATAAAACAATCCGCTATCCGCTCCGACAACACCGGGTTCTCGCTACTCATCTCCAACGCCAGATCAATCTGCGGATGCACCCGCTGCAGCTCCGGCAACCTCGGCACCAGCCAGCGCACAGCAAACGAACTGAACACCGACAGCCGAATCCGCGCCTCCTCGTGCCCCAGTAACTGCTCACTCGCCCGTTCAACCTGCAACAACGCCGATCCGATGGCATCAAAATACTGCCGCCCCTCATCCGTCAATGTCACCGCCCGACCCGACCGCCAGAACAGACGCTCGCCCAGATAGGTCTCCAACTGCTTGATCTGATGACTCACCGCACTCTGGGTAATCGCCAACTCTTCAGCGGCCTGAGAAAAACTGTTCAACCGGGCCACGGCTTCGAATACGGGTAGGGCTTTTAAGGGTGGCAGCTTCATATATCGAATTTTCTAATGGGTCACCAAGAATGATCATTTTATCGGATAGTAGCACGCCAGTAGACTCATCACCGAAGTTCAGGGAGCGGGTTGGGAAAACGGCTTCCGAAAATGTTCGGAGCCAGGGATGGCGGAGACAAGCGTACAGGGAAGTATTTACAGCGGTTTTCGGAAGCCGTTTTCCCAACCCGCTCATGCACCAAAGCATGAAGGTTAAGAGGAAAAGGAAGTGTCAGGGAAAACCATCAACAGCGCCATACTGCTACTGGTCATCGGCAACGCCATGGCCATCGGCTCAGACGTATTCATCAAAATTCTGGAACCCGGCGCCCCGATATTCCAGTTTGCCTTCCTGCGCTGCGTCCTGACCCTCGCCTTCCTACTGCCCCTGGCCGGCAAACTCAGCCGCCCGCACCTCTTTGACGGCCTGAAAGTGCACGCCATCCGTGCCCACATACACCTCGCCGGCATCGTGTGCATGGTCATCGCGCTCACCAACCTGCCGCTGGCCACCGCCAACGCCCTGTTTTACGCCGCTCCGATTCTGGTCATGGTGCTATCGGCCTTCTTTTTCCGGGAAATACTCACCCCGCTGAGTGTGACTGCCGTATTCAGCGGCTTTGCCGGCATCATCGTTATTCTGCGCCCCGTGGAATTTAACTGGGCCGCCATTGCAGCTCTCGCCTCAGCTTTCGCCCTGGCCATCAACGCCGTAATGGTCCGTCAGCTGCCAAAAACCCAGACCATCGTCCACAAACTCTTCCTGAATTACCTGCTCATCATACCGGCTGCAGGGGCACTTGCCCTGTGGGAAGGTGCAAGCTGGAACCCGGGCATTCTGGTCAGCGCCGCCGGGTCCGCGTTGCTGATTCTGGGCTACAATATCACCGTATTGCTCGCCTACCGGCAGGTGGATGCCAACGTGGTCACCAGCGCCGAATACACCGGCCTGATCTGGGCGGTGGCCATTGGCTGGATCGGGTTTAATGAGGCCCCGGACGTGTGGTTCCTGGCCGGCAGCCTGATGATTGTGGTGCCACTGGTACTGATCGGACTGCGACAGCGAGGGCCTCAGAAATTAGTATAAATTTTTTCCAGATTTAGCTATAAATACCTATGGCTATGGTACAGTCGCCTTTTGTTATAGACACAATCCCAAAAAACCAACAGTAACTCGGAGCTGCTATGTCTACTGCTTCCAGAATTCGTTGTGCTGATCTTAACGATCGCATCATGAGCGCCAAAGAGGCCGCCGCCCTGATTCCCAACGGCGTAAACGTTGGCATGAGTGGTTTCACCGGTGCCGGCTACCCGAAAGCCATTCCTCAGGCCCTGGCGGATCACATTCGCGAGCAGCGTGAGCAAGGCACCGAATACAAAATCGGCGTTTTCACTGGTGCATCAACTGCTCCAGAGCTGGACGGTGTTCTGTCCGAAGTGAACGGTATGTCCTTCCGTATCCCGTACCAGAGCGATCCTATCGGCCGTAAGAACATCAACGAAGGCCGCATGGACTACATGGACGTGCACCTTTCACACCTGGGTCCGGATGTCGCTGCCGGCTTCTACGGCAAGCTCGAAGTAGCCGTTATCGAAGTGGTTGGCATCACCGAAGACGGTCACCTGATTCCGTCCTCTTCCGTGGGTAACAACAAAACCTGGATCGACGTGGCCGATAAGGTCATCCTCGAGGTCAACCACGGCCAGCCGGCTGGCCTGGAAGGCATGCACGACATTTACCAGGAAGACTTCCTGCCGCCGCACCGCAAGCCGATCCCGGTTCTGAAGGCGGACGACCGTGTAGGCACCCCGTACCTCGAGTGCCCGAAAGAGAAGATTGTGGCCATCGTTGAGACCAACTCAACCGACCGCAACTCCAGCTTCAGCGAGCCGGACGAAGCGTCCAAGCAGATTGCCCAGAACATCCTTCAGTTCTTCGATGACGAGATCAACGCTGGCCGTCTGCCGAAAGAACTGCTGCCGATCCAGTCTGGCGTAGGTAACATCGCCAACGCCGTTCTGGCCGGTCTGAACGATGGTCCGTACAAGAACCTGACTTCCTACACCGAAGTGCTGCAGGACGGCATGCTGGAAATGCTGAAGTCCGGCACCCTGAAAATGGCCTCCTGTACTTCCTTCTCCCTGAGCCCGGATGCCAACCAGGAACTCGCCGATAACATCGAAGAGTTCAAAGACCGCATCATTCTGCGTCAGCAGGAAGTGAGCAACCATCCGGAAGTGATCCGTCGTCTGGGCATCATTGCCATGAACGGCATGATCGAAGCCGACATCTACGGCAACGTGAACTCCACTCACGTGATGGGTACCCGTGTGATGAACGGTATCGGCGGCTCCGGCGACTTCGCCCGGAACGGCTACGTGTCTATCTTCATGACTCCGTCCCTGGCTAAAGGTGGCGCTATCTCCACCATCGTGCCGATGGTTTCCCACGTGGACCACACCGAGCACGACGTGCAGATCATCGTGACCGAGCAGGGTCTGGCCGACCTGCGTGGCCTGTGCCCGCGCAAACGTGCACTGGAAGTGATCAACAAGTGTGCGCACCCGGACTACCGTGACCGCCTGCTCGACTACTACGAGCGCGCCTGCAAGAACGGCCGCGGCCAGCACACCCCGCACAACCTGGCGGAATCGCTGAGCTGGCACGAGAACTTCGAGGAAACCGGCAAAATGTAAGAGCCGTCCGGTTCGAACATTAAGTTGGTGTAAAAAAGCCGCAGCCCTCCGGGGTTGCGGCTTTTTCGTATCTGCACGATTAATTTCTTGAGTTGCGTCAAAAGTGCTCTGCCGATCAGGGCAACCAGAACCCTTTCTTGCGCTAAATCAAGATTCCTGGCACCCACTTCATTACAGTTCACCCATCAACATTTAAAACGTGCAATACGTGAGGAGAAGGCTATGTCCCGTGGTTTCAAAATTGGTGTTCTGGCGGCAGCGGTAATGGCTGTAGCTCCGGCTGCTCAAGCTTTTGAAGCAGGCGATTTTGTAGTTCGTGGTGGTGCGGTACATGTGGCGCCGGATGATTCCAGTGACTCTATTGTACTGGCAGCCAATGGTGCAAACACTAACTCTGAAGCAGCAGTAGATTCCAATACCCAGTTGGGTCTTCGCGCCACTTACATGTTCTCTGACAGCTTGGGGCTTGGCCTTCTTGCTGCCACCCCCTTCAAGCACAACATCACCGGTAAGGGTGGAGATCTTAGTGACGTAGACCTGGGCGAAACCAAGCACCTGCCACCAACGCTGACCCTGCAGTACTACCCGATGGCCAGCGGCTCAGCTCTGCAGCCATACGCAGGCGTAGGTGTTAACTACACCACGTTCTTTGATGAGCAATCCGATCTGGGTGAGCTGACTCTGGACGACAGTGTTGGTGCAGCGGTAGAGGTTGGTGTTGATTATATGCTGAACGACAACTTTGGTCTCAACGCTGCCGTATGGTATGCCGATATCGAAACTGAAGCAGAAGTCGACGGCGTTACAGAAAAATTCGACGTCCAGATCGACCCAATGGTCTACATGGTAGGCTTCAGCTACAAGTTCTAATCCCCGTACCCGGCAGCCTCTGGTCTGTAGGCTGCCAAGGTGCGTTCTCCTGTGCGGGGCCTTTGGCCCCGCCTTTTTATGTCTGGAGAACCCGGATTACGGCGCAAAAAAAGGGGCAGGGTTTTGAAACCCTGCCCCTTTTTCCGTCATAACATCTAGTGTCCCGGCTGGTTAATTCCTTAACCAGCCGGGACACTAGCTATCAGGCGCTACGGCGCTGCTGAGATGGGCGCCCTCGGCCCTGCCCCTGGCCAGCACCACCGCGGCCCCGGCCTGGACTACCACCCGCCGGCTTCGGCCCAAAGCTTCTGCCTTTATTCGCACCCTGCGGGTTACGACCACGGGCCTTGCTCGGGTCGGCCTTGGCTTTCGGCTTCAGCGGCAGGTTGTTTTTCGGCTCAAAGCCTTCCACTTCCCTGCGCTCCAGCTGCTTCTTGATCAGCCTTTCAATGCCCGCCAGCTGTTTGCCTTCATCGGCACTCACCAGTGACAGCGCATGACCACTTTCGCCGGCACGGCCGGTGCGGCCAATACGGTGTACGTAGTCTTCCGGTACCGTCGGCAGTTCAAAGTTCACCACCTGCGGCAGCTGTTTGATATCCAGGCCACGGGCCGCGATATCAGTGGCTACCAGCACACGTACTTCGCCGGCCTTGAAGTTGCTCAGCGCGCGGGTACGGGCACCCTGGGATTTGTTGCCGTGAATGGCAACGGCGGTAATGCCGTCTTTCTCCAGCTTCTGGGTCAGGCGGTTAGCGCCATGCTTGGTACGGGTAAACACCAGAACCTGTTCCCAGGCGTTATCACGCACCAGCTTGCTCAGCAGAGCGGTTTTCTGGCTCTGGTCCACCGGGTACACCGACTGCTTTACGTTGTCGGCCGTGGTGTTACGGGTGGCCACTTCGATCTGCACCGGGTTATTCAGCAGGCCTTCGGCCAGTTTGCGGATCTCCCCGGAGAAGGTCGCGGAGAACAGCAGATTCTGGCGCTTGGGTGGCAGCATCGCAAGAATCTTGCGGATGTCGCGGATAAAGCCCATGTCCAGCATGCGGTCGGCTTCGTCCAGAACCAGAATTTCCACTTCGTCAAAACGCACGGCGTTCTGCTGATACAGGTCCATCAGGCGGCCCGGGGTGGCAACCAGTACGTCCAGACCCTTGCGCAGCTTCATCATCTGCGGGTTGATCTTCACACCACCGAATACCACGGCAGCCTTGGTGGGCACGTAACGGCTGTACAGGTTTACACTGTCGTGTACCTGCGCGGCCAGCTCACGGGTGGGCGCCAGAATCAGCGCGCGCGGGCCTTTGCCGGTACGCGGCTTTTCCGCCAGACGCTGCAACAACGGCAGGGTAAAACCAGCGGTTTTGCCGGTGCCGGTCTGGGCCGCTGCCATAACGTCTTTACCGGACAGCACGGCAGGAATGGCCTGCAGCTGAATGGGAGACGGGGTGTCATAACCCTGATCGGAAGTGGCACGGACCAGCTGCTCGGACAAACCGAGGGAAGAAAAACTCATATAGGTGTACTCTTGATTGTTCTGCCTCCACGAACACCGTCGTCGGCGAATGCGGGCAGATGCCATGAAAGTTCATGGTATAAAAAGACGACTACGGTCACGCGCCGGATTGGGGTGACGTCCTCTGACAGGTCGTATGGATAATTCGCAAGGTGGCCATGGGCCAGAAAACTGCGGAGTCCTTAGAGGCAGGATGCAGGCACGATAACAGAGCGCCGGATAAATAGCTACGCAAGGTTTTAATTAGTACGCTTTTGTTTTCGCCGCGTCTGAAGGAACTCCTGGCGCTGGCGGCAGTCACTAAGTCCTCGTTTGTCATACAAATTCATTTTTTAACGGAGATGCCATGCTCAGCGTTGGCGTGGGACCACTAAGCCTGTCCATCGAACACGTACTTCTGATTCTGGCCTTTGTGGTCGCGCTGATTGTTGGCGCCATCACCGGCCGGAAACAGAAAACGCCAATCTCCGGGAGCCTCGCGGATATCTTCCTGGTGGCGATGGTCAGCGCCCGCCTTGGCTTTGTGGTCCGCTATTTCGAGCACTACCAGAATGACTGGCTGGGCATGATCGATATCCGCGATGGCGGTTTTGACATGGTCACCGGCCTGGTGGTCGCCCTCGCCTTCTCCGCCTGGCTGATGTGGCGCCGCGCCAGTATTCGCCGGGCACTGGGCACGGCGGTTGTTGCCGGCCTGGTGACCTGGGGCTTCACCACCGGTGCCATTGCGCTGATCAACCAGCAAACCAGTGGTCTGCCCGATGTCGCACTGACTGATATGCAGGAACGCCCGGTGACACTGGAAAACATTGCCGAAGGCCAGCCAATGGTGGTCAACCTGTGGGCCACCTGGTGCCCGCCGTGCATCCGGGAAATGCCGGTGCTCGAGCAGGCCCAGCAACGTTACCCCCAGATTCGTTTTGTCTTCGCTAATCAGGGCGAACACCCGGAAACCATTAACAAATTTCTGGACGAGCAGGCATTGGAACTGGCCAACAGCATCAGCGACCGGGCTGGCGAGTTGGGGCGGGTGGTCGGCAGCCATGGCCTGCCCACTACCCTGTTCTACAATGCCGATGGCGAGCTGGTAGACAGCCATATGGGGGAGCTCTCTCAGGCCAGTCTGGCCCGGAATCTGGAACGGTTTGATGCCAGCTACCTGAGCCAATCTGCAACAGAAGAAACGGAGAGCGATCACTAAAACATAGCATCCGGAGTCATCCAGAAACTTGATAAACGTGTATGTTTACCTGACAGTTAATTAACAGGAATACATAATTCAGGAAACGGGAGACGTTTATGCCCCGCTGGACCCTCAATCTCGGACTACCAGCGTTGTTACTGTCCCTGGCCGGATGCAGTGATCAGAATGCGGCCCCGCGGACCGTGCAGCTGGACTCTCCCTTTGAAACCGGCGTCCTGAACGTTGCCACCCGCAATGGCTCCACCACCTACTTTCTCGATCGTCACGAAAATCCCATTGGCCCCGAGTATGCCCTGATCAGTGATTACGCCGAAGCCCGGGGCTGGGAAGTCGAGTGGACCATGCTGGACTCCACCAGTGCCGTTCTCAATTCGCTCCACTCAGGAAATACCCACCTGGCCGCCTCCGGCCTGACTCACCTGCCGGAACGCACAGAACGGTTCACCCAGGGCCCCGCCCATACCGAGATTACCGAGCAACTGGTTTGCCACCGCGACGACCGACCGCTGCCGCGCATGCCGGAAGACATCGCCGATACGCAGATTGTGGTCACCGCAGATGCCAGCTACGTAGGCACCCTGGAGCAACTGGCAAAGCAGTATCCGGACATCGGGTTCACGGAAGATGAAAACCGCACCACCGAGGTGTTGCTGTCCCAGGTGGCTGACAAAACCATCGCTTGCACCGTGGCAGACTCCAATATCGTTCAGGTCATGCGCCGCTACTTCCCCCACCTGGAAGTCGCGATGAATCTGACCGAAGGCCGGAACCTGGGCTGGTATCTGCCCGCCGGGTCTGAAGAGCTGGCGTCTGACGCCCGGGAATGGATGAACAGCCGCGAAGGCGACGAAGCCATTGGCCGCATGGAGAACCGTTACTATGCCTACATCGGCGAATTCGACTTTGTCGACCTGCGGGCGCTGAACCGTCGCATCGACAACCGGCTGCCCCAATACATGGACAGGTTCAAAGAAGCCGAAGCCAAAACCGGCATGCCCGCAGACCTCCTGGCTGCCCTGTCCTATCAGGAATCCCACTGGAACCCGGCTGCCATATCGCCCACCGGCGTACGGGGCATCATGATGCTGACCCAACGCACCGCGCACTCTCTGGGTGTTAATAACCGGCTGGACCCGGTAGCGGCTATCGACGGTGGCGCCCGCTATCTGGCTGACCGGCACCGGCGCCTGCCGGAAACTATCCCCGAGCCGGACCGCACCTTCCTGGCTCTGGCCAGTTACAACATTGGCCGCGGCCACCTGCTGGACGCCCGGCAACTGGCAAGGGACCTGGGCAAAAACCCGGATTCCTGGGAAGACATGAAACAGGTACTGCCCCTGAAAGCAGACAAACGCTATTACCCCAGCACCCGTTATGGTTACGCCCGGGGCTATGAGCCAGTGCACTACGTGCAACGCATCCGCAACTACCGGGATGTGATCAGCCGGGCGTTTGATTAACGAAGCGGGCTGGCGCTATCCAGGGCTGGTCAGTTCGGTCAGAATCTTCCTGAAACGGGCAGCCTCCTTGCGCAGTGACTCGCGGCTGAGCATTCCCACGCCCATAATCAGTCCCTTGCGGCTGTCACCGCTTGCGCACACGGCGCTGAGCGGTTTCACAACGAACTGATGACGGAACAGCTGCCGGGTAATCGACACATCATCCTCATCGTCGGAAAACTGCGCGCACAGGCTGATCGCGTGTCCGGGAGCGGATATCCGGGAAATGGCCGGCACCTGGCTGAGCTGGTCATGCAACACCTGCTGCCGCGCCAGATACTCTTTCTGGCTGGATTGATACCAGTCATCGAGATCACCGCTGGCCATGAAAGCGGCAAGCACGGCCTGATCCAGCATGCGCCCCTCACGAAACACCTCACTGCGCAAACGGCTGATAGTACCGGCCAGATGGTGCGGCACGACCAGATAACCCAGGCGTAACCCGGGAAACAGGAGCTTGGAGAAGGATCCCGCCAGAATGTGTTGCCCGGAGCGTGGGTGGAACACCAGGCGGGTATCCTTCTGACCGTTGAATTCATAGTCATCTTCGATGATGTAAGCCGGAGCGAGACGTTTGCACAGGGCCTGCTTGTCCTCCTTTGAATGGGGTACGCTAAGCGGGTAGTGCCGGGAACCGGTCAGGTACAGCAACCGGGGAGAGGGCCGAACGACACCCGCGTGGCCGCGACCGGGATACCAGGGCAACATCTCGGGTATCAGTCCACAGGCGGTGAAAACATTACGCGCTCCCCAGTAGCAGGGTGACTCCATCACCACCCGCTCCCCGATGTCAGCCAGAGCCAGGGCGCACAGCTCCAGACCATTATGGGTTCCCTCGGTAATGATGATCTGCCCGGGATCACAGTCAAAATGACGCCAGCGCTGAAGGAAATCACAGATGGCCCTTTTCAGCGGGCCATATCCTCCGGTGGAATAAGACAACAACAGAGCATTCCGGGGCACCGTAACGCTGGCATAAAGCTGGCGCCATTTACGCATGGGGAACCGGGCAATATCGGGAATGCCGGGCACAAAAGCACCGCTCTGGACTTCCGCCGCACCAGGCTGAGCAAGCAACTCCTGAGCCCTGCGGGACAGGCCACTGAGTGCCGGGCGCTCCGGTATCGCGGCGTGCGATGGATGCCGGTACGTCCAGGTACCCTGGCCATGGCCGGTTATTAACACACCCTCCTCCACCAGCGTGTGGATTGCCCCGGCCAGCGTATTGCGGGCGAGCCCAAGGGCCTGGCAGATCCGACGGTGAGAAGGCAGCTTCATACCAGACGGCCACTCCTGCTCAATCAGCACCCTCAACGCCTGCTGCACCCGCACCTGCTTGCTCAGACTTTTCGGCTGCCTTTGGTAGCGATCCGCCAGGCTGACCAGCAAATCGTCCTTCGGGTTTTCTGTGGTCATTGCCAGCCTCTGTTCATGGCTTCCCGTATTGGTCCAGTTGAAATAAATAGTGGTTCATTTCTGCCTCATCGCTGAGCTGGTAGCGTGCCGGACATTCCAGTCATTTCCGGAAGGAAACCGCCCATGCCCACAACAGAAACCCCTTTACTCAGTAGCGTGCTGAACAACCAGGTACCGGTTCTTATCGGTGATCGGTGGTGTCAGCGAGATTCCTGCTTCAAGGTTACCAATCCTGCTACCGGCGCCGTGCTGGCGAGGGTGGCCGAGTGCAGTGCCGAAGATACCCGTGCCGCCGTGGCAGCCGCAGAAGAAGCGGGTAAAACCTGGAAACTGGTGCCCGCCAGGCAACGCGCCGGCATTCTGCGCCGCTGGTTTGAACTGGTCACCCGGCACGCCGATGAACTGGCCAGGCTGATGACCCTGGAACAGGGCAAACCACTGGCCGAGGCCCTGGGTGAGGTTACCTATGGCGCTTCCTTCATTGAGTTCTTCAGCGAGGAAGCCAAACGGATTGCCGGGGAAACACTACCGGGCCATGGCCCGGATAAACGCACACTGGTGCTGCGGGAACCGGTGGGTGTGGTGGCTGCCATCACCCCCTGGAATTTCCCTCTGGCCATGATTACCCGAAAATGCGCACCAGCCATTGCTGCGGGCTGTACGGTGGTTATCAAACCGGCCGAAGCCACGCCGCTAACCGCGCTGGCAGTGGCCCGTCTGGCCCGGGAAGCGGGTCTGCCAGCCGGTGTCATTAACGTTGTCACCGCCTCATCACCAGCCGCCGTGGGGGAGGTTCTGAGCACCGATCCCCGGGTGCGCAAGCTGTCCTTCACAGGCTCCACGGCGGTGGGCAAGAAGCTGTTGGCCCAGTGCGCCTCCACGGTCAAGAAAACCGCCATGGAATTGGGCGGCAACGCACCCTTCATCGTCTTTGACGACGCCGACCTGGATGCTGCCGTGGACGGAGCCATCGCCTCCAAATTCCGCAATGCCGGCCAGACCTGTGTCTGCACCAATCGTTTTCTGGTGCAGGACGGCGTTTATAACGCCTTTACCGAGAAACTCGCAGCACGGGTGGCCGGGCTGAAGGTTGGCAACGGCCTGGATGCGGGGGTCACAATCGGCCCTCTGATCAACAGCGGCGCCATCGACAAAGTACAGCGCCATATCGACGACGCTGTCAGCAAGGGCGCCCGTATCGTCACTGGCGGCCGGCCCCATGAGCTGGGCCCCGGCTTCTTCAGCCCCACGATACTGGCAGATGTAACACCGGAGATGATCGTGGCCGGAGAGGAAACCTTTGGCCCCCTGGCGCCGGTCTTCCGTTTCGACACGCCAGAGCAGGCTATCGCCATGGCCAACGACACACCTTCGGGACTGGCCGCCTATCTCTACGCCACCGACTATCGCCGCATCTGGCACACTCTGGAAGGCCTGGAATACGGCATGGTGGGCGTAAACGACGGACTGATCTCCACCGAGCTGGCACCTTTCGGCGGCGTAAAAGAATCCGGTCTGGGCCGGGAAGGCTCCCACCATGGCCTGGATGAATTTACCGAACTGAAATACGTCTGCCTGGGCGGGCTTTAACCCGCCGACGCACTGGCGGGTTAAAGCCCGCCATTTCAATTATTCAGCGATGTTACGATCGAAATACTTCTCGCTGATCTCAGCGTACTTGCCGTTGGCCTTTATGGCAGCCAGAGCCTTGTTGAGCTTCTCCAGCAGGGCTTCGTCGTCCTTGTTGACGGCAATGCCAATATCATCCACGTAGATCGGATCGCCCAGGGGTTCCACTTCCAGGCCGGCCTTGAGAATCGCATTCTCGCCAATCAGTTGGTCGGTAATCACCGCATCCACGCGGCCACCAACGGTAAGATCCCGCAAGGCGGTCACATCATCCGTGTAGGTCGTCAGGTCATCGGTGTATTCCCGGGCAGCATCGGCAAAGCTGCTGGACACCAGCACGCCGATGGTCTTGCCGCGAATATCCTCAACCTCAGTAATCTCGTCATTATTGGTGCTGATAAAGACCTGAGCACCGGAGCTGTAATACGGATCGGTGAAGCCCACCTGTTTCTGGCGCTCTTCAGTAATCGCCATACTGCCGATAATGGCGTCAAAGCGATCAGACTTCAGTGCGGCAATGAGGGTCTGCCAGGGGTTGGCCACCGGGTTTGCCTCCATGCCCATTTCCTCGGCCAGAGCCTGGCCGATTTCCATATCAAAACCCGCCAGATCGCCACCCTGGCGAAAACTGAATGGCGGGTACAGCCCCGTCATCGCGTAAGTAAAGACTTCCTTATCGGCGGCTTGCACGCTGCTTACGTGACCCAGATTAATAGTGGCCGCGATTACCAGGGCACTGGTTGCCCCGATCAGGTTGCGGATGAGTTTTTTCATGGTGCTCTCCTTTCGTTGAAGAAGATCGGTAAAGCGAGATCTTCATTATTATTGCCACTGTGTGGCTATTTCGTTTTTTGGTTCACAGCACCCGTCTGAGAAACTGCCGGGCGTTGGGGTGTTGCGGGTTCTCGAAGAAGGTTTCCGGATCGCCTTCTTCAGCAATCTGCCCGGCGTCAAGGAAAACCACCCGGTCAGCCACTTCCCGGGCAAACCCCATTTCGTGAGTGACCACCACCATCGTCATGCCATCGGCTGCCAGGCCTTTCATCACTTCCAGCACTTCGCCCACAAGTTCCGGATCCAGTGCCGAAGTCGGCTCGTCGAACAGCATGACGGAAGGCTCCATAGCCAGAGCGCGGGCAATGGCCACCCGTTGTTTCTGGCCGCCGGATAATTTCTCCGGGTACACATCGCCCTTATCGGCCAGCCCCACTTTCTCAAGCAGCGCCCGGCCCCATTTGGCAGCCTCGTCCGGGGGCATTTTTTTCACATGTACGGGGGCTTCAATGACGTTTTCCAGCACGGTCATGTGCGGAAACAGATTGAAGTGCTGGAACACCATGCCGACATGCTCACGCACCTTGTTCAGTGGTGTGGTGGCCGGGTCGACCTCCTCACCGTCGATCAGGATGCGCCCGCTGTTTTTCATCTCCAGGAAATTCAGGCAGCGCAACAGAGTGCTCTTGCCCGAGCCACTGGCGCCGATCATTACAACGACCTCCTGGGGCGCCACATTCAGATCGACACCCTTGAGAACGTGAAGATCACCGAAGTACTTGTGGAGTTGTTCAACTTTGATCATTTCGCTGTATCCATCCGGTTTTCAACACGGCTTAGAATGAAGGTGACAACGGCGACCATGGCCAGGTAATACAGACCGGCGATGGTGTAGAATTCCAGCTGTTTAAAGCTTACGGCAGCGTTGTCCATGGACAGGCTGAAGATCTCGGTGATGCCAATAAATGCCACCAGCGACGAATCTTTCAGGCCAATAATGAACTGATTACCCAACGGCGGAATGGCGCGTTTAAAAGCCTGTGGCAGAATCACCCGGCGCATGGCCAGAGCCCGCTTCATACCCAGAGACTCTGCTGCCTCCATCTGGCCCTTATCCACCGACTGGATACAGCCCCGGAAGATTTCGGCAATGTAGGCGCCACTGTGGATGGCCAGCGCTATGGTGCCGGCCCAGAATGCCGAGAGCACCACAATCTGGGTAATGCCGAAATACAGCCACATGATCTGCACGATCAATGGCGTGCCCCGGATAATGCCCACGTAACCGTTGTAGATCAGAGCCAGCCAGCGAATACCTGTGACCTTCATGAGTGCAAAAACCAACCCGATCACCAGGGCCAGAACCAGTGACACACCGGTCAGGCGCAAGGTCATCCAGGCGGCCTCCATGAAGGCCGGGAAAGTGTTTATGAGGTTTTCAAAAAACGACGTCATTGTTGGTTTCCTGTAGGTCATTGTGGCTGCTGGAGTTTCTTGCTTATCAAACCACCCTGTGTTGCAAAAACCGGTGTCAGCAGCGTTCGATAATCATGGCTATTCCCTGGCCCCCACCTACACACGCAGTGGCACACCCATAACGCCCTGCCTGATGCTGCAAGGCGCGCGCCAGCGTGCCGGCCAGGCGAATGCCCGTTGCCCCCAGTGGGTGTCCGAGCGCCAGGGCACCGCCGAACAGATTGACCCGTCCGGGGTCGATATCCAGAGAACGGATGGCGTAAAGCGGCACCGCACTGAAAGCTTCGTTGATTTCCCACACATCAATATCACTCGAGCTCAGCCCGGCAAGCCTGAGCGCACGCTCGGCCGCCACTGCCGCCCCGACACCCATGTATTCCGGTATCACGCCACAGTCGGCCACGGCCACAATCCTTGCCATCGGCAACAAGCCATGGCGTTCCATGGCAACTTCGGACATCAGCAGCGCGGCACCCGCGCCTGAGGTCAAAGGGGAGCTGTTGCCAGCCGTTATCTCACCATCGTCAGAGAATGCCGGTTTGAGTTCGGCCAGGCGTGCGGAACTGGTCTCCGGGCGGATGTTGGCGTCCTGCTCAACCCGTTCGCCGGCCGGGTTCTCCAGCGGCAGGCGCTCCCCGGCAAACCAGCCCTCCTGCTCGGCCCTGGCTGCTTTCTGGTGCGAACCAACGGCAAAGGCATCCATCTGGTCACGGGTCAGGCCGTTGTCCCTGGCCAGACGCTCGGCGGTGAGGCCCATGTTCATGGCCACAGTCAGATCCAGGTCATCCCTTTTCTGCAACGCCTCTGGCACGGTCAGAACCCCTTCCTGAAACAGCGTTGGCCCCATGGGTACCCGGGACATGTTTTCGTAGCCACCGGCAAGGCCGGTGTCGATGGCGCCAGCCTGGATCTCCCGGGCTGTGGCCCGCAACGCAGCCAGGCCGGAGCCACACTGCTGATCGATCTGGCGGGACGGACACTGGATGCCCACGGTCGACAGCCACTGGGGATAACGGCCACCAAAGCTCCACTGCTCCCTGACCGGTAGCGCACAGCCAACACTCAGATCTTCGATCTCTGTGCCGGGTAGCCGGCTTCTGGCCAGAAGGCCATCAATAACCTTGCCCAACAGAATGTCACCACGCTCTCCGGACCAGGCGTCCACCTCCGGTTTGCGGGGGTGAGCTCGGGTAAAGGCCGAGCGGGCATAGTCGACCAGATAAGCGGCATTCATAGCTGACTCCTTGCAGATTCAGTGTTGTGGGGTCCACGGTTGAGCCTGGCCGTCATGGTCAGAACCTCCCGAGCCTGCTTTCATCAATGATCAGGTCTGCGTCCGTGGCGGCACGAAGCTCATTCACATCCAGGCCCTCGGCGATATCGACCACTTCCAGGCCCTGCTCCGTCACGGCCATAGCCGCCTTCTCGGTAATAATCAGTGAAACGCATCGGGGGGCAGTGAGGGGCAGACGACATTGCCTGAGGATCTTCGGGTTACCCCGTTTATCATTGTGGGAACAGAGCACCACCAGCTTGTCCACTTTCTGGGCCAGTTCCATGGCGCCACCGATGCCCGGGGAGAACTTGCCGGGGATTTTCCAGTTCGCCAGATTGCCCTGCTGGTCCACCTCGAACGCGCCCATGAAGGTCACATCCACGCGGCTGCGGCGGATCATGGCGAATGACAACGCACTGTCGAACACACTGGCCCCCGGACTGGCGCCCACGTAGGCGCCTCCGGAATCGATCATCTCGTAATCGGGGGCGATGCCGTCCGCCAGGGGCTGACAACCAAGAATACCGTTCTCGGAATGCACCAGAACCTCGAGGTCTTCAGGCATGTAATGGAACAGACGCTGAGGCAGACCAATGCCCAGGTTAACGATCTGGCCGGGCAGGATTTCCCTGGCAGCCCGGGCGAGAATTCTTTCCTGATCAGACGGCATGGGCGCGGACTCCCTGTTCACTGGTGGCACGATCCACCCGGACCACATGGTTAACGAAGGCACTGGGAGTGTGTATGGCTTCAGGCTGCAGGCTCCCCGGTGATTCCACCCGGAAGGCCTGGGCAATCACGAGGTTCGCCGCCATTGCCATCAGCGGATTGAAGTTAATGGCCGTGCCCCGATAGGCCAGATTGCCGTAGGTGTCGGCAACGTCGGCATGGACCAGAGCAACGTCGGCATGGATGGCTGGCTCAATAGCACAGGTGCGGCCATCCAGCTCGATTTCACGACGATGGACGGCAATCTCGGTGTCCAGGCCAATATCAGTCAGAAAGCCGGGGTGGCCGACACCGGCACACCGGATTTTTTCCGCCAGCAAACCCTGGGGATACATTTCCACTGTCAGTCGGCCCTCATTCATTTCCTCGATCGCCACCCGGTTGAGTCCGATATGGGAGGCAATCAGTCGATCCACACGGCCGGCGCGGATCAGCCGGCCAATCCCGATATCCGGTTCATTGGCATCGTTCTTGATCACAGTGAGCCCTTTCTGGCCCTGGGCCAGCAGTTCGTCCAGCAGCGCGAAGGGTGTGCCGGGCGAGCCAAAGCCACCAACCATGATGGCTGCGCCGTCAGGAATTCTGGCAATGGCGTCTTCAATTGCGGCGTGTTTTTCGGTCAGCAGAGTCATGAAGGTTTACCCTATGGTGCTGTGGGCGTTGGGTTCGGCAGCTGTCGTCATCAGAGGGGCAACCACCTCGTCTTCGAGCCGTTGGAGAGCCACGGAAAGCCGGCTCAGAAGTATCGAGATTTCCTCCCCGGAAATATTCAGCGGCGGGCAAACCAGGAAGTGGTCACCGGCCAGACCGTCCAGGCTTCGGCGTGGATAGATCAGCAGCCCTTCTTCCTTGGCCAGAGCGGTCACCCGGGCAAACAGATTGACCTCGGCCGGGAACGGAATTTTACTCACCCGATCCTGAACCAGCTCCACGCCCCAGAGCATGCCGATACCACGAACATCCCCGACAAAGTCATAACGCGCCTGCAAGGCTTCCAGCCCCTCGCGCAGTTGGCCGCCGCGGGTGGCCACATTGTCCAGCAGGTTCTCCTTCCGGATGGCTTCCACGACGGCGAAGCCGGTGGCACAGGCCAACGGATTACCGGCATAGGTGTGTCCGTGCTGAAAGCCCCCGCCGGCCATCACCGTGTCCACAATATCCTCCCGGCATAGCAGGGCGCCCACCGGGTAATAGCCGGCACCCAGCCCTTTGGCCGTGGCCAGCAGATCCGGCACCACGCCCCAGTGCTGATAGGCAAACCAGCTGCCAGTGCGCCCCACGCCAGTGAGCACTTCATCGAAGATCAACAGGCATCCGATTTCGTCACACAACTGCCGGATACCCTCCAGATAGGCCTGGTTGACCATTCGCGCACCGGTGCTGGCGCCACCGACAGGCTCCAGAACCACGGCGATAATGCTGTCACCACCGGCCTCCTCGATCTGCTTCCGGGTCTGCAACAGCAGTTTGCGGACATGCTCGTCCTCGGTGGCTTCAGCGCGACGAAAGAAATCCGGGCCCGGCACCTTGATTGAGGCATGGGTGATGTCGGCAAAGGGGGCTTCCAGCGGCTGGTACCCGGTTACGCCCAGTGCGCCCAGGGTACTGCCGTGGTATGACGGGCGCAGAGACACGAAATGCCGGCGCTGTGGCTCCCCGCGGGCTACGAAATACTGACGGGCCAGTTTGATGGCTGACTCGACTGCTTCCGAACCGCTGGAAACAAAAAAGATCTTCTCGAGATCCCGGTTGGTCATATCAACCAGCGAATGGGCCAGTTTCAGGGCCGGGCTATTCTCGAACTGGGTCCGGTAGGTGAACGCCACCTGGTCCAGCTGGGCCAGCATGGCCTCGCGAATACCCTCGTGGTGGTGTCCCAGATTGCAGGAAATGGCACCCGAGCAACCATCAAGGTATTCCTTGCCATTGGTATCCCAGAGGAAGACGCCGCGGGCATGGGAAACTTCCGGCATGGCCGGTCCGGCCTGGTAGAACAGTGGAGAAGATGACATGTTGTAATCCGGTATCGTTGTACTGTGTATGAAATTCAGTCTAGAAAGAGGTTAAACTATTTCAAGATATGATTTTTTCACCGGATTCGATGATTTTTACTCATGGCTGATATCAACCTGCACTCCCTCAAGGCCCTGGCGATCTTCAAAACACTGGTTGAAGCCGGCAGCGCTTCCCAGGCCGCACGCACCCTGGGCATTACCCAGTCCGGGGTAAGCCGGTCTCTGGCCCAGCTGGAGGAAAATCTGGGTATCCAGTTGTTTCTCCGTGAAAAAAACCGCCTGGTCGCCACGCCCGAAGCGTATGAACTCTATGAGGAAATTCTGCGGTTGATGGGAAATATCGAGGAGTTGCGCCACAGTGTTCTGGCGCTGAAAGAATTCGGAACCTCCCGGTTACGCATTGCCGCGATTCCCGGGCTGGCCTTTGGTTTTGTGCCACGGTTGATCGGCACCCTGCTGGAACAGAATCGGGGGTTCAGCATCAGCTTCGACATGATGTCGAGCCACGACGTACTTCGGGAAGTGGAGTCTGGTCACGCAGACCTGGGATTTGTCACCCTGCCGGTCAGTTCCCGGTTACTGAGGATCGAGGAATGGCTGACTACCCGGGCACAATGTCTGGTTCCGGCCGACCACGCCCTGGCCGGAAAGGAGGAAATAACCATTGCCGATCTCCGGGATCAGTATCTGGTTATCAGCAATCAGCCCAATGTTGGCGCTGATCCACTGTTGCACCTGGCCGCCAGCCACTCAATTCCCATAGCCGGCAAGACTGAATCAAACATCGGCGCCATCACCGCCATGGTCGCCAGTGGTATCGGGATCAGCATCATGAATCCGATAACGGCCACGGACCAGCTGGTGGGCCGGTCAGACGTTGTGATGCGCCCTTTTTCTCCCGGCATTTCTTTCAGCTTCGGCATGGTCTACCGGGAAGACTGGAAGAACGTGCGGGCCCTGGAGTCCATTCGCCGCACCGGCAATGAGCTGCTGAAAACCTATCCCGCGCAGGCGGGACACTAGAAGTACTTCTGCTGCATCCGATACAACCGGATGATAGTGACCATGTTCGTCACCAGCACCATGGCTTCCGCCAGAATGCCCCCGACCGACCCGATCACGATGTTATTGAGCATCCACGAGAAGGCCGCGAGCCCCAGCACAATGCGCAAGGGGATGCCGCGCAGCATGAACATGCCCACGGTACCGAAAACCATCGCCATCAGCGGGAACACATCCGTCACCGACTGCCAGGTGGCCCAGGCCACCACGGAACTCACCGTTAACAGCGCCAGCATCAACTGCCAGTTGCCCTGAAATCGCCGGGCCAGCTCGATACGGACAATCACCAGAACCGTCAGCGCCGCGGCCGTCCAGCTCTGGAAAAAGGCAAACATCAACACAAAGGCGACGTTGGCTGAAATCAGCAACACCATCAGCCGGTCGTCGTTCTTGTTGGCAAAGCCGGCAATGCAGAACCCCAGGGCCACCAGTCCAGCAACCTGCCCGAGCATTTGTGCCAGCGACATATCCGTTAACATGTCGACCATGCAATTCCCCGATCACGAAACAGCCATCAGCCTAGCAGATTTGCCCGTTCACCGGCTTTGCCGGCCAGAAAGCCGGGCATAAAAAAACCGGCGACCACATTGCTGCGGGCACCGGTCAAGGGGTTGGCCTGAGGAGTCAGGCCAGTGTGAACAACTTACTCAGTCTAGCTACGGATGATGAAGTCAAAGGCGCTCAGGGCGGCCTTGGAGCCTTCACCCATGGAGATCACGATCTGCTTGTACGGCACGGTGGTGACATCACCCGCCGCAAAAATACCCGGAATCGAGGTCTCGTTACGGTCATTTACGATGATCTCGCCGTGTTGGCTCAGTTCAATGTCACCTTTCAGCCATTCAGTGTTCGGCACCAGGCCGATCTGAACGAACACGCCTTCCAGCTCAACATGATGGTCGTCACCGGTCTTGCGGTCTTTGTAGTTCAGGCCGCTGACCTTGCCATTCTCACCAACAATCTCGGTCGTCTGGCCGGAAGTAATGATCTTCACGTTGTCCAGGCTGCGAAGCTTCTTCTGCAGCACTTCATCGGCCTTCATCTCATCGCCGAACTCAATCAGTGTTACGTGGCCGACAATACCGGCCAGGTCGATGGCCGCTTCCACGCCGGAGTTACCGCCACCAATCACCGCCACGCGCTTGCCTTTGAACAGCGGGCCGTCGCAGTGCGGGCAGTAGGCTACGCCCTTGTTGCGGTACTCTTCCTCACCCGGGACACCCATCTGGCGCCAGCGGGCACCGGTAGACAGCACCAGGGTTTTGGACTTGAGCGTAGCGCCGTTTTCCAGACGTACTTCGTGCAGACCCCCTTTTTCAGCTGACGGAATCAGCTTCTCGGCGCGCTGCATGTTCATGATGTCCACGTCGTATTCGTTAACGTGCTGCTCCATGGCTGCAACCAGCTTCGGGCCTTCGGTGTAAGGCACGGAGATCAGGTTTTCAATACCCATGGTGTCGGCCACCTGGCCACCAAAGCGCTCGGCCGCAATACCGGTGGAAATGCCTTTACGGGCTGCATAGATGGCTGCAGAGGCACCCGCCGGGCCACCACCGATCACCAGCACCTCGAACGGATCACGCTCGTTGATTTTCTTGGCTTCCTTCGCCGCGGAATTGGTATCCAGCTTGGCGACAATCTCTTCCAGGGTCATGCGGCCCTGGCCCCAGGACTCACCGTTCAGGAATACACTGGGCACGGCCATCACTTCACGGCGCTCAACTTCGTCCTGGAACAGCGCACCATCAATGGAGGTGTGCCTGACCTTCGGGTTAAGGATGCTGATCAGGTTCAGCGCCTGCACCACGTCCGGGCAGTTCTGGCAGGACAGGGAGTAGTAGGTTTCAAACTCCAGGTCTTCATCCAGATCCTGAATCTGCTCGATCAGTTCCTGGGAGGCCTTGGACGGGTGACCGCCTACCTGCAACAACGCCAGAACCAGTGAGGTGAACTCGTGCCCCATGGGAATGCCGGCAAAGCGAACACTCACATCAGAGCCCACACGCTGAATCGCGAATGAAGGGCGGCGCACGCGCTGGTCGTTTTCAGTACGCAGGGCAATCTTGCTGGACATCGGCTCGAGTTCTTCCAGCAGTTCCTTCAGCTCCTGCGACTTTGCGCTGTCGTCATACGCTGCCACCAGCTCGATCGGCTGCTGCAGTTTTTCCATGTAGGCCTTGAGCTGTTGCTTGATATTGGCATCCAACATGTTCGGTATTCCCCTTTAATGTCGTAAAACTAAATAACTGAATTCAAACGGTTCGTTATTTGAAGATGGGAGTAAGATAAGGGCTGACTATCAAAAGCTCAAATTGATTGGAGTAACTCAATTGATAGCCACTCCCTATGTCACTCACTGAAAGCAATTGCCAGAACCGAAAAAGGCCCGCTAAGCGGGCCTTTCTCTGAAGCTTCACTGGTAAAAAGAAGCTTAGATCTTGCCAACCAGGTCCAGAGACGGAGACAGTGTCTCTTCGCCTTCTTTCCACTTGGCCGGGCAAACTTCGCCAGGATGGTTGCGAACGTACTGAGCGGCTTTCACCTTGCGCAGCAGGTCGTCTGCGTCACGGCCAATGCCTTCAGCAGTGATTTCCATCGCCTGGATAACACCATCCGGATCGATCAGGAAAGTAGCACGGTCTGCCAGGCCCTGGCCTTCACGCATTACACCGAAGTTGTTGGTGATGGTGCCGGTCTGGTCGCCTACCATGTAGTACTGGATCTTGCCGATGGTGTCGGAGCTGTCGTGCCATGCTTTGTGGGTGAAGTGGGTGTCTGTGGATACAGAGAACACTTCAACGCCCAGCTTCTGCAGCTCTTCATACTTATCTGCAACGTCGCCCAGTTCGGTCGGGCAAACGAAGGTGAAGTCGGCCGGGTAGAAGAAGAATACTGACCACTTGCCTTTTACGTCAGCATCGCTGATTTCTACGAACTCGCCTGCTTTAAAGGCAGTTGCGTTAAACGGCTTAATTTCGCTGTTGATAATACCCATTTAAAGATAACTCCTGATCAATGGATTTACGTGTCGATGAATGAACAGGGCCAAACTATACGACCTTGTCTCGGCTTTAGAAAATTGATAATTCCCAAAATCCGTATAGCCTGCGCCTATCATGGTTCATTGAATAGACGCCAAGGCAGCCGCCGCCCCCGTCTGAAAATGCTGTTGGTCCCTATATGGAGGCGCCTTTCGCGAATTCAATGCTGCGGAAAACCAGTACATATTATTCACAGCGACAAGACAGGGTCCTGAATGCTGGGCGCTTTGTGGTGATATACTCGAAGAGTCGACGAGCCAGCACCGGGCTGCTCGTTCCGGATTCTTTGTGCAAAGAACCATAAAGCCAGGACACGCCAGACAGGGAGCTCCATTGCGTTACTGCCGGGCCATTACCGTTGCGATTTTGCTGATGCCGGTCACCGCCAGCGCCTTGTCGCTGGATGAAGCACTGGCCATTGCCAGGGAGCAGGCAACCACGCTGCAAACGCTGGACGCCGAAACCCGGCAGGCCGAGGCCTTACACCAGCAATCCGCCCAGGCTTTTCTGCCTGCCATCAGCGCCGATGCTTCCTGGTTACGGGCCGACTCCTCCCTGATTACCGGCGTGCCGGTACCCACCTCGGGCATGCCTCCGGGCATTCAGCGCACCGATCTTGGACCGGTGGAAGGAACCGTAACCGGCGTTCAGCTTGTTCAGCCTGTATTTAACGCCGATGCCCTTGGCCAGCGCGAGGCTGCCGACATCAACGTCGACGCCCGCCGTCACGCGCAACAATGGGGGCAACAGGCTTTGCGCCTTGAGGTGGCACGCCAGTACTTTAATGTTCTGCGCTTACACGAGCAGCAAAAAGCCGCCGTCCAGTCCCGATCTGCGGCCAACGAGGCCGCCAGACTGGCAAGGGCCAGCTACGAGCAGGGCCTGGCGCCGCGCATCGACAAGGAACAGGCCGATGCCGAGCTGGCGGCAGCCAGTGCACGGGTGGCCAAAGCAGAGGCAGCAAATCAGCAGGCGCAGTATCAACTGAAAAGCCTGCTGGGAATGGCGCCGCAAGAACCGCTGGATATTGCCGATGCCATACCCCGCCCGCAACCGCCAACCGAAATGGGCGACGCCGCCCCACGCAAAGACCTGCAGGCCCGGCAACTGGCCGTTAACGCCGCCGACGCCAGAACCACCGCCTCCGAGGCAGACTGGATACCCAGGGTAAACCTGCTGGCCAGACAACAGTGGGCCCACGGCAATGAATTGCTTAACGATAATGCCGATGGCTGGCTGGTGGCGGTCAACCTGCAGTGGACCCTGTTCGATGGCTTCGGCCGCCAGGGCCGGATTGCCGAATCCCGCGCCGAGGCGGACAAAGCCAGGGCCGAGCTGGAGGAAACCCGACGCCGCATTCAACGGGAACAGGCCGTCGCCACCAGCCAGTGGCGGGCCGGATATGCCGCCTGGCAAGCGGCGAGAAAATCCACACAGGCTGCACAGCGCGCTGCCCGACTGGCCACCCGCCGTTACGAAGAAGGCATTGGCTCAATGACAGACCTGCTAGCCGCCCGGGCAAGGCTTGACCGCGAGCGGGCCACCCGCATTAATTCACGCTACCAGGCCGTTCTTGCCGGCATGAACTACCACCTGCAGAATGGCCGCGATCCACTCCTGGCCTTAGGGGCGCAGCATCCATGATCACCTTCACCCGAACCCTGGTGTTTGCCGCGACACTGGCCGTTACCGGTTGTTTCAGCGAATCCCCGGAAGCGCCGGAGACCGCCACCGAAAAACCCGAAGTCACCGTTGCCGAAACCCGGGCGTGGGAAGGCTCCGCCACCCAGAAGCTGCCCGGCGTGGTTCGCCCGGGCAAGCGCGCCGTCCTGAGCACCCGCATTGCCGGCACCCTGCTGTCCGTGGAAGTGGACCCCGGCGATACCGTGAAAACCGGCGATCTGCTGGCCACCGTGGACGCCAGAGAAGTGGATGCCGCCATTGAAGCCACCCGCGCAAAAATCACCGCCACGGAATCGGCCGCGCAACAGGCCCGGCTCGACAGCCAGCGGCTGCAACGGCTGTATGAAGAAGACCTGATTGCCCAGGTGCGAGTCGAGCGGGCCGAAGTGAAACGCCAGGAACTGGAAGCGCAACTGCAGGCGGCCCGCTCCGAACTGGACGCCCAGCAAGCCAACCTGAGCTACACCCGCCTGACCGCTCCGTTTAATGGCCAGGTTGCCGAAACCCTGGTGGATGCCGGCAGTTTTGTCGGCCCCGGGCAGGCACTATTGGTTCTGGAGGCCCGGGAACAGTGGCGGGTGGATGTGCCGGTTTCAAGCCAACTGGCTGCCAGCCTGACACAGGGCCAGTTGCTCTCTGTGATAACCGGGCCAGACCACGCCACCCTGCCGGCGCACCTGACCAGCGTGATTCCTGCTCTGGACAACGAAGGAACCGGCCAACGGCTGAGACTGACACTGGACGCCAGCAGTGATCAGCTTGCCCCCGGCCAGGTGGTCTCGGTACTGGCCCCCAACCCGGATGCCCGGCAAACCCGGAATGGCGACTGGGTCGGCCTGCCCAGAACCGCCCTGATCCGCAGGGGCCAGCTCACCGGAGCACTGGTCATAGACGAATCAGGCGACACCCCCGCCGTGCATCTGAAGTGGATAAAAACCACCACACCGCCAGCTAACGGCACCAACCTGATTCCCGTCACCCAGGGGCTTTCGGTGGGCGACAAAGTGGTACTGAACCCTTCGGCTGAGCTTCATGATGGCCAGGCTGTCACGGTAAAACCTGCCGGGTCGGATTATGCAGACGAATAACCTGGGCCTGGCCGGCCGCATTGCCAATCGGTTACTGGACTCCCCGGTTGTCCCCCTGTTCGTGATTGCCTGCCTGCTGCTTGGCAGCTACGCCCTGCTGGTAACGCCCCGGGAAGACCGCCCGGATATCGATGTCCCCACGGCCATGGTGCTGATTCCCTGGCCGGGTGCCGGTGTTGAGCGGATAGATAACCAGTTGGCCCGGAAAACCGCCGGCTGGGTACGGGAGATAGCCTCCGTAAGCGAGATACGCAGCAGCAGCTCCAGCCACGCCGCCCTTCTGTCGGTGGAGTTTGAAGCCGGCACCGCCAAGGAAAAGGCCTTCTCGCAGCTCAACGAACTGTTCAGCGCCCGTGCCGATGAACTGCCTGCCAGCGCCGGCACACCCACCATCGAAACCTTTGGTGAATCACGCCTGGTGGTGCTGATGGCCACCCTCAGCAGCAAAACGGTGGGCCCGGACGGGCTGGAAGACATCGCCGCCGAACTGTCTGCGGATATTCTGCGCATTCCCGGGGTACGGGATGTGGAGCGCTTCGGTGGCGACCGCACGGCTATCGAAATCCTGCCAGACCCGACCGAGCTGGCCGCCCGCAAGATCCCCCTGAACCAGCTTGCCGAAGCCGTGGCCGGCGCCAACCGACAGGTGCCCACCGGTCGCCTGGAGAGCCAGCCCGTCACCGACCTGCAGGCCGGTATGACGCTGACCCACCTCGAACAGCTGGGCCGTGTTCCGGTCGGCAGCGATGGCGGTGGCCCGGTGTATCTGGAACAGGTGGCCGACATCCGCTCCGGCCGGGTGGAACAGAACCAGGCTGTGCTGCACTGGCAGGAAGGCCACTCCGCCCCCTTCCCGGCGGTAACGCTGGCGGTCACCACGCTTGAGGGTCAGAACGTCAGTGATGTCACCGAAGCCGTTACCGGGCGGCTGCACCAGTTCCAGCAGGACATCCTGCCTTCCGATGTGCAACTGGACATCACCCACGACGCCGGCACCGATGCCACCAAGCGTGTGTACAGCGTGCTTTCCCAGTTGCTGACCGGCACCCTGGTGGTGGTCGGCATTATCTGGCTGGGCCTGGGCTGGCGCGCCGCCGTGGTGATCGCGATCATGATGCCGGCTTCGCTGGCGATTGTGCCCTACCTGTATAACTATCTGGATTTCACCCTTAACCCGGTGTCCATTGCCGCAATGATTCTGGCCATTGGCATCCTGTCAGACGACGCCGTGGTCATGCTGGAAAACGTGGCCCGTCATTTTCAGAAAGCCGGCGAGAAAACCCGCGAACTGACGGTAAAAGCCGTAAACGAGGTGGGAAACCCGACTATTCTTGCGGATCTTCTGGTGGTTGCCACGCTCTTACCCACCGCCTACATCACTGGCGAAATGGGCCAATACGTGCGCGCGATACCCATCGGCGCCTCTGCCGCTGTGCTGTTTTCACTGCTGGTGGCCCTGACCATCACACCCTATTTCGGGTATCGCCTGTTAAAAGTCGATAAATCCTCCGAAAATGAAGAAAACAACGAAACCTCAGAGGATCCCGGAAAAGACAGCACATTCGTGGCCCGTTACCGCTGCCTTCTGGCACCCTTTGTCGGGTCCGCCGCAGTCCGCTGGCTGTTCTATCTGGGCCTGATTGTATTGCTGCTGGCCAGCTTCGCACTGGTGGCCACACGCACGGTGCAGATCGGCCTGACCCCGCTGCTCGACCGCAACGTGTTTGCGGTAAACGTTGATCTGCCAGCCACGGCTACCCTGGCCGATTCGCTCACCGTTGCCTCCGACCTCAACCGGCAGCTGCGCAAAGTGCCCGAAGTGCGGGGTGTGACCGTCTATTCCGGCCTGACAGCCCCCATGATCTATCCGCCGGAAACCCTGACCGCACCGGAACAAAAAGCACCGCGGGACCTGACCTTGCACGTTAACCTGGTGCCTGAAGAAGAACGCGACCGGCAGAGTTATCAGGTCAGCCGGGAAGTGGCCCACAAACTGGGCAGTTGGCTCGAGCCTCACCAGGCCACCGGCCATATCAGCCGGATTCCCTCCGGGCCCGCCAGCGACCGGGCCATTACCGCCGAAATTTTCGGCCCGGATCCACAGGCTCGCCGCGCGGTGGCCGATGAAGTGGAACAATGGCTCAGCGAACAGAAAGGCGTGATTGCCACCAGCCAGAGCCCGGTAGCGGCGCTGCCGTCACTGGATCTGAACGTTAACCCGGAACGGGCGGCCACCTTTGGCGTTATTCCCGCAGAAGTCACCCGAACCCTGTATCTCGCCATTTCTGGTGAAACCCTGGGAGACTGGTCCGGCAGCAATTACGCCCGTGACCCGGTGCCGATCATCCTGCGCCTGGACAAGCCCGACCGGGATTCCGAACAGGCCATTCGCAGCCTGTACACGGTCAGCACCAACGGCCAGCCCGTGTCGCTGGAGTCCCTGCTGGAGTTCAGCCACAGTGAAGGCGAACAGGCCCGTTACCGCCGGAACCTGATGCCGATTACAACCGTGTTTGCCGACCTGGACCGCTCGGTGACACAGCCCATGACCGCTCAGCTTGAATCGCTCAGCAGTGAACAATGGCCAGACGCGGAAATCCGTTGGCTCCGGCCGCCAGACAGCGCCAACGAGCCCATGGTTTACTGGTCTGGTGAATGGGAGATGACACGGGATGTCTACCGGGATCTGGGCGTCGCCGGCCTGGTGGTGATGGTCCTGATTTACGTGCTGCTGGCCGGCTGGTTCCGCTCCTACCGGCTACCGTTGCTGATCATGCTGCCAATTCCGTTGATATTCATCGGCGTGATACCCGCCCACTGGCTCTGGGGCATCAACATTGCCGGCACCGGCGTGCTCGGGGTGATCGCATTGGGCGGCATTGTCACCCGCAACGCCATCCTGCTGGTGGACTTCATTGAACAACGGCTGGACGAAGGCATGGACCTGAAAGAAGCCGTGATACAGGCCGGTGCCCAGCGCACCCGGCCGATTCTGCTGACCGCCGCCACGGTGATGTTCGGCAGCGGCGTGCTGATCTTCGAACCGGCCCTGGAACCGCTGGGCCTCACCCTGGCCAGCGGGGTGCTGGTGTCTACCCTGCTGACACTGGTGCTGATTCCGGTGCTCTACTTTCATGCCTTCAGAAACAGCCACCGAGCCAATCCTGAATAACAGGCACAAAAAAGCCGGCAAGGGCGCTGCTCACTGAACAGCTCCGTTGCCGGCTTCCGTTACTGCCTGGATCAGCTCACCAGGTCCACCCGGTGGAAATCCAGAATATTTTCCTCGGGTGACGCTTTAATGGCCGCCACTTCCTTACGCTTCTTCAGCAGAATATAGGCGAAGCAGGTAAAGTACAGGGCAATCACCAGCGCCCCAACCCACTGAATACGCAGGAAGTCCAGCTGGAACAACATGGTCAGCCCGATCATGGCCACCAGGTTGAAGATCACGTAGTTCACCCGGCCCAGGCGCTGGGCTGTCAGGTTCAGGTTGTCGGTGTACAGCCGGATCAGCGAATCCAGCGAGTTGATCACCATCAGCACCCCGACAGAGATCATGGCAATGTTGGTGAACGCCGCAATTTTCAGCCCCTCGGCGTGGTAGTAGTACAAGACGCTGAACCACACACCGATGGCAATGGACGGCACCACCAGCATGGCCAGCAGCAGCTGCCAGGTCTTGATGCCGGACACAAAGCGCGCCGTGAACTGGCCAATCATGATGCTCCAGGCGAACCACCAGAACAGGTAGAACTCGTGGTAGTCGTTAATGGGCAGAACAAACTGGTGCAGGTTGCCGAAATACTCTCCCAGCATGCCGGCCGTACCGAAGAAATCCGCTGGCGACCCCTGGCCCAGAACAAAGGCCCGGAACCACATGCCGACAATCAGCGCGATGAACAGGATACTGGAGCCCACGCTCAGGATGCGCACGTACTTGATCTTGGAGCTGGAATACACCGCCAGCGCAATCGACACAAACACGATCACGTAGAACGCCGGCACCACTTCCTCACCGTCACTCAGCTGCGGCAGGTACCACGGCAGGTTCACCAACAGCAGATAGGCTGTAAACGCGCAGGTACCGATGATCACCACGTTGTTGATGAACTTCACCACCGGGATTTCAAAGAACTGCACTCTCGGCTCGATGATGGCGAAGTAGAAACAGGTCAGAAAGTAAAAGCCCCAGATCAGGAAGGCCCAGAAACCGAACTCGATGGCCAGCGGGTTTGCGAAGCCATATTCAGGGTTGTCAGAGACATTGCCATAGCCGCCAAACTCGGTCAGCGGGAACATGATCAGCCCCACATCCAGCCCGGAGGTGAACAGAATGGCAATGAATACCAGGGTGCGAACCGGCGTCACGCCGATGCACTGCATGTCCCACCATTTGTACAGAACCAGGGCAATGGCGGCGAAGGTGAAAATCAGACCTGACGATAACCAGAGTGTCATACGCTCAGCCTCCGGTTGGTACTACTCACTATAAAGCACAGCATGGGTGTTCCTCCTCTACTTGGTTAAGCACTGCTTATTTCGAATCGGACACAAACCCAGGGCTTGCCTATCCGGCGCCCGAAAACGGCACAGGGCCGTCGCGCTGATAGGGAAATCCTGAGGGCTTGCTACCCGGGCACCTTGCGTGCCCGGGACAGGATCACGGTCGCGGGGGAGCTATGAAGCTAAGGATGCGCCCGTTTGGCCTGGCCGGGGCGTTGGTGCACCTGCCATTGGTGGTCCATGTCGACCGGTGCGGCCGAGGTCGGCAGGGGCTCCTTGCCCCGAATGAGATCAGCCGCCCGCTCGGCCACCATGATGGTGGGCGCGTTCAGGTTGCCGTTGGGAATGGTCGGGAAGATGGATGAATCCACCACCCGCAGACCTTCGAGGCCGCGCACCCGGGTGTCCGGGTCCACCACCGCCTGTTCATCGGTGCCCATCTTGCAGGAGCAGGACGGGTGATAGGCGCTCTCTACCGCCTGGCGAATGAAGGCATCAATTTCTTCATCGCTTTGCACCTGCTCACCGGGCTGGATTTCCGCGCCGCGGTAGTCGTCCATCGCCGGCTGGCTGACAATTTCCCGGCTCAGGCGCACGCAATCCCGGAAGCCTTCACGGTCGGCTTCGTGCTCCAGATAATTGAAACGGATGCGCGGCGGCTGTTTCGGGTCTGCCGACTGCACGTGTACAAAGCCACGGCTTTTCGGCTTGTTGTGGCCGATGTGCAGCTGGAAGCCATCACCTGAAAACGCTTCCTTACCGTCATAACGCATGGCGGCGGGCAGGAAGTGGTATTGCAGGTCCGGCCACTCAACGCCGGCTTTGGAGCGGATAAAGCCACAGGATTCGAAATGGTTGGTGGCCCCCAGGCCATCCTTGCGCAGAATCCAGCGCACGCCGATCTTCAGCTTGTTCCACCAGTCCAGCTTTCGGTTCAGCGATACCGGCTGGTTACAGCGATACTGGAAATAGAATTCCAGATGATCCTGCAGGTTCTCGCCCACGCCCGGCAGTTCGTGCTGAACCTCGATGCCGGCCTTTTCCAGCACTTCGCGATTGCCGATGCCAGAGAGCTGCAGCAGATGCGGCGAACCGATAGAGCCGGCACAGAGAATCACCTCGTCCGCCGCGTTCACCTCGTGAACCTTGCCGCCCTGCTCATAACGCACGCCGGTGGCGGTTCTGCCATCCAGCAGTACCTTGTGCACCAGAGCGTGGGTGACCACGGTCAGGTTTTCCCGAGCCATGGCCGGGCGCAGGTAGGCATTGGCGGTGGACCAGCGGCGGCCGTTTTTCACCGTCATGTGCATGGGGCCGAAACCTTCCTGCCGGGCGCCGTTGTAATCCTTTGTTTCCATGTAGCCGGCATCCACACCCGCCTTGATAAACGCGGTGTAGAGCGGATTCTGCATGTTATTGCCGTTGTTCACGCCCAGCGGGCCCTGATCGCCCCGGTAGTCGTCGCCACCGAAGGCCCAGGTTTCGGCTTTTTTGAAGTACGGCAATACGTTGGCGTAATTCCAGCCTTCCGCGCCTTCGGCTTGCCACTCATCGAAATCCCGGGCGTGGCCGCGCACGTAGACCATGCCGTTGATCGATGAGGAGCCACCCAGCACCTTGCCCCGGGGGCAGTGCATTTCGCGGTTATCCAGATACGGTTCCGGCTCGGTGTGGAACTGCCAGGCGTACTTTTTGGTGTTCATGGGAATGGACAAGGCGGTGGGCATCTGGATGAAGATGCTCTTGTCGCTGCCACCGGTTTCCAGCAGCAGCACCCGGCTCTTGCCGTCTTCAGTGAGTCGGTTGGCCAGCACACAGCCGGCCGACCCCGCACCCACAATCACGTAGTCGTATTGGTTTTCTTTCATACACATTCTCCTGTGTGGCCTGCGGGATCAGAACGGGGCATCAAGATCTTCCATGCCGACATACACCGCCTTGAGCTGGGTGTAGTGAGCAATGGTCTCGCGCCCGTTCTCACGGCCAATGCCGGAGAGTTTGTAGCCACCAACCGGCATTTCTGCCGGGGAAGCGCCATAGCTGTTGATCCAGCAGATACCCGCCTGAATCCGGTGAATCACCCGATGCGCCCGGCGGATGTCATTGGTGAACACGCCTGCAGCCAGACCGGTATCGGTGCTGTTGGCCCGGGTAATCACCTCGTCTTCGTCAGAGAAGGTGAGCACCGACATCACCGGCCCGAAGATTTCTTCACGCACGATGGTCATGTCATCGGTGCAGTCGGTGAAGATGGTGGGCTCCACGAAGTAGCCGCCTTTGGAGTCATTGGGCTCGAACGCGCGGCCGCCGTGGCTCAGGGTGGCGCCTTCGGAAAGCCCCTTGGCGATGTAATCCAGCACCAGTGTCTGATGCTTCTTCGAAATCAGCGCACCAAAGTTGGTGTCGGGGTTCATCGGGTCGCCGGCTTTGATGTTCTTGCGAGTGCGCTCAAGCAGGCGCTCCATGAAGCGCGGGTAGATGTCTTCGTGGACAAACACGCGGGTGCCGTTGGTGCAGATCTCACCCTGGGTGTAGAAATTGCCCACCATGGCGGCGGAGATGGCGTTCTCCAGGTCGGCGTCGTCAAAGATGATCAGCGGTGATTTGCCGCCCAGCTCCATGGTCACGTCTTTGAGTGTGGAGGCCGCGGCCTGCATCACTTTCCTGCCAGTGGCAACCTCGCCGGTAAACGACACCTTGTCGATATCCGGGCTGTGAGTCAGCCACTGGCCAACTTCCGCCGCGCCCTGCACCACGTTGAACACGCCGGCCGGCACGCCGGCTTCGACGAAGATTTCCGCCAGCTTCACCGCACCGGCCGGCGTTTCTTCCGAGGGTTTGAAGATCATGGCGTTACCGCAGGCCAGCGCCGGCGCTGATTTCCAGCAGGCAATCTGGATGGGGTAATTCCAGGCGCCAATACCGGCACAAATGCCCAGCGGTTCCCGGCGGGTGTAGTAAAAATCACCGCCCAGATCCTGCTGATTGCCTTCGATAGACGGCGCCAGGCCGGCAAAAAATTCCAGGGTGTCGGCACCGGTAACCACATCCACGGCTTCCGCTTCCTGCCAGGGCTTGCCGGTGTCGTACACTTCCACCGCCGCCAGTTCGTCGTTGCGATCACGAAGCATGGCAACGGCCTTCAGCAGAATGCGGCTACGCTCGACGGCAGGCATGGCCGACCACTGGGCAAAACCGGCACGGGCACTTTCGATAGCAGCCTGCTGAATGGCTTCATCGGCCACTTCCACTTCGTAGATCACCTGACCGGTGGCCGGATTCACCACCGGGAAGGTTTCTCCGGAGGAGTTGGTCAGAAACCGGCCGTGGACAAAATTCTTGAGAACAGGAACAGATGCGGATTCAGGCATTATCTGGGCGAAACCTCACTCGGGTGACTTAAGGCCTTGTGGGCCATTCAATTGGATCGGCTCAGGTATTGGCCTGAGCCAGCGTCTCGTGGACAAATTTCTTGCAAAGCCGCTCGCCGGCTTCAAAGCTTTCCATCGGGTCCAGGCTCAGCGCACTTCGCAGCCAGAAACCGTCGACCATGGCCGCTGTTTGCCGGGCCGCTTCCGTGGCTTCTTTGGCCGGCAGCACCTGGGCAAAGGAATAACGCAGATTGCTGTACAGCCGGGCGTTGTTAATCTGCTGCAAACGCTGCAGGCCCGGCTCGTGCATTGAGCGGGACCAGAAGCTCAACCAGGTTTTGGCCGCCAGCGCCGAACGCTGGAACTCGGAGAAGTTGGCTTCAACAATGCAGGCCAGCCGCTGTTCCGGGGAGCCGTCGGTTTTCGCCATGCGTTCGAGCAGCTCTTTACCCAGCTGGTCAAGCATGTAACGCAGCGCCGCTTCGATCAGACCCTGCTTGCCCCCGAAATAATGGCTGATAATCCCGGAGGACATACCGGCACGCTTGCTGATGCTGACAATGGTGGTGTTCTGCAGCCCCAGCTCGGCGATGGACGCCATGGTGGCGTCGATCAGTTGTTGCTTCCGTGTGTCTTTCATTCCGACTTTTGGCATGGCGATTCTTCGTTAATTGAACGTTCAATTAATAAAAAGGTTACACAAAGGACAGGTGGTTTTCAAATCAGGAACCGTAGAAAGGTCACGGCTCGCCAACACGCCCCCATAAAAAAACCCCGAACAGGTCGGGGTTTTTATCCAATACTGGCTAATGCTGACCGTTAGCTCTTCCGTCGGAAGTCCGGGTCTGTCCAGCAATCGGGCAAGGCTTCGCCAGAGGGGAAGCTCAAATCAGACTTGGCGTACCACTCCGGATCCTGGGCTTCCTCACCGTAATGCAGGCTGCCCTTGATACGGCTTTCATGGGGATCAAACAGGCCCCGCGTATCGAGCACTTCAATCAGATGCCCGGTGGATTTATCTGCCAAGAACATAAACGCTCCTATCCGGCATTTCCCCGACCAGCCACCGTTTCCGGAGCCCGTATCAGGGAAGTTGCCTCGCTTTTGATCGTTTCCGACCTTACTTCAGCTCTGAAACGATCTTGTAAGTGTCGTTTGCGATCACAAACTCTTCGTTGGTCGGAATAACAAAGATCCGTGAAGAGGAACCATTGGTTGCAATGTCCCGCGATTCTTTGGACCGCTTGTTGTTCTTGACCGGATCAATCACCAGACCCATGGCATCCAGGCCGGCACACACTTTTTCACGGATAAGCGCGGCGTTTTCGCCAATGCCACCGGTGAAACACAGGGCATCGATGCCATCCAGTGCGGCCACGTAAGAGCCAACATACTTCTTGATGTTGTAGGCCACCATATCGACAGCCAGGCGGCACCGGTCATCACCTTTTTCCATGCCTTCCAGCACTTCACGCAGGTCGGAAGACTTGCCGGAAATACCCAGAATGCCGGACTTCTTGTTCAGCACGTTCAGGGCGTCGTCGATGGTCAGGTTTTCCTGGCGCATCATGTATTGCAGTGCGCCGGCACCGATATCGCCTGCGCGGGTACCCATCATCAGGCCCTGGACCGGAGTCAGACCCATGGAGGTGTCGATACACTCGCCGTTCTGAACCGCGGAAACGGAAGAACCGTTACCCAGGTGGCACACAATGATGCGGGTGTTGTGCTGCTTATCCAGCATCTTTCTGGCTTCGTTTGAAACGAAAAAGTGAGAGGTACCGTGGAAACCGTATTTACGGATCTTGTGCTTGGCGTACTGGTCATACGGCAGCGCGTACATGTACGCGTAGTCCGGCATGGTCTGGTGGAACGCAGTGTCGAACACGGCCACGTTCGGCTTGCCCGGCATCAGCTCCTTACAGATTTCCATACCCATGATGTTGGCCGGGTTGTGCAGCGGCGCCAGCGGGATCAGGTCTTTCATTTCGTTGATGACTTCATCTGTCACCAGAACGGAAGCAGAGAACTTCTCACCACCGTGAACAGCGCGGTGGCCGATGGCCTGAATTTCATCCGTTGATTCAATAACCTTACCTTCGCCGTCGGTCAGGGTTCTGAGAACCGCTTCGATGGCTTCTTTATGGGTTGGCATATCAACGTCAAGCTTCAGCTCTCTGCCGTCGCCGAACTCGTGCTTCAATTTGCCATCAAGTCCGATTCTTTCACAAAGGCCTGAGGCCAGGTTTTCTGCGGTAACCGGGTTCATCAACTGGTACTTCAGTGACGAACTTCCAGCATTGAGAATAAATACCAACATGCGTCTCTTCCTTTTAATTTAATCTTTTATTCTGATGTGATTACTTGGCTTGGGTCGCGGTTATGGCTACCAGGTTTGCAATGTCATCAACGGAACAACCTCTTGAAAGGTCGTTTACCGGCTTTGCCAAACCTTGAACAATCGGGCCATGAGCGGCTGCGCCAGAGAACCGTTGAACCAGTTTGTATCCGATATTACCGGACTGCAGATCAGGGAATACAAGCACGTTGGCCTTGCCCGCCACGTCTGAACCAGGCGCTTTTTTCGCACCAATAGCCTCAACGATGGCCGCATCTGCCTGCAATTCACCGTCGTATGGGAAATCAACGTTCCGGTCTCCCAGCAAATCAACAGCGTACTGAACCTTGTCTACCAGGGGATGTTTTGCACTGCCCTTGGTTGAGAAAGACAGCATGGCAACTCGTGGGTCCAGCCCGACAACGCTGGATGCAGTGGCCGCCGTTGCACAGGCGATATCAGCCAGCTGTTCAGCATTCGGCTCTGGAATAACAGCACAATCTGCAAACAAAATGAGGCCATTGTCGCCGAAATGGCCGTCAACGGTTTCCATAATGAAAGTAGAGGAAACAGTGTTGATGCCGGGTTCTGTTTTAACAACCTGAATAGCGGCTTTGAGTACATCAGCCGTTGGCGAGTTGGAACCGGCAACCAGGCCGTCAGCGTCACCCAACCGCACCATCATGCACCCAAAGAAACGGGGTTCGGTGGTCAGGATTTCGGTAGCTTCTTCTTTGGTCAGGCCTTTTTTCTTGCGGAGCTCGACAAGCTCGTCTACATATCTGTCGAGGTTCTCAAACTTTTTCGGGTCAACAATGACAGCGCCGTCAATGTTGGCATCGCAGGAAGAAGCGTCTGCTTTAATGGTGTCTTCGTTGCCGATCAGAACAACCCTGGCTGTCTGCTCTTCGAGTACCTTTTCTGCGGCTTTCAGCACTCGCTCGTCTTCTGTCTCTGGCAGAACGATTGTTTTCAAGTTCGATTTTGCTTTCTCTTTAATGGTTTTAATCAAACCCATGGCATCATCCTCTCTATTTTGTAGTTGTGAAAAGGTTACAAATTACAACCAAAGCATCAGGGAGCTCTGACCTGGCTCGTCGCGCTCAGCAATCTTCTGATACGTAAAATTACAGATGGTGGAAGCATAAACGCCCCTTTCAGCGCCGGTCAACCGCTCCTTAGGGATGAGATCGAACGGCCTAACCCGGTTTCCGGACGGTCGGAGGGTCTTCCTGCTCATGGTCGGTGTCGGGCGGTCGCGGGTCCTCCTGCTCATGCTCCTCCAGCAGTTTCTCTATCCTTCCTCGTAGCAGGGCCTCGTGAAACTCCTTCTGGCGAATCTCATTGCGTAGCGATTTCAACAATGAGGTAGCCATGAATATCATCAGGATCATGAACGGGAAGGCGGCAACAATCGAGATGGTCTGCAAAGCCCCCAGGCCACCGCTCAGCAACAGAACACCTGCGACCAGGGACTGAATAAGGCCCCAGGCCAAACGCATCGGCCGGCCGGGTGTGAGCGTGCCGCGACTGGTAAACATACCCAATACAAAGGTGGCGGAGTTCGCCGAAGTGATTACGAAAAGCACGATCAGTAACAGCATCAGGCCGCTGACTACTTCTACCCCGGGCAGGAATTCCAGCATCCGGAACAGAGCGGAGCTCATTTCGCGGGTAACCGTGTCGCCCAGGTCGCCACCCTCAAAGAGTTCGAAGTACAGGGAAGAACCGCCAAAGGTGGCAAACCACAGGGTGCTCAACAGCACCGGGGTACCAATCACCCCCAGCACAAATTCCCGGATAGTGCGGCCCCGGGAAATACGGGCGATAAAGCTGCCTACAAAGGGTGCCCAGGAAAGGCCCCAGGCCCAGTAAAAGATGGTCCAGCGTGTGACCCAGTCTTCGCCGGTATAGGGCGACATCACAAAGCTCATGCCGATCACGTTGGAGAAATAATCGCCAATGGCGTTGGTCATCGCGGCCGTAATGAAGTCGGTGGGGCCTGCCACGAACACAAACACAAGAATGGCGGCGGCCAGCACCATATTGGCATCACTGACATAGCGCACACCGCTTTCCAGTGGCGCCATGGCGCACAGCAGGAACACAATGGATACACCGCCCAGAATGGCCAACTGTGGCATGATGCCAAAGCTCACGCCAAACACTGAGCCCATTCCGCTGTTGATCTGAATAATACCCAGCCCGAGTGTTGTCGCCACACCGAAGACCGTAGAGAGCACAGCCAGCACATTGATGGCATGGCCCACGCCTCCGTCAACCCGGCTGCCGAGGCTCGAGCGGAAGGTCTCACTGATCAAGCCCGGGCGCTCCTGGCGAAACCGCACATAGGCGATGGCAAGGCCAACCACCGCAAAGTTGGCCCACTGGTGAAAACCCCAGTGAAACAGAGAATACTGCATGGCCAATTCAGCGGCCTGAGGCGTTCGCCCTTCAGCCATGCCCAGAGGCGGACTGACATAGTGGGTCATGGGCTCTGCCACCCCCCAGAACACCAGCCCGACACCCATGCCGGCGGAGAAGATCATGCCCAGCCAGGTCGGGTAGGAAAATTCCGGCACCTCACCGTCTGCCCCCAGGCGAATATGGCCGTAGTCACTCAGCCCCACCCCCAGGCAAAACAGCAGAAAGCCGGTGGTGACAAAGAGGTAGAGCCAGCCAAAATGGCTGGTGGTGAAGGCGAGCGCCTGCTCAGAGGCAGCCGCCAGCTCATCAGGCCGGACAACGCCAAGAACAACGAAGGCGCCTAACAGCAATACCGAAAGATAAAATACCCAGCCGGGGCGCTTGTTCATAGAACCACATCCTTTTGAAGCGCGATAAATTTGCGGGAGGGATCTGTTCTGTAGCTTAACCGTTTGGTGATGCTCCCCACGGCAAACAACCGTGAAGAATAAGAGATGTGAGGATAGCCCTTCGAACCTCTCTTTCCATGTCCTGTGTTTTCCTGGTATATCGTAGTAACATACATACACATAACTTTACAGAACCCTCATATGCCTCCTCAATCTCACAGCAGCGCCACCAGCATAGCCGGATGCGTCCGCTTCGTCCTGCTGTCTCTTTTCCTGCTAGTGTTCTCCAGCCAGGCTCTCGCTTTCCAGATATTCGTCAAAACACTCCTCGGCAAAACCCTTGCGTTGGAAGTGGAAGGCAATGACACCATCGAAAACGTCAAGAGCAAGATACAAGATAAAGAAGGCACTCCAACCGACCAGCAAACGCTGGTTTTTGCCGGAAAGGAACTCGATAACGATCGTACGCTGAGTGATTACAACATTCAGAAAGAATCGACTCTACACATGGTTGTCGAAGACGTGTCGCCAAGTAAACCAGCCAATGACACGGCCAGCCTGCGAACACAGGCAGAGATCTCAACCACAGCGATTAATCTCGCGGATCTTGTCTTACACGGCAACCACGGCCACCCGCTTTGGCTGAGGGCCAGCGAGGGCAACGATGCCTGTATATGGGCTGCCGGAGATCGGGGGCAAAACAAGCATAACGACAACGACATCGCCGTTGTTGAAGTGGGCGTGTGCCGGGTACTGAACGACAGCCGGGCCCAGCTGAGCGTGGCATTGGGAAAATCCCGTGGCGATCAGGATTTGATGGAAGGTGGATGGCAGGAACACAGGGGCGAATACCTGTTGATCGAATGGATCTCCCCGGTCCCGGCAGGCTCAGTAGCCACATGGATGACACTGACGGCTTACTACAACAAGGGGCAGGTGGAAACGCGCCGAGGCTACAACACCGGTAGCGGCACAGGGCATTCCACCGGCGAGACTGATGTCGACGCCCGTGGCCTGCGGGCCCGGCTAGACTGGGAGAACCTCTGGAGTACTGGCAATACTGATTTCTCGCCGTACATGGGTGCGTCCTATGTGATTGCGCGTGTTGATGCCTATAAGGAATCCGGCGGTACCGCTCCGGCTGCCTACGCTTCCTCCGAAAGCGACCAGACAGAGCTGCGCCTGGGAGTAAATGCGGTTCACCCCCTTGCCGGCATCGTGTCCTGGGTTGCCGGGCTGGAGGCTGTCGGCGTTCTGGACGAGGCTTCAACAACCGTGCGCGGACAGACCATCGGCGGTGACTCTTTCCATATTGCCGTGAAAGGCGACGACGACGGCTGGGCGAAAGCTTCTGTGGGGTTGCTCGGAAAGTCAAAACATAACCGCTTCAGCATTCTTCTCAACGGAACCACTGAAGGCGAGACCTCCAGCCATTGGGTGTCCGCGTCGTTCCAGCATTCGTTTTAAAGCATGAAGAAGGAGAGACGCCCGGCCCACGGCCGGGGCATTATATGTCCTTCCACTGAAGGTTGAGAGCTTCTGTTTTCATGGTGGGCCGCGCTCTGAGCGCCAGCCTTCAGGTCTTTCGGTGTGCCAGAAGGTGACGGATTTCCTCTGCCTGCCAGTTCTGAATATTACCCCGGATAACCATACGATAGACAAGCGCTGCCACAACAAACAGATTGACGAACAGAAGCAGTGCTTCAACGGCAACGATGCCGTAAAGAATCGGGCTGCTCAGAAGACCTGTTTTCAGAGCCGTTGTGGTAAACAGAGCTGTGACCACATAGCTGGAGACCAACATGCACACCAGCCCCAAAGAGAAGATAAGGGGACGCTGTTCCTGAAACAGGTGGCGGAAAAATCCGTTCCGCCATAGAGCTAACAGAACCAGCAACGCCAGAGTGACGGTTCCCGCGGCACCCCAGGTAATCATATTCTTGATCGCCAGATTGAATTCAGCGAAGTGGTGACCATAATTCAGGTAATTGCGAACCATGGCGATCATCCAAACATTGAACGTGGTTATCGCCGTACCGAAGTTCATGATCTGAGCCCAGCTTTTTTCCTGGGAGGTGCGGTCGTTCAGGTTGGTACGCCAGGGCAGTAAAGCGACAAAATCACGGCGAAAAACCCTGAAATAGCCCAGAAACACCCCTGCCGAGAGGGTCACAAAAACCAGAGAAACCACCAGGGAGGTCGCCGTTACCGCGGTGTGCCCACTTAAGGCGCCGGGGCCAGCAATGTTCAGCGCCATGAAACCTAGCGTGAAAGGCACTACCATCGACGCCTGTTCCGCGCTATCGGGGGAGGCCTGATTCTGTCGGGCCCGGGCTTTCAGGTACCAGACGAAAAGTGTCAGGGCCAGTGCCGCGACGGTCAGATCATAGGCAAGCCAGAACGGCCAGATGATGTCATCTGCCTGATTGTTCAGCCCGAAGAAGATGATTACCGCAAAGGATGATACGTTGCCATACATCCCGAGAGACAGAGGAATGCCAAACCACCCTGCGGTCTCCATCGGATCACGATCTGACAGGTTGTGCCCCCCTGCTCTCAGAAACTGCACTGAGCGCAGGATGAAATATGGAATCAGCAGGCTGCCCAGGATAAACAGAAGCCAGAAACCGTACCACGTCAGCGAAAGTCCAAGTTGGACCAGTCCCTCTGAGGCCAACAAATGAGCGCTATACTGGTCCATCGATGGAAGAAAGTGCCCTTTGTGCGGTATAAAAATTTTTAGAATGAAGACCAGCATAATACTTGTGCCCATCAACCCGAGCGGCATAAGCCAGTGGCGGGGGTTCCATTTTTGCTGTGCCAGACTCTTCATATCACCACCTCTTACATCCAGATAAAGAATAAGCATATTCCTGACAATTATCATACAAGAGCAGACATGCGAACCCCGAGTGGTGCGGCATTCTGTCACGCAGCCACCGGACGCAGCTCTTTTGTTACGGTGATTTCAACTGCCTGTTCGTCGAAAATGCTGGCGCACAGAACGCTGTCCACCTTGAAAACAGTAACTCCGCCCCCATATCACAGAGACGTTTAATGCCCCGCCCGCCGGTGGGGCATCTCCCCTTCTTCATGCAACCACCTCCGGGGCAGAGCACTATGGGAATCCTTCAAAAACCGTTTCGACAGCGGACTGTCTGGCAGCTGACATCGCTGATGGCACTGGTTTTGTTACTCAGTGGCTGCGGGATCAACAACATCCCCACCTACGACGAGAAAGTCACCTCTGCCTGGTCTCAGGTTGAAAACCAGTACCAGCGCCGCGCCGACCTGATTCCCAACCTGGTGGAAACCGTCAAGGGTTTCGCAGCCCAGGAGCAGGAAACCCTGACCGCGGTGATTGAAGCGCGCTCCAAAGCCACCTCGATCCAGGTGGACGAAAGCATTCTTGAGAATCCCAAGAAACTGCAGCAGTTCCAGCAAGCCCAGGGCGAGCTGAGCAGTGCCCTGAGCCGACTGATGGCGGTGTCTGAACGTTACCCGGACCTGAAATCAAACCAGAACTTCCTGGCCCTGCAGTCACAACTTGAAGGCACGGAAAACCGGATTGCCGTCGCCCGCCGGGATTTCATTCAGGCGGTGGAGCGCTACAACACCGAACTGCGCACCTTCCCGGGCAAGATCTGGCACAGCATGCTGTACAGCGATCTGGAGCCCCGCGCCAACTTTGAAGCCACCACGGAAAATGCCGAAGACGCACCAGCGGTGGACTTCTGATGGTTGTAATGCCCCGAAAAAGTCTGCTGCTGACGCTACTGCTGTTGCTCCCGGCGACCGTCTGGGCCCAGTCAACGCCGGAATTTCCAGAGCTGACCGGCCGGGTGGTAGACCGGGCAGAGATGCTCTCTCCACAAGTGGAAACACGCCTGACCCAGATGCTTGAAGCCCACGAACAGGCCAGCACCGAACAGGTTGTGGTGGTGACCCTGCCCGACCTGCAGGGTTATCCCATTGAGGATTTCGGCTATCAACTGGGCCGGCACTGGGGTATTGGTCAGGAAGGTGAGGACAACGGCGCCCTGCTGATCGTGGCCGAGGAAGAGCGCGCCATCCGCATCGAAGTGGGTTATGGCCTTGAAGGCCGGCTTACCGATGCCCAATCCTCAGTGATCATCAGCCAGGCGATCAGCCCGGCTTTCCGCCAGGGTAATTTTGAGGCCGGTATCGTCAACGGTGCCGCCGCCATGATCCAGGTTCTCGGCGGCGAACCTCTCGCGGTTCCCCAAAATCAACAGCCACCCCGTGGCGCTCAGGAGAAGCCCAATGCCGGTCTGGTGGGGCTGATATTCCTCGGCATGCTCGGCGTGGTGTTCTTTATCGGTAGTCGCGGTGGCCGTGGCGGGCGCGGTGGCGCAGCCCTGGTCGGCGCGGCGCTGCTCGGTGCCGCCATGGGCGGTCGTGGTGGCGGTGGCGGCTTCGGCGGCGGTGGTTTTGGCGGCGGCGGAGGCGGCTTCGGCGGTGGCGGTGCTTCCGGTGGCTGGTAATTCCGCTTTGGTATCCGCGCGCGCTGAACCCTCTCACCTGAATATGAGAATCACAGAATCATGACATTACTAAGCAAAACCGATCAGGAAGCCGTAACCGCCGCCATCAACGAGGTAGAGCGGCACACCGACGCCGAACTGGTCACCGTACTGACGGCCCAGTCCGACAACTACAGCTATATCCCCCTGCTCTGGGCAGGCATCCTGGCGCTACTGGTACCGGGCATTGCCAACTACTTCGGCAGCTGGTTCGGTGCCGACATACTGTTGCTGGTGCAGTGGGTCGTTTTCATCGTGCTCAGCCTGCTGTTCAAGATGCCCAGCATCAACACCCGGCTGATTCCCCGGCAGGTGCGTTACTGGCGCGCCTCCAACCTGGCACGGCGCCAGTTCCTGGAGCAGAGCCTGCACCACACCGAAGGCGGCACCGGCATGCTGATCTTCGTCTCGGAAGCGGAACGCTATGTGGAAATCCTGGTAGACCAGGGCATTGCCGACGTTCTGGACAACAAGGTGTGGGAAGACATAGTGGCGGACTTCACCACCAAGGTGCACCAGGGCCAGACCCGGCAGGGCTTTCTGGACTGCATTGAAGCTTGCGGCAAGCTCCTGAAAGAGCATGTACCGGCGACTCACGAGCGCAACGAACTGCCCAATCACCTGGTGATTCTGCCGTAACAGCAACGGCGGCCGTTTAAAGGCCGCCTAACGCAACCTGAACGGCCTGCCCGGCATGTATTTCTGTTGTGTCGTAGAGCGGAACCGCCGTATCAGCGCTCTGGACCAGAAGGCCTATTTCGGTGCATCCCAGAATAACGCCCTGCGCCCCACGATCAGCCAGGGATGCGATGACCTCAAGATAGGCCATTTTTGATTCAGGCCTGACCTCGCCCCGGCACAATTCGTTGTAAATAACCGAGTGAATGCGCTCTCTCTGGGGCTCATCCGGCACAACAACCTCAATGCCGTGCTCCCGGAGCCGGTCCCGGTAAAACGCCTGCTCCATGGTAAACCGTGTACCCAGCAGCCCTACACTGGTGATCCCGTCCTTTTTGAGGACACTGGCGGTGGCGTCTGCAATATGAAGCAGCGGCAGGCTGGTGGCCTGCTCAATCTGCGGGGCCACCTTATGCATGGTATTGGTACACAGAACCAGAATATCCGCCCCGGCCCTCTCGACCGCACCGGCAGCGGCCCCCAGTATTTCACCGGTAGCCTGCCAATCGCCCTGATGCTGCAGAGCCTCAATCTCGGCAAAATCCACGCTGTACAGCACTAGCTTCGCTGAATGCAGCCCACCGAGCGCTTCCCTGACCTTTTCATTCATCAGCCGGTAATACACCTGGGTAGACTCCCAGCTCATACCGCCAATCAGACCTATGGTTTTCATTGAGAACCTCCTTGTTGTCCGGATTTGTTAGTTCTTCATCAGGTACTCGGCCACCGCCTGATAGGCAGGCAGCGATGTAGGGTCAATCTGTGCGTTTTTAGCCGTGGGAAACGATGCGAACCTCACGATAACCATTTTTGCGGCCGGGTCCACATAGATGGTTTGCCCATGCACACCCCGTGCAGCGAAAGCTCCGTGTTCATTATGCAAAAGCCACCACATACTCCGGTAACTTCCACCCTCCAGAGTGTTATAACCTGCCTTGGCAAATACGTCCTTGTCGCCACCAGCCCGAATGTTTTCAGTGACCTTTTCAGGAAACAGCTGCTCGCCGTTAAGTTTGCCGTCGTTCAGCATTAGCAGCCCAATACGACTCAGATCCCGTAAACCAGCACTCAGTCCGCCGCCGGCAAACGGTGTGCCCTTGGCGTCCACCGTCATGTAGCCGTCCTGCTCGGCCCCCATCTGGCTCCACAGCCGCTCCGAAAGCAGTTGCGCAACGCTTTTGTCCGTCACTCGAGAGATAATCCAGCCCAGTGCATCCGTATTGATGGTCCGGTAACCGAAGGCTTCGCCATGAACGCCATCCTGTTTCACGGTTTGCAGATATTCAAAGTAACCGTTGGGGCCCTCGTAGCCCTCGGGTTTGGGCAATGGGCTCGCCGCCTTTGAATAGAGCCAGATGTCCGCTTCCGGATCGGCGTAGTCTTCGCTGTAATCCAGCGCGGTGGTCATGTCCATTACCTGGCGCACAGTCGCGCTACCAAACGCACTGTCCGCCAGCTCCGGAACAATGGCCGAAACCTGCGCGGTGTCGTCCAGTTGCCCCTCAACCACCAGAATCTCCGCCAGCAGTCCGGTCATGGATTTTGTCATCGACATGGCGGCATGCTTACCAGCCTCATCCAGGCAACCGGAGTAGTGTTCGTAAACCACCCGCCCCTCATGCAGGATGAGCATGCCATCGGTGTAGTTTGCCGAGAGCGACTCTTTCCAGCTCATCGGCTCCCCACCGCCCATGGGCGTGAAGGTTACTGCATCAATACCATCATCGAGTGCATATTCCAGCGGCACCGGTGCGCCAATGCCCCGGCTCACCTGCCTGGTGGGCATCAATTCCCGGATGTGGCAGACAGTCCAGCGCATTTTGGGGAAGCTGAAGAAATCCGATTCGGGCTGCATGATTAATTTGTCGGGTGGCGGTGGAAAGCCCGTCATCCAACCTAACTGCTTGGGGTCTGATGCTTCGGCGCTCATGTAGGAACCCGTTTGCGCGTAGGCTTGAGCAGCCAGGCCAAGCGCGATGGAAAGGCCTGCGAGCAGGGATAATGCAATCCGAATCCGGCGCTTCATGATGCTTCCTTTATGGCTTATCGGGCTTTACCCAATAATTTGCTGTTTTGGCAGAGTCAGTTCTCAAGCCCATGAAGTATAGCCTTCACAAACGGGGCCTTGCGCTTTACGTACACATCCTGATCATCCACGCCTTCAGCCAGAATCGCTTTCTTCTGGCGCTCGTAGTCCGCACGCACTTGCGGATTTGCCAGCAGGTAATCCCGGTAGTCGCGTTGGCGCTGATGTTCCTCGGAGTGCTTTTGAATCACGTGGGCGTGAATCAGGTATTTTTGGCTTTCGAACAGTACCGCGCCGTCTTTGCGCGGTCGCTCCGGAGGGAAGGGTTTGGTGGATACCTGGTCCTGAAAACCCAGTGCTTTCAGGTGATCGACCGCCGCCTGCAACTGGCCTTCCGGATACAGCACCGACAGATCAATGATGCCCTTGCCACCAACCCTGGCGGAGGTGGAGCCGAAATGCATCACCTCGATCTCGTCCGTTTCAATAAACCGAATCAACGCCTGGGCCACAGCCAGATAGGTTTCCGTCCAGGGTTTGAACTCGGCTTGCACCTTCTCATACGGCAGGATTTCCATGAACCACACGCTCCTTTCTTAAGACCAGCCTCGCAATTCGGCACCCGTACCGCAGCCAATATCGGCCACTTTCAAAGGCGCGGCGGCTGCATATCACCGGTGACAAAACCACAGCAAAGCAGAGGGGTTTGGCATCCGGTACTTGGCCTGGTTGAACCTCTCGTGGGTCAGTGAAGCTGATTAAAAACTTCGGGGTGCTGCTCAGCAATACGCAGAAGCGCAACCGCAGGACCCTGCGGCTCGCGCCGACCCTGCTCCCAGTCCTGAAGGGTTCGCACACTCACACCCATCAGGCCGGCAAATGCTGACTGCGACATGTGCAATTTCAGCCTGATTACTTTGGGCGGTGAGGGTTCTGAAAGCTCATGGGTTCGTAGAGCCAGCTTGCCTTTCTTGAACTGTTTGATTTCATTGATACCGTCAAGTATCTCTGCCCCAAGGTTCCTGTTACCCATTTTTGATTGCCTCCGCTATCTGCTTGAGCATATGGCCAGGAATGCTGGCGCGCTCTGATTTACTGTACAGCGTGAGCATCCATATCTCGTGGTCAGACTTCTTCCAGTAGTAAATGGCTCTGATACCACCGCTCTTCCCGGAACCCGCTGGTGCCCATCGAACCTTACGAACACCGCCTGAGCCCTTTATAAGGTCGCCCACATCCGGCTTCTGCAGAAGATACGTTTGAAGCCCACGGTATTCCTCATCCGTGAGGTAATTCGGCAATAGCTTGGTGAACGTGGAAGTCTCGATGAATAGCATTCTCAAAATATACGGCGATGCCGTATAAATATCAAGAGTATCGCCTGAAGCATTTAATAGGCATCATTGCTGCCCCGGAACGCCCCGGATGGCTTACTAAGAACAAACTTCAAAAGCCCTCTACCCTACTCACAACGAGCCCCGAAGCCTGGCAGCAAGGTAAGGCGCCAGCGCGGTGACCGCAAGCACCAGAGGCCAGAGATTACCGCCCTTAAAAGTATAGGCCTCCAGCATCACTGGCCACGACTTGCCCTGCAAAAGCCCAAAGGAGAATTCGAACACCAGGGTCAGCGCCAGCCAGCCAAACCCCACCAGCCAGTATTGAGCCGGGCGGCGTATGTGCAGCCAGGGGAGTGAGAAATAAGCCACACCAAGGATCATCACCGAGAGCAATAACCCGCTCAGCACAAGTGCGGCGGGCGTTCCGAGCGCTGGCATCAGCACCGCTTCGCGCAGCAGGCCGTTGGCCATGGCCAGCATCAGGATGGCTAACCAGATTATTAGTGCCTTCACTACCAGCGAGATCGCCATGCCTGGGTCAGCCCTGGTGGCGCTCACGGAGCAGTGCGTAGACCTCATACACCGCTGCCACTTCCTGTTCCGCAGGCGACAAATCTTCCGTCTTGCCCTGCTCCAGCCGCTCCATCAGCTCGGGCGCCACACTGCGCTGTAACCAGCCTTCCACCACACGCAAAAGCGCCCGCTCATCCCGCCCGTTGATGTTTGGCCAGTACATATAGGGCACAAAATCCGGGTTGCGGATGTAGAAAGCCGGATACACCTCCGGTTCAAAGTCCTCGCTGGCGCGGAAACCGAAGGTAAAGGGATCACCCGCGTTATCCACAAAGGTGGCCACCACCGAGCCAGCCTCGGTGGTGATGCTTGCCTCGCGGAGGGTAATCGGCTGTTCCAGGTCTGGCAGCGCGGTGATGTAATACTGGAACACGATGCCAATGAACAGCACCACGATGAGGGAGGCCAGGGCGATGGATTTCTTCATTAAGTTTTTACCTTGTGTGTTTTTCCATTGCCGGCATCCGGTACGGTAAGCATCAGCAAAAAGCCCACAGCGAAAAATACCAGAATGGTACTCATGCCCCAGCGCTGGCTTCCGGTGGCTGCGGTAACGGCGCCCACCAGCAGCGGCCCTGCAAAAGCCGTAGCCTTTCCCGAGAACGTGAACAGCCCGAACATCTGATTGCGAAGGTGCTCGGGCGCCGCCCGGGCAAGGTGAGACCGGCTGGCCGCCTGAAGCGGGCCGACAAAGATACCCAGTGCCATGCCGAAGATCCAGAACCAGAGTGCGCTCTCGGCCAGAAGAATGGCCGTGGCGGTGGCCGACAGACCAATCAGAGACAGGAAGATGGTCTTCCGGCCGCCGATGGCATCATCCACCCAGGCAAAACCGAGGGCGCCAACGCCGGCCGTCACGTTCAACGCGATACCGAACTGCAGCACTTCGGTCTGGCTCATGCCAAACGTGCCGGCGGCGTACACACCGCCAAACGTGAACACGGTGGCCAGGCCGTCCGTGTACAGCATTCGGGCCACCAGAAAACGCAGGATATGGCTGTATTCACGGGCCTGGGCCAGAGAATCCCGGAGCTGGCCCAGGCCCGCCTTCAACGCCTGGCGGGCAGACAACCCGGAAGCCGGCTGGTCTGGCGTGAAGAAAAACAGGGGCAGCGCAAAAACCAGATACCAGATGGCCACCAGAACAAAGGTGGCCCGCACATTCTCTGCCTCATCGTGGTTCAGGCCCAGGAAGCCAGGCTCCGCCTCCACAAACCCGAAAAGAGCAACAACCAGGCAGACCACACCGCCAACATAGCCCAGCCCCCAGCCCCAGCCAGACCAGCGGCCGAGTTTTTCCGGCGAAGCCAGCTCCGGCAGCATGGTGTTATAGAAAATAAAAGCAAACTCGGCGCCCAGAATCCCCAGACTGACCCAGACCACCGCCCACCAGAAATCATCCATACCGGGGCGGACAAACCAGAGCATGGCACAGGCAACCACACACAACAGCGTAAAACCGATCAACCAGGGTTTGCGACGGCCGGACCGATCAGCAACGGCGCCCAACACCGGCGCCCCCAGCGCGATCACGATGCCGGTAATGCCAACAATGTTGCCCCAGTATTCGGTGCCAGCTACGTCATCGCCCACCACGCCCTGGCTGAAATAACGGGCAAACACAAAGGTGAGAATGATGGTGAAAAAAGCGCTGTTGGCCCAGTCATACAATGCCCAGGACCACAAAGCCCTCGGGCGTACCGTTGAAGTGGCGCCCGGTATCTCCTGCTCCTTTTGCATATTCTGCATAAAGACAATCCATTCAAACGGCAGGGCTGGTGCGGTGTTGCGCAACTATACTTCGTTGTCCACCATGATGATTAGTGAATCCTATGTCCGGAGGGACCATGGCGCAACCGGGAAATCAACGAGGCATGGAACAGGACATGGCAGCCGCCGTCCAGGAAACCATGGCCGAGGCGATGCCGGAAAACCGGGAACGGCACCCTGAAGTCACCATGGACAGCAAGCTCGACAGCGATCTGGGCCTGGACAGCCTGACCCGCGCGGAATTACTGGTAACGGTGGAGCGGAAGTTCGGAGTTCAGTTGCCGGAGCAGCTTCTCAGCGAAGCAGACACCCCCCGCGACATTCTCGAAGAAGTCATGCGCCTGAAGGGCGAAAAACCGGCGAAAAGGCCCGAAAGTGACCGGGAGCAAAACACAGAGACCGAAGCGGCTCTCGACACCGGCCAGGATAACCGTGAGCATTTCACCGTTCCCGATTTCGACACCCTGCAGGAAGCACTGAGCTGGCACTCACGGGAACATCCCGAGCGCACCTACCTGCACTGGGTAAAGAGCTACGATGATGTCCGGTCCCTCACCTTCGGGGAACTTCACCAAGGCGCCCTGAGAGTCGCCAACGGCCTGTTCCAGCACGACCTCGAGCAGCGGGACACCGTCGCTCTCATGCTCCCCACCGGCCACGACTACTTCTACAGCTTTTTTGGCGCCCTCTATGCCAACGCCATCCCCGTTCCCCTGTATCCGCCCATGCGGGCCTCGGCCATCGAAGAACACCTGAAAAGACAGGCCGCGATTCTCAACAACGCAAAGGCGCGGGTCATGATCACCGTGCCGGAAGCCAGGAAGCTCGCGGCTGTGGTCAAAGGCATGGTGCCGTCTCTTGAGCATGTGCTGACCCTTGATGAACTCTGGGCCAAACCCCTGGAACGGTGGGAACCGGGCGCCAAGAGCGACGACATTGCCTTTTTGCAGTACACCTCGGGCAGCACGGGCAACCCCAAGGGCGTAATGCTCAGCCACGCCAATCTTTTCGCCAACATCCAGGCCGCGAAAGACGTACTCCAGGCGGACCAGGACGATATATTCATAAGCTGGCTGCCCCTGTACCACGACATGGGCCTGATCGGCACCTGCCTGTCCAGCCTCTGGTATGGCCTGCACCTGGTCATCATGTCGCCACTGCTTTTCCTCACCCGGCCGCAATACTGGCTCTGGGCCATTGACCAGTTCGGCGGCACGCTATCGCCCTCACCCAATTTCGGCTACGAACTCTGCCTGAAAAGAATCAATGATGAAGACATGGAAGGGCTGGACCTGAGCTCCTGGCGCCAGGCTTTCAACGGTGCCGAGGCAGTCAGCCCGGATACGGTGACGCGGTTTACCGAACGCTTCAGCCAATGGGGCCTCAGGGCCGAGGCCATGGCGCCGGTCTACGGCCTGGCCGAGAACTCTGTGGCCCTGGCCCTCCCCGAAAAACCCCGGGAGCCGATTATCGATTACCTTGACCGGGACAGATTCCAGAAAGAGGGGAAGGCAGAACCGGTTTCCCCGGACGACGAATCCGCCCTCCGGTTTGTGTGCTGCGGCAAGGCCATTCCCAACCACGACATCCGCATTGTGGACGACCACGGCAAAGACCTGGGCGAACGCCAGGAAGGCAACCTGCAATTCACCGGCCCCTCCGCTACCCGGGGGTATTACCGGAACGAAGAACAGACCGAAGCGCTCTTTGACGGCGAATGGCTGAACACAGGAGACCGGGGCTATATCGCCGACGGCGAGCTCTACTTGAGCGGCCGCAATAAAGACCTGATTGTTCGCGCGGGACGCAACATTTACCCCGGGGAAATCGAAGAAGCCGTAGGCGAACTGGACCTGGTGCGCTCGGGCTGCGTTGCGGCGTTCGCGTCGGGAATGGGAGAAAGCGGCGGTGAAAGGCTGATTGTGGTGGCCGAAACCCGGGAGAAGGACGAGAAGAAACTGGGCGAGGTTAAAGAAAAAATCCACCGCATCGCCATGGAGACCCTGGATATTGAGGTGGATGAGATCCTCATGGTTCGCCCCCACACCGTGCCCAAAACCTCCAGTGGCAAACTGCGGCGCAATGACTGCCGGCTGCGATACGAGCGGGGCGAACTCGAGCGCAAAGAAGAGCCCGTATGGCGGCAACTGGCCAGACTGGCCCGCGGCACCTGGCGCCAGCAGGCACAGCGCAGCCTGATGCGCGCGGCCCGCTGGCTTTACTCAGCCTGGAGCTGGGCAATGCTGGGGATAATTGCAGTACCGGCCTGGGTTCTGGTCAATATCCTTCCCGGGCTCCCGCTGCGCTGGAAGGTTGTGCATTGGAGTGGCAGGCTTCTCGCCCTGCTCACCGGAACCAGGCTCACCGGGGAAACCGAAAAACTCAGGAAACTTCCCGAAGGCTGCATCATCGTTTGCAACCACGCCAGCTACCTCGACTCCCTGGTGCTGGCGGCACTGACTCCCGTTCCGGTAAGCTTCGTTGCCAAAGCCGAACTGATGAACGTTCGCGTTCTGAAGCGCTTCCTGACACGCATGGGCGTTGAACCGGTAGGGCGTACCGACGCCGGGAGCAGTGTCAGTGACTCCAGACGTATAGCCGAGAATGCCGCAGGCCGCCGGCTGGTATTTTTCCCGGAAGGCAGTTTTGATGCGGCGCCCGGGCTGCGCCCTTTTCACATGGGAGCCTTCATGACAGCCGCCGTGCTGAAGGAAAAAGTAATCCCGCTTGCTATCAACGGTACCCGGCGTAAACTTCCCGCAGACCGCTGGAATCCAAGGCCCGGGCCGGTGAGCATCGCCATTGGTGAGCCCCTCGAACCCCAGGGCGACGACTGGAAATCAGCCGTCCAGCTGCGGGACCGCGCGCGGAAAACAATACTTGAACGGAGCGGCGAACCAGACCGTTGCCAATGAACGCAATCATCTCCACCTTCAAAAAACACTGGCTGAAAATCGGAATCTGGCTGCTGATCATCCTGCCCGTGGGCAGCTTTCTGATCGTCTCCGCTTTCATCCTGGCTTACATGTTCTGGCCCAGGGCCTTCGAGCAAATCGACGCCCCGGATTTTGAAACGTCTGCCTCACACGTGGCGGTACTGGCGCATGGCCTCACAGACAATCCGACGGCACCGCTGAAGTCGCTCAAAGCCGCTTATGAGCAGGCAGTGCCCGGCGGCAGGGCTTTCAACGTCGACTGGAGCCCCTACGCACAGAATTCCCTGACCTGCGCCACCAACGGCAAACGTATTGGCGAACGCATAGGGCGAGAACTGGCCGCGAACCCGAATATCCAGAGCCTTCACCTCGTTGCCCACAGCTGTGGCGCCTTTGTTATCTACGGCGCCTGCCAGGCATTCAAGCGGGTTAACAAGACGGCCACGGTGCAAACCACCTACCTGGACCCTGTCTCGGTTTACGGCATCTGGTGGGACTATGGGCTGCACCATTTCGGCGGGTGTGCCGACTACAGCGAAGCCTATATTGATACCGAAGACGGCGTTCCCGGCAGCAACGAACTGATTCCCCAGACCCACACCTACGACGTTACAGCCGCAAGAAAACACACAAGCGAACAAACACAGACACACCTCTGGCCCATCGAGTACTACCAGCAATTACTGGCCAACGGGCGCGCGCCCATGGTGTGGAAAGACAGTGCGGTGAAAGACAACAAACCTGCAGGTGTGCTGGAAGTGGTTGATGATTGAGCGGGGGCATAACGCCCGCAATCGCGCGCTTGTCGCGTGGATTGCATTGTTATGCCACCCGGACCAAAATATACCAATTATTGGTACTAGTGAGGTGGCACCGTGCAAAAGAATACCAGCATCACTCTAGGCCAACATTTTGATGCGTTCATTGCAGAACAGCTCAAAAATGGCCGATACAGCTCAACCAGCGAGGTTGTTCGTGCAGGCTTACGCCTGCTTGAAGAATCCGAAACCCGCTTGATCACGCTCCGCAAACTGCTCAAGGAAGGTGAGGATAGTGGTTTTGAGGACTACTCCTATGACTCACTTATTCGTGAACTGGACAACGAAAGACACTGATGCCGAATTTCAAGCTTTCCAAGAAGGCCAAAGCTGATCTCAAATCAATTGCGATTTACACGGAACGTAAATGGGGCCGGGATCAACGAAACCAATACATTCTTCAGTTCGATCAGTGCTTCCATCTTCTCGGTGAGAATCCGAACGTGGGGCAAGCCTGCGATGAGATAAGCCCTGGCTACCGACAGTACCCCCAGGGAAGCCACATCATTTTTTATCGGATAGCCACCGACAGCGTTGTTGAAATTATCCGCATCCTGGACAAACGCATGTTGTCTTAAGGGCGTCCGGTGGAGGCCGTCGGCCAGAATGGACCTCCCCCAAATACGCATGACACACCAAAGCCCCTTTTTCCTTTTCGATACAGAGCACCGCCAAACAGGGACGGGAATTTCGGGCTTTTTCTACAGCCTCAACGCTGAGCGAAGCGGCAGTTCACTTACCCCGTTTCTGAGACTCTATCCTTCGATACGTTTGTACTCTCCTGAGAGGTAATCCAGATAAAGCACTACAGTGCCTTTCTTCAAAATACGATAAGAAGCACGCCTTGGTGAAGTGTTCGGATCTCCAGGGCAAC
>JBNJLG010000003.1:0-465635 GCA_051751785.1 Pseudomonadota bacterium | reverse complement strand
CTAATACAAAAGCCCCGGTAGCGTCAGCTACCGGGGCTTTTTTTTGCCTGAAGGAAAGTGACAAACCGGCCGCTCAAGGCAGCCAGATCTCAAACACCCCACCACCGAACTTGCCACCATTATGCAACTTGATAGAGCCCGTACGCTCTCCCTCGTTGTGCATGGCGGCAATGGATGATGCGAAAAACAACCCAAGGCTGGTACTGCCACCCTTGAAGTCCACCGATTTGAAGCTCAGCTTGCTGGTATTCTGCATGCTTTCAGGGTAGCCAGTACCGTCATCTTCAACCCCGATCACCAGGTAATCATCCTGCTCTCTCGCCGTCAGCCGGAGCTGGCTTTTGGTGTATCGAATGGCATTGTTGATAGTGTTGTTGAGTACGCCGGTAAGAAGGTGCTCATCAAAAAAACCGCTGATTTCCTCGGCGTCTATCGTGTACTCAATGCCCAGGCCGTCCAGCAGGGGAGTGTGGCGGGCCAGCTGCTCCGACAGAAAGTCCGGAACATAGTGCTCGTCCACGTCGGCAACCAGATTGTTCTGACCCAGGCGATAGATTCCCAGCAGTTGCACAAGGTCGTTGTGCATGCGCTCTGCCTCATACTGAAGCATATTGAATTGATTTGAATGGGCCAGCGATTCCTGATGGTCTGTTCGGAGCTCGTCCAGACTGTTGATCAGCATGCCCAGCGAGTTTTTCATGTCGTGCACGGCTGAAGCCAGTACCATTGAAAAATCGATGTTCTGGTCTGTCATGAGGTCAGTCCTTTCAGTTTCTGGCTCAGGGCGATATAGCGACGATACTGGCGATGCTGTTCTGGTAAAGATTCAAGCCGTGCAAGGCATTTCTGGCAGGCATTGAGTAAATCTGCCTTGTTGGTTTCCTGCTCGGACTTTTTCAACAGCACCTGAACCAGGTTGAGGTTAAGAGCCGCATGGTCCGGGACAATGGCCAGGGCGTTTTCAAACGTGGTGATGGCCGTATCAAGGTCTCCCTGCTCAAACGCCTTGATGCCTTCCCGGTTAAGACCCCGGGCCTTGATCTTCTGGCGAAAGCCCACCGGCTCATCAAGCAGCCCTTCGATTTTCTGGAGCACATCAGGCTCGTTTTCGAATTGCGTCGCCAGTTCGCCCAGAAGGTCTTTCGCTTTCTGATCCTCTCCCATACGGAAAAGGGTTTTGGCGTAATCCAGTCCGATGTCGGCGGGTAACTCCTTGAAACTGTCGATTTCCGCAGAGGCATCCTTCAGGAGTTTCTGGGCCTGTTTGTCATTGCCCTGGCCGGCCTGAACCCTGCTTTGTACAATCTTGCTTCTCAGGGGCAGGGTTTCGTCTTCCGGAAACCGTCTCTCCATCTTCGAGAGGACGCTCAGCGCTTCTTCTGCACGTTGCGCGCCTTCTTCCTCGAGGTCTCCTTCACTGAGGTCAGAAAGGCTCTGGGCCAGCGAGAGGTAGTGCTCAGGGTCATCATGGATTGAGTAGGTGCCCAGGCTGACAGTCTGACGCCAGGCTTCTGAGGCCGTGTCCATGTCCTGATTCGCTCCGGCAACCTCCGCAAGATGTCTTTGGCGCAGGAGAGCGTTCGGGGAGTGCTCTGCGGCTTTTTCAAGAACCCGCTGGGCCTGAGGCACCTTGCCCTGTTTTTCGAGTGTTTCGGCCAGAAGGTCGTAGGCTTCCATGTAGTCCGGGTGTTTTTCAATCAAACCCCGGAGCTCTGAGGTTGCTTCGTCAAAATGCCGGTTGCCAAGAAGAACCCTGCAGCGTCCAAGGCGCGCCCAGGACAGCTCACGTTGTGCCAGGACATCGTCATAGACCTTTTGGGCGTGAGCAAGATCTCCCACCTGGATATACAGCTCCCCCAGCGTTTTCATCAGCCATGTTTTATATCGTGGCTGTTTGGGGAGCATCTCCAGGCACAAAGAAATGGCCTTCGGGTAGTTCTCGTGGTCAACCTCACGGTTGATTGGAAGCAGGGCGTGGCGTTGGCGAATGAGGCTGCCAAGACGTTTCTCCAGTACCGCCCGGTTGATCGGCTTGGTGAGATAAGCATCTGGCTGATACTCCCTAGCTCCCATGACCATTTCTTTGGACGTTTCAGCGGTAACCAGCAGAAACAGTGATGAGCTTTTGAGCAGCTTTTTCTGCCGCAACTCTTCAAGGATATGCTGGCCATTCTTGCCTTCACCGAGATTGTAATCGCAGAGCACCACGTCGACGTGATTATAGCTACAGTACTGCACTGCCGGGGTTGCATGGGCAACCAGCTCGATTTTTTCGGCACCACAACTGCGCAGCATTTGTCGCATGGACAGGCGAAAATTCTCGAAGTCATCGACAACCAGGAAGGTCAGTTTGCCGAACGGGTTTGCCAGCTCAGTCTGATCGGATTGCATCATGGGCGTTTCTGCTTGAGTTGTTTATTGACAAGGGCTCTCAGAGCTGCCGGCTTGACCGGTTTGTAAAGTATCTGGTAGCCGCGGTTGATGGCATCTTCCCGGACTTCCGGGGCCATATAGCCGGTTATGAGTATGCCCGGGATATCCGGGCCCAAAGCCTCTCGGATGGCATCCATGGCATCCAGACCGTTACGGTCATCATCAAGTTGGTAATCCGCCAGAATGATATCCGGCCGGTGTCCATCAAGCCTTGTCAGGGCGTCTTCCAGGCTTTGAGCCGCGGTGACATCGCACTTCCAGTTGCCCAATAATGCCACCATGCCCTGCAGTATAGTTGCATCGTTGTCGATGCAAAGCACATGAAGGCCACCCAGGCTTGATACTCGCCGGGCGCTGGCAGAGGGTGTTGCCTCCGGTCGGTTTTCAGCAGGGACGAGCGGCACGGTGATGCCGAAGACACTGCCCTTGCCCTGAGTAGAGTGGACACTGACCGGATGGTTAAGCATGCCACTGATCCGGTCCACGATAGCAAGCCCAAGGCCAAGGCCTTTCTGGTCACGACCATGCTGGAAACGCCGGAACTCTTCGAAAATGTGGTCCAGTTGGTCGCTGGACATTCCCGGCCCGGTATCAATAACCTCGATGCGGAGGTAACCGTTGAGGCGACGGCAGCCCATAAGGATCTTACCGCTTTCGGTGTAGCGAATGGCATTGGACAAAAAGTTCTGGATGACCCGGCGCAACAGCTTGGCATCGGACCGGATCCAGGCGGAGCAGGGCACGACATGTAATTCCAGCCCCTGATCCTTGGCAATGGCAGAAAACTCGGTGGCCAGATGGCGCAGAAGGTCGTTCAGGCAGAAGGAGCTGATGTCTGGCTCGAGTGCACCGGCATCCAGCTTGGAAATGTCCAGAAGGGTGCTGATGATCTCTTCCGCAGCACCAAGAGAACTGTCTATGTGTCCGACCAGTTCGCGGGTTTCCCCTTCCAGGGCCTTGCCGGACAGTGCGGAGGTAAACAGGCGAGCGGCATTCAGGGGTTGCAGCAGATCGTGGCTGGCTGAGGCCAGAAAGCGGGTTTTGCTCTGGTTTGCCTGCTCGGCTACGGACTTGGCCTTGAGCATCTGTTCGTTGATCACCTGCAATTCCTGGGTGCGTTCGCGAACCCGTTGCTCCAGGTAGGTGTTGGTTTCTTTCAATGCCTGTTCCGTGCGACGCATGGCTGTAACGTCCTGATAGGTCGTTACGTAGCCGCCGCCGGGGATAGGGCTGCCATCGATCCTGACCACAGTGCCGTCCGGGCGCTGACGCTCATAGGACCTGGGAATACCTTTGCGCATGGCGGCGCAGCGGTCTTTGATGATTTCATCAATTCTCCGTGCAGCCAGATTGGCGCTGGTCAGGTTGTATCGCATCAGATCTTCAACCGGCCGGCCGACCCGCACGAAACCTTTCGGGTAGTTGAACATCTCCAGGTAACGATGATTCCAGACCACCAACTGTTGTTGGTGGTTAACGACCGACACGCCCAGGCTGATGTTTTCGATGGCTGATTGCAGTAGCTCACGGCTGAAAGTCATGGCCTGGGATGCTTCATCAACAATACTGACCACGTCTTCGATCTGCATGTCGCGACCGGTCAGTGTTGATTCCAGTACTACCCGGGCGGTGGACGCGCCAATGACCGAAGCGAGCTGGCGCTCCACATATTTCATCAGATGAGTGGAGGCGGCACGGTGGGCATAAAGACGAGTGGCATTGCGGCGCTCATAAGTCCGGAAGGCACTCTCTGCGCGCTCCTCACCCATGAATCGATCCGCGAGTGCCTGTAAATCAGCTACCGGAATCTGGCCTTGCCAGCTCTGGTGCTGGGCACTTTCGCCTTTGGGTTGCGGTTCATGAAAGAAGGCCGCCACCTGAATTTTTTCCCGGATGCGCTGACGTGTGACCAGGGACAGGCAGATATACACCGTGGTGTTGACGCCCAGGCTCCAGAGGATGCCATGGCTGGTATGGTCAAGCTGGGAACCGAACAGAGCCGTCGGGCGGGTCCATTCCCAGCCGAACAGACCTTGCTCCAGGATGGTGCCGGCAATCCAGCCGGTAGAAATCAGTGCCGGCATCAGCAGGGTGTAGCACCACATCAGAAAGCCAAGGCCCAGACCCCAGGCGGCGCCGGTCAAATTGCCTTCGCGCCAGAGAATGCCGCCGACCAGTGCCGGGCCGAACTGTGCCGCTGCGGCAAAAGAGAGCAAACCAAAAGCGGTCAGGCTGTAATCCGCTCCGGCCATACGATAAAAACCATAGGCGGTGAGCAGCACCACAAAAATCGCGACCCGGCGGATAGTCAGCAACAGGAAGCTTAAATCGGCCCGCCGATTCATTCCCGGACGGAAGAATTTCAGAAGCCCTGGCATGATGACTTCGTTACTGATCATGGTGGCAATGGCCACCGAACAGACGATGACCATAGCGGCAGCTGCGGAGCCACCCCCAAGGAATGCCAGTACTGCGAGCCATTCCTTGCCGGCCATAATCGGCAGTTTGAGAATAATGATGTCCGGATCAATGCCGCTGAGTTCCGGGCTGAGCAGGCCTGCGGCGGCAATGGGCAGCACGAAAGCACTGGCGATCAGAAGATAGATCGGCATGGCCCAGCGTGCCACCTGGAAATCACGATGATCGGTGTTTTCCACCACCATGACATGAAACTGGCGTGGCAGGCAGACAATGGCGAGCATCGCAACCAGAGTCTGGGTGATGAATGCCGGAGCTTCGACGCCATCCGTGGTCAGGGTGCCTATGAGATCGGCCTCCTGTACACGCGTGAACAGATCTCCGAAGCCATTGAACAGGCCGTATCCAACAAACAGACCGACTGCAACAAAGGCAATCAGCTTGATTACCGATTCAAAGGCGACTGCCTGGATCATGCCGCGGTGGTGTTCGGTGGACTCCAGGTGGCGGGTGCCAAACAGTACCGTGAATACCGCGAGTGCCAGAGTGATGTACCAGGCGGAGTCGTTCCAGGCCGCAGGGCTGAGTTCGTGATACGCGGTACCGGTGCTGGAGAGGACGTTAAAGCCCATGGCAATAGCCTTGAGCTGCAGCGCAATGTAGGGAACGCTGCCGATCAGGGCAAACAGAGCCACCATGGCCCCGAGTAATTGAGATTTTCCGTAGCGTGAGGCAATGAAATCAGCAATTGAGGTGCTGTTATTACGCTTGCTGATATAGATAATTCTGCGCAAAAGAGGCGCGAAAAAAATAAAGGCCAGCAGGGGGCCGAGGTAAATGGGCAGAAAGGCGAAGCCTTCCTGGCTTGCCCGACCAACCGCACCGTAGAACGTCCATGAAGTGAAATAAACAGCCAGTGACAGCGCATAGATGTGAGTGCGTGCTGCTCTTCGCTTATAAAGCCCGGGATGTTTATCTCCGGCCCAGGCAACAAAGAACAGAACCGAGATGTAGCTGATTGAGATAAGAACCAGCAGCCAGGCGCTAATCATGTCAGGTAGTTATCCTGTCGAGCGGTTTCAGCGTCCGCAAACGGTCTTATACAGTGTGTCGTTTGCGCCGATCACTTTCAGGTTATCAACATTGGGTGAGCCGTCGGAGTCCAGTGGAATCAATTCCCGGCTTTCACAATTGAGCACATGCGCCCGGTGGGCAATAGAATCAGCAACCGTTTGCTCAAACCGGTATAACACGAACTGTTTAATGTTTTCATTGGCCGGAGACTCACTGATGCCGTTAACGTCAACAGCCGAAAATGCTGTCACGTAAGGCGCGAAAAACGTCCACGGACGGAAGTAGATGCCTTCTTTTTCGGTATTAACAATCACGGCTTCTTCGGGCAGCAAGGATTGTTTGTGCTCAAACCAGGTGTATTCGCCATACACCAGGTAGCCCAGCATGCCCAGTCCGGCAAATACCGGGATAAGCCACTTTGGCGCTCGCTTGGCGGTTATTGCACGAATTCCCATGGCAATACCGGCGGCACCCAGGCCGCAGAAGATAGTGGCTAGTAAATTCCAGAACATATAATGCTTTCCTCAAAAAAGAACGGGCTCCCTCTGTGAGGAAGCCCGTCCGGTTCAACCTTTCACTGCATGATTATGCAATGATTCAGGCCTTCATTCAGCTTAGTGGTCTTGAGCTGCACCGGCACCACGTGGGTAACGGACGCTTTCAACCAGTTCCTGAATTTCTTTGGGCGGCTCAGCAGTAGAACGAGCTACTACGAAGGCTACCGCAAAGTTAACGAGTGCACCAATCGCACCGATAGACAGTGGGGAGATACCCAGTACCCAGTTTTCCGGGGTGTCTGCCAGGTTGTTGGTGCCCGGGATGAACAGCCAGCCTTTGTACACAAAGATGTAGCACAGAGTGAAGGCCAGGCCCGACAGCATACCAGCGATGGCGCCGACGTTGTTGATCCGCTTGGAGAAGATACCCATCATCAGTGCCGGGAACAGAGATGCTGCAGCGATACCAAATGCCAGAGCAACTACCTGTGCCGCAAAGCCTGGAGGGTTAGCACCCAGGTAAGTGGCCACTACGATAGCAACTGCCATGGAGATACGCGCTGCAAGCAGCTCGCCCTTGTCGCTGATATTCGGGTTGAAACGACCCTTGATCAAATCGTGACTGATTGCAGACGAGATAGCCAGCAACAGACCTGCCGCAGTAGACAGTGCTGCAGCCAGACCACCAGCGGCGATCAGACCGATTACCCAACCAGGCAGGTTGGCGATTTCGGGGTTGGCCAGTACCAGGATGTCACGGTTGTATGTGAACTCGTTACCTTCCCAGCCACGCGCATCAGCTTCATCAGCAAAAGACTCGGACTCGTTGTAGTACTGAATGCGGCCGTCGTCGTTCTTGTCCTCGATCTGAATCAGACCAGTGTTTTGCCACTCTTTAATCCAGTTCGGACGATCTTCATACATGATCGGAGCGGCGTCAGTGCCATCCGGATAGATGGTGGTCATGATGTTCAGACGAGCCATGGAAGCAACAGCCGGAGCGGTCAGGTACAGCAGGGCGATGAATACCAGAGCCCAGCCGCCGGACCAGCGCGCGTCAGTAACCTTCCGAACGGTGAAGAAGCGGATGATTACGTGCGGCAGACCAGCAGTACCAAACATCAGAGCCATGGTGAACAGGATCATGTTCAGCTTGTTGTCCACATCAGCAGTGTACTCATTGAAGCCGAGGTCAGTGATAACCTGGTTCAACTTGGTCAGAACCGGCACGCCGGATTCAGTGTGAGTGGAGAACATGCCCAGGCCCGGAATCGGGTTGCCAGTCAGTTGCAGTGAGATGAACACCGCCGGGATGGTGTAGGCAACGATCAGTACGCAGTACTGGGCTACCTGGGTGTAGGTGATGCCCTTCATGCCACCCATTACTGAGTAGAAGAAGATCACGATAGCGGCGATGATCAGACCCAGGGTGGATTCCACTTCCAGGAAGCGGGAGAAGGCCACACCAGCACCGGCCATCTGACCGATTACGTAGGTTACTGACGCCACGATCAGGCAGATAACGGCTACCAGACGGGCGTTGTCGCTGTAGTAACGATCACCGATGAACTCGGGAACTGTGAACTTGCCGAACTTCCGCAGATACGGAGCCAGCAGCATGGCCAGCAGTACATAACCGCCAGTCCAGCCCATCAGGAACGTGGAGTTCGAGTAACCACCAGCAGCGATCAGACCTGCCATGGAGATGAAGGATGCCGCAGACATCCAGTCCGCACCGATTGCCACACCGTTGGTAATCGGGTGAATGCCGCCGCCGGCGACGTAGAAGTCCTTGGTGCTACCGGCCTTCGCCCAGATAGCGATACCAATGTACAGCAGGAACGAAGCCCCGACGAACAAGAGGTTAATTGCAAATTGGCTCATGGGTTCTTACTCCTCGCTTACGCCGAATTGTTCGTCAATTTTGTTCATGCGCCAGGCATAGAAGAAAATCAGAACAATGAAGGTAAGAATTGAGCCCTGTTGTGCGAACCAGAAACCAAGGTCTGTGCCGCCAACGGAAATGCCCGCCAGTAGCGGACGGAAAAGCATCGCGGCTCCGTAAGATACCAGGAACCATATAACGAGGCTCCCCCCGATGAGGCGTAGATTCGCCTTCCAGTATTTTTCAGCGTCGTAGCTGTGACCAGACATAGTCATCACTCCTGCATTGTTATTTTGGAGGTTGGGTGGATTTTGGGTGAGGTACTGCTTTCAGAGAATTTATTATTCATGTACGTTTTTCTCCTTATTGTCACCTCCGACTTTACCGTTGGATACATTTATAGATATTGGCAAATAGTCTAACTGTCAATAACTTGCCTTCTTTTTGATCAGTGCTTGGGTATTACTGGAAGCGTTTCATGTCCTGCAACCGGCGCTGATAGTGCAACTTGTCGGTGAGTTCTTTCAAGGTCTTAACCTTGTTTTTTCGCGCTTTATTCAAGGCAATCAGCGTTAACTCGGCGGTTACCAGTGCATCGGCGGCAGCATGATGACGCTCACTTGCCTCGAGCCCAAAAAACTCAGACCAGTGGTCCAGCCCTTTCCCTTTGATTTCGGCTTTCGGGAAAAAAGCGGGCAGCAATTCTGCAACATCCATCCAGAGGTGGGAAGCAGTATAGCCAAGTTGTGCTTTCAGGGTCTTTTCCAGAAACCGCTGATCGAAGGCGGAGTGGTACGCCAGGATCGGGTCTCCGTTCATCCATTCGAGCAAGTGCAGCAGGGCGTCTTCTATCTCGTGCCCCTGGGTCAGCGCTTCGGTGCCGATTCCATGAATGAGCACGGTTTCCCGTATATCCAGCTCCGGGCGACGCAAAATCAGATCGAACTGATCATTGAGAGGGATTACGTTCGCTTCAATGGCCACAGCCCCGATGGCGATCACCTCATCCTTTTGCGGATTCAGGCCGGTGGTTTCCAGATCCAGTACGATCAGGCGGCATTTCGACAAGGGCTGATCCCCCGCCGTTTTTGGTGTTGGCAGGTTAGCGGTGTCGTGATCGCCAAGGGCTGTCCCGCGGCGATCGGCCAGCCACTGCTTGATGTAATCGAACATGTGGTTGTCGGTAACCTTACAGTTGGTATGTCACTTCCAGTTTCTGCTGGAGTCGTTGTGCCTGCCGGAAAGATTCCCGGAGAATCCGGCGATCAAGCGGGTTCAGGTCGTCAGGGTCGATATAATTGGTCAACTCTTCGCCTTTTTGCAGCATTTCCTGGTGCGCACGCATGCGGATGGCCTGGATCAGGCTGTAAGCCTCTTGCCAGGCGTTGGCATCCTTGGGGTCGAAAAAGCCCTTTTTGGCCAGCTCTTCCATGCGTTCAAGGGTGTTGGCCTGCTCCACGCCATTGGCCAGGGCGAAAACGCGTACCGCTTCAACAAATGGCGCGAGGCCCTGACGCTTGAGATCCAGTGAGTGCTTTTTCTCGTCGTTCAGGTAGCGGAAATTGTTGAACATGGTCAGCGGCGGTTTGCGCTCGAAGGCATTGGCGGCCAGCATTTTCTGGAAGAGGGCATTTTTGCGAATGCGCTCCACTACTTTGTCCAGCAGGCGCTGCAGGGGTTCTTCGGGGCCGAAAATCGACCGCATATCAAGGAAGATCGATGAATACACGATGTTTTGCGGTGTCGATGACTCGATAAACCGCTGGAACCAGTCATCCCATTCCTCTTCGCTCAGGCAAAGCTTGGGGTTGCTTGCCATGATGTTGCCTTTGCACAGGGTAAAGCCGCATTCGGCCAGTTCGTCGTTCAGCTTGCGGGCAAAGGGCAGAAGTTTTCCCCGAACCTGGTCAGGTGTCATGCCCTCGGGGGTTTCAAACAGAATGCCGTTGTCCTGATCGGTCAGCAGCGTCTGTTCCTGGCGGCCCTCGCTGCCGAAGGTCAGCCAGGTGAACGGAATGCCCGGGTCATTCTGGCGAAGATTCAGCTCAATCACCCGGCGCACTGTGATGTCGTTGAGGGTGGTGATGATTTTCACGACCTGGCCGGAATCCGCGCCGTGGGCCAGCATGGTGTCCACCAGCCGCGACACATCGGTCCGGAAGCTGATGAGCGCCTTCAGGTTCGGGGCCGTACCAATGGTTCTGGCCAGATTCACGAGGTCTACCCGCTGCAGACTGAAGAGATCACTTTGAGAAACCACGCCGGCCAGACGATTTTCTTCATCCACCACGACCAGGTGGGCGAAGTGATGCTCGGCCATCAGCATGGCCGCTTCAAAGGCATCGGCGGTGGTCGGCAGTGATTTCGGGTCAGGCGTCATCAATTGACTGATGGGCGTGTCCAGCGGCGCTTTCTCTTCGGCCACCATCGTGCGCAGGTCACGCAGGGTGAAAATGCCCCTGGGTTGGCGAGTGTCATCGGTAATGATGATGCTGCCAACGTCGTTTTCGTGCATTTTGGCCACGGCCTTGCGCACGGGGATGTCAGGCGTGCAGACAATCGGGTTGCGCAGGGCAAAACGGTGAAGCGGGGTGTCCAGGCTGTTGCTGGAGCCTATAGAGGCCATGGCGTTGGACTGGATACGCTTGTTGACCTGATCCAGAAGGCTGCTGACACCGCGAAGGCAGAAGTCGCGAAAGGGATCGCTTTCCGAGAACAGTGTTACGAAGGCATCGTGGTCAATGCTCAGACAGAAGGTGTCACCGGCCGAACGGTGCAAGGTCCGGGTGGGGCGCTCGCCCACCAGAGCGGCGAGGGGAAAGCATTCGCCCGGGCAGATCTCGAAAGTGGGCTCGGTGCTATCGCTTTTTTCGTTATAGCGCTCGCCGCGAATCAGGCCCTGCTTTACCACGTAAAACCGCTGAACTGTGCCTTCATCTGGCGAGAGCACAACATCACCGTCAGCATAAAAGCTCAGTGTGGCGTGTTCGGCAAAATGCGCCAGGTGGGCATCGCCCATGTTGGAGAAGGGCGCATGATGCCTCAGGAAAGACATGATGGCGCGGGTGTTCTGGGGAGTGTTTTCCGGGTTTGCTGCAGCCATAGTGAAATCCGTTCGTAGCCTGGGCCATCAGGCTGTCGCCGAGGCCTCGTCGTTATTGTTATCCGCTGAAGTGTATCAGTGGTTACCTGTTTTACCCTACGCTTTTGGTCGCAGAGAATCGCTTTATGGTAGTTCTCCCCGGTGGTAAAGTTCTGATACTCGTCAATCCGGGAACAGTTTGTGCCATGACCAGTAAAGACGAACGCCTGGCGTTTCTTGAAGAAATGCAAGATGTCCGGCGCATCCGCAAGCCCAATCGGGCTGAAGTCTCGACACCGAAAGAGCTGACGCCGGGGCATCTGGAACGTCAACGTGCGGCCGTTGAGCAGCCTGTTCGTGACCGTAATCCGCTGACGGCGGATATGGTGGAGCCACTGACAGCCGAAGACATCCTCAGTTGGCAACGTCCCGGTATTCAGCATGGCGTGTTCAAAAAACTCCGCATGGGCCAGTATCCGATTGAAGCCAGGCTGGACCTGCATCGCATGACGGTGGAGGAAGCGCGGCGGGAAGTGTTTGGCTTTATCAATGACTGTGTGCGCTACGGTTTGCGCTCAGTGATTATTCTGCACGGCAAGGGCGAGCGAAACCCGGATCGCATCGCCCATATCAAGAGTCATGTCGCCAAGTGGCTGCCAGAGCTGGCAGATGTGCTGGCCTTTCACTCTGCCCGGAAACATCATGGCGGTACCGGGGCAGTCTATGTGATGGTGCGCAAGGGCGACCGGGATAAACGGCGTAACCGCGAAATCCACGGCGGCCATTAACCCGGTCGCCCGGCGTGGGCTGTAGCTATGCTTAAACACCTGAGTGCCGCGTTTGTGGTTGTGTTTCTGGTCGGCTGCGACTCATTTTCTGACGCCGAACCAATGATGTCGGAATATCTCGAGCGTCTTGGCCGGGTACTGGAGACGTCTCCGGCCGAGGTGCAGGCGCTTCCTGCCGCAAGGTCGCTGCCTCGTCGCCGGGAGCGGCTGCTCGAGATGCCGGAGCTTGAGCTGGGCATGCTCGATTTCCTGTCTCTGTACCGGTGTGAGCTGCAGTACGTTGTCGGCGAGAAAAATTCGGTAATGGGCCGGGTGATGCAGCCAATCAACCGCTTGCGTTACGAAATCCGGTTTATCCGGGCCGCTGAAGACTGCCTGCCTGAAATCAGGGATGAAGAGCTCCGGGACACCCTGCGAGCAGCCGTTGACAGCAAGCGGGATTCGTTACCCCGGGCGCTCTGGAATGCGACCTGGGGGACAGAGGAAATTGAACGGCTGGTCACCCTCTCCAAGGGCTATTTCCCGGTGGGTGAGGGCAGTAGTGTCGTCTCTGATCTGGTGCGGGATCTTGAGCAACTGAATCGTATTGTCGAAAACCTGAACAATCAGCGCCTGGATCAGTCTCTCGACAGCCTTGGTGCTATCCAGCAGCGCTGGCAGGCCGAGTTCCGCGCCGGTCAGCTGATCAACAGTGCCCGGTTGCTGATTGCCACGCTCGATGCCGGCACCCGAACCTTGCAGGCCAGGCTTGAGGAGCGCCCCCTGTGCCTCAACGGCAAGCCCAACAATCAATCGGATATCGTCCGGAATTTCTTTTTCAGTATCTACATTGAAAAGATTCAGCCCTACATGAGCGATGTCAGCAGGGCAGGGTACGAACTTATTGGCGAACTTGAGCGGTTGGCCGGGCAGCAGGCCTCAGTGATGCCGGAATCGTTCCGCCCCTGGCATCAGCGATACCTTACGGATGATTCGCAGAACAGTTTGTGGCAGGAGCTTGATGATGCCATGGCTCTGCACACCCGGCACTGGCAGGAATTGCTGGGCCAGTGCGGGTTACGTCCTGAAGCCTGACCGGCAGGAATTATGCTGCCGGGTGCCGGTTTACCTTCAGATGCACCATGGCACTGGTGAACAGTGCCAGAGTCAGAACAGTCATAATCACCGGGCCCGGGGCACCTTCACTGAGCCAGGCTGAGACCACCGCCTGGGTAAAGTAGAAAATTACCACGAAAGACAGCCAGATATAGCCACGGTTATGGCCGCGAAAAACCACTATGGCAAAGGGCAGTAGCGGGATCAGCTTCACCGCGAGTATCAGCGTAATAGACACGTCTTCCACCGGCTCGGGCAGAAAAGTGGTGGCCACCAGCGCTATAAGCACTGCGATATAGATGGCGGCGGTTGCCCGGGCGGTCAACCGGGCTTTCTCGTTTCGGAGCATGGATTTTCCTTTTTTGTGACGTTCCCGGGTAGCGTATAATTTTGGGCGGATATCGATATTTTGAGGCCCGGTAGTCTAACAGGAGCTCCGCGTATGCAGTACCCTGTTACGGCAACCCCGACCCGTCACCACTGAACACAAGCAGGAATAGCCCCGAGTTATGGCGCAAACCTTCGTACATCTTCGCGTACATTCTGAATACTCCATGGTCGACGGACTGGTCAGGGTCAAGCCGCTGATCAGCCGGGCCGCTGAGCTGGGCATGCCGGCAGTGGGGCTGACAGAACAGTCGAACATGTGTTCGCTGGTGCGGTTTTACAAAGCGGCGCTGGGCGCCGGAGTAAAGCCGATTATCGGTGCCGACATCTGGCTGGAAAACCCGGAAGAGCCGGAGAGCCCGTTCCGGTTGACCCTGCTGGCCCGGAACAACGACGGCTACCTGAACCTCACCGAAATCATCTCGTTGGGGTACACCGATGGCCAGCGCTACGGCAAACCGATTATCCAGAGGGCATGGCTGGAAGCCCGCGCCAAGGGTTTGATTGCGCTTTCCGGCGCCAAAATGGGCGATGTCGGCAAGGCCCTGATGGCAGACAAGCCGGAACTGGCGAGGGAGCGGGCGGAATATTGGCGAAAGCTTTACCCCCAGAGTTACTACCTGGAATTGCAGCGCACCGGTCGCCCCGGTGACGAAGACTGTCTGCACCTCAACCTGGAGCTGGCGGCAGAGATGGAGCTGCCCGTGGTTGCCACCAATGATGTGCACTTCCTGGAAGCGGACGACTTTGAGGCCCATGAGGCCCGGGTCTGTATCGGCGAGAGTCGCACCCTTGATGATCCGCGCCGCAAGCGCCGGTTCAGTGAGCAGCAGTACCTGCGCAGTTCGGAAGAGATGGTTGAGCTGTTCTCCGACATCCCCGAAGCAGTTGAAAACACCGTGGAAATCGCCCGCCGGTGCTCGGTGCAGGTGCGGATGGGGGAATACTTCCTGCCCGATTACCCGATTCCGGACGGCATGACCATGGATGAGTTCTTCCGGAAAGTCTCGGAAGAAGGCCTGGAAGAGCGCCTGGCGGTTACCCTGAGCAAAGACGATCCGGAGTACGACGCCAAGCGTGAAGCCTACTACAAGCGCCTGAACTTCGAGCTGGATATCATCATTCAGATGGGGTTCCCCGGCTACTTCCTGATCGTGATGGACTTCATCAAGTGGGCCAAGAACAACGGCGTACCGGTAGGCCCGGGCCGGGGCTCCGGTGCCGGTTCACTGGTGGCCTATGCTCAGTTGATCACCGATCTGGACCCCCTGGAATACGATCTTCTGTTCGAGCGCTTTCTCAACCCTGAACGGGTATCCATGCCCGACTTTGACGTCGACTTCTGCATGGAAGGCCGCGACCGGGTTATTGAATACACCGCCGAAAAGTACGGCCGGGAAGCGGTTTCCCAGATCATCACCTTTGGCACCATGGCGGCCAAGGCCGTGGTGCGCGATGTGGCCCGCGTGCAGGGTAAATCCTATGGCCTGGCGGACAAGCTCTCCAAGCTGATCCCGTTCGAGCCGGGCATGACCCTGGAAAAGGCCATTGAGCAGGAGCCCCAGCTCAAGGATTTCCTGGAACAGGACGAAGAGGCCCAGGAAATCTGGGAAATGGCGCTCAAGCTTGAAGGCGTGTGCCGTAATGCCGGCAAGCACGCCGGGGGCGTGGTGATTGCGCCCACCAAGATTACCGACTTCTCGCCGCTGTATTGCGATGACGAGGGCGGCAGCCTGGTGACCCAGTTCGACAAGGGGGATGTGGAAGATGCCGGCCTGGTGAAGTTTGACTTCTTGGGGTTGCGTACACTGACCATCATCAAGTGGGCCCTGAACATGATCAACCCGCGCCGGGAGAAGCGCGGGCAGGATGAACTGGATATTGCCACCATTCCGCTGGACGACAAGCCGTCGTTCGAGATGCTGAAAAAGGCGGAAACCACGGCGGTATTCCAGCTGGAATCCCGGGGCATGAAAGACCTGATCCGTCGTCTGCAGCCGGATTCTTTGGAAGAAATGATCGCCCTGGTGGCCCTGTTCCGGCCCGGGCCGCTGCAGTCCGGCATGGTGGACGACTTCATCGACCGTAAGCATGGCCGGCAGCCGGTGTCGTTTCCCCACCCGGATTATCAGTATGAAGGCCTGAAGCCGGTACTGGAGCCCACTTACGGGGTTATCCTGTACCAGGAACAGGTCATGCAGATCGCCCAGGTGATGGCTGGTTATACCCTGGGTGGTGCGGACATGCTGCGCCGGGCCATGGGTAAAAAGAAACCTGAAGAAATGGCCAAACAGAAAGTCACCTTTCTGGAAGGTTGTGCCAATAACAACATCGATAAAACGCTGGCGGAGAACATCTTCGACCTGGTGGAGAAGTTCGCCGGTTACGGCTTCAACAAATCCCACTCCGCCGCCTACGCACTCGTGTCTTACCAGACTCTGTGGCTGAAGGCGCATTACCCGGCTGAATTCATGGCTGCGGTACTCACCGCCGATATGCAGAACACCGACAAGGTGGTCACGCTGGTTGAAGAATGCCGCAGCATGAAGCTTGATCTGCTGGTGCCGGACGTCAGCCGCTCGGCCTACACCTTCACGGTGAACGACGAAGGTCAGATCGTGTACGGCCTGGGCGCCATCAAAGGCCTGGGGGAGGGCCCGATTGACAGCATTGTGGCGGCCGCGAAAGACGGGCCGTTCGAAGACATGTTTGATTTCTGCCGGCGGGTTGACCTGAAAAAGGTGAACAAGCGTGCCCTGGAGGCGTTGATCCGCTCCGGTGCCATGGACAAGCTTGGACCCGGCCGCGCACAACTGATGGCCAGTATTGAAAAGGCCATTCAGCAGGCGGACCAGCAATCCCGGAACGACGCCGCCGGCATGGTGGATATGTTCGGAGAAATGCTGCAGGGCGATGGCGAAGAAGAAGATCTCTATGCTGATGTGGCCGGCGTGCGCGAGTGGCCGGAAAAACAACGTCTCAAAGGTGAAAAAGACACCCTGGGCCTGTACCTGACCGGCCACCCCTTTGACGAGTACGAAAAAGAAGTCCGCCGCTTTGTGCGCTCGTCCATCGCCGACCTGAAGCCCAACAAGTCACCCCAGCGAGTGGCCGGCCTGGTGATAGCCCAGCGCACCATGAAAACCCGCACCGGCTCCACCATGTGCTTTATTACCCTGGATGATCGCAGTGCACGCATCGAGGCCACTCTGTTTTCAGAAGCGTTTTTCGAGAACCGGGAACTGTTGCAGTCAGACCAGGTGATTGTGGTGGAAGGCCAGGTCAGCCATGATGACTACTCCGGGCAAATGAAGATGCGTGTCAACTCGGTAATGGATGTTGCCACGGCACGTCAGCAGTTCAGTCGCGGGCTCAGGCTTTCCCTGCACGAAAATCAGTTGCAGAATGGCCTGCTGGAAAAAATTGGTGATACCCTGCAGCCGTTTCGTAATGAAGGCAGCCCGGTATGGATCGATTACCGCAGCGAACAGGCGTGCACCCGGATCGAGCTGGGTGAATCCTGGCGTGTACAGCCGGATGACAGCTTGCTATTTGAACTCAGACATCTGGTAGGCGATCATTCAGTGGAACTGGTCTATGATTAAAAAATGTTCAGAGAAACTTATACCAATGTCCGCTTTAGCTGTACCGTCAGCGCTGATATCTTTACCTCAAATTCTGGTTATGGCGGTCCGTATGTCCGCCAAGCAAGCAAATGATGGAACATCATGAACCCTAACTACCTGGATTTCGAACAGCCGATTGCCGACCTGGAAGCCAAAATTGAAGAGCTTCGGATGGTTGGAAATGACACCGACATCAACATCAGTGATGAAATTACCCGTCTGAAAAAGAAGAGCGTCAGCCTGACTGAAAGCATCTTTTCTGACCTCAAATCCTGGGATGTGGCCCGCCTGGCGCGTCATCCGCGCCGGCCTTATACCCGGGATTATATCGAGATGATATTCGAGGATTTCGACGAGCTGCACGGTGATCGCCGTTACGCCGACGACCTGGCCATTATCGGCGGCACCGCCCGCCTGGATAACAAGCCGGTTATGATTATCGGCCACCAGAAAGGCCGGGAAGTGAGAGACAAGGTCAAGCGCAACTTCGGCATGCCGCGCCCTGAAGGCTACCGCAAGGCGCTGCGTCTGATGGAAATGGCCGAGCGTTTCAACATGCCGATTCTGACCTTCATCGACACCCCGGGCGCCTATCCCGGCATTGGTGCCGAAGAGCGTGGCCAGAGCGAGGCCATTGCCTTCAACCTGGCGGTGATGTCTCGCCTGAAAACACCGATCGTCTGTAACGTGATCGGCGAGGGCGGTTCCGGTGGCGCGCTGGCCATCGGCGTTGGAGATCAGCTGAACATGCTGCAGTATTCCACTTACGCCGTTATCTCCCCGGAAGGCTGTGCTTCTATTCTCTGGAAGAGTGCTGAGTATGCATCCCAGGCGGCGGAAGCCATGGGTGTGACGGCCGAGCGGCTGAAAGAGCTGGGTGTGGCGGATAATGTAATCAAGGAACCTCTGGGTGGCGCCCACCGAAATCCGGAAGCCATGGCTCAGGACCTCAAGAAGGCTCTGGTAAAGAGTGTTTCCGAATTCAGTGCCATGCCTGTGGAAGAACTGATTTCTCGCCGTTATCAGCGCCTGACCAGGTATGAATACGGGCGGTAGCGCCGCCCGGGACATTGACTGGCCGGCTGACCTGCTGCAGCCGGTTCTTGCTCTCCCCGAACATAATACCCTCCGGGTCGCCCTCAGTGGCGGCCTGGATTCCTCCCTGCTTCTGTGCGTAGCGGCTGCCTGTCATCCCAATGTAACGGCGGTGCACGTCAACCACCAGCTTCAGCCCAACCATGAACAGACCGAGCAGTTCTGCCGGGACCTGTGTGCACAGCTGTCCGTTCCGGTTGTGATTGAGCACGTGGATGTACCGGTTGGCTCTGACGCTGGCGGTCTGGAAGAAGCGGCCAGGGCGGCCCGTTATGATGTGTTTCATCAGTTGCTGGGCGCCGGAGACCTGCTGTTGATGGCTCATCACGCTGACGACCAGGCTGAAACGGTCCTGTTCCGGCTGCTTCGTGGTTCGGGGGTGAAAGGCCTGGCGGGTATGCCTCTTACACGACCCCTTGGACAGGGCAGCCTGCTGCGGCCATGGCTGGATATCAGTCGTGACAGGCTGGAGCGGGTCGCGGCGTCCGTGGAACTATGTTGGCAGGAGGACCCCAGTAACCGAAACCAGGCCTTCGACCGGAATTATCTGCGCCATGGCGTATTGCCGGGGCTGAAACAGCGGTGGCCCGGCTTGCTTCAGAGAGTGGCCCACAGCGCCCGGGCCTGTGCAGACAGCGAACAACTGAACCGTCGGCTGGCGGAGTTGCAGTGGCGGGAGTGTGGAGATGGCGAGGGTCGGTTAAAGCTTGCCGAATTCCGGGCTCTTGATCGCCTGGAGCAGCGTAATCTCCTGAGCTGGTGGATCGACCATCAGGGCTGGCCGTTGCCCTCACTGTCTTCCGGAGATCAGGTTCTATCTGAGCTGTTGGATGCGGCGGAAGACCGTGCTCCGGAAATCCGGGGCAACGGCTATAGCATCCGGCGTTACCGGAACCACCTTTATCTGGTGCCGGATAGGGAAGTGCCGCAACAATCACAGCAATTGACCCCGCAGCAGCCTGTTCAGTGGGGGCCCTGGCGGATCACTTTGTCGGCTGCCAGGCCTGCTGATACCTCAGATAATGCGCCGCCGCCAATACGGATATCTACGAGGCAGGGGGGAGAACGGGTAAAGCCCGACCCTGTTCGCCCCTCCCGGGCTCTCAAAAAATGGCTTCAGGAGCAGGGTGTGCCACCTTGGGAGAGAGCCGCGCTGCCATTGGTTTACCGGCTCGCGCCGGACGGCGACCAGCTGATTGCCGTTGGCAATTTATGGTGTTCTGACCGATACTCGGGAAGCGCTCCTGCCGCCGGCTGGCGGCTGATTGTGGAGAGGGATTGTGATTGAGTGGAAAAGGGCTTTCTGGTAGTCTGGCGTCCCATCTTGAGATGAATAATCTCCCTCCTTTACCGAACCAGACAATCATGGAATCTGCATGACGCGTTATATTTTCGTCACCGGCGGTGTTGTGTCTTCCCTGGGGAAAGGCATTGCGTCTGCCTCGCTGGCAGCCATCCTCGAGGCACGCGGCCTGAAGGTCACCATTCTCAAGCTGGATCCCTACATTAACGTAGACCCCGGCACCATGAGCCCGTTCCAGCACGGTGAAGTTTTCGTCACCGAAGATGGCGCGGAAACTGACCTGGACCTTGGCCACTACGAGCGTTTTATCCGCACCCGGATGACTCGCCGCAACAACTTCACGACAGGTCGTGTTTACGAAGAGGTGATTCGTAAAGAGCGTCGTGGCGATTACCTGGGCGGCACCGTACAGGTCATTCCGCATATCACTGACGAAATCAAACGTCGTGTGGTGGAAGGCGCGGCCGGCGTGGATGTGGCACTCATCGAAATCGGCGGCACCGTCGGCGATATCGAATCTCTGCCATTCCTGGAAGCCTGCCGTCAGCTCAAGGTTGAAGTCGGACCCCAGCGCGCCCTGTTCATGCACCTGACTCTGGTTCCTTACATTGCGACCGCCGGCGAGATCAAAACCAAGCCGACCCAGCACTCGGTCAAGGAAATGCGCTCCATCGGCCTGCAGCCGGATATCCTGCTGTGCCGCTCCGAGCACGAGGTAGATGCCAGCTCCCGACGCAAAATTGCCCTGTTCACTAACGTGGAAGAGCGGGCTGTCATCCCCATGAAGGACGCGAAGTCGATCTACGCCATACCGCGCATGTTGCACGACTACGGCCTGGATCAACTGGTTATCGACCGCTTCAACCTGAAGGCCAATCGCGCCGATCTGGGCGAGTGGGACGGCGTGGTCGACGCCCTGATGAACCCGGAGCAGGAAGTGACCATCGCCATGGTGGGCAAGTACATGGAACTGCTCGATGCCTACAAATCCCTGATCGAGTCGCTTCTGCACGCCGGTATCAAGACCCGCACCAAGGTCAATATCAGCTATATCGACTCTGAAGACATCGAGCAGAATGGAACCGGCGCCCTGGAAGCCGCAGACGCCATCCTGGTGCCGGGCGGTTTTGGTGAGCGTGGTGTGGAAGGCAAAATCCGCACGGTTCAATACGCTCGTGAAAACAAGGTTCCGTATCTGGGTATCTGCCTGGGTATGCAGGTTGCGGTTATCGAATACGCCCGCAACGTGGCCGGCCTGAAAGACGCACACAGCACGGAATTCCGTGAGCACACCGCATCGCCGGTCGTTGGCCTGATTACCGAATGGCTGGACGCCAGTGGCGAGCGCGAAGAGCGCACCGAAACCTCTGACCTGGGCGGCACCATGCGGCTGGGCGCACAGGATTGTGTGTTAACGGAAGGATCGACCATTGCCGGCTGTTACGGCAAGAAAACCATTCGTGAGCGCCATCGCCACCGTTATGAAGTCAACAACCACTTCCTGCCCAACCTGAAAGACGCCGGACTGCAGATCTCCGGCCGCTCTGCCGACGGCAAGCTGGTTGAAGTTGTGGAAGCGCCTGATCATCCCTGGTTCGTGGCCTGCCAGTTCCACCCGGAATTCACCTCTACTCCCCGTGACGGCCATCCGCTGTTCCAGGGCTTTGTAGCGGCGGCACTGGCTACCAAAAAAGGTTCCTGATCCATGGCGCAGAGTAACCTGAACGTCTCGGGCATCGATATCGCCAACGACAAGCCGTTCGTGCTGTTTGGCGGCATGAACGTACTCGAGTCCCGGGACCTGGCCTTTGAAGTGGCGGAAAAGTACGTGGATGTCTGCAGCCGTCTGGGCATCCCGTACGTCTTCAAAGCCTCTTTCGACAAAGCCAACCGCTCCTCGATTCACTCCTTCCGTGGCCCCGGCCTGGAAAAAGGGCTGCAGATTCTGGCGGACATCAAAAGCAAATACGATGTGCCCATCATCACTGACGTCCACGAACCGGAACAGGCTGCGCCTGTGGCGGAAGTGTGCGACATCATCCAGCTGCCCGCCTTCCTGAGCCGTCAGACCGACCTGGTGGTGGCCATGGCGAAAACCGGGGCGGTGATCAACATTAAAAAAGCCCAGTTCCTGGCGCCACAGGAAATGAAGCACATCGTTAAAAAGTGCGAAGAAGCCGGCAATGACAAGCTCATCCTGTGTGAGCGCGGCAGCAGCTTCGGTTACAACAACCTTGTGGTGGACATGCTCGGGTTCGGCATCATGAAACAGATGAACGTGCCGGTGCTCTTTGACGTCACCCACTCCCTGCAGATGCCCGGCGGCCGCGCCGACTCCGCTGGCGGCCGACGCGCCCAGGTTACCGACCTGGCCATGGCCGGCATGTCACAGGGCCTGGCCGGCCTGTTCCTGGAAGCCCACCCGGACCCGGAACAAGCCAAATGCGACGGCCCGTGCGCTTTGCGCCTGAACCAGCTGGAACCGTTCCTGGTAAGAATGAAAGCCATGGACGACATGATCAAAAGTTTCAAACCTATCGACACCGCCTGAATGGCGGTGTTGGTGGTTTAAAAGAGATAACAACTGCGGAATAGGGGAGTGGCCGGCAGGTTGGGTTTGGCGAAAATTTCGAAGGCCAAGGATGGCCTGAGAGAAGCGCACATGGATGTGCTCGTAGCGGTTTTCGCCAAACCCAACCTGCCGGGCGCTCTCGCACCAAGTTTAGCCACTTGAACTGCATCGAGAAGATAAAAACCTGGAGACCCGGAAGAATGACCAAAATTGCCAATATCAAAGCCCGCGAAGTGCTGGACTCCCGCGGTAACCCGACGGTAGAAGCCGATGTAATCCTGGAAAACGGTACCCTCGGCCGCGCCTGCGCCCCCTCCGGCGCCTCCACCGGCTCCCGCGAAGCCCTGGAACTGCGCGATGGCGATACCTCCCGCTACCTCGGCAAAGGTGTTCGCAAAGCCGTTGAAGCCATCAACAGCGACATCCGGAACGCCCTCGTCGGCAAAGACTCCGCCGACCAGCGCAGCCTCGACCAGATCATGATTGACCTCGACGGCACCGACAACAAAGCCAACCTCGGCGCCAACGCCATCCTGGCCGTCTCCCTGGCCGCCGCCAAAGCTGCTGCCATCTCTCTGGGCAAGCCCCTGTATGAGCACATCGCCGACGTGAACGGCACCTCCGGCAAGTTCTCCATGCCGGTACCCATGATGAACATCCTTAACGGTGGCGAGCATGCCGACAACAACGTCGACATCCAGGAATTCATGGTACAGCCGGTTGCGACAAAGAGCTTTGCTGAAGCCCTGCGTGTCGGTGCCGAAATTTTCCACAGCCTGAAGAAAGTACTGAAGGCCCAGGGCCTGAACACAGCCGTGGGTGACGAAGGCGGCTTCGCCCCCAACCTGCCATCCAACGAAGCGGCACTGGCCGTTATTCAGGAAGCGGTTGAGAAGGCCGGTTACAAACTGGGTAGCGATGTCACTCTGGCGCTGGACTGCGCGTCCTCTGAATTCTACAAAGACGGCCAGTATCAGCTGTCCGGCGAAGGCAAGAGCTTTGATTCCGAAGGCTTTGCAGACTATCTGGCCGGCCTGTGCGAGCGCTTCCCGATTGTTTCCATCGAAGACGGCATGGACGAGAGCGACTGGGATGGCTGGAAAGTACTGACCGACAAGCTCGGCAGCAAGGTTCAACTGGTCGGCGACGACCTGTTTGTCACCAACACCCGCATTCTCAAGGAAGGCATTGAGAAGGGCGTCGGTAACTCCATCCTGATCAAATTCAACCAGATCGGCAGCCTGACGGAAACGCTGGATGCCATCAAAATGGCCCACGATGCCGGTTACACGGCGGTGATTTCCCACCGTTCAGGTGAAACCGAAGACACCACCATTGCTGACCTGGCGGTTGCGACCTGCGCGGGCCAGATCAAGACCGGTTCTCTGTGTCGTTCTGACCGTGTGGCTAAATACAACCAGTTGCTGCGTATTGAAGAAGAGCTGGAAGGCAAGGCGCCTTATCGTGGTCTGGTTGAAATCAAAGGCCAGGGTTAAAATTTAACCAGTGGAAATGACCGGTTACTGAATGAAAGCCGGTAAAAACTGTGAAGGCCATCGCGTTTTGGTTATATCCGGGAGGCGATGGCCTTTTTATACAGTAACTTACACGAACTTGTTGCGAATCTGCTCCAAGGTCTATACTAAGCTCTTAGCTGTGCTTTTAAATTGATTGATTTTTGTACGGATTCGGCATGAAAACGCTTTGGGCCATTCTTGTAGTGCTGATACTCCTGTTGCAGGTTCGCCTGTGGATCGGGGAGGGTAGCTTTGCGCAGGTCTGGTCGCTGGAAGAGGCGGTAGCCGAGCAGCGAGAGGCCAATTCGAAGCTTTCAGTGCGTAATGAGCGGCTTTATGCGGAGGTGCGGAATCTTCGTGGTGAGCAGGGCGCGGTGGAAGAGCGGGCTCGTATGAATCTTGGGCTTATTCGTGACAATGAGACGTTTTTTCTGGTCGTCGAGAATTAATTCATGGTTTGGGTGTTACGAGCGTCGGGGAGGTTTTCTCCGGGAACCGCTACAAGCACTTCCCTGTGCGCTTCTCTCAGGCCATCCATGGCCTTCGAAATTCCCGGAGAAAACCTCCCCGACGCTCTCCCGAACTCAGTACATGCCTTCCTATGATTAAACCCGAACTTTGGCTAATCGTTCCCGCCGCCGGTATTGGCCAGCGTATGAAAGCGGAATGCCCCAAGCAGTACCTCACCATCAACAACCGTTTCATTCTCGATATCACTCTGTCCCGTTTGCTGGATAACGCACCCTTTGCAGGTTGCATGGTGCCGTTGAGTGGGCAGGATCATTGGTGGGCGGATTCGGAGTCGTCGCAGGATGATCGTATTCAGACATGCACCGGGGGCAGGGAGCGGGCGGATTCGGTGTTGTCGGCGCTTCATGCGCTGGATGAGCAGGCCGGGGAGGATGATTGGGTGTTGGTTCACGATGCCGCCAGGCCGTGTCTGCATTCTCATGATCTTTCCAATCTGATCGACTCTCTGTTTGAACACCCGGTTGGTGGTCTGCTGGCTGCGCCGGTGGCGGATACTCTGAAGCAGGCTTCTGGCGGGGAGTTGCCGGAGGTTGAGTCGACGGTGGATCGCAGTCGGTTGTGGCGGGCGTTGACGCCGCAGATGTTCCGGTTCGGGGCGCTCAAGCGGGCGTTGGCTTTGTGCCTGGAGCGTGGGGTTGCCATTACCGATGAGTCCTCTGCCATGGAGTTTTCCGGTAATATGCCGGCTCTGGTTGAAGGGCGGCCGGACAATATCAAGATTACGGTGCCTTCGGATCTGGCGCTGGCCGGGTTTATTCTGGCGCAACTGTAAGTTTCTGTTTTTGAATTTTATATCGGAGCAAGACATGCGCATCGGTCAGGGTTTTGATGTCCACGCTTTCTGTGAGGGCAGTTCGGTCACGCTGGGTGGTGTGGAGATTCCTCACACTCAGGGGCTGCAGGCCCATTCTGACGGGGATGTGCTGCTGCATGCGCTGGCGGATGCCATGCTCGGCGCTGTGGCACTGGGCGATATCGGGCACCTGTTTCCGGACACCAGTGAAGAGTGGGCCGGGGCGGATAGCCGGGTGCTTTTGCGTCATGTGATGCAGCGGGTGCTGGAGGAAGGTTTTTCAGTGGTGAACGTGGATACCACGATTATTGCCCAGGCGCCGAAGATGGCGCCCCATGTTGAAAGTATGCGTCTGACTATTGCCGAGGATCTTGGCATTCCGGTTAATCGCGTCAGTGTGAAAGCAACTACCACTGAAAACCTCGGTTTTACCGGCCGGGGTGAGGGCATTGCCTGTCAGGCCGTGTGTTTGCTTGAACCGGTGAAATCATGAATTCCCCGTCGTCTGTGGAAAAGTGGCGGTTGGACTGGCCGGTTTCGGCCGGTGAGCGTGTTGGTTCTGCTCAGTTGAAGGCGACGCCGGAAGACTTCCGTGTCACGGAGTGGCTATGGCCGGAGGATGAGTCTTCGGCAGAAAGCGCCGAAATGCCAGCCGGTAGTGGTGAGCATCTGTGCGTTCGTCTTGAGAAATCCGGGGACAACACCGAATACGTTGCCCGGGAATTGGCCGCCCTGGCCGGGTGCCGTGATTTCGAGGTTGGTTTTTGTGGGCTGAAAGACCGGCATGCGGTTACCGTGCAATGGTTCAGCCTCTATCGGCCGGGCCGGGAAAGTGAAGATTCTGAATTGCTTGCCGAGATCGCCGGGCGCTGGCCCGTTCGTGCCAGTAAACGCCATGCCCGCAAGCTCCGGCGTGGTGAACACCGCGGCAATTATTTCGAGCTTGCGTTGCGCGACGTAACCGGTGAACGTCAGGCGCTGGATTCTGCCCTGGCATTGCTCCGGCAACGTGGTGCACCGAACTATTTCGGGCCCCAGCGATTTGGCATTCAGGGAGGAAATCTCGACCGGGCCGTGACGCTGGACCCCACGAGGCTGAACAGAAAACGTGGGCGTGGTGGCAGAAATGCCTCGAAAAACGTATTGTACTTTTCGGCGGCACGTTCGTGGCTGTTCAACGAAGTTCTGGCAGCGCGGGTTGTGGCCGGTAACTGGTATACGGAAATAACCGGTGAGCCGGAATCCGGTGCTGGCTCGCCCACAGGCCCTTTGTGGGGCGATGGCGGCACCACAGCCACGGGTGATCAGGAAGCGCTGGAGCGGGAAATTGTGTCGGCTCATCCTGAGTTTGCCCATTTGTTTCAGAGTACCCGGATGAAACCCGAGCGTCGTGCGCTGGTAACCCGGCCGGAATCGTTTTCCTGGCAATGGCTTGATGACCGCACCCTGTATCTGCAGTTCTTTCTGCAGCCAGGCCAGTACGCAACAACGATTCTTGCTGATATCTTCGAGCTGGAGGACATGAGCCTCGGCCGTAATAATAAACAGTCAGGTTAGTGGAGAGCACTGTGCGTATTTTGTTGTCCAATGATGATGGCGTGCATTCGCCGGGGCTTCTGGCCCTGTATGAGGGGCTCCAGGGGCTGGGGCAACTGGAAGTGGTGGCCCCTGACAGGGATCACAGTGGCGCCAGTAATTCATTGACTCTGAGCCGGCCGCTGACGGTAGAAGAGCACCCCAATGGTTTTCAGTCCATCGACGGCACACCGACGGATTGCGTGCACTTGGCCGTCAACGGCCTTTTCGATGAGCCATTCGATCGGGTGGTTTCCGGTATCAACACGCACGCCAATCTGGGCGACGATATTATCTACTCGGGCACGGTGGCAGCCGCAACCGAGGGCCGCCATCTGGGGCTGCCCGCCATTGCCGTGTCTCTGGTCAACGATGGTCATTTCCACTATGAAACCGCTGCGAGGGTGGTGCGTACGCTTCTGGAAAACCGCCTGGCCCTGTCTCTCGGCCCGCGTTCCATCCTGAATGTAAATGTGCCTGATCTGCCCTGGGAACAGCTGCAGGGTATCCGGGTTACCCGGCTCGGCCACCGGGAACGCGCCGAAGGCGCTGTGCCCATGACCTGCCCGCGGGGTAAAAAACGGTACTGGATCGGTGCTGCCGGTAAAGGTGGCGATGCCGGGCCCGGAACCGATTTTCATGCAGTCCGCGAAGGCTATGTATCCATTACCCCGGTGCATATCGACATGACCCGTCATGAGGCCATGTCTGCGCTCAGGGAATGGAGTGAAGGGCTTCAGGGACCGGGAGAGCAGTCATGACGGCAATGCTTGAAGGTATCGGAATGACGTCCAGGCGTACCCGGATGCGCCTGGTGCAGCGCTTGCGGGAGATCGGTATCCAGTCTGACCAGGTACTGGATGTGATCGGTCAGGTACCCCGGCATATTTTTCTTGATGAAGCCCTGGCCCACCGGGCCTACGAAGATACGTCGTTACCCATTGGCCACGGCCAGACCCTTTCCCAGCCCTATATTGTTGCCCGCATGACCGAACTGCTGCTGGCCCATGGGCCGGAGCATGTTCTTGAGCTGGGTACCGGCTCGGGCTATCAGACGGCCGTGCTGGCTCAGATGTTTCCACGAATTTACAGCGTCGAGAGAATCCGGCCGCTTCAGGATCGGGCCCGGGATCGCCTCAGGAAGCTGCAGGTGCGCAATGTCTTGCTCAAGCACGCCGACGGTGGCATGGGCTGGCCTGAACGGGGGCCATTTGATGGCATTATCGTTACCGCTGCGCCCACTGATGTACCGCAGGAATTGCTGGAACAGCTGGCCGAAGGCGGAGTGCTGATAGCCCCGGTAGGTGAGGAAAACCAGGTTCTGGTGGAAGTGATCCGTAAAGGTGATCGGTTTGAGCGCCGTGAACTCGAGCCTGTTCGCTTTGTGCCTCTGCTGGCCGGAGTGATCCGCTGATGAGCGACAGGCCGGAAAGTACCTCCCGTCGCCACCATCCGGTGACCATTTTTTTGCGGGGTATGGCCATGGGGGCGGCGGACATCGTTCCCGGCGTTTCCGGCGGAACCATTGCTTTTATTACCGGCATCTATTTTCGGTTACTGGAAGCGATCAGTGCTGCGCCGTCTGCTGTTTTCCGGCAATTGCTGAAAGCCGATCTTCGCGGTTTCTGGCAGGCTGTTGATGGCAATTTTCTGGTGTTGCTTCTGGCCGGGATCGTCACCAGTATAGCCACCCTGGCATCGCTGATCACATGGCTGCTGGCGGAGCATCCGATCCTGATCTGGAGCTTCTTCTTCGGTCTTATCCTGGCTTCGGTCTGGCATATCTGTTGGCAGGTGCGGCGATTCGCGCCAGCTCTGCTCGTTCCCCTGCTTGCTGGCATCGTGATTGCGTGGTGGGTAACAACGCTACCGGCCAGTGAAGTGGCGCCAACGGGTATCGCCTTTCTCGGTGCCGGGGCACTGGCTATATGCGCGATGATTCTGCCTGGGGTGTCTGGCAGTTTTCTGCTGTTAATCATTGGCATGTACGGCCCGGTTCTGGCTGCGGTCAAAAGTTTTGATGTCGGGTTGCTGGCCTTGTTTCTGGCCGGTTGTGCGGTTGGGCTATTGTCGGCAGCAAAGGTGATTACTCTCGCCTTCCGGCATTTTCACGATACTGTACTGGCACTGCTGACCGGATTCATGGTGGGCGCTCTGGCCAAGGTCTGGCCCTGGCAGGAGACTCTGAGCTGGCGAACCAACAGTGCCGGTGAACAGGTGCCATTGAGCCAGACCCCGGTTACCCCGGAAGCCTGGAGCGTCCTGTACAATCAGGATCCCCTGGTACTACCAGCATTGCTGATGGCCTCATTGGGGCTTGCACTGGTTCTGGTGCTCGATATCGTAGGGCGGCGGGCAGAAACCGGCGTACACAAGCTCGATTGACAGCTGCAGGTGTTACTGAACGCACAGGCAATTGTTTCCTCAGGTAACAGATACCTGTGTCTGGTAACCTGAGCTGTTGGTTAATTGTGCGATATATTAGGAATTTAGTCCTGAAATATGAGAAATTGCATCGTTACCGGTCAATTTCTTAGATGGATTTATCATAATCAGGCAATTTTTATACGTGACTCCTTCCATCGGGCGTAAAGTATCAGACGACGCTGTCAGAGCACCTGCTCCGTCAGTGCTCCCGTCCCGGCGTTTGTCGACGCCGCGCCCTTGGCCTTCTCTGGCTGTTGCCTTCCTGTTTCTTGTCTTTTTGACCGGCTGTAATACCAGTGCAATCTACCAGGATCATCTTTATAACCCTCCGGTGTATTGGGGCAGCCATGTCGTCAAGAAGGGTGAAACCCTTTATGGCATTGCCTGGCAATATGGCCGTGATTTCCGGGAGCTCGGAGATGCCAATGGTCTGGAGCCACCCTGGACCATTCATCCCGGAGAGGTGCTGCGCCTGGACAAGAAGGGGTCTGTTTCGCGCACTGCCAGTGCATCTTCGCGGTCTTCGGCGTCAGCGCCCCGGCAAACAGCAAGTTCTTCGCCCGCTGCCCGAACCTCAGAACCAAAACAGACAGCGAGCAGCAGTCCGGTGGCATCTGACATCAACTGGCGATGGCCCCACAGTGGCACTGTAATTGCAGGATTCTCTACATCCGGAAAAGTCAACAAGGGTGTTGATATTGCCGGTAAGTCCGGTGATGACGTGAAAGCTGCCGCCGACGGCAGTGTGGTGTACGCGGGTAGTGGATTGTTAGGGTACGGAAATCTGATTATCGTGAACCACAGTGAGCACTATCTCAGTGCATACGCTCATAACCGGAAGATTCTGGTGCAGGAAGGGGAGGATGTAGAAGCCGGACAGGTAATCGCTGAGTTGGGCAGTACAGGCACGGACAAACCGATGTTGCATTTCGAAATTCGAAAAAACGGCAATCCGGTGGATCCGACACGATACTTGCCGGGGCGATGACATCAGGAAACAGGACTTTCTGAGTGCATATAACCTGGAAGGCTGACTGAAAACCGCAAAGCAAAATGGCCACGGCACAAGCCAGCCAGCAGTGTCCTGAAACGGAAGACAATCGATACCCGAAACAAAAAGAAGCATCGGGAATGACAGGATTTTTCAGAGGCGGGGTAGAGCACAATGTCAGCAGAGCAAGAAGACCTCATTGTTGATCGCGTTGCAGATGTGGACGACGCAAACGATCATGTATTAGCTGAAGAACGTGTAGAGAAGGCGGCGGCAACTGAAGAGCCACCGGTCGATGCGAGGGAAGATTTTCCTTCCCGGGGAAAGTATTACGCCAGTCAGAAACAGCTTGATGCCACACAGCTGTACCTCAATGAAATCGGCTTTTCGCCGCTACTCACTCCCGAAGAAGAAGTCTATTTTGCCCGACTGGCCCGCAAGGGCGAAGCAGCCGGTCGCAAGCGTATGATCGAGAGCAACCTGCGGCTGGTGGTCAAAATCGCCCGTCGTTACGTTAACCGGGGGCTGACGCTTCTCGATCTGATTGAAGAGGGTAATCTGGGCCTGATCCGGGCCGTGGAAAAGTTTGATCCCGAGCGTGGTTTCCGGTTCTCTACCTATGCCACCTGGTGGATTCGTCAGACCATTGAACGGGCCATCATGAACCAGACCCGTACCATTCGGCTGCCGATCCATGTGGTTAAGGAACTCAACCTTTACTTGCGTGCCGCACGTGAGCTGACCCAGAAGCTCGATCACGAGCCCACCGCCGAGGAAATTGCCCGGATGGTGGACAAGCCCGTAGCCGACGTAAAGCGCATGCTTGGCCTGAATGAGCGCGTTGCCTCGATGGATACGCCCATCGGCACCGGCGGCGAGAAGTCTTTGCTCGATACCGTGGCCGACGAAGGTGCGACTGATCCGGCCGATCTGCTGCAGGACAACAACATGTCGTCCTGTCTGGAGCGCTGGATTGATCAGCTGAGTGAAAAACAGCGTGAAGTCCTGTCCCGTCGTTTTGGTTTGCGCGGCTATCCGATCTGCACCCTTGAGGAAGTGGGCCAGGAAATCGGCCTGACCCGCGAAAGGGTTCGCCAGATCCAGGTTGAGGCTCTTCGCCGTTTAAGGGAAATCATGGAAAAGGAAGGCCTGTCAGGCACTTTACTGTTTGAGTAAACTCCGTGTCTGTACCACCGAAAAAGCTGGCGATAACGCCGGCTTTTTCTTTATATACCCTGTATTCAATGCGGATAATCTGCCGAAATGAACAAAAAAACAGTAATGACACACGTGTTGGGCCTGATGCTGCTGGCACTGCCCCTGTATTCCGGCGCAAAGACTGTTGAAGGGGTAGAGGTGCCGGGCACCTACTCGTACGAAGGACAGGAGCTTGCGCTTGCAGGGGCGGGCAGCCGTTCCAAGTGGTTCATGGATTTGTACGTGGCCGGGCTGTATCTGTCCTCAGCAGAGCCGGGCAGCGCAAGCGTTATTCTTGAAGCCGATGAGCCCCAGGTGATTACCCTGAATATTATTTCCGGAATGATCACCAGTGAGCGCATGAAGGAAGCGACCCTGGAGGGCTTTGATGCGGCCACCGAAGGCGATACCAGTGCCATCCAGGAGGAAATTGATCGTTTCATCGCCGTTTTTGAGGAAACGATTGAGGAGGACGACAGTTTTACGCTGGTCTATATGCCGGAAGAGGGTGTCAGCGTGCTGAAGAATGGTGAGCACAAAGACACCATCGGAGATCTGGCTTTCAAACAGGCGCTTTTCGGTATCTGGTTATCCGACAACCCTGTGGACAAAGGCCTGAAGGCTGGCATGCTGGGTCAGAGATAATCCCGCTTCTGTTTGAACTCGCACAGATCTTCAATAATACAGGCGCCACATTTGGGTTTGCGGGCGGTGCAGGTGTAGCGCCCGTGCAGGATCAGCCAATGGTGGGCGTCCATCAGAAACTCCTTCGGCACCAGCCGCATCAAACGCTTTTCCACTTCCACAACATTTTTCCCCGGGGCGATACCGGTGCGGTTGGACACCCGGAAAATATGCGTGTCTACCGCCATGGCCGGCTGGCGGAATGCCGTGTTCAAAACCACATTGGCTGTTTTTCGTCCGACACCGGGTAGAGCTTCGAGCTCCTCACGTTTGTCCGGTACTTCGCCACCGTGCTTTTCAATCAGTATCCGGCAGGTTTTGATCACGTTCTCGGCTTTGCTGTTAAACAACCCGATGGTCTTGATGTATTCCTTCAGGCCATCAACACCCAGCGCGAGGATTGCCTCCGGGGTATTGGCCACCGGAAACAGCTTGGCGGTTGCCTTGTTGACCCCGACATCCGTGGCCTGAGCCGACAGAATAACGGCAATCAGCAGCTCGAAGGGTGAGCTGTAATTGAGTTCTGTGGTTGGTTCCGGGTTGGCATCCCGCAACCGGGAAAAAATCTCTGTTCGCTTGTCTTTGTTCATGCTCTTCCGGATCTGTTCAGGAAATATTGCCGGTCACCCGCACCCGCTTGCTGCCGGCGCTCACGGTTTCCGGCTGAGCCGCTTTGCGGCGCTCGGCCATATGATTGTCAATGCCATTTTTCAGGGCTATCAACAAGCCAAGGCCAATAAAGGCACCCGGCGGCAGCACCATAAACAACATGTCGGGATAATGTTCGAAAGGCCGGATAACCCAGTTTGAGGCCATGGGGCCGAACAGCAGGTTCATGTCGGCGAACAGTGTGCCTTGGCCGATCAGCTCGCGCATGGCGCCCAGAGCAATCAGAACCGCCAGAAAGCCCAGCCCCATCATGGCGCCGTCCAGAACCGCCGGGAGGGGGCGGTTTTTGGAAGCAAAGGCATCGGCGCGGCCGAGAATGGCACAGTTGGTTACGATCAACGGAATGAAAATGCCCAGAATCTGGTAGAGCTCATAGGTAAATGCCTGCATCAAGAGTTCCGCGCAGGTTACGAATGAGGCGATGATCATCACAAAGGCCGGCAACCGGACTGACTCACTGACAAAGTTGCGAATGACCGACACCGACAGGTTCGAACCCATCAGAACCAGCAGGGTGGCCAGGCCAAGGCCAATAGCGTTGACCACGGTGCTGGTTACCGCCAGCAATGGGCAGAGTCCCAGTACCTGAACCAGCGCGGGGTTGTTGTCCCAGAGGCCGTCTTTGATAATTTCGGTCGAGGTTTTTGTCGCCATAATCAGTATTGCTCCCCGGTTCCGGAGTTACCGGAATTGCCTTCCGGCGTAATTGCGTCTTTCTCGGGTGAGGGGGCGGCGTTGAGCCGCTCGAGGATAGCCCCCCGATTTTGACGGAAATAGATCAGTGATCGGTGAACGGCTTTCACCACGGCCCTTGGCGTAATGGTGGCCCCGGTAAACTGATCAAACGCGCCCCCGTTCTTTTTCACATTCCACTGTCTTTGTGGTGGAGTACCCAGAGATTTCCCGTCGAAGCTTTTAATCCAGTCGGATTTTCGGGTTTCAATGCGATCGCCGAGCCCGGGTGTTTCCCGGTGGCTGGTGACCCGAACACCCAATACCTCACCCTGAAGATCGATGCCGACCAGCAGACGGATATCACCGGAATAACCGTCGGGTGCTACAGCCGGCATGATCATGCCGACAGGCTGGCCGTCACGGCGGGCCACCCAGGCCTGAACCGGCCCTGGGCTTGCCAGCCGGCTGCTGGCGGGCAGGGTGACCACGTCCCGAAGCAGGTTGTTGTGGTGCCGATTCTCCGGAATGATCTCGAACAGGGCGCTGGCCTCGGCTTTAGCGGCCTGTTCTTCAATCCGGTCTTCGGTGACCACCTGGGTCAGGGCAATGGTGCCGCCGGTGATCACGGCAAACAGGCCAAGGCCGATAGCGCTGCGGACTATGGAGGTAGTGATTGTGCTCATGGATCAGCCTCCACTTCTGCCGGGTACACCGCGCCTGGCCTTGTGATGGCCATAGGTTCTGGGCGGGGTGTAGTAATCGATAAAGGGCACGGCGAAGTTCATAAGCAGCACACTGAAGGCAACGGCGTCGGGATAATTGCCCCAGGCCCGGATCAGGTAAATCAGAACGCCAATGCCGGCACCGTAGATAAGCTTGCCCTGATGGCTGGTGGCAGCAGACACCGGGTCGGTCGCAATAAAGAAGGCGCCGAGCATGGTGCCGCCGGCCAGAAGATGTAACTGCAGGGGCGCATACTGGTCAGCATTGGTGCCAAAAGCCAGACTCATAACGGCCAGGCCCCCGAGCACGGCAACGGGAATGTGCCAGGTAATGATTTTCAGCCAGATCAACAGCAGCCCGCCGGCCAGAAAGGCCAGGCTGACCCATTCCCAGCCCCGGGCGATGGTTTCGCCGAACGTGGGATGCTGCAGCACTTCGGCAGAGGTATGGCTGGCAATCTTGTGTTTGTATTCGTCCAGCGGTGTGGCCATGGTCCAGCCATCCACGGCTGTCTGGCTGGCGGAGAAAATTCTGGCCAGGGTTTCGCCGAAGCCCGGTGCACCGCCGAATAGCCCTGCAGCTTCCGCCCAGTTGGTGGTCATGGCCACGGGGAAGGAGATCAGCACCAGCGCATAACCAACCATGGCCGGGTTAAAGGGGTTGGAGCCCAGGCCGCCGTACAATTGCTTGGCCACAACAATGGCAGAGATAACAGCGATTGCGGAAACCCACCAGGGCGCGAACTGAGGCAGCGACAGGCCCAGCAGCAGGCCGGTAACGGCGGCCGTGTTGTCTTTCAGGAAAAAAGCGATCGGCTTGCCGCGCAGTTTCAGAAAACCGGCTTCGCACGCCAGTGCCAGAGCCACGCACCAGATCACGTTGATCAGGTTGCCCCACCCGAAGAACAGAGTCTGGGCAAGCAAGCCCGGCAAGGTGGCAATAATAACCCAGAGCATTACCCGCGACGTAGGGCGGGCGTTGTGAGCATGGGGTGATGATTGCTGAACTAATGCCATGAACGTTTAGCCTGCTGTGGGTTCGTTGGAAAGGTGTTCGCGCGCTTTATCCAGGGTGTCTTTGGCCCGCTTTACGCGATCGTGGTTTTTGGCCACTGCCCGCTCCAGCTTTTCGACATTGTCTGCTTCCTGGGCTCTGGCTTCTTCCAGCATGCCCTGCATGGTGTTCAGCTTGCTTTCGGCCTGCATCAGCTGTTTTTCCAGCGTTTCGATGTCCGGTTTCTCAACCTTGTCGCTGCTGTTTGCTTCAGCGTTTTCAGTCGCCCGGGCCGTTTTCGCCTTCTTTCGTTCCAGAGCCTGCTCTACCAGGGCAGACTTTGCCGAGTGTTCATCAACGGCTTCGCCTTTGGCGGCGGCTTTTTCCGCTTCGGCTTTCTTCTTTTCCTGGGCTTCGGCGGCCGCTCTGGCACGCTCCTGTCGGCGTTGTTCCTTCTCTTGCTGCTCCCGTTCCAGGCGAGCCTGGCGGGCTTCGAAACGCTCGCGGGCCCGGTCTGCCTTCAGTTGCTCGGCATTCTGCTGGCGGATTTCACCTTTGGCGAAGCGGTAGTATTGCACCAGAGGAATAGAGCTGGGGCAGACGTAGGAGCAGGCGCCGCACTCGATGCAATCGAACAGGTTCAGATGTTCCGCTTTCTCGAATTCGGCAGACTTTGAATACCAGAACAGCTGTTGTGGCAGCAGCTCCATCGGGCAGACTTCCGCGCACTGCCCACAGCGAATGCAGGGCTGTTCGGGCGGGGGTGCCGGTAGTTCACTGGCGGTAGCGGCGATCACGCAGTTTGAGGTTTTTGCCACCGACACAGATTGGTCCGTCAGGGTGTAGCCCATCATGGGCCCGCCGAGAACCAGTCGATTCAGTTTGTCGGCGTCCAGTCCCGCCAGTTTCAGCAGGTTGGTGATGGGCGTGCCGATCAGGGATTCAAAGTTACCCGGTTCCCGCACCGCCTCGCCGGTGATCGTAATAATGCGCGAGATCAGCGGCTTGCCTTCGAATACCGCCCGGGAAACGGCGACCGCCGTGCCCACGTTCTGGCACATCACGCCGATATCGGCCGGAATGCCACCACTGGGGACTTCCAGGCCGGTCAGGATCTCGACCAGCTGTTTTTCACCCCCGGATGGGTATTTGGTTGGTACCACCGCAATTTCGATCTGTGTGCCTTCAACCGCCGCACGCATGGCGGCAATGGCTTCCGGCTTGTTGTCTTCAATGCCGATCACACAGCGGGCCGGGCGCAGAATCCAGGCCATTACCTGGAGCCCGGCGACGACGTGGTCGGCCTGTTCGCGCATGGTGATATCGTCGGCGGTGATGTAGGGCTCACACTCCGCGCCGTTGAGAATCAGGGTTTCGACTTTCCGGTCACGGGGCGGGCGGAGTTTTATATCGGTGGGGAAACCGGCGCCCCCCATTCCGGAAATGCCTGCTTCGCGGATAAGCTGCAGGACCTGTTCCCGCTCCATTTGCTTGTAGTTACTGACCGGCTCCAGTGAGCACCACTGGTCTTCGCCATCCGGCTTCAGTACCACGCACCAGTCTGCCATACCGGAAGGGTGTGGAACGGGGCGCTTTTCAACCGCTTCAATAGTGCCGGAGGTGGATGCATGAACCGGGACACCCATGCCGGTGGTCACGTCGGCTACTTTCTGCCCTTTGAGCACATGGTCGCCCACGTTGACGATCACTTCCGCCGGCTCACCGATATGCTGCTGCAGAGGCAGAACGACAAGCTCCGGTACCGGTGCCTGTCGCAGCGGCCGGCGGGTGGATTGCTGCTTGTTCTGGGGCGGGTGGATGCCGCCGGAAAAATCCCACAACTGAGTCATCAGGCACTGGCTCCCTGGCGGTCGGTGGCAATAACGCCGGAAGGTGGTGGCGTCCAGGTCCAGGTGCGGATGTCGGGTTCAACCGTCACCATGTCGATGCAGTCCACCGGGCAGGGTTCGACACACAGGTCGCAGCCGGTACACTCGCTCTCGATCACCGTGTGCATGTGCTTGGCGGCACCCAGAATGGCATCCACCGGACAGGCCTGAATACACTTGGTGCAACCAATGCACTCGTCTTCACGAATCACCGCCACCCGCTTTTCCTGTTCGGCACCATGCTCGGCATCCAGCGGTTGGGGCTCAACATCCAGCAAATCGGCGAGGGCCTTGATGGTGGTTTCACCCCCGGGCGGGCACTTGTTGATGGCTTCGCCGTTGGCAATCGCTTCGGCATAGGGGCGGCAGCCGGGAAACCCGCACTGGCCGCACTGAGTCTGTGGCAACAGGGAATCAATCTGATCCACCAACGGGTTGCCCTCGACTTTGAAACGCTCGGAGGCATAGCCCAGCAAACCGCCGAACACCAGAGCGAGGGCGAGTAGCACCACAACTGCAATGATAATGCTTGTCCACATACAACAACCGCTCCGTCAGACCGCGACCAGGCCGGTAAAGCCCAGGAACGCCAGCGCCATCAGCCCGGCGGTGACCATGCCAATGGCGGCGCCCCGGAAGGCAACCGGCACATCGGCAACGGCAATTCGTTCACGCATGGCCGCAAACAGTACCAGCACCAGAGAAAAACCGGCTGCAGCACCAAAGCCGTACAATACGGATTCCACGAAGTTGTTGTTTTTATTCAGGTTCAGAAGTGCAACGCCAAGAACCGCACAGTTGGTGGTAATCAGCGGCAGAAAAATGCCCAGTACCCGGTAGAGCAGGGGGCTGGTCTTGCGCACCACCATCTCGGTGAACTGCACCACCACGGCAATCACCAGAATGAAGGTAATGGTACGCAGAAACACCAGATCCAGCGGTTCCAGCAGATAGGTGTAGGCCAGATAGCTGCACACCGAGGACAGTGTGAGTACAAAGGTGGTCGCCAGGGACATGCCCATGGCGGTTTCCAGTTTTCCGGAAACCCCCATGAACGGGCACAGACCCAGGAACTGAACCAGTACAAAGTTGTTCACCAGAATGGTGCTGACCAGTATCAGTAAGTACTCTGTCATCGGAGCGCCTCAGCCTCTTGCTGCTTACATTACCCGCATGCCCGGGGTCGCCCCGGAATCAGGAGACAGGATGAAAATGTCCTTACCGCCGGGGCCGGCTGCCAGCACCATGCCTTCAGACATGCCGAACTTCATCTTGCGTGGTTTCAGGTTGGCGACCATGACTGTCATACGGCCTTCCAGGTCTTCTGGTTTGTAGGCCGACTTGATACCAGCAAACACGTTACGTTCGCCATGCCCCACGTCAAGTGTGAGGCGAAGAAGCTTGTCTGCGCCCTCTACATGCTCGGCTTTGACAATCTTGACCACCCGAAGATCCACCTTCGCGAAATCCGGAAACTCGATCTCATCGGCAATCGGTTCCAGGTCTGACGTGGATTCCTTCTTTACGTCGCCAGTGGCTGCCGGCAATTCCTCTTTCGAGGCCTCCAGCATCTTTTCGATCTGCGGCATCTCCACCCGGCTCATCAGTGGCTTGAACTTGTCGATGCCATGGTTTTCAAGCAGGGCCGCGCGATTGTTCCAGTCCAGACGGCTGTTCAGGAACGACTGGGAGGCTTCGGCTGTTTTCGGCAGCACCGGCGTCAGGTAAGTCATCAGCAGGCGGAACATGTTGATGGCGTTGGTACAGATTGCCTGTAGATTCTCATCCTGGCCTTCCTGCTTGGCAATGACCCAGGGCTGCTCGTCATTCACATACTGGTTGGCGATATCCGCCAGCTCCATGATCCGGCGCATGGCGCGGCCGAATTCACGGGTTTCGTAGAATTCCTCGATTTCCTTGCCGGCATCAATAAATGTCTGCAGTTTTTCGGGCTCAGTCACCTCGCCCAGCTTGCCGTCGAAACGCTTGGTGATAAAGCCGGCGCTGCGGCTGGCGATGTTGACCACCTTGCCGATCAGGTCTGAATTCACCCGGGCGGCAAAGTCTTCCAGATTCAGGTCCATGTCATCGACACCACCGGTCAGCTTGGCGGCGAAGTAATAGCGCAGGTACTCAGGATTCAGGTGATCCAGGAAAGTGCGGGCCATGATGAAGGTGCCCCGGGATTTGGACATCTTCTTGCCGTTTACGGTGACAAACCCGTGGGCCCAGACTGCGCTCGGCGTGCGGAAGCCGGCATCGTGCAGCATGGAAGGCCAGAACAGCGCGTGGAAATTGATGATGTCCTTGCCGATGAAGTGGTACACCTCGGCCTCGGAATCCGCCTTCCAGAAATGCTCGAAATTGACGCCTGTCCGGTTGCACAGATTTTTGAAACTGGCCAGATAACCAATGGGTGCGTCCAGCCAGACATAGAAATACTTGCCCGGAGAGTCCGGAATCTCAAAGCCGAAATAGGGTGCATCACGGCTGATGTCCCACTCCTGCAGGCCGGCATCCAGCCACTCGGCCAGCTTGTTGGCCACCTGGGGTTGCAGGGCGCCGCTGCGCGTCCACTTGCTCAGGAAGTCGTGGAAATCCGGCAGGGTAAAGAAAAAGTGCTCTGACTGCTTCTCCACCGGCGTGGCACCGGAAACCGCAGAACGCGGATTGATCAACTCCGCCGGGGTATAGGTGGCCCCGCAGGCTTCACAGTTATCGCCGTACTGATCTTCGGTTTTACACTTCGGACAAGTGCCCTTGATAAAACGGTCCGCCAGAAACATTTCCTTTTCCGGATCGAAGAACTGGGTAATATTGCGCGTGGCAATGTGCCCGTTCTCCTGCAGCTGGCGGTAGATGTATTCGGAAAAGAACTGATTCTCCTCCGAATGCGTCGAGTAATAGTTGTCGAACTGGATATGAAAGCCGGCAAAATCCTCCTGGTGCTCATCGCTGATGCGCTTGATCAACTGCTCAGGAGTAATGCCTTCCCGCTCGGCCCGCAGCATGATCGCAGTGCCGTGGGCATCATCGGCGCAAACGTAATAACAGTTATGGCCACGCATTTTCTGGTAACGCGTCCAGATGTCGGTCTGAATGTACTCCAGCAAATGCCCCAGATGAATCGGCCCGTTGGCGTAGGGCAGGGCGCTGGTAACCAGAATATCGCGCTGTTGCTTGCTCGCTTGCGTCATGATGATGTCCGAACCTTATGTTGATACGGGTTGGAAAGACAGAACGGGGTTCCGGCGGCCATGAAAACGGATTGCGCCGGGTAAACACCCCTTATGGTCAGAAACGGGCACAGATGATACCTTCCAAGGCAGTAATTTTCACCTGCATCCGTGCTTATGAGCATATTCCGGAGACACCGATGACCCAGATTTCCCAGCAAGCCCTCGAAGCCGCTGTCAAAGAATATCGGGATCCATACCTGAACAAAGACCTGTATCAGCTAGACGCCATCAAATCACTGAATGCAGACGAAAATGGCAAAGTCACCCTGATGGTCGAATTACCCTACCCCTCGAAGGGCATTGCCGGCGGGCTCAAACAGATCGTCGCCAACGCCCTCGAGTTTGTTGACGGGGTTGAAAGTGCCGACGTACACGTTGGCCAGAAAATCCACGCCTACAAAATCCACAAAGACATCGACCCGGTGCCCGGCGTGAAAAACATCGTCGCCGTCGCCTCCGGCAAAGGCGGCGTGGGCAAATCCACCACCGCCGTCAACCTCGCCCTGGCACTGCACGCCGAAGGTGCGAGAGTCGGCATCCTGGACGCCGACATTTACGGTCCCAGCATCGGCATGATGCTCGGCGTGCCCGAAGGCGAACGCCCGGACGTACGGGAAAACAAATACTTCGTGCCCATGCCGGCCCACGGCCTGCAAGCCAACTCCATGGCCTTCGTCGTCACCGATAAAACCCCCATGGTCTGGCGCGGCCCCATGGTCAGCGGCGCGGTGATGCAGCTGCTCCAGCAAACCCTCTGGGACGAACTCGACTACCTCATCGTCGACATGCCCCCCGGCACCGGCGACATCCAGCTCACCCTGGCCCAGAAAGTCCCGGTCACCGGCGCTGTTATCGTTACCACTCCCCAGGACATCGCCCTGCTGGATGGTAAAAAAGGCATCGAAATGTTCCGGAAACTCGACATCCCGGTACTGGGCGTTGTCGAAAACATGAGCGTCCACATCTGCAGCAACTGCGGCCACGAAGAACCCCTCTTCGGCCACGGCGGCGGCGAACGAATCGCGGAAGAATACGACACCAACCTTCTGGGCCAGCTCCCGCTGCACATGACCATCCGCGAGCAAACCGACAGCGGTTCTCCAACGGTGGTTGCCGAGCCGGATTCCGAAGTGGCAAGAAGGTACCGGGATATCGCGAGAAAGATGGGGGCGGAGTTGTCTACCAGAGAGCGAAATCTGGGTGGCACTATTTCCAGTGTTTCCGTAACTGAACGCTGATATTCGAAGTTAAGTGTCAGGGCAGGCCGGAAGAAAGTGAAATCAAGGCGTCAGGAACCGCTTTCCAAAAATTTCGAAGGCCAGGGATGGCCTGAGAGAAGCGCACATGGGTGAGGCAAGCGTTTATGAAGCGGAGCTTCATGCGCAGCCGAACGACAGCAATCTGTGATTGCTGGCCGGACCCGCTTGCGGGGGCTTGTAGCGGTTTTTGGAAAGCGGTTCCTGGCGCCGAAGCCCCCACTTCTAGCGGTTTGGAGAAAGCGGTCCCTGACACCGAAGCCTCAAGCTGAAGACTTCGACAGACCCCAAGGGAAAAGGTAAACTACGCCTCAATTTTTCCCAGCTGGAAACGAGAACCCGCCAATGAGCATCAAATCCGACAAGTGGATCCGCCGGATGTCCGAACAACACGGCATGATCGAGCCCTTCGAGCCCGGCCAGGTCCGTGAAAATGAAAAAGGCCGCGTTATTTCCTACGGCACCTCAAGCTACGGCTACGACGTCCGCTGCAGCAGTGAATTCAAAATCTTCACCAACGTCCACAGCGCCACCGTCGATCCCAAAAACTTCGACGACAACAGCTTCGTCAACTACACCGGCGACACCTGCATCATCCCGCCGAACAGCTTCGCCCTGGCCAGAACCGTCGAATACTTCCGCATCCCACGGAACGTACTCACCATCTGCCTCGGCAAAAGCACCTACGCCCGCTGTGGCATCATTGTGAACGTTACCCCGCTGGAACCGGAGTGGGAAGGCCAGGTTACCCTGGAATTTTCCAACACCACCAACCTGCCAGCGAAAATCTACGCCAACGAAGGCGTCGCGCAGATGCTGTTCTTCGAGTCTGACGAAGTGTGTGAAACCAGCTACAAAGACCGGGGCGGCAAATACCTTGGCCAAACCGGCGTGACACTGCCCAGGACATGAACGCCAACCAGTTTCTGAAATCCGTTGCACAACTGCAGGGCTGGCGCGAATGCGCCTTCCTGCTGGCGCTGGCTGAACGCTCGTTTCCCAACTACGCCCTGTTCGTCGAAGCCGTCGGCCTGAAAACCGGCGGCAAGATGCGCCAGTTACTCGATCTTGGCTGGGAATCCCTGCAGAAAGACACCAACGAAGCCGCTGTCCCCCAGTTGCTGAGTAAGCTTGAAGGTTTGTGCCCCAGCGTTGATGACTACGACGCCTATGGTGTGTACCCCGCCTTCGACTTTTGCCAGTTGCTGGAACAGGCCCTGCTTAACCGCCTGAACCCGGACAAGCACCGCGCCACGGATGCCTCGCAACTGGCCACCAGAACCGTCATGGATTTTGTTGAAATGTCCGAAGGCGAAGGCCTGGATGATAACGAGCTGGTGCGCCTGTTCGAACATCATCCTTTGCTCAAGGACGACAAACTGTTCCAGCGGGACCTGGTGCTTGCCCTCAAACGCCAGCGTGTGCCCCGTGAAGACTTTATCGCCGAGTTGCGCGAGCAGGCTGCCAACGGCGGCGTCAGCAACCTTGGCATTGCCCTGGACAGCTGAACCCGGCCGCCCGGTCTACAATGCCTTCTGCACCCTGTTGAATCGTTCTCAAAATGGATTAGAACCATGAAACTCTCTGCGTTTGGTCGCAAGTTTACCGCCGATGCCGGCATTACCTCCCTGATGGATGACCTGGGTAACGCCATGGCCTCCGGCGACGACATGATCATGATGGGCGGCGGCAACCCGGGGCATATCCCGGCGATCCAGCAGCGGGTGCAGGAAATTCTGGCGGACATGGCAGCCGACGAAAACCAGGTGCGCCGGCTTGTGGGCATTTACGATCCGCCCCAGGGCGAAAAACAGTTCATTGCCTCGCTGGCGGCTTTGCTCAACCGCGAGTACGGCTGGGATCTGAAACCGGAAAACATTGCCCTGACCAATGGCAGTCAGGCGGCTTTCTTCATGCTGTTCAACATGTTCGGTGGGGATTACGGGGAAGGTCACCGCAAACACATATTGTTGCCACTGGCGCCGGAATACATAGGTTATGCCGACGCCGGCATTGAGCCGGACCTGTTCCGGGCCGTGCGCCCGGACATCTCCTTCACCGACGGCCACGAGTTCAAATACCGCGTGGATTTTGACGCGGTGGAAGTCACCGGTGAAACCGGAGCCATCTGCGTGTCACGGCCGACAAACCCTACTGGCAATGTTGTTACCGACGACGAACTGGCCCGGCTGGAACAGATGGCGCGGCAGCAGGACATTCCGTTGATTGTCGACGGTGCCTACGGCACCCCCTTCCCGAGTCTGCTGTTTACCGATGCCAGGCCCACTTGGAATAACCAGATCATCCTTTGCCTGAGCCTGTCCAAGCTGGGCCTGCCAGCCGCGCGCACCGGCATCGTGATCGCCGAAGAGTCCATCATCAAGTCATTGTCCGGCATCAACGCTATTATGAATCTGGCGACCGGCAGTTTTGGCGCCATGCTGGCGGAGCCGCTGGTGCGTTCCGGTGAAATCCTGTCCCTGAGCCGGGACGTGGTGTGTCCTTTCTATAAAGCCAAGATGCAAAAAGCCGTGGTTGCGTTCCATGAGGCCATGGGTGAAGACACTTGCCGCTGGTATATCCACAAGCCGGAAGGCGCCATGTTCCTGTGGCTGTGGTTTCCGGATCTGCCCATTTCCAGTCTGGAACTGTACCAGCGCTTGAAGGAAAGGGGAGTGCTGGTGGTTTCCGGCCATTACTTCTTCCCGGGCCTGCCGGAAGACGACTGGCGCCATCGCCATGAATGCCTGCGGGTGACCTACTCCCAGGATGATGAGCGGGTTGCCGAAGGGCTGAGAATCATTGCCGATGAAGTGAAACAGGTCTGGGCCGAGCATAGCCCGGCCGCCGGGGCCTGAGAGTTATTGCTGGTGAACAGTGGCTTCTTTCAGGCGTAGCTCGTATTCGCTGTCGTCCGGCTCTACCTGGAGAAGGCGTACCAGCAGGTAATCCTGCTGCGGGTCGAACCACATCAGCGTCTGGCGTTCGGAGTCGTCATCCCGGACCTTTTCAGCTTTCAGGGCATCGACCGACCGGCCGTTGAGGCTCAGATTTTCTTCTTCGAGCACGGCAAATCGGTCTTCGTCGTACTCGCCCTTGTCGATCACCTGATAGGTCACATCACGCTTGCCGGCTTTCAGGTCCTGATGAAGTTGCAGTTGGAATCCCAGTGGGTCCAGCACGCCTTCCCTGAGCTCCAGTTCGAACTTGTCACCCCGGTAACTGCCGGACGCGATGCCGGCCTGCCAGTCAAAGTCGATCGACTGTTCACGGTTACTGACCATTAATCCGGACAGCTCGTAACGGTAGCGCAACGGCACCACCTGACCGTCTTCCCAGTTGAAAATCAGGGATTCGTTGATGTCGGCAATGAAGGAATCCACTTCGGTCCGGTACAGCCAGACGCCGTTGCCCTGATCCTTCAGCTCACGCTTGCCGGCACCATTGAGCTTGATGCCCTTGGACATGGAGGCCGAATAAGTGGCGGAGTAAGGGGTGAGGGCAGGCTGAGCCTCGGTTTCCGGCCCTGAGGTTTTGTCTGCGGTGGCCGCGATGGCACTCATGCTGAAAAACAGCCCGCTGACAAAAGCCAGGGTCGTTTTCGCGGGGTTCTGGTTTGTCATCCAGTCGCCTCTTTTGGTTTTGATAGGTAGCTGGCGCCAGTCTAACGTTTCCAGGGCGGACGCTGGATGACAATACGTTCAGTCGTTGGCAAGCTTCATGGGTTGTGACAGCGGCTCGCCATCAAACAATACCGCCTCCGCGCCAAGCTGGATCCGGCCCTCGCAGCACCAGCGAACAACGATGGGGTAGAGCAGGTGTTCTTCGCGCTGTACCCGCTCTGCCAGGCTTTCCGGGGTGTCGTCACCCGCCACAGGCACTTCCGCCTGGGCGATTACCGGCCCGCCATCCAGTTCTTCGGTGACAAAGTGAATGGACACGCCGTGCACTTTGTCGCCGGCTTCAAGCACTCGCTGGTGCGTATTCAGGCCGGTGTATGCCGGTAGCAGGGACGGATGAATATTCAGCATCCTGCCCCGGAAGGCGCGCACGAAGTCATCGGTCAGAATGCGCATGAAGCCGGCCAGAACGATCAGGTCCGGGTTATAACGGCGCAGTTCAGCCATCAGGGCGCCATCGAATTCTTCCCGGGAACCATGGTTTTTGTGGTTCACCACAAAGGTCGGAATATTGGCCTGGGCTGCCCGTTCCAGCGCGAAGGCGTCTGGTTTGCTGCAGCCCACGGCGATGATTTCACCGGGATAGTCGCGTTCGCGGCTGGCGTCAATCAGGGCCTGCAGATTGGTGCCACTGCCGGAGGCGAGAACAACGATGGAGGGGCGTGGTGCCGGATCTGCCTTCATGCCTTCAACAACCCCGGTGCGTAACGAACTTCTGCTTCATGATCAGCGCTTTCGGCCGCCTCAAGGTTGCCAATCTGCCATACCGTTTCACCCATGGCATTGAGGGTATCGATCGCCAGATCTTTCTGTTCGGCCGGTACGCAAACGATCATGCCAACACCGCAGTTAAAGGTGCGGTACATTTCCTCAGGAGCGACACCGCCGGCTTCCTTGAGCCACTGGAAGACCGGAGGCAGTTCCCAGCTTTCGGTATCAATGGCCGCAACCACGCCGTCCGGCAGTACCCGGGGGATGTTTTCTGGCAGGCCGCCGCCGGTGATGTGAGACAGAGCCCGCACATCCACTTCGCGGATCAGTTGCAGCAGGTTCTTCACGTAGATGCGGGTGGGGGCCATCAGGGCGTCAGCCAGGGTGGTGTCGCCCATGGGCTGGGTCAGATCGGCGTTGCTGATTTCAATGATTTTGCGGATCAGTGAATAGCCGTTGGAGTGCGGGCCGGAAGATCCCAGCGCCAGTAACACATCGCCTGCCTGGGCGCGGTCACCATTGATGATCTGTTCACGCTCGGCCACGCCGACGCAAAAGCCGGCCAGGTCGTAATCGTCGCCTTCGTACATGCCCGGCATTTCTGCCGTTTCGCCGCCCACCAGAGCGCAACCGGACAGCTCGCAGCCCTCGCCAATGCCTTCAACCACCTGGGCGGCAATGTCGACGTTCAGTTTGCCGGTCGCGTAGTAGTCCAGGAAGAACAATGGCTCGGCGCCACCGACAATCAGGTCGTTCACGCACATGGCCACCAGGTCGATGCCGATAGTGTCATGCTTCTGCAGTTGCATGGCCAGCCGGAGCTTGGTGCCCACGCCATCGGTGCCGGAAACCAGAACCGGCTCTTTATAGCCGGAGGGAATGGATACCATGGCACCAAAACCGCCAAGGCCGCCGAGCACTTCCGGGCGACGGGTGCGGGCTGCCGTATTCTTGATGCGGTTGACCAGATCGTTGCCGGCGTCGATATCCACACCGGCATCGCGATAGGTAAGGGAGGGCTTGTGTTCGCTCATGAAAATTCAACCATTGGCCTGTGATTCAGGCCGCGGATTTTAGCAGGTGGACACGGGCGCTTGCTACTCTAGCCTTTAGTGATGGTGTATCCTGTGCGCGATTCATGGCGACGGCAGGGTGTTACATGACGGAATCAGGACAAAAAGGTATTGGCAGATTTCTCAGCCCGGCGCTGCAGGCAGTTGTTGTGGCCTGCGGTCTGTTATGGGCGGGAATGGCTCAGGCGGTAACGGTATCCGGCCTGTACAGTGTTGATGTGCCGGTTGAGGGTGCTGACGCCGAAGACCTTCAGGCCGGTTATGCCGGAGGCCTGCGGCGGGTTATGGTCCGGGTTTCCGGCAGCCGGGATGTGCTTGGTCTTGAAGGTGTCGATGGCGTTCTTGAAAACGCTGAATCTCTGCTGCAATCCTATGAGCTGACGCGCGACGACGGAGAGAACCGTTTGCAGATGACGTTCGGCGCGGTTGGCGTGAACAAGGCACTTGCCTCGATTGATGCTCCGGTCTGGGGTGCCAATCGTCCGCTGACCCTGGCCTGGGTGGCGGTGGAAGAGCGGGGTAGCCGGCATCTGATTACCTCTCCGGCGGATGACGCTGTTTCTTCCTGGCGCAGAAGTCTTATGTCTGCGGCTGCCGAGCGTGGGTTACCCGTGGATTTTCCGCCAAGGGCATTTGCGGGCAACCGGGAAGTGTTGTCGGATCTCTGGGGGCAGTTTACCAGTCGTATTCGTGACGCGTCCGAGGACCAATCCCGTGATGCTCTCGCGCTGGTGCGCATTCGACACTCCGGCGGTGAATGGCGTGCAAGCTGGACGTTCGACGGCACGGCAATGGATGACCGGGAGCGTTCGATCACCGCCGACAGTGAGAGAGCGTTGGCCGAAGCATTGATCGACCGGTGGGCGGAAGGCTATGCAAGCCGGTATTCGGTGGCAGCCAGCGAGGTTGGTGAATCGCCGAGGGTGGATATTGTACTCGAAGGCGTTTCTGCCCTGTCCGACTACGGGCGTGTCACAGAGGCGCTGGATAGTTTCTCACCGGTAAATTCGGTCGGCGCCAGCCGCGTTCGGGGCGAACGGTTGACGGTGCAGGTCTCCTTCACCGGTGAGCTGGAGCAGCTCAAACAGTATGTTGCTCTGGATCCAAGATTTGTTGCCATGGAAAAGCCCTCGGAGCCGGCTGAGCAATCGTCGGAAGGTGACCAGAGCGACGCTTCAGACAGCAATGGCACCCGGAGCCAGGACGGATCGGAAGAGAACAAATCCGAATCCTCTGACATCGACAATCCGCTGGCATACCAGCCACTGGAAACGGGTGACGAGGAAGATGCAGAGCAGGCGTTCGAATCGCTGTACCAGGTTCTCTATTATCGCTGGCAGCCGGCAAGTATTGTTGGCAGTGATACCGATGGTTGAAGGTAACCCGGGGGGCGTGCGGCCATGACAGCATCCCAGATGGCGTTGGGGGTCAAGCTGCGGGATGATGCCCGGTTTGACAATTTTCATGGCAGCCGCAACCTTGAGGTGGCGCGCAGGCTCGAAAGCATTTGTGCCACCCCCGACGGCCTGCCGGTTATTGTCCTCTGCGGTGATGCCGACACCGGCAAAAGCCACCTGTTGCAGGCGGTCTGTCACCGGGCCGATCAGCTTGGCCAGTCGGCAGTGTGTATCAGCATTGAAGAGCTGTTGCCGTTTGGGCCCGAAGCGCTGACCGGGCTGGATAATCACCAGGTTGTCTGTCTTGACGATCTGGGCCGTATCGCCGGCGACCCGCGCTGGGAAGAAGCCATCTTCCACCTTTACAATCGTCTCCTCGATCAAAATGGCCTGTTGGTGGTCTCCATGGCGGATGTCCCCGGCGCTTATCCATTCGGGCTGGCGGACCTGGGATCACGGCTGGCGCATGGTCTGGTCATGCAGTTGCGGGTGTATCGCGATGAAGACCGTATGCGCATCCTGATGGCCCGTGCGGAGCAGCGCGGTATGGTACTGTCTGATGACGTTGCCGGTTTTATCATGCGCCGGGCACCGCGCCGGCTCGGAGAGCTGCTGGCCATTCTGGATACGCTGGATGAAAACTCGCTACAGGCCCAGCGTCGCCTGACTATTCCTTTTGTTAAAAGCGTGATGGCCTGGTGATGCCGGGCCTCACTCAGTATTGACCGGATTTGAGTATGTCTACCGAAGAAAAGCACCTGGACCGGGTGACCGACGGTCTGTTGCGGATTGAAATCGAACTCAGGGAACTGGGCGTCTGGGAGAGCGAAAGCCTGCCGGATGAAGCATTCGAAAGCACCCGACCATTCTGCCTGGATACCATGGAATTTACCCAGTGGTTGCAGTTTGTCTTCCTGGACAGGATGAAGAGCTTGGTTGAGGCGGGGCATCCGTTGCCGTCGGTTTCCGGCATAGCACCCATGGCTGAAGAGCATTTCCGTGGTCGAGAAGCGTCGGGCGCCAGCCTGATTCAGGCCCTTGATGAGATGGACCGGTTGCTGTCCCGGTCCTGAGGGCCTTCCGGTGGTTGGGTCAGATCAGCCGCATGGAGAGATCGACGGCCCTGACGCTTTTGGTCAGGGCGCCGATGGAAATGTAATCCACACCGGTTTCGGCGATCGGGATCAGGGTCTGGTCGTTGATCCCGCCTGAAGCCTCCAGTTTTGCCTTGCCCGCCGTCAGGGTGACGGCCTTTTTCATGTCTTCCAGCGAAAACTCATCAAGCATGATGATGTCGGCCCCGGCGTCCAGCGCCTGGGTCAGTTCATCCAGATTTTCGGTTTCCACCTCTACCGGTTTACCCGGTGCAACTCTGCGGGCCTCAGCCACGGCATTGGCAATAGAGCCGCACGCCGCTATGTGATTCTCCTTGATCAGAAAGCCATCCCAGAGGCCGATCCGGTGATTGTCACAATCGCCGCAAGTCACCGCGTATTTTTGTGCCAGCCTCAATCCCGGCAGAGTTTTGCGGGTATCCAGCAGGCGTACGTCAGTATGGGCCACTCTGGCGGCATATCCGGCGCAGCGGGTGGCAACACCCGACAGGGTTTGCAGCCAGTTCAGGGCCGCGCGCTCGGCAGTCAGCAGTGACCTTGCCGCACCTTCCATGCGGAACAGTACGGCATTGGCCGGTACCTCATCGCCATCTTCAAAGAACCATTCCAGCCGGACGTCAGGGTCCACCTGACGAAAGACTTCTTCTGCCCAGGCCCTGCCAGCCAGGCGGGCATTCTCCCGGGTGATCACCCGGCCTTTGGCCATTTTTTCGGCTGGTATCAGCAGGGCGGTAATATCACCATCCCCGACATCTTCGCGGAGACTCTGAGCAACGGTTTCAATGCGGGTCTGGCGAAGCAGTTCAGGGGCGATCATGGTAATTTCCCGGAAATCGATAGGAGTGAGCATGGGTTTATGCAAGGCTGGCAATTCTACCGCCCGTGCGCGATTTCGCCAAACAGGGCGCTCTGTGATTGCTAAACTGTGACCCAGGTCGCTCTTACACAAAAGATGACATAACCTGACACAAGGTGACGCTGCCAGGCCATATGATGTAGTTAATTAATTTGCTCAAAGTGGAGCATCGTCATGGCACATGATAACAAGGTTGTCCGTTTTTCAGGCCAGAGCCCGGTAGACCGGTTTTCCATGCCGGCAGAACTGGTGCGGTTGCGTGATAAATCCGGGCAGGCTTTCAAACAGGTGCTGGCGCGTTTTTTCGAGCAGGCAGACGACAGCCTGTTTGCTCTCGCTGACCGGGCAGGCTCCAATCAGGACCAGACCGCCTATTTCGACGCAATGCGCGAGCTTCGGCTACGTCGTAAATCCATGTCTGTTTCGATGCTGCAATACATCAGTCAGGCATTCAACGATCTGGGCCGGTTCAAACCGGCGCGCTCCCGAACCTCTCTGGAAGAAGTGGATCAGGACTCACTGGGCCTGGTGGATCATTCTGAACTGGAGCAGCAGGTTGCAATCGACAACCTGACAACCCGCCTGCGTAATCGTTATCAGGAACCGGTGCATTTGCTGGCAGCCCGGGTGCGTCATTTGATGCCCGAGCTTGAGCTGGCCGATGAACAAATGCCACTCAGCCCGGAGGTTATCTGCGCCGCCATTGGCGAATCCTGTGCCGACCTGGATATCGATATCCGCGCGAAACTGGTGGTTCTGAAGCTGTTTGAACGGCTTTTGGCCGACAAGCTCGACGAATTTTACCGGGAATGCAATAAGGTACTCATTGCCGATGGCGTATTGCCGGACATGAAACGCCCACCGGTGGGCAAGTCGCCAGCGGGAACCGGGGCCGCCACTCACCAGCAATCCGGCTCAGATGCTCCGGTGGGCTCTGATGGGGGGGCTTCCTCCGATTTTGCGGGCACAGGCCCGACATTTAACGAACTGAGTGCCCTGTTACGTCAGGGGCAGGCCGGAGGCGGGGCGAGTTCCGGTCAGCCAACGGGGCAGGTTCTGGACGCCCGTCAGTTGATGATGCAGCTTGACCAGCTGCAGACGGCCGCGCAAGAGCCGGTTGATGGTGAAATAGTGCCACTGCGCCAGCAACTGCAACCGCTGCTGCAGGCCGGAAAGGGGGCGGGCGCGTCGGTTGGCCAGGCAGACAGTGATGTGATCAACCTTGTGGCCATGCTGTTTGATTTCATTCTTGAGGATCGGCAGCTGCACCCGGTCATGAAAGCGCTGATCGGTCGGTTGCAGATTCCTGTCCTGAAGGTGGCGCTCAAGGATCGCAATTTCTTCAATCGTGGTGGCCATCCTGTCCGCAAGTTGCTCAACGAACTGGCGTTGGCTGCAATCGGCTGGACGGAAAAACGCCAGGGCATGCGTGACCCGCTGCGCGAGAAAATTGAGGAAGTGGTTGATCGCATTCTCAATGAATTTACCGATGGCACAGAACTGTTCGAGGAGCTGCTTGAAGACTTTGGTCATTTCATGGATCTGGACCGCCGTCGCCGGGAGCTGGTGGAGCAGCGCCTGAGAGATGCCGAGGAAGGCCGGGCCAAACAGGAGCGTGCCAGCCAGGTAACGGCCGATGTTGTTCACGCTCAGACCGCTGGCCGGGATATTCCTGAAGCTATCCAGCAGGTCCTCAACGAGCCCTGGACCCGTTACCTTCAGTGGGTGGCGCTTCGCAAGGGTGAAGACAGCGAACAGTGGCAGCAGGCCTGTGAGGTAACCGCACGGCTGGTGTGGAGCGTTGATCCCTCGCCCGTCGCTGACAACACCCGCACAGAGTTGTTGCGTGCGATTCCCCATGTTGTGGATGACGTGCGTAAAGCCCTGCAGGAAATTTCCTGGGATCCGTTTGCAACGGATTCCGTGATTCGCGATCTTGAGCTGGCACACGTTGATGTGCTCCAGAGACTGGTGACAGCGCCGGTGGAGGAACCGGTTGCGCCGGTTGTCGAAGAGCCGGTGCCGCAAGAAACCGTTAACGAATCGGCCGTTGTGGTCAATGTGCCCGAGCCTGAACCAGAGCCAGATGTTGCACAGCCGGTTGTGGCAGCGGAATGGTTGGCCAGAGCCGACCAACTCAGAGTGGGCTCCTGGCTGGAAATGCTGGGTGAGGAAAGCCGGGTTCGCTGCAAACTGGCGGCGTTTATCCGGGCTACCGGCAAGTATATTTTTGTTAACCGCAGCGGTGCCAAGGTGGCCGAGTACTACAGGGACGATCTGGGCCTGGCCATGCAGGAAGGTACAATTACCTTGCTGGACGACGGTCTGATTTTTGACCGTGCTCTTGAGTCCATTATCGATAACCTGCGCCACAGCCGTAAAGACTGAAGCCGGAGTTCGTGGTATCCACAGACGCTTTGTGATTCAATCAAGGCATTGAATTTTCAAACGTCTGTGGAAGAACCTTGGCATATTCAGAATCGGCACCCACTCCCTCTTGTTCGTCAGCAACGCCCGTTGAGCAGTTACGCCTGACCGGTCGCTTTCCGGGCGCTCGTTGGTGCCCTTCGCCGAATTTCGGGGCCCGTCCCGAAGATGCTGATATCTCGCTGCTGGTGGTACATAACATCAGCCTGCCCCCCGGGCAGTTTGGCGGCTCCCATATCGAGGATTTCTTCTGTAACCGCCTGCAGTCACAGGCGCACCCGTATTTTGCCACTATCGCCGGGCTGCAGGTGTCTGCTCATGCTCTGGTTCGCCGGGACGGCACGGTTGTGCAGTTTGTCAGTTGTCTGGATCGGGCCTGGCATGCGGGGCGATCCAGTTTCTGCGGGGAGCAGGAGTGCAATGACTTTTCCATCGGCATCGAACTCGAAGGTGCAGACGATATTCCTTACACCGATGAGCAGTATGCGTCCCTTGCCCAGCTGGCAAAGCTGATTATGGCAGCCTGGCCGGCAGTGACCGCCGATCGCATTACGGGTCACTGCGATATCGCTCCGGGCCGGAAGACCGACCCCGGGCCGGCATTCAGCTGGTCACGGTTTCACGACACTTTGTCCTCAGCGGAGACAGCCTGAATGGTTCTGGTAATTTTGCTGGTTGCTTACATGATCCGTCGCCGGCTGGATGGCCTGAATCGCTGGTCCGGGGACAGGATGTGGCGCCGGTGGTTCAGCCCGGGTGCCCAGGTTAAAGCCGGCAAGGAACAGTCTGTATGGCACGGCGTTGCGCGGGTACTGGCGCCGGCGGTTCTGCTGGCCGTACTGGTCTATCTTGCCGGTAGCCTTGGCCTGCGCTTTGCGGTTTATCCACTGGAGTTGCTGGTGCTGATCGGCCTGATGGGCGCGCCGGGCTGGCGTCAGGTGCTGGAGGCCTACTCACAGGCCTGGGGGCGGGGTGATATGCAGTCAGCCTGGCGCCACGTTCAGCAATGGCTGCCGGCTTCAGAGCGGGGCGAGGCGCTGTCACCGGAAACCATGCACCTGTCGCTGTCACGGGCGCTGATGGTGTCAATCTTCGAACGTTTCTTTCTGGTGGTGTTCTGGTACCTGGTGGGCGGTATTGCCGTGGCCTTTCTGGCCCGTGGCATGGTGGCTCTGGCCGAGCATTGGCCGCAGGCTGCGGCACGGGAGCGGTTCCGCAAGGGTGCCGATCTGGTGGGCTGGATTCCCGCCCGCCTGCTGGCCTGCACGTTCGGGCTGGCCGGGGATCTGTCCGGTTGGTTACAGAAGATTCGCGGGGTGATTCCGGGCTTCGGCAAGAACAATAGCGACGTTCTGATGGCGGCCGCTAACGGCTCCCTCACAGGTTATGCGCTGGACCCGGCGCGCTTTTCCGGCGTTCAGTCGCAGGATTGGCCGAATTTTGGCGGGCGCAGCCTCAGTGCCATCCGGGATTTGCTGAACCGCAGCATGCTGGTGTGGATCTGTGTGATCGCCTTGCTGGTGATTGCCGGGGTGGCCTGATTCCGTACTGACTATCCGGCCCTCAGAGGCCGGATTTTTTCTGCTCCCAGAGAATCTCCTGAGCGCCATTCCTGCGGGCCAGCACTCTGGCCACTACAAACAGCAGGTCGGAGAGGCGGTTCAGGTAATGACGGGACGCGGTGTTGATGGAGTCTTCATGACCCAGCGCCACGACCACCCGCTCCGCGCGACGGCAGACTGCCCGGGCCATGTGGCACTGGGCCGCGGCGGCGGAACCGCCGGGTAGTATGAAGTTCTTCAGGGGTGGCATGCCTTCGTTGTAATGATCCAGCGTTTCCTCCAGCCAGTTGCTGTGGTCTTCGCCAATCACTTTGCTGCCGGGAATGGCAAACTCGCCGCCCAGATCAAACAGGTGATGCTGAATGCGGCGGAAAACGTCGATCAGGGCATCGTCAGCCGGCAGTGTTTCGATCAATACGCCGATATGGCAGTTCAGCTCGTCGGCGGTGCCCATGGCTTCTACGCGTTGGGCATTCTTGGCTATCCGGTTGCCATCGGCGAGGCCGGTGGAGCCGTCGTCGCCGGTGCGGGTGTAGATTTTTGACAGGCGATTGCCCATGGCTAAAGCTCCCCTTGATTAGAGTTGTGAATTCAGTAGTTGTACCCGTTCCGTGAGCATTTGGTTCACCGGGGTCGCAATTCCACGCTGTTGGCCAAGGTGCACCAGGTAACCATTGATGAACCGGATTTCGGTGGTTTTGCCGGCCAGCACGTCGGCACGCATGGAAGACGTGTTGGTCGCGGTTTTCCGGGCGACGGCCTCAATTTTCTCGCGCAGTGCGTCCGGTGATTGTTCCGGTTGGCCGTCTGCTTCCATCAGGGCGCTGATTTCCCGGCACAGCGGGTCGATCCATTGCTGATAGAAAGTCTGTTCCAGAATGTCTCCGTTCGGGCAGTTCAGAATGGCGGTAAAGGCGTTGATGCCGGCATTGACCGCCAGTTTCTGCCAAAGCCTGCTCAGGATCTCCGGTTCAGCATGTACGGTCAGGCTGCTTTGGGCAAGCAGCTGTACTACGTAAGATAGCTGGCTTTCACCCTCAGCGTTCAGGGCGCCCACCCAGGTTTCACCCTGGCCCGCATGGACGGTGAGATCCGTTTCCGGGCGATTGGCACCCTCGGTGGTGGAGGCGGCCAGGGTGGGGCGATCAGGCCAGCGTTCGGCCACTTGTTGCTGGCTGCCCAGGCCGTTCTGGAACAGCACAATGGGCGTGTCTGTTGGCACTGGTAGACGAGGTAGCGTGGATTCCAGGGCAGCCAGAGTGTCGCCGGCTTTTGTGGTTACCAACAGCAGGCTGATGGGCTGGCCGGGTTCCAGCCAGGGCACTTCGATGGATTGCTCCGGGCCATCAAGTGGCCGGAAACGGTAGTGCAGGGAAGGTGGTGTTCGCTCCGGGCGAGGCACAAACGCTACCTGCCCGGCAGGTAGCGTTGCGGCCCAGAGCCGGCCCAGCGAGCCGGCTCCCAGAATGGCAATCATGCCTTACATGGCCTCGATATCAGCCCGTTGGCTGTTCAGGCGCTGCAGGCTGCTCTGGGCGTCTTTCAGCTTTCCTTTCTCTTTCTCGACTACTTCTGCCGGCGCTTTGGCGGTGAACTTTTCATTGTTCAGCTTGCCTTCCACGCGACTGATTTCCTTGTTCAGACGGTCCAGTTCCTTGTCCAGGCGCTTGAGCTCGGCGTCTTTGTCGATCAGCCCGGCCATGGGCACCAGCACTTCCATATCGCCGACCAGTTGGGTGGCACTCATGGGCGCCTTATCGCCTTCAAACCATTCCAGCTTCTCCAGCTTGGCCAGGGAAATCAGGAACTGGCGGTTGTCGTCCATGCGGCGCTGGTCTTCGGCGCTGGTGCCCTTGAGCAGCACAGGAATCTGCTTGGCCGGGGAGATGTTCATCTCGCCACGGATGTTGCGCACGGCAACGATCACGCCTTTGAGCCATTCGATATCGGCAGCGACCGCAGCATCCTGCTTGCTTTCGTCTGGCTGGGGGAAGGGCTGGAGCATGATGCTGTCGCCATTCTTGCCGGCCAGTGGCGCGATGCGCTGCCAGATTTCTTCGGTGATAAACGGCATCATCGGATGAGCCAGGCGCAGAACGGCTTCCAGCACCCGCACCAGAGTGCGGCGGGTACCACGCTTGGCTTCAGCGCTGGCGTTGTCGTCGTTCAGGGCTGGCTTGGACAGCTCCAGATACCAGTCGCAGTATTCGTTCCAGATGAACTCGTACAGGGCATAAGCCGCCAGGTCGAAGCGGTACTGCTCCAGATGACGGATCACGTCCTGTTCACAGTTCTGCAGTTCACTGATGATCCAGCGGTCAGCCAGGGACAGTTCCACCGGCTCGTCGTTGACGCCACAGTCTTCGCCTTCGGTGTTCATCAGCACGTAACGGGCGGCGTTCCACAGCTTGTTGCAGAAGTTCCGGTAGCCTTCCAGGCGCTTCATGTCCCAGTTGATGTCACGGCCGGTGGTGGCCATGGCTGCCAGGGTAAAGCGCAGGGCATCGGTGCCGTGGGCGGAGATGCCTTCGGGGAATTCCTTCTGGGTGCGCTTGCCGATTTTCTCTGCCAGCCTGGGCTGCATCAGGTTGCCGGTACGCTTTTCCAGCAGGTCGTCCAGGCTGATGCCGTCGATCATGTCCAGCGGGTCAATCACGTTGCCCTTGGACTTGGACATCTTGTCGCCGTGTTCGTCGCGGATCAGGCCGGTGACGTACACGGTGTGGAAGGGCACCTGCGGGGTGCCGTCTTCGTTTTTCATGAAGTGCATGGTCATCATGATCATCCGGGCAACCCAGAAGAAGATGATGTCGAAACCAGTCACCAGCACGTCGGTGGGGTGGAAGGTTTTCAGGCGTTCGGTGATTTCCGGCCAGCCCAGGGTGCCGAAGGTCCACAGGGCGGAGCTGAACCAGGTGTCCAGTACGTCTTCGTCCTGATTCAGTTCGATGTCGGCGGCGAGATTGTGCTTCTCGCGCACTTCTTCTTCGCTGCGGCCCACGTAGATGTTGCCTTCAGCGTCGTACCAGGCCGGAATCCGGTGGCCCCACCACAGCTGGCGGGAGATACACCAGTCCTGGATGTCGCGCATCCAGGCGAAGTACATGTTCTCGTACTGTTTGGGCACGAACTGGATGCGGCCGTCTTCCACCGCTTCGATGGCGGGCTTGGCCAGGGTCTTGGCGTCGGCGAACCATTGATCGGTGAGCATGGGCTCGATGATCAGCCCGGAGCGGTCACCACGGGGTACGCTCAGTACGTGGTCTTCCACCTGATGCACCAGGCCTTCGGCTTCCATGTCGGCGACAATCTGCTTGCGCGCGTCTTCGCGGGTCAGGCCGGCGTAGGCGGCGGGCATGGTGCCGTCGATCTCGGTGTTTTCAGTGCCGTCAGCGTTGAACACTTCGGCCACGGCCCGGATGTTGGCGTCCTGGGTCATGACGTTGATCATGGTCAGGTTGTTGCGTTTGCCAACGGCGTAGTCGTTAAAGTCGTGGGCCGGGGTGATTTTCACGCAGCCAGAGCCTTTCTCCGGGTCGGCGTGGTGGTCGGCAACAATTTCGATCTTGCGGTTTACCAGTGGCAGCATCACATGCTTGCCAATCAGGTGCTGGTAACGCTCGTCGTCCGGGTGTACGGCCACGGCGGTGTCGCCAAGCATGGTTTCCGGGCGGGTGGTGGCGACCACCAGATAGTCCTTGCCATCCTGGGTTTTTGCGCCGTCAGCCAGCGGGTAGCGCAGATGCCAGAAGAAGCCCTTTTCTTCCTTGTTTTCCACTTCCAGGTCGGAGATGGCGGTGTGCAGTTTCGGGTCCCAGTTCACCAGCCGTTTGCCACGGTATACCAGGTCGTCTTCGTACAGGCGGATGAAGACTTCCTGAACGGCCTTGTAGAAGCCGTCGTCCATGGTGAAGCGTTCGTTGCTCCAGTCCACGGAGTTGCCCAGGCGACGCATCTGGCGGGTGATGGTGCCGCCGGAATGTTCTTTCCAGTCGTAGATGCGTTTAACGAATTCTTCGCGGCCCAGGTCGTGGCGGGTTTTGTCTTCTTCGGCGGCCAGTTTGCGTTCAACCACCATCTGGGTGGCGATGCCGGCGTGGTCGGTGCCGACGGTCCACAGTGCGTTACGGCCCTGCATGCGCTTGTAGCGGGTGAGGGTGTCCATGATGGTGTGCTGGAAAGCATGACCCATATGCAGGCTGCCGGTCACGTTGGGTGGCGGGATGGCAATGCTGTAGGACTGGCCTTCTCCGCTGGGGCGGAAGTAACCTTTGGCTTCCCAGTTTTCGTACCACTGGCGCTCGATGTTTTCTGGCTGGTAGGTTTTTTCCATGGGTTTCTGCAGTGACCGTTGGTTGATTCGCAAGGGAAAAATTAAGGTCGCCGATTATACATGGTCCCTCTGTTTCCGGCGAACTGTGGGCTCATTGCCGCCGCATATCATGAACCCTGGCTTCAATCCCCATGGCCCGAAGCTGCTTGTAATGCCCCCGCGCCTGATTCAGCACCTCCGGGTCATTGTGGGCAACCAGCGCCAGGCGGCTGAATTGGTCGGCATTGGCCGGCAGTGTGGCCGAGAGAACAATCACTGTATCCCAGTCCGTGGCGACGGGCGGGTACAGCAGGATACCAACGGGTTCTTCGCAGGGCGTGGCGAAATCCTCGGCGATGCTGTGAGGGATGAATGCGTCCGGGGTGAAGTTCCACAGTAACTCGTCCAGTTCTTCGGCGTGTTCGCGGGTGTCGCAGAGGACGCACACGCGGTCGCCTTGTTGCCAGGCTTTGTCCACGAGTTTGGCGGCGTGGAGGTTGCGGGCTTCAGGCGTGTTCTGGGCGAGAATGTGGAACCAGTAACGTTGGTTCTTTTCGTCCCGGCCGGAGGGGCCGGCAGTCTGACTGCCGGGCTCCGGTTGGGTGTTGGGGTCAGCCTGCATGGGACATCAGGTAGTCGACCAGCAGGGGTACCGGGCGGCCAGTGGCGCCTTTGGCTTTGCCGGAGTTCCAGGCGGTGCCGGCGATGTCCAGGTGGGCCCAGCGGTAGTCTTTGGCAAACCGGGACAGGAAGCAGGCGGCGGTGATGGTGCCGGCCGGGCGGCCGCCGATGTTCTGCATGTCGGCGAAGTTGCTGTCCAACTGGCTCTGGTATTCTTCCCACAACGGCAGGCGCCAGGCGCGGTCGCCGGTGCGTTCGCCGGCGGCGAGCAGTTCGTTGGCCAAGTCGTCGTTATTGGACAGCAGGCCGGTGGCCTGGTTGCCCAGGGCGATGATGCAGGCGCCGGTAAGGGTGGCCATGTCGACCACGGCTTCGGGGTCGAACTTTTTCACGTAGGTGAGGGCGTCGCACAATACCAGGCGGCCTTCAGCGTCGGTGTTGAGGATTTCGACGGTCTGGCCGGAGAGTGTGGTAATGATGTCGCCCGGGCGGCAGGCATTGCCATCCGGCATGTTTTCGGCGGCGGCGATAACTGCGACGACGTTGATTTTTGGTTTCGTCTCGGCCAGAACTTTCATGGTGCCGAATACGGTGGCGGAACCGCCCATGTCGTATTTCATTTCGTCCATGCCTTCGCCGGGCTTGAGGCTGATGCCGCCGCTGTCGAAGGTGATGCCTTTACCCACCAGCACGTAGGGCTTGTCTTTGGCTTTGCCGCCCCGGTATTCCATGACGATCAGGCGTGGGGGCTGTTTGGAGCCTTTGCCCACGGCCAGGATGGTGTTCATGCCCAGCTTTTCCATCTGCTTTTCATCAAGCACTTCGGTCTTGAGGCTGTCGTAGTCTTTGGCCATTTTCTTTGCCTGATCAGCCAGCCATACCGGGTGGCAGATGTTGGGCGGGGTGTTGCCCAGATCACGGGTGAAGTTCATGCCGCGGCCAGTGGCCAGGCCCAGGTGCAGGGCGTCCTTCAGTGCTTTGGTGGCCGCTGAAGCATGCACCACAACTTTGTTCAGTTTGCTGGCGGCAGGCTTGTCGCTCTTGAATTCGTTGAAGGTGTACAGCTGCTCTTCCAGAACCTGGCCAATCAGTTTCAGGCGGGCCGCTTCGGAGCTGACGGCTTCTTCACCCTGGATGGCGGTGTCTGTCAGGCTGATCAGGGCCGTTTTCGACGGGCCGTCTTTCAGGTTGGTGGCCATGGCAGCCAGGGCCTTGCGGTAGCTGGCGGCGGTGCGGTCTTCATCTTTGCCGGTGCCGACCACAATCAGGCGGGGCCAGGGTTGTTCACTCAGGGGCAGAGTGGCTACCGAGGCGTTTTTGCCGGACAGGTCGCCGGCTTTCTGGAATTGCCCGATCAGCCCGCCCAGCGCTTCGTCTGCTGCTTTGGTGGATTCCGGCCAGCTGCCTTTTTCGGGCAGGCCCACAACCAGGCAATCGGCTTTGGTTGCGGTAATGGCTTTACTGCTCAGACTGAAGTTCATGGCAACTCCTTTTCTAGACTATGATTCGTCGCCGGATTTGGCGTTCTGCGATGATAAACAAGCATCGGGGTAATGAAGCGATTTATCAAGCGTTGGCGGTTTATCGTTACCATCGCTTTACGGTATTGGTCCGGTGCTGTCATTCATTGGCAAGGTTACATAGAATACGCGCTGTCCCGTGAATCCTCCATTTTTCGCCTGGGTACGGCCAGAGAGGCTGATTTGACTATCGTTTTCCGTTACCTCAATCGCCAGATTATGGTCAGCATGCTTGCTGTTTCCAGCATTCTTTTGCTGGTGTTCATGAGTGGGCGTTTTCTCAAGTATCTGGCGGAAGCCGCTGAGGGCGAGCTGGCGGCGGACGTACTGTTTGCCATCATGGGCTATCGGTTCCCTGGTTTCCTGGAGCTGATACTGCCCCTGGGGCTCTTTATCGGGATTCTTCTGGCCTACGGGCGCATGTACCTGGAAAGCGAGATGACGGTGCTGTTCGCCTGTGGCGTCAGTGACAGACAGCTTTTGGGGAAGACTCTGATTGGCGCAGTGCCGGTGATGCTTGTGGTGGCGGCCATGAGTCTGTTTATTTCTCCCTGGGGTATGAGCCAGGTTGAACAGATTTTTAATGAGCAGAAACAGGCAACGGAATTCGAGATGCTGGCGCCAGGCCGGTTCCAGGATTTCACCTCTGGTAGCCGGGTGACGTACACCGAGGGGCTGAGTGATGACAAGCGCGAGCTGCAGGGCGTGTTCATTGCGGAATACGCTCGTGATGGTCAGGGCGTTACTCTGATTACCGCTGAATCGGGTTCTCAACTGATTGATGAAGAAACCGGAAGCCGTTTCCTGATTCTGGAAGATGGTGGTCGCTTTCAGGGCACGCCGGGTGAGCTGGACTATAACGTGACCCGGTTCGGTGCTTACGGCCTGAAAATTCAGAGTGGTGAAGCCGGCGACAAGGACCTTGAAGAGGGCGTGAGCACCCTGGATCTCTGGCATTCAGAAGATCCCGAAGACCGCGCCTTGCTGCACTGGCGTATTTCGCTGCCCTTGATCGTTCCCATTGTCACTCTGCTGGCGGTGCGGCTGAGCCGGGTGAATCCCCGGCAGGGGCGTTTTTTCCACCTGTTGCCGGCCATGTTGGTGTACATCACGTATCTGGGGCTCCTGATTGTGGCGCGCGATGCCCTGTCAGAAGAAAAAGTGCCGGAGTGGATTGGTATGCTGTGGGTGCACGCGCTGTTCCTTGCGCTCGGCTTGTGGCTGCAATTCGGCCCCGCCTGGTTGTACCGGCGTCGGCTGGAAAAGGAGGGGCGTGCGCATGCATAAGATAGACGGCTACGTCATGCGCACCGTCGGCGGTGCCATTTTTCTGGTAATGATTGTGGTGCTGTCGCTGGATCTGATCTTCGCTTTTATTGCCGAGCTGGAAGATACCCGCAACGACTACCAGACCCTGCAGGCGCTCTGGTATGTCGCCCTGACGTTACCCCGGCGCATTTATGACTATCTGCCACTGGGCGCCTTTATGGGCTGCCTGGTGGGGCTTGGCTCCATGGCAAGTTCTTCAGAACTGACGGTTATCCGGGCGGCCGGTGTGTCGCTCAAGCGCATTGTCTGGTCGGCCATGAAGCCGGCCCTGGTGGTGGTTCTGTTGGGCGTGGGTATTGGTGAATACATAGCGCCCACTACCGAGCGTATTGCTCAGAGTGACAAAGCTGTCGCCCTGGGTGCCGGGCGCAACGTGGCCGAGGCGCACGGTGTCTGGCATCGGGAAGGCAACACCTTTATGCATCTGAACGCCGTCCAGCCCAATGGCGTCCTGCATGGTGTGTCTTTGTTCGAGTTCGATGATGAGCGCCAGTTACAGGAATCCAGCTTTGCCAAGCGTGCCATTTACCAGAGTGACTACTGGTTGCTTGAAAACGTGACCACCACCCGCATTGAAGAAGAGCGCACGGTTCGCGAACACAGCTCTTCTGAACGATGGGAAACCGGCTTGTCGCCGAGCGTGTTGAGCGTGCTGATTGTAAGCCCGGAAGACCTGTCGATGTCCGGGTTGTATACCTATGCCGCGTACCTGGGTGATCAGGGTTTGAGTGCTGCAAGATACTGGCTGGCGTTCTGGAAAAAGGCGCTGATGCCTCTGGGCACTGCGGTTATGGTGCTGGTGGCCATCTCTTTCGTTTTCGGGCCGCTGCGGTCGGTAACCATGGGGTTCCGGGTGTTTACCGGTCTGCTGGTGGGGCTGGCGTTCAAGTACATGCAGGATCTGCTCGGGCCCATGAGCATGGTGTACGGCTTTAACCCGATGTTTGCGGTACTGGCACCGATTGTAGTGAATGCGGTGGTGGGCGCGGTGCTGATGCGCCGGGCCGGCTGAGCCGGCCCGGATCGCTGGGTTACGGGTTCTTTTGCGGCTTCGGTACCTGGACAACCACGCTGCCGGATGTGCGATCTGTCAGTGACAGGCCGTTGACCGGATAAAACACGGCGATAATCGCCGGTACGGTGAGCAGCAGGGTCAGGGCGCCGAGATAGTAGGTGCCGAGGATGGTCAGGAACACCACCACGGCTGCCGTGAGGTACCGGATCAGCGCCTGTGTCCAGCTCACCGAGGTGCCGTCCAGATTCTCGATGCGCACCCGCCAGACCTGCATGCCCAATGTCTGCCCGACACGGGTCCAGAAGTAGGCAAAAAACAGGTAAAGCACCAGGAACAGCGCGAAGGTGAGCCCGGGGTCGCCGGACAACTCACCGGCTTCGGCCAGCTGTTCGTATTTGTCCCAGCCTGTTATCCAGCCCGCGACCATGGTGTACCCCCAGGTAGCAACCAGTAGTACAGCAATGCTGATCAGGCCGTCGTAGATAATAGCCAGGGCACGCTTGAGAGCGGTTGCTGGCGGTAGCAGTTCCTCGGCGTCATGAAAGCGTCGGGGCATGGAATCTCCTGTGAGGTTTCACGTTTTTCCTGTTCACGGCGTGTGCTAGAGTAGCGGATTTGCGCACGCATGTAAGTATTCATGTTCAATTGCAGATCCGGCGGTTATTTCGCCGGGTTTCTGAGAGGGTATCAAAGGGTTATGAAAACCGCTGAGTTGCGACAGGCTTTTCTAGAATATTTCCGACAGCAGGGCCACACCATTGTTCCCAGCAGTTCACTGGTGCCGGCTGATGATCCCACATTGCTGTTTACCAATGCCGGGATGAACCAGTTCAAAGACCTGTTCCTGGGTCGGGAAGAGCGCGACTATACCCGGGCAACCAGCACGCAGAAATGTGTGCGCGCCGGCGGCAAGCATAATGACCTGGAAAACGTGGGTTACACCGCACGGCACCATACCTTTTTCGAAATGCTGGGCAACTTCAGTTTTGGCGATTACTTCAAGCGCGAAGCCATCAACTACGCCTGGACGTTTCTGACCGATGAGCAGTGGCTGAACCTGCCGAAAGAAAAGCTGTGGATCACGGTTTACGCCGAAGACGACGAAGCCTTTGATATCTGGAACAAGGAAATCGGTGTTCCGGCAGAGCGCATTATTCGCATTGGCGACAACAAGGGCGCCCGCTACGCCTCTGACAACTTCTGGCAGATGGGCGATACCGGCCCTTGTGGCCCCTGTTCCGAAATTTTCTACGATCACGGCCCGGAAGTGGCCGGTGGCCCTCCCGGCAGCCCGGAAGAAGACGGCGACCGCTACATCGAAATCTGGAATGTGGTGTTCATGCAGTATAACCGTACTGCTGATGGCGAAATGCTCAACCTGCCCAAGCCCTCTGTAGATACCGGCATGGGTCTGGAGCGCATTACCGCTGTGCTGCAGGGCGTGCACAGCAACTACGAGATTGATCTGTTCCAGGACCTACTGAAAGCCGCGTCTGACATTCTGGGTGGCGTTGATACCACTGAAGCCTCCCTGCGCGTGGTGGCCGATCACATCCGTTCCTGTGCCTTCCTGATTTCCGATGGCGTTATGCCGTCGAACGAAGGCCGGGGCTTTGTGTTGCGCCGGATCATTCGCCGCGCGGCCCGCCATGGCAACAAGCTGGGCGCCACCCAGCCGTTTTTCTACAAGCTGACGGGCGCATTGGTTGAACTGATGGGGGACGCCTTCCCGCAGCTGGTCAGCAGTCGCAAGCAGATTGAAAAAGTTCTGCAGCAGGAAGAAGAACAGTTCGCCAAGACCCTGGACAAGGGCCTGCGCCTGCTGGAACAGGACATTGCTGAGCTGAAAGGCAGTGAAATTCCGGGCGAAACCGTGTTCACCCTGTACGACACCTACGGCTTCCCGGTGGACCTGACCAACGATATCGCCCGTGAGCGCGGCCTGAGCCTGGATTACGAAGGCTATGAAAAGGCCATGGAAGCCCAGCGCGCCCGTGCCCGTGCCGCCAGCAAGTTCGGAATCGACTACAACACAGCCGGTATCTCCATTGATGGCACCACCGAATTCACCGGTTATGACCACATTGACGGCCAGGGGCGTATTCGCACCGTGCTGGTGGACGGCGAAGAACGTAATGCCGAAGCCGGCGATGAGTGTGTGGTCGTGCTTGAGCGCACACCCTTTTATGCGGAATCCGGCGGGCAGGTGGGTGACACCGGTCTGCTGACCTGGAGCGGTGGCCGTTTCAAGGTAACCGACACCCAGAAAGAAGGTGACAACCACCTGCACGTGGGCACCCTCATCGAGGGCGAATTGCTGCCCGGTCTGGAAGTGGACGCCCGCATTGACCACGCCCGCCGTGAGCGCATCAAGCGCAACCACTCGGCCACGCACCTGTTGCACGCCGCATTGCGTAAGGTTCTGGGTGAGCATGTTAGCCAGAAAGGGTCTCTGGTAGACCCGGACAAGCTGCGTTTTGACTTTTCACACTTCGAAGCGGTGACCGCCGAAGAGCTGAAAGAAATCGAACGCCAGGTGAACGAACAGATTCTGCAAAACACGCCGGTCGACATCGACGTGACCGACATGGAAACCGCCCAGCAGAAGGGCGCCATGGCGCTGTTCGGTGAAAAATACGGCGATGAGGTACGCGTGCTCAGCATGGGCTCCGATCGTTATTCGGTTGAACTGTGTGGCGGTACCCACGTAAGCCGTACCGGTGATATCGGCCTGTTCCGTATTACCTCCGAAAGTGGCATCTCCTCCGGCGTTCGCCGTATTGAAGCGGTCACCGGGTTTGGTGCGCTGGAATGGCTGAACGACACCGAAAACACCCTGCGCGAAACCGCGAAACTGGTGAAAGCCACCCGCGATACCGTGGTTGAGAAAGTGCAGCAAACGCTGGATCGCAACCGTCAGCTGGAAAAGGAAGTGGACGCCATGAAGGCCAAACTCGCCAGCTCTGCCGGTAATGATCTTGCCAGCTCCGCAGTGGATGTTGCCGGCCTGAAAGTGGTCGCCGCTGAACTCGAAGGGGCGGACCGCAAGGCGTTGATGGAAACCGCCGACCAGCTTAAAAACAAGCTGGGTGAAGGCGTAGTGGTACTGGCCACCGTTGATGGCGACAAGGTTGTACTGGTTGCCGGTGTCACCAAATCAGCCACCAGCCGTATTAAAGCCGGTGATCTGATGAAACACCTGGCTGCCGAAGTGGATGGCAAAGGCGGAGGCCGGCCGGATATGGCTCAGGGTGGCGGTAACGATCCGTCAAAACTGGCCGATGCCCTTGCCGGTGTGCCTGCCTGGGTTGAGAAGAACGTCGGGTAAATAACTACTTTTCGGAGGCCGGAAAAAGCATGGCTCTGCTGGTTCAGAAGTTTGGAGGTACATCCGTCGGCACGACCGAGCGGATTGAGGCGGTTGCCGAGAGAGTATCGCGGTTCCGCAGTGAAGGGCATGATGTGGTTGTTGTGGTCTCCGCCATGAGTGGGGAAACGAACCGACTGATTGGTCTTGCCAATGAGATCATGGAAGAACCGGTGCCCCGTGAGATGGATGTACTGGTGTCCACCGGCGAGCAGGTGACCATTGCACTGTTATCCATGGCCCTGCAGAAACGCGGCTGTGACGCGCGTTCCTACACCGGCAGTCAGGTGCGGATTCTGACAGACAGCAGTCACACCAAGGCGCGAATTAAAGAGATCGATGAGCATCGCATGCGCGAAGATCTCGATGCCGGGCGAGTGGTTGTGGTGGCCGGATTCCAGGGCATTGACCAGAGTGGCAACATCACCACGCTTGGCCGGGGTGGTTCTGATACCACGGCGGTTGCTCTGGCGGCGGCCCTGAAAGCCGATGAATGTCAGATCTATACTGATGTGGACGGCGTTTACACCACAGATCCGCGGGTAGTAGACAGCGCCCGCCGTCTGGAGCGGATAACGTTTGAAGAAATGCTCGAGATGGCCAGCCTCGGCTCAAAGGTGTTACAGATCCGGGCAGTAGAGTTCGCAGGTAAATACAACGTTCCATTAAGGGTGCTTTCCAGCTTTCAGGAAGGCGAAGGTACCCTGATTACTTTTGAGGATGAGACCGCCATGGAACAACCGGTTGTTTCCGGCATTGCTTTCAATCGTGACGAAGCCAAGCTGACCATCTCCGGCGTGCCGGATACCCCGGGCAGCGCGCTTCGTATTCTCAAGCCGGTCAGCGATGCCAACATTGAAGTGGACATGATTGTTCAGAACGTGGGTGAAGACAACAAAACGGCTTTCACCTTCACCGTACATCGCAACGACTTCAAGCGTGCGCAGGATGTTCTGCGTGGCACCAGTGCCGAGATCGGCGCCGGCGAAGTGGGCGGTGACACCAAGATCGCGAAAGTGAGCATTGTCGGTGTTGGCATGCGTTCACACGCGGGTGTCGCCACCCGGATGTTCGAAGCTCTGGCTAACGAGGGTATCAACATCCAGATGATTTCTACCTCTGAGATCAAGGTTTCTGTTGTGATCGATGAGAAGTATCTGGAGCTGGCCGTTCGTGCCCTGCACAGTGCATTCGAACTGGAAAATGCCGGGGTTCAGGAGCAGGTCTGAGGCTGGAGCGCCGGGAACAGGGCATAATAATGCTTATTGATAAATCCTATGGATTATTCTGTCTATATAAGTATTATTGCGCCTTCAGTGTGATCAGTGATCTGATTATAAATAGCACAAGTAAATATAGATGCTGTCGGAACAGGTAGCTTCGGATAGGGAGAAAGGGATATGTTGATTTTGACTCGCCGTGTTGGCGAAACATTGATGATCGGTGACGAGATTACCGTTACCGTTCTGGGTGTAAAAGGTAACCAGGTTCGCATTGGTGTAAACGCGCCGAAAGATGTGGCCGTTCACCGCGAAGAAATTTACCAGCGAATTCAGTCCGAAAAAGGCAGTGAAGAGCCAGAACCGGGCAATTACTGATCGATTGAAATCCGCTCCAGGGTAACCGGAGCGGATTTTTTGTTTTCAAAGGAAAAACGGCCACAAAAATATTGTGTCAACCCTATGAAAACAGAAATATTGTGGTAGTATACGCCCCGTTCTCAAGGAGAGGTGGGTGAGTGGCTGAAACCAGTTCCCTGCTAAGGAACCGTACGAGCAATCGTACCGAGGGTTCGAATCCCTCCCTCTCCGCCATTTTCTTTCGGGAAATAGAGAGCCGGTTGAAGTGGCATTCAACCATTGCGGATGAAGTATTGCGCGGCTGTAGCTCAGCTGGATAGAGTACCTGGCTACGAACCAGGCGGTCGGAGGTTCGAATCCTCCCAGCCGCGCCACTTTCACCCCAAACAGTTTCAAGCGGCTGTAGCTCAGCTGGATAGAGTACCTGGCTACGAACCAGGCGGTCGGAGGTTCGAATCCTCCCAGCCGCGCCATATAAAGTCGAGACGCCTCAGTTTGTGCACCCCACAGGCTGGGGCGTTTTGCGTTGTATAGCTGGGAGGATTTGAACCGAAAGAGGTTCGACCGAAGCCCGCAAGGCGGGCTGAGGAACGCCGTCGCCCTGCGACGGCGACCCCGAAGGGGTGAGGGCCAAAGGCCCGAATAATCCTCCCTCTATACCCATTGCGCCAGACTCTGCATTCAGTGCAGTTTGGTCCCAATGGCTGCGACCCTACCTCACCACATCAAATCATCCGGAATCTCATACCCCGCATAAGGATCGTCCTCACCAACATCATCCTGCTTGCGGTCATGCAATGAGATCACGGCCGACTCGTCCCGCTCCATGATCTTGCGCGCTACCTTGTCTGGCACCACTTCGTAGTTTTCACCCAGAGCGACCACAGCCAGGCGGCCACGGGAAAGCTGATCGACCATGACATCGTCCACCAGGATTTTCTTGATCTTCTTGCCATCCACAAACTGGTAAGAGGTTTCGCCCCGGCGACGGTCCAACCGGTTGGTTTCCACCAGCTGACGGATTTGTGCCTGGATGGCTTTCTTCTCGGCTTCTTTCTTGCGCTCAAGGTTCAGCTGGCGATCACGCTCGGCTTTTTCCTCCCGTGCCTGGCGGGCACGGAGTTCGGTTTCGCTGACTTCGACAGCGCCTTTAGGTTGTTGCTTGCGTTTTTTGCGCTTTTCACTGCGAATGGCCTTGGCTTTCTTCTCGTCAGCCAGGCCGGCCTTCAATAACTGATCCTGTAGGGATGCCATCAGCAACTCCATTCATTATTTGCCAACACGGATTTCCTGTTGGTGTAGTATACGCACTCATTTGTACCTCTATAACCAGCTTTCGCTGTTCCCGGGATTTTCCTCTATGTCTTCCTTTAAAGAATTCGGCCTCTCGTCGGCGATGCTCGCCAACATTGAGCAACTTGGCTTCAGCCAACCCACAGATATTCAGTCCGCGGCCCTGCCTCATTGCCTGGCCGGGCGAGACGTTATTGCCATGGCCCGTACAGGCAGTGGCAAGACCGCCGCCTTCGGTATCGGGCTGGTTGAGGCGTTGCGGCCGAAATTGTTTGCGGTGCAGGCGCTGGTGCTTTGCCCGACCCGGGAGCTGGCGGACCAGGTGGCCAAATCCCTCCGTGAGCTGGCCCGGGCAAGAGACAACATCAAAGTGCTGACGCTTTGTGGTGGCGTGGCCATCGGGCCACAGATCGGTTCGCTCGCCCATGGTGCGCACATTGTGGTGGGTACGCCCGGGCGTATTCAGGATCATTTGCGCAAAGGCACGCTCAAACTCGACAAGGCAAGCACCGTGGTGCTGGATGAAGCCGACCGGATGCTGGACATGGGCTTTCAGGAGGCCATGGAAGACATTCTTTCCCACACACCGGATTCCCGCCAGACCCTGATGTTTTCCGCCACCTGGCCGAGCTCGATTCGCAAGCTCAGCAGCCGTTACCAGCGTGAGCCTGCGGATGTGCGTGTTGAGGCGGTCGAGCAGAACCCGGATATCCGGGAATTGTTCTACGAAATCCCGGCGGGTGACGAATCCCGGGGTGTGATGGCAGTGCTGTCAAAATGGCAGCCGTCATCCTGCATTGTTTTCTGCACCACCAAGCAGCAGTGCGATGACCTGGCCAACACCCTGCGCCAGCGTGGTTTTTCGGCATTGGCACTGCATGGTGATCTGGAGCAACGCGAGCGTGACAGCGTGCTGGTACGTTTTGGTAATCAGAGCTGTTCGGTGCTGGTTGCCACCGATGTGGCCGCTCGCGGGCTGGATATCAAATCCCTGCCGTTGGTGATTAACGCGGAGCCGGCGCGGGATCCGGAAGTGCATACCCATCGGGTGGGCAGAACCGGGCGCGCGGGCGAGCAGGGGCTTGCGGTCACCCTTTGCACACCGGCCAAGGGCCACAAAATCAGTCAGTTGGAAAGCAGCCGCAGTAGCGTGGTGGAGTGGGGCGATTCTGAAGAGTTGCTCGCGACCCCGTTCGCACCCATGCAGCCGCCTATGAAAACCCTGTGTATTGCCGGTGGCCGAAAGGACAAAGTGCGCCCCGGAGACATCCTGGGCGCCCTGACGGGGGAGGCCGGGCTGCCCGGAAAAATTGTTGGCAAAATTGACCGTTTTGAATTCCAGACCTTCGTGGCGATAGACTCGGAATTTGCTGAAAAGGCCCTGAAACGCCTGCAACAAGGGAAAGTAAAAGGTCGGAAAATCCCTGTGCGCTATGCATGAGCACCGCACAGCAAGTGGCTTTGCTAACAATCAGGAGCGAATCTGGCTCGGAAAACCCGTATAGATAAGCGCTTTCAGGTTGCTCGAGTACCACTAAAACGGTAAATTAAGCAGGATTTTGCTTTCCGCTTTGTCCGGGGATGCCATAGAACTTTGGTCTGAGGCCCGGCCGGCGGGGAAATCACAACCATCAATACAGGTAGCTGTTCGTTATGAATGAGCTGATGTCACAAGCCGTGGACCTGATGATTGCCGGTATGGGGTTCGTGTTTGCGTTTCTGGTGATTCTGGTATTCGCAACCACGTTCATGTCGAAAATCATTCTGCGGTTTGCGCCGCCAGAACCGGTAACTCCGGCCAGCACCCAGCGTGCCAAGCCCAAGGCGCCGAAGTCAGTTGATCCTGACACCGCCGAGGCCATCAAGAAGGCGATTGCACAATACCGGTCACGCCACAAGAAGTGACGGTAAAAAGATTAGAACCTTTTAACAGAAGGCTGACACGATGACTGACACAAAAAAACCGCTGGGGATTACCGATGTAATTCTGCGCGACGCGCACCAGTCCCTGCTTGCCACCCGCATGCGGCTTGACGACATGCTGCCGATAGCCGAGAAGCTTGACCAAGTGGGCTTCTGGTCTCTTGAATCCTGGGGTGGCGCTACCTTTGATGCCTGTATTCGTTACCTGGGCGAAGATCCCTGGGATCGCATCCGCCAGTTGAAAAAAGCCATGCCCAATACGCCCCAGCAAATGCTGCTGCGCGGCCAGAACCTGTTGGGCTACCGCCACTATGCGGATGATGTGGTAGAGCGGTTTGTTGATCGTGCTTCTGAGAACGGCATAGACGTGTTCCGCATCTTTGATGCGATGAATGACCCGCGCAACATGGACACCGCCATCAAGGCCGTGCGCAAGACCGGCAAACACGCGCAGGGCACCATTGCCTACACCACCAGCCCGGTGCATACCGTGGAGAAGTGGGTGGAGCTGGCGAAAGAAGTCGAATCCATGGGTGCCGACTCCATTGCCATCAAAGATATGGCCGGCCTGCTCAAGCCTTATGTGGCTTACGACCTGGTCAGCCGTCTGAAGAAAGAACTGAGCGTGCCCATCCACATGCAGTGCCACGCCACCACCGGCATGTCGACCGCTACCGCCCTGAAAGCCGCGGAAGCGGGCATCGACAACGTCGACACCGCCATTTCCTCCATGAGCATGACCTACGGCCATTCGCCCACCGAGGCGGTCGTTGCCATTCTGGAAGGTACCGAACGCGATACCGGCCTGGACCTGCACCTGCTGGAAGAAATTGCTGCTTATTTCCGCGAAGTGCGCAAGAAATACGCGAAGTTTGAAGGCAGCCTGCGCGGCGTGGATTCCCGCATTCTGATCGCTCAGGTGCCGGGTGGCATGCTGACGAACATGGAAGGCCAGCTCAAAGAACAGAACGCCATCGACAAGTTTGATGACGTACTGGCCGAAATCCCGAAAGTCCGCGAAGACCTGGGCTACATCCCGCTGGTAACGCCGACTTCCCAGATTGTGGGCACCCAGGCGGTACTGAACGTACTGACCGGCGAACGCTACAAGTCTATTTCCAAGGAAACGGCTGCGATTCTGAAAGGCGAATATGGCGCCGCGCCGGCGCCCATGAACAAAGAATTGCAGGACCGTGTTCTGGACGGCAAGGAAGTGATGACCTGCCGCCCGGCGGACAAGATCGAGCCGGAAATGGACAAGCTGACCACTGAGCTGGAAGAGCTGGCGAAGGAAAAAGGCTTCGAGCTGGCCGACCAGAAAGTGGACGACGTACTGACCTACGCCCTGTTCCCGCAGATCGGCCTGAAGTTCCTGGAAAACCGGGGCAACCCGGATGCCTTCGAGCCGGTGCCGAGTGCTGACGACGTGGCGCCGGCCAAGAAAGCCGAAGGCCCGGAAACCTACACCGTGGAAGTGAACGGCCAGCAGTACGTCGTGGCGGTGAGCGAAGGCGGCGAAATCAGCCAGATCGAATCCCAGGGTGGTGCTTCCGCACCGGCCGGCGGTTCTGCACCGGCGCCTGCCGCGGGTGAGGGCGAGCCTGTCACTGCACCGTTGAGCGGTAACATCTGGAAGATTGAGGTCTCGCCGGGTGACACCGTCGAAGAAGGTGATGTGCTGATCATCCTCGAGGCCATGAAAATGGAAACCGAGGTTCGTGCATCCAAAGCCGGAACCATCGGTGAAATCTTCATCAAGGTCGGTGATACCGTCGCTGTTGATGATGAAATGCTGACAATCGCATAAGGGCCAGCATTCCATGGATAAATTAATGACACTGTGGACGGGCAGCGGCCTGTTCAACATAGAGCTCGGCCAGGTGGTGATGATTTTCATCGGCCTTGGGCTTCTCTATCTTGCGATCAACAAGAAGTTTGAGCCGTTGCTGCTGGTGCCTATCGGGTTCGGCGGTATTCTGGCGAATATTCCGGAGGCAGGGCTTGCCCTGTCTGCGGCCGAGAACGCGATTCACTTTGCCAAGCCGGAAGTGCTGGCAGCGCTTGCCGGAACGCTGGATGTCTCCTATCAGGCGGGGCAGGCGGTTACGCCTGAAGTCAAGATGGCGTTCAAGGAAGCCTTCAACGACGCCGGTTATGGGGCCGTAAGCGCGGCAAACGCCGTTGCCTCAGACCAGGGTTATGGCAACGGCATGCTGTATAACTTTTATACAGTGGTGATCGGCAGTACCGTTGGCCCCCTGCTTATCTTTATGGGCGTAGGCGCCATGACCGATTTCGGGCCGCTGCTGGCGAACCCGAAGACTCTGCTGCTGGGTGCAGCCGCACAGTTCGGTATTTTCGGTACGGTTCTGGGCGCGGCCTTGCTGGACTGGCTCGGCATTCTGGACTTCACCATTCTGGAAGCGGCGGCTATCGGTATTATCGGTGGCGCAGACGGCCCGACGTCTATCTATGTGTCGAGCGTGCTGGCGCCTCACCTGTTGGGTGCAATTGCGGTCTCGGCCTACGCTTATATGGCGCTGGTACCGATGATCCAGCCGCCCATCATGAAGGCGCTGACGTCGAAGAAAGAGCGCGAAATCAAGATGTCGCAGTTGCGGCCGGTCTCGCGGAAAGAAAAGATTATCTTCCCGATTGTGGTGTTGATCGCGGTAGCACTTTTCCTCCCGGATGCGGCACCGCTGCTGGGTATGTTCTGCTTCGGTAACCTGATGCGTGAGTGTGGCGTGGTCGAGCGTCTGAACGACACAGCCCAGAATGCGCTGATCAACATCGTAACCATTTTCCTGGGGTTGTCGGTTGGCTCGAAGCTGATGGCCGACAAGTTCCTGGATGCCCAGACGCTGGGTATTCTGGGCCTGGGCATCGTGGCCTTCGGTGTGGGTACCGCAACGGGCGTTCTGATGGCGAAGCTGATGAACAAGCTGACCAAGGAGCAGATCAATCCGTTGATTGGTTCTGCCGGGGTGTCTGCGGTGCCGATGGCAGCGCGGGTGTCCAACAAGGTTGGTCTTGAGGCGAATCCGCAGAACTTCCTGCTGATGCACGCGATGGGGCCGAACGTGGCCGGCGTGATTGGCTCTGCGGTGGCAGCGGGTGTGATGATCAAGCTTCTGGGCTGATTGTTCTTCACCGCTGTTCTGAGAAAACCCCGCTTCGGCGGGGTTTTCTTGTTTCTGGCCTCAGTGAAAGTCTCTGGAGCTGACCGGTAACGAGTTAATCAAGTGGCTCAGGTTGGTGAGTTTGCCAGCCATGACATGAACGATGTCGCCTTCTCTCTCCAGAACACCTTTCACGTGCAGCAGCCGGGCGGTGAGCAGCGGCTTGCGCTGGCGCCGGGCGGTTTCCAACCAGACTACGACGTTCACGTTGCCGGTTTCGTCTTCGAGGGTGACGAAGGTAACGCCGGAGGCAGAGCCGGGGCGTTGGCGGCCGGTGACGAGGCCGGCGACTTGTACGGGGAGGCCGGGTTTGAGGGTTTTGAGTTGTTCCGCCCGGGTGCAGTGTTTCAGGTGGCCCTGCTCGCGCAGCAGGGCCAGGGGGTGGCGTTGCAGGGTGAGGCCCTGGCTGCTGTAGTCGGCCAGGATATTCTGGCCTTCGGTGGGCTGGGGCAGGTAGTCGCAGGGTTCGGCTTCGTAGTCATCTTCGGCTTCTCGAATGCTGCTGTCCTGGGCGAAAAGCTGAGCCGGTTCTTCGTGTTCCAGAAGCTGCCAGTAGGCCTGGTGGCGGTTGTGGGTGAAGCCGGGCATGGCGTTGGCACCGGCCAGGTGTTCCATGTCGCGCTGGTCCAAAGCCGCCAGTTGGCGCAGTTCGGCGGTGGAGCGGTAGCCCCGGGGTGGCCGGTTCCGGTGGATGCGTTCGGCGCCCTGGGCCGATAAGCCCTGAATCAATCGCAGCCCCAGGCGAAGATGCCGCTCCGGGCTTTCCAGAGTGTGGTCGTGGTGGCTGTAATTCACATCCGGCGGTAACACTGTGACTTGATGGCGTTTGGCGTCCTGCACCAGTTGGGAGGGTGAATAGAAACCCATGGGCTGGCTGTTGAGTAGGGCGCAGTAGAAGGCTGCCGGATGGTGGCGTTTGAGCCAGGCGGACACGTACACCAGCAGGGCAAAGCTGGCGGAGTGGGACTCCGGGAAACCATAGCCACCAAACCCGCAGATCTGTTTGTACAGCCGTTCGGCAAAATCCTCGCTGTGGCCCCGTTCGCGCATGCCCTTGATGAGCTTGTCGCGGAAGGGCGTGAGATCACCATGGGATTTCCAGGCCGCCATGGCCCGGCGTAGTTGATCGGCTTCCCCGGCGGTAAAGCCGGCGGCTACCATGGCCAGTTTGATCACCTGTTCCTGAAAAATGGGCACGCCCAGGGTGCGTTCCAGTACCTGGCGCACCTCGTCGTTGGGGTAGTCCACCGGTTCCAGGCCGTGCTTGCGCCGCAGGTACGGGTGCACCATATCGCCCTGAATGGGGCCGGGGCGCACGATGGCCACTTCAATCACCAGATCATAATACGTCTCCGGCCTCAGCCGGGGCAGCATGTTGATCTGGGCCCGGGATTCCACCTGGAACACGCCAATGCTGTCGCCCTGCTGGAGCATGGCGTAGGTGGCCGGGTCTTCCTGGGGGATGTCCTGAATCCGGAAGGGCTCGCCCCTCTCTTCACTGACCAGTGCCAGCGCCTTGCGGATGGCGGTGAGCATGCCCAGTGCCAGCACGTCCACTTTCATCAGGCCCAGGCTTTCCAGGTCGTCCTTGTCCCACTGGATCACGGTGCGGCCTTCCATTGCAGCGTTTTCCACCGGCACCAGTTCCGCCAGGGGCCCGGCGCTGATCACAAAGCCGCCCACGTGCTGGGACAGGTGGCGGGGGAAACCCAGCAGGGTGTTCACCAGAGTGAAGAACTGGTCGGCCACTTTGGGATTTCGGGTAAGGCCCTTATCGAGAATCTGCTGGCGCCAGTTGGTGGCCCGGTCGCGCCAGTCGATGCCGTCCAACAATTGCTCCACCAGGGCGGCGTCAAAACCCAGGGCTTTGCCCACATCGCGGATGGCGCTGCGGGGGCGATAGCGGATCACCGTGGCGGCCAGCGCGGCCCGTTCCCGGCCGTAGCGTTGGTATATGTATTGAATCACTTCCTCACGGCGCTGGTGTTCGAAATCCACATCGATGTCCGGCGGCTCGTCCCGGTCTTTGGAGATGAAGCGTTCGAACAACAGCTCTACGTTGGCCGGGTTCACTTCGGTGATGCCCAGGCAGTAGCACACCGCCGAGTTGGCCGCCGAGCCCCGGCCCTGGCACAGGATGTCCCAGCTGCGGGCAAAGGCCACGATGTCCTGGATAGTGAGGAAGTAATGCTCGTAACGCATCTCCGAGATCAGTCCCAGCTCCTTGCGGATCAGCGCCTGGACTTTCATCGGCGTGCCGTTGGGGTAGCGGCGGCGTTCGCCTTCGCGGGTCAGACGCTGCAGGAAGGCGGCCGGGGTTTCGTTTTCCGGCACCAGGTCGGGCGGGTATTCGTAGCGCAGGCTGCCGGGCTCGAAGGTGCAGCTTTCGGCAATGGCCAGAGTTTCCTGTAGCCAGGGTTCGGGGAACAGACGTTGCAGCACCGGTACCGGCCGAAGGTAGCGTTCGCCGTTCTGGAACAGACAGTGGCCGGCGGTTTCCAGGGTGCGATGATGGCGCAGGGCGGTGAGTACATCCTGCAGGGGCTGGCGCTCCCGGCTGTGCATGTGTACTTCGCCGGTGGCCACTACCGGGCACCGCAGCTCATCGGCCAGCCAGCGCACCCGCGCCAGTTGCTGGTCTTCCCCGGCTTCGAGTGTGCGGGTGGCGGCGATTCTCAACCGGTGTTCAAACAGCCGCTGCAGCCACTGCCCGCAGGCCAGGGCCTGATCGGCATCGGCGTTGATGAGTGAGGGCGGTTGCCACAGACACAGGCAGTCGCCCAGCTCATGGGTTTCCAGGTCTTGTACGAACAGCCGGTACTGGCCCTTGTCGGCCCGTCGCCGGCCAGTGGTGATCAGTTGGCACAACTGGCCATACCCCGCTCGAGTGCGGGCCAGTAATACAAATTCCGGGGTCGCGGCGCCGGATGGGGCATCTTCCAGTGCAAACCAACTGCCGGTGATCAGCTTTACCGGGCTGTCTTTCAGCGCCGCCCAGGCCCGGGGAATGCCGGCCACCGAGCATGCGTCGGTAATGGCCAGGGCCCGGTAACCCAGCTCGGCAGCCCGCTCTGCCAGCTCCTGCGGGTGGGAGGCGCCGGTCAGGAAGGTGAAATTGCTGAAGCAGCAAAGTTCCGCATAGCTCATGGCGTCATCCGAACCAGCCATGGATGAACCAGGCGTTCTGTGTGTCGCGGAACACCCAGGCCAGTGGCCCGCCCGGTAGTTGGGCAATGTAGTAATCCCGGTGCACCCGCTGGCCGTCCCACCAGCCGCCGCTGATGCGCTCCGGGCCGGAAAACCAGGCCACCGGCGTTTCGGTAAGCGGGCAGGGGCCTGGCAGCAACCATAACGGCCGGCGCGGCAGGGCTTGCGGGTTAACTTCGCCCGGGTTTTTGCCCCGCTTCACGTCCCCGGCAGACCAGGCAAATTCCGGGCGGTGATCAGGCCGGGGAGAGAGTTGTGTTAACGCCTGCTCTCCCAGCCGTGCCTGCAGACGGCTGATCAGCGTGTGCCAGGCTTCGTTCAGATCCTGGGTTTCTCCCAGCAAATCCTGGCCGCCCGGCGCTTCCCGGCTGATGAACCGCCGCACCACCAGCACCAGGCTGACCACCGGCGCACTCAATGGTTGCTGGTCCAGCTTCAGGCGGATCAGTTTCAGAAACGTCTCTGCCCGATGTTCCGGCCCGGTGGTACGCAGGCGCAGGCGGGTGGGTTCCTGGTGACGATGTTGCAGGATCAACAGCAGCGTGTCGGTGTCCTGCTGGCGCCAGCACAGGTCTTCCTCCAGTTCCGCCAGGATGCGCTGCAGGGCGAACAGCAGACCCTGGGTGTGTTCCACCTCCTGAATGAAATCCGCCCGCTGGCGGAAGCGGTGAGGTGGTTGCCAGGGTGCGCGCGGGTCTGGCCGGGTGCCCTGGATTCTCTGAACGGTAGCCAGCAACTCCGGTGACAGCCGCCGGGCCAGTTCTTTCTGGGGCAGGGCGAACACATCGCCCAGGGTTTCCAGCCCCAGGCGGTTCAGGCGGGTGCAGGCGGTTTTATCAAATTCCGCCGCCGCCAGGGGCAGTTGGGCCAGGGCATGATTGATGTGGCCCTTGTCCGCCGAGCATTCACCCTTGCCGGCACGGGCCAGTAAACGGGCGGCCAGGGGCGTATGGCCCAACGCGGGCCAGGCGGTGAGCTGGTGTTCGGCCAGGGCCTGTTCCACCGTTTGCCAGATGGCGGCCAGCCCTCCGTAGAGCTTTTGCAGGCTACTCACTTCCGCCCACAGGCCATCGGGCGGTGCGGGGGTAAGATGCGCCACATAGTGGTACAGCCAGCGGGCCTGCTCTTCCAGCAACTGGGTCTGTTGTTGCTGGTCTGCCTGCAGAATGTGCAGATCCGGCGCCAGCCCAAGCGCGGTTTTCAGGCGCATGCCCGGCTGGATGCCCAGATCCTGCGCCAGCGGGCAGGCCTGTAATATGTTCTGTCCAGTGCCTTCGACAATCACCAGGGCGTTCTCGATGGGTTGGCTGCGGCGAACGTGGTCCAGCAGCAGGTGCGGGAAATGTAGGTAAAGCCAGAGCATGATAACTACCGCGATGCGTCGGGCCAGGGGCCCTGAACCACCACCCGGGGTGCTTCCTGCACGCGGATGTCCGCCCGGTGGGCCATGGCCAGGGTGCAACGCTGGCCAGACCAGCTGCCACGGCGTTTAAGCACATTTACTTTCAGCGCCTGCTGTTCATCCGGCACCAGCTCCAGGCGCAAGGCTGCCGGCGAGTTCTGCTCGGCCTGCCGGCGTTCCCGGAACAGCACGCACACATTCTGGCCCGCTTCCGAAGCCAACTGCAGACGGCGCACATCGCGGGTGGCCAGCTTGCCCGGCCAGGCCAGCACCAGCCCGGTCACCGGCGAGCGCAGACAGTTTTCCAGCGTCCACAGGAAATCGCTGGCGTCTTCGGTGTGAATCACCACCAGGTTGTCCAACCCCACGCCTTCACGGGCCAGGGCGGGGGCGTAGGGCGTGTGTGGTGGGTTCAGCCAGAACACGGTCTGGCCGGCACTGGTCATGCGTTTCATTAATGGCATCACCAACTGCAACTCACCGATGCCGCTGGCATCCAGCAGGCATTCACTGAGCGCGCCACGGGGCCAGCCCAGGCCGCCAAGCTGGTTGTCCAGCGCCTGAAAGCCCGTGGTTTCGGCCGGTTGGGTGGTGGCGCGATGCCGGTTCCCCTGCCAGACCCGTGAATCCTGCAGCAGGGTGGTCAGTAACTCACTCATGGCAATCTCCGAATACTGTTTAAATATACAGTATTTCGAAAATGACCGGATTGCAAGGACGGGTTGATAAAGCGAACGTTCGAGGCCACCTTGGTGAGTACACACCGAATAAAGGAGGTGAACATGAGCGAACTCAGCCAACAGGCCTGTGAAGCCTGCAGTGCAGACGCACCGACGGTGACCGACAGTGAAAAACAGGAGCTGCTGAAATCGGTTCCGGATTGGGAACTGGTCACCTTGGATGGCGAAGAACAGCTACGCCGGGTGTTCAAGTTCAAGAACTTTGCCCAAGCCCAGGCGTTTACCAACACCGTGGCCGATATGGCCGAAGCCGAAGGCCACCACCCCGCTATTTTGCTGGAATGGGGCAAAACCACCGTTCGTTGGTGGACCCACAAAATTGGCGGCCTGCACAAGAATGACTTTGTGATGGCCGCCCGTACGGATATTGCCTATCAGGATATGCAGTAAGGCCTGCGGGCCTTGCTGTTCCTGCCTTTTATACCTCTTTGCTCCGAAATTTTGAAAGGAACTGTACCAATCTGCGCTCAAAGCGCTGGGAAATGCTGATAACCTTCTGATAAGGTTAGAAACAGGAAAGGATTCGGGCGGAGTTGTACGCCCACGATAGTGAGCAGGGGTGGCTCAAAACAGGGCGCATAACTCCTGCGGTAGCCGTGGTGGATTGGGTTATGTGCTTGTTTCTCTTCAGGAACTCACTTCTCTCCTCCCTCGGGAAACTCTGGAATTATATGAACGCTTCAATGCTGCGTTTACTGAGTCCCTATGCTCGTCACTATTTCACGATACAGCATGCCTTATGAAGCCCATATCGCCAGGTCGCGTCTGGATGCAGAGGGCATACCGGCTTTTGTTGCCGACGAGCACACTATAAATATGCAGTGGATGTACTCCAATGCTTTGGGCGGGGTTCGGCTTCAGGTTCCTGAGCCCTACGTTGAGGCAGCAATCGAGGTTCTGGCAGAAGACCGGGAGCAGGACCTGACAGGCCAGGAAGGCTCCGAAGCCGAGGTGTGCCAATACTGCGGATCTTCCGCGACAGAGTTTCATCAAATTGGTCGGCGCTGGGCATTCTTGATGTTCTTGGGCATTAATTTTCCGTTGTTCCCAGTGAAAAACGGCATCAAATGTAAGCAATGTGGCAAGGTGTCAATAACGTAGCAATCTGTTCCTCAAGTTTGTGACCGGCCTGGTGGCTGTCCACCCGGCGCGCATGTCGGGGCACCGTTTATTTCAGCGCTAATTGGTAAAGACATGGAACCAGTCATTCAGGAAGAAGCAACCGGTTGTGGTATCGCTGCCAGTGCGGTTCTGGCAGGCATAAGCTATGCCGAGGCCAGGCGTAAGGCAAATGCATTGGGTATTTACGCCGCAGACACTTCGCTCTGGTCGGAGACTGCGCACGTCCGGAAGCTTCTGCGGGAATTCGGAATCTCGGTGTCCCCTAAAGAAACGCCATTCGAGTCTTGGGAGCGCCTTCCAGACAAGGCCCTTTTGGCCATTAAATGGCGAATAGAGCAGGGCAAACCATTTTGGCATTGGGTTTTATTTGTCCGAGAAAATGGCGAGGCAAAGGTGCTGGACTCCAAAAAGGCACTGAAATCCAACGTCCGTCGGGATTTCGGGCGCATCAAGCCCAAGTGGTACATTGAGGCATTCAATTAACAAGTCGCATCGGCGGACGCCACTGTCGCGGCGCCGCGGTGCTCAGCGTTAGAGCTATTTATGACCATTGAGCTAAACTTAAACACTGCGGGTCAGGATCACCGGCATTTACTTTCCTCTTTGATCGAAAATTCTGAGGAGTCAATCCTTTGTTCTGGCTGGATTAAGGCGGAGGGCGTAAAGCGCCTGAAACCCTCTATTCAGAAGGCCGTCAGCAAGGACTTCTCAGTGTCTATTATTTCCAATGCTGCTCACACACATACACGAGCGGCGAACCTGATCAAAAAGTTGCCATGCGTCCGGCACTTTATGACGAAGAAAGACGCCAGAACACTACACTCTAAAGTCTACTATTTCCGTACCGGAAGGAATTTCACTGTTATCGTCGGATCGGCCAACATCACGGAGGGCGGTCTGGTGTCTAGTGACGAAGCTAGCCTCAAGGTATCAGGCACTGTCGAAGATGATTTTCACAGAGAAATTAAGAGTTACCTCGATGATTTGGTGAGTCACCTAGCATAAGGCTCTAACAAATCACGTAAGGCGGACGTGCGGGGCGCGCCGCTTCGTTTTAGCGTTACAAGGCACCCAAGGAAATGGAATTGTGCAAGAACTGGATATAGATGAAAAAGAAAGAAGGGCGAAGTTAGTAGTAGAAGACTACGACGGAATAGTTCCATATTGTGAAGCCTTTTATATTCACTCAATTATGTATTCTGCCGGCCGATGCTTAGAGTCGTTTGATAGATACAGTCAGCTAAAGAAAGAAGAGATAAGCCCTGAATATCTTATATGTATAGTTCAAGAAGCTGTTGGTCATGCTGCAGCACTTTCTAGGTATTTTTGGCCATCTCCAGTTGGAAAAAAGAAAGAGCCTAACCAGAGGGTTTTGAAAGAGAGTCGAGGTGAAAAATTATGCAAGAGCTTCGGCTTAGATAAAGAGTCAGCTCTCTATAATCGGGATCTACGAAACGCATGGGAGCATTTCGACGAAAGGCTGGATCAATATCTCTTACAAAATGATGCAGGCTATTTTTTCCCCGGTTGTATTGTTGATACCCACACACTGGCTGATGACCCGGTAGGCCATATATTCAAGCTACTAGACCCCGAAGCAGAGTGCTTGGTTTTAATGGGTAAGAAGTACTTCTTTATACCTATATATGAGGAGGTACTACGCATTTTTAATAAAGCTAGGGAAGCAGACGGTAAGGGGGCGCGGTTGAACGCTGAGCGTCCAGCCTTGTAACAAGCAACTGCAGCGGATCAATTTACGCTGCGCTTCAATTGCCCGCTGAGTTGGGCGTTAGAGAGAAAAGAGAATGTGTCAAAGTAGGGTGCTAAAGATCAAGAAGAGTGACGTGAAGGATTACTTGGACTGGACAAAAGTCCTCGTTTCAATCTGTTCTGCTGGCGTTGCCACATTATTAGTAAAGTTTGACGGCAGCAATGACGTTGGTTTCCTCGTTAAAGCTGCAGCGGTCCTGTTTTTTATATCTTTGGCTGCGCTACTGTTTGCCTATGTTGCCCTCGTAGAGCATAAAAATTCAGAAACTGAAAACGTCTCGAAAAGAGGTACAGTTAGCCTCGGGGCCGGCTGGTTCACGTTTTTCCTAGCGTTTCTGGCCTTGGTTATAAATCTTTCTTTCTCTAACCAGTAGTTCCAGTTTGTTCCGGGCCTGTTGGCCCTCCACCGGACGCCCTTTTCTCCGCTTCGCTGCAAAAAGGTCGCCGCTGAACAAAAGCGTTATGCAAAATAAAGATCAAGGATATGGCAATAGAAATTATTAAAAATCAGATAGAAAAATTTCTAGAAACTGAAGAGCCCGGGGTTTTGGCGGTAAAGGGTGAATGGGGGGTTGGTAAAACATTCACATGGAATAAGTATCTCTTAGAGGCAAGAGATGCTAACAGGGTGGGTTTGAGAAAATATTCCTATGTATCGTTGTTTGGAATTAATTCTCTTGACACGTTTAAGTATTCCATTTTTGAAAATGTAATTGACCGAAAAATAATTGGAACAGAAGCTAATGTCGACACATTTAAAAATAATTCAGCTGACCTTGTGGCGTCCTTAGGGCGAAAAACGGTGAAGCTCGTGAAAGGCTCTTCACTTCTAAAAGATTTTGCCCCTGCGATTGAATCTTTCTCGTTCTTGTCCTTGGAAAAGCACTTAATCTGTATTGATGACTTAGAGCGGAAGGGTAAGGACCTTTCTATTAAAGATGTACTTGGTCTTGTATCGTTGCTAAAAGAACAAAAAAAATGTCAGGTTGTGCTATTGCTCAATGATGGTGAAGAGGGACTTGAGGATTATGAAAAGTATCGTGAAAAAGTAATTGATATAGAGTTGGCTTTTGCACCGGAACCTAAAGAATGTGCAGATATCGCGTACTCAGGTGGTACACCACATGAAGAAAGATTGAAGGAATTAACAACAAGCCTAGGCATTCGAAATATTAGAATACTGAAGAAAATCGAACGATTGGTAAAGCTCGCTTTGCCATTAATGGAAGAGTATGAATCGGAAATTTCCGATCAATTTTTGCACTCGACTGTGCTTCTATCCTGGAGCTACTTTTGCTCTGACTCACACGATGACGTTCCGCCTCTAGATTTTATCACCAACAAGGGCTATGCGCTGCTTGGTATTGGAAATGAAGAAATATCTGAGCAAGAAAAGAAATGGCAAACTATTCTTCAAGCTTACAACTATCAATTAACAGATGAGCTGGACCTGTTGATTGCGGAAGCGGTTAAAACTGGGTTTTATGTTGAGGATGAGCTAAAAAAAAAGGCAGCTGCTAAGAATAAAGAAGTCGTTTCTTCAAAGGCTGAAGGTTCCTTCTCGAAAGCCTGGGCTCTATATCATGATACATTTAATGACAATTCAGATGAAGTTGTTGATAGCTTATATGACAGCTTTAAGAAAAACTGTGAATATATAAGGCCTGTAAATCTTAATGGAACCGTATCGCTGTTCAGGGAGCTGGGCGAAAGCAAGAAAGCCTCGGAGATCATAGATATATACATTGATAGAAGGCATGATCAAACTGAGCTTTTCAATTTAGAAGAAATCAATGTCTTCGGCGACATTCAAGATCAAGAGATAGTCGATAAATTCAATGAAGTATATAAAGAGTCCATTAAGTCGGAAAGTGCTGAAGAAGTTCTAGATCGAATTTCAGAGGTTAAGGGCTGGAATCAGAAAGATGAAATTGTTCTCGCTAATACTACTGTTGATGACTATTTTTACCTGTTTAAGTCCGTAACTGGACGTCGGTTATCGCGATTTGTGACCACTTGTTTGAGGTTTGGTCAATTTAGCAATGCCAATGATCAACAAAAAGAAATCGCCATGAAGGCGACTGAGGCTTTAAAGCGAATAGCATCTGAGAGTGAAATAAATAAACGTAGGGTTATGAAGTTTGGTGTCAACTTAGACGATGAATAACAAATCGTGCCACGCGGACGCACTAAAGTGCGCCGGTGCACTCTGGCGTTATGTGAGAAGGAGGCAAGGTGATTCGAGTAGTTTACCGCTGGAAAGTAAAGGAAGACGACTTTGCGAACTTCCAAGAGGTGTGGAGCCGCACCACGAATCATATACATGAGACTGTGGCGGGAGCGTTGGGAAGTTTTATGCTTCGCAGCCCAGAAGATCCGACTGAAATTCTGACAGTGGCAAAGTGGGATTCAGTAGAGAACTGGAAGGCCTTCTGGGTGGCGGATAATCCGTCCGAGATGAAGGGAATGCGGGAGATAGGTGAGTGGATTTCCGTGACCGTATATGATGAAGTTGACGACTTTACGCGGAGTCACGAGGGGTAGTTCGACGGAATCGGTTACGTGTCACATAACCAGTGGTTGTTGTCGGACGCACCTTCGCTGGCGCTTCGGTGCGCCGCAAAGCCCAGGCGTTAAATGTCTATGATCGATCACGATAAATTCCGGGCCTTGGTCAAGCAGCTCTATGCCACGGTCAATGAGTTAGAAGCCATGTTCCCGGGCAGGCACTTTACCCCGGATGGTCATATGGTTGGCAGTTTGGGTGAATGCCTCGTGGCCGACGCCTACAATTTGGAGCTGAAGACAGCGTCCAACAAAGGCTATGACGCTGTCACCGGAACCGGTTTGGAAGTTGAGATCAAGGCTACTCAATCCAACTCTGTTGCGTTCCGGAGTCAGCCCCAGCATACGATCATCATCAAGATTCTGCGTGACGGTACATTCGAGGAAATCTACAACGGGCCTGGAGCCCTTGTTTGGGAGCAATTCAAAGGTAAGCGACTACCGAGTAATGGCCAGTTCCAAGTCTCTCTAAACAAACTCCGGCAACTCAATCAATCAGTGGCTCAAGCGGACCGTGTGCCGAGGGCCATTTAACCAGGCGCATCAGTACGCGGCCGGTGGCCGTCGGACGCCCTTCATGTGCTCCTTCGTCGCCACTCCAAGGGTCGCTGCTGTGCTCCGCGTTAAGTAGAGAAGGAAGCTACATGGACGTAACACCTGTCACGTTGAGGGGAAAGTATGTCGAACTGGTGCCGTTGGGACCGTCGCATCGCGATGCGCTTTTTGCCGCGGCAGCCGATGGTGAATTGTGGACATCCGATTTGACCATTGTGCCCGCGAGCCCTGAAGCAACGGAGCGGTATATTCAGGAAGCCATCAAAGGCCGAGAAAACGGCATCTACCTACCGTTTGTTATCATTCATCGCCAAACTAACCGGGTTGTGGGAACAACACGCTACCGCGCGATTAATCCACAGCACCGCCGGTTGGAGATTGGTTCTACTTGGTTAGCAGGGAGTGCTCAGAAGACAGCCGTCAATACGGAGTCAAAACTTCTACTTCTTCAACATGCCTTCGAACGGCTGAGGTGTTTGCGAGTCGAATTCCTCACTGATGCGCTCAACCAGCAATCGAGGGCGGCTATTGAACGATTGGGGGCAAGATTTGAGGGCATATTGAGAATGCATATGGTCATGCCCAGTGGTCGGTCTCGGGACTCTGCATGCTTCAGCATCGTTGAGAGCGACTGGCCTGCGATCAAGGATCGGCTTGAGTCTAAGCTTCGGGAACGGAACTGAACAATGCTTAACAATCGGCTGCACAGCGACCGATTTTCCGCCGCTTCGCGGCTCCAAACCGGCGCGTGAGCCGGGCGCTATAGCGCTACCACTTTAGGGTCCTGAGTTTGAAAAAAATGATTCTTATAGCTCTTATCGGTTTCGGTGCGTGGAGCTTTTACACAAAAAATATGGATTCTGCCGCTAGCGGCATGGCCCGCACCTCTGGTTCAGCGGATCTTCGTAGCGAAGCGCCTGGCCAGAGCTCTCAACATCGATTCACATGTGATGGGCGCCAACATTGTAGTCAAATGACATCTAGAGCCGAAGCTGAGTTTTTTACAAGAAACTGCCCCAACACCAAAATGGATGGTGATCGTGATGGTATACCTTGTGAAAACGACTCCCGTTTCTGATAGCGGGCGCTATAACCAGTGGCTTTTGCCGGACAATTTCTCCAACGCTTCGTGGCTACAAAATTTCCGCAAAGCTCTACGTTATTTGTGCGCCACCTGCAGACCATATAAGGGAATCCTATGACGAAGCATGTTGGTTCTTGCCTGTGTGGCACAGTGAGATTTGAGGTCCATGGGGACTTCGACAGCTTTTACCTGTGTCATTGTGAGTATTGCCAAAAAGATACGGGATCTGCTCATGCGGCAAATTTATTTTCGCAGTCAGCTAAACTGACCTGGCTGGCGGGTGTAGATGCTGTGACTTCCTTTACGCTTCCAGGTACTCGCCACAGCAAAAGCTTTTGTAGGTCGTGTGGTTCAGCACTACCAAGCACTCAACTTACAAATCTGCTCGTCGTTCCCGCGGGGTGTTTGGACACTGAAGTCTCTTTGTTGCCAACGGCGCACATCTTCACATCGAGCAGAGCGGTTTGGGACGGGGCGATTGGTGACGTGCCAGAGTTCGGGGGCCTGCCAGAGTAAGCTAAGATCACATAAGCAGTGGCTGTTGGCGGACGCACTTTCTCTGGCGCTCCGGCACGCTGCAAAACCAGGGCGTTAAATGTTTAGAGGGATCTATGTCAGAGATAGCCAAAACCCCTGAACCCCCATATTACGCGGTCATTTTCAGTAGTCACCGCACTGAAGGGGATAATGGTTATTCAGAAATGGCTGATCGCATGGTGGAGTTGGCGGCGGCCCAGCCCGGATTTCTGGGGATAGAATCCGTAAGGGAAGATCTGGGTATCACGGTATCGTACTGGGAAAGTCTGGAGTCCATCACCAACTGGAAGAAGAATGCCGAGCATCGGCAAGCACAAAAGCTCGGCCATCAAAAATGGTACTCAGAGTTTCGGGTCCGGGTGGCCAGGGTGGAGCGCGAGTATGGCATTTAGTCAGTCACTCAGGTTGGTTACCGGCCTGACGGCTGGCCACCGGGCGCCCCTGACGGGCCGCCGTTTATTTCCGGTGTTATGCAGTTCGAATCAGGTGCTGAGAATTGGACCAATGACGGCGTTACTAAAGTTTTCTGTAGCAATTTTACTTAGCTTTTGGGCATCAATTGCATCTGCTGATGGCCATAATTCCCTGATAAAAACTGTGGAGGGAGTCGCTAGTGAGATAGAGGCTCGCGTGGGCTTTTCTGCTTATGATTTGGAGTCAGGTCAGAGGTGGCAGTATCAAGCTGACGAGCGATTTGCAATGTCCAGTACGTTTAAAACGCTTGCTTGTGCGGCATTGCTTCACCGGGTCGATGCAGGACAGGAGAACCTCGAAAGAGCGGTGAGTTTTTCAGAGTCAGATCTTGTGACCTACTCTCCCATCACGAAAAAATTCGCTGGCGGCCAAACCATGACCCTTTCGGATCTTTGTGAGGCTGCTCTGACGATGAGCGACAACACAGCGGCAAACTTGATTTTGCGATCACTGGGTGGACCGGAAAAAGTAACATCGTTCGCGAGGAGCTTGGGGGATGATGTAACACGTCTTGATCGTTGGGAAACGGAACTTAATGAGGCGGTACCAGGCGATAACAGGGATACAACAACTCCAAATGCGATGGTGAAGAATCTTCAGAGTTTGCTATTGGGCGATGCGTTATCCGGAAAGTCTAGGGAGCAACTACATGACTGGCTTAAGAGAAACCAAGTTGCAGATGGACTTTTTCGGGCTGTTGTTCCGGAAGGTTGGGTTGTTGCAGATCGAACTGGGGCTGGAGGTTTCGGGTCGCGATCTATAACAGCCATAATTTGGCCACCGGAACGCCAGCCCATCGTTGTAGCCCTATACCTTACGCAAACGGAAGCGTCTTTCTCAGAGAGGAATGAGGCGATTGCTGAGATTGGTGAAGCAATAGTTTTGGCGGTGGGTTCAGGCCGGTAAAGCATAAGCAGTAGCTGTTGGCGGACGCACCTGCGCGTCGCTCCGGCACGCCGCAAAGCCTATTCGTTAACCGGGAAGGAGCCCATGAATCAGAATCTCGCAGATGATCTGATCACGATGATGACGGCAGACCAGCAATTATTGCAGCAGCTCTTTGACTCCGGAGAGCTGCCATCTGAGTTTTATCATCCCCGGATGAAAGCTCTGCATGAGTACAACGCTTCCCGCCTGAAGGAGATTATCGGTACTCACGGCTGGCCCGGTATTTCGTTGGTCGGTGAGGATGCTGCCAAAGCTGCCTGGCTTGTCGCTCAGCATTCTGTTTCAGATCCGGAGTTCATGGGGGAGTGTGTCTCCCTGCTAGAAGATGCCGTTGCGAGAGAGGATGTAGCGGGCTGGCAGTTGGCGTTCCTTCAGGATCGGGTGCGCACTCTATCCGGCAAGCCTCAATACTACGGCACTCAGTTTGATATTGATGAAAACGGCTGGCCAGTTCCGTTTCCTGTTGAGAATTCAGTTACCGTAAACGAGCGCCGTGAGCGTCTTGGACTGAACTCCCTTGAAGAGCGGGAGGAACAAATGACTGAGCAGGAGCAGAAACGTCGTGCCAATAACGGCCAAACCAGTTAACCAAATGCGGCACTCGGCCGCCCTTGTCTCCGTTTCGAGGTCATTACTGGGAAGTAGCCTATAACCCGTATCAGGACCTGACGTAATGGCGGTGCCATCGCAGTTCCTAATCATGCCATGCCATGCCAGGCACGGCGACAGCTGTGATTGCGCCACTCTCATAGTGATACTATAGTGCCACTATTAGTCTGATTCAGGGTAAGCCCATGAAAGTCGAGCTTGTTACAAACCTTAAGCGCCAAGCCACAAAAATCCTGGCAGATCTGCGCTTGTCGAAAGAGCCGGTGTTGATTACCGAACATGGTCAGCCGTCGGCATATCTTGTTGATGTGCAGGATTACGAGTTTATGCAGCGTCGGCTTGAGCTGCTTGAGGGGCTCTCACGGGGAGAGCGTGCTGTACTTGAGGGAAGAACGTACAGCCAAAGTGAGGCCAGGGAGAAAATGAGTAAATGGCTGAAGTAATCTGGACGGAGCCCGCCCTTCAGGAACTGGATGCCATCGCTGAGTACATTGCTCTGGATAACCCTGCTGCCGCTAGTCATCTGGTCTCGGAAGTTTTCGATAAGACCGAGCGTTTGGAAAACTTTCCCCAATCCGGACGGATTCCTCCTGAGCTCCCTGGTTCGGTATACAGGGAGGTAGTGGTTCCACCGTGTCGCATTTTTTACCGTGAGGATGAGCAGCGGGTTCTCGTCCTCTATGTTATGCGAGAGGAGCGACAGCTTCGTGCGTACATGCTTGAGAACAGCTAACCAGGATCTTCCGGCACTCACTGAAATTCTGAGTGACCCGGAAGTCATGAAATATTCCGTTCGCGGAGTTTGCGACGAGGAAACCAGCCGGAAATTTATAGACTTGTGCCAAGAACAAAAGCGTTATGGCTATGTCGAGTGAAAAGCACAGCCTCGAAACTGGGGCACTTACAGAATTCTCAGACGCATTGACCAGTTTGTGGGGTGAGCGCCGGTTCGTGTTTCACGAGTTACGCGAGCCGCCGGAACCTGACGGCTTTTGCTCGCTCGATGGCGAGTCGTTGCACGTAGAGGTTGGCCACTTATATGGAACACAATCTGATGCAAAGCGACTTTTAGGGCGAGAGGGGAAGTCGGCGGCGGCACGAAAAGAGCGGTTGGATTCATCTTTAGTACCGCTGGACACAAGGATACTGACGCCACTTAACCGGCTACTCGCCAGCAAGGCGACAAAAACCTACCAAACCCAGCGGGTTTGGCTCCTGATTCGATCAACTTTACCGCTCTGGAGCCTCTGTGACTTTCAAAAACACCGGGCAGATATTTGCGTTCCAGAGGAACACCCGTTTGAGCAAATATGGTTGTTGTGTGGTCCGCACTCCTCGTTCGGGGTGTTACGTCTTGCATAACAAGTGGTTCCAGGTGACGACTTCGGCGTACCTGAACCAAGCGTTAATGTATTTTGAGCAGTGCACCTTCAATGTCGCTGCTGTTTTCCGGACGGACGACCCGCGCCACTTCTTTACCATCCTTTAGAAAAATCAGAGTCGGCCAGAGCTTAACGCCAAACGTCCGCCCCAATCTGCGGCCTTTTCCATCCTCAACCTTCACATGGGGAACGTCCGGGTGATTGTCTAGTGCCGCCTTGATGTCTGCCTGCGCACCCTGGCAGATCCCGCACCAGTTGGTGCCGAATTCGATCACCATTGGGCCCGCGCTCTGGTCCAGCTCGTCACGGCTCAGGGTTTCGGGTGTATATTGCCTGGTGTACGACACGGTGCCTCCTCTTAGGGTCAGCGGCAGTCTTGGAGTGCCAGCACCCTGATGCTACCGTTTATTGGCTTCACTCATCCAGATGGAGTTCCAAATGAAATTCCTGGTTTTCTTGGGCACTGTGCGCGATAGCACTCCTCCGAAGCCTGCCCGCTTGGGTGTTCGGGTTACCGAAGCGGTTCTCGAATGCCTGAAAAGTCGATATGCCGCACATGAGGTGGAGTTGGTTGATGTTATGGATTATCCACCAGAATCCGTCTTCAAGCCGCATTTCGCTTACCCACGGAGCAAGGCGCCTTCGGAGCTTAACGAATTGGCAGAAAAGATAAAAAGTGCCGATGGATTCGTTATGGTCAGCCCCGAATATAACCATTCGATGAGTCCGGCGCTTGCCAACCTGTTGAACCACTTTGGCAGTTCCTTGTTCTCCTACAAGCCAAGTGCGATTGTTACCTATTCAGCAGGCCAGTGGGGCGGGATGCGTGCAGCGGTCGGAATGCGCACGTTTCTTTCAGAGCTGGGCTGCCTGCCAGTTTCTGCAATGATACATGTGCCCAAGGCACAAGAAATCTTTACGCCGGATGGTTCAGTGCAGGCCCAGGAGGATCAAGGCTCCTGGTTCGATTATTTTGGCAGAACATTCAATCAATTGGTTTGGTGGGCTCAGGCGGCGAAGGAGCATCGAGCGCAGGTGGATCCGCACAAGCTGATAAGGGATTTCAAGAGGGACCCATCCGAGCGCAACGCACCTTAGACCAGATGAGAAAGTTGGCCTATGTAACATCGTCACAGACTCTAACTCAATCGATGCCTAGCATAGGATTTCTGTACCAATATTGAGAAGGGAGTAATGTGATGAAAAAACAGGTCTGCGCTTCACTTGTCGGTCTTTGGGTCGCCACTGCATCCCAGGGCGTCGCGGCTGAGGGCTGGGAATTTCCTGGTTTCAGTAGCGACGATTACCAGGCACAACCCACCCTAGCGCTGGCAGGGGGTGTTATGGATCCGGACTTTGGCCCGGCTGGTTCTGGTGGGGTCTATGGCTTGGAGATTTCGCTTGATTGCCCGCTGCTCCAGCCGCCGAGCAATCGTATTCGTCAGCAACTGAGCCTGACTCAGTATGATGAAGACGGGGTCGAGATCAACAGTCTGGAAATCAATCCTCACTACGTAGTCCCTGTAAGTGACAACCTGGAAATCGGGTTCGGCCCGGGGATTGGTGTTCTGGATGTGGATGCCGGCTCGCACGATGATACGCTGTTGGGCTTCCAGGCCGGCGCGAGCGTGCATTATCGCCAGGGCGCTTTCTTTGTTGGCGGTGAGGCGCGTTATCAGGTCACCACCGAAGAGCGGTTCGGTGGCAGAGACCAGGATGCAGATAACGCCCGTGTATTGCTTAAAGTGGGTGTGAACCTGTAGTGACCCGTTGAGGAAGCCTTCGTCTCGGAGGCTTTCTCAAAGCGTTCAGCTATCTCATGCGAGAGGAACGGCGTTCGTGTGTACATGCTTGGGAGCTGCTAGCCAGGCGCGTCACCCGGTCGCCGGAGCGCTCAGCGTTATGCGTTTAATGAAACTCGGATATTGGAGCAGTGATGCCACTATTGTTTTCGTATGGAACACTCCAGCAAAAAGAAGTGCAACTTGCTAACTTCGGTCGAGAATTGACAGGAAGCAAGGATGTTTTGCAGTGCTACGTCGTAGGCGAAATTACAATTACTGATGGGCGCGTGCTTCGTGAAAGTGGTAAAGCGATTCACCCGATTTTACGCTTTACCGGTACTCAGCAAGACGAGGTTGAGGGTACAGTATTTGAGATTACGGATGCAGAGTTAGCGCAGGCGGATGACTATGAAGTGGACGACTATGTTCGCGTAGCTGCCAGGCTAAAGTCGGGCAAGGAAACGTGGATCTATGCAGCGGCCAGCAACGCATAACAGGTGCCAGCACGAACGCGCCCGTCGCAACAAGTTGCCTGTGGGTGTGGCGGGCGTTATACAGACCAGGGAGAGTCAGAGTTGGAGTTAGCAAACGTCGTCCCATGGGGCCGGTCTTTTGAAGAATACCAGGCAATGTTCGGACTATCAGAAGATGATCTGAAAAAGCGGGTTCTCGGTTGTGGTGATGGCCCTGCGAGTTTTAACGCGGAGGCAACCGAACGTGGAAGCCAAATCACCTCTTGTGATCCGGTGTATCAGTTCGAGACGAAGGAGATACGTCGCCGGATTGATGAAGTGTATCCGGACATAATGGCCAAGATGGAACAAGAGGCGGACGGTTATATCTGGGACTCGCTGGGCAGCGTTGAAGAGCTTGGCAAGGTTCGGATGAAAGCCATGTCGAAGTTTCTTTCTGACTTTGATACCGGTTGCCGCCAAGGGCGATATGTACCTGCATCATTGCCTTCGCTGCCGTTCCCGGACTCCGGTTTCGATCTGGCTCTCTGCTCCCACTACCTGTTTCTTTACAGTGATCACGTAGATGAGGCGGCTCACCTCGCATCAATGCGGGAGCTGTGCAGGGTTGCCTCCGAGGTTCGCGTCTTTCCTGTTATCTCTCTGGATGGTGAGACTTCGAAGCATTTGGATCCCGTCATGACGGCACTTTCTGAAGAGGGTATTGATGTTTCGCTGCAGCCTGTGAGTTACCGTTTTCAGAAAGGTGCTACTGAGATGTTGGTGGCAAAGTCTGTATAGCCAGGCACGGCAATAAAGGTCGGCTTGAGTCCGCGCTTCGGGAACGGAGCTGAAGTTGTTTAACAACTCGCAGCTGTACTCAGCGTTTAGGGGAGTGTAAGGATGATTGTGGATTTGCCCGCGCCAGATACACAAAAAACAAAATCACTGGATGAGTGCCTCGGAAGTCGCCGTAGTACTAGGGAATACTCTGAATTACCGATACCGATCTCATACCTTTCAAAGTTGCTCTGGTCTGCCCAAGGTGTCACCTCGGCTACTGGAGAAAGGGCAACTCCTTCGGCTGGCGGTTTGTACCCGCTCCATCTGCATGTTCTGGTACGAAGGGTCGCGGAGTTGGAGCTTGGTATTTATGAGTACAGGGTGGATGATCATTCACTACAGTTATTGGATCGTCTGCCGCCGGATTGTGCAGTAAAGGAAACGGGCATAGGTGATCAGCCGTGGTTGAGTGAGTCCGCTATCATCATTGGCGTAGGCGCAGCTCTAACCGGAGCCATTGAGTATTTTGGATCTCAGTTACCGGAAGGTGAGCGTGGTAAACGATACGTTTACATGGAAACTGGTGCTTTGGCTCAGAATGTCCATCTCACCGCTACAGCCTTGTCGCTAGGGTGCGTCCTGGTCGCAGGCTTTAATGATTCCCAGGCCAAGGAATTGCTGAAGTTTTCTTCAGAATTAGAACCCACTGCGTTAATTTGTATCGGACCTCGGCGAGAAGCTTAGCTATACATAGCCATTGGAGCGATCCGCGCCTACTGGGAATTCGCGCGAAATCAGAGGATGAACCAGGGTTCCTGTTGATAGGCAAGATTGCTGAAAAGCAATGGTCACATACACAGTAGCGGTGTGTTATAGCTTTGGAGAAAGTTATGGCTCTACTCGAGAAAAAGGTCCCGCCGTTAGTTGTAGCTGGTATTGCGGCTGTTGGCATCTGGGTGCTGTCGGTTACTCTGCCGGGGGCTGACTTACCGCATTGGTTCCGGCTTTATGGTTCCCTCCTGTTTTTGATACTGGGCGCATCGGTCTGTATTGCCGGGGTGGTTGAGTTCAGGCGAGTTCAGACTACTGTTGACCCCCGAAAACCTGAGTCATCCTCTTCGCTTGTTACCTCCGGCGTATACACAGTAACAAGGAACCCGATGTATCTGGGTTTTGCTTTTCTTCTCCTCGCACTGGCGTTGTATCTGGCCTCTTATTGGTCTTTATTGATCGTAGCCGGATTTGTTATTTACCTTGATCAATTCCAGATTCAGCCCGAGGAGAAAGCATTGGCTGAAACATTCGGACAGGCGTTCAGGAACTACCAGGCACGGGTGCGGCGCTGGATCTGAGCTACAACGAATTGCACCAGTACACAGCTGATGGACTCCGTGCCAAACTCAGGTAACAGTGTAGGAGAGTGTTCAGGAGGAACATCATGCCGGCTGAGAGATCAGAATCGACTGAGCAGTCCATGAACGTGCTGGTTATTCTTGGGCATCCCCGTTCTGACAGCTTTTGCGGAGCCTTGGCGGATTCGTTCTGTGAGGGTGCGCGTGCGGCGGGGGTGGAACTGCGCAGGCTGGACCTGTCTGAAATGGATTTCGATACGGACTTGCACAGTGTGTCTCCCAACGATCAACCGCTCGAAGAGGATTTGTGCAAGGCGCGGGAGCTCTTTCTTTGGGCGGATCACCTCGTCATCGTTTATCCCACCTGGTGGGGCACTGCTCCTGCACTGCTCAAAGGTTTTCTGGATCGGATCATGGCTCCGGGCTTTGCCTTCGAAACCTGCGAAGGCGGCATAGGCTATCAGGGGCTGTTGCAAGACCGTTCTGCCCAGTTAATCACCACCATGGACACCCCTCCGCTTGCGCATCGGCTGCTCTACCGGGAACCGGGTAAGAATGCCCTGGCCCGGGCGACCCTGGGCTTTTGCGGTATACGCCCGGTGCGTTCGCTGGTGTTTGGGTCCGTCAAGCAGGCCAGTGCGGACAAACGCGAGGCCTGGCTCGCCCGCGCCAAAAGGCAGGGCCGGCGGCTTCAGCAGGGCCGGGTTACCCCAATGGAGCGGCTGCAGCAAAAAGCTGGCGCCTGGTTGCGAAGTCTGCGGCTTCAGTTCTATCCAATGTCGTGGATGGCCTATGCCATCGGTGCCCTGGCGGTTGCCCCCGGCAGTTCGGTTCTCGGAACGTCGGTGTTCTGGGTTGGCTACCTCTGCCTCTTTCTGCTGGAGGTGGCAACGGTTTTGGTCAATGAGGTGGTCGATCTTCGCACAGATCAGAACAATCGTTATTTCAACACCTTTACTGGCGGGTCGCGCGTACTGGTTGATGGTTCGCTGAGCCAGAAGGAGGTCAAGGCCGGGATTGGGGTTGTGCTATTGGGTCTGTTGGCCAGCACGATCTGGCTGTTGTCGCTATCCGCGGCAGCTCCTGCGGCCATTATCCTGTTGCTTGGCGTTCTGGCTGTGCTGGCCATCGGCTACACGGCGCCGCCACTGAACCTCAGCTATCGGGGCCTGGGAGAGGTGGATGTTGCGGTTACCCATAGTATCGGTGTGATGCTGTGCGGGTACGTGTTTCTTGACGGAGCCTGGTACGACGCTGTGCCATGGCTGCTCAGTCTGCCGATGTTGCTGGGGATTTTGCCCTCCATCACGCTGTCGGGCATACCGGATCTCGAGGCGGATGCCCTGGCGGAAAAGCGCACCCTGGCGGTTCGCTTCGGATTCAGGAACGCGCTGCTTATCGCACTCTTCTTCGTGTTGCTTTCTGCCACAGCTGCGTGGGCATGGGATGTGTGGGGGCTGGTCGGTGGCGCCTACAACGGCATTGCCTGGCTGGTTGTCCCTCACGCCGCGTTTCTCGCGTGGCTCTTGTATCGCCATGTGCGGACAGATAAGGCGCCGGGCCGCATTGATGGGCTGATGGTTGCTGCGCTTAGCTACGTGTTGTGGTTCGGGCTGGTGCCATTGCTGAACCTGGCACTATTATAAGGATCCATGCCTGAAAACGGCCAAGCATGGCAATATACAAAATTTCGGAGATAGAGATGAAATACCCGATCGAGGGTTCATGCCAGTGTGGCGGAGTAAGGTATCAATTGTTGTCCGCCCCTCTGCTGGTTATGGCATGCCACTGCAAAGAGTGTCAGAAGCTGTCTACCAGCGCGTTCAGCATTACAGCGGTTGTGGATGCTGATGCCGTTGAATTCCAGGGGGAGATGGTTGAATGGCGCAGAACCGCCGATAGCGGCAACATAAATGGAGCAAAGTTCTGCCCGACCTGTGGGAACCGGATATATCACTTCAATCCGGAAGACCCTGGGAAAATCAAACTCAAGCCCTCAAACCTGTCAGATACGAGTATCATTAAACCGACTGCACATGTTTGGGTAAGCGAGAAGCAGGACTGGTTTAACATACCGGATGGTGTGGCAATTTATGACAGGCAGCCATAACTCAGTTCATTGAAGTCCTAGCCAAATCCAAGGAAGGAAAGAATGGCCACGACTATAACCACCGCACCGACAATATAGACGATATTGTTCATCAGTAACTCCTTCTTCTCAATAACTCCATAATCAGGTTTGCACCCCTTCCATGGGGCACATGATGCAACTTCCTGTACAGGCGGTTCCTTGTTGCTCCTTCGCCTCATCTGGATCCAGAATAGGTTTCTGGCAGTGTCTGGTCTGTTCGCTAGCGCACGGAGTTGCGAAAGATCAATAGGAACTTTTTCGGCCATCAGCATTTAACCTGGATGCACCCTATAATTACCATCAATCATTCAGAGATTGGAGAACGATATGGCAGGTGGTTGGTCACGGGATGGCGCCGTTCAGGATCAGATTGATGCGAGCGTTGAAGATGGCGTGCAACGTGCTCGGAGCCAATTGGCCAGCGGCGAGAGCGCCGTCTATTGCGAAGAGTGTGACTGCGCTATTCCGGAAGAGCGCCGGAAAGCGATTCCCGGGGTCCGGTTTTGCGTTGCCTGCCAATCTGCACTCGAAAAGCAGGAAACGTCTTCCAGTGGCATTAATCGCCGCGGCAGCAAGGACAGTCAACTCCGGTAATGCACCGTAATGTCAGCTTCCGGACCTGGCGCGGCGTGCCTGGGTTATTCGACATGAGAACTTTCACCGGTCGCCTTCAACATGGCTCGGATACGGTCAATGTGAAGCTGGGAATCTGTTGCTCTTTCAGTCATTGATGAGGAAGCTCTTTTGCCGTCATTTTTGCTCATGGTGACGAGCAGATTCTGGCGCTCCTCAAACATTCTCAGCGCAACCCAGAGAGTTTCTTCAATTTTCACAGCTTGTTGAGCAAGCAACACCGAAGCGGTAAACGCATGTCCGGTATGGCAGCGGTATCTCAGAAGCTTTCCCTCTGTCACTTTCCATAACACCCCACCACAATCCGGACAGTTATAAGGCACCTGATCGCCCAGCGCCTCGACAGAGGGCAGGTCGCTCAGAACCCGCTGCGCAATCTTTGCCTCGATCGCTATGTCTTTCGGAACAGGCTTGCTCTCCGGCAGTTCCCTGTTTATGAGCTCAGTTAACAGTGCCCCCATTCTGGCTATCGGCACGCAATAGTCCGCTCCCACGTTCGTTATCACCGATTGCGGCATATCCGGGTAAGACGCATCCTCAGGATCCTGAGCAATACAGACGCCACCGCATCTCTTGATGGCCATCATGCCGCTGGTGCCGTCATCCAGATAGCCGGTAAGGATGATGCCTATGACCCGATTGCCGTAGGCCACCGCCGCGGAACGAAACAAGGGGTCAATGGCCGGCCGTGAACGGTTTTCCCTGGCACCTTTGGTGATAAGGATCTCTCCGTTGCCGATCAGCATATGTTGATCGGAAGGCGCCAGATAGATAGTGCCGCTCTCGAAGGCCTGTTTATCCCGGGCATGGACACAGGTAAGGCTGCTGTTTTCATCGAGAGCTTTGACAAGCGCTTCACCGGTGGTGTCTGCGCCCATATGGTTGACGATAAAAACGGGCGCCGGAAAATCCTTCGGAAATTGCGCCACCAGTTTTTTTAATGCAGTCATGCCTCCGGCAGACGCGCCAATAACAATGAGTCTTGAGTTTTCATTCTGATCCATCACTACCTCCACATAACCTGAAAGACGTTTCACGATTCCGGTCGTTGTCGAGACAGGGCACGGATCTCGTCACGCAACGCGTTTACCTCATTTCGAACTGCAGCCAGTTGTTTGGCCCCGGCCACTTCCGCCTCGCTATTATCGGCGTCGCGGCCGACGAAGAAGGTGGCAAGCGCTGCCGTCACGTAGCCGAAGATACCGAAGGCATACAGCGCCAGAAAGACACACAGTACGCGGCCCTCGGCTGTCTGAGGCCAGTACTCCGGGCCCATGGTGGTCATGATCATGGCAGTCCACCACAGTGATTCGCCGTAGCTGTCCGGGCCTCCGGGTGCCTCGTTCTCGAAAGCGAAAATCCCGGCTGCGCCGGCGAACGTGACCAATAAGGTGAGTGCGATCACATACCCGAAGCCTCGTCGGCTCAGGCTCGCGCCCAGCGCCTCCATTCCCCGGTTCAGGGAACTGATGACGCGTACCAGCCGCATCCCCCGGGCCGCCCTGGCCAGGCGAAGCAGTCGGAATACGCGAAAGATCCGTAGCGCGGGGAGTAACAGGGCAATGGCGGTCAGCCAGTTAACCTTGAGGTAAGTGGTTTTGTCCGGGGCCAGAACCAACTTCACCGTGAAATCGACAATGAAAACGATCCAGATCATCGTGCCGAACACATAGAACACCAGCGTCTCGCCTCGAACCAGCTCCAGGATCAACAGCACCAGCCATACCAACGCGAGAACGAGCATTGGCGTTTCCAGCCATCCTTCCAGACGCTGTAGCAGCTCGTATCGCTCTCTTTTCAGTTCGTCCGCGTCCGTCGATTGCTCACCAGAATTTTCGTTCTTGCCCACGTGGCTCATTGAATGTTCCCGCCTTTTGCTTCACTGCTCGCTTCCCGATAGGACACCATGCGTTGTTTGTCTTCATCCCAAATGGCGTATCGGAAACAGTCTGCAATGTCGCCGGGTGCGAGGGTTGTCGTTAACGGTGATTGCAGCTCGGGTATGGCCGCCATCGCTTCGGGGAGGCGGTAGAAGGGGATCCGGATATTGAGATGATGAATGTGGTGGTAGCCAATATTCCCGGCAAACCACTGCATAACCTTGTTCATCCGCATGTAACTTGAGGACTCCAGGGCTCCCCGGTAATAGGTCCAGGCTTCGGGCGAAGCAATCTGCATGCGCCGGAAGCTGTGTTGGGCAAAAAACAGATAGCAGCCCATCGCGGAGGCAAGCGTCATGGGCAACAGGATGACAAAGAAGACCAGGCTGAACCCGCCGAGTATCCACACGATTGCGATCAACGCGAAATGGCTGAGCAGGGCGGTGAGGGAGTCCATGTGTTTGCGGGGGTTCCTCAGCAAGGGCAGGAGTGTGATGTTCAGCCCGAACACAATGGGGTAGCTGAACAACACCACCAGTGGGTTGCGCTGGGCGCGATAGGCAAGGCGCTGCCACCGGTTTGAATCCCGCCACATACGGGCGGTTATCAATGGAAAAGCGCCTACACTGGCCTCCGAAATCTGGCCTACGTGGCCGTGGTGATAATTGTGGCTGGCACTCCAGGAGCGGGTTGGTGTCAGCATCAGGGCGCCGAAGGCGTGGAAGAGCCAATAGGCAACCCGGGACTTTTTGAGAATCGCTCCGTGCAGATAATCGTGAAAAGTGATGAAGGCGCGCACCATCAGCAGGGCGCTTAATACAGAAAACGCCACTCTGAGGGGCCACCACTGGATCATTCCGGCGGCGGTGAGTGCGGCAATCATCAATACAAAGGTAGGGCCTACGCGCCACCAGCTTGCTGCAGAAGATTGTTCAACGTAAGGTTTTGTGGCCTCCAGTAGCTCCCGGCCGACCCGGATACCTTCGCTGTGTTCCGGCAGGCTGTTGTCCGATTCCTGGACATTTTCCCGATTCATGATCCGTTCCTCCCTGCGAATAAAATTAGATCTTTCGACCGGTAATTTCCAGTTCAACGAGCAGGCAGGCGTATCAACCCAGGTATTTCCGGTCGGCTTGAGAAAACCTGAGAATAGCTGCCACACTGGTAACTTCGGGCTCAGTTAATTTGATCGGCTCATGATCTTCGAAAGCCATTAGGCGGAGGTGGCATGAAGTTTCCTTCCAGCACCACGTTTGCACTTCTGGGTGCAGCACTCATCGCGATTAGCTACGGGCTCGCACGTTTTGCGTTTGGTCTGTTTGTGCCTCCGATCCGTGCCGATCTGGAATTAACGCCCTATGTGGTGGGTGTCATCGGTGCTCTGCCGTTGCTCAGTTTTGTGCTCGCTACCCTTGTGGCACCGCTTTGTGCCGTTCGCTTGGGCGCTCGTAATACGGCGATGGTGTCCGGTGTTTTCGGGGCTGTGGGCCTGGGGCTGATCAGTCAGGCTTCGGGTGCGGTCTCACTGGGTGTGGGTGTGGTCGCGTGTGGTATCTGTACCGGGCTGATGATGCCGGCGCTGACAGCCGCGATGCAAGTGTTGGTCAATCGTTCGATGCACGGGCGTGTCAGTTCGGTGATGAATGCGGGCACCAGCGTGGGTGTGGCGGTTGCTGTACCGGCGGTTCTGTTCATGGCCGGTGAGTGGCGTTACGCCTACATGGCTTTTGCGGTTCTGGCAGTCGTTGGCCTGGTGGCCACCTGGTACTTCATTCCCTCCGTGTCGCGGGTGACGCCGTCGAATGCCGCGTTGCCGCCCATCAACGCCCAGCAATGGTGGCGGCTGTTCCGGCTTTCCTTGTTTGCCTTTGCCATGGGCTTTGTTTCCGCAGCATACTGGATTTTTGCGCCCGACCTGGCGTCTACCCTGGGAGCCTTGCCCTCCGGTTCCACCGGTTGGCTGTGGCTGGGCGTGGGGATCGCGGGCCTGGGCGGCGCGGTGGTAGCGGACCTGGCGGACCGCAATAATCCGCCCATTACCCAGGCTCTGATGCTGATGATGCTGGCGTCCAGTCTGGCATTGCTGGCGGCCAGCCCCGGGCAAATTATTATTGCGGTGTTTTCCGCACTGGTGTTTGGCCTGGCCTACATGAGCCTGACTGGCCTGTATCTGATGACGGGCATTCGCCTTTTGCCAGGGCGGTTGTCGATGGGGCCGGTGTTGCCGTTCATGGCGGTGTCTCTGGGCCAGGCGGCGGGTTCACCCATCGTTGGTTTACTGGTGGATGAGCTCGGCTACGCCGATGCCTTTGCCATTTTCTCTGCCATCGGTGTTGTGGTGGCGCTGTTGTCCCCGTTATACCCGCGTTACCTGGAGCAGGGCGAAGAAGAAACTGAAGACGAAACCGGCCTTCAGGCCGCTTACGACTATCAGCTTCAGAACGAAGAGGGTGAGCCTCTGCAAGCCTCATCCCGGTCTGATTAAGAGATGGCAGGCTGTATAATCAGGCGAGGGGAGGCTCTTTCGCTTCCCGTAGGTAAGAATAAAAGGGGTGTTATGAAACAGGTAGAGCCAGCGCATGTACATGAAAGGGTAGAAGCCGGTGCGGTATTGGTTGATGTCCGGGAACCCGATTACTACGACCGTTTCCATTTGCCCGGTGCAATTAATGTGAGCGTGAATGCGATTAACCGGCAGGCGCCCGAGGTGTTTGCTGACAGTGGTCAGGAAATTATCTGTTATTGCAATGGCGGTACCCGCGGTCCTCGCGCAGCGCAGACATTGCTGGATATGGGGTACACCAATGTGTTCGTGCTGGACGGTGGTCTGCGCCGTTACATGGAAATGTTTGAAGGCCGGTAGAGCGGGAACCTGACAACCGAGCACAGGAGCATTTTCCATGACGAACATGCAGCAGAATCCCTCAATTAATGGCGAATTCCCGGATGATCTGGCCCAGGCGCTGAAGGCACAGGTGCGGGGTGACGTCCGGCTGGATGCCAGCGACCGGGCCCTGTATGCCACCGATGCCTCCAATTACCGCCAGGTGCCGCTCGGGGTTGTTGTTCCACGGGATGCCCGGGATGTTGAAACGGTTGTTGCCCTGGCCCGTGGCTTCGATGTGCCGCTGCTGATGCGTGGTGCCGGCACCAGTCTTGCGGGCCAGACCTGTAACGCGGCTATCGTTCTTGATACCTCCCGCTACATGAATGAAATACTTCATCTGGACCCGGAGACCCGCCACGCCGATGTCCAGCCCGGCGTAGTGTGTGATCAGTTGCGCAACGCGGCAGAGGTGCATGGGCTGACTTTCGGGCCGGACCCCTCCACTCACACCCACTGCACCCTGGGGGGAATGGTTGGCAACAATTCCTGTGGTGCGCATTCGGTGATGGCAGGGAAAACGGTCGACAACATCGAATCGATGGAAGTGCTGACCTACGACGGTCTGCGCCTCACCGTCGGCCCTACGTCTGAAACCGAATTGGAAGAAATTATTGCGGCCGGCGGTCGCCGTGGTGAGCTTTATGCCGGCATGAAAAACCTGCGCGACAGATACGCTAGTGCTATTCGCCATGGCTTTCCCCAGATCCGTCGTCGGGTCTCCGGATACAATCTGGAAGCCTTGCTGCCCGAAAACGGCTTCAATGTGGCCGAAGCGCTTATTGGTACCGAAGGCACATGCGCCATTACCCTCTCTGCCCGGGCGCGGCTGATTCCCAGCCCGCCACACCGGGTGCTGGTGGTGTTCGGGTACGAGGATATCTGCCAGGCCGGCGATGAGGCGCCGTCGATCATGGAGACCGGCCCCCTGGCGCTGGAAGGCATCGACGATCAGATTGTTTCGGACATGCGCCGCAAGGGCTACGGCCTTAAAGCCTTGGAGGGGCTGCCGGAAGGCGATGGCTGGCTGCTGGCGGAATACGGCGGCGAGACTGCTGACGAAGCGGAAAACAGGGCGAAACAGGCGCTGGAACAGGTCGGCGCCAATTGCCGGGACAGTCGCATCTACACCGATACCGCCGAGGCAAACCTGGTGTGGTCGGTCCGCAAGAGTGGCGCGGCCGCAACCAACGCCTTTCCCGGAGAGCCCGAGACCTATCCCGGCTGGGAAGACGCCGCCGTGGACCCCGCTCAGGTGGGGCAGTACCTGAGGGATTACCGGGCGTTGCTTGAGCGTTATGGGTACCGGTCTTCACTTTACGGACATTTTGGTGACGGCTGCATTCACGGCCGGGTGACGTTTGATCTCTCCACCCATGAGGGTGTGAAAAAGTGGCGGACGTTTACCGAGGAAGCCGCTGATCTGGTCGTATCCTACGGCGGCTCGCTGTCCGGTGAGCACGGCGATGGCCAGGCAAGGGCGGAGCTATGGCCTCGGATGTTCGGCCCGGAGTTGATGCAGGCGTTTGCCGATTTCAAGGCACTGTGGGATCCGGGGCACCGGTTGAACCCTCACAAACTGATTGATCCCTACCTGCTGGATGAAAATCTGCGGGTTGGTCCGGATTACAGTCCGATCGAGCCCAGGCCGTTGCATTTCACCTTTCCAAAGGACTTGGGAAGCTTTGCCCAGGCTGCCGGCCGTTGCGTGGGTGTGGGCAAATGCCGCAGTGGTTCCGGGGGAATTATGTGTCCGAGTTTCCGGGGCACCCGGGAAGAGCAGTATTCCACTCGCGGCAGAGCCCGGTTGCTGTTCGAAATGCTGGAAGGCGATCCGCTAGACACCGGCTGGGATTCACCGGCGGTGCACGATGCTCTGGATATGTGCCTGGGGTGTAAGGCCTGCAAGCATGAATGCCCGGTGCAGGTGGATATGGCCACCTACAAGTCGGAGTTCATGGCCCACTATTATGAGCGTAATCGGCGCCCGAAGCAGGCATGGACCCTGGGGATGATTCACGAATGGTCCCGTGTGGCCGGCCATGCGCCACGCCTGGTTAACACGCTTGTGGGATTGCCGGGTATCAACCAGGCGGTGCGTGCTGTAACCGGTATTTCGGAGCACCGGGCGCTGCCAAAGTTTTCCGAGCGCCCGTTCACAAAGGATTACCAGTCACAGGCCCCCGCCGGGGGTGACCGCCCGGCGGTAATGCTTTGGCCCGATACCTTCACCAACTATCTTGACGCTGGCGTGCCCGGCTCGGCCAAGCGGGTACTGGAAACCCTGGGTTACGACGTGCGCCTGCCGGGCAAACCGCTGTGCTGCGGCCGTCCGCTTTATGATTACGGTTTTCTGGACAAGGCCCGCAAACGTCTGGAGCAGACCATGAGTGCACTGGAACCGGCCATTCAGGAAGGCATACCGGTGGTAGGGGTGGAGCCTTCCTGCATGAGCGTGTTCCGGGATGAACTGCTCAACTTCTTCCCGAACGACGAACGGGCCAAATGGTTATCTGAAAATACCCGGCTGCTGCCGGATTTCCTCAATCAACTGGATCTGGATCAGTGGCCCACCCTGGAAGGTGAGGTGCTTTTACATGGCCATTGCCACCAGAAAGCGTTTGACGGTATGGACGGAACCAGGGCGGTGCTGGAAAAACTGGGCCTGACGGTAAGTACTCCAGACACCGGTTGCTGTGGCATGGCCGGCGGTTTTGGCTTCGACGCGGACAAATATGAGGTGTCTCAGCGCATAGCCGAGGATGTATTATTGCCGGCTGTGAGAAACAGCAAGGAAAGCACCTTCGTTGTCTCGGATGGCTTCAGCTGCCGGGAACAGATTCAGCGTGGTACAGATCGTACGGTGCTACACAGTGCGCAATTGCTTGAGCGGGCTTTCAGCCCCGGGGAAAACTGAATGCACAGGTTTGAAAATCCGCCAGAAGAGATGAGCCAATGACGCCGGGCATCAATGTCGCCAGGAAAAACAAAATTGCCCACACGGTTCATGAGTATACCCACGACGCGACCAGTGAGTCCTACGGGCAGGAAGCCGCGGACAAGCTGGGGATTCCGGCGGAGCGAGTGTTCAAGACTCTGGTGGTGGCGCTGGACAACAAACAGCTGGCGGTGGGCGTGGTGCCGGTTTCCTCTATGCTGAGCCTGAAATCGATCGCCAGGGCAGCCGGTGCCAAGAAGGCGACCATGGCACAGCCGGGGGAGGTGGAGCGCGCGACCGGCTATGTTCTTGGTGGGGTAAGCCCGCTGGGTCAGAAAAAGCGGCTGAAGACCATTATCGATGCCTCTGCCGCTGAACAGGCGACCATCTACGTGAGCGCGGGCCGACGCGGGCTGGAAATCGAACTCAGCCCGGATGATCTGAAAAAACTCACCAATGGTTTGCTGGCGGATATCTGCCAGTAAGCGCCTCTACAATAGCGCCGGTTTTTATGACTATCCCTGTTAAAGAATTACCGACTACTGACATTTCCTGCTCCAATTGCCGGGCCTGTTGCTGCCGTCTGGAAGTCATGATTATCAGCGATACGGGGGTTCCGGAACGCCACATTGCCTACGATGAATGGGGCGGTGAAACCATGCTGCGCCTGGATGACGGCTGGTGCTCGGCGTTAGACCGGGAGACCTTTATGTGTACGATTTATGAGAATCGCCCCTGGATCTGTCGCGAGTTTGAAATGGGGTCGTACGAATGCCGTGAGGAAAGATCAGCATGGCATGAGTGAACCTCAGGAGGAACTTCTGTCGCGGGGCATTCCGTGCCGCCCCGGTTTCCGGGGCAGCACAGAGCCGGGAAGAGCGCTTACTCCATTGACGTTGCACCAATGTGGTGAATGCTCAGGTCAGCGCCGTTGAACTCTTCTTCTTCGCTCAGGCGCAGGCCGGCGATCTTGGCGATCACGCCATAGATGATCAAACCACCGATAAAGGCGATAGCGACACCAGCTGCGGCACCGATGATCTGGGACATCAGGCTGACACCGCCCAGGCCACCCAGGGTTTCGCTGCCGAAGATACCGGCGGCGATGGCGCCCCAGACACCGCAGATGCCGTGTAGTGGCCAGACACCAAGGACGTCATCCAGGCGTTCGATCTTGTCCTGAGCCCATTCGAACATTATTACGAAGATGGCGCCGGCCACGCCGCCGGTGATCAGGGCACCAACCGGGTGCATCAGGTCAGACCCGGCACAGACGGCTACCAGTCCAGCCAGGGGACCGTTGTGAATAAAGCCCGGGTCTTTGTGGCCCAGCAGCATGGACACCAGAATACCGCCAACCATGGCCATCAGGCTGTTAACGGCCACCAGGCCACTGATGCCGTCGAGAGTCTGGGCAGACATCACGTTGAAGCCGAACCAGCCCACGGTGAGAATCCAGGCGCCCAGCGCCAGAAACGGAATGTTCGAAGGCGCAAAGGCCACTACCTTGCCGTTGCGGTACCGGCCTTTGCGGGCGCCGAGCAGTAATACCGCTGCCAGGGCAATCCAGCCACCAACACCGTGCACCACAACAGAACCGGCAAAATCATGGAAACCTGCCCCGAATTGGTTCTCCAACCAGGCCTGAAATCCATAGTTACCATTCCATACAATGCCTTCAAAGAAGGGGTAAATCAGCGCCACAATCAACCCGGAAGCAATCAGCATGGGGTAGAAGCGGGCACGTTCGGCAATACCGCCGGAGACGATGGCGGGAATGGCGGCGGCAAAGGTCATCAGGAAGAAAAACTTCACCAGCTCGTAGCCGTTGTTGCTGGTGAGCTGGGCGGCATCGGTCAGGAAGTGGCTGCCATAGGCAATGTAGTAGCCTACGAAGAAATAGGCGATGGCGGAAATACCGAAGTCGGTCATGATCTTGACGACGGCGTTAACCTGATTCTTGTGTCGAACGGTGCCAACTTCGAGAAAGGCAAAGCCGGCGTGCATGGCCAGAACCATAACGGCGCCGATGAGCAGGAACAGCGTATTGGTGCTTTCGGTCAGGGTGTGAACTGCACTCGTGATATCCACGGGTCTCTAACTCCTGGTTTTATTGTGTTTTCCGCTGATAAAGCGGGGTTATGCACGAAGAGCGGTCACAGAAAGCAAGGAGTGTTCCAGATTGGTTCAATCTGCGATTCTATAGTGGGTTGAGGGCGGTGTGGTGGAATATTGAGCAGCGTTCCGGCTGGGGTGTGCACCTGAAAGGTGCGGCTGCGGTGTGTCGTGCACCATAATGCAGTGGGCACATGGCATGCAGATCATGGTCCAGTTCGGTTAGAGTCCGTAGTACGGATCATACCAACAACCAAAGAGGTGCTTGATGAGCGACCCTGTCTATACTCCACCGAAGGTCTGGAAATGGGAGCCGAACAATGGCGGCCAGTTTGCCAGCATCAACCGCCCGGTTGCCGGGCCGACTCACGATAAGGAGCTGCCGGTTGGCAAGCACCCGTTTCAGTTGTACTCGCTGGCCACGCCCAATGGCGTGAAGGCCACCATCATGCTGGAAGAGCTGCTGGAGAAGGGCATCAAGGAAGCCGAGTACGATGCCTGGCTGATTCGTATTGGCGATGGCGACCAGTTCGGCAGTGGCTTTGTGGAGATCAACCCCAACTCGAAGATTCCTGCCATGCAGGATCGGAGCGTCGACCCGGCTATCCGGGTGTTTGAGTCCGGCTCGATCCTGCTTTATCTGGCCGAAAAGTTCGGCGAGTTCCTGCCTGAAGATCCGGCCGGACGCACTGAAACCATGAACTGGCTGTTCTGGCAGATGGGCAGCGCGCCTTTTCTGGGAGGTGGCTTCGGGCATTTTTACGTTTACGCACCAGAAAAACTGGAATATCCGATCAACCGCTACACTATGGAGGTGAAGCGTCAGCTGGATGTGCTGGACCGGCACCTGGCCGACAACCGGTACATGGTTGGTGATCAATACACCATTGCCGATATGGCGATCTGGCCCTGGTATGGCGCGGTGGTCAAAAACATCGTCTACGACGCAGCGGAATTTCTGGAAGCTCACACCTACAAGAACGTGATTCGCTGGGCTGATGAAGTGGCGCAACGGCCGGCGGTAAAGCGTGGCCGTATGGTGAACAAAACCTGGGGCGAGCCGGCCACGCAACTGCATGAGCGGCATGATGCCAGCGATTTTGAGCTACGGACTCAGGACAAGCTCGAAGCTGACAAGTAAGGAGGAATAATGGCTGTACCTGCGGCGTTGCAAGAAGATCAGGTTTATCACCGTTGTCCGCTGGAAAAGCTGGACTTTGAGTCCACCGAAGCACTGGAAGATCTGGAGCTTCCGTATGGTCAGGATCGCATGCTGCGGGCGCTGGAATTTGGTGCCGGCATGCGCGCCAGTGGTTTTAATCTGTTTGTGCTGGGGCCCTCGGGGGCCGGCAAACACGAACTGGTAAAGCGGTTTCTGTCTCAGCACGCTGCCGGGCAGCCAGTGCCTTCTGACTGGTGTCATCTGTTCAATTTTCAGCACTCCGACAAACCGCGGGCGATAAAACTGCCTTCGGGCGAAGGCCGTGTTTTCAAAAGTGACATGAATGATCTGGTCGCGGAGCTGAAAACGGCCATTCCGGCCACCTTTGAAAGCGAGGAATATCAGGCCCGTATTCAGGAGCTGCAGGAGGAGGTGGCCAAGCGCCAGCATCAGGGCCTTTTCGAGATCCAGGAGGAGGCCAGGCGCAGTAACATTGCCATGCTGGCGACTCCTTCCGGCTTTACCTTTGCGCCCATGCGCAACGGCGAGGTGATTGAACCGGATGAATACAAGAGCTTTTCCGATGACGAAAAGGAACTGATTGAATCCAAGGTCGAGGATCTTCAGAAAAAACTGCAACAGGCCATTCAGCAGGTGCCGCGGTTACGCAAAGAAGTGCAGCAGCGGATTCACGAGCTGAATGAAGAAATGGTGCAGCTCACTCTGGGTGGCCCTATTGGTGAGTTGCGGGAAAAATGGGCGCATGTACCGGCTGTGGTCGAACACTTGGATGCCGTGCGCGAAGATGTGGTGGAGCACGCCGAGGCCTTCCAGGATAACGAGAATGGGCCGCCTTCCGGATTGTTGAACCGGTACCGGGTGAACCTGTTGGTCGACAATGCAGAAACCCGGGGGGCGCCGGTGGTGTATGAAGACCTGCCCAATCATCAGCATCTGACCGGGCAGATCGAGCACCGGGCACACCAGGGCAACCTGTATACCGATTTCACCCTGATTCGTGCTGGCTCATTGCACCGGGCCAACGGCGGTTACCTGATTGTCGATGCCCGCCGTATTCTGACCCAGCCCATGGCCTGGGAAAGCCTGAAGCGCATTCTGTTCTCCGGTGAAATCCGGATTGAATCTCTGGAGCGCCTGTACGGCCTGGCCACTACGGTCAGCCAGCAGCCGGAGCCGATTCCTCTGTCGGTAAAGGTGGTGCTCCTGGGTGACCGCATGCTGTATTACCTGTTGTCCCATTACGATCCGGACTTCCTCGATCTGTTCAAGGTAGAGGCGGACTTCGAAGACGATCTGGATCGGGACGACCAGAGCTATTCGCTCTACGCCCGGATGATTGCCACCATGGCTCGTTCTGCGGATCTTCGCCCTCTGGACAAGACCGCAGTGGCGCGGCTGATTGAACACGCCAGTCGCCTCGCCAGTGACCAGAAAAAGCTGACCGCCCACGACCGGGTACTGAAAGACCTGTTGAGTGAGTCCGACCACTGGGCGGCTCAGGCCGGCAGTGATCGTATTGAGGCGGTGCATGTTCAGCAGGCCATTGATGAGCGCGAGTATCGCGCCAGCCGAATCCGGGAGCGCAGCCTGGAGCAGATTCAGCGTGGTGTGGTGATGATTGCCACTGAAGGCTCGCAGGTGGGGCAGGTGAACGGTCTTTCTGTGTTGCAGTTGGGGGCCACCCGGTTTGGCCAGCCCACGCGTATTACCGCGACCGCCCGCCCCGGCAAAGGGCAGGTGGCGGATATTGAGCGTGAAGCAAAGCTGGGCGGGCCGATTCACAGCAAGGCCGTGATGATTCTTTCGCGGTTTCTGGCGAATCGATATGCCCCCATGGGGGATCTGTCGCTGTCGGCCAGCCTGGCTTTTGAGCAATCCTACGGTGGCGTGGAAGGAGATTCTGCATCGGTTGCGGAAACCTGTGTGCTGCTCTCGGCCATTACCGGCGTTCCGTTGAAACAGTCGCTGGCGGTGACCGGTTCCATGAACCAGCACGGTGAGGTTCAGGCCGTGGGCGGTGTGAACGAGAAAATTGAAGGTTTCTTCAATGTCTGCAAACAGTCTGGCGAGATCAATGGCCAGGGTGCCTTGTTGCCGGCCAGTAACGTGGAGCACCTGATGCTGAATGAAACTGTTCGGGAGTCTGTTCGGTCCGGCCGGTTCTCTATCTATCCGGTGACCCATATTGACCAGGCCATTGAGCTGATGACCGGAATGACGGCCGGTGAAGCGGACAGTAACGGGGACTTCCCGAAAGACAGCTTCAACCGCCTGGTGGCAGACCGACTGGCTGCGTTTGCAGAAGTCAGTGAGCAAAAAGATGAAAACGGCAACGCCGGCAACAATGGAGGCAAGGGCAGTGAGTGACGTACCCGCTGATCAGGCCGACCGCCGCGCAACAACCGGGCGCATCCTGGTACTGCTGGACGGTTCCCGGATGAGTTATGCCGCACTTCAGGCGGCGGCGGAGATTGCGGCGCGCTCGGGTGCCGATGTGCAGGGTGTGTTTGTCGAAGAGCTGAATCTGCTGCGCAGTGCGGGGTATGGCTTTGCCCGGGAAGTGGGGTCGGTATCCGGGGCCAGTCGGAGCTTTGATGTGGCCGGGCTGGAGCGTCGCATGCAGAGACTGGCAGATCAGGCGCGCCGGGCGCTGGCCGGGGCTGTGGGGCCATACGGTGGCCGTTATACCCTGAGTATTACCCGGGGCAGTGTTGTTGAAGAGGTGCTGGCACTGGCAGAACCGGACGACCTGTTGGTTCTTGGTCGTGTTGGCTGGTCTTCGGCACCGGGCGCGCGCCTGGGTTCCACTGCCAGAGGGCTGCTCCGCCGGTCTCCGGGCAGGCTGCTGCTCTGGAGTGAAAGGCAGGCCTTACGCCAGGGCAGGATTGTCGTGTTTCTCAATGATCACGAGGATGCCAACCGCCGGGCAGTCAAAGCGGCAGCAGACGCCATCCGGCATGTGCCTCAGCCGGTAACCTTGCTGCTGGGGGCGGGCACCGATTTGTCGTCGCAAAGCCTTGATGTGCTCAGGCAGAGTCTGGGTATTCCTGATTCGCAAGTTCGTGTGCAACCGCTTCCCGCTACTGACCCTGCCACGGTGGCACGGGTTCTGCGGCAGGAGAGGGCAACGCAACTGGTGCTCAGCCGGGAATGCTCGCTGCTTCAGGACCCGGGTTCAGAACAGTTGCTGGTCGCGCTGAACCTGCCGTTGACGGTAACGCCGTAAGACTCCAACCGTTTCCATTTTTTCGTAGTAAAGAGTGTTTCTGATGTTTCTGGATATTCTCATTATTGTTGGTCTGACTGTTCTGGCCGGCGCCCTTATTCCGCTTGGAGGCCTTCTGGCCAGTGTCGAGAGTATCCGGCCCAACTGGCTGGAGAAGGAGTTCCGGCATTTTCTGATCGCGCTTGGTGGCGGCATTCTTCTGGGTGCGGTGTCGGTGGTTCTGATTCCCGAAGGGCAGTCGAGCATGGGTGAGTCCCTGTGGGCGATACCGGCTATCGCAGCCGGCGGGGTCCTGTTCTTCCTTGTGGAACGCGCGATGGGCCTGAAGCGCCGCGAATCCCCGCAACTTCTGGGGTTGATGCTCGACTTCATTCCGGAAGCCATTGCCCTGGGCGGGCTTGCCGTGGTGAGCCCGGAAACCGCTGTATTGATGGCAGTGCTGATTGCGATGCAGAATCTGCCGGAGGGGTTCAATGCCTACCGGGAACTGGTCAGCCTGCCGGGATATACGTCCCGCAAGACACTGGCATTTATGGGGTCACTGGTGATCACAGGGCCGGTGGCGGGGTTGCTCGGTTACTTTTTCCTGTCCGACCGGCCGATGATTCTGGGTGCCGTTATGCTGGTGGCTTCGGGTGGCATTTTATATCTGATCTTTCAGGATATTGCGCCCCAGTCCCGGCTTGACCGCCACTGGGGGCCACCGCTTGGTGCGGTGGCCGGGTTCTGTCTGGCCCTGTTCAGCCACGACTTCGTCACTCATGTGTGAAGCCGCGATCAGTGTGCCGGCTGAGTGCTTTTGTCGTGCAGAATGTCTTCGATTTCCTCCGCCGAAAGCGTTTCATGTTTTAACACCGACCGGGCCAAAGCTTCGAGTTGATCACGGTGCTCACCCAGGAAGTCTCTGGTGGCTTTTTCCAGAGCCAGTAGTTGGGACTGGATTTCCGTGTCGATCATCTCGGCCATTTTCTCGCTGAACTCTCGCGGTTGGCCCATTTCCCGGCCGAGGAAGACATGTTCCTCACCGATACTCAGGCCCAGCGGGCCGATTTTGTCGCTCATGCCCCATTGCCCGATCATTCGGCGAACCAGGTTGGTGGCTTCTTTCAGGTCGTTCTGGGCGCCGGTGCTGACTTCACCGTAGATCAGTTTTTCGGCACAACGTCCGCCCAGCATGACCTTGATGCGATCTTTCAGATAGCTTTCGGTGTAGGTGTAGTGATCTTCCTTCGGGGTTTGTTCGGTGACACCCATGGCCATGCCATGGGGGATGATGGTCACCTTGGTGAGAGGATCGGCGTTGGGCATGTAATAGGCCATGATGGCGTGCCCGCATTCGTGATACGCCACGGCCTCACGCTCCTGCGGCGGAAGCTGAGCGTCACGTGTTTCGCCCAGGATGATCCGGTCCCGGGCCACTTCGAAGCAATGTTCGTTCACTTCATTCAGCCCCTCACGGGCTGCCGTCAGTGCGGCTTCGTTAACCAGATTGTGCAGGTCTGCGCCGGAAAAACCGATGGTCCGGGCAGCGATCTGTTCCAGGTTCACGTTGTCGGCCAACGGCACCTTGCGTACGTGGACCTTCAGAATGGCAGCGCGGGCATCCTTGTGGGGGCGGTCCAGGGTGATTTTCCGGTCGAACCGGCCGGGCCGGAGCAGGGCGGTGTCCAGAACATCAGGCCGGTTGGTGGCAGCCAGAACCAGTACGTTTTCGTGATCCTCAAAGCCGTCCATTTCGGTCAGAATCTGGTTCAGGGTTTGCTCCCGTTCATCGTGGCCCCCGCCCAGGCCGGCGCCCCGTGAACGGCCGATGGCGTCCAGCTCGTCAATAAAAATGAGCGCCGGAGCTTCCTTTCTGGCTTCCTTGAACATGTCGCGTACCCGGGAGGCGCCTACACCAACAAACATTTCAATAAATTCCGAGGCGCTGATGCTGTAAAAAGGCACTTCCGCTTCGCCGGCAATGGCCCGGGCCAGCAGGGTTTTGCCGGTGCCCGGCGGGCCTATCAGCAAGATGCCTTTGGGCATGACGGCCCCGAGTTTCTGGTACTTTTCCGGTGATTTCAGGAAATCGATAACTTCGGCAATTTCCCGCTTGGCAGACTCTATTCCGGCGACGTCTTCCAGGGTGGTCGAAGATGTTTCCTTGCGGGCTCTGCGGGCTTTCGAACGGTTGAAATCAAAAACGCCGCCACCCTGGGTCATTCGTTTCTGGGCGTTGCCCCAGAACCAGAACATCAGCGCCAGTAGCAGTATCCAGGGCAAAAAGTTCAGGATCAGTTCCTGCCACCAGGGGCGGCCAGAGCGGGCGCCATGGACAACCACTTCCTGCTGCTCAAGCAGCTGCAACAGTTCGTTGTCTTCCGTTTGCGGGCGCAGGGTGATGAAACGCGTGCTGGATGGTTGTCCCTCGGAGCTGAACTGGCTCGCGCCGGATTCGGTGAGTTGGCCCAGGATTTCCTCGCTGCGCAGGGTGACTTCGTCTACCCGGCCGGCCATCACGGCTTCCTTGAATTCAGAATACGCCAGTTCCTGTTGCCGGGGCTGGTTGGCATCCTGCATCCAGAGCACCATCAGGAAAATGGCGGCACTGAGCCACAGAAACGAGTATTGATTCGGAATCGCCGGCTGGGGGTTGTTTTCCGGTTTTTGCTGGTTGTCTTGTCCGTTTGTTGGTGTCATTTCGGTCTCCGGTCGCCCTCCATAATTTTCGCAACAAATACAGCTTTGCCATAGGTTTCGAACGACCACTTCATGGTGTCTGAGAGTGCTTTCATTACGTCATCATACTCGCCAAAGATTTCCGTGCTCATGCGCCCCGGATAGACTTCCAGGCCGGTTTTCTCCAGCCGGGCAATCAGCTCACGGATAGGCTGTTTGTAGTCGTCTTTCAGGGGATAGCAGCTCAGTTGTACAGAGAGAAACATAAGACCTCCGGTCAGTTGCTTCGGTTAATTCCCGGCATCAGTAGCCTATGGCAGACGAAGTGCTCCGCCTTGGGTCCGCGCCGCCGTACAGGGTGCCGTCTTCATCGATCATGATGCTCTGAATGGCGCCCATGGCCCGGCTGGTGGTGACCTTGTGACCGCGTGCTTCCAGCAACCCGACGGTGTCCGGGCTGATGCCCTGTTCCATACGGATCTCATCCGGCAGCCACTGATGATGAATGCGCGGGGCACTTACGGCACTTTGTATGTTCATCTTATGGTCAATCACGTTCATGATCACCTGCAAGGTGGTGGTGATAATACGAGAGCCGCCCGGGCTGCCGGTAACCAGAAAATTACGGCCGTTTTTCTGCACGATGGTGGGCGACATCGAACTGAGCATGCGTTTACCCGGTTCGATTTTGTTGGCTTCGCCACCAATCAGGCCATAAGCATTGGGCACACCGGGTTTGGCGCTGAAGTCGTCCATTTCATTGTTGAGCAGAAAGCCGGCACCGGTCACGGTAATGCCCGAGCCGTAGCTGAAGTTGATGGTGTAGGTGTTGGATACGGCATTGCCCCAGCGATCTACCACCGAGAAGTGGGTGGTTTCAGGGCTTTCCCATGGGGTCGGGTTGCCGGGCTTTATGTCAGTTGAAGGTCGGGCCTTTTCGGAGTCGATGGTGGCGCGTAACGCTGCCGCATAGCCCTTGCTGGTGAGGCCCGTGAGCGGCACCTCAACAAAGTCGGTGTCGCCCAGGTATTCCGAGCGATCCGCATAAGCCAGCTTCATGGCCTCGGCCATGTGGTGAAGGGTATCCGCTGAGTTGTGGCCCATTTCGTCGATGGGGTAGTGCTCCAGAATGTTCAGGATCTGCACGATATGGGTGCCGCCAGAAGAGGGCGGTGACATGGAGTAGATATCGTGGCCCCGGTAGTTGCCGTGTACCGGTTCACGGATGGCCGGCTGGTAGTTTTTCAGGTCATCCAGGGTGATCAGGCCGTCGTTCCGTTGCATTTGGTCGACAATCAGCCGGGCGGTTTCGCCCTCGTAGAAACCCTTCACTCCCTGATCGGCAATGCGCTGCAGGGTGTCGGCGAGCTCCGGTTGCCTGAACATTTCTCCCGGTTGTGGGGCAGAGCCGTCTTTCTTATAAAAGGTGGCTTTGCTGGCGGGCCAGCGCTGCAGCCGGTCTTTTGCCTGCTCCAGACCTTCGGTAAAGCGGCGGGGCACCACGAAACCGTCACTGGCCAGGCGAATGGCCGGAGCCAGGGCCTCTTTCAGGGAAATTGTGCCGTGCCGTTCCAGCGCCAGGGCCAGTCCCGCCACGGTGCCGGGTACGCCCGCGGCTTTATGGCTGAACCGGCTGCGTTCGTTCACCACATTGCCGTCTTCATCCTGGAACATGGTTTCGGAAGCCGACGCCGGGGCGGTTTCCCGGTAGTCGACGGCTTCCGGGGCGGTGCCATCGCCGGGGGCGTAGAGCAGAAAACCGCCGCCGCCGATGTTGCCGGAGCGCGGCTGGGTAACGGCCAGAGCAAAGCCCGCCGTAACCGCAGCGTCAATGGCGTTGCCGCCATTCCTGAGAACCTGCTGTGCGATTTCCGAGGCCAGTGTGTGGCTGGTGGCCACCATGCCCTGGTCACCCTGCACCGGATGGAAACGCTCGCCTTCGAGTATGGCCTGAGCACTGCTGTTACCGGCAGGCAGGATCAGGGCTGCGAGCAGTGCGGCTGTCAGGCTCCAGCGGCCTCTTTGGCGGGTTTTCGGGAGGGGGCTGTAGATCGCTCTGTCCATCGTTGCATTCCTCGTTTCTGGCTGCCAGATAAGCTATCATAGCCGGTCATTTTTACCGGTGCGTGCCGATACGCCACCGCAGACTCCGGTTTGTGGTTCCCCATCGCACCCGCTTTCCAGGATTAAAGTTAAGGAAAGGCTTCATGGAGCATACCTATCGTCTTGTTATTTCCTGCCCGGATCGGGTGGGAATCGTTGCCAAGGTGAGTAATTTTCTGTCCACCTATAACGGCTGGATTACCGAGGCGAGCCACCACGCAGATACCCAGTCCGGCTGGTTTTTCATGCGGCATGAGATCAAGGCCGAGTCTATCCCGTTCGGGCTGGAGCAGTTCCGCATGGCGTTCGAGCCCATTGCCCGCGAGTTCAACATGAGCTGGCACATTGCCGATTCCGCTCGTCCGAAGCGGGTGATCCTGATGTGCAGCAAGGAATCCCATTGCGTGGCTGATCTGCTGTATCGCTGGCACAGCAAGGATCTGAACGCCGAAATCGTTGCGGTTATTTCCAACCATGATGACCTGCGCCGGATGGTGGAGTGGCACGACATTCCCTATCACCATATCCCTGTCAGCAAGGAAAACAAGGCAGAAGCCTTCGCCCATATTGGAGATCTGTTTGCACAGTATGAGACCGATGTGGTGGTTCTGGCCCGTTACATGCAAATCCTGCCGGCCGAATTGTGTGACAAGTATTCAGGCAAGGTGATCAATATTCATCACAGCTTCCTGCCATCATTCGCCGGTGCCCGGCCTTACCATCAGGCCTACAGCCGGGGTGTGAAGCTGATCGGTGCCACCTGTCACTACGTGACCCAGGATCTGGACGAAGGCCCGATCATCGAGCAGGACGTGATTCGCATCAGCCATTCCGATTCCATCGAAGACATGGTGCGCCTTGGCAAGGATGTGGAAAAGAATGTGCTGGCCCGGGGGTTGCGCGCTCACATCGAAGACCGCGTGATTACCTACGAAAACAAGACAGTGGTGTTCGACTGACGCCTGTCCAGGGTGCCCCGGGACGGGGCGAGCTGTGGTATGATTGGCAGCTTGTTGAAGAATATATCCGGAGCCTGAAAATGGCCCGGTACGACTTCCAGATAACGCAAAGGAACCTTTCTCGATGGGTGAGTTAGCCAAAGAGATCCTGCCGGTAAATATTGAAGACGAACTGAAACAGTCCTACCTGGATTACGCCATGAGCGTAATCATCGGACGGGCATTGCCGGATGTACGGGATGGCCTCAAGCCGGTGCACAGGCGAGTTCTGTTCGCCATGTCCGAGCTGGGCAATGACTGGAACAAGTCCTACAAGAAATCCGCCCGTGTGGTCGGTGATGTTATCGGTAAATACCACCCGCATGGCGACTCTGCGGTTTACGACACCATCGTACGCATGGCGCAGCCGTTTTCTTTGCGCTATCCGCTGGTGGATGGTCAGGGTAACTTCGGTTCCATCGACGGCGATAACGCCGCTGCGATGCGTTACACCGAAATCCGCATGGAAAAGATGGCGCATTCGCTGCTGGCGGATCTGGACAAGGAAACGGTGGATTACGTCGACAACTACGACGGCACCGAGAGAATTCCGGAAGTCCTGCCAACCCGTGTGCCAAACCTGCTGGTTAACGGCTCGTCCGGTATCGCCGTGGGTATGGCCACGAATATTCCGCCTCACAACCTGACAGAAATCATCAATGGCTGCCTGGCGCTGATCGACAGCCCGGACCTGACCGTTGATGAGTTGATGGAATATATCCCGGGGCCGGATTTTCCGACCGACGGCATCATTAACGGCCGTGCCGGCATTGTTGAAGCCTATCGTACTGGCCGTGGCCGCATTTATATCCGTGCCCGTCACGAGATCGAGCAGGACAAGAAGACCGGTCGCGAGTCGGTCATTATTACCGAGCTGCCGTATCAGCTTAACAAGGCCCGCCTGATCGAGAAGATCGCCGAGCTGGTGAAAGAAAAGCGCCTTGAGGGCATCACCGAGCTGCGGGACGAATCCAACAAGGAAGGCATTCGTGTGGTTATTGAGCTGCGTCGGGGTGAAAACCCGGATGTGGTGGTCAACAACCTGTTTGCCCATACCCAGCTGCAGACCGTGTTTGGCATTAACATGGTGGCACTGCTGAACGGCGAGCCGAAAACGCTGAACCTGAAGCAGATGCTGGACGCCTTCCTGCGCCATCGCCGGGAAGTGGTCACGCGCCGGACCATCTACGAGCTGCGCAAAGCCCGTGAGCGTGGCCACATTCTGGAAGGTTTGACGGTTGCGCTGGCCAACATCGATGAAATCATCGAGCTGATTCGTCAGTCTCCGTCTGCCGCTGAAGCCAAAGACAAGCTGATGGCCCAGGGCTGGTCGCCGGGTGATGTTCTGGCCATGCTGGAGCGTGCCGGTGAAGACGCCTGCCGTCCGGACGACTTGCCGGAGTACTTCGGTTTGCGTGACGGCATGTACCACCTCTCTCCGGAACAGGCCCAGGCCATTCTGGACTTGCGCCTGCACCGCCTGACCGGCCTGGAGACCGAAAAGCTCCAGAAAGAATACAAAGAGATTGTCGAGAAGATCGCCGATCTGATGGATATCCTGGGTGATCCGGATCGTCTGTTGCAGGTGATTCGCGAAGAGCTGGAAACCATCGTCAATGATTTCGGCGACAAGCGTCGTACCGAAATCACCAGCTCAAAGCGTGATCTTACCATCGCTGATCTGATCGACGAAGAAGACCTGGTGGTGACCATTTCTCACAATGGCTATGCCAAGACCCAGGCCGTAGAAGATTATCAGGCACAGCGCCGTGGTGGCCGTGGTAAGGCCGCAACCTCGATGAAAGATGAAGACTTCATCGAGAAGCTGCTGGTGGCCAACTCCCACGACACCATTCTGTGCTTCTCCAACCGTGGCAAGGTTTACTGGTTGCGGGTGTTCGAGATTCCCCGCGGTAGCCGTGGTTCCCGTGGTCGGCCGATGGTGAATATTCTGCCGCTGGAAGATGGCGAGCGTATTACCACCTTCCTGCCGGTGAGAGACTACCCGGAAGACCAGTTTGTACTGATGGCCACCTCTAACGGTGTGGTCAAGAAGACGCCACTGCCGAACTTCTCCCGTCCGCGCAGTAATGGCCTGATCGCTCTGAACCTGGACGAAGGCGATACCCTGATCGGCGCCGCCATCACTGATGGCAATGCCGAGATCATGCTGTTCTCCACGGCCGGTAAGGCCGTGCGGTTTGCCGAAGATCAGGTGCGTCCGATGAGCCGGACCGCCCGTGGTGTGCGTGGCATCAAGATGCCGGCCGGCCATCATGTTGTGTCGCTGATTATTCCCGAGAAAGACGGTGTGTTGCTGACCGCCAGTGAGCACGGTTATGGCAAGCGCACAGCGATTGAGGAATTCCCGGCATACAGCCGTGGCAGCCAGGGCGTTATTGCCATGCAGTGTTCCGAGCGCAACGGCAACCTTGTTACCGCGCTGCAGCTGTTTGATGGCGACGAGATGATGCTGATTTCCGATAAAGGCACGCTGGTGCGTACCGGTACCAATGAAGTTTCTGTGCTCAGCCGGAATACCCAGGGCGTACGCCTGATTCGTCTGGCGCAGGAAGACGAACGCCTGGTGGGTGTGGAGCGTATCGCAGAATCGGATGACGACGTAGAAGGCGAGGAAACCGAAGAATGAGCAGGGCGTATAATTTCTGTGCCGGTCCGGCCACCTTGCCGGAAGCTGTGCTGAAGCAGGCTCAGTCGGAAATGCTGGACTGGCAGGGTTCGGGCATGTCGGTGATGGAGATGAGCCACCGTAGTGACGAATTTGTGGCCATCGCCGAAACCGCAGAGAAAGACCTGCGGGAACTGGCCGGGATTTCTGACGACTACGCCGTACTGTTTATGCAGGGCGGCGCCTCCAGTCAGTTTGCCACTATTCCCCTGAATCTTCTGGGTGAAAAAACGTCTGCCGATTATGTTAACACCGGTATCTGGTCGAAAAAGGCCATTGCCGAGGCCCGGCGCTACGGCGATATAAACATCCCGGCCAGCTCTGAAGACTCCGGTTTCACAACCATTCCGGACCAGTCGGGCTGGAAAACCAATCCCGATGCGGCCTACCTGCATTACACACCGAACGAAACCATCGGAGGCCTGGAATTCGATTTCACGCCTGACAGTGGCAACGTGCCGCTGGTCGCCGACATGTCTTCCAACATGCTTTCGCGCCCGGTGGATGTCTCGAAGTTCGGCCTGATCTACGCTGGCGCCCAGAAGAACATCGGCCCTTCCGGGTTGGTGGTCGTGATTATCCGCAAGGACCTGCTGGGTAAGGCCCGCAAGGAAACGCCGACGATGATGAATTACCAGGTCATCGCCGACAACGGTTCCATGTACAACACCCCGGCTACCTATTCGTGGTACCTGGCCGGCCTGGTGTTCAAGTGGCTGAAAGAGCAGGGCGGCGTCAAAGCCATGGGCGAGATCAATGCGCGCAAGGCCAGAAAGCTGTACGGCTTCATTGATGAGAACGAGTTTTACGCCAACCCCATCGATCCCCGTTTCCGTTCCTGGATGAACGTGCCGTTCACCCTGGCAGACGATGCCCTGAACGCGGAATTCCTCAGGGGCGCCGATGCCCGTGGGTTGCTCAATCTCAAGGGGCACCGTTCTGTGGGCGGCATGCGTGCCAGTATCTACAACGCCATGCCGGAAGAGGGTGTGGACGCGTTGATCGATTACATGGCGGAATTTGCGAAGGAGCGGGGCTGATCATGACGGATGAGAAGACCCGTCTGGGCGAACTGCGGGACGAAATCGACAGCCTTGATCAGCAGATCATGCAACTGATCAGCGCCCGGGCAAAGTGTGCCCAGGAAGTGGCTCATGTAAAAATGGCCGCAAACCCGGGCGAAGATGTGTATTTCTATCGCCCGGAGCGTGAAGCCCAGGTGCTTCGCCGTATCAAGGAACAGAATCCCGGGCCATTGCCCGGTGAGGAAATGGCGCGCCTGTTCCGGGAAATCATGTCGGCCTGTCTGGCGCTGGAAAAGCCGATGCACATCGCTTTCCTGGGGCCGGTGGGCACTTTCACTCAGGCTGCGGCGTTGAAGCACTTCGGCCATTCTGTGGTGAGCGTACCCATGCCCGCCATTGATGCAGTATTCCGCGAGGTGGAATCCGGTGCCGCGCATTATGGGGTGGTGCCGGTGGAGAACTCCACCGAGGGCATGATCAACCATACGCTGGACATGTTCATGTCGTCACCGCTGAAAATCTGTGGCGAAGTGCAACTGCGTATTCATCATCATCTGTTGGTGAATCCGGAGCATAACGGCCAGGAAATTACCCGCATCTATTCACACCAGCAATCCTTTGCCCAGTGTCGCAAGTGGCTGGACGCCAACCGTTACGGCATTGAGCGGGTGACCGTTTCCAGCAATGCCGAGGCTGCTCGTCGCGCCGCTGAAGAACCGGGCACCGCAGCGATTGCCGGTGATATGGCCGCAGAACTGTATGGCCTGGAAAAGCTCGCCAGCAGCATTGAGGACCGGCCGGATAACACCACCCGTTTCCTGATTATCGGCCGTGAGGAAGTGGAGCCCAGTGGCCACGACAAATCGTCGATTCTGGTGTCCATGCGCAACAAGCCCGGCGCGCTGTATCAGTTGCTGGAACCGTTCCACAAGCACGATATCAGTCTGACCCGCATTGAAACCCGTCCGTCTCCCAGTGGTACCTGGGCGTATGTGTTCTACATCGATTTTGAAGGGCACATGGAAGAAGACACGGTACACCGCGTGTTGGCGGAGATTGATGACGAAGCCGTGGAGCTCAAGCGCCTGGGTTCCTATCCCATTGGCGTGCTTTGATTTCTGACAGAATCCGATCCGAAGGAGTCTTGTATGGCAGTTGATTACCAGAGTCTTGCAGTGAAAGGTGTTCAGGCTCTGTCTCCGTATCAGCCCGGAAAGCCGATTGACGAACTGGCCCGGGAGCTGGGGCTCGATCCTGCGGAGATTATCAAACTTGCCAGCAACGAGAACCCGCTGGGCCCGAGCGAGAAAGCGCTTGCGGCCGCCAGAAAGGCGCTGGACGAGATGTGCCTGTATCCGGACGGCAACGGCTTTGAGCTGAAACAGGCGCTGGCGGAACGTTTGGGTATCACGATGAAACAGATCACGTTGGGCAACGGCTCCAACGATGTTCTGGAAGTGATTGCCCGCTGTTTTGCCGATGCTGACAGCGAGATTATCTATTCCCAGTACGCCTTCGCGGTCTACCCGTTGGTGACTCTTGGTATTGGCGCCCGTGGTGTTCAGGTACCGGCCCGGGACTGGGGGCATGATCTGGACGCCATGGCAGAGGCGGTCACTGATCGCACCAAACTGATCTTTATCGCCAACCCGAACAATCCGACAGGTACCGTTCATAAAGCTGATGCCATCGAGACCTTCCTGAAGAAAATTCCGGAAGATGTGCTGGTTGTTCTGGACGAAGCCTATTGCGAATACCTGACCGGTAGTGGCTATGCCGATGGTGTTGAGCTGCTGGCGCGCTATCCCAACCTTATCGTCTGCCGCACATTTTCCAAGGCGTGGGGTCTTGCAGCGTTGCGGGTGGGCTATGCCATCAGTTCCCCGGCTATTGCCGACATCCTCAACCGCGTTCGCCAGCCATTCAATGTCGATACCGTGGCGCTGGCTGCAGCAACCGCCGTGCTGGACGACGAGGATTATCTGAAGCGCTCCCGTGAGGTTAACGAAGCAGGCCTGAAGCAGCTGTGTGAAGGCTTTGACCGCATGGGGCTGGACTACATTCCATCCGCCGGTAACTTCGTCGCGGTGGAGCTGGGTTTGCAGGCTCAGAGTGTTTACCACTCATTGCTGGAGCATGGCGTGATTGTCCGGCCTATTGGCGGTTACGGTATGCCTGAACACCTGCGGGTTTCTGTCGGTCTCCCGAATGAAAACGAGCATTTCCTCGATGTTCTGGCCGAAGCGCTCAGCGCCGGCGGAGAGGAGGGCTGAGGTGAGCAACGGCCAGCCGCTTTTTGACCGTGTTGCCATTATTGGCCTGGGGCTGATCGGCGGTTCCTTTGCCAGTGCCATTCGCCTGCACGGGCTTGCCAGGGAAGTGGTCGGTTTTGATCAGCGCCAGGACGAACTGACACTGGGTAGCGAGCTCGGTGTGATCGATACGGCTGCCGGGTCTCTTGAACAGGCGGTGGCCGGCAGTGATCTGGTGGTGCTGGCGGTGCCGGTAAAAGCCATGCGGGCAGTGTTGACCGGCATTCAGCCCTTTCTGGGCGCCGAGGCGATACTCACCGATGTTGGCAGCACCAAAACCAGCTTTGTCGCCGATGTTGAAGCCGTGTTTGGCGAGCTTTCTCCCCATGTCATCCCGGGCCACCCCATTGCCGGTTCTGAAAAGAACGGTGTGGCGGCTGCCAATCCGGCCCTGTTTGCCAATCACAAGGTCATTCTTACCCCGCTGGATAACACCAGTCAGCCGGATGTCGATCGTCTGAAGCAGCTTTGGGAAGGGTGTGGCGCCACGGTGCTGACCATGTCAGTGGCTTATCACGATGAAGTGCTGGCAGCCACCAGCCATCTGCCGCACCTGATCGCATTCTCGCTGGTGGACACGCTCGCCGGCGAAGACCAGAACATGGACATTTTCCGCTACGCGGCCGGAGGCTTTCGGGACTTCACCCGCATTGCCGCCAGTGATCCGGTGATGTGGCATGACATCTTTCTGTCCAACCGGGATGCAGTGCTCCGGGTAATTGACCATTTTACCAGTGATCTGGACCAGCTCCGTGACGCCATCGCAAGCGGCGATGGCGAAACGTTGCTTCGGGTTTTCAGTCGCGCCAAGGCGGCGCGTGAACATTTTTCGAAAATGCTTTCAGGGCAGGCGTACGTGACTAACAACAGCGATAAACAGGTAACATTCCATCTCCAACCCGGCGGTTCGGTTCGCGGTGAAATCCGCGTTCCGGGCGATAAATCCATGTCTCACCGTTCCATCATGCTGGGCGCACTGGCTGAGGGCGTGACGGAAGTGAAAGGTTTTCTCGAAGGCGAAGACAGCCTGGCAACCTTGCAGGCATTCCGCGACATGGGCGTGACCATTGAAGGCCCGGAAAACGGATTCGTGCGCATCCACGGCGTCGGCATGAAGGGGCTGCAGCCACCCCGTGGCCCGCTTTATCTGGGCAACTCCGGCACTGCCATGCGTTTGTTTACCGGTTTGCTGGCAGCGCAGCCCTTTGATTCGGAGCTGACCGGCGACGCCAGTCTTGCCAAGCGCCCGATGGGGCGGGTTGCTGACCCCTTGCGCGCCATGGGCGCGGTGATTGAAACCGGCGAAGGTGGCCGGCCACCGCTGAAAATTCGTGGTGGCCAGACCCTGTCCGGCATTCATTATGAAATGCCGGTCGCCAGTGCCCAGGTCAAATCCTGCCTTTTGCTGGCCGGGCTTTATGCCGAGGGTGTCACTTCGGTCACCGAGCCTGCGCCGACCCGGGACCACACCGAGCGTATGCTCGAAGGCTTTGGCTATCATGTGCATCGTGATGGTGCCACGGCCAGCGTCTCTGGTGGTGGCAAGCTGATTGCTGGTGCCATCGACGTTCCGGCTGATATTTCCTCTGCGGCTTTCTTCCTTGTTGCGGCCAGCATTGCTCCGGAGTCGGATCTGACCCTTCGTCATGTCGGCATGAACCCCACACGTATCGGGGTGATCAATATTCTGAGGCAGATGGGCGCGAACATTGAAGTTCTGGATGAGCGTGTGATCGGCGGCGAGCCGGTGGCGGATTTGCGGGTGCGGTCGGCGCAGCTCAAAGGTATCGACATCCCCGAAGATCAGGTGCCATTGGCGATTGACGAATTCCCCGTTCTGTTTATTGCGGCTGCCTGTGCCGAAGGCCGGACTGTTCTGCGTGGCGCCGAGGAGCTCCGGGTCAAGGAAAGCGACCGCATTCAGGTAATGGCCGATGGTCTGGCGGCGTTGGGTGTTGATACCACGGTTACGCAGGACGGCATTGTCATCGACGGCGGCCAGGAAATTGGTGGCGGCACTATTGAAAGCCATGAAGATCACCGGATTTCCATGTCGTTTGCGGTCGCTTCGCTCAGGGCCACCGGTCCGATCCACATCAATGACTGCGCCAATGTGGCCACCTCATTCCCGGGCTTTGTGGATCTGGCCCGACAGACCGGAATTCGCATTAATACAGAAGGCAGCGAGCAATGACAGACAGCAACGCACCGGTAATCGCCGTTGACGGTCCTGGCGGTTCAGGCAAGGGCACCATTACCAAAATGCTGGCCCGCAGTCTCGGCTGGCACCTGCTGGACAGCGGGGCCCTGTACCGGTTGACCGCACTGGCGGCCACTCGTCAGGGCGTGTCACTCGAGGACGAGCCTGCGCTGGTCAGGGTTGCTGCGTCTCTGGATGTGTCTTTCGAGCCTGGTGAAATCGGCGAACCGGTCCGGGTATTGCTGGAAGGGACAGACGTCACCAAGGAAATCCGCACCGAAACCTGTGGTAACAACGCGTCGATGGTAGCGGTTATGCAGCCGGTGCGGGATGCACTGTTGCAGCGCCAGCGGGATTTCCAGCAGGCCCCCGGGCTGGTCGCCGATGGCCGCGACATGGGCACGGTGGTTTTCCCGGACGCTCCGGTAAAGATCTTCCTGACCGCGAGTGCCGAGGAACGGGCCCGGCGACGTTTTAACCAGTTGAAGGACGCCGGTGCCGATGTTAGTATGCAAGATCTTTTAGAAGAGATTCGGGTTCGCGACGAGCGGGACATGAACCGCTCCGCAGCCCCCCTCAAACCTGCAGATGATGCGCAAGTCATTGATTCTACGGGTTTGGGAATTGAAGAGGTGTTTGACAGGTGTATGGCCGCTGCCGGTCAGGCCTGACAACACCTTTTTGTCGTTGAAAATGCCGGAGCAGCGTTAATTGCCAGCCCGTGGCTGCGTCCGGAAATCGCTAACAGACCGTGTTGCTGGCGGCACGGAGTACACTTGCGTTGATCACATAGGACACATAATGAGCGAGAGCTTTGCGGATCTTTTTGAAGAAAGCCTAAAAGAAATTGACATGCAACCGGGTTCCATTGTTCAGGGAACCGTAGTTGACGTCGACAACGACTGGGTCACCGTTAACGCCGGACTGAAGTCCGAAGGCGTTATCCCCGCCTCCCAGTTCCTCAATGAAAAAGGCGAGTTGGAAGTAGCTGTCGGCGATGTTGTCGATGTGGCTCTCGATGCTGTTGAAGACGGCTTCGGTGCAACCCGTCTGTCCCGCGAGAAGGCCAAGCGTGCCGAAGCGTGGAAAGTACTGGAGAAGTCCTTCGAGGCAGAAGAAGTTGTCAAGGGCGTGATCAACGGCAAGGTCAAAGGCGGTTTTACTGTCGACCTGTCTGGCATCCGCGCCTTCCTGCCAGGTTCACTGGTAGACGTTCGTCCGGTTCGCGATACTGCGCACCTGGAGAACAAAGAGCTGGAATTCAAGGTTATCAAGCTGGACCAGAAGCGCAACAACGTGGTTGTTTCACGTCGTGCCGTTCTGGAAGCTGAAAACAGCGAGCAGCGTGAAGCTCTGCTGGAAACCCTGACCGAAGGTCTGGAAATCAAGGGTATCGTCAAGAACCTGACCGACTACGGCGCGTTCGTGGATCTGGGTGGTGTTGACGGCCTGCTGCACATCACAGACATGGCCTGGAAGCGCATCAAGCATCCGAGCGAAATCGTGAACGTTGGCGACGAAATCAACGTCAAGGTTCTGAAGTTCGATCGCGAGCGTAACCGTGTATCCCTGGGTCTGAAGCAGCTGGGCGAAGATCCCTGGGTAGATATCAAGGGGCGTTATCCGGAAGGTACCCGTGTTACTGCACGCGTAACCAACCTGACCGACTACGGCTGCTTTGCCGAGCTGGAAGAGGGTGTTGAAGGTCTGGTACACGTGTCCGAAATGGACTGGACCAACAAGAACATCCATCCGTCCAAGGTTGTTCAGGTAGGTGACGAAGTTGAAGTCATGATCCTGGATATCGACGAAGAGCGTCGTCGTATCTCCCTGGGTATCAAGCAGTGCATCCCGAACCCATGGGAAGAGTTCTCCACGAACTTCAACAAGGGCGACCGCATCGCTGGCAAGATCAAGTCCATCACTGACTTCGGTATCTTTATCGGTCTGGACGGTGGCATTGATGGTCTGGTGCACCTGTCTGACATCAGCTGGAACGAAACCGGCGAAGAAGCCGTTCGTGAATACAAGAAGGGCGACGAAGTAGAAACCGTTATCCTGTCTGTTGATCCTGAGCGTGAGCGTATCTCTCTGGGCATCAAGCAGCTGGAAAGCGATCCGTTCGCCGAGTTTGTACAGCTGAACGACAAGGGTTCCATCGTTAAGGGCACTGTATCCGCAGTTGACGCCAAGAGCGCAACCGTGGCTCTGAACGACGAAGTTGAAGCGGTACTGAAAGCGTCTGAAATCAGCCGTGACCGTGTAGAAGATGCACGCAACGCGCTGAAAGAAGGCGAAGAAGTTGAAGCGAAGATCATCAGCATCGATCGCAAGAACCGCGTTATCAACCTGTCCATCAAGTCGAAGGACGTTGAAGACGACAAGCAGGCGCTCGAGAACGTGCGCACCAAGACTGCTGAAACCGCTTCTGGTGCAACCACCATTGGCGATTTGATCAAGGAACAGATGCAGCAGCAGAATACCGATAACGACTAAAAGTCGACCGGTATCAAAAAACGGGCTCTAAGAGCCCGTTTTTTTTGTGTTTTTTTCTGGTTTGGCTAAACTAGAGGCATTGGTATCCGGTAATTGGCCACGGAATAATAAAGACAGAGGGAAACACCTCATGACGAAGTCCGAACTGGTTGAACTGATTGCCTCGAAACAGACTCAATTATCCGTCAAGGATGTTGAGCTTTCGGTCAAGAGCATCATAGAACACATGTCCCAGTCTCTGGCCGATGGTCAGAGAATTGAAATTCGCGGATTTGGCAGCTTTTCCCTCCACCATCGGGAGGCCCGTGTCGGCCGCAACCCGAAAACCGGTGAGGCCGTTCAGTTACCTGCCAAGTACGTTCCTCACTTCAAACCCGGCAAAGAGTTGCGGGAACAGGTGAACGACAGCATGAAGAAGGGTTTCTGACCGCATTTTAGCCTGGTCAGAAACACTGGTTTATCGGGCCCCGGCCCGTCTGGAGCGCTTACAACATGGCAGGGTTGCAGAAAATCCTTATCACCATTCTGGTTCTGGTGCTGATACTTCTGGCACTGGTTTTTTCTCTCAATAACCAGATGGCAGTGTCGCTGAACTTCCTGTTGTTTGAAACACAGCCTCACGGTGTCGCAGTCTGGATTATCATGGCCTTTGTGGTTGGTGCGCTTTGTGGCATGCTGTTGACCATGCTCGCGACCTTTCGTACCTCGGTATCTCGCCGCAATTTAAAAAAACGACTGGAACGGACTGAAAAAGCGCTGGAGAAATCCAGGGCTGAACACGACCGGACGCTTTAATGGATATGATCTGGAAATGGCTACTGGTTACGGTGGCCGTTGCTGCTGGCTGGGCAGTAGGCCGGTATAGTAGTGCCGGGCGTTCAGAGAAAGTCATCTCCGATGAGGATTCCGTTCGGGATCGTCTGCAATTTCTGTTTACCAATTATTCCGATCAGGCTGTCGAAAATTTCGTCCAGTCCCTGGCTGTAAACCGCGACACGGTTAACCTCCACCTTTCTATCGGCAGTCATTTCCGCCATAAAGGCGAAACCGACCGTGCGATCCTGATTCATCAGAATCTCCTTGCCCGTCCCGAGCTGCCGGCGCGTTACTCGCCGCAGGTGACGTTTGAACTGGCGATGGATTATATGAATGCCGGCCTGCTTGACCGGGCAGAATCCCTCCTGCATCAATTGATGGGCGACCGTGAGTACGGGCGTCGGGCGTCGAAGACGTTAATCGAGCTTTATCAGCAGGAACGAGAATGGCAGAAGGCGGCTGAGGTTGCGCAGACGCTGATGCGGACCGATGGCGATCCGGTCATGGTCAAGTCGCTGGCGTATATTATCTGCGAGCTTTCCGAGGAGGCCTTGCTTCGTGATGATCGCTGGGCCGCACAGAAGCTTGCCAAAGAAGCGCTTAATTACGACCGTGCCTGTGTGCGGGCGACCTTCCTTCTGATGAAACTCCAGGTACGCCAGGGCAACTTTCGCGAGGCGGGTAATCAGTGCCTGAAGGTCTTTGACCAGAACCCTGAATTTGGTCCTGAAGCCATCGACCGCCTGATGAAGCTGGAGCGTGAGCACGGCAATGTTGGCCGGTTGGCCAGAAAACTCCGCAAGCTTTACCAGCAATACCCCAGTACCAGTCTGTTGCTGGCACTGGTTGAATCGGTGGAGCGCTCTTCCGGGCGGACAGCCGCCATCGAGTTGTTGCGTGATGAGCTGGAAAGCCACCCCTCTGTTCGTGGACTGTTGCGACTGGTCGAAATGGCCGGCCATGAGAAGGGCATGGCAACCGATGAAGGCCGGCTGATCAGCCGGATTGGTAACCTGTTACTGGCAAATCGTCCGATTTACCGGTGCGCGAGCTGCGGTTTTTCCGGTCAGCAGCTGCACTGGCTGTGCCCGAGCTGCAAGCAGTGGGAAACGATACGTCCCATTCAGGGCGTTGAAGCCGAATAATTCTTGAACTCTGTAACCTGGAATCTGACAGTGAACACTTCTGACGACCCCAAAATTATTGTAGCCCTGGATTTCCCTTCCCGTGACCCGGCCCTGGCGCTGGTTGATCAACTGGACCCGAAAAAATGCCGCCTGAAGGTCGGTAAAGAGCTTTTCACCCGCTCCGGGCCTCAGCTTGTTGAAGCGTTGCAGAGCAGGGGCTTTGAAGTATTTCTGGATCTGAAGTTTCACGATATCCCGAATACCACTTCCGCCGCCGTTGCCGCAGCGGCCGATCTTGGCGTGTGGATGGTAAACGTGCATGCCTCTGGCGGCGAGAAAATGATGACCGCCTGCCGCGAGCGCCTGGAGCCGTTCGGCGCGGATAAACCATTGCTGATCGCCGTTACGGTTCTGACCAGCATGACCGCTGAAGACCTGACCGGCATTGGCATCCCCAACTCCCCGGAAGCGCAGGTTTCCCGCCTGGCCACGCTGACCCGCAACTGCGGCCTGGACGGCGTTGTCTGCTCCGCCCAGGAAGCTCCCCGCCTGAAAAAAGAGCAGGGCGGCGAGTTCCAACTGATTACCCCCGGCATCCGCCCACTGACCGCCGACAAAGGCGACCAGCAGCGCATCATGACCCCCTCCGATGCCCTGAAAGCCGGCTCCGACTACCTGGTCATCGGTCGCCCGATTACTCAGGCAGCCGACCCTCTGGCTGCCCTGGAAGCCATTCATGCTGAGGTGCTTTCGGTTTAATTTCGACTATGCCTGCTGATTGCGGGCAGGCTGACTTGATTTCCTGGCTTGCCGGTTTTGAGGGTTGTGCACTGGCTGGTGGCGCCTCCCGAAAACCGCTACAAGCACATCCATGTGCGCTTCTCTCAGGCCATCCATGGCCTTCGAAATTTTCGGGAGGCGCCACCAGCCAGTGCGTTTAATCTTCAGTGATATCTCCGCTAGTGCTGAACTGTCGCTATAGAGATGGCTAGCGCTGTAGTTCTTAGGGCGATATTTCAGTGGTCCAAATGGCGGGGTGGGGAAGGCCTTTCCAAAAATTTGCGGAGCCAGGGATGGCGGAGCAGAAGCGCCACATGGATGTGCCGAAGGAGCGGTTTTTGGAAAGGCCTTCCCCGCCCCGGCACAGCACCCAACCCGGCAGGCTAGGGCCGCACTAAAGCCAAACTCCAAAAGCCAAAACGAAAAAGCCCGCTAATTCAGAGAATTAGCGGGCTTTCGGAATAGTGGCTCCCCGAGCTGGGCTCGAACCAGCGACAAACGGATTAACAGTCCGTTGCTCTACCAACTGAGCTATCGGGGAACATCGTCGTGTGACGAGGCGCGTATATTAAGTGGGCCAACCCGCCCCGTCAACCCTCTGGATAAAAAAGTTTAGCCCAGGGCCTTCTGCAACCGCTCGATGGCTTTTTCCAGGTTTTCCATGCTGGTAGCAAAGCTCAGACGCATGTGGCCAGGTGTGCCGAACGCAGAGCCGGGAACCAGTGCAACACCGGCGTCTGTCAGCAGCTTTTCAGCAAACTCTACATCCGTGCTTATGCCTTCTGCCGCATCAATAGCGCCCTGGAAGCTCGGGAATACGTAGAAGGTGCCGTCGCCCTCCGGGCATTCAACACCCGGCAGTTTGTTCAGGGCAGCAACCAGCCAGTCGTGGCGCTCCTTGAACGCGGTTACCATCTCGCCAACGCATGCCTGATCACCGTCCAGCGCTGCCGTGGCGGCCGCCTGGGAGATGGAGCAGGGGTTGGACGTGCTCTGGGACTGGATCTTCTTCATGGCGCCAATGATCTTCGCCGGGCCTGCGGCGTAGCCGATGCGCCAGCCGGTCATCGAGTAGGCTTTGGAAACACCGTTGAGTACGAAGGTACGGTCGTACAGCTCCGGGCAGGCGTTGACGATGTTGCAGAACGGCTTGCCGGTCCACAGGATTGGCTCGTACATGTCGTCAGTGGCGATCATGATGTCCGGGTGCTTTTTCAGCACCTCGCCAATGGCCTGCATTTCTTCCAGAGAGTAGGCCATGCCGCTGGGGTTGGACGGGCTGTTGATCACGAACAGGCGGGTGCGCTCGGTGATGGCGTTTTCCAGCTGTTCCGGCGTGATCTTGAAGCGGGTGTCGACGGTGGTTTCGATGACCACCGGCTTGCCTTCGGCCACTTTGACCATGTCCGGATAGGATACCCAGTAAGGGGCCGGGATAATGGCCTCGTCACCGGAGTTCAGTGTGGCAAGTGCCAGGTTGAAAAAGCTCTGTTTGCCACCACTGCTTACCAGTATCTGGTTGGCTTCGTATTCCAGGTCGTTGTCCCGTTTGAACTTCGCAATAATCGCTTTCTTCAGGGCCGGCGTACCATCAACGGCAGTGTATTTTGTCTGGCCGTTGTTGATGGCCTCGATTGCGGCCTTTTTGATGTGGTCCGGGGTGTCGAAGTCCGGCTCGCCTGCACCCAGGCCAATGATATCCTGGCCGGCTGCGCGGAGTTCTGCGGCTTTGTTGGTGATTGCGAGAGTCGGGGAAGGTTTGATTGCCTGTACACGGCTGGAAAGTTGAAGGTCCAAACTTGAGCTCCTTAAAGCTGCGTCTTGTTAGGCTGCGATCGGCCGGGCATTAACCACCTGTGTGGCTGTTTTTTCACCCGGCCGGCAATGTTAATGATGGTACCATGAAGCGGCCCGAACGCTAAATTTCTAATAGGTAGGGTGCCCAGAGCACTGTGCTGAATTTCCGGAGGTTAATCGCCAGTTATGGCCAGTAAAGCTGCAGAAGGTGTATTCCGAGTTGCGTCTCCTTTCGAGCCGGCGGGCGACCAGCCCAAGGCCATTGACGGGCTGGTGGATGGTATTCATTCCGGCCTGGCACATCAGACGTTGCTGGGGGTAACCGGCTCTGGCAAAACCTTTACCATTGCCAAAGTGGTGGAGGACGTTCAGCGGCCAACCATCATCATGGCCCATAACAAAACGCTGGCTGCCCAGTTGTACGGTGAGTTCAAGGAGTTCTTTCCGGACAACGCGGTGGAGTATTTCGTCTCTTACTACGATTACTACCAGCCGGAAGCCTATGTGCCGTCGTCCGATACGTTTATCGAAAAAGACGCTTCCATCAACGAACACATCGAGCAGATGCGGCTGTCGGCCACCAAGGCTTTGCTTGAGCGGCCGGACGCCATCATTGTGGCGACGGTTTCGTCTATTTATGGTCTGGGTGATCCGCAGTCATATCTGAAAATGATGCTGCACCTGGACCGGGGCGATCAGATCGACCAGCGTTCGGTTCTGCGCCGGTTGGCCGAGCTGCAGTACACCCGTAACGATATGGAATTTCACCGTGCCAACTATCGGGTGCGGGGCGATGTGATTGACGTGTTTCCGGCGGAATCCGAGAAAGAAGCCATTCGCATTGAGCTGTTTGATGACGAGGTGGAAAACCTCAGTTACTTCGACCCGCTGACCGGTGAGGTTCTGCGCCGGGTACCGCGGGTGACCATCTATCCCAAGTCTCACTATGTAACACCCCGGCAGAAGGTGCTGGATGCGGTGGAGCACATCAAGGTGGAACTGGACGCGCGCCTGCAACAACTTCGCGACAATCACCGCCTGGTGGAAGCTCAACGGCTGGAAGAACGTACCCGCTACGACATCGAGATGATGCTGGAGCTGGGGTACTGCAATGGTATCGAAAACTACTCGCGATACCTGTCTGGCCGGAATCCGGGGGAAGCGCCGCCCACACTGTTCGATTATCTGCCGCCGAATGCGCTGCTGATTGTTGATGAATCCCACGTGACCATTCCGCAGATTGGTGCTATGTACAAAGGCGACCGCTCACGCAAGGAAACGCTGGTGGAATACGGCTTCCGGCTGCCATCGGCACTGGATAACCGGCCCATGCGGTTCGAGGAATGGGAGCGTATTTCACCCCAGATGATTTTTGTCTCCGCGACGCCGGGCAACTATGAAGCGGAACATTCCGGGCAGGTGGTGGAGCAGGTTGTGCGGCCAACCGGCCTGCTGGACCCGGTCATTGAGGTACGCCCGGCTTCTACCCAGGTGGATGATCTGTTGTCGGAGATTCGCACGCGGGTAGAGGTGAAAGAAAGGGTGTTGGTCACCACGCTGACCAAACGCATGGCCGAGGACCTGACCGACTTCATGATGGAGCATGATATCAAGGTGCGTTACCTGCACTCCGACATTGATACCGTGGAGCGGGTGGAGATTATTCGCGACCTTCGCCGGGGCGAGTTTGATGTGCTGGTGGGGATCAACCTGTTGCGGGAAGGGCTGGATATGCCCGAAGTGTCACTGGTGGCCATTCTGGACTCCGACAAGGAAGGCTTCCTGCGCAGCGAACGCTCCTTCATTCAGACCATTGGCCGTGCGGCCCGGAACGTGAATGGCAAGGCAATTCTCTACGGTGACCGGATAACCGGTTCCATGCAGAGAGCCATTGATGAAACCGACCGCCGCCGGGCCAAACAGATTGCCCACAATGAGGAACACGGCATTACGCCGACAGGCCTTAACAAGAAGGTGGCGGATATCATGGAAGGTGCCGGTGGTGGCGGCCGTGGCCGTCGCAAGGCTGAGCGCCCGGGTGAGAAGGCGGCCGAGGAAGCGGAAAAGTATATGGCGAAAGCCGGCAACCGCTCACCCCAGGAAGTGCTCAAGGAGGTGGCGCGGCTGGAAGACGATATGTACAAGGCCGCTGCCGATCTGGACTTCGAGGGCGCTGCCCGCCTGCGTGATCAGATTTCCGAACTCAAGGAAGCGGCCCTGCGCACCGGCTGATCAGGGGCGCTTCGGGCCGACAATGACTGCTGCCTGAAGCGGCTGGTTGCGGCCGTAACGTGACATTCGGTTAAACACCCGCTTGTCGATGGGCAGATACTGTTTGTCGGCAACGGTTTCTTCGGCTTCGATGTCGATTTCCGGGTCGTGCAGATATACAAACTCATCGTCTATGGCGCAAACGGTGACCCAGTGAGGCACCCGGCTGCGGTTCAGTTGCCAGGTGCTGATCAGAATAACCGGGATGCGGCCCTCCTGAAGCGCCTGTTCCATGGCTTCCGGTGTCAGCGGGTCGTGGTGAAGCTGGATGCCGGTCTGGCCGATCTCATGGATGAACCCTTCGTGGACCAGTTCCAGTACCCGTTTCTTGTCTTCGTTGCGTACGGTGTCCTTGAACAGAGCACCCTCCTGGCTGACCCAGGCACTGGCCTCAAAGCCACGATGCCAGGCTGCCAGCGCCAGGCCGTGAGGCCCGCAACCACCGTGCCCCGCAAGCATGAAAATGGTGGTGGCCTCCCGCCATATTTTCAGCTCTTCCAGGGTATTGACCGGTTGCTGCTCGTTCAGTGCCGCCATTGCCATGATCAACGCAGCCGGACCACAGGTAAATTCCGTGGTTTGCGGGTAATAAGGTACCGCCAGATATTCACGGGACGGTTCGTAGAACAGAATGCGTCGCTCGAAACGCAGGGCGTTGCCATGGTCTTCGTAATAATCCCGCCGGGAGCCGAATAGCCTGTACCCCAGGCGGCGGTACAGGGCGATAGCGCCGGCATTGTCTTCCCGCACTTCCAGGCGCATGACAATGCGGTCGGCCTCTGCGGCTTCCCGTTCGGCTTCTCTTATCAGCTGTTCACCCAGTCCCCGTCCACGGACATCCGGGGAAACCGCGATCGAATAGATCCGCGCCAGTCGAGTGGCTGCACTCATCAGTACCAGGCAGTAACCGACAAGTTCCGAGTTTTGCTCGGCGACAATCAGCCGGTCACGGGGCATGTCGATGAATCGGCGAAAGCTTCGACGGGACAGGCGGTCTTCAGTGAAACACCGGTTTTCCAGTGCCAGCAGGGCGTCCAGATCTTCAGCTGTCGCGTGTCGGAGTGAAATGTCGTTCATGGCTTCATGGCCCTGGTGAGATGCTCACAGAAGAAGCTGGTAGGTGCTCCCGATGGCGCTATTATGGTAGACAGCGCCGGGCGCAACCAGCGGCTGATTATGCGTAAAAGCACTCATGACCGGCCAATTGTACAGCGGTCAGCAGCGGCGTATTGTTTCGACACTCTTACCCGGCTGAACCTTCAGGGAGGAATGCCGCAGATGTCCCGATTGCTGATCGTTGTTGACCGCGCAAAAGACTGGGCGCCGTATTATCCCAGTGAAGATGTTCTTACCTTTGACCAGTACCTGCAGTTTTCAGCATCGGCCAATAGCCGGGTGCGGGTGATCAACCTTTGCCAGAGTGCTCGCTATCTCAGCCGTGGTTATTACTGTTCGCTGCTGGCAGAAGCTCGTGGCCACCACGTGGTGCCTTCCGTTCTGACGCTTAATGACCTTGCCCGTAAAGGGCTGTTCTCTCTGGAACTGGAAAAGCTCGACAGCAGTGTTATCCAGTGGCTGGATAAAGCCGCCGGGGAACTGGGCACCAGCGGTTCGAAACCGGATTCCGCAAACGATGTGAAAATCCGTACCTATTTTGGCCAGGCAGAGCATCCGGAACTGAAACCCGTTGCCCGGGCCCTGTTCGAACGTTTCCCGTGCCCGATCCTGGAGGTGGTTTTCCGGTATCGCAAACAGTGGCAGATTCATTCCATGAAACCGGCGGCGCCGGCGGATCTGAGTGAGAGCGAGCAGGATGTGTTTGCCGCGGCCCTGGACCGTTTCAGCAGCATTATCTGGCGCAAACCACGCTCGCGGCGTCGTTATCGCTATGATCTGGCGGTACTGGTCAACCCGGATGAGGAAATGCCGCCGAGTGATGAAACGGCATTAAAGCGGTTTGAGCGGGCAGGGCGAAAGCTGGGAATCAATGTTGAACGGATTACCCGGCGTGATTATGTGCGTTTGCCCGAATACGACGGCCTGTTTATTCGCGAGACCACGGCCATTGACCACCACACCTATCGCTTCGCCCGCAAGGCGGAAGCCGAAGGCATGGTGGTTATTGATGATCCGGTGTCAATTCTGCGCTGCACCAACAAGGTGTTTCTGGCGGATCTGCTAAGAACCAACCGGGTGCCGACACCGAAAACACTGATCCTGTCGAAAGATCAGAAAAATGCCGTGGAGCAGGTGGCGGACGAACTCGGCTTTCCGGTGGTGATCAAGATTCCGGATGGGGCATTTTCCCGGGGCGTGGCAAAGGCAAAGGATAAAAAAGAGCTGGCAGCGGGGCTGAAGGAGTTGTTCCGACAGTCAGCGCTGGTGTTGGCCCAGGAATATTTTTATACCGACTATGACTGGCGCATCGGGGTTCTTGGTGGTCGTGCCATTTACGCCTGTAAATACATGATGGTGAAAGGCCACTGGCAGATTTATCAGCATGGGGGTGCGGCCGTGGAAAGCGGCGACTTCGAGACCCTGCCGACATACGAGGTGCCACGGAATGTCATTCAGGCGGCGCTCAACGCCACCCGTCTGATTGGCAACGGCCTGTATGGTGTTGATATCAAGCAGGCGGGCAATCGGGTCGCCGTAATTGAGGTCAACGACAATCCGAGTATCGATTCCGAGGTTGAAGACAAGTTCCTGGGTGGCGAGCTGTATACGCTCATCATGCAGGAGTTTTTGTCTCGCATGGAAGAAAAACGCCGCCGTTAACGTGCGCCGGGGCTGTCAGGGTGCGGGTTGCCACAGCCGCACACTGCCAAACCAGGGATAGCCTGCCAGAGCCTGCCTTACCTGATCTGTAGTTACGGCATGATTCGAATCACGGTCATCCAGAAACAGCTCCATATGTACCCGGTTCTTCAGATAGTGAAGGCGTAACCGGCTATGGTGCGGGAATTCGCCCAGGTGTTCAGAGAGCAGGTTACGGATTTCTTCGCGGTCAGGGAGCCGGGGGTCGGTGACGTGCGGAGTGTCGGCGTCGTTTTCCGCATCAATATGAAAGTTGATGTTCTGGATCTGATCCAGAGCCTCACGCATGCCGCCAACCACTTTCATTCCGATCTGGTGGCCTTCAGACACACTGATCTCCGGACGAACCACCAGGTGCACATCCAGAAGGATATCCTGGCCCATACGACGGCTGCGTAATTCATGCACATCACGAACACCGTCGGTGTTGCGGGCGATAGACGTCAACAACTCGGTGTCCTGTTCCGAAAGTCCGGTATCAACCAGCTCCTTGACGCTATCCCAGGTAAAGCTCCAGCCGATATGGATAATGATGCCGGCAATCACGATAGCAGCAACGGTATCCAGCCAGACAAAGCCCATCATGGCACCCATGGCGCCCACCAATACCACTAAGGATGAAAAGGCATCAGTACGGCTGTGCCAGGCGTTGGCGATAATCAGGTCGGAACGAATGCGTATGCCGACATGGCGGGTGTAGCGGTAAATCCATTCCTTGCCAGCGATTGAAACCGCTGCCGCAACCAGAACGGGCCACCCGGGCATGGGCTGTTCTTCGCTTGAAAACAGCCGGAGGACATTTTCCCAGGCCAGGGCGGCGCCCACTGCAATCAGAATGCTGCCAAGAATCAGCGTGCCCAGGGTTTCAATACGCTGGTGGCCATAGGGGTGGTCTGCATCGGGCCCGCGACGTGACAGTCGCATAACGGCCAGAACCACGCCGTCGGAAGCCACATCGGTAAAGGAATGGATGCCATCCACCAGAAGCGCCTGTGAATGAAACAAGGTACCACCGACCACTTTTATGACACCTAATACGGCATCCAGAACCATGCCGATAACCGTTACTTTTGAAGCCGCGCGCTTTTCCTTCTGGAGGTTCCGTTCATGGTGTTCGCGGGGATTACCTGGTTGCTCCATGGTTCTGGCTCCGGGCTGGTGTTTTACGTGCAGTATAACGGGTAAGTGAGTAAAAAGAGGGGGGATTAATAACAAAGCCGCACTCGATTTATGCACATGATGACAGGAGAGTTACCCGGTAACACTTTTCCGCGCGCAGCGTCAATTTTTAAATTTGCCTTTTTATGCCATTGATAATAAAGGCGTTTTTAACTGGTTAAAAAATGATCAATCTGTAGACTGGCGCGTTTATCAAGGGGTCGGGGCGCTTGCCCCGAAATTTTCAACAGGGTTATCCACAGATTCCGTGGAAAAGCCACGGGAGCCCTTTAACCATGGGCATTCTTCAAAGATAGCCAACGCCATGAGGATGGTGTGGACAACTTCCGGTATACTCCGACCACCCTCGGCAAGGAGTTTTTTAATGTACGGCGTTCTTCGAAATCTGCTTTTTCAATTGCCTCCCGAACAGGCTCATAATGTCGCGCTCAGCAGTCTGGATGCTGCCGGAAAACTGGGCCTGTTGAAGATGGTTGCCAAACACCCGGCGCCATGTCCGGTGAAAGTGATGGGGCTGGAGTTTCCCAACCCGGTCGGGCTGGCCGCCGGCCTGGATAAGAATGCCGACCATCTGGATGCTCTGGGCTCCCTGGGTTTTGGTTTTATCGAAGTTGGCACCGTCACACCCCTGGCGCAACCCGGCAATCCGAAGCCCAGAATGTTCCGCCTGCCTGAGCATCAGGCCATTATTAACCGGATGGGCTTTAACAACGAAGGCGTTGATCATCTGATTGCCAATGTAAAGAAACGCCGTTATCAGGGCGTTCTGGGGATTAATGTTGGCAAGAACAAGAACACGCCGAATGAAGAGTCAGAGCAGGATTACCGGAAAGGCATTGCCGCGGTCTATGCCCACGCTGACTATATTACGGTGAACGTATCTTCACCCAATACGCCCGGGTTGCGTGATCTGCAATTTGGCGACTCCCTGCAGCAATTGCTTCACGCCATCAAGGATGAACAGTTGAAGTGCCAGAGTGCACATGGCCGTTATGTGCCGGTGGCAGTAAAAATTGCTCCGGATATGGACGACGAGGGCATCCGGTTTGTCGCCCGTGCGCTGCTGGAAGCGGGACTGGATGGTGTTATTGCCACCAATACGACGATCAGCCGGGACGCGGTGCGTGGCCACCGGCACGAAGATGAAGCCGGGGGGCTTAGCGGTGCTCCGGTGCGTGAAGCATCACTTCGCGTGATTCAGGGGCTTCATGCCGAGCTTGGCGGTCAGTTGCCGATCATTGGCGTAGGTGGCATTGCCGACGGTGAAAGTGCGGCGGAAAAAATCCGGGCGGGTGCCAGTCTTGTGCAGGTGTATACCGGCTTTATTTATCGCGGGCCGGCTCTGATCGGCGAGGCCGTGGAAGCTATCCGTAAAGAGTTGGTCTGAGGTGGTTGGCCCGGGAAGGGGCTGTAAAGAAGAAGGGCCCGCCTGGCGGGCCCGTGCGGGGAATAAACCCCGTAGCGCGTTTACGCATGGTACGGGGCGGGTGGCCCCGTTTGGGTTACACTGGTTACTGCGCCAAATTGTGTTGTAAACCGGTTTTCGAAAAAAACAGATCAGGTAAACGGGGTGACCGTTACGTTCGCCGTCAGGTTGCGGTGACGTCGGCCAGTTTGTGAATGCCGGATACGCCGGTCATGCCCTCCCAATTATCTGTGCGGCCTTCTCGCCATCCGTTCAGCCATTCCTGTCGGATCTCAGGCTGGTCGAGCGGACAGCTGTCTTTAGCTTTACCGGACACGCCAGCGAGGTATCCCCGCTTGAATGCACGAGCGTACATATCTCTTTTCTGTCTTTTCATGCCGTTCCTCACTAATGGATTAACAGAACAAGCGTGTACACATCTGCGATGACCACGACAAAGACGAGTATCTCTCCGGGATAACTCCGTATTGCCAGCTCTGGTCAGAGCAGTCAGGATCCTGTTAACAGAAGCTTTTTTTGCTTCTTGAACGACGCGTCAGGTACAAGGTAGAACGATTTCTCTGGCGGTGTACACTATTGATTTCATCTATGTGACGTTCTTTTTATAGTTTTGTGACATAACGCAGGAAATCTGGGGTCAGGTTTTACTGCGTTTCCGGAAACTTAGCCGGTCCTACCCGAAAAACCAGGAGTTGATTTTGTCCAAGCATGTCTTTTTCGTAACCTGCCCCAAGGGCGTCGAGTATCTTCTGGCGGATGAGCTCGATGAATTCGGTCTGGCGCAGGTGCGTAATGCACCCGCGGGCGTCTGGGTAGAGGGCGAGTTGGAAGCCGGTTATCGGGCCTGTTTGTGGTCACGCCTGGCCAACCGGATCATCTTGCACCTGGCTGAAGTACCGGCCCGCGACGCAGAAGAGCTTTATGACGGCGTGGTCGCCCTGGACTGGCAGGCACATATTCCGGCGGGGGGCAGTTTCCGCGTGACCTTTCTTGGCCAGAACGAGGCCATTCGGAACACCCAGTTCGGCGCCCAGAAAGTCAAAGACGGCATCGTGGACAGCATTCGTGGTGCTGGCGCAGCCAGGCCTGCGGTGGCCCTGAAAGACGCGGACGTTACCGTGTCTGCCCGGCTCAACCGGGGCCGGCTTTCAGTGGGCATCGACATCAGCGGACACAGCCTGCATATGCGCGGCTATCGCACCGAACATGGCATGGCGCCACTCAAGGAAAACCTGGCCGCGGCCTTGCTGATGCGCGCCGGCTGGCCCGAACTGGCTGCGGCTGGCGGAGACTTCACCGACCCGATGTGTGGCTCCGGCACCCTGTTGATTGAAGCGGCCATGATGGCGTTGGACATGGCGCCAGGCCGGAAACAGGAGCACTTCGGATTTGAAAAATGGCCAGGCCATCAGCCTGAGCTCTGGCTTGCCTTACGCCAGGAAGCCGAGCGCCGGGCCCACGAAGGCAAGCAACGGGAATTGCCGGTATTTGCCGGGTTTGATGAAGACCACCGGGTGATCGCCACCGCCTGGAAAAACATCCAGCGGGCGGGCCTTGATGGCGTGGTTCACGTTGAAGCCCGGCCGGTACAGGAATTTACCCGTGAGGCCTCCTGGAGTGACCGGGGGCTGGTGCTGACCAACCCCCCTTATGGTGAGCGCTTGAGCGAACGCAAAGAGCTGGCAGGGCTCTACCAGGCCCTGGGCGAAGCGGTGCTTCGGGAACTGCTGGGCTGGCGCCTGGGCGTGTTTACCGGCGTACCGGAATTCGGCAAATCCATCGGCCTTCGCAGCTTCAAGCAATACAACCTGTTCAACGGCAAATTGCCGGCGCAGTTGCTGTTGTTCGAAGTTCTGCCAGAAAACGCCATGGTGCCAAGAGACCCGGAAGCCACCGGCGACATTCAGCCGCGAATCGCCAATCCCGAGCGCGCCGACATGCTGCGCAACCGCCTGAAAAAGAACCTGAAAACCATTGGCCAGTGGGCCAGAAAGCAGGGCATTGGCTGTTATCGCTTATACGACGCCGATATGCCGGAATACGCCCTGGCCATTGATATCTACGAAGGCCGGGTACACGTCCAGGAATACCTGGCGCCGAAATCCGTCGACGAGAAAGCGGCCCGGGAACGGCTTGCCGAAGCCATGGCGGTGATTCCGGACGTACTGGGTATCGACCCGAAAGACATGGTCTGCAAACAACGCCAGCGCCAGACCGGCACCCGGCAGTATGAAAAGCGTGACGAGGCTGGCGACTACTTCAATGTGCACGAGCACGGCTGTGTACTGAAGGTAAACCTGAAAGACTACCTCGACACCGGCCTGTTCCTCGACCACCGCCCGGTACGCCACTGGATACAGCAGCACGCCAAAGGTAAACGTTTCCTCAACCTGTTCGCCTACACCGGTGCTGCGACCGTCCACGCCGCCGTGGGCGGAGCAAGCCGGTCCCTGAGCCTGGACATGTCCAGGACCTACGTAAACTGGGCCAAAGACAACCTGGCACTGAACGGCATTGATCAGACCAGGCACGTGGTGGAACAGGCGGATTGCCTGAACTGGCTGGCGGGCCGGAAAACCGCAAACCAGACCTTTGACCTGATCTTCCTGGACCCGCCGACCTTCTCCAACTCCGCGAAGATGAGGGGCGTTTTGGATATCCAGAAAGATCACAGCACGCTGATTCACCAGTGTATGGATCGGTTGTCCAGCGATGGCTTGCTGATTTTTTCCAATAACTTCCGCAAGTTCAAACTGGATGAAGAGCTGTTGTTAGAGTTTGAGGTGAAAGAGGTGAGTGCCAGCACTATCGATAAGGATTTTCAGCGAAATCAGAAAATTCATCGTTGCTGGCATATTCAGCACAAAGCTTAAAGATTGCACAAGGAGCAGGCCTGGAGGGCTCTTCCTGGAATTTCGAAGGCCAGGGATGGCCTGAGATAAGCGCACAGGGAAGTGCTCGTAGCGGTTCCAGGAAGAGCCCTCCAGGCCTGCTCCGGGGCTTGATGTTCAGGCACAAAACCGGATAGTGAATCCGGCTGGCACGAGGTCGGATATAAAAAGGCACCCAGGAAAAGTCTTTCTGGCCGGCCCCGTGTCCCGATATAGAGCCGGATTTGTCTACTCCTCCAGATACCCCTCTTCCCGCGCCAACAGGAGCAGGGCATAAACCCCATTCTCGGGTAACTGCGGCTCCAGCCCTTCCTCGAACAGAAGCTCCCGCCGACGATCTTCCAGGGTTTCCATATCGAGCCCCTTGATCAGATCAGAAACCGGGGCAATCTCGAACGGTGCATCCTGCTGAACCGCTTCGAAAATCAGATCGATCAGCGTTTCGTCCGGATCAATACCGTCGACAAACACCGTCTGGTCCGGCAAATCCTCATGCAGTTCACGCACAATTTCCAACACCGGCACACCCTGTTCTTCCAGGTGCAGCAAATCAAAATCACTCAGCTCGCCGTCCTCCGGCAGCCAGGCATCCTCCGGCATGATAACAACGGTTTTCATCCGGCCATCTTCCAGCGACCAGGCAATGGCAGTCGGAAACAGAGCGTTATCGGTCTGGCAGTATTCGATGTCCAGAAAATGGGGTATCGGCACAGTGGACTCCGGCGTTCGTGAATGTTCAGATACAGCACCGCCGCAAGTGATAGGAGCCAAATATGGCTTCATGCGATACTGTGGCCGCCATTATCATGCAATCGGGAAGATCATGGAACACACAGAATTCAATAATGACCTTATCCAGTTTCTCAATACCTCACCCACGCCCTGGCATGCGGTGAGCACCATGAAAAGCCGGCTTGATGCCGCCGGCTTTAAGCAGCTGGATGAGCGCGAAGAATGGTCCCTCGAGCAGGGGAAGGGCTATTACGCCATTCGCAATGGCTCGTCGATCGTAGCCTTTCGTACCGGCAACAAAGACGTTGTGAAGGCTGGCATCCGCATGGTCGGCGCGCACACCGACAGCCCCTGCCTGAAAGTAAAACCGAACCCGGAAATCCGCCGCAAGGGCTTTTTCCAGCTCGGTGTCGAGGTTTATGGCGGCGTTCTGCTGAACCCCTGGTTTGATCGTGACCTGTCGCTGGCCGGCCGGGTAACCGTGCTGGACGAAGAGGGGCAGGTTAAGGACACCCTGGTGGATTTCCGCAAGCCGGTGGCCATTATTCCCAGCCTGGCCATTCACCTTGACCGGGAAGCCAACAGTAACCGCTCGATTAATGCCCAGACGGATTTGCCACCGGTCGTGATGCAGGTGCCGGAAACTGACACCACAACTTTTGCGGATTTACTGAAACAACAGATTGCCGACGAATCGGGCCTGAACGTCGAAAAAGTACTTGGTTACGAGCTCAGTTTTTACGATGCCCAGGGCGCCGCTTATGTCGGCCTGCGTGAAGAGTTCCTGGCGTCCGCCCGGCTGGATAACCTGCTGAGCTGTTATATCGGTCTGCAATCCCTGCTGAATGCGTCCGGCGATGAGCCTGCGCTGCTGGTCTGTAACGATCATGAGGAAGTGGGCAGCATGTCTGCCGAGGGTGCGCAGGGGCCATTCCTCAGCTCCGTGCTGGAGCGCTGGTGTGGCGCAGGCAAGAGCAGGGCTATTGCCCATTCCATGATGATTTCGGCAGACAACGCCCATGGCATTCATCCGAATTACATGGATCGGCATGACGAAAACCACGGCCCGGTCCTGAACCAGGGGCCGGTCATCAAGGTTAATCATAACCAACGATATGCCACCAACAGCCGGTCAGCGGCCCTGTACCGGCACATCAGCGATGAGTTGGGTTTGCCGCACCAGACGTTTGTGGTGCGCAGTGATATGGGTTGTGGCAGCACCATTGGCCCGCTGACGGCAGGAAATCTCGGGGTGACAACACTGGACATCGGTGTGCCTCAGTTTGCCATGCATTCCATCAGGGAACTGATTGGTTCGCAGGATGGCTTCACTCTCTACAGGGTGTTGAAGGCTTATATGGAGCGGCCGGAAGTCGCCTGATGAATGGTATAGCTGGTCACTCGGGGGCTGATGACCTCAGCCCTCGATACTGGATAGCCTAGAAATATCCCCGTTGGCGGTAGTCGACAGACAACAGACAGGCTGAAGGGCGAAGTCGGCAACTCCAGGTGGTGTGCGCAGAGCTCTTGTCCCGGGCCTGTCGGGGAGGAGGGTGTGAAGCGTATGCGAGCCAGAATGCCCGAGAAGACTGATGAGTCTGTTGCCTTGATAAAGGCTTCCTTCATGGTCCAGAGGCGATAAAAAGTCCCGGTTCGCTCGTGATCGGTCAGCGCTGCCAATAAGGCCGCTTCATCGGGATGAAACCACTGGTCCGCAAGCTCTGCAATGTTGGCCCGGTAGCGTTGATATTCCAGATCAATGCCGCAGAAACCACCATTGCTGATCACCACAGCAATCATCCCGCGACTGTGCGACAGCGAATAGTACCAGCCGGCTTCAACAGCCTGATGGATAAGTGGTGGTTGTTCCGGGCGTTCGGTAATCTGCCAGTGGGCCGGAGTAAAGCGCCCGGGCAGGGTCGCGCTCAAGGCGTGGCGCAGCAGCAGGCGGGATTGCAGGAACTCGCGGTAACGCCTGCCCTGATAGCGGCTCAGGCGCTCGCGCTCGGAGCTACCGAGTATGTGCGAGTGGTCGCTGTTATGGGGAAGGGACTCGAGGGTGTCTGCATGGCACAGAAACACCCTCGTGACTGGGCGAACCGGTTCAGTCGGCAAATTTGACGACATCGCCTTTGAGAGCAACGCCGGCCATTATTCCGCCGGCATGGCATTCGTATTCTTCCTGGCTGGCCATTTCCTGGCGATCATAAAAGGAGGTGATGTTGACGACGGCGTCGGCTCCTTCCATCTGTGCCCGTTCCTGCAACGCGATCATCGCTGACAGGAATACCCAGCTGCAGGCTTCTTCATCGGATTTCATGAAAGCATTGGTTTTGCGGCTGGCGACCACGCCGGGAATTTTCTGTGTCACCCGGGGATGACTTTCATCGGCAAAGTAGAACTCGATAGAGCCATCCAGTTTCTGCTGGGCATCCGGCGTGTTCATTGCTTCTTCAATGGGAAGCATGTGAGTCGTGTCACGGCTCATGGCGGTGGATGAGAAGGTAAGAGCAAGAATAGCGGCAATGGCAACAGGGAGTTTCACCGTTATTATCCTTAATGTCTTCGGGTGGGTTGAATCCATTGAAAAATTGGCTCTAAATCGTAGCAAAGCGCTTGATCACGAACAAATGTAACACATTGTTACATATCTGGGAGTCTTGTTGCGGCGCCGTGGATAGCGGGATAGAATCGCGACCGGCACGCTTTAGTTGCCAAAAATTCATGAAAATACCAGTTCCCGTTGCTTGCTGAGTGGTGTTGCCGGCGGATCGGGCCTTCCATGGAAGTTCCTTCGGTATGGATAGTTTTCAGATAACGATCAGTGACTGGGCCGCATTTTCACCCTGCCGCATGCAGCGCGCTGAGTGGCTGGCCTGGGCCGGTGAGCAGCAGGGCGGTGCCCCGGAGACGGATTACAAGCCCGAGCTGCCATGGGTGAGCGCCATGTTGCGCCGTCGTCTCAGCCCCATGGGGCGAGCAGCACTGTGGGCTGCGGGCCAGTTGCTGGACGACCAGCGTTCAGAGCCTGTCGCGACGGTTTTTGCATCCCGGCACGGAGAAGTGGGGCGCACGGTAAAGTTGTTGCGTGAACTGGCTGTGCAAGCGCCGCTGTCACCGGCGTCATTCAGCTTGTCCGTTCACAATGCGATTGGCGGCATTCATTCCATCGCCAACAAGGTGTTTTCGCCGGTCACGGCCATTTCGGCGGGGCCCGACACGGTCTGTGCGGCACTGCTTGAGGCCTACACCCAGTTGCGAAGCAGCCCGAAGGCGGGCGGTGAGGTTCTGTGCGTGTTTTATGACGACCCGCTGCCAGAACCGCTGGAGGGTTTTGATCAGACACCGGGCGAGGTGCAGGCACTGGCGGTTCGGGTAGGATTGGCCGAGGTGACCAATGGTATTCCACTGGCCTTTTCCCTGGTGCCGACGACCGATGACGCTGGTCAGGCTGAAGCGGACACTCGTGCACACAGCGACAGATTCCTGCAGTTTTTGCTGCGGGATGACATGAAAACACTGGATCTGGCTGCCGATCGCCGTTTCTGGAAATGGCGGAAACAAGAATTGCGGCCATCATGAGGGCGTTTAACAGGCTTTGGCGACAACTGGCCACCGGGTTTTCCTTTCTGATGTTCGGTGTTGGCGGGCTGATGATTACCCTGATCGTGGTACCGTTGTCCCTGATGATCCCTGACCAGTCGCGCAGAGAGCGCTGGGTAAAATACATCATCCACCGGTGTTTTCGGTTATTTACCGGAATGATGGAAAAACTGGGGATACTGACGGTGGATACCCGTCATCTGGAGCGGCTCGACCGTCCTGGTCAGTTGGTGATCGCCAATCACCCAACGCTGATCGATGTGGTGTTCCTGATTTCCTTCATGCCCAGGGCCGACTGTGTGGTTAAGAGCAGCCTGCTGAGAAATCCGTTCACCCGGGGGCCGGTAAAGGCGGCGCGTTACATCGCCAATGACGACCCGGATGCGGTGATCAAGGCAGCCGGAGAATCATTTGCCCGGGGTAACAGCCTGATTGTGTTTCCGGAAGGTACGCGCACCACGCCGGGTGAGAGAATGCGCCTGCAGCGAGGTGCGGCCAATATTGCCATCAGAACCGGCCAGAATCTGAGGCCGGTGATCATTGACTGCGAACCGCCGACGCTGGGCAAGAATACCCCGTGGTACCAGGTGCCGGAGCGTCGGTTTCATATGAAGTTCAGAGTCGATGAGGAACTGGATATTTCACCGTTTATGGAGGGCAAGCCCTCCGTCATGTCGCGGCAATTGACCGCTACCATAAAAGATTATTTCATCAGGGAGACTGCTCACCATGAATGAGCTGAAAACCGAGCTGAAGCAGCTCGTTATTGATGCGCTGGATCTGGAAGACGTCACGGTTGACGATATAGATTCGTCGGAGCCATTGTTTATCGAAGGGTTGGGGCTGGACTCCATCGATGCGCTGGAGCTGGGGCTGGCCCTGCAAAAACGTTACGGTATCAAGTTGGCTGCCGATTCCGAAGAGACCCGCAAGCATTTTGCCAGCATTGATAGTCTGGCAGAGCTGGTGGCCAGCCATAAAGACGCCTGAAGGGAAACCTGAAGATGACTGAAATAGCACGAAGCCAGGCTGAAATTTTTGACCATGTTGCCGGGGTGCTGGCTGAGCTGTTCGAGCTCGACCGGGACGATATCAAACCAGAGTCCCACCTGTACGAAGACCTGGATATCGACAGCATTGATGCGATCGACCTGGTCGTGGAGCTCAAGCAATGGACCGGTAAGAAAATCCAGCCTGAAGCTTTCAAAACGGTACGCACAGTGCAGGACGTGGTAGACGCCGTGGATAAGCTGCTGCGGAAGTGAGATAGATCCCTGTTCATGGAATGGCTGCCAAGGATTGCAATCGGCCTGCTGTCGGTGGGGTATCCGGTCGCGGTCTATCTCACGCTCCAGCACGCCGGAACCAACGCCGCTGTCTGGCTGTTGCTGCCGATTGCGCTGTTGCATGGCTATCGCGCCATCAGAGGGCAGCGTAGTGGCTGGTGGTGGTTGCTGGCGTGCTTGCTGCTGACGGCCTGGTCCTGGGTTCAGCAGTCCGCCATTGGTGTGAAATTCTACCCGGTTGTTGTCAGTGCCGGGTTGTTGGCCGTGTTTCTCTGGAGTCTGCGGTTTCCTCCTACCGTCATTGAGCGCCTGGCCCGGTTGAAAGAGCCTGATCTGCCACCCTCCGGTGTTGTCTATACGCGCAATGTTACGAAAGTCTGGTGCGGCTTTTTCGTGCTCAACGGAGCCATTGCTACCGGTACTATCTACGCCGGAGACTGGGTCTGGACGCTCTACAATGGCTTCATCAGTTACCTGTTAATGGGGTTGCTGTTCACGGGCGAATGGCTTTTCCGTCAGTATTACCGGAGTCAGCACGATGACTGAACCAACACGCCTGACCCATCTCCTCAGCGATCCCGGTGACCCCGGGGCCGTGATTGCGCTGCGGGACAACGAGACGGTCACCCGGCAGGCCTTTGCACGCCGTGTGGGTGACTGGCAAAAGGCCGCAGAGCAAACCCCAGCCACCGTGGTTGGCCTGTTTCTGGAAGACACCTGTGAATTTGCCGCGGCCTTGTTCGGGCTATGGTATGCCGGTAAAACGGCGTTGCTGGCGGGTGACCGCTTGCCTGCAACTCTGGCGCAGTTACAGGAGCGGGTCGGTGCTGTGGCCGGTGATTTTGATAATACCGGCGATCTTCCGATGATTGGCACTCCGGCCGCTGGTGCCACTGATGTGATTCCCCGTTTTCCGCCCCTGGAGCAATCCCATCCGGCCGTGATAGTGCTGACCTCCGGCAGCACCGGTGATCCGAAAGCGGTGCCCATGGCGCTATCCCAACTGGATAATGAAGTGGCCATGCACGAGCGTCAGTGGGGGCAGTCGGCCGGTCGCTCGGCCGTTATCGGTACAGTCAGCCACCAGCATATCTATGGTCTGTTGTGGCGGGTGTTGTGGCCGCTGGCCGGCGGCAGACCCTTTGTTGCCGAGCTTTGCCGTTATGCCGAAGATGCCCTGGTTCATGCCGGGCAGGTATCGTCGGCCGTACTGATTACCACACCGACCCACCTTGCCCGCTGGCCCCATCAGCCGGGAGAAACCGCAAAGGGGCACTGGACTCTGGTGGTCTCCTCGACCGCGCCTTTGGCACTGGAAGACAGCCTCTTTGGCCGTGACTATTTCGGCGTGCCGGTTACCGAAATTTTTGGCAGCTCCGAAACCGGAGGTATTGCCTGGCGACAGCAGACGGAAGATGAGGTGTGGACCACGCTGAAGGGAATTGACGTTGCACGTCAGCCAGAGACCGACGCCTTGCTGCTGCATTCTCCCTTGCTTGGTAGCGACGACTGGTTTGTTACCGGTGATCGGGCCGAGGTGTACGATCACCACAGATTCCGGCTACGGGGCCGGCTGGATCAGATCGCCAAGATCGAAGGCAAGCGGGTTTCACTGACCCGAATGGAGTCCCGTCTGGCTGAGCACGCCCATATACAGGAGGCGCGTGTGGTTGTACTCAACGGCAGGCGTACCGAGACAGCCGTGGTGGCCGTACTGGACGAGGCCGGCCGGAAACGGCTTGAAACCGAAGGGAAGCGGGCCGTTACCCGCGATTTGCGTGATTGGCTGGCCGGACACTTCGAAGCTCCGGTGCTGCCCCGGCGCTGGCGCCTGGTTGATGATCTGCCGCGCAATGCCCAGGGTAAGGTTCCGCAGCAGCACCTGACCGGACTGTTCGACAAAGCCGGAGAGCCGGTCGACAACCGTTTGCCGATTCTTCTGAAACGCGAGTGGATGGATGCCGACACCGTGCAGTTGCACCTTCGTATGCAGCCGGAACTGGTTTTCTTTCGGGGGCATTTCGATGAACTGCCGGTGTTGCCGGGGGTTGTGCAGGTTCACTGGGTGGAACATTACGCCAGACTGATGTTTGGTGCCCGCCTGGCCAGCCGGGAGGCTTTTTCAAGACTGGAAGTGGTGAAGTTTCAGGATCTGATCCGGCCGGGTCGCGATGTCTGCATGACAATCACATTGCAGTCCGAACGCAGCAGAATCGTGTTCAGGCTTCATGATGGCGACAGCGCCTTTTCTTCCGGACGCATGGTGTTTGACGCCGTACAGGAGCAAGCCTGATGTCGGAGATCTGCGTAATCATCCCTGTCTACAATCATCCGGACACCATCGGTCAGACCCTTCTGGAGGTTCGTCAGCGGGGTCTTCCGGTGGTACTGGTGGATGACGGCAGTGAACCGGTCTGTGCGGCGCTGCTGAAACAGCATGCCGAGGCCGATTCACAGGTGTACCTGACGCGTCTGGCAGAAAACAGTGGCAAAGGCGCAGCGGTAAAAGCCGGTCTGTTGCGGGCGGAAGAGCTTGGTTTCAGGCGCGCGCTCCAGATTGATGCTGATGGCCAGCACAACCCGGATGATATTCCACGCCTGATAGCGCTGTCTGATGACTATCCCGACGCCATTATTTCAGGCATGCCGGAATACGACGACAGTGTTCCCCGCCTGCGCTTTTACAGTCGTTACCTGACGCATGTGTGGGTATGGATCAACACGCTGTCTCTGAAGATTCACGACTCCATGTGTGGCTTTCGTGTGTATCCGGTGGCACCGGTGTGCCGGTTGATACGCAGCCAGTATCTGGGGGATCGCATGGATTACGATACCGAGGTGCTGGTCAAATGGTTCTGGCAGGGCGGCCGTGTTGTCCAGACAAAAACCCGTGTACGCTATCCTCAGGATGGCATTTCCCACTTCCGGGGCTTTGAGGACAACTGGCTGATCACCAAAATGCATACCCGGTTGTTTTTCGGCATGCTCAGGCGTTTTCCATGGCTTCTGTGTCGTCATTGGCCGGCAGGGAGGACGCCGCAGTGAAAGGCGTACACTGGTCTTCCATGGCTGAAACCGGAGCCGTCAGCGGCATGCGTTTCATGTTCGCGGTCTACCGCTGGTTCGGTCGCCTGCCGTTCCGGGTGTGTCTGTACCCGGTCATCCTGTACTATTTTCTGTTTCGCAAACCGGCCAGGGAGGCATCCCTGGAGTACCTCCGCCACATGCGCGATGAGGGCAGGCTGTCTTCGAGTGGTTCCCTGTTCTGGCAAAGTTATCGCCATTTCATGAATTTTGGCGAGAGTATGCTGGACAAGCTGGCCGTCTGGCAGGGCGACATCTCTCTGGAAGCTCTGGATTTCCACAACCACGAGGTGTTCGATGCGCTGGTGCGGCAGGGCAAAGGCTGTGTAATGATCGGTTCGCATCTGGGTAACCTGGAGATCTGCCGGGCACTGGCCAAACGCAACACCAACGTAACGTTCAATGTGCTGATGCATACGGCCCATGCTACGCGGTTCAATGAGATGCTGAGCCGCGCCAACAGCGAAGCCCATGTGAATGTAATTCAGGTTTCCGAGGTCAGCCCGGCGACGGCTATTGTACTGCAGCAGAAAATCGACGCTGGTGAGTTCTTGGTGATTGCCGGTGATCGCACTCCGGTGTCTGGTCAGGGGAATACCACCGAGGTGAGTTTTCTGGGGGAACGCTGTGAAATGCCCCAGGGGCCCTTTATTCTGGCGGCTATTCTCCGGTGCCCGGTACTGACCATTTTCTGCCTGCGCAGGGAGCGTGGGGGCAAACCTTTTTTTGATCTTTATATGGATCACTTTGCCGAGCGCATCACTCTCCCGAGAGGTGATCGGGAAGGTGCTCTGCAGAAAATCATACAGCGGTGGGCTGATCTACTGGCCGACTATTGCCAGAAAGCGCCGCTGCAATGGTTCAATTTCTACTCGTACTGGCATCGTCCAGATACCGACTCCAACAGTGAAAAAAAGCGCTGACTGATGATCACTTTTGACGATACACCGATAACCATTGAAGACATTACGGCCATTGCCCGCGGTGAACTTGAGCTTACGCTCAGCCAGGATCCGGCCTTTACCGCCGGTATCCGCAAGGGCAGTGCCTTTCTGGAGCAGTTGCTGGAAGAAGACGGCGCTATTTATGGCGTAACCACCGGCTATGGCGATTCGTGCACCACCATGATTCCTGATGAGCTGGTGGCGGAGTTGCCGCATCACCTGTTCACCTTCCATGGTTGCGGCCTGGGTGAGATGCTCACTCCGGTGCAGGCCAGGGCCGTGGTGGCGGCAAGGCTGAACTCGCTGACTCTCGGTTACTCCGGGGTGACCTATGAATTGCTGGAACAGCTGGCTTTACTGCTGCAGAAAGACATTGTGCCGGTGATACCTTCCGAAGGTTCCGTGGGGGCCAGTGGTGATCTGACGCCTTTATCCTACGTCGCTGCGGTGCTTTGCGGTGAGCGTGAAGTGTACTGGCGGGGCGAGCGCCGGCCGACCGCCGAAGTATTCGCCGAAGAAGGCATTACACCGCTACGCCTGAAACCCAAAGAAGGTCTGGCGATCATGAATGGCACGGCGGTGATGACCGGGCTGGCCTGCCTGGCATTCGAGCGTGCCGAATATCTGGCTCGCCTGGCCACCCGAATCACGGCCATGGCCACGCTGGTTCTGGATGGCAACGCCCATCACTATGATGAAGTGCTGTTTTCCGTCAAACCGCATTCAGGCCAGCAGAATGTGGCTGCCCGCTTGCGTGCCGATCTGCACGCCGGCGAGCCGCCGCGCAACCCCAACCGTTTGCAGGATCGCTATTCGCTGCGATGTGCCCCGCATGTGATCGGGGTACTTGAGGATTCACTGCCGTGGTTGCGACAGTTCATCGAAAATGAACTCAACAGTGCCAACGACAACCCGATTATTGATGCCGAAGGTAAGCATGTGCTGCACGGTGGTCACTTCTATGGCGGGCATATCGCCGCTGCCATGGATTCACTGAAAACCGCCGTGGCCAATATTGCCGATCTGCTGGATCGGCAGATGGCACAGATGATGGATGTGAAATTCAATCACGGATTACCGGCCAACCTGTCCGGCGCCACCGGCCAGCGGGCAGCGATTAACCATGGGCTGAAAGCGGTCCAGATCGGCGCTTCGGCGTGGACCGCCGAAGCCCTGAAACTGACCATGCCGGCCAGCGTGTTTTCCCGTTCCACCGAATGCCACAATCAGGACAAGGTCAGTATGGGCACAATCGCGGCCCGGGATTGCCTGCGGGTTCTGCAACTGACCGAGCAGGTTACAGCCTCGGCCCTGTTTGCGGTGTGCCAGGGTCTGGAATTGCGTCTTGAGAAGGGTGACCTGTCGCGGGACGGAATCGGCTATGAATTGCTCGAAACCCTGGCGTCGGTACGTCAGACCAGCACGAGGCTGACGGAGGACCGGGCTCTGGACCAGGAACTTCGTACCCTGATCACCCGGATCCAGAAACGGGACTGGGCGCTGTACCCGAAGGATCAAGAGGATAATGCCTGATGATTTATGCCGACGTACAGGTAACGATACCGTTTCATGACATCGATATCATGGAAATTGCCTGGCATGGCCATTACGTCAAGTATTTCGAGATTGCCCGCTGCGAACTGCTGGGCAAGCTGAATTACGATTATCCGGATATGCGTGATTCCGGTTATGCCTGGCCGGTGATTGACGTGCGTCTGCGCTATGCCAGGCCGGCCCATTACAACCAGGTTTTGAATGTGCGGGCAGTGTTGAAGGAATGGGAAAACCGGCTGAAGGTTGACTACATCATCACGGATGCCAAGTCCGGTGAGCGCCTGACCCGTGGTCATACGGTTCAGGTTGCAGTAGACATGTCAGACGGAGAAATGTGTTTTGCATCGCCACAGGTTCTGCTGGACAAGGTGGCGCGTTTTGAAGAGGAAGGCTCATGAAGTTGGCGTTACGGGTCAGGCAGCTGGTTGCGGTTTTTGTCTCGGTGCTTTTTATGGCTTCTGCTGCCTGGGGCGCAGCGCCTGAAGCTGAAGATGCCTCGATTCTGAAAAACCTGCTGGGTGAGCAGGTCAGTGTCGATTTCCTGGAAGGCGAGTTTGAGCAAAGCAAGTACATCGCGGACCTGGATACCACTCTGGACTCCAGCGGTACGTTCAGTTTTGTCACCGACGAGGGCCTGCGCTGGAATATTCGCGAGCCGGTTCCGACCAACCTGCGGATTACGCCGACCGAGATTGTGGAAGAGCAGGAAGGCGAAGAAGTCATGCGCATGGATGTTGATGAACAGCCTATGACCCGGGCCATCAGTGAGGTCTTTTTTGCGATCTTTGGCGGTGATTGGGAGGCATTGGCGGAGCGCTTCACCATCCGGCCAGTGCAGGAAGAATCGCCCTGGCGTTTTGAGCTTGAGCCCAGAGGTGAGCTGCTGAAGTCCTACCTGAGCAGCATTGAGTTGCAGGGCTCGGAATACCTGGAAGTGCTGATTCTGAGTGAAAACAATGGCGACCGTACCCGTATCCAGCTGAACAATGTTGAAGCCCGATAACTCGTGATTGAGCCTGTTCGTTTCTGCCGCTGGACTGCACTGCTATGGGCACTGATCCTGGCGCTACTGGTGGTGCAACTGGTGCCCCGGCTGTCTTCGGAGTCGTTTGATACGAGTATTCTGGCCCTGCTGCCACAGGACCAGCAGGAACCGGTAGTCGAGCGGGCCATGGACCGGATGGACGGTTTTGTGGCCAATCGGGTGCTGCTCCTTGTGGGCGGAGCCCGGGCAGACCGGGATGAACTGCAGGCGCAGGCTGATCGTGTTGCCGGCAGTCTGTCAGATACCGGGGTTTTTGACTCAGCAACCGCGCGGGCCAGAGCAGGCTGGCTGTCGGAAATGACAGCCGTGTACCAACCGTATCGCTACCAATTGCTGGCGGATAGCACGGCAGAGAAACTTGAGAGTGGGCAAACCGAATCACTGGTTTCCCGTGCCGCGCGGGAACTGACCAGCCCCGTTGGTCGGCCGCGCCCGGCCTCGCTGGTGGACGATCCACTCAACCTGCTGGGGATATGGCTGGAAAACCTGACTCCGGCCGGTGGTTTTTCGGTCGATGAATATGGTCTGTATGCCAGTGATGGGGGGCGGCACTATCGGGTGATCACCGCCTCCTTTACCGGTGATCCGTTCGATCAGGCCACCCAGACGAAAGTCCTCGATGCGATACAGGCCGCCGAAGATCAGGTCCGCGACAGTGATGCTGCAACGGAGCTTTTGCGTTCGGGGCTGGTCTTTCACGCGGCAGCCGGCGCCAGGCAGGCAAAGGGAGAACTTTCCACGATTGGTCTTGGCTCTCTTGTCGCCATTGTACTGTTACTGTTGTGGCAGTTCCGTTCCTTTACCTATCTGTTGTTGCCGGTGATCAGTGTCGGCGCCGGTCTCCTGGTGGCCGTATCCGTGGCGTTGCTGGTGTTTGGCCGGGTGCATCTGGTCACACTGGCTTTTGGTGCCAGTCTCGTCGGTGTATCGGTGGATTATGCCTTTCATTATCTGTGTCATGCCCGTTATAACCAACGTGAAGGGATTGGTCGCATTCTTCCCGGTATTACCCTTGGCTTGATTTCGAGCTGCCTGGCCTACGGGGCTCAGGCTTTGACCCCATTCCCCGGGCTGCAGCAGATAGCCCTGTTTTCAGCAGCCGGTCTGGTCGGTGCCTGGCTTACGGTTGTCCTGTGGTTTCCGCTGGCCCGGCCGTGGCTGGCTGCGAGAGAAACCGCGGGGCGTCTGGGGCAGGGGCTGCAGTTTCTGGGCCGGTTCCGCTCCTGGCTCGCAGCCTTGCTGCTGGTATTGGTACTGACTGCTTTTGCCGGGCTGTCGGCGATGAATTTCGATGACAGTCTGGGTGCGCTGCAGTCGTCTCCGGATGATCTGGTGACTCAGGAACAGCGGGTTCAGCAGCTGAGTGACAACCCTGGAAGTGCCCGCTTCCTGCTTGTTGAAGGTGATTCCACCCAGCAGGTTCTGGAACGGGAAGAGCAGGCCAGAGCCGGGTTGGACACGATGATTGCGCAGGGGCGGCTGAAGGCCTACCAATCGGTTTCGGGGCTGGTGCCGTCCATCAGACGGCAGCAGGAAAACCGCCAACTTGTGCAGGCCAGCGTTTACGAAGAAGGCCTTCCTGGGCAGTTATTCGAGTCTCTGGGCATGCCGTCAAAACTGGCAGACAGGAGTGAACAGCGCTTTACTGATCATCAGCCAGGCTGGTTGCTGCCCAGGGACTTACAACAGACACCGGTTTCGCAATTGCTGACATCGCTTTGGCTGGAAGCCGACAGCGAGCATGCTTCCGTGGCATCGTTAATAACCATCGGGGGCGCTTCGGATGCCGGGGTCTATGATGAACTGACAGCGTTTACCGGTGAACTGGAAGGCGTTCGTTTTGTCGATCGCGTGGGCCAGACGTCAGAATTACTTGGCGATTACCGGATAACTGTCAGTCAGTGGATGGCGCTCGCCTATGGTCTGGTGCTGTTGGTCCTGATTGTGCGCTATGGTCGACATTGCTGGCGGGTGATTCTGCCGCCGGCTCTGGCGACGGTTGTCACACTGGGGTTATTGTCTGCGCTGGGTCAGCCCCTGAATCTGTTTAACCTGCTGGCGGCGCTGCTGATTCTGGGCATCGGGCTGGATATCGGTATTTTTGTGCGCGAAAGTAATGGGGAGCTGCATGCCTGGGAGGCGGTTACCCTGTCGGCGATCACCTCGTTGTTGGCGTTCGGGTTGCTGGCACTGAGTGAAACACCGGTTCTGCATCATTTCGGTATGACGGTTCTGCCGGGCATCGGATTGGCGTGGTTGATTGCGTTTGTACTTCAGAGGAGAACACAGCGTTGAATACAAAGGATCTGGATAGCGACATTATCATTATCGGGGCAGGCCCCTCGGGCGCTGTTGCGGCGGCACTCCTGCGCAAACACGGGTATCAGGTAACCATTCTGGAAAAGCAGCATTTTCCACGCTTTTCGATTGGCGAAAGTCTGTTGCCCCAGTGCATGGAGTTTCTTGACGAGGCGGGCATGACGGACGTCATTCAGGAAGCCGGCTTCCAGTACAAAAACGGGGCTGCCTTCCATTACGACGGCAAGAACAGTGCTTTCGATTTTCGTGAGAAATTTTCTGCGGGGTGGGGAACCACCTTCCAGGTACAGCGGGCACACTTTGACCACCTTTTGGCTCAGGAAGCGGAAAAGCAAGGGGCCGGGATTCGTTATGGCCATGAAATCACAGAAGCGGATTTCACCGGCGAACGGCCCTTGCTGAAAGTACGCACCGATGAAGGGCAGGAGTACGAGGCCCGGGGCCGGTTTGTGCTCGACGCAAGTGGCTTTGGCCGTGTGTTGCCGCGATTACTGGATCTGGAAACGCCGTCCGAGTTTCCGGTCAGAATGTCGTTGTTTACTCATGTTGAGGATAATATCAGCCACCCCTCGCATGATCGCGACAAGATCCTTATCACGGTGCACCCCAAGCGGCGTGATGTCTGGTTCTGGCTGATTCCTTTTGGCAATGGTCGTTGCTCGTTGGGTGTGGTGGCCAAACCAGAATTTATCGAGAGCCGGGATGGCGAGCCGATGCAGGTGCTGCAGGAAATTGTCGGAGAAGATCCGAATCTTTCCGCGTTGCTGGCTAACGCGCAGTGGGATACCCCGGCCCGGCAGATCCGGGGTTATTCCTGCAACGTGAAACAGCTGCACGGTAACAATTACGCGCTGCTGGGCAATGCCGCCGAGTTTCTGGACCCGGTATTTTCTTCCGGTGTCACCATCGCCATGAAATCTGCCAGCCTGGCTGTGGATGTGTTGCACCGTCAGTTCAGTGGCGACAGCGTTGACTGGCACAAGGAGTACGCCGAGCCGCTGATGATCGGTGTGGACACTTTCCGCACTTACGTGGAGGCCTGGTACGAAGGCACTTTCCAGGATGTGGTTTTTGCAGAGAACCCGTCAGCCCCGGTCCGGGAGATGATTTCATCCATTCTTGCGGGTTATGCCTGGGATACGAAAAACCCGTATGTCAGTGAAGGTCGCCGACGGTTGGGTACGCTGGCAGAACTGTGTCGAACCTGAGGGGAGTGTGATGTTGGTTCGGGGCCTGATGGTGGTCATATTGATGACGGTCTTCACGGGGTGTCAGATGCTGGGCGTGCGTACGTCACCGCCAGTGCCGCCCCTGCTGGAACCGGGTAGTGGTGATATGTCCGTTCAGTTGAATCAGCGGATGACTCTGACCATGGACAATAGACGCCACCACATGATGGTGGTGGTCAGCTTCACCCCGGAGCAGACCCGAATGACCGGTTTTACTCTGACCGGCCAGCGCCTGCTGGATATCGTGCATGAAGATGGTCAGGTAAGAAGTTGGCAAAGCAAACAGGTGGACCGGGATATCCCCGCTCGCTGGCTGTTGACGCAGCTGCAACTGGCCTACTGGCCGGAAGCGGCTCTGAGGGAGGCTTACCATTCGCCCTGGGCATTCGGCCATAACGGTGACAATCGCACCCTCTATCTTGAGGATGAATTGTTGGTAATGGTAAGCTACGCGGCCGATTTTCATGCTCCCGAGGCAGGGTCGGAACTGACGATCAACCATCGCCGGATGGACCTGGTGATGACCATCGAAACCCTGAAAGTAAAGGAACTCTCGGCTCCGTCCGGGCCGGGCACTCCTGACGAGGCGGGACAATGACCATACCCGTTTATCTGCATAAACCCGGTGTTGTCTGTGCCCTGGGGGAGACAACCGACCAGGTGGCCAACGCATTGCTGGCAACACAGTCCACACCATTGACGGTTACCGATGCCTACTCCCCGGGACGTTCCCTGCCTCTGGGCGTGGTTGATGCCGAGTTGCCAGCGTTGACTGGTGAGTATGCCAGTCGCAATAACCGGTTGCTGCTCAAAGCGCTTGAGCAATTACGACCTGTGCTGGATAAAGCTCTGAATCAGCATCAGCCGCATCGAATTGGTGTGGTTCTGGGCACCAGCACGTCCGGTATTGGTGATGCGGAACGGGCGTTTGATGACGAGCAGCCCGAGAAAGGCCTGCCGGACTGGTATCACTATGCCATGCAGGAAATAGGTGCGCCGGCGCAATTTCTGGCCCGCTATCTCGGCTTGTCCGGGCCGGCCACTACGATATCCACTGCCTGTTCTTCCAGTGCAAAGGCATTGGCCAGCGCCCGGCGTTTGCTGCAAACCGATGTTTGCGATGTTGTTATCTGTGGCGGTGTGGACAGCCTGTGCCGATTGACAGTCAACGGCTTCGACGCTCTGGACTCGGTCAGCGGAACTACCTGTAATCCGATGAGTCGAAACCGTAACGGAATCAACATCGGCGAGGCGGCAAGTCTGTTTGTGATGTCCCGTGAAGCTGGCCCTGTGTGCCTGTCAGGGGTGGGCGAAAGCTCTGATGCCCACCATATTTCAGCGCCACATCCGGAAGGGGTTGGCGCGCGCAGCGCCATCGAGTCTGCGCTGAGCGATGCCGCGTTGTCGGCCGAACAGATCGGATACATCAACCTTCACGGCACCGCCACACCGCAGAATGACAGCATGGAAAGCCGGGCTGTTGCGCAGGTATTCACGAAGGCACCGCCTTGCAGTTCAACCAAGCCGCTGACCGGCCATACGTTGGGTGCAGCCGGTGCTCTGGAAGCCGCCTTCTGCTGGTTTGCCATAACCGGCGATGGCCACTTGCCAGTGCATTGGTGGGATGGTGAGGCCGATGAACAATTACCGGAGCTGGTGCTGGTGCAACCGGGCCAGACATTGGCGGAAGCCCCGAAACACGTGTTGAGCAACTCGTTTGCCTTTGGCGGCAACAACATCGCACTGATCCTCAGTGCTGCCAACTGATGGGCGTGGCGATGACGACAGACAACACAATGACTCGTGTGGACGACCTGGTTCGCCATCGCGGCGACATGAGCCTGCTGGACGAAATTCTGGACTACGGCGAAACCTGGCTGAAAGCCCGCGCCACAGTGACGGAAAGCAATCTGTTTCTGACTGATGGCAGGGTGCCGTCGTGGACGGGAATCGAGTACATGGCCCAGTCCATCGCGGCTCTGGCGGGCACCCATTCCAGGCAAAGGGGTGAACCGGCACGGGTAGGGTTCCTGGTTGGCACCCGAAAATACCAGGCCGGGCAGCCGGCATTTGCGGTTGGCAGTGTTCTGACGGTTGTGGTCAGCGAAGTGGTGATGGGTGAAAACGGTCTTGGCGTGTTCGATTGTGAGCTGACATGTGAGCAACCGGATGGTGCGAGTTTTGTTGCCAGCACCCGAATGAATGTATTTCAGCCGGATGATTTCAGAGAAGTTTTTGGAGAATGAGCATGACACAAGCAGTACTGGTGACTGGTTCGAGCCGGGGAATTGGTCGGGCAGCCGCCCTGAGACTGGCGCGGGACGGGTACGATGTCGTTCTCCATTGCCGCCGTGAAGTTGGTCAGGCAGAGGACGTCCGGCGCGAAATTGAAGCCCTGGGGCGCGAGGCCCGTGTTCTGAAGTTCGATATTGCCGACCGTGAGCAGGTCGCACAGGTGCTGCTTGATGACGTTGAGGAGCACGGAGCCTATTACGGTGTTGTCTGTAATGCCGGAGTTGCACGCGATAACGCTTTCCCGGCCATTCCCGGCGAAGACTGGGACCTGGTGTTGCGCACCAATCTGGACGGCTTTTATAACGTACTCAATCCGCTGGTCATGCCCATGATTCGCCGCCGAAAGCCGGGCCGGATTGTTACCCTGTCGTCTGTCTCCGGGCTTACCGGCAACCGGGGGCAGGTCAACTACAGTGCGGCCAAAGCCGGCATCATCGGGGCCACAAAGGCGCTGGCGGTAGAGCTGGCCAAGCGCAAAATCACCGTCAACTGTGTGGCGCCGGGACTGATTGAGACCGACATGGTTGAAGATGTACCGGTAGAGGAAGCGCTGAAAATGATTCCCAGCCAGCGCCTGGGCAAACCGGAAGAGGTCGCTGCAACCATCAGCTTCCTGATGTCCGAAGACGCCGGTTATATCACCCGTCAGGTGATTTCAGTTAATGGGGGGATCTGCTGATGAAGCGAGTAGTTATTACCGGAATGGCCGGGATTTCACCCATTGGAAGCGATTGGGAAACCGTATCCGGGAATCTCGAAGCCGGCCGTACCGGCATTCGCACCATGACCGAATGGGAGCGTTATGTCGGCCTGAACACGCGCCTGGGCGCCCCGGTTTCCGATTTCGAGAAACCGGCACACTACCCACGCCGCGCCGTGCGGGGCATGGGTAAAATAGCGTTGATGGCAACGCGGGCCTCCGAACTGGCGCTGGACGATGCCGGATTGTTGAATGACGACAGCATTCGCGATGGCAGAATGGGCGTTTCTTATGGCTCCTCTGCGGGCTCTCCCAAGGCAATCGCAGAATTCAGCAACATGCTGATCAACGATGTGGTTGATGGCATCAACGCCACTACCTATATCCGCATGATGGCCCATACGGCACCGGTTAACATCGGTGTTTTCTTCGGGCTGAAGGGACGGGTAATCACCACGTGCAGCGCCTGTACATCCGGCAGTCAGGGTATCGGCTACGCCTACGAGGCCATCAAGTTCGGTCGCCAGACCCTGATGCTCGGCGGTGGTGCCGAGGAACTGTGCCCCACTGAAGCCGCCGTGTTTGATACTCTGTACGCCACCAGCACCACCAATGACGCGCCGGAGTCGACGCCAAGACCGTTTGATTCCGGCCGGGACGGTCTGGTGATAGGTGAGGGCGCCGGCACACTGGTTCTTGAAGAACTGGAGCATGCCCAGGCCCGCGGTGCGCGTATCTATGGTGAAGTTGTCGGGTTTGCGACCAACTCTGACGGCGCCCATATAACCCAGCCAACCCGTGAAACCATGCGCCGGGTTATGGAATTATCACTGGAAGATGCCGGCCTGGATGCCAGTGATATCGGTTATGTCAGCGCCCATGGCACGGCAACGGATCGCGGCGATGTGGCGGAAAGCCATGCCACCCATGATGTATTCGGAAACCGGGTGCCCATCAGTGCCTTCAAGAGCTATACCGGCCACACCCTGGGCGCCTGTGGTGCTCTGGAATCCTGGGTTGCGCTGGAAATGATGAACCGGAATCGCTTTCACCACACGGCTAACCTGAGCCGGGTTGATCCGGAGTGTGCAGAACTCGATTACATCGTGGGTGAGCCACGGAATATCGACTGTGAATATGTGATGAGCAACAACTTTGCCTTCGGTGGGATCAATACGTCATTGATTTTCCGGCGGTGGCCGCAGTGAATGCCGGAGCAGCCGGGCCCGGAGCAATGATATGCAGTTGATGGTTTTCTCCGGCCTGGTTGCGGTTCTCGTCTGGCTGTGCCGCCACCAGCTCAGAAACCCCAGGTGTCATGGCTTCTATCGGTTTTTTGCCTTTGCCGGCATCGCCTGGCTGCTGGTTTATCGGGTGGAGTACTGGCATGACAATCTGATCGCCGCTCAGCAATTGGTTTCGAGCCTGTTGATGCTACTTTCGCTCGGGATGATCATTGCCAGCGTTTTGGAGTTCCGCCTGCGGGGCGGTCACAGAGAAACCAGCAAACCGCCGGAGAATTTTGAATTTGAAAATACCGGCAATCTGGTGACAACCGGCGTTTATCGGTACATCCGGCATCCCATGTATACATCATTATTGTTACTGGCCTGGGGCATTTTTCTGAAACAGTTTACCTGGCCCGGGTTGATCGTGGTGGCAGGGGTCAGTCTGGCGCTCTATCTGACGGCGCGCTTCGAAGAGCGTGAAAACCTTGCCTTTTTCGGCGAAGCCTATGAACGCTACTGCCGCTCCAGCAAACTGTTTCTGCCGTTTCTGATATAACGACAATACGCCAGCGATCTGTGACCAATCGGGACAACCTGTGATTTCCATCAGCCAGCTTGAATTCAGTTACTCGCCGTCGGCCAGCCCGGTGCTGAAGGGAATCGATCTTGATATTCCCGAAAATGCCCTGCTGGGTCTGCTGGGCCCCAACGGCGCTGGCAAGACCACGCTGTTGTCTATTCTGGCTGGCCTGATTCCCTGTCCGGCGGACTGTGTTTTTATCAATGGCGAGGATCTGTCCACCACCACGGGGCGGGCTGCGGCAGGACTTTCTCTGGTACCTCAGGAATATGCGTTTTATCAGCCACTGACGGTTCGTGAAAACCTGGCTTTTTTTGCCGGTGTTCAGGGCGTACCAGCAAGGGAAATTGATGAACGGGTGCGCAAGGCGGCGGCTCAGGCCGGGCTGGAAGAACGGCTGGGTAGCAGGGCGGGGAAGTTGTCCGGTGGGCTCAAGCGTCGGTTGAATCTGGCTATCGGGCTGCTGAGTCAGCCGCGGTTATTGTTGCTGGATGAGCCAACGGTGGGCATTGACCCACACTCCCGCCATTTTATTCTGGAAACCATTCGCCAGCTGCGTGATCAGGGCACCACAGTGATCTACACCTCACACTACATGGAGGAGGTGGAAGATCTGTGTGATCGCGTGGCGATTATGGATCACGGCCGGGTACTTCGTTACGGAACCCTGACCGAGCTGATGGCAGAAGCTCCGCAGACTGTGCGCCGACGGGAGTTCAGCCTCGAGTCGTTGTTCCTTGAGCTCACCACGCGGGGTCTGAGGGATTGATATGGGCGTTATGACGGCACTGATCCGTAAAGAACTGTTGCTGTTGGCCCGGGATCCCCACGGGCTGCTGCTGTTGTTTGTAATGCCGGCCGTGTTTGTGTTGATCATGACCTTTGCATTGCAGAACCAGTATGCGATGAGTCAGGAAGTGGAACTCGATTTCTATCTGCTGAATGAGGATGACAGCGGGCTCAGCAGCGCCTTTGCCCGGCAGCTGGCGGCCGCGTCACCGCTGAACCGGGTGGAAACAGAGGCAGACTGGCAGGAAATGCAGGTTCTGGCTCAGGCTGATGAGGTAAAGTTCCTGGTTCGTGTAAAACCCGGCTTTGACGCTCTGCTCAAAGATCGTAAGCCCGCGGTTGAGGTTCTGCTGGCGCCCGGAACCTCTCCGGTATTTGCCAGCGTAGCCGAAGCGAGGGTGGCGGAACTGCTGAACCGGCTTTACCTTCGCTACCGGTTGGCAAGCCTGCCCGGAGTACAGAGCAATCTGGACGCACAGGCATCGGACATGGTGGAGACCCGCTCCCTGTATGACAACAGCGGCGAGTTTCCATCATCGGTGCAGCAGAACGTGCCCGCCTGGTTGCTGTTTGCCATGTTCTTTATCGCGGTTCCGTTGTCGACCACGCTGATCAATGAGCGCCAACAGGGCACGTTACTGCGTTTGCGCAGCATGGGAATAGGTCCGGTAAGATTGTTGGCCGGGAAGGTGATTCCATTTTTTATCGTGAATCTGCTGCAGGTTGTCTTCCTGTTTCTGATTGGCCTGTATCTGGTTCCGGCGATGGGCGGTGATCAACTGACCCTGGGAGAAAATCCTGAAGGGCTGGTTCTGGTGTCGGTGGCAGCCAGCCTGGCGGCGGTCTGCTATGCCCTGTTGGTGGCACAGATTGCCAGCACTATAGAGCAGGCCACCATTGTTTCCGGCGTACTGAACATTATCATGGCGGCATTGGGCGGTGTGATGGTTCCCAGATTCCTGATGCCCGAGGCCATGCAGGAAATCGGAAATTATTCCCCGATGTCCTGGGGGCTGGATGGCTTTTTTGACATCCTGTTGCGTAACGGTACGGTCACCGACGTCTTGCCGGAAGTGGGGGCGTTACTGGGTTTTGCCGCGCTGATGCTGTGTCTTGCGGTGTGGCGCTACCGCCGTGCGGCGCATTAATCCGGACATTCTGAATGTCAGTCAACAACAATAGTGATGATATGAATATTTCCGAACTCAAAGCAGAACTCAAGGAACTGATCGTCGAGGAATGTGACGTTGATATGGACGCCTCTGATATCAGTGACGACGAATATCTGATCGGCCAGGACAGCCGCCTCAATCTGGATTCGCTGGACGCTCTGAGCATTTCGCTGGAGGTAAAGCGACGCTACAAAAAACACATCGACAGTGGCAATGAAACCCGCATGGCGCTGACTTCCGTCAACACCCTGGCTGAATTCATTCTTGCTGACTGATCCCGAGCTATTGAACTCTTGATGAAACACCAGACCCGACCAGCGACAGCCCCCGTCAGGATTACCGCCAGCGGTATTGTCAGTGCCCTGGGTAACGGCAAAGCTGCCAACCTTTCAGGACTTTTCGACGATGCGGCCGGGGGGCCAGGCAGGCTGTCTTTGCCGCATTTCGAGGAACCCATCGATGTGCCTTATCACGGCGTGGCCGGTGCTCCGGAATCCGCGGAAGATCGCCTGCACTGGTTATTGGATCAGGCGGTGAGTGAGCTGTTGGCTGAACACCCGCTGACCATGGAGCAACGCGCGACGATTCCGGTCTTTATCGGTTCGTCCTGCTGGGGAATCGGTATTGCCGAGGAGAGTTATCGCCAGCAGTATCGTGAAAATCCCGACACGGCTATTCCGCTTCCGCTGGATGGTTTCAGCCAGATCAGCCGGTACCTGCAGAAGGAGTACGGTTTCCACGGCGCCGATTTTGCCCTGAATACGGCCTGTACAGCCACCGCGAATGCTATATTGAGTGCCACGGCGGCTATTGCCATGGGGATCCATGAGCACGCTCTGGTGGTAGGCCTTGAGGCTCGCAACGACACCACCCTGGCGGGATTCCACGGCATGCAGTTGCTGGCGCAGGACGGCATGCGTCCGTTTGACCGGCAGCGGGATGGCCTGGTGCTGGGTGAGGGCTGTGGCGCCATGCTGCTGTCAAAATGCCGGCCCGATGAGGCGGGCGCTTTAATCTGGGGCGGCGCCAGTAATTGCGACACATTCAGTATTTCCGCGTCCAATCCCGATGGCAGTACCATCGCAGCGGTTATGAACGATGCGCTGGCCAGAAGCGATCTGTCGCACTCCGATATCCGGGCCATCAAGGCCCATGGCACTGCCACGCCTCTGAATGATGATGGCGAAGCGGCGGGCATGCGACGAGCCTTTGATACCGTACCTCCGTTCTTCTCCATGAAGGCGGCGCTGGGCCACACCCTGGGCAGCTGCGGCGTACTGGAAACCCTGCTGATGGCAGCGGCGATGCCGGAGGGGTGGTTGCCGGCCAGTGCCGGCTTTTCGGAGGCAGACCCGAGCCTGGGCGTAGCGCCGATTTCAGAGCCTCTCAAGGCCGAGCCGGGCTATTATTTGCTGAATTTTTTCGGGTTCGGGGGCAACAACTCCAGCCTGATTCTTCGTTATCAAGACTGAGCCAACCCCGGGACCAGGATTCATGCTCGAGATTATCGCTATTGGAGACCAATACCAGGCCGTCGACCCATCCGAGGGCCTGGTTAACCTGAAAGCGGCGGCCACCGAGGTGTGCCGTGAGCATTTCCGTCGTATCGACCGCTTCACCCAGATGGCGTTGATTGGCTCTGCCCGATGCGTTGAAGGCACCACGCTGGAACCGCGAACCGGACTGTATATTGGCTCCCGCTTCGCATCGCTTGGAAACACCACCAAGGTCCATGAAAAGATGGTGAGCGCCGGTATCGTTCCCAAGCCAGCCGGTTTCATCAACACGTTGAGCAATGCCGCCGGTTACTTCGTTGCCCGCAACCTGGGGCTGGGCCATCGCAACCTGTTTGTTTCCCGGGGCGATGCGTCCATTGTCGCGGCCTTGCAGCTGGCAGCCATGGATGTCGCCACCGGGGCGGTTTCACAGGCGTTGGTGGGTGCTGTGGAAGAGGCGATACTGCCGCTGGAACATCAGCGTATACGGCTCGGGCTGGATCCTGAGACTGAAATTGGCGAAGGCAGCCACTGGCTGTTGGTGGCCCCTGAAGGCAGTGCCAACAGCCTGGCGTCAGTCACAGAAATGATTACATTGGTGGATGAGAAGGCGCTGGCAAAATGGCTCGGTGAGCTGGACCCCACAACAGAATACCGGGTATCGCTGTCGCCCTGGACCCGGCAGAAAATGGCCTCAACCTGCCTGAAAAGCAGGCAGATGCTGACCGATTTTGATCCGGCACTGGCGGCGTACCCGGGCCACGCGGCTGGTGCATTGATCCGCTATCTGCGGTCTGGTGCCGGCCAGCCCCTGATTGTGATTGCGGCCGATACCGATGGCCGTTTTCATGCCATCGTGATGCGGCCAAATAATCAGGTGTCAGCCTGATTTGAGGGCGAGAAGCATCTGGTAACCTTCCTGTTCCATATCGGCTACCTTGCGCAGTTGTGTGGCCAGCTTGCCGTAGTCCAGCTCGCTGCGCCCCTTGAGCATTTTGGCCGCGTAAAGCGCAAACCGGCGCCATTCGTCTCCGGCATCGGTGAACTGATCGGCAGCCCTTGCCAGTCTTTCATCAGACAGAATGCCTGCTGATTCCTGAAGAAATGACGCGAACAGAAAACGGAAACCGGCGCCACCGGTACCAATCTCTTCCTGCATCCGCACCATATGGCCGATCAGTAGCTTGTTGTAGTGCTCGTTCGCTGGCGACAGCTTTTCCATATGCCGGGCAACGTGGCGAATACCCCGAACGCCGATAAAGGGCAGGGGGGTGCGCAGCATCATGTTGGCGGTAGAGCGAATAGCCACGGGAATGGCGTCACTCAGGTCCTTTGCTTGATCGATGTTTTCCGGGTAGTAGATCAGCCCCTTCGGCGCCAGCATGCCCTTGACGAACCGCGCCCTCTGCAGCGATGCCGTGTCTGCTCGTACCGGCTGCTCGAACGTCGGGTCGCTGATCAGATAGTCATCGTTGTCTTTGCGATAGGCCACCAGGTTGTGGGCATTGAAGTGAAAGCGCATGTTTTCCGGAAAATAGGGCAGCCAGTAAACCGACGCCTGCAAACCCACGGGGGTGCCCTGTTCCAGATATTTGTCCAGTGCCGCTGTACCGTCTTCCGGACGGCGGAAGCGTTCAAAGTGAAAACGGATGCCCAGGCGCTTGCTCAGCCCGCGAATAATGCGGCCGGGAGGCATGCGGTAGGCCAGCAGTGGCATTCCCCCCATTTTTACCAGCGGAATATAGGCGTAAGTAAGGGCCGAGGACAGCCCGAACACCATGGGCTCGGACAGGTCCAGACCGTTGTGGCGCAACAACGCCGCCACGGCACCGCTTTCGCAGTGGGCGGTTTGCTGGTGATTGAAATCAGTCATTGTTCGGTTCGTCTTCCGGCGGGAGAGTGCGTAGCTGCCCGGCAGTCATCTGCAAGGCTTCTTCATAGCGCTGCAGCTTGCGGGGTGGCAGGCGGTTGAACACGGCCGGTTTCAGATGCCGGCGAACCTGCCAGCGAAAAAAGCCCGTTGCCTGGGCCAGAACCGTATCATCCATCCGGTGCGCGTACATGTGATATTCCAGTGGGGACGAGAGGCCCTGCTGTACCCGCTGCCTGGCTTCGCGGGTGAAGCGGTTATATTCTTCCACCGCCTGGTCCAGCACTACGTCTTCGGCCTCCCAGCCACTGGACAGCGCTGTGGTGTACTCGCCATTCTCATCCCGGGCATAAAGCCGTTTTTTCTGGCCTTCGAATGACCGGGACTTGTCCTGGGGTACATCGTCCAGCTTCATGATTGGTCCTGATGATCACACACGGTCAGTTGCATGAAAGACGACGAAAAGCGACCGCTTTCCGGTACCCAGCAAAGCAGTTTCTGTCCGGGCTTGAGTTCGCCGGACCGGAACAGCTCCTCGAGCATGATGTAAATCGACGCAGAGCCGGTGTTGCCTTTTTCGGGCAGATTCGTCGCCCAGCGTTCAAACGGAATCTCCAGCCCGCCGTTTTTCATGCCCTCATAGACGCGTTCGCGGAAATATCCGGATGAATAATGAGGCAGGAACCAGTCAATGTCATCGGCGGCCAACTGGTACTTTGAAATAATGTCTGGCAGGTACTGTCCGATGGTGGTGGCAATAATGTTTTCGTTCAGCAGCCGGACATCCTGTTTGACGGCGAAAATTGATTCTTTCAGCCAGGTTTCGTGGGGCAGATCCTTCCAGCTTTCCAGGCTGCCATCTTCACGCTTGCGGGAGCCGGCATACATGCAGGCATCCAGCTGATTGGCAAACGAGCGGATATCGATCCAGTCAATTCGCAGCGACAGGCCTTCTTTTGCCGGGGCAGGCTCCAGAGCAGCAGCGCCAGCGCCATCTGAAAGCATCCAGCGCAGAAAGTCTTTCTCGAAAGCCACTTCCGGTTTTTTCTCAAGCGTGTCGGCGGAAGACGCGGTTTCCGGCTCAAACAGTTTGCCGCGCATCACTGCCGATGCCACTTCCGAGCCCGTGCTGACCACCCGCTGGTGCTGTCCGGTTGCAACTGACATCCAGCCGTACTTCAGCGCTGACATGCCTGCAAGGCAAACACCCGCTGTGGCCACGACTTCGCAAGGCGGAGAAGCCAGTTCACCATGAACCATCACTGCGTGATTGGGCATCAGCTGATCAGGCAGGCTGGTGCCGCACACCAGGCAGTCGATTTGCTCAGCGTAGTCTTTACCCAATGCACGAACAGCCTCTGCGGTCAGTTCCGCATTGGTGTGAGTTGGCTTGCCGCTTTCCGGATCTACCGCGTAATAACGGTTTTTGATCTTGTTGCTCTTCAGAATCACCCGTCGTGCCCGGGAAGGGTGTTCTCCGGCCTGACCAAGTACCGATTCCATCTTGTCGTTGCTGACGGGGTCGTTGGGTAGCGCCGCGGCTATGGCAGTGATGTAAACGTTCTTCATGTGTCAAACAGCTCGGTTACCGGCCGGAGCCGGAAAATGGAACAACCCAGTGCTTTATTCCCCGGAAGGGGCACTGAAATAGGCTTTTTGTTTCGCGATGCGTTGGCGCGTCAGTGGCGAAATCAGGCGCTTGATCAGCATGCCGGCCGGAACCACCGTCAGGATCATCGCCACCAGGAAAACCGAATAAAAGGCCAGCACCGGTTTACGTTGCCAGGCCCCTCGGGGGCCCAGTGAGCGCAGCAGCCGCCCCCAGAGGCGGAATGCACGCTTGGCGGTTTTCTCGCTGGAAATCAGTCCCTCATTAATTCGCACCGCTGACAGGCTCCGGAACATGTCCGGCGATACTTCGCCTTTGAACCTCAACCGATCGCGAATACGCCGGCCAAAGCGTTCACTGGCTGCAATCTCTTTCTGTGCCACGCCAGCCCGGGGAATCAGCCCGCCCCAGAATGGTCCCTTGTGACCAGTCAATACCCAAAGCGGTGTGGCAAAAAAACTGAGCACCGAACCGGCTTCATCCACCATTGCCACGTTCCCCACCAGGTGGGCATTCAGTTCTTCCAGTTTCTGCTTCATGTCTTCCTGAGCCATCAGCCACATATTCCGGCAGGCGATCAGAGTGACGACTGGCTTGCCATTGAGCAGAGATTTCGCGACCGGGTGCTGAAGGAATGCTGTCATCGGCAGAGCGGGAGAGAGGAACCAGACCTGGTAAGCCAGAATAACCAGATCGAAATCCTCGTCACCGGAGATGCCGGGTTCCTGAATAGGCGGTGCATCGTGGTAGACGCATTCGGGAAACGTGTCGAGAAACGTGAAGAAAGGCCAGGGGAACGGGAAATCTTCCACCGGGCGGATATTCTCGAATGTCACCGAAATGTCATCCGATTCGACCAGTGGTCGCGTAAACTCCTTTACGACACTATCGAGCTGCCCGCTCTGGGAATAATGTACGACCAGAACCTTCTTCATTGTCAGCTTCCAGAACTCTGTGCCAGAATCGCGCGAATTAAAAAACGGTAACAACCCATATTCGGGTATAACGCGCGACTATAGCACAGGACAATTTTCATCTGAATCCTCAGAGTACTGTTGAAGCCATGCAATTTCACATTGAAATCTCCCCGGCGCATCCGGCTTTGTCGGGTCATTTCCCTGGAGCCCCGGTGGTTCCCGCTGTTGTTCTGGCTGACCAGATCGCCAGTGCGCTTGAGCGGGCTATCGGAAAGCCGGTGTACAGCATACGGCAGTTGCGACTGCTTGGTCTGGTGGAGCCCGGTCATCGCGTGGAGGTGGACTGCCACGAAAAAACGCCTGACAGCTGGCGAGTGACCTGCAAACTAGCCGGCCAACTGGTGGCCAAAGGTACCTTCAGTAGTGAGCCACCTACGGTGCGTAGTGGAGAAACTGTGGCTGCGCCACAATCCGCTGATAGCCAGATGGCCGCCTCTGTTTATGAACAGCTTCCCCACGCCGGCAGTATGCAGTTGATCACTGAATTCGATCTGACGGCGAACGGCGCCCGAACCCGGGCAGGAATCGGCGAAAACCATCCTCTGGCCAACGAAAGTGGTTTGCCCGCATGGGCTACACTGGAATACGCAGCCCAGTTAATGGCGTGCCGGAAAATCAGCATGGGCGGAGAGCCGATGAGCCGGGCGGTGATCGTGTTGGTGCGGTCGTTGGTGCGTTACACGGCCAATGCGGTGCCTGTGGGGTCAGAGCTGAGCGTGGAGGTGTCTGAAGAGGTTGCTCAGCCGGGCGCGGTTCAGTGTGCATTCACAGCAGCCCGGGGAGAGGCGTTGATCGCGAGCGGGGAGTTCACGGTGGTCAGCGGAAGCTGACACAAAAAAGGCCGCTGAAGTGAATCAGCGGCCTTTCGGAATAAGTGGCTCCCCGAGCTGGGCTCGAACCAGCGACAAACGGATTAACAGTCCGTTGCTCTACCAACTGAGCTATCGGGGAACAGCATCAAGAGGCGTGCATAGTAAGGACTTTGATTTGCTCCGTCAACCCCCTGAAATAGAAGGTTAAAATTTGACCAGAGAAGCCTGTCCCGACTACCGCCCACCGGTCTGGTTACGCAGCGGCCATGTGCAATCGGTCTGGCCAAGCCTGTTCCGCCGGGTTGCCATGCCTGAACCTCAGACCCGGATATTGCCAACCCCGGATAATGACGAACTGCATCTGGACTGGTACCGACAGGGCAGTGACCGCCTCGCCATCATTTCCCACGGCCTGGAAGGGCATAGCCGTCGCCCTTATGTGTTGGGCCTGGCCAGGGCCCTGATGCTCAAAGGCTGGGACGTTCTTGCCTGGAATTTCCGCTCCTGCGGCGGCACCATGAATCACCAGCCCCGTTTTTATCACAGCGGGGCTACCGAAGACCTTCACGTGGTCGTTACCCACGCCCTGGGCAAGAACTACAGGAATGTCTCCCTGTCAGGGTTCAGCATGGGCGGTAACCTCACCCTGTTGTACCTCGCCCAGCTCGGAGCGCATGTGGACGGCCGTATCAGCAGCGCCGTCACCTACTCCGTCCCGGTTGACCTTGCCGGTAGCGCAGACGTGCTGGCTCTGCCCAGCCGGCGCATCTACATGCAACGCTTCCTGCAGGATCTGCACGGCAAAATGCAGCAAAAGGCCCAGAGCTTTCCGAATCTGATCGACACCAATGGCTTTGAGCACATCCGCAGCTTCCATCAATTCGACAACCGTTACACCGCCCCCCTGCATGGCTTTCGTGATGCCACGGACTACTGGGTGAGCTGCTCCGCATTGCCGCGCCTGAAAGATATTCGCGTGCCCTCCCTGATCATCAACGCAGCCGACGATCCATTTCTGTCTGCCGACTGCTATCCACAGTCCAGGGATCTACTGGGGCCTTGTGTACAGATGGAGATACCAAAGTGGGGCGGCCACGTCGGATTCGTGGAGCACAGAAAAGATGGCTTTTACTGGTCGGAGAGAAGGGCGCTCAGTTTTCTGTCTCACCAAGAAGCGGTTCAAGCCTCGGCCAGATATTCTCCAGCAACAGGGGCTGTGCTTCCTCAGTAGGATGAATGCCGTCCCCCTGCATCATTTTGTCCTGGTCGTAAATCCCTTCCAGAAAGAAGGGAACCAGAACCGCGTCATACCTGTCAGAGAGAGACTCGTAGATCCCGATAAACGCACTGGTATAGCGTTGACCGTAGTTGGGAGGCATCTGCATACCTACCAGTACCGGTGTGGCATCCGCTTCCTTGACATGCTCGATCATTCCCGCCAGATTCGACTCAATAACATCCGGCGGAAAACCGCGCAGACCATCGTTGCCGCCCAGCTCGATCACCACAACATCCGGCTCATGTTTTTCAAGCAGCCCCGGCAAGCGACGTAAACCGCCGTCGGTGGTCTCGCCACTGATACTGGCATTCACAACCTGCCAGTCCGTGTCCTGCTCCTCAAGCCGGTCGCGCAACAGCTGAACCCAGGCGGTTTCAGAAGGCACGCCGTAGGCAGCACTCAAGCTGTCGCCGACCACCAGCAAGGTGTTCTGGCTGGCCATAACCGGGCCGGCCAACAATAGAAGCGTCAGGAGGAATAATGATCTGACGTGCGCCGAAACCGTATGCATAATAATGTTGTAAACCCTTTGCAGATTCATCGAAGCGTAAAACCAGCCAACGGAGCCACCGTGAACCAGATGACGGATTTTACCAGAAGCGAGACCAGCCCCATGCTACGGGTCTCGGAACTGACCCACAGGGTCAGTATTGAGACTGATACGCTCACGATCTTGCAGGGGGTCAGTCTGGAAATCAATCGGGGAGAATCCGTAGCCATCGTTGGCCGTTCGGGCTCTGGCAAAACCACTCTGCTTGGGTTGCTTGCCGGACTGGACACCCCCAGCGACGGTGTGGTTGAGCTGGATGGTGCCGAGATCAGCAAACTCAATGAAGACGAACGGGCAAAGCTGCGGGCCAGCCGGGTTGGCTTCGTGTTCCAGTCTTTCCAGTTGTTGCCGGCGCTCAGCGCACTGGAAAACGTTATGCTGCCTCTGGAGCTGGCCGGTATCGAAGCGCCGGAAAAGCGCGCCCGGGAGCTGCTGGAGCGTGTCGGTCTGGGGGAGCGCCTGACTCACACCCCACGCCAGCTTTCCGGCGGTGAACAACAGCGTGTCGCCATTGCCCGGGCTTTTGCTTCCGACCCTGTCATCCTGTTTGCTGACGAGCCCACCGGGAACCTGGACAACCGCACAGGCCAGGCCGTTTCCGATTTGCTGATGGATCTCAACCGGGAGCAGGGCACCACCCTGGTCATGGTCACCCACGATGAACATCTGGCCGCTCGCTGTGGCCGGCAGCTGAACATAGAAGCAGGCATATTGACGGAGCCGGAAACGGCCCTGGAGCGGGCTGACTGATGCAAGCCGCCAGAAAGCTCATGTCGGTACGCCGGGATTTCCGTGAACGGGATGTTCGCGTTGTTTTGGTGGCCCTGATTATCGCCGTAGCCACCGTGGCCACCATTGCGCTGTTTGCCAGCCAGCTTCAGCGCACATTGGTGTCTTCTGCGAGTTCATTCCTGGCAGCTGATCGCCAACTGGAAGCCGAAAATGGCCGTCCGATACCCGGCGAATGGCTGGAAGAAGCCCGTAACCGGGGCCTGGAGACCGGTCGCATGGTGGAGTTCTCGACCATGATCTCTGGCCCGGAGGGTTTCGAGCTGGCTTCGATCAAGGCCGTCAGCAACGAATATCCTCTGCGCGGTGACGTTGAAATTCAGGAGCAGACCGGTGACAGCGCCCGGAAAGTCGTTGCTTCCGGCCCGGAGCCCGGCGAGGTCTGGATCAACCCGCGCCTGCTCAGACTGTTGAGCCTTGATATCGGCGACAAGCTGGAAGTGGGCAATCTGGAGCTGGAAGTGGCCAGCCTGCTGATCCGCGAGCCGGATGGTGGTTTCCGGCTGTCTTCCCTGGCACCCCGGGTGATGATGCACGTGGATGACGTGGAGGCCACCGGTGCCGTGCAGGAGGGCAGCCGTGTGGAATTCATTTACCTGTTTGCCGGGGAAGAAAGCTCGCTTAATGAATACCACCAATGGCTGGAACCACGGCTCGAACCCAGTCACGAATGGGAAGGGGTGCGTGATGGTGAAACCTTCTCCAACTCATTTGACCGCGCTGAAAGCTTTTTGCTGCTCGGCGGCAGTCTGGCTGTGTTGCTGGCCGCCGTTGCAGTGGCGGTTGCCAGTCGCCAATATGCGATTTCGCAGAGGGACACCGTTGCTCTGCTGAAGACCCTTGGTTTGCAGGGGAAAGGCATTGGTCGGTTGTACCTCCGTCGCCTGGCTTTGTGGGGTGTTGTGGGTATCGTCGGAGGCCTTGCCGTGGCGCTTCCACTGTTCTGGTTGCTGGTAAGCCTGCTTGGCGATGCCCTGGAGCGGCCAATCGATCTTTATCTGGACCCGACCGCACTGATGCCCGCCTTGCTGACAGCGCTGGTTTCCTTGTTCGCGTTTGCCTATCCGCCTATCCGTCGTCTGCGTAACGTGCCTGCCATGCGGGTGTTGCGGGCCCAGCCCGGCGAAACCGGGCGCGAAGCCCTGCCTGATCTGGTAATCGCTATTCTGGCGATTTTTGGTCTGGTCTGGATGTATGCCGGCGAACTGGTTCTGGTGGGAGCCCTGTTGGGCGGACTGGCGTTGCTGCTGGGTGTGCTGGCCCTGTTCGGCCTGGTGTTGATGGCACTGCTCCGGCGGGTACGCGGTGGAGGCAATGCCTGGCGCCTGGCATTTGTCGGGCTTTACCGGCACCGGCAGTCAAGTCTGGCACAGTTGGCCGTCTTCGCGATGACCATCATGCTGGCCGCCACGCTGATTCTGGTGCGGACCTCATTATTGAATGACTGGCAGACCCAGTTGCCGGAAGATGCACCCAATCACTTTCTGATCAACATCGCTTCTGAATCGGTGGATGAGGTTGAAAGCTTCTGGGCAGAGCATGACGCACCGCTGGAAAACCTGTATCCCATGGTCCGGGGGCGGCTTACCGAATTAAATGGCGATCCGGTCAAAGAAGCGGTGAGCAAAGACGAACGTGTCAATGCCCTGAACCGGGAACTGAACCTGACCTGGATGGAGCAATTGCCGGAAGATAACGAGATTATCGAGGGCCGGTGGTTTGCTGATGATGACACTGAAGGCGTGTCCGTGGAAGCTGACCTGGCCGCGCGCCTTGGGCTGGAGGTAGGGGACCGTCTGACGTTCACGATTGGTTCTGAAAAAGTCACCGAGCCGGTTGTCAGTATTCGCACGGTTCAGTGGGACAGTATGAAACCGAATTTCTATGTGGCCTTTCCACCCGAAGGCGGGTTGACCAACATGCCGGCCACCTGGATTACCAGCTTCTATCTGCCGGAGCAGGGCAAGCAGGCCCTGAATGATTTTTCCCGGCAATTTCCGACAGTGTCGGTACTGGAGCTCGACCACATAATAGCCCGCATTCAGGACATCGTCCGCCAGGTTACTCAGGCAATCGAGGCCATTCTGGCCCTGATTCTGGCCGCGGCCCTGGTGGTGATGGCAGCGGTCGTCAGCGCCACGCTGCGGGACCGGCAACGTGAAGGTGCGTTGATACGCACACTCGGCGGCAGGCAGACATTGCTGGTGCGCAGCACCATGCTGGAGTTTGCCTTGCTTGGGCTGATCGCTGGTGTGTTGGGTGTGGTAGCCGCGGAAGCTGCGGTGTATGTGCTGCAGTCCAGAATGTTCGATGGCAGCTTCAGCTGGCACTGGCAGGTAATTCTGCCGTTGCCGTTGGCGAGTGCTGTTCTGTTGGCGATGTTTGGCCGCTGGCAGCTCCGGCCGGTGCTCAGCGTTTCGCCCATGCTGTTGCTTCGGCGACTGGAATAAAGCGGGTTAGCGATATCTGGCGAGAATGGCGTCCAGTTCGCCGTTCTCGCGGATGGTTGCCAGTTCTTTGTTGAAGGCTTGCGCGAACTCTGTCCAGTCAGGCCTTAACATCAGACGGAAGCCGTATCGGCTGACGGACTTTCCGGAACTGCGAAAACGTTCGTCAAGGCCTTCGGTTTTGAGAATCCAGCGGCCGACCAGCCGGTCGGCCAGGGCGGCATCAAACCGTTTGCTGTGGAGCAGATAGCGGAACATGTTGCGGTCATGGGAGACGTCAAAACGGTGGATTCGACCCTCACTGAAATAGGGCTCCAGAGTGGGGTAAACATAACCTAACGGCGTTACGATGGTTTTGCCGGTCAGGTCTTCAATGCTCTGAAACTCCAGATCCGAGTGTTCGGGGAAGAAAAAGACCTCCTCCACATGAACGATCGGATCGGTAAACAGGAAGTTCTCCGGTTCACTGGTCCACGGGATGGCGCGCGGTGTGCCGTCGATATAACCCTCCGCGAGCATCTGATCCACCCGTTTACGGGGAATCCGGTGCGCCTTGACCTCATAACCCAACCGTGGAGCGATCAGCTCCACGACATCCCACATGATGCCCGCAGGTTCCTTGCCATCCACAATCAGATACGGCGGGTAGCCGTTGGGCGAAATGTTGAACTCAAAAACGTTTTCCTCTTGCTGGTTCTGGCTCTGTGCCGGGAGGCTCAGGAGCGTTGTCAGGGCAACAGCAAGAAGGCAGAAACGTTTTAGCGTTGTGAGCGGGCGGGAGGGCATCGCAATAACTCTGATTGGAAAAGGCCTGTTGAAAACGGATGCTGTCTGGCCATTCCCTGCCAGTGAGTATTCTGTACCGCTAATGCTTTGATCTACTGACCATATACCACCTTAATATTACTGTTTTATTTGTCGGTTTCAATGACGACAGTCATTATTCCTGCCAGAGTGCGGCGGTCATGCCCAGGCCCTGCGGAGCACGGCGCGGGCATCTTCAAGCGTTACTTCCCTCGGGTTGAACAGGATTGAACCATCATCCATTGCCAGTCGGGCAATCGTCTCCAGCTGGTTTTCCTGTACTTTGCCGGCTTCTTTGAGGGTGCGGGGGAGCTGGCAGCGTTGGTATAGCTCGTCACGCAGTGTCCGGATGGCCGCAATGCAAGCCTCGGCACGACGCTCCCGCGGTGTGCCGGCGTAAATGTCCGCGCCTTCCAGGTGCAATAACAGCTCTCCCAGAGGTTCACGAATACTTTCCAGGTTGTACTCCAGTACACAAGGCAGATAGATGCTCATGCATAGCCCATGGGGCAGGTGGCAGACAGCACCGGTGGCGTGGCCCAGCGAATGCACAAGGCCTACCATGGAGTTCGAGAAAGCAATGCCGGCCATGGTGGACGCCTGCGCCAGTTCCAGTCGCCCGTCTTCATTTTTCGGGTGATCCATCACCGGTAATAGCCACTGGCCGATTTTACGGATGGCGGCGGTGGCATAGGCGTCACTCAGCGGGTTCTTTGCCAGGCCGGTGAAGGCTTCGGTGGCGTGGGTCAGAGCGTCCATGGCCGTAGCCGCCGTTATGTGCGCCGGCAGTGTCAGCGTCATGCGCGGGTCTATGATGGCGGCATCGGGCAGCAGGAAGGATGAAGTGAAGGGCAGTTTCACGCCTTTTTTTTCGTCAGTGATCACCGCCACGGATGTCACTTCTGATCCGGTGCCGGCCGTGGTGGGAATGACGAAAAAAGGTCTCAGCGGATGTTTCAGTACCCCGGCACCACTGTACTGTGCGATCTCGTCACCACCTTCGGACACCAGTATATTGACGGCTTTGCCGGTGTCGATGACCGAGCCACCGCCTACCGCGATAATGGCGTCGCAGTTTTCTTCGCGATAAAGCCTGGCAATGTCACGCACCACGGATGTTGATGAGTCTGCTGGTACCTGATCAAAAATCGCCGCGATCTCCACTTCGCTTTCCCTGCAGGCTGCCAGTACAGGTTCCAGCAGGCCAGCCTCATGAACGCCTTTGTCGGTGATAATCATCGGGCTTGTTGCTGAAAGTCCCTGCAACTCCCAGGGCAGGTGTTCCAGAGCGGCTTTGCCGGAAATGACCTTTACCGGGCAGAAAAACTCGTAAAACTGGCTGCTCATTGTGGACTCGCTTTTGCGAAAAGGTTGGTGACGACTCTCAGGTAGATGCGGGCGGCGCCCTGCGCTTTTTCGGCCAGGCGCAGGTCAGCGGGGTATTGCTTTACCGCCCTGGCGGCCAGAAATTCCGGCAGGATGAAGGTTTCCAGCCGGTTCAGCACCCGGGTCATGCGCACGGCATAGCCGATATCGCCATCCACCAGCATGCGCTCATTGGCAAAAGCGACGGCGGTCTTCTCCTGAAAGGAAACAACCCGGAAAGCATGCACCATATGCTTGAATTGTATGGAGAGGTTGACCGGTCGTGGCGCGGCGTTCCCGAGGAATCGCAGGTGGCCATGTTCCGTGTGTTCCATGATCAGGCCGGGCCCGGAAGGCAGAACCCGCATTTCGAACAGAAACCCGGGTGGCAGCTCCCGGGTGTCCCTGCACACATCGCCGTCCACTTCCGTCATCGCCTGCAACGCACGGCCCATAACCTGAAACATCAATCCCACGTAGGTGCGCCTGGCCCTTAATTGCAGAGCCTGAAAGGGCCTTGCCTCCATGTTCTTCTCCGCTTTATACAGCGGGCGTCAGCCCGACAGATTTGCGAGTTTCTGTTTCGCTTCTGCGCCTACATCGCCCCCGGCTTCAGCGGCCGTGGAATAGTGTTTTACGGCATCCTGCCGGCGTCCCTGCTGAGCGGCAATATCACCCAGGCGAAGATATGCGATAGATGTGGGCACCACTTCGTTGGCTCGTTCAAGATGGTCGCGGGCCTTGGAGAGCTTGTCCATTTCCAGCGCGTTCAGCCCGTTATAAAGCTGGTACTCGAACATTTCCGGATACAGCGATACAGCCTTGTCGAAATCGCTCTGCGCTTTTTCGTGCTGGTCCTGGTCCTGATAGATGCGTCCACGCAGGGCATAGAACATGGCTTCACGGGGAAGCCGGTCAATGGCTGAATTGATGGCGTCCAGCGCCCCGTCCATATCGCCATCATTGGCAAGCTTCAGGGATTTGTCGTGGGCATCGTAAGCCGGCTGAAGCTCTTTCAGTGTGGCGATTTTGCGTTGATAGACCTCGCGGCCACGATAGCCTCCGCTACCAATTTCCCGAACCAGCTTCTGATTTTCTTCAACCCGTTTGGCCGAGGGCGGGTGTGTGGCGAACAGGCCCTGCAGCCAGCTGCTTTGCCCGCCCTGGGAAAGTTCGAGGAACAGCTGCTGCAGTTCCACCGATGCCTGGGGGTCATAGCCGGCGGCTTTCATGTAACGAATGCCGTAGGCGTCAGACTCGAGCTCCGCGCCCTGGCCGTATTGGGCAAGCGCCAGTTGAGCACCGACCGCAGCGCCACCCATCGCCAGGCCCGCCCACTCATTGTCAGACAGTGCCACTCCCAGGCCGGCCATGCCAACACTGACAATCATGCCCTGTTGCATGCGCTGAACACTGTGGCGGGCGGCGGCGTGAACGATTTCGTGCCCCAGAACGGATGCAAGTTGGGCTTCGTCATCCAGTTTCACCAACAACCCACGGTTGATGGCAATTTTACCGCCAGGCAACGCCCAGGCGTTGGGGGTGCTGTTATTGAGTACCACGAACTCATAGGGCAGATCCGGACGGTCACTGACCTTTGCCATCTTCTGGCCAACCTCGCGGACGTATACCGTCAGTTCCGGATCAATATAGAACTGACCACCCTGGGTTTGTTGGGTGGGTGTGTATTGCTCAGCACCCATTTTCAGCTCATCGGTTTCACCAATGAGAGAAAGCTGTTTCTCCCCGGTGACCGGGTTAACCGTGCAGCCGGCAAGAATCAGAAGGGTCATCAACACCGCAGTCAGTCTGGGAAACAATCCGGATGTCACATCAGGCTCCTGTTATTAAACGTTGTTTGTGCCATTGCTGTTATCCGGCAATGGCAACTGAAGTATATACCACAGCGGGTCTTGTGTTGCGGGAAATCCAGGCCCGGACAGTGGCCGGACTTTTCGCCATGGCGTATCATAACGGCTTGTTTTATTGAGATTCTGCCAACCCTGACTGATGGCTTCTGCATGGACGAGTATCTGGATTTTATCGCACTTGGCTGGTTTATCATTTGCTCTGTGAGCTACACCTGGTATGCCCGCAACCGCGCCCACAGCCGGGCCTGCCTGTCCAACACCCTGACCCTTTACCGGGAAGACTGGATGCGGGTCATGCTAAGGCGCGGTAATCGTATGTCCGATACCACGGTGGTCGGTAATCTTGAGCGCAATGGCGCATTCTTCGCATCCAGCTGTCTGTTGATTCTGGCCGGTATCATTACTGCCATGGGGTATACCAGCGAAGCTCTGGAAGTGTTTGCCACCATGCCACTAAGCCCCGTGCCGACCCGTGAAATCTGGGAATTGCGGCTGATGGTACTGATGGTTGTCTTCATTTATGCGTTTTTCAAGTTCACCTGGTCAATGCGCATGTATAACTTTCTGGCGGTGATGATCGGCAGTGCACCTCTGGCAGAAGATACCAAAACCACCCCCGCGGCTCGTGAAGCCTTCGCCCGCAGCGCCGGTAAAATCTGCGATCTTGCAGGCGATGCCTTTAACCTGGGGTTGCGTTCATACTATTACGCGCTAGCGGTGGTGGCCTGGTTCATCCATCCGGCGGCTTTCATTGCGGCCTCTACGTTGATCGTTTTTGTGCTCTACCGCCGCGAATTCCATTCCTCTGCGCTCCGGAGCCTGCGCTCGGGCAAGGTGTTTGAAGAGCCGGCACCGGCCGCCAAGGCAAAGGAAAAAGATGAATGAATGATGAAACCAGAATTGACCGGGTTAACCGGTTTGTGAACACCCTGAACCAGGCACGGGAACTGGGGCTGGTAACCCGGGACGCCGGCGAAGGCTATCTGGTGCTGGAGCTGCCCTACAGCAAACACATTATCGGCAATCCGGACACCGGCGCCATCCACGGCGGCGCAATTACCACCTTGATGGACACCGCCTCCGGCTCGGTCATGATCTGCGCACTGGACCACTTCGAACTCTGCCCGACGCTTGATCTGCGCGTGGATTACATGCACCCCGCAGAACCGGGTAAACCGGTGTTTGCCAGGGCGGAAACCTACAAAGTAACCCCGAACATCATCTTTACCCGCTGCGAAGCCTACCAGGAAGAGGGTAATACCATCGCCAACTGCGTTGGCACCTTCATGCGGATCGGGCAAAACGCCACCCCGAAATCCTACCGCGATCTGATCACCGGAGGCGCCGAATGATCGACCCGGCTATCCTCGAATACACCCAGAAAACCGGCGACTTCTCCCGCCTGTTGGAGAACATTCCCTACGCCTCCTGGATCGGCCTGTGCTGCGACCGCTTTGGTGATGACCTGATTTTTCGTCTGCCGGTGAAAGAACAAAACCTGGGCAACCCGATACTGCCCGCCATCCATGGCGGCGTACTGGGCGGCTTCATGGAGCTCTCCGCCGAAATCTACCTGATGCTCGCCCAGGAAACCCTGCGCATGCCCAAAATCGTCGACTTCTCCCTCGACTACCTCCGCGCCGGCCTCAACCGCGAAACCTACGCCGAGTGCCGCCTGACCCGTCAGGGCAACCGCGTGGCCAACGTCAGCATTACCGCCTGGCAAAAATCCCGCTCCAAGCCTATCGCCACCGCCCGGGCGCATTTTTTGCTGGAAGGTTAATCCCCAAAGGCTTGAAAACCCATCTCCTGTCCCCAAATTTGGGAGGACTAACGAACATAGTTGGATGGCAGGTGTGAGGAACCGTTTCCAAAAATTTGCGGAGCCATGGATGGCGGAGCATAAGCCGCACAGGGATGTCTTGAGGCGCTTTTTGGAAACGGTTCCTCACGCCTGCCTTGCACCCAAATGTAGATGTCAGGAGAGCTATAGACCATGACGGTAGAAACAAACAAAGAGACACTAGGATTCCAGACGGAAGTAAAGCAGCTGCTTCAGCTGATGATTCATTCCCTGTACTCCAACAAGGAAATCTTCCTGCGCGAACTGATCTCCAACGCCTCAGACGCCGAAGACAAACTGCGCTTCGCGGCCCTGAAAGATGAAGGCCTCTACGAAGGCGATCAGGAACTCAGCATCCGCCTGGACTACGACAAAGAAGCCGGCACCATCACCCTGACCGACAACGGCATCGGCATGAGCCGCGACGACGTCATCGCCAACCTCGGCACCATCGCCAAATCCGGCACTGCCGAATTCCTCAAACAGTTGTCTGGTGACGAAAAGAAAGACAGCAAACTGATCGGCCAGTTCGGCGTCGGCTTCTACTCCTCCTTCATCGTGGCCGACAAAGTGGAAGTCTCCACCCGCCGTGCCGGCGCGCCTGTCGAAGAAGGCGTGCATTGGGCATCCAAAGGCGATGGTGAGTTCACCATTGAACAGACACCCCGTGAACAGCGCGGTACCGAAATCACCCTGCACCTGAAGTCAGACGCTCAGGAATTTGCCGACGGCTTCCGCCTGCGCAACCTGGTGAAAAAGTACTCCGACCACATCTCCTTCCCGGTGATCATGAAATCGGAATCCGAAGAAGAAGGTGAAAAGGGCAAGGACGAAACCGTCAACGACGCCACCGCCCTGTGGACGCTGCCGCGCACCGAGATCAAAGACGAAGAGTACAAGGAATTCTACAAGCACATCGCTCACGACTTCGAAGACCCGCTTACCTGGTCCCACAACCGGGTGGAAGGCAAACTCGACTACACCAGCCTGCTGTACATTCCCAAGCGCGCCCCGTTTGACATGTACAACCGGGAAGCGCCCCGTGGCCTGAAACTGTACGTACAGCGCGTATTCATCATGGACGACGCCGAACAGTTCCTGCCGCTTTATCTGCGCTTCACCAAAGGCGTGATCGACTCCAACGACCTGTCCCTGAACGTCTCCCGCGAGATCCTTCAGAACGACAGCACCGTTGACAGCATCCGTACGGCCATGACCAAGCGGGTTCTGGATACCCTGTCGAAGCTGGCCAAGAAGCAGCCGGAAGACTACCAGACCTTCTGGAACGAATTCGGCACCGTGCTGAAAGAAGGCCCGGCCGAAGACTTCAGCAACCGCGAGAAAATCGCCGGCCTGCTGCGCTTCGCCACCACCCACACGGGTGACTCGGCCCAGAATGTCTCGCTGGATGACTATATTGGCCGCATGAAAGAAGGCCAGAACAAGATCTACTACATCACCGGTGACAACTTCAGCGCCGCCAAGAGCAGCCCGCACCTGGAAGTGTTCCGCAAGAAGGGCATCGAAGTGCTGATCCTGTCAGACCGCATCGATGAGTGGATGATGGGCTATCTCAGCGAGTATGACGGCAAGCAGTTCCAGGACGTGGCCCGCGGCGACCTGGACCTCGGCGAAGTAGAGACCGAGGAAGACAAGAAGCACCAGGAAGAGGCCGCCGAAGAGCACAAGGATCTGGTCGAACGTATCCAGAAAGCCCTGGACGGTCAGGTACAGGAAGTAAAAGTAACCAGCCGACTGACCGATTCACCGGCCTGTCTGGTGGTTGGCCAGTTCGATATGGGCGCACAGATGAAGAAGATCATGGAAGCGGCCGGCCAGAAAGTGCCGGAGAGCAAGCCGATCTTCGAAATCAACGTGGACCATCCGCTGGTGCAGCGCCTGGAAAGCGAGCAGGGCGAAGACCGCTTCAAGGAACTCTCTGCGGTGTTGTTTGATCAGGCCACCCTGGCCAGCGGTGAACAACTGCAAGACCCGGGCGCTTACGTCAGCCGCCTGAACCGTCTGTTGCTGGAACTGGCTAACTGATTGGCCTATGCATCAGATTATCGTGGACATCAGTATTGGCCCGGACGAGTGGATCAAACTCTACCAGGGCCTGGCGACTGATGTTCGCACTACGGCCCGGGACGGACGCTCTGTCCGCTTCCCGGCCCGTATTCTCTCCCGATTTTTCCTCAAAGACGGCATTTGCGGAAGCTTCCGGATCGTATTCGATGACTCCGGAAAATTCAGCTACATCGAGCGCCTTTAAACCGCACGACACACGCCTGCCTGCACAATTCTTCCATTGATAAAAGCTTTCACAAAGTTATCTGTAATTAATTGTTTTTTAATGCCTGTTGCGCGTTAGGGTGGTCATGTACTTGATCACAAGGGAGTTGTCCCATGTCAGCGTTGATTGATTTTGCTTCCGTAGCATGGACGGATTCACTTGATGTTCTGGAAGATTATTACCGGGACTACGCAGCAGCTCACTGAACGTCAGGGGCCGGGAATACGGGCCTGAGCGCCAGGTAACGAGGATAGAGATTGACTATTAACTCAGTAGCAAACATTCAAGCAGAGTAACGTGGATGATCTATATTGAGTGAAACCTTGTAACAAAGAATATCCAAAGAATATTTTTGCACTAAGCAGAAACAGGAGAAAGTGATGACTCAGAATAATACAGGCGGGAAATGTCCGGTCATGCATGGTGGTAATACCGCCACTGGTAACGACAACATGGAGTGGTGGCCGGAAGCCCTGAATCTGGACATCCTGCATCAGCATGACACCAAGACGAATCCGATGGGTGAGGACTTCGACTACCGCGAAGAAGTCAAAAAGCTGGATTTCGACGCCGTCAAGAAAGACGTTAGCGACCTGATGACCGACAGCCAGGAATGGTGGCCGGCTGACTGGGGTCACTATGGTGGTCTTATGATCCGTATGTCGTGGCACGCAGCCGGTACCTACCGTATTGCCGACGGCCGTGGCGGCGGCGCTACCGGCAACCAGCGTTTCGCGCCCCTCAACTCCTGGCCTGATAACGTCAGCCTGGACAAGGCGCGTCGTCTGCTGTGGCCGATCAAGAAAAAGTATGGCAACAAGCTTTCCTGGGCTGACCTCATTATTCTGGCGGGTAACGTTGCCTATGAAAGCATGGGGCTGAAAACATTCGGTTTTTCCTTTGGTCGGGAAGATATCTGGCATCCCGAGAAAGACATCTACTGGGGAGCCGAGAAAGAGTGGCTGGCGCCGTCTGACGAGCGTTACGAGAATGTTGAAAAGCCGGACACCATGGAAAATCCGCTGGCTGCCGTGCAGATGGGCCTGATCTATGTAAACCCGGAAGGCGTCAATGGTGTACCTGATCCGGCCAAAACCGCCGAGCAGGTTCGCGAAACCTTCGCCCGTATGGCGATGGACGATGAAGAGACCGCTGCGCTGACCGCTGGCGGGCACACGGTGGGCAAGTGTCACGGTAATGGCGATGCCGACGCTCTCGGCCCTGAGCCGGAAGCGGGCGATGTGACCGAACAGGGCTTTGGCTGGAATAACCCCAGCATGGGCGGCAAAGCCTCCAACGCCGTGAGTTCAGGCCTTGAAGGCGCATGGACCACGAATCCGACCAAGTTCGATATGGGCTATTTCGACCTCTTGTTCGGCTATGAGTGGGAGCAGAAGAAGAGCCCGGCCGGGGCTTCCCAATGGCAGCCGGTGAACATGAAGGAAGAGGACATGCCGGTCGATGCCACGGATCTCAAAACTCGCCGCAGTCCTATGATGACCGACGCCGATATGGCGATGAAGGTTGATCCGAAATACCGCGCAATCTGTGAACGGTTCATGGCGGATCCCGAATATTTCCAGGACTGCTTTGCCCGTGCCTGGTTCAAACTGATCCATCGTGACCTGGGTCCGAAAACCCGTTACATCGGCCCGGAAGCGCCGTCGGAAGATCTGATCTGGCAGGATCCGGTACCGGCGGGCAGCACCGACTACTGTGAAGAAGTGGTCAAAGAAAAAATCGCAGAAAGCGGTCTCTCCATTGGTGAGATGGTCAGCACTGCCTGGGACAGCGCCCGTACCTTCCGTGGTTCGGATATGCGCGGTGGTGCCAATGGTGCCCGTATCCGCCTGGAGCCACACAAAAACTGGGTGGGCAATGAGCCTGAGCGTCTTGCCAGGGTACTGAAAGTGTACGAGCAGATTTCTGCAGATACCGGTGCCAGCATAGCCGACGTCATCGTCCTGGCCGGCAGTGTCGGTATCGAAAAGGCGGCCAAAGCGGCAGGCCACGAGATCCGCGTGCCGTTCCTGAAGGGCCGTGGCGATGCCTCTCAGGAAATGACCGATGTTGATTCTTTCTGGCCACTGGAGCCGCTGTCTGATGGCTTCCGCAACTGGCAGAAGAAAGACTACGTGGTCAAGCCGGAAGAGATGTTGCTCGACCGCGCCCAGTTGATGGGCCTGACAGCACCTGAAATGACGGTGCTGATCGGTGGTATGCGCATGCTCGGCACCAACCATGGTGGCGGCAAAGAGGGCGTGTTCACCGACCGGGAAGGTCAGTTGACCAACGATTTCTTCGTTAACCTGACCGACATGGCGTACACCTGGAAGCCGGCGGGCAACAATCTCTATGAGATTCGTGACCGCAAGACCGACCAGGTGAAGTGGACCGCGAGCCGGATTGACCTGGTGTTCGGTTCCAACTCCATCCTCCGCTCCTATGCCGAGGTGTACGCTCAGGACGACAACGAAGAGAAGTTTGTAAACGACTTCGTGAATGCCTGGGCCAAGGTCATGAACGCCGACCGGTTCGACGTTCAGGCCTGATTGCCTGACGCGGGGCACCCCATTGCGGGTGTCCCCGCTATCAACTTCCCTCCAAATTCCTTACAATCCGGCTCCGCCTGATTTCTGATCAGCAATTGACCTTTCCTGCCGCAACCAAGCCGGAGCTTTCATGCGAGTTATCCTTGCCCCGATGGAAGGGCTGGTAGACGCACCCATCCGTGAAACCCTGACCCGGGTTGGTGGAATTGACCGGTGCGTAACCGAATTCATTCGTGTGACCCACGGAATGTTGCCGCCCAGGATTTTCTACAAGTATGCCCCCGAATTGCACAAACAGGCGCTGACTGATGCCGGCGTACCCGTGGCTGTCCAGCTGTTGGGATCAAATCCGGAAATGATGGGTCTGCATGGCGCTAAAGCGGCAGAGCTGGGCGCAGGGCAGGTAGATATCAACTTTGGTTGTCCGGCCAAAACGGTCAACAAACACAAAGGTGGTTGTGTTCTCATGCGCGAACCCGAACTGATGCATGAGATTGCCGCGGCCGTGCGTAAAGCCACACCGGCTGAGGTGCCTGTTACCGCAAAAATGCGGCTGGGATATGAGGACCGTTCCATGGGTGTGGCCTGCGCACAGGCTCTGGAGGCCGCTGGCGTATCGGAAATTGTGATTCACGCCCGCAGTAAAGTGGATGGCTATAAGCCGCCGGCCTATTGGGAAGAAATCGCCAGAGTGCGGGAGGCAGTAGATACCCACGTCATTGCAAACGGCGACATCTGGACAGTCGCCGACTACTGGCGCTGCCGGGATGTGTCGGGCTGTGAAGATGTGATGATTGGTCGTGGACTGATTGCCCGGCCGGATCTGGCTGCCAGGATCAAGGCCTCACAGCTTGGCGAAGATTACCCGTTAATGACCTGGCCGCAGGTACTGTTACTGGTGCGTGAGTACGCAGGCGCACTCCAGACCCGCCTGGAGGACCGGTTTGTGACCGGCCGCATCAAGCAGTGGTTGAATTACCTGCGGCAGGGCTTCGCAGAAGCTGAGGCGTTATGGCCCCATGCTCGAAAAATCCGGGAAGTGGAGCCTATGCTGGCCTGTCTGGAGCAGGGGTGTTTGAGCAACGCTGATGTTCAGGTTATGCCATGAGCCCGGAAATGCTCGACGTAACCTTTGTCGACTTCGAGTATGTGGTGGGTAAGCCATTCTTTCAGCAGAGTCAGAGTGTCTTCTCCTGCTGATTCACCACTTTCATGACGATCGAGCAGCTCCATGATCTCGCCGGTAAATTTGTCGTGCTCAGCCTTGTGCTCAGCGGTTTCAGGGTATCCCAGCCGATAGAACAGGTCTTCCTCGACAATGAAATGATTCATGGTGTAGTCCATGAGGGATTCCAGAATGCCGCCTATCTGCTGCTTGTCTGCTCCGGCTTCGATGGCGTCGTGCAATTCATTCGTGGTATCGACCAGCCATTTATGCTGCTTGTCGATCTCCCCGATTCCAACCTCAAGCTCCTTATTCCACGGCCAGAATGTCATCGGTGTTCTTCTCCTGAATGTCTGTTTTTTTAGATAGTTGCAGTTCACATCCTATGGTGGTGACCTGGCGGGCATATTGACGGGTGTCAATACAGGTGCGCCCGCGGACAAGACCATAGGATGAGAAGCCTGACATACTTCTGAAAACAGGATGTGGTAACCGACGATGTCCTAAATGCTGGCTTCGCGCTGCAATAAGGCCTGTTTGCGGGCCAGCCCCCAGCGATAGCCGCCCAGGGAGCCATCATCACGGATTACGCGGTGGCAGGGAATAATTACGGCGAGTCTGTTGGCCGAACAGGCACTGGCAACGGCCCGTATCGCCTTCGGTTTCTGTAGCCTACGGGCAAGTTGTGAATAACTGATGGTCTGACCGGGGGGAATGTCGGCCAATGCCCGCCAGACGCTTTGCTGGAACGGCGTGCCCTGGGGGGAAATCGCTATGTCTGGCGGAGCAGACCGAGGGGAATCAATAAAACGGGCAACGCTTTGCAGGGAAAGCGAGTTGTCCGGGCCCGCCGGTTGCAGGACCTGGTCAGGGAAGTCAGCCTGCAGCAGGGAGAGAAGTTGCTCTGGACTATCGGCCAGCTCAATCACGCACAAGCCATTGTCGTTCCAGCCGGCCAGGAAATGGCCGAGGGCGCAATGGCCAATGCTGTGACGTATCACTGTGCCTCGCCGAAAAGCTTCTTGCGCATGGCATAGCGCAAGAGCATGGCTCCGCGCACCGTACTTTGATACTCGCCTGTCACTTCAAAACCGTGGCGTTCAAAGAATGGGCGTGCCATCACGCTCGCTTCGGTGTACAGCTCCTCCGCGCCAAGCGCCTTCAACTGCTGTTCCGCCTCCCGGTACAGGGCAGAAGCTATACCTCGCCGGGCGTAATTCGGAGCGGTGTAAACCAGATCGATCAGGCCATCCGGTGCGTAGGAAATGAATCCGGCCATTTCGTCACCATTTTCCGCCACCAGCGTTTCCAGAGAATCAAGCCGTTGACGCCAGGTATCGAGATTTGGCGTGCGCGACGCCCAGGCAAAGCGCTGGGTTTCGTCATACGCCGTAGCACCGAGTTGGTGAACGGAATCAGTAAACAGACGGACCAGGGAACTGAGATCCTGAATCCGGTATTTGCGAATAGTAACAGTCGGTTCCGCGCTCATAGGCAATTCAGTGTGCACTCTTGTTGGAGAACAGATGATAACCAAAACACCGGCTACGAACAGCAGGATACCTGCAAATGAGGGAAAATCCAGCCTCAGACAGGAAGAGAATCAGGATTGGCAGTGGAAAACACACCGGCAACCCGGGCTTTGTTCTGGTTGCCCGGGTTGCCGGTATACAGGAGCTTTGGGGAAAAGCCCTGTTAATGCTTAATTGTTGTAGCCGTCTTCGGACGGATCATAAACAATGCGGTAAACCTTGAACGAATTGGCACCGAAGCCTGTACCACCAGTAAAGGTGATGTGGCCTTCGTTCTTGTAAATTGAATCGGAGCGAGCAGCATCACTGCCGTAATAGAACGGAATGAAGCTCTTGCCGGTGATGTAGGTCTTGGTGTCAGTGGGCGGGCCGATAAGGTCATATACCTGGGCCTGGGGCATGCCGATTTCTATCTTGGCAAACTTGCTGTCCTCCGGAATGTCGCCAACAATGCCGCCATCGGGTGCCTGCTTGGCGGAGCTTGCGCAACCGGCAAGAACCACACTCAGTACAATCGCCATCGCTGGCGCGAATATCTTGTTCATTATACGTTTCTCCCTGTACAGGCTTGAGTTTCTTTCTCGTTCGTTAAAACGAGTTAACATCATGCCGAATTTCCCGACATATCGGAAGACCAAAAAGCGCCGGTGGTCGTACGTCTGCATCAGTGCGTGACTTTGCAAACATCATGTAAAGATCGCTGTATCTGCTTGAAAACCCGTCTGGCGGGTGCAGAATAAGCGGCATCCACAGCGTTCTCCGGTCCACCTTCGGAACAGGACTTCCATGCACAAACCGTTCGCTACAGTCTGTACACGCGCTATCACTCTGCTGGTACTGGTAACCCTGGCCGGGTGCGCCAGCAGGCCGGATACGGCAAAGGTTCCCCCGGACTTTCCGGACGGTTTTTCCCGTACCGGGCAGCAACCGATCTCCGGGCTCTGGTGGCAGTCGTTCAACGACAGCCAGCTGAACGGGCTGGTTAACCGGGCACTGGAAGAGAATCTCAGCCTGCGTGCCAGCTACCAGCGTTTATTGCAGGCCCGGGCAACGGCGACACAACAGGCTGCCGGCATTTTTCCCTCACTGGATGCCAGCCTTGGGGCTGAGCGCGAAGAAACGGAGACCACCCGTTCCGATAGCTTCAGTGCCGGCCTCAGCGCCAGCTATGAAGTGGACCTGTGGGGCCGGGTGCAGTCGTTGACGGAAGCCGAGGAGCTTCGTGCCTCGGCCAGTCAGGCCGATTATCACGCGGCCGCAGTATCTCTGAGCGGAGAGATCGCCAACACCTGGTTTCAGCTTGTGGAGCAAAGAGGCCAGCGGCAACTGGCGCAGAGCCAGCTTGAAACCAATCACAATTTGCTGACCCTGATCGAAACCCGCTTTGCTGCCGGCCAGAGTGGCAGTGCCGATGTGCTGCGCCAACGCCAGTTGGTCAGCTCTTCACGGGAACGGGTGAATAACATTGAAGGGGAAATCGGCGTTCTTGAGAATCAGCTGTCGGCGCTGCTTGGTCAGGCCCCGGGCCAGGGGCCGTTGCCAGACGGGGAACGCCTGCCGGAGTTGCCGCCTCTGCCGGAGACCGGAGTGCCGGCCGACCTTGTACAACGCCGGCCAGACATTCAACAGGCCTGGCGACTGGTTCGCGCGGCTGACAAAGACCTGGCTGCCGCTATCAGTAACCGCTTCCCGAGATTTTCCCTCGATGCGTCTGTGACTTCCCGGGCCGATGATGCCAGTGATCTGTTCGACAACTGGCTCGCCACATTGGCCGGGAATCTGATGATGCCCCTGATTGATGGCGGACAGCGCCGTGCGGAAGTAACCCGCTCAGATGCCGCGCTTGAAGAACGTGTGCTGGAGTACCGGCAGACGGTATTGACAGCCATCCAGGAGGTTGAAGATGCCCTCGTGCAGGAGCGTCAGCAGCGCCAGCGGATGGACAGCCTTGAGCAACAGATCGGCATGGCACAAGCCAGTTATCGCCAACTGCGTACCCGTTATCTGAACGGGGCCGTCAGCTACATCGAAGTACTGAATGCACTGCAGGACCAGCAGGATCTGCAGAGAACCCGACTGACCGCGCGGCAGCAGCTGCTGAATGCCCGGGTCGCACTATATCGGGCACTGGCCGGCAGTATTGAAAGCCCGGAAGACTCCGGAGAAAGGCCGACACACAGCATGGAGAACGATCAGGCATGAGTCATCCTATCGACGACAAGGCTGCACGACCCGAACGAGGCAGGGCCGGCGTCCTGAAAACCGCCTTTGTTACGCTGCTGATCATCCTTGCGGGCATTGCTCTGGTCTGGCTCATTTTCAAGACCGAGCCCACCGCTACCCGCAAAGACGCGGCAAGGGAAACCGCCATGCTGGTGGATGTTCAGACGGTCAGCCGTGGCCAGTACACACCAGAAGTAGAAGTAATGGGGCAGGTTATGCCGGCCCGTGATGTCACGTTGAGTGCCCGGGTAGGCGGCCGTGTTATCCATCAGGCCGGACAATTCACGCCCGGCCGGATTGTTGAAAAAGGTGAGGAACTGCTGCGCATTGAACCGGCGGATTACCAGATCGCGCTGGACCAGCGACACAGTGAACTGCAACAGGCGCTGGCGGACCTTGAAATGGAACAGGGCCAGCAGGCTGTTGCCCGGCAGGAATTCGAGCTGCTGGGTGAAGAAATTCCGGTGGAAAACGAAGGGCTGATCCTGCGCAAACCGCAATTGAGACAGGCCGAAGCCAGCGTTTCCGCCGCCCGCTCAGCGGTACGCCAGGCCGAGCTGGATCTGGAGCGGACTCGTGTTCATGCGCCTTTTCCTGCCCAGGTTCTTTCCCGGGACGTCACCCTGGGGTCTGAAGTCAGTACCGGTTCAACTCTGGGGCGCCTGGTTGGCACCGAGCAGTACTGGGTGGAAGCAACGGTTCCACTTTCCAGGCTGCCCCGGCTTGTTTTCCGGGACGATCCGGAGTCTGCCGGTGCACCGGTTACGTTGAACCAGGATACCTGGCCTGCCGATGAAAGCCGGGAAGGTCGCTTGCAGCAACTGGTCGGTGAACTGGACAGCAACGCCCGCATGGCCCGGGTGCTGATCACCGTGGATGATCCGCTCGGCCGGGACCAGGCCAAAGGCAAGCCGGCCCTGATACTGGGCAGCATTCTGCAAGCCAGAATCGAGGGGCGAATGCTGGACGATGTCGTACGTCTGGACCGGAACCTGATTCGTCGTAACAATACGGTATGGGTGATGGAAGAAAACAAGCTGGCCATCCGGGACGTTGATATTGCCTACCAGGACGAAGATTACGCCTATGTGCGTTCCGGACTCGACGATGGCGACCGGGTGATCACCAACGATCTGGCATCGGTGGTCAGTGGCGCACGTCTGCGGGTGGAGGATGAATCGCAATGAGTGATGACTCCGGGCGCAAGGGCTGGGTGGGGCCTATTGAATGGATGGCGCGCAATTCAGTTGCTGCCAACCTGATGATGCTTTTGCTGCTGGCTGGCGGCTTCTGGATGGCCTCTCAGGTTCAGAAAGAGGTATTCCCGGAATTTGAACTGGACATTGTTCAGGTCAGCGTCAGTTACCCTGGCGCGTCACCCTCCGAGGTGGAAAAGGGCATTCTGTTGCCCGTGGAAGAAGCGGTGCAGGGCATTCAGAGCATTGAAGAAATGACCTCCACCGCCCGTGAAGGCAGCGGCAATATCCAGTTGGAACTGGTGCCCGGCACCAACCGTATGCAGGCCCTGCAGGATATAGAGCAGGCTGTGGACCGGGTGCGCACGTTTCCGGAGCAGGCCGAAGAACCGGAGGTGAGGCTGGTCACCCCCACCCGGGATGTGCTGGAACTGGTGCTGTATGGCGATGTAGACACCTGGACCCTGCGACAGCTCGGCGAGCAGGTGCGCAACCGGCTTTTGGCCGAAAGCGCCATCACCCAGGCGGACATCGGTGATGTACCCGCCTACATGACCAGCGTTGAAATCCCTCAGGAGACGCTGCGCGAATACGATCTTACCCTGAGCGAGGTGGCCTCCAGCATTGAGCAGTCCAGCCAGGATATCCCGGCAGGCTCCATGGCTACGGATAACGGCGACATACTGCTGCGCCTGAAGGACCGGAAACAGTGGGCTGATGCCTTCGAGAGTATCGTCATCCTCAATGCTGACTCCGGCGGTAGCGTCACTCTTGGCGATATCGCCACCGTTCACGATGGCTTCGAAGAGGGCGGGTTTCACTCGCGCTTCAACGGCCAGCCTTCGGTAGAAATCGAGATCTTCCGCACCGGCGACCAGTCACCGCTGGATATCGCCGAGTCAGTCGAGGGTGTGATGGAAGAGCTTGAAACCACGCTGCCGGAAGGGATCGAGGTCCGCATCGACAGTAACCGGGCCGAGCACTTCGAAGACCGCATGAACATGCTCCTGGAAAACGGCGTGATGGCCATGGTTATCGTACTGGTCATTCTCAGCCTTTTCCTGGAGTACCGCCTGGCGTTCTGGATCATGATGGGCATGACCATCTCCTTCGTGGGTAGCGTATTCTTCCTGCCGGTGATGGATGTCAGTATCAACATGATCTCCATGTTCGGCTTTCTGATGGTGCTCGGCATTGTGGTGGACGACGCCATTGTGGTGGGCGAGAACATCTACGAATACCGCGAACAGGGCATGACCTTCATGCAGGCCGCGATAAAAGGCGCGCAGGACATCGCCGGCCCGGTTACTTTCAGCATTCTCACCAATATTGTCGCCTTCCTCCCGCTGTTGTTCATTCCCGGCACCACCGGCAAGTTCTGGTGGCCGCTGGGTATGGTGGTTATTCTGGTGCTGGCGATATCGCTGATCGAAGCACTGTTTATCCTCCCGGCTCATCTGGCTCACAGCGGGCGCGGCAGCGTCACCATTTATGGCCGCTGGATGCACGCCATTCAACGCGTATTCTCCAGCGGTTTTCAGGCCGTAATCGACCGTGGCTACCGGCCACTGCTGGACCTGTCTCTGCGCTTTCGGTACGTCACCGTTGCGGGCGCACTGACCATCATGGTGGTTACCGGCGCCTACGCCGTCAGTGGCCATATGGGCATGATCATGATGCCGGAGTCGCCGGCGGATGAAATTGAAGCCAATGTTCGTTTGCCGGTGGGAACCACCACCCGCCGAGCCGGTGAACTGGCCATGGACATCACCAGCGATACACAGCGCCTGTTCGAAGAGCATGACCTGAGTCGCAATGCCGAGGGCATAAAAACCAATGTGCGCGGTGAACGCTCCATTGATGTGGAGCTGGTACTGCGCCCGGAAAACGAACGCGACATGACGGTGAACGAGATTGTCGAACTCTGGCGTAGTGAGCTGAAAGACTTCAAAGGCGTTGATGAAATCACCTTTGAGGCTGAACAGGGGCCGGGAAGCTGGCGTGACGACATCAGTGTGGATCTGAGCCATACCGACATCGACACTCTGGCACGGGCCAGTGAGCGCTTCCTGAAGGAGCTGGAGCAGCTCGGCCAGACCCGTGACGTTAACGACAGCTACACCGCCGGCAAGCCGCAATTTGATATCAGCCTGACGGATCAGGGGCGGGCGCTCGGCCTGAGCGGTGCTGAAGTGGGCCAGCAACTGCGAGATGCCTTCTACGGTGCCATTGCCCTGCGCCAGTTAAGGGGCATCAACGAAAACGAAATTCGCGTGCGTCTGCCTGAATACCAGCGCCAGGACCTGTATTACCTGGACAATTTTGTCATCCGGACGCCGGAAGGGCAGGAAGTGCCGTTGATGGATGTGGCGGACGTGACCATTGCCGAATCCTTCCGTTCCATCGACCGTCGGGATGGTCGCCGGGTTATTACCGTGGGTACCGATGTGGAGCCCAAAGCGGCCACGGGACAGGTGCTGGATGTTATCCAGAACGACCTGCTGCCGCAATTGCGGGGGGATTTCCCGGGGCTGACCTGGAGTTTTCAGGGCAGTCAGGCAGACATGCGTGAATCCACTGCGGCCCTCTGGGGCGGGTTTGGCCTGGCCATGGGGGTGATCTTTGCGTTGCTGGCGGTCGCTTTTCGCAGCTACCTTCAACCGCTGGTGGTTATGCTCGCCATCCCGTTCGGTGCGGTCGGTGCCATCATGGGGCATATGATTCTGGGAATGGAACTGTCACTGGTCAGCATCATGGGTATTGTGGCGTTGTCTGGCGTGGTGGTGAACGATTCACTGATTATGGTGACCTACGCCAATCGCCAGCGCCACCGGGTGAGCCCGGCCCAGGCCATCTACGAAGCCGGTTTACGACGCTTCCGGCCCATTGCACTGACCACACTGACCACCTTTGGTGGCCTGACGCCGATCATTTCAGAAACCTCGTTGCAGGCTACCTATCTGATACCTATGGCCGTGTCTCTGGGCTTCGGTATTGTGTTCGCGACTGCGCTGATTCTGTTTCTGGTGCCTTGTCTGTATCTGGTGCTGGAAGATGTCAAAACGATTTTCGGGGGCAAACGCGCGGCAGGAGCCTGGGGTTGATGCAGAGCCGGCTTTCGCCCCATCTGTATTCCATCAACTAGAGTTAGGATAGACACTCGGACACGGTTTTGACGATTTTCGGACACACCGCCATCGCAAACAGGGAATGGTTATGGCGACAAGCAGCACGAAACCAGATCATCGCGATGCCATTACCATTCTTGCGAGGGCAGGTTATGGGGCAAGGGGAATTGTCTATCTGCTGATAGGCGGGCTGACTGCTCTGGCTGCGCTTGGGCAGGGCGGCCAGACGACCGATAGCCGTGGCGCCCTCGAGCGCATTATGTTTGCGCCCTGGGGTGATGTTCTGCTCGGGATTATGGTTGTAGCTCTCCTGGGATTCGCCCTGTGGCGTGGCATCCAGGCCATCAAGGACACCGATCATCACGGCATGAATGCCAACGGCATCGTGATCCGTAGTGCCCTCCTGATAAGCGCGATCACTCATACCATGCTCGCATTCTTTGCAGTCAGCCTGATTTTTACCCTGGGCAGTTCGTCCGACGGCTCGGGAAACGGGGCCAAAGACGTAGCTACCTGGCTGATGAGTCAATCCTTTGGTCGATGGCTGGTTGCAGCGGTGGGGGTCGCACTCGTGGGAGCCGGGGTCGCTCACGTGGTTAAAGCGATGAAAACGCAATTTGATCGCCACTTCAACATGCCGATGCAAATCCAGTATTGGGCTTATCCCGTCTGCCGCTTTGGCCTGATAATCCGCGGACTGGTATTCGCGATCATCGGTATCTTTTTTATCATGGCGGCTTACCAGTTCGATGCCGGTGAGGTTGGCGGCGTTACCGAAGTTTTCACTATGCTGCGCAGCCAGGTATTTGGCCAGACTCTGCTGGTACTGGTTGCCTCAGGGTTGTTCGCTTTCGGCATTTATAGCCTGCTGGAAGCCATATTTCGCCGCATCCATCCGTAGGCCGGAGTGTCCATCACTATGGCATTCAACCAGAATCATTCCCTGAAGAAATACAGGCGATTCACACCGCTCGTAAGGGGCGTTATGCCCCGATTGATCAGCCGCTTATCACCACGACACCAAGCGCCAGAGCATAAATGGCCAGTATCAGTGCGCTCTCAAACCCGATCTTGCCAATGCCATAGATTTCCCGACGGACCATTCCCATCAGCAGAATGGCTGTCATCAGAATACTGACCAGCCCCCAGGTCATTTGTACCGGCGCCATGTCGTTATAGATCGAACCGTCGGGGTAGCCTATGTCCGCAGACGCTACCACCAGCATGTTAAAGCAGTTGGTGCCAAAAATGTTGCTTACTGCCAGGGTGAGGGCGCCTCGCCGGATAGCCGCTATGGTAGTAACCAGCTCCGGTGAAGACGTCGCCAGTGCCGTAAACAGACCACCAATCAGGGTTTCAGACATCCCTGTCTGATCACTGATGACTTTGGCGCTTTCCATCAATCCCCAGCCAGCTATACCCGTGATGGCAGCCAGGATGATAAAGCTTAACCAGGCCTTGGTAAGGCCGCCAGACTTACGCATCTCCGGCTGGTCGGGGACGGTCTGGCGGGTAAGCCGGGGGAACCACATGGGGCGGGTGTCTGTGCTGCGAACCAGATGCAGCCCGAAAAGATAGGCGATGGTAATTATCGGTGTGATCGGGTGTACTCCCCAGAGTAAAGCCCGGGGGCTCACCATCGCCAGCAGCGGCAGAGTCAGCAACACAATCAGTAACGCGGCGAGCATCAGGTTGGTGGGAGAAGCCGCCGCGTGTTCCAGGTTGGCTTTGCGGTAAACGATATCAGCCACACCCAGAAACACCAGGTTTGCCGCCATACTGCCCATAACGTTGCTCATGGCCAGATCTGGTCTGGAGTCCATGGCAGCGCTCAGGGTAGCGGCGAAATCAGGCAGAGAAGTCACGCCCGCCAGCAGAAAAATCCCGAACAGTGCCTCACCCATTCCGGTTCGATCCGCCAGTTCATCGGCTACGTTCGCCAGACGGCTGCCTGCGGTGATAATCACTGCAGTGCTGATGGTAAAAGCGACGATGCTGATGATCAGGGATGAAGGCACAAGGTTGCTCTGGTCTGAGAGTTTACGATAACTGGAATGCAATCAAGCGCTCTCTGTACGCATTGCATTACTGAGGAACCCTAGAATATTCAGCAATCAAGCGCCAGAGGCAAGTGACTGATTCTATCCACGTTGAACGTTCGGATGGCCGGCAAGCCAGCGTTTTCGTAAAAGAGAGCATGACAACTCTCATCTGGAAGTTGAGGGGGCTTGGGAGGAAGATAACCCCCGCAGAACAGAGTTCTGCGGGGGTTATTAACAGATGGAGTGAGGAAACTTCAGAAACGGAACTTGGCGTTGGCGCTCACCGTACGGCGCTCGCCGTAGCCACAATCGGCACCTTCGGAGCGGCACCAACTGACGTATTCCTCATCCGCCAGGTTCTTGGCATCCACGCTGAAATCCCAGTCTCCCCAGGTATAACCAGCCATGGCATCGTAAAGCGTAACCGATGGAATAACGGGGTCGCCGCCGGAGCCAACATTGTCTCCCACGTATCGAACGCCGGCACCGAAACGCCAGTTGCTGCCGACAAACAGCTGATTCCACCAGGACGCCTGGCGTTCAGCAATATAAGGCAGGCGGTTGCCGGTTGAATCGTCTTTGGCATTCATATCGGTGAATGCCAGTTGGGTCTCGAAGCGGTCCCACCGTTTGTTGACCTGTAGCTCCCAACCATCAATAACCGCACCAGTCTGTTCCGTGCCGCCAGGGGTGTTCCCGTCGCTGACACGGTTTTGCTGGGTGATGTCGAAGTAAGCGGCGGAAATGCCCAGGGATTGGTCCGGAGAAACATATTTAACACCAGCTTCCTGCTGATCACCCGTGGTGGGCTTCAGAGTGTTGGCCGATGCCGTGCCGTCGGTGCCCAGGTTCATGCTGAAGGATTCGGCATAGCTGATGTACGGTGAAATCCCGTTGTCGAATCGATACATCAGGCCGGCCCGGCCAGTGGTGGCTTCCTCATCACTTACGGTGTCCGAGCCGGTGACGGCCAGCTTACGGTTTTCCGCCCAATCGTGACGAAGACCGGCGGAGACGACCACGGGCCCGATCTGAACGTGGTCTGCAACATAGACCCCGATCTGTTCGATCTCATTATCAGCGCTGTCGGAAGGGGAAATGACTCCGGCGTTCAGATTGCCATATTCCGGGTCATAAACATCAAACATGCCGCCTTGCCCTGCGCCGTAATAGTAGTTGGATTCTTCCCAACGGGCATTTTGACGGTCAGCGCCGACAATCAGGTTGTGGCGGGTTACACCCAGCTCCAGATCACCCTCCAGCCGGGCATCAATATTAAAGATGCGAGTGCTGCGATCTGAGGTGAAAATGGTGCGTGGTACTTCACCGTTGGCATCAGGCTCCTGGCCGATCGTAATCCAGTGCTCTCTAGTGTCCGCGCTGGACTCGGTGTAACGAGTTGTTGCTGAGACCGCCCATTCATCATTCAATTGGTGATCAACAAACAGCGTTGCTTCGGTTTTTTCCCGGTCATAGCGATCCCAGTCCGGTTCACCCACAAACCGCTCGGAACCGATGTATCCTTGCGAACCCGGATCCAGCGTACCTGCCTGGGGCAGGAACTGTGCCGAAATCTGGCCTTTGTTTTCCTGGCGGTTCAACAACAGCGTAACGCTGGTGTCGTCATCGGGGCGCCAGGTAAGGGAGGGGGCAACAAGATAGCCATCGTCTTCCACGTGATCTACCTGGGTATCGCTGTCGCGGCCAAGGGCAACCAGGCGGTACAGCAGTTCGCCATTTTCAGTCGCCGGACCGGTGACATCCACGGCCAGTTGCTTGCGGTTGAAGGTGCCATACTGGGCCCATACTTCACCGCCTTGCTCGGCTTTTGGCAGTTTGGAGACCGCATTGACAACACCACCAAGGTCGCCCTGACCGTAAAGCATAGAGGACGGGCCCTTGAGAACCTCGATACTCTCCAGGGCATACACGTTGGTGCGCACGGAATTGTAAGAACCGTAGATCTGGCGCAGGCCATCAAGGTATCGGCCCGCATCCACGCCCCGTACTTTTGCGGAGTCGATACGGGTATCGAAGCCGAATGCACCGGCGTAAACGCCCGGGGTGTATAGCAGGGCATCCTGAATGTTCTTGGCGCCGGAGTCTTCGATAAAGGTCCGGTCAATGACGGAGACCGAGTAGGGTTGTTCTTCCACCGGCACATCCATCTTGCCCACCTCTGGCTTTTTTGCCAGCGGCATGTAATCCGGAGCGGAAATCGCATCTGACACAACATCAAGAGTGTCGAGAGTGGGTGCGTCATCGCTCTGTGCCACAGCCACAGAGCTGGCACTTAGCAGGGATGCCAGCGCAACAGAACTGTAGCGTCGGGAGTAGGAGACTTTCATCAGAGTTGTAAACCCTTCGTTATGAATTCGTATAACGAATAATAACGATTCGTATTACAAATGCAATAGTCCGGACCGCTAGTCTATGCGGTTAAGCGAATTATCACGATTCAGTCTGGATAATCCCGAAGCCAGGGCGCTCAGTAAGGCAATGGAAGGTCGTACCAGAAACCGCGTTAGCCAACTGGAGATGTACAGCACTGGCACGAGTATCAGCAACCAGCCCAGAAACTGCACCAGCCATGCCGGATAACCCAGAACCTCAGCTACCTCGGCGAAAACGTCATTAATAATGCTCGGGTGTGTAACCACCAGATATCCCGCGCCTATCACTGCCGGCCATTTCGCGTACCGGGCGCTGTTCAGTATCATTCGGCCGCTGTTGGCAAGACGGGTTCCGAGTGCGGCGGAGCGGGTGCCTCTGGCTGCACCTCTGGTAGAAACCGCCATGGCTCGACCCACTCTGAGAACCTTCAATGCGCTGGCGAAGACGAGTACATCGACCGATGCCCAGCCAATGTCCGATGCTGAAATATCCCCATCAGTGCGGTACTGGATTTCAAGATTCCGGATTCCGCTGGCAAAAAGCTGATTGATGTTCTCCAGGACCCTTTCGGTCGTTACCCAGGTCACTTCTCCCTGCGCACTGACCACAAACTGGCCCAGGAAGTTGTGGCCTTCTTCCTGAATAAAGCCCACGGCATACCAGCCGCGTTCTGCCGGAAGCAGGCTGTCTGTTCCCGCGGTGGTCTGCTTTTCTGAGGATTCCCCGTTACCGGTAAGGAAGTCTCTGAGGCTCTGGTACTTGTTAGCCGCTGTATTCATCAGCTCGATCGAGCCAATTGGCCGGCTCAGGAAGTAGTGGATGGGAGGCAGGATGTTCTCACCGTACGAGCGGAGGATTTCCCGAAATTCCTGTTCTGGTCCATACAGTGGAAAGAGCTCACGGGTCATTTCCGGATAGCGGAGAAAGGCCGCCCGGGCTTTGAGCAGGAGCAGTTCATCATGCGCCATGTCCAGCAAGGCTCCCTGCAGCTCAAGTGGTTCGGTTTCCAGGTCGGGGAACTCACCGAGTACATCCTCCGCCTGGATCCGGATCAGCCGCTCTTCAATAGGCATGGGGTTGGAGCTGACCGTCAAAATGAGCGCAACCGCCAGTGCCATACCGAGAACCAGGAGAAGTTTTTTCACAGTTCCAACCTTTGAGCGCTCTGGCTGCCCGTGCACGGTTTGTTCGCCTTGTCTGCCATGGGTGTTATCGACGTTACTCTGACGCCCGTTCTATGCCAAGCGCAGTTTCATGAAATGGATTTTTGTCTCGTGCAAAGAGAGCGACTAAGCTTCTGATAGCGCCTCCAGGGGGTTATCTGTCTGGAAAAATCGAAGCCCGAGCCAAGTGCTCTTCGGTTTGCACTGTGCGATGGGTTTGCAGGGGTTATTTATGGGCAGAAAAAAAGCGGATAGTGGGTTTGTGATAAGGGAGGCCCGGGAAGAGGATCTCCCGTTAATGGTGGGGTTTCTCGTCAAACTTGCCCTGCATGTCTCAGGGGGCGAGCCGCAGGACCTCAAAGAGAGCGAGTACAAACGGCTTTTCCAGGCTTTGAGCTCCGCTTTGAAGGATCAGAATAAGCACCTGGTGGTGGCAGACACTACCGAAGCGGGACTGGTGGGAATGGGCTACGTTTATGTCTGGAGTAGCCAGGGCATCTGGGCACGAACCGAAGCGGTTGAGTTCAGGGTGGGAATGATCGACGACGTCTGGGTCGAGCCTGAATTCCGGAATCGCGGTATTCTTAAAGCTCTGCTCCGGGATCTGGTGGCGTTTGCCGAGAGTCACAACGTGTCAGAGCTGATTCTCGAATATTCCGCCTCGAACAAAGAGGCCGGGGCCGCGTGGAGCAAATTGGGTTTCAAGCCTACAGGCATTCGCGCCGCGGCTTTCACCTCAACGGTGAAACAGGCCCTGGCGTAGCGGCAATCACTAAGAAAGGGAAGGTCCAATGATCGGCGATCGCAGTGTGCATGTGTTTTATGACGAGGTGATGCTGGGACACAATCCCGAGGTGGATTTGCCCTTCATGCCCAGTCGGGTGGAAAAGCGAGTCAGGTCGATCCTCAAGGGGCTGGATTTCAAATGGAGCTATCCGGAACATCCTGGCCGCCTCTCCGCGGTCAAGGCGTATCTGGATGAGCACCCGATAAAGGGTGTTCAGATCAGAAGCGGAGCCGCCCCTGCCACCTACAACCAACTGGCCCGGGTACATACGGCGGCCTACCTCGACCACATGTTTTCACTTGCCGGTAAGCGTGCCTGGCTCGACAGGGACACAACCGCCGTTTCACCGGATAGCATTAACGCAGCCACTGCAGCGGCCGGCAACGCCATTGCTGCGGTAGAAAGTGTCGTGAACGGGGAATGCCAAAGCGCGTTTGCCCTGGTGCGTCCTCCCGGGCATCATGCCGAGCCGGTGCGGGCTCGGGGCTTCTGTCTACTCAACAATGTGGCCGTCGCGGCGGCTCACGCCCAGGCCAAACTGGGCTGTGAACGGATCCTGCTCATTGACTGGGACGCCCACCACGGTAATGGTACCCAGGATATTTTCTGGGCCGAGCCGGATGTGCTGTTTTTTGACACCCATTGCGCTGCGCCTTTTTATCCGGGTTCTGGCTACATTGAGGAGATAGGTGACGGTCTCGGAGAAGGGTATACCATCAATGTTCCACTGCCGGAAACCGCAGGTGACGTCGCCTTCGAGAAAGTGTTTCGCGACATTCTGGTTCCAGCTGCCGATTACTTCAAACCGGATCTGGTTCTGGTCTCGGCCGGGTTCGACCCACACCGTGACGATATGGCAATGAATCTGACCTACGACGGTTTCAGAGTGATCACGCGGATCGTTCAGGAGATCTCCGAAAAGCACTGTGAAGGACGACTTGCACTGGTTCTTGAGGGCGGTTACAGCCTGAGGGCCCTCTCCAAGGGGGTGCACGCGGTGCTTGAGACACTTGCCGGCGGAGAAGTGCCGGAAGTCCGGGAAATGGGCGTCAGGGAAGCGGAAGAAGCGACGGAATTCCACCGCTCTGCTTTCAGCGATGAAGAAGAGTAACCTGCAGACTGTTAGTTTATTGTGCGGAGCGGCCAACAGCTACTGCGACACAGTGAAGCCAACACGCCCTTAGCCAGGAATCTTGATGCGGCTTGAAAGTCGTTTGCAATCAGGGGATACCAACCGATGGCTCACAGGACGACTTTATTTTCTTTTCAGTCCCACTTCTGCACCGGAGCCTTGTAGGCACTTATGGAGGAGAGCAGGGCTTCAGGGCTATCGGCCTTGATGAGCATGTCGGAATGCACCGGTTTCAGAAACCCGCAGGCCGACATGTGATCAATCATCTGCAGCAGTGGGTCGTAAAACCCGGACACATTGTAAAAAGCGCAGGGCTTGGCGTGATACCCCAGCTGCGCCCAGGTCCAGGCCTCAAAGATCTCCTCGAGCGTGCCCGCTCCGCCAGGCAGGGCGACAAAGGCGTCTGCCATCTGCGCCATGGCTGCCTTGCGTTCGTGCATGTCGGCAACCACCTGCAACTCTGTCAGCCCATTGTGGGCAATTTCTTTCTGCTTCAGGTGCTCCGGAATTACCCCGAAAACCTTGCCGCCATGTTCGAGTACGGCGTCTGCCATCTCGCCCATCAGGCCTACTTTGCCGCCGCCGTACACCACATCAATGTCGTTGCTGGCCAGGTATTCTCCCAGGGCTCGCGTGGCATGCAAAAATTGCGGATTGTTACCGGTATTCGAGCCGCAAAATACTGCGATTTTCATCGTTCCAGCTCCTCATGGCACTTATCAACAAAAAGGCCCGGGAGCATATGCTGCCGGGCCTTTTCAATCACGGGTCGGGTTGGTTTACCCGGTTAACCGCACTTGCTGTCGCCACAGGCCAGGCAGGTGGCACAGCCGTCCATCACAATCACCGCCTTGGTGCTGCACTTACCACACATGGTGGCGTTGGGCGGGTAATCGTTGCTGGTGTCGTCGTTGGTGGCAGCACTCTGGCTGGCTTCAAATTCTGCGCGCTTTTCGGCGAGGATGCGCTTGGTAGTTTCGCTCATTTCCTCGCTTTCCAGCAGGCCGATGGCCTTCAGGTGCTTCTCGATCACCGCGCCGATTTCAGCCACCAGTGAGGGCATGAATACGCCCCCTTTCTTGAAGTAACCGCCATTGGGGTCATACACGCTGCGCAGTTCTTCCACCAGGAAGGTGACGTCGCCACCCTTGCGGAATACCGCAGAGATAACGCGGGTGAGGGCGATTACCCACTGGAAGTGTTCCATCGATTTGGAGTTGATGAACACTTCGTACGGCTGCCGGCTTTCGTGGTCTGTGCCCTCGTTCAGCAGGATGTCGTTGATGGTGATGTACATCGCGTGCTCGGCCACCGGTGGCTTGATCTTGTAGGTGGTGCCCAGCAGGAAGTCCGGCCGTTCGATGAATTCGTTCATCTCGACGGGTTTGGTGTCTGCATGCACCGGTGGCTGGTGTTCGGTCGGTGTTTCCGCATCGGCTTTCTTCACGCGGTAGCCGACGATCTTGTTGGTAATTTTTACTGTCATGTTGGTTGTCCTGTCTGTCGGTTCCCGGATCAGTATTTGCCGTAAGTGCCTTCTTTGAGCGCATCGAAGAGGTTGGCGGCGTTGTGAATCTCGCCGTCGTACTCTACCTCTTCGTTGCCTCGCAGGGTTACTTTGCTGCCGTCGTCCAGGGTGAATTCGTACAGCGTGTTTTCAAGGTCTGTCTCTTTCACCAGTACGCCCTGGAAGGCTTCCGGGTTGAAGCGGAAGGTAGTGCAGCCTTTCAGACCCTTATCGTACGCATAGTGGTAGATGCCTTTGAAGTCCGGGTAAGGGAATTCAGTGGGCACGTTGGCGGTTTTGGAAATGGAGGAGTCCACCCATTTCTGCGCGGCCGCCTGAATGTCTACGTGCTGCTTTGGGCTGACGTCGTCCGAAGTGGTGAAGTAGCTTGGCAGCTTTTTGTCTTCGTCTTCTGAGAACGGCATGGCGCCCTGGTTCACCAAATGGCGGTAGGCCAGCAGCTCGAAGCTGAAGACGTCGACTTTTTCCTTGGTCTTGCGGCCTTCTCGGATGATGTTGCGAGCGTAGTGGTGCGAGAAGCTCGGCTCGATGCCGTTACTGGCGTTGTTGGCCAGAGACAGGCTGATGGTGCCGGTTGGAGCAATGGAGGTGTGGTGGGTAAAGCGACCACCTTTCTCGGCCAGTTGCTCGATCAGCTCCGGTTCCACGCCGGCAATTTGCTGCATGTAACGGCTGTATTTGGCGTGCAGTACCTTGCCCTTCAGCTTGTCGCCAACGATGTAGCCGTCTTCGGCCAGTTGCGGGCATTTGTTGAGCATCTTCGGGGTGATTTCGAAATCGTCTTCCATGATTGGAGCCGGGCCTTTCTCTTCGGCCAGGACCAGAGACTGGCGCCAGCCTTCAACGGCCATTTCCCGGACGACTTCTTCGGTGAACTCAACGGAATCGTCGGAGCCATAAGGCATGCGCAGCATGGCGAGGGTGGAACCCAGGCCCAGGATGCCCATGCCGTGGCGGCGTTTGTAGGTGATTTCGTGGCGCTGCTCGCTCAGTGGCAGACCGTTGATTTCAACAACGTTGTCCAGCATACGGGTGAAAATGGCCACGACTTTCCGGTACTTCTCGTAGTTGAAGCTGGCCTTTTCAGTAAACGGGTAGTCGACAAACTTGGTCAGGTTGATCGAGCCCAGCAGGCAGCTGCCGTACGGGGGCAGGGGCTGCTCGCCACAGGGGTTGGTGGCGCGGATGTCTTCGCAGAACCAGTTATTGTTCATCTGGTTGACTTTGTCGATCAGGATGAAGCCCGGTTCTGCGTAGTCGTAGGTGCTGGTCATGATGGTGTCCCAGATAAACTGGGCTTTCAGCGTTTTGTAGATACGGCAGGCGACCTTGCCTTCATCATTGACCACATAGCCTTTCTGGACCGGAAAGTCGCGGTATACAAATTCGTTTTCGTTGTTCAGGTCCAGGCCTTCGTCTTCGGCTTCTTTCTGGGTGACCGGGAAGGACAGGTGCCAGTCGTCGCCGTTGCGGACGGCTTCAATGAAATCTTCGGTGATCAGCAGAGAAAGGTTGAACTGGCGCAGGCGACCGTCTTCACGCTTGGCCTGGATGAACTCGATAACATCCGGGTGGTGTACGTCAAAGGTGGCCATCTGGGCACCGCGGCGGCCACCGGCTGAGGAGACGGTGAAACACATGCGGTCGAAGATATCCATGAACGACAGCGGGCCGGAAGTGGTGGCGCCGGCACCAGCGACGTAAGCGCCGCGGGGGCGAAGGGTGGAAAATTCATAACCGATGCCGCAACCGGCCTTGAGGGTCAGACCGGCTTCGTGGTTTTTCTCCAGGATGTCGTTCATGGAGTCATGAACAATGCCGGAGACAGTACAGTTGATGGTCGACGTGGCGGGCTTGTGGGCTTCGGCACCGGCGTTGGAGGTGATGCGGCCGGCGGGAATGGCGCCGTGCTGCAGTGCCCAGACGAAGTCCTTCATGTGCTTGTTGCGCACAGACTTGTTTTCAACCTCCGACAGCGCCCTGGCTACTCGCTCGTAGGTCGCGTTGATATTTTTGTCGACTGGCTCGCCGGTTTTGGTTTTCAGCTGGTATTTGCTGTTCCAGATGTCCAGCGATGCTTCCTGCATGGGAATCGTAGTAACCACTGCCTGTGCTTTAGCGTTCATTGCCACCCTCGGTTTCCAGTATGTCTCGTGTTTGCCCGCGCTCTTTTGAAACGCAAGGCTCCTGCTCGGTAACCCTAGATATGGGTTTAATTTGGTAGGAGTATAACAGGATATTGTGTTCTGTGAATAAGAGAGGAACTATTGTCAGAGCGTTCGGGGCAAGGAAAATCAATGGAAAGGGGCTTGAATTGTGGCGAGGCCAGAGAAATCAGTCGGTTGCCGGAAACGGGACAGGGCTGCCCCGTTTCCGGTTTTTGAACAGCAGATTCAGCCCAGCAGAAGGCTGTCGTCGTCGACTGTCAGGCCTCTTTGCTTTTCGAACAGGCCGAGAAGGTCTTTCACTTCCAGGCCATCCCGGTCTTTGCCGGCAATGTCGAAAACCACTTCACCCTGATGCAGCATAACGGTACGGCTACCCACTTCCAGTGCCTGCTTCATGCTGTGAGTGACCATCAGTGCGGTCAGCCGTTGTGAGGCGATGATGTGCTCGGTCAGCTCCAGTACGAAGCGGGCGGTTTTCGGGTCCAGCGCGGCGGTGTGCTCGTCCAGCAGTAGAATACTGGAGGGCGTCAGGCTGGCCATCAGCAAGCTGACCGCCTGGCGCTGGCCGCCGGAAAGCAGGCCCATTTTGTCGCCCAGGCGATTTTCCAGCCCCAGATTCAGCGATGAAAGGCTGTCGCTGAATTTTTCCAGGTATTGCTTTTTTACCGCTGAGCTCAGTCCACGGGGTTGGCCGCGTTTGATGGCCAGCGCCAGGTTTTCTTCAATGGACAGGTTTTCGCAGGTGCCTGCCAGCGGGTCCTGAAACACCCGGGCCACGCTATGGGCGCGCTTGTGGGTGGGCAGGCGGGTTACGTCCTGGTTATCGACAATAATTTTCCCGCTGTCGACAAGGACTTCGCCGGCCAGGGCGTTGAGGAAAGTGGACTTGCCGGCACCATTACTGCCGATGACGGTGACGAATTCACCCTGATTGACGGTCAGGCTCATGCCCCGCAAAGCCGGGTTTTCCAGTGGCGTTCCCTTGCCAAAGGTCAGTTTCAGATCGGTTGCGCTGATCATGGTAGCTCCTCAGGCTTGCTTGCGGCTGAAGCGATGGGTGAGTTTGGTGCGCACACCGGGCAGAACGATGGCCAGAGTAACCAGTACGGCAGTGATCAGGTTCAGATCCTGTGCCTGCAGGCCGAGCGCGTCTGCGTTAAGCGCAAAGGCGATCGCCAGACGATAGACAATGGCGCCAATCAGGCAGGCAAACAATGCCCGCACCACGGTGGAAGGGGTTAACACCGCCTCACCGCCAATCAGTGACGCCAGGCCGATGACGATCACGCCGACACCCATGGTCACGTCGGCCGCGCCCTGGCTTTGGGCGAAAAGGGCGCCGGCCAGACCCACCAGACCGTTGGAAAGGGCCACGCCAAGAACAATCATACCGCCGGTGGCAATGCCCTGGGCCCGGGCCATGCGAGGGTTGGCACCGGTGGCGCGCATGGCAAGGCCGGTTTCAGATTTCATGAAGCGCCACAGCAGAACAAGCACTACCAGAGCCACAATTATGAACAGGAGTACCGGCACCTGATGAAACGCCAGATCCAGTTCATACCACGGGGTGAGTACGGTCTCTTCACCCAGCAGGGCCACGTTCGGCCGCCCCATGATGCGCAGGTTCACTGAGTAAAGTGCGATCATGGTGAGAATGGAGGCTAGCAGGTTCAGAATGTTGAGCTTGACGTTCAGCAGGGCGGTCACAGCGCCGGCAGCCATGCCGGCGACAATGGCCATGCCTGTTGCCAGCCATGGGTTCCAGCCTGCCATGATCAACATTGCAGCGACAGCGGCACCCAGGGGGAAGCTGCCGTCTACCGTCAGATCGGGGAAGTCAAGAACCCGGAAGGAGATGTAAATGCCGAAGGCAACCAGGCCATAGATTAGGCCGGTTTCGAGCGCGCCGTAGAATGCGATTTCACTGAGCATGGGTATTGGTTCACCGTGAAAGAAAACGGGCGGGCCCTTGTGGGGTCCGCCCGTGTTGGTCAGGCGTTAGATCAGTCGTTTTTGACGACTTTCGTGGCATCGTTAATAACGTCATCCGGGAGGGTGATCCCCATGCGCTCTGCAGCGTCCGGATTCACATACAGGTCGAGCTCTTCCATGATTTCAACCGGCATGTCGGCGGTGCCGGCGCCTTCCAGGATGCGCGCAACCATGGCGCCGGTCTGGCGGCCATGCTTGTAGTAGTTAAAGCCCATCGCGGCAACGGCGCCACGCTCAACGGTCGCGGTGTCGGCGGCGAAGACCGGGATATCAGAGCGCTCGCCTACAGATACCACGGCTTCGGCGGCACTGATGACGGTGTTGTCTGTGGTCAGATAAATGGCATCCACCTTGCCGACGAGGGAACGGGCTGCACCCAGCACCTCTGAAGTTTTGGTGGCAGCGCCTTTAACCAGTTCCATGTCGCGTGCTGCCAGCCGCTCTTCCAATAGCTCAACCAGTGCAGCCGCATTGGCCTCGCCCGGGTTGTAAACCGTGCCGATCCGCTTGGCATCCGGCATTACGCGCTGGATCATGTCCAGATGCTGATCGATTGGCAGCATATCGCTGACACCGGTAATGTTGGCGCCGGGCTTGTCCCAGCTTTTAACCAGTTTGGCAGCCACCGGATCGGTTACCGCCGAGAAAACCACCGGGATGTTTCTTGCGGCTGAGGCAACAGTCTGGGCGGAAGGTGTGGCGATGGCCACGATAACGTCCGGGCTTTCACCAACAAATTTGCGCGCAATCTGTGAAGCGATGGCAGAGTTGCCCTGAGCACTTTCGTGCATGAGCTTGAGGTTTTCGCCGTCGCGATAGCCAAGTTCGGCCAGTTCGTCTTTTATACCTTCGTGGGCGGCATCCAGTGCCGGGTGCTCTACAATCTGGGTAATGGCAACAACGCGCGGTTCTTCAGCCTGAACCAGGGTTGCTGCTGCCAGCAGCGAGGCGCCGATCAGGCTGCGCAGTATTTTCTTGGCCATATGCCGGTCTCCGAGTCAGTTACGGGTTTCTCCGCCCAGTGCGGAGGCACTGCATGAAGGTGCAGAAGTTTACCACAGGGTTGCGGGGGTCGGGCTATACCCGGGCAACACTTTATTCGCCGATCGCCAATGTTGGCGGCCCGATCTGGCATCTATTACGCCATAGTGCGGGAGTTCGATATAGAGCGGTTCATCAGGATGATCGGGATGATGCCGGCCATTACGATAATCAGTGCGGGCAGTGCACTGTGGTAAAGCTGTTCGTCAGAAGCAAACTGATAAACGTAGGTGGCCAGGGTTTCGTAATTGAATGGCCGCAGGATGAGGGTTGCGGGTAATTCTTTCATGCAGTCGACAAACACCACCAGGGCCGCGGTGACCAGGGTGCCCCGGAGCATTGGCAGGTGTACCTTCATCAGGGTGCCACCGGGTGTGTGGCCCAGTGATCTTGAGGCCATATCCATGCTGGGGGTGACTTTCTGCAACGCGCTTTCCACACTGCCGGCGGAGACCGCCAGAAAACGGACGGTGTAGGCAAATACCAGGGCAAAGGCACTACCGCTTAGCAACAGGCCGGTACTGAAGCCCAGATAGTCGCGCGCCAGAGTGTCCAGCCAGTTGTCGAAACCAGCCAGGGGAACAATAACGCCAACGGCCAGAACTGCGCCGGGCATGGCATAGCCGAGGCTGGAAAGCCGCATCAGAATCTGCATGCCCCGGGTGTTGTGCAGCCGGCGGCTGTAGGCGAGCGTTACGCCGATAATCAGGGTGCTGAGGGCTGCGGCGCCGGAAAGGAACAGGCTGTTGAAGGTGTTCTCGATGAAGTCCGGGTTCCAGCTTACGTCAAAGTATTCCCATGCATAGAAAGTCAGAGTGGCACCGGGAATAATGAAGCCGAACACCAGGGGAATCATGCAGGTTGCCAGGCAAATCATTTGCCGTGGAAATGACATGGTGAAGCGTTGAATGGGTTCGCGATTGTCGCGGGCAGCATACTGCTGCTGCCGACGCCGGGAGTAGCGCTCGAGAGTGACCAGGATGACCACAAAAATGAGCATGGTGGTGGCTATCTGTGCGGCTCCACCGAGGTTACCCAGATTCATCCAGGTATCGAACAACCCACGGGTGAGCGTTTGTACCGCGAAGAAGTCCACCGTGCCGAAATCGTTCAGAGTTTCCATCAGCACCAGCGAAAGGCCCACTGCAATGGCTGGACGGGCAATGGGCAGAACCACCTTGAAAAAGGTGCTCAGGGCCGAGTGTCCCAGGCTACGGCTGACGGCGAACAGGGATGGCGACTGTTCCAGGAATGCCGCTCGCGCAAGCAGGTACACATAGGGGTAGAGCACCAGCCCGATCATCAGTATGGCGCCTTCCAGGCTGCGGATCTCCGGAAACCAGTAGTCAGCCGACGACTGCCAGCCGAACCAGTCCCGCAGGGCGCCCTGAACCGGCCCGGCATAATCAAGCAGACTGGTATAGACGTAAGCAATCACGTAGGCCGGTATGGCAAAGGGTAGCAATAATGCCCATTCAAAGAACTTACGGCCTGGGAACTCGCACATGGTCACTGTCCAGGCCGTAGACAGGCCGATAACCAGAGTAAGCACGCCTACGCCGACCATTAATTTCAGTGTCGTGGTCAGGTAACGGGGCAGGGTGGTATCGAGAAGGTGTGGCCAGATGTTTTCTTCAGGAAAGAACGCCAGAAACAGAACCGAGAATACCGGGAGAACAACGATGGCCGTTGTTATCAGTGCGCTGAGCATCCATCGCTTGGAGGTTCGTTTGGCCAACAGTGGCTGAGCAAGTCCCGGGTTGGCACTGGTAACGACCTCGGTCATGACGTTCCTGTTAAGGTAGTGGAGATGAGAAGTGTTGCGATTCTAGATTGTAGTGGTGCTTCCTGCAATGATCCGGATCATCTTGGGTTGCTCCTCGCGCAAATGAAAAAGGGTGCCTGTCAGCAGGCACCCTTTTTCAGCTATTTCAGAAAGATCGCAGGGAATTAACCGTCGTAATCGACGCGGTCAACCAGCTTCACAGCCGCGTTGCGGTTTTTTGCGATTTCCTGCAGTGACAGGCTGTCCGGGTTGATCTCACCCCATTCAGCCACCAGGCCGGAAGGCTGGATCTCCGGGTTGGCCGGATATTCGCTGTTCGCCTCGGCGTAAATGCGCTGGGCTTTGGGAGATGAGAGGTACTCCATCAGTTTGATGGCGTTCTCTTTGTTGGGCGCGCTCTTGGTCAGTGAAATGCCACTGATATTTACGTGAGTGCCGCGGCCTTCAGCATTCGGGAATACCAGGTTGACCTGCTCGGCAATCGGGCGCTGGTTATCGTCCTGCAGCATTTTGCCGTAGTAGTAGCTGTTGCCGATGGCAATGTCGCATACGCCTTCGGCGATGGCCTTGATCTGGTCACGATCGCCACCCTGGGGCTTGCGTGCCAGGTTGTCTTTTACACCTTCCAGCCATTCTTCGGTTTTCTCTTCACCGTGATGAGAAATCATGGAGGAGATCAGGGCAACGTTGTACGGGTGCTTGCCACTGCGGGTGCAGATGCGGCCTTCCCACTTGTCGTCAGCCAGGTCTTCGTAAGTGGAAATCTCGCCTTCTTCAACTCGCTCTTTCGAGGCAAAAATCAGGCGTGCGCGAGTGGTGAGGGCATACCATTTGCCGTCCGGGTGACGCAGGTTTTCTGGAATGTTCTTTTCCAGAGTGTCGGTTTCAACGCCAGCGACCAGATCGCGCTCAACAAGCTCATTGATCCGGGAAATATCCACGGTCATTACGACATCTGCCGGGCTGTTGCGACCTTCACGCTCCAGGCGTTCCGAGAGGCCCTTTTTGGCGAACACGACATTGGATTCGATGCCAGTTTCTTTTTCGAAAGCATTCAGCAACGGCTCCAGCAGAAACGCCTGGCGGTAGGAGTAGATGTTGACTTCGCCGTCGGCGGACGCGCTGAGAGGCAGAGCAGCCAATGCCATAGCGGCAGTTGCGGCAAGTTTCATTCGCATGGTGTTGTTCCCTTCTGTTTTACGGCTTACCAGAAAGCACTGAGTGCCTTTAATTAATAACGTGAACTATTCTCATTGGTAACTGCGTTTGAGTCAAGCAGGTACGGCTCAGTTTGTACTAAATTTGTTGCTATGCTTGCCGACATATTGAGGAACATCAAATTTACAGGAATTCCGGCTTATGACCCCAGATGACCGAAGACAACATATCCGAACGGCAATGGCTGCAAGGGTAAAGATTATTCACGAGACTCTGGGGGAGTTTGTTTTCTCTACCAGTGATATTTCTGACGGCGGGCTGTTTATTGCCATGGAAGATGACGCCTTCAAGCCAGAGCTTGGTGATCGGGTGACGGTTCAGGTACAGGGTTTGCCGGTGCCCGCGCCCGTGCTGGATATGCGGGTTGTGCGCCGTACCGAGGATGGGCTGGGCCTTCAGTTCGAGAACTGGTGATCACTTCACAGTCGGGCTGTGAGAGCATTCACAGTGCGGCACTTTGTCATATGTGGTCGTTCATTTATTGCGCTATATTGTTGAGTGGTAGTAGATAACGATTCGAGGTGTATGGTGGGCGTTCGTCAAAAGAAATTAGCGGTTCATGATCTGGAGATCGGCATGTTTGTGTCGGATCTGGATCGGCCGTGGCACCACACACCGTTTCCTATCCAGGGCTTCCACATCCGCTCCCAGAATGATATTCAGGCGCTGGTCTCTCATTGCCGGTGGGTTATGGTGGATGTTGAGGAAGGGCGTAGCTCGCTGGGCACCGGCCAGGCTGGTCACTCAGCCAAGTCTTCCCTGCGTGGCCATGGGCGTCAGGAACTGAAACTGCCACCACTGAGTATCCGCCACCCCGTAAGTCATCAGTCAGAAACCACCTTGCAAAAAGAAGTGAAGGTTTCAAAGCAACTGCTGAACGATGCCGAACAGGCTTTGCAAAGCACTTTCAGCTCGGTTCGCCCCGGGCAGGCACCGGATCTTCGCCCCGCGGCTACGGTTACCCGCAAGATGGTTGCCAGTGTTATTCGACAGCCCAACGCACTTTTGTGGTTAAGCCGTACCCGCCAGTACCACGATTTTGTGTACCGGCATGCCCTGAACACATCGGTATGGGCCATGGTCTGTGGTCGTCAGTTAGGGCTGGATGAAGATCTTCTGAACTACCTGGGGCTGGGCTGTCTGTTGTCTCAGGTGGGGAAAACGACCTTGCCTCTGGATCTGGTTATTCATGAGAGGCAGTTGTCACAGGATGATTACGCGACCTATCGCAGTTACGTAAACCGCGGTGTCGACATGCTGTCTGCGGCTGGTTTGCCAAAAGCGGTAATGGCGGTGGTCCAGAGCCACCGTGAACGACACAACGGTTCCGGCTTTCCGAAAGGTATCCGTGGGGATCGTATTCCGGTGCTGGCCAAGATCGCGGGCCTTGCCGAGTTTTTTGAATCGTTGATTACACCCCGAGGCGATCATGTGCCCATGACGCCGTCCCGGGCCGTGGCGCTGCTCTATGAAACGCGCAATATCGAGTTTCAGGAAGATCTGGTCGAGAATTTCATTCAGGGCATCGGCATTTACCCCACTGGCTCACTGGTGGAGCTCTCGAATGGTCAGCGAGGCATTGTAGTGTCTCATACACCGGAACGTCGGCTTTGGCCGCGGGTCATGATCATGCAGGACGCCGAACACCGGCCACTGAAGACGGCTCATGTCGTGGATCTGGCCAGATTCAACGAGTCGGTCAGCTCCGCTGAAGCGCTGACCGTACGCGACTGCCTCCCCAATGGTACTGATGGACTGGATCCTTCTTCGTACGATATCACCGGCGCAGAATCACGTTGGTCGCTGGGCCGCCTGATAGGGCGGTAATCCACAGTCCTTTGTTCCGGCGCCCTTGAAATCCCCCTTTGCGCCTCAATCAAATAGCTCTCTACCTTTGTAGCTCGCTCATGCGGGCTGTTTCTCGTTGATAACGGTATGGTTTATGACCTGTGCACTCGAAATTGAGGGCCTGCAGAAGAGCTATGGCGATGGCTTTCAGGCGCTTAAGGGAATTGATCTTCATGTCAGAGAAGGAGATTTCTTCGCACTGCTCGGACCCAATGGGGCAGGCAAGTCCACCACGCTGGGGATTGTCTGTTCGCTGGTCAATAAGACCAGTGGTCGGGTTCGTGTGTTTGGCCATGACATCGACACGGATCTGGCGAGGGCGAAACTGAACCTGGGGGTCGTGCCTCAGGAATTCAATTTCAACCAGTTCGAGAAAGTGTTTGATATTGTCACCACCCAGGCAGGTTATTACGGTATTCCGCTGAAACAGGCGGGCATCTCGGCGGAAAAATACCTGAAAAAACTGGGGCTGTGGGACAAACGCAACAGTCCGGCCCGGATGTTGTCAGGCGGCATGAAGCGGCGTTTGATGATTGCCCGGGCGTTGGTTCACGAACCGAAATTGCTGATTCTGGATGAGCCCACTGCCGGTGTGGATATCGAATTGCGCCGCTCCATGTGGCAGTTCCTGGAGGAAATGAACCGGCAGGGCACCACGATTATCCTGACCACTCATTATCTGGAAGAAGCCGAAGCCCTGTGCCGCAACATCGCCATTATCGATAACGGCGAGATTATCCGCCACACGAGCAAACGTGAGCTGTTGCAGCAGTTAAGTCTGGAAACCTTTGTGCTGGACACCGAGCAACCCCTTGAGGCGGCGCCGGAGCTGGCCGGTTACCGCTGCACTTTAAGTGAAGAGGGGGCGCTGGAAGTGGATGTAGCCAAAGGCCAGGGGCTTAATTCCCTGTTTTCCGAGCTGGAAAAAAACGGCATTCAGGTGCTCAGTATGCGCACCAAGGCTAACCGGCTTGAGGAGTTGTTCGTTCGTATGGTGGAAGACAATGCCCGGCACAATGGCAACACCGGGGAGGCCAGCGTATGAGTTTGCACGCCCTCTGGACGGCGTTTATTACCATCGTTGTTCGTGAGATCCGCCGTTTTACCCGCATCTGGGCCCAGACCCTGCTGCCGCCGGCTGTCACCATGACGCTGTATTTTATTATTTTCGGTAACCTGATCGGTTCCCGTATTGGTGAAATGGGCGGGTACGATTATATGCAGTTCATCGTGCCCGGCTTGATCATGATGGCCGTCATCACCAATTCCTACGGCAATGTAGTGTCATCCTTCTTTTCCATGAAGTTCCAGCGCAGTATCGAGGAGCTTCTGGTGTCGCCGGTGCCCAACTGGACTATTCTGGCCGGTTATGTGGCCGGCGGCATGGCGCGGGGCCTGAGTATCGGGCTGATTGTTACCCTGTTGTCGCTGGCATTTACCCGGTTGGCGATTCATAACCTGCCAATGGTGGTCATTACAGTATTTCTGACTTCGGCGCTGTTTTCCCTGGGTGGCTTTATCAACGCCATGCTGGCCACCAAGTTTGATGACATTTCCATCGTGCCAACGTTCATACTTACGCCACTCACGTATCTGGGCGGGGTGTTCTACAGCATTCAGGAATTGCCGGAGTTCTGGCAGGGGGTGTCCATGATCAACCCCATTCTGTATATGGTAAACGGCTTCCGTTACGGCATACTGGGCGTCTCGGACGTTAACCCGTTTGTTTCTCTTGGTATGATCCTGGTCTTTATTGTACTGCTCGCCACGCTTGCCCTGCGTATGCTGGCTAAAGGCAAGGGCATTCGTCACTGACACGCTATTCAGGAATAGTTCATGGCTCTGGACAAGGCGCCGCTGGGCAAGACCAGCGATTACCCGGATCGGTATGATCCGTCACTGCTCTTCCCGGTTCCCCGGGAAGAGAATCGCCGCCGCATCGGCCTGAGCGATGGCCGCTGGCCCTGGTTCGGGGAAGATATGTGGCAGGCCTGGGAGATCTCCTGGCTTCGGCCTGGCGGCGTGCCCGCTGTGGCCTGGGCGGAAATCCGTTTCCCGGCGGCGTCGCCGGCGATCATCGAAAGTAAGTCGCTGAAGCTTTATCTGAACTCTTACAACCAGACCGTCTTCTCATCTCACGAGCAGGTAGAAGCGACCATTGTTGCCGATTTGTCCACGGCTTGCGGAGCAGCGGTGCATTTAAAACTGCTCAGTGTTGACGAATCTGCCCCCGCAACAGGGCGCCCGGAAGGTTATCAACTGATTGATGACCTGCCGGTTGACGACGTGGTGTACGATTACTCCCCGGAATCATTGTCGGCCAGTGGCGAAGAGGTTACGGAACAGCTGAGCTCGCACCTGCTCAAAAGTAACTGTCCGGTGACCGGCCAGCCGGATTGGGGCACAGTGCTTGTTCGTTATACCGGGCCGAAAACAGACCATGCCGGCCTGCTGCGCTATATCGTGAGCTTTCGTCAAAAGCAGGATTTTCACGAACATTGTGTGGAAACGCTGTTTACTGATCTGATGGAACGTTGTCAGCCCCGTGAGCTGATGGTCTGTGCCCGTTATACCCGCCGGGGCGGGCTGGATATCAATCCCTGGCGCAGCACCAGCCCTGAAGACGGCCCCGGGCCCCGGCTGGTACGGCAATAATCAACCGTAGCATAACTACAGACACCGGAAGGGAGACGATATGAGTACAGTTACCCGGTTTTTGCTGAATCGGTCTTCGGAACCCCGGCTGCGGTCCCCGGCTCCGGACAAGGCAGTGCTGGACCAGGCATTTCGGTGCGCAGCCCGGGCGCCGGATCACGCCCTGCTCAAACCCTGGCGGTATCTGGTTGTTGAAGGCGATGCGCTGGTAGAGCTGGGTGAAGTGTTTGCCGGTGCCAGTGCCAACAATGCGACCGAGAAAGAGCTGGAAAAAGCGCGCAATGCGCCTCTCAGGGCACCGATGGTCATTGTTGGCATCGCTTCCCCCAGTCATCATCCGAAAGTGCCTGAAGTAGAGCAGGTGCTTGCGGCAGGCAGCAGTATGACGTTGCTGTCGCTGGCATTGAACGATGCCGGTTTCGGGACCATGTGGCGCACCGGCCCGGTTGCCTACGCCCACAGTGTTCAGGAAGCACTCGGTTTGGCGGACGGCGAACTGATTATCGGCTTCCTCTATACCGGCTCTGTGGCGACTGAAAAGCCGGTAGTGCCACGCCCTGAACCCGGCGAGTTCGTTGAGTACTGGCAAGGTATAGACGGTTGTCATAGCTGGTGATGATTGCCGGTGGAAACGGCTTCTTGTTCGATGAGGAACCCCTTTGCCGCATCGTTTGACTTCCGCCGGTTTAATGCCGCCTGAAATTTAATCAATCTCCCTCCAGCCCGCGTCATTGCGGGCTTTTTCAATTTTGGCACCCCCTTTGCATTTACTCCGTCAGAACGCAAAAGCGGCAAACCGGCAACAACACCGACGGCCGTTGCAGATTTCCGGAGGCAAAGATGGCAATCAGTTTCGATAATGCGCTGGGTATTCACGAACACTCGCTGCAGGCCCGGGTAAAGCGTGCCGAAGTGTTGGCTAACAATCTGGCGAACGCGGATACCCCGGGTTACAAGGCTCGTGATATCGATTTTCAGGCAATGATGCAGAAAGCGCAGAATTCCGTGTCTGGTTTCAATATGAGCGCCACCCATGGCGGCCATATGGATACCTCCAGCCCGGGCGCCGACGGTGAGCTGCTGTACCGTACTCCGAATCAGCCGTCTATTGATGGCAATACAGTTGAAGCTCAAAGCGAACAGACCCGCTTTATGCGCAACGCTATGGATTATCAGGCCAGCTTTGAATTTCTGAGCAGCAAGTTCGCCGGCCTTAAAAAGGCCATTAAAGGCGAATAAGCCTCGATTCACTGATTTCTTAAGGAGACAGTCATGTCACTGGGCAACATTTTTGATATCGCAGGTTCCGGCATGACCGCGCAGTCGCTGCGCCTGAATACCACAGCCTCGAACATTGCCAATGCTGAAACAGCCAGCTCAAGCACCGACAATACCTATCGGGCTCGTAAGCCGGTGTTCGCGGCCGTTCAGCAATCCATGCTGAACCCGGATCAGCAGGGTTTCGGCGCTGCTAGTGATGGCGGCCCTGGTGCCGGTGTGCGGGTTGAGGGCATCGTTGAAAGTGATGCCGAACTGCAGATGCGGTACGAGCCCGATCATCCCGCCGCCAATGAAGACGGTTATGTGTATTACCCGAACGTGAATGTGGTGGAGGAGATGGCGGACATGATGTCGTCCTCCCGCAGCTTCCAGATGAACGTAGACATAATGAACGCCACCAAATCCATGATGCAGCGTGTTCTGACACTGGGTCAGCAGTAACAGGTTAGGAGAGAATCATGAGCGCAGTGAATTCAGCGTCAACCACAGACGTACTGAGCCAGTTTCGGATCCAGCAGGAAGAGCAGGCCAAGGGTGGCAGCGAGCTGGGTAAAGATGCCTTTATGGAACTGATGCTGGCACAGATGAAAAATCAGGACCCGCTGGAACCACAGGAAAACGGCGAGTTTGTGTCACAGCTGGCCCAGTTCAGCTCTCTGGAAGAGATGCAGAACCTGTCCGGTACCGTTGACGATGTGGCCGGCCAGTTCCGGTCCAGCCAGGCCCTGCAGGCGTCTGCCATGGTCGGCAAGACGGTACTGGCGCCTTCCAATGTGGGCATTCTGGGTAGCGACGGCCAGCTTAACGGCACGGTTGAAGTGCCCGCGACCACAGGCGGTTTGAGGCTTTCTATTGAGAATCAGGCAGGTGAGCGGGTCCGGCAGATAGACATGGGTGCGCAGCAACCCGGCGTTACGAATTTCCAATGGGATGGCAAGGACGGCAACGGCAACAACTTGCCGCCGGGGCCCTACAAGATAGTGGCTGAAGGTTCCTACCCCTCAGGAACCGAACAGCTGGATACCATGGTCAGCGCCAATGTGGACAGCGTGTCTCTGGGCAAAGGCGGTAATGTCACCTTGAATCTTGCCGGCATGGGTTCCCTGCCGCTGTCTGAAGTCAAACAAATTAACTGAGCCGGTGTCGGACCAGGAGGAAATAAGTCATGGCATTTAACACAGGATTGAGTGGTCTTCGGGCCTCACAGGTGGATCTGGACGTCACTGGTAACAACATCGCCAACGCCAGCACGGTTGGTTTCAAAAGCAGTCGTGCCCAGTTTGGCGATTTGTATGCGAACGGTTTTCTGAGTTCCGGCTCCAACCCCGTCGGTAGCGGTGTTCAGGTTCAGGATGTGCAGCAGCAGTTCGGCCAGGGCAATCTGAGCTTCACGGATAACGGCCTGGATATGGCCATTGATGGTGACGGTTTCTTCGTGCTGAGTGATGGCGGTGAAACCCGCTATTCCCGGGCCGGCGAGTTCGGCATCGATAAAGAAGGCTTCGTGGTCAACAACCAGAACATGAAGGTTCAGGGTTTCAACGCCGATGATGACGGCAATATCTCTGGCGTACGTGGCGATATGCAGATTGAGACCGCCAACCTGGCGCCTCGCCGGACTACCAGCCTGCAGACGGACTTGAACCTGGACTCCCGGGAATCTGTATTGGAAAGACGGGTTAAGGATTTTTCGCTGACAACCGATGAATTTACCGATGGCGAAACGCTGACCTTTGAATATGCAGATGGCTCATCTGACCAGCCGGTGACTCTTTCTAACCCGGTTGGTTCGGCAAAAGAAATTGCCGATGCGTTAAGCACTGCACCGGGGGTTAACGCGTCAGGTACTACGACTGCCCGGGTGAATAGTACGGCAACGGGCGGCACTACTGGCGATACCCTGAATGACGCAATTGGCGACGGCGACCTGGAATTCCGCATCAACGATGAAGTATTGAATCTGGATGGTGTAGCGACACTTCAGGATTTGGCCGACGTTATTTCAAATTTCGGCAACAATTCGATTTCGGCGAACGTTGATGGCGATGATCTTGTCGTCAGAGACAGCTCGGGCGAGCCGCTGAAAGTTGAGTGGGGAGAAGAGTCCGGCCCATTGAACGCTGAAGAAGATACGGTTGGTGATGTGTCTGTATCAACAGACCGGACAGTGTCTGCGGTAACATCGGACGAAACCACCTCGGAGTTTGTGGACACCTTTGGCGAGACGGAAGCGACGCCAATCAATGCCTTTAATCCTCTGGATCAACGCACCTACAACCATGCCACTTCAACCAGCATCTACGACAGTCTGGGTAACTCTCACGAGCTGACCCAGTTCTATGTCAAAGAGCCGTCACCGGGTAGTGGTGTTGGGGAAAGCCAGTGGTCCGTCTACGTTCAGATTGACGGTGAAATGGTGGGCGGCACTGATGCGGCCCCGTACACTGCGACTTTTAACGAAAGTGGCGATCTTGAATCCATGACGGATCAGGACGGAAACGTCTCACCCAATGGTGAGATTATTATCGCGGACTGGGTGCCCAAAGATCCGAATGGTGATCCCAATGGTGCTGATGGGCCACCGGCCGATCCGGATTCTGTCGTAAGCCCGATTCCCGAGCCGGCTTCCAGCTCTGCGTTCGTAGTGGATCTTGGCGAAACCACCCAATACGGCGCGGCCTTCGGTGTTAATGACCAACAGCAGAACGGCTATACCACCGGTCGTCTTTCTGGCTTGGACGTCTCTGACGAAGGGGTGATCTTTGCACGGTATACCAACGGTCAGTCCCAGTCTCTGGGCCAGGTTGCCCTGGCAAGTTTCAACAATACCGATGGACTGTCCCCGGTGGGTGATACCGCCTGGGTAGAAACCTTTGAATCCGGCCAGCCGGTTATCGGCAAACCGGACACCGGTACCCTTGGTTCCATTGCCTCCAGCTCGGTAGAAGAATCCAACGTGGATCTTTCCGAGGAACTGGTGAACCTGATCATTGCCCAGCGTAACTATCAGGCGAACGCCAAAACCATTGAAACCTCTGATGCGGTCACCCAGACCATCATCAACCTCCGCTAATAGTCCCTCCATGTAAACATGGCACGACTCCTGCAGGAATACTGGAAACAGTCAAAATTCCGGCAGGAGTTTGCCCATGGACAAAGCCCTTTATATTGGAATGTCTGGCGCCAAGCAGAACATGATGGCCCAGCGTGCCCACGCCAATAATCTGGCCAACGTAAATACTACTGGCTTCAAGAAGGATTTTGCCCAGGCCCGCAGCATGCCGGTTTTCGGCGAACATCATCCCACCCGCGCCTATGCCATGACCGAGCGCCCAGGTACCGATCTTTCTTCCGGTGCCTTACAGGAAACCGGGCGAAAAATGGATGTCGCACTGGAAGGCGACGGTTGGCTGGCGGTTCAGAATAACCAGGGCGAAGAAGTCTTTACCCGCAGCGGCAGTTTGCAGGTGGATGTGAACGGCATGGTGCGTCTCGCCAGTGGCGAGATGGTGATGGGTAATGGCGGCCCGGTGGCCTTGCCTCCTTTCGATAACGTTCAGATTGGTAAAGACGGCACCATTTCCGTGGTACCGGTTGGCGGCCCGCCGGATCAGATGGTGGAAGTTGACCGCCTGAAGCTCGTCAATCCTCCGGCAGACGCTCTTGAAAAGGGTGAAGACGGTTTCATTCGCAGAAAGCCTGATCAGGCGCTGGATGGTGGTGCTGAACCAGCAGATGGTGCCATGCGTGTGGCCACCGGCTTTCTGGAAAGCTCGAACGTGAATGCGGTGGAAGAAATGATCTCAAACCTGCAGTTGTCCCGACAGTACGAAATGCAGGTCAAGGTGATGTCCACCGCCAATGAGAATTCCGAGGCGACGGCACGACTGTTGCAGAACCTCTGATAACACCGATTTAAACGCACCGGCTGCCAGAGAGCGGCAAGAAATCGCCGGCAGACAGGCAGAAGGTAAGGAGTAGAACCATGCATCCAGCACTTTGGGTCAGCAAGACCGGGTTGAGCGCACAGGACACCAACATGTCCACGATTTCGAACAACCTGGCCAATGTGAACACCACGGGCTTCAAGCGCGACCGGGCGGTTTTCCAGGATATGTTGTACCAGGTCAATCGTCAGCCCGGTGGTATGAGCACAGAAAACACCGAGGTTCCATCCGGTTTGCAACTGGGTACCGGTGTGCGGGTCGTGGGCACTGCCAAGCAGTTCACCCAGGGCAATTTGCAGGTGACCGAACAGCCGCTGGATATGGCAGTCAACGGCCGGGGTTTCTTCCAGGTGGAGATGCCGGACGGTCAGGTTGCTTACACCCGTGACGGCCAGTTCCAGCTCAACTCCGACGGTGATGTGGTTACTCCGGACGGTTTCCCTCTGGAGCCAAACATCAACGTGCCGGAGAACGCCACAAATATCAGCATTGGCAAGGATGGCACTGTTACCGCCGTGGTGGATGACCAGGCCGCTCCGATCAATCTGGGGCAGGTCACGCTGGTTGATTTCATCAATCCGCAGGGGCTGCAGGCTATTGGTAACAACCTGTTCAAGGAAACCAACGCCAGTGGTGATCCCGGTGAAGGTGAGGCTGGCCTGGCCGGGCTGGGCAGCATCGAACAGGGCACCGTTGAATCTTCCAACGTGGAAGTTGTTGAAGAGCTGGTGAACATGATTACCACCCAGCGAGCTTATGAGATGAACTCGAAAGTGGTTTCGAGCACCGATCAGATGCTTCAGTTCATTACCAATAATATCGGGTAAGTTATGAAAAGCCTTCGTCGAATCATTAACACCGAGCGTCCCGCCACCCTGGCGTTGGTTGGTGCCCTGGTTTTGCTGCAGGGCTGTACTGCCATGACCCGCCCGCGGGCCGAGCCGAATGACCCGGCCTATGCGCCGGCACGGGCGCAGTCCATGGAGCAACGCAACTCGGATTCCGGCGCGATCTTTCAGGTAGCCCGCAACTACAACCTGTATGGCGATACGAAGGCTCTGAATGTGGGCGATGTGTTGACGGTTTTACTGGAGGAATCCACCAGCGCCAGCAAAAATGCCGAAACCAGTATTGGTAAGGACCAGGAGCTGGGTCTGGCGGAGCCCAATATCTTTGGCTACGACAAACTCGGTCTCAGTGCGTCTGCAAACCTTGAGCGGGACTTTGAAGGTTCGGCGGAAGCTGACCAGAGCAACAGTCTGGCAGGCAGTATCAGTGTGACCGTTGTTGATGTGTTGCCCAATGGCGTGTTGGAGGTGCGTGGTGAGAAATGGCTTTCGTTAACCAATGGTGACGAATACATTCGCATGACCGGGCTGGTACGCCCGCAGGATATCCAGCCGGACAACACAGTTGCTTCCAATCGTGTAGCCGATGCCCGTTTTGCTTACGGCGGTACGGGTGATTTTGATCAGGCTAACCAGATGGGCTGGCTGGCCCGCTTCTTTAACAGTGAGTGGTGGCCGCTATGATACGCAAGCTGGTTACGGTGTTTGTAATGCTGACGGTGTGTTCCGCCCCGGTCATGGCTGACCGTCTTAAAGACATGGCCAAGGTGAAGGGCGTGCGTGACAATCAGCTGATTGGCTACGGCCTGGTGGTGGGTCTGGATGGCACTGGCGATTCCGGTCCGTACACTAACCAGACCATCCGCAACATGATGAACCAGTTCGGCGTTAACCTGCCGGATGGTGTTAATCCTGGCTCTGACAACGTTGCCGCCGTGACCGTCAGTGCTTCCCTGCCTCCTTTCGCCAAGGCTGGCCAGGAGCTTGATATTACGGTTTCCTCCGTTGGGAATGCCGACAGCCTGCGAGGTGGAACCTTGCTGATGACACCGCTCAAGGGCGCCGATGACCAGATCTATGCCATGGCTCAGGGTAGCCTGGTGGTGGGTGGTTTTGGTGCCCAGGGGCAGGACGGTTCACGCATTACCGTGAATGTTCCCAGCGTCGGTCGTATTCCCAACGGTGCCACCATTGAGCGTGAAGTGGATTCTCCTTTCACCCGTGGCGATACCATCACCTTTAACCTCATGCGCTCGGATTTCACCACCGCGCGGCGCGTAGTGGAGGCCATTAACGATCAGCTCGGGCCGGATATGGCTTATGCCCACGATGCCACATCGGTGTCTGTAAAAGCCCCGCGCGATCCCTCACAACGTGTCAGTTTCCTGTCAATTTTGGAAAATATTGAAGTGGATCCTGCAGAAACATCCGCCAAGGTGGTCATTAACAGCCGCACGGGCACCATCGTTGTGGGTGAGAATGTAAAAGTCAGTCCAGCTGCCATTACCCACGGCAATCTGACGGTGACTATCCAGGAAAACCCGGAGGTAGAGCAGCCTAACCCGTTTGGCGAGGGTGAAACTGCAGTGGAGCAGGACACCCAGATTGCCATCACTGAAGATCCTGCCCGTATGTTCAAGTTCGGGCCGGCAACCACGCTGAACGAGATTGTTCAGGCGGTAAACCAGGTGGGCGCTGCCCCGGGTGACGTTATGGCGGTTCTTGAAGCACTGAAACAGGCCGGCGCATTGCGTGCCGAGCTGATTGTTATCTAGGTGTAACCATGCAGGACTATCGCGTACAGCAAGCTCAGGTATATACCGATTTTCAGGGCCTCAATGCCTTGAAGACCCAGGCCCGCACTGACAAGAATGCGGCCCTGGAACAGGTTGCCAAGCAGTTCGAGAGCCTTTTCCTTTCGGAAATGCTCAAGTCCATGCGTAAGGCTGGTGAGGTGTTTTCAGAAGACAACTACCTCAACAGCAACGAGGGCGAAACCTATCGCGATATGTTCGACAGCCAGGTGAGCCTGAGTATGGCCAATGGTGCGGGTTCCGGGCTGGCGGATGCGCTTGTGCGACAGCTGGGCCAACAGATTCCGGGAATGGACAGCAATGGAGGCAAGCTGGCCGCCCACAAGGCCAGTCTTGCTGATTATGATCGCAGTATGCCGGCGATTTCACAGAAGCTGCCGGAGCAATTGTCTGAAGTAGACGAATTATCCCGCTCAGTGGCTGACAAACATCAGGCATCTGGCGCCACTGAAGCAAAGAGCCAGACGCCCGGCGAACAGCCAACAAGGTTCGACTCTGCGGAACAGTTTGTTTCGGAGCTGATGCCAGTCGCGGAGCGAATTGCCAAAGAAAGCGGCATTAATCCGAAACTGATGGTTGCTCAGGCTGCCCTGGAAACTGGTTGGGGCCGGCACATGATCGAGGGCGACGGCAACGAACCCAGCTTCAATCTGTTCGGTATCAAGGCTGACAACCGCTGGGGCGGCGAAGCTGTGACCATTACCACCACCGAATTCCGGGATGGCCTGCCTATGAAAGAGCAGGCTGATTTCCGGGCTTACCCGGATTATGAATCAAGCTTCCGGGATTACGTAGACTTCCTGCAGAACAACCCGAGATACCGGGATGTGCTGTCATCGGCTGACCAGCCGGATGTGTTCGCAGACAAGCTTCAGGAAGCCGGCTATGCCACGGATCCGGAATACGGTTCCAAGATCCGCAGCATCATGAACCGGGATTCGCTGATGACGCTGTCTATGCGCGGCACAGGTACAGAGGAGTAACAGATCATGGCAGGATTGATCGGAACTGGTTTGACGGGCGTGCTCAGTCATCAGGCTGCTCTGAATACCACCGCCAACAACATTACCAATGCCAACACCCCGGGTTACAGCCGCCAGGAAGTGCAGTTTGAAACCCAGGAAGGCCAGCGCACCGGCGCAGGCACCATTGGCAGCGGTGTTTCTATCTCGAACATCCGCCGGATGGCGAACGAATATCTGACGCAGCAACTGCGCGAAGACAGCACGCTTAACAGTGAACAAGAAGCCCTTAACTCTGAATTAAGCCGGCTGGACAACCTGTTGGGTGGCGAAGATACCGGTCTGAACAAGGCTCTGAACAATTTCTTTGCTGCCATGCAGAATGCCGCGGAAGACCCGACATCATTACCCCAGCGCCAGCTTGTACTGAGCGAGGGGCAGCAGGTGGTGAACCGTTTCCAGGGGTTGAATGAGGAGCTGATTCAACAGCGTGAATCTGTCAAGACCCAGATGCAGCAAGGTGTGAAAGACGCCAACTCGCTGTTGAAAAGTATTGCTGAGCTGAACCTGTCGATTTCGGAATCACCCGGCGTTGCCCAGGGCAAAATGCCGCTCGAGTTGATGGATCAGCGTGATGAGAAGCTCCGGGAACTGTCAGAGCTGGTCAATATCAAGGTCAGCGAGACTGAAGGCAGCCAGGTAAACGTTTCCCTGGCGAATGGCCTGTCTCTGGTAACCGGCAACAATTCGGCCGAGTTTGCCACTCGCACCAGTGCTGAGGATCCCAGTAGGCTTGAGTTCACCCTTGAAAGCTCCGGGCGCACAATGCTGGTGGATGACCAGATCAAAGGGGGCAAGCTGGGCGGTCTGCGCCGTTTTGACCAGGAAGCCCTTCGGCCAGCCTTTGATGAACTGGGCCGACTGGCGATTGCCTTGTCTTCTTCCATTAATCATCAGCATGAAATTGGCATGGATCTGGAAGGTGACCTTGGCGGTAACTTCTTTACAGACATTAACACTGAAGCTGTAGAGCGTAGCCGGGTAGTGGCCAATTCCAATAACGCCGAGCCGAAGAATGCTCAGCTGGCGGTAGAGATTACCGACAGCTCGGAGCTGCCGGCGGGTACCTGGTCATTGCAATTCAGTGGCGATGGCCGGAATTTTGAGTTGGTTAATACTGAAACCGGAAAAACCGAGCGACAGGGCCGGTTACCGGACCCGGTGCAGTCTGAAATCTCCATGGATGGCTTTAATATCCGTGTTGAGGGTGGTGAGTTTAACGCCGGTGACAAGTTCCTCATTCAGCCCAGTCGAAACGCTGCCGAGAGTATCGGTATGAATGTTCGGCGGGAAGAAGATTTGGCGTTTGCCAGCCCGATTCGTGCGCGGGAAGGTGGTACAAACCCGGTGACCGGAGAGACCCGTGAAAATAATCTGGGTACCGGTCAAATTGATCAAGGCAAGATGTTGAACGTTCGCAACCCGAATACCAACGGATTGCTGGAAGGTTTCAGAAATAGTGGTGAGTTGGCTAATGGTCCGTTGCGGATTGTTTTTGGAGATAAAACAGCCAGTGGCACGCTTGAGTACGACATTTATGAAGAGGGCGAAACAACTCCGATTATATCGGGTAACGATTATGATCCTCAGAAAATCAATACGTTTTTCAGTGATTCGCCCTCGGATAGCGAGTATCAGGGCTATCAATTTGAGCTGACGGGTGAGCCTGCTAATGGTGATATGTTCACCATTGAATACAACGACAATGGCATCTCTGACAACCGGAACGCCGAATTGCTTGCGGCTCTGGGCACCAAGAACACCATGAATGGTGGCAGCCAGAACTTCACCGAAGGTTATGCCGGTCTGGTTGAGGATATTGGCGTAAAAACCCGCCAGAGCCAGCTCGACAAAGATGCCAGCTCAACACTGCTGGAGCAGTCCAATAATCAGCGTGAATCGGTTTCCGGCGTCAACCTCGATGAAGAGGCTGGCCGGTTGATTCAGTACCAGGCCGCTTACAATGCGTCCTCTAAAGTGATGTCAGTAGCGCAGGATCTGTTCAATACGCTGCTGCAGAGCTTCCGTTAAGGTGAGGTGACCGATCATGATGCGGATTTCATCACAACAGGTTTTTTCAGGCGGCATTAACCGCCTGCAGGGTATCAACAGCAATCTGGTGGATACCCAGCAGCAGATTTCTACCGGCAAGAAGGTCAACAAGCCCTCGGATGACCCGGTAGCCGCAGCCCGGATTCTGAAGCTGGACCAGGAGCTTCGTCGTGTGGATACCTATCAGCGCAATGCCAACCTGGCGGACAATCGTCTGAAACAGGAAGAAAGCGCGCTGGAAAGTTCCGTGGATATTATTCACCGGGTACGGGAGCTGACGGTACAAGCGGGCAGTGGTTCTTTGTCCCCCAATGACCGGCAATCCATTTCCGCCGAGCTTAAAGAGCGGCTCGGTCAGCTGGCGAATATCGCCAATACCCGGGATGCCTCCGGCGAGTATATATTCAGTGGCTTCCAGGGCCAGACTCCGGCATTCGCACAGGATGGCGCGGGTGACTGGAAATATCAGGGTGATGAGGGACAGCGGGTTCTGGAAATTGATGACGGGGTGACCGTGCCCATCAGTGACCATGGTAAAGGTATTTTCGTAGATGTACCCCGGGCAGTTTCAGTAACTGCAACGTCTGATAATGCGGCGCCCCCCGCTACGCCCGGCGAAGCTGCTGGCTATATTTCCGGCCTTGAAGTTGTGGCGCCGAAAGATCTGAGAGACGCTTTTGGTTCTGATGTGCCCGATGACCTTGAAGTCAGCGTTGCAGACAACGGCGGCCAGTTAGAAATTACAGTGAGAGATCCTCGAACAAATACAGTTATTCCCACTGAGCCCGCCCCCGCGCTGGTTGGTGAAGAGTTTGAGGTGGCCGGCATGAAAATGACTGTTAACGATGCTCAGGCGAACGATAGTTTCACTCTGGGCATCAGCGATAAACAATCGATCTTCGGCACCATTGAAAACCTCATAGACGGCCTGGAAGGCGTTGCCAAAGGCTCGCCCGAGGGAAATGCCGAATACGACGCCCTGATTGCCGACTCCCTGGCCAACCTCGACAGCGCCCAGGATTCCATCATCCTGAAGCAAACCGAACTGGGCGGCCGGCTTAACGCGGTTGAATCCACTACCGCGTTTCTTGAGGATTCCGGGTTGTACACCAAGGAAATCCGTTCGCAGTTGCAGGATGTGGATTACGCCGAGGCCATCAGTAACCTGAGTTTCCAGAGCTTTGTATTGCAGGCGGCTCAGCAGTCCTTTTCGAAGGTATCCCAAATGTCCCTGTTTGATCGCTTGTAACAGCATGAGGCTGCGGTTAATTTTAGCCGCGGCCCGGTTGCTTTCAGATTCAGTCTCAGTATAATTCCTCCACTCTCCAATGGCGGCGTGGTGAAATTGGTAGACACGACGGATTCAAAATCCGTTGGGGTAAAACCCGTGGCGGTTCGAGTCCGCCCGCCGCTACCATTTATTTGTCGCTCCCTGCGGCGTCCTGAACAGCCCGGCCCATGAACGTCTCCGATTTTCATTTTGATCTGCCGGACGAGCTTATCGCCCGTTACCCTCTGGAGCAGCGCAGCGCATCCCGCTTGCTGAGCCTTGATGGCCCTTCCGGCCAGACCCGGCACCTGAAGTTCACAGACTTACCCGACCTGTTAGAGCCCGGCGATTTGCTGGTGTTCAACAATACCCGTGTCATTCCCGCTCGCCTGTTCGGACAGAAAGAAACCGGTGGTCGCGTGGAGATCCTGGTGGAACGCCTGCTTGGTGAGCATGAATTTCTGGCACACGCCAGGGCGTCCAAGGCCCCGAAAGAAGGCCAGAAAGTCATACTGGAAGACGGCACGGAATTGCTGATGGCGGGCCGGGAAGACGCGCTGTTCCGGTTTGTCCACGAAGGCTCCGAGCCGGTTCTTGATCTGCTTGAGCGTGTTGGGCATATGCCATTGCCGCCCTACATGGAGCGCGACGATGAGCTGTCGGATCGTGAGCGTTACCAGACGGTCTACGCCCGGGAAGCCGGCGCCGTTGCCGCGCCTACCGCCGGACTGCATTTTGATGATGCCATACTGGCAAGTCTGGAAGAGATGGGGGTCGAGTTTGCCTATGTCACCCTGCACGTGGGGGCAGGCACTTTTCAGCCGGTTCGGGTCGAAAACGTCAAAGATCATGTGATGCACAGCGAAGTTGCCCACGTGCCGGAAGAAACCGTGCAGGCGGTGAGGCAGGCGCGAGAGCGCGGAAGTCGTGTGGTTGCAGTGGGTACCACTTCGGTACGTTCGCTGGAATCGGCAAGCCGGGCAGGGCAGCTGCATGAGTTTCGTGGCGAAACGGATATCTTTATTTACCCCGGCTACCGTTTTCAGACGGTAGACGCCATGATCACCAATTTCCATTTGCCGGAATCGACACTGATCATGCTGGTGAGTGCCTTCTCCGGTTACGAACATATGATGGCCGCCTACCGTGAAGCTGTGAAAGAGCGTTACCGCTTTTTCAGTTACGGTGACGCCATGTTCCTGACCGCCAGGGAGCAAAGTCTGGGCAGGCTATCCGGCTCTGATCAGGGCGATACCGGCACTATTGATGCGCTGGAAGGCAATTCCGATGCACTGGGAGACAATTCGTGAGTAATTCCTGTTTCATGTCGTTCGAAAAACTGGGTGAGGATGGCAAAGCCCGCCGGGGCCGCATGACCTTTCCCCGGGGTACGGTGGAAACACCGGCATTCATGCCGGTAGGCACCTACGGCACCGTGAAGGGCATGTTGCCCAGAGACATCAAGGACATCGGCGCCGAGATCATTCTTGGCAACACCTTTCACCTGATGTTGCGGCCCGGTACCGAAGTGGTGAAGGCCCATGGCGATCTGCATGACTTTACCCAGTGGCAGGGGCCCATTCTGACCGATTCGGGCGGCTTCCAGGTGTTCAGCCTGGGGGATATGCGCAAGATTACTGAAAAAGGTGTCACTTTCCGTTCCCCGGTAGATGGCTCCAAAGTGGAGCTGTCTCCGGAAATTGCGATTCAGGTGCAGCGGGATCTGGGTGCGGACATCGTGATGATTTTCGACGAATGCACCCCCTATCCGGCTACTGAAAAACAGGCCAGAGAATCCATGGAATTGTCTCTGCGTTGGGCGGAGCGTTCCAAAAACGCCCATGAGGGTAATCCGGCAGCCTTGTTCGGCATTGTTCAGGGCGGTATGTATGAATCATTGCGTGAACAATCACTGAAGGGCCTGACAGATATCGGGTTTGATGGCTATGCTATCGGTGGCCTGTCGGTAGGCGAGCCGAAGGAAGATATGATCCGCATTCTGGATGATCTGCCTCCGAAAATGCCGGAAGACCGGCCGCGCTACCTGATGGGGGTAGGGCGCCCGGAAGATATCGTGGAAGCCGTACGCCGGGGAATCGATATGTTCGACTGTGTGATGCCAACGCGCAATGCCCGCAATGGTTACCTGTTCACAGCCACCGGCATTGTCAAAATCCGCAATGCGAAAAATCGTCATGACACCGGCCCACTGGATGAACGCTGCGATTGTTACACCTGTCAGAACTTTTCCAGAAGCTACCTGCACCATCTGGACAAGTGCGGGGAAATGCTGGGCGCCCAGCTCAACACCATTCACAATCTGCGTTTTTACCAGAACCTGATGAGTGGATTGCGTGGTGCCATTGAAGCAGGTACATTGTCCGACTTTACAAGCGAATTCTATGCCTTACGAGGTGAAACGGTACCGCCTCTCGGCTGATTCTGCTCAAGTTTTAATCGAAGATCAGTTAATCAACGGAGAACCTGAATGAAAACAATGAAACTGCTTATCGCCGGCTTGCTGTCTGTGATGCCTGCATTTGCCATGGCACAGGATGCCGGCGCTGCTGGTGGTATGGGTGTTATGGGCCAGGTGATTTTCTTTGCCGGCTTTATCGCTATTTTCTATTTCCTGATCTGGCGCCCGCAGTCCAAGCGTGCCAAAGAGCACAAAGCCCTGATGTCTGGCCTGAACAAGGGCGACGAAGTGGTCACTTCCGGTGGTATCGCCGGGCGCATCACTAAAGTGACCGACGATTTCATCGTTCTGGAAGTTGCTGACAACGTTGAAATCAAGGTTCAGAAAGTTGCTGTTGGTGCGGCTCTGCCGAAGGGCACGCTGAAGGATATCTGAGCTGGTTCATCGCGGGCGCATTGGCGCCCGCTGTTTTTTTACTGGCTGAAAAATCACGGTCGGCTGCCTTACCGGCTTAAAGGGATCCCATGCTGAACAAGTATCCTCTCTGGAAAAACCTGATCATTGTGCTCGCACTTGTGATCGGGTTTATCTACGCATTACCCAACTTTTTCCCCGACGACTACGCCATTCAGATTACCGGTGCCCGTGGTGGTACCGAGATGGACCAGCGTGTGCTGGACAAAGCTCTTGCGGAACTGGATGAGCGCGGTATCGAGGTTAAATCCAGCTCTCTGGACGATCGGGATGCTCTGGTTCGTCTGACAAGCTCAGAAGATCAGTTGCGGGCCCGGCCGGCTGTTCAGAATGCTGTCGGTGAACGCTACCTGGTCGCTCTGAATATGGCGCCTTCCACACCCGACTGGCTGCAAAGCCTGGGTGCCGGCCCCATGAAGCTGGGTCTTGATCTGCGTGGGGGTGTGCACTTCCTGCTGGAAGTGGACATGGAAACCGCGCTGGAGCAGAGGCTGGAAGCCTTGTCCGGCCAGATCAAGCGGGAATTGCGTGAAGAGAGGATCCGTTACCGCGGTGGCGATATCGATGAGGACCAGAATGTGGTCCTCGGTTTCAGGGATGAGGAATCCCGAACCGATGCCTTTAATCTGGTGCGTGATCAGTACAACGAATTTCTGCTGGATGAAAGCACCGAGGACGGCGAGTTTCTGCTGACTCTGAGTCTGTCTGAGGCAGAGGTGAAGAGCATTCAGGAATACGCGTTAGAGCAGAACCTGACCACGATTCGTAACCGTGTTAACGAGCTGGGTGTTGCTGAGCCGATGGTTCAGCAACAGGGCGCTGATCGTATTATTGTTGAGTTGCCGGGCGTGCAGGATACAGCCCAGGCTAAACGGGTGCTTGGTTCTACTGCCAACCTGGAGTTCCGCATGGAAGCTCGCCAGGATGCGCCTTCAGCAGAAACCGAGGAATACTCGTTCCGGGATCAGGGCAGCCGCACGGCACGCCTGGAGCGCGAGGTTATTGCCACAGGTAATAACGTGGCCAATGCGCAGCAGGGGTTTGACGAAAGCGGTCAGCCACAGGTCAATATCACCATGGATTCGGTGGGTGGTGATCTGATGAACCGGGCCACTCGCAATGCTATCGGCCGTCGCATGGCGGTACTGTTTATTGAATACAGCACTGAAACCGAAATGCGTGAAGTCGATGGCGAGATGGAGGAAGTTGAGAACCGGATGGTCGACAAGGGCATTATCAGCCTTGCTACCGTTCAGTCTGCCTTGGGCAGCAGCTTCCGGATTACCGGCCTGGATTCCATCCCCGAGGCATCCGAGCTCGCATTGTTGTTGCGTGCCGGTGCTCTGGCCGCGCCCATGTACTTTGTTCAGGAGCGCACTATAGGCCCGAGCCTGGGGCAGAAGAATATTAATGCCGGTTTCATGTCAGTCACCTTCGGTTTTGTTCTGGTGCTGGCATACATGCTGGTGTTTTATCGCGGCTTCGGCCTGATCGCCAACGTGGGCCTGGTGCTGAACCTGATGCTGCTGGTGGCGTGCATGTCGATTCTGTCGGCCACTCTGACCTTGCCGGGTATCGCCGGTATCGTGTTGACGGTGGGCATGGCAGTGGATGCCAACGTATTGATATTCGAGCGAATAAAAGAAGAGCTTCGGGCCGGAGTGCCGCCCCAGCTTGCCATCAATTCCGGCTATGGCCGGGCGTTCGTATCAATTGTTGACGCAAATATCACCACCTTGCTGGTGGCGGTTATTCTGTTTGCCATGGGCTCCGGACCGGTGAAAGGCTTCGCCATTACCCTGTGCATCGGCATTCTCACCTCAATGTTCTGTGGCCTGATGGTCAGTCGCAGTATTGTGAACCTGGTGTATGGCCGTCGCAGAATCGAGAAATTGTCAATCGGGGGGAAGCTGTCTAATGGCTGATATCGAAAAGAAACCGTTTGACTTCATGGGGTTGCGGAAAATTGCTTCGGTAATTTCTATCGCCCTCGTTATTGCGTCTATCGCCTTGCTGGGTGTACGCGGGCTGAATCTCGGCATGGATTTCACGGGCGGTACGTCTGTAGAGCTTGAATATGTTGAGGCGCCTGACCTTGATGATATCCGCAACACAATGGATGAAAGCGGCTACGAGCAGTTTTCCGTCCAGAACTTTGGCGCTGACACGACGGTGTTGATTCGTCTTGCCGAGGCCGGTAACGACGAGCTTGCCCGGGAAGTGGTGGACGTTCTGGAGGCAACCGGGGCTGATCTGCAACTGGTCAGCTCGGAGTTTGTTGGCTCCCAGGTGGGCGAGCAACTGAAAGAAGACAGCGGGCTTGGTCTGCTGATCGCGCTCGCCGTCGTACTGATTTATGTTGGTATGCGTTTCCAGTTCAAATTCGGCATTGCTTCGGTGATCCCTTTGGGGCACGACGTGCTGATTGTTCTGGGTGTTTTCGCGCTGTTCCAGTGGACCTTCGACCTGACCGTGCTTGCGGCCCTGCTGGCCGTAATTGGTTACTCGCTGAACGACACCATTGTAGTGGCTGACCGTATCCGCGAGAACTTCCGCAAGATGCGGGTAGGCGAACCCTGGGACATCATCAACGAATCTATTCACCAGACCATCACGCGAACCATCAATACATCCGGCACTACGCTCGTGGTGCTGTTTGCGCTGTACCTGTTTGGTGGAGAGGCAATCAACAACTTCGCGATTGCGCTGATTATTGGTGTGCTTGTGGGTACGTATTCTTCTATCTACGTGTCTGCGAACATGCTGATGGTATTGGGGATCAGCCGTGAAGACCTGATGGTGCCGAGCAAAGAAGGCACCGAGGAGCCGGAGGAAGAGGAGCCACCCGAATGGCTGAACCGGATGTAAATCCGGTTTTCCAGGCACAAAAAAACCGCCAGTCCGGAAGGATGGCGGTTTTTTTATGGCTGACCGAAAACTCAGCGCGGCAGGCGACCCTTGAACGGGTTCAGTACCTTCAGCAGTTCACGGAACAGTTTGGGATTGGCGACGACCAGTTGACGGGCGTTTTCTGTCGACGGGTTACCGACGAAGTCGCCGGTCAATGCGCCGGATTCCATCGCCAGAGTAACGCCAAGATCCAGTTCCGCCGCTTCCGGGCGGAAAATAATGGCAGCGTCCAGCAGGCCTGCAGAGACCCGGGCGATATCGAGAACCACGCAGCCGGAAGTCCGGAACATGGAGCTCTCACGGGCAACTGTGGCAGCCATTTCACCCCAGAGAATGGGGTCGTCGCCCTGGCGTGCCTGGTCCAGCAGGTTGCTGGCAATGGCTGCTTTTGCCGGAAGTTTGATTTCCGACGCCCGCACCCGACGGCTGTTCAGAGCAGCACCGTGGCCACGACTGGCCGCGTATTCTTCACCGGTTACCGGGTTTATCAGTAGCAGGTTTTCAGTGCGGTTATTCTTTTTCTGGGACAGTGCGAGAACAAATTCCGGAATTCCGCGGACAAAATTTTCACGACCGAGCACCGGGAAAATATGCCAGCTTTTCTCGCTGCCATTGGCATTGGCTTCACCCATGGGGGCAATGGTGTGGTCCCTGTAAGCCTTTTCCAGTTGCTCGACAAAATTGTCGTAAATGGATTGCTCAACCCTCGCCAGCTGCTGGCTACGGTCGGCGTCGTCCTTACCGTTAGGGTCCTGTCGCTCGAAATGGGCTTTGAGATAGTCTGAACCCTGGCGGGCAATGCGCAGGGCCATCTTGATTGCTGGTTGCATCTGAGTGTTCATTATCCGGGTGTGTTAAGGCGGAGTATCATATCAAAAGATAGTCCTTCTTGTATGGTTTTCGGTTGAGGAAAAACACTGATATTGCAGTGTCATGGCTTCTCCGGGGAGCGGGCGGGCCAGTATTTCTGGTATCATTCAGGCCCTTTCCAAAAATCGCAGACACAGGCGCGTAAAGCATGCACAAACCCGCATTGCCCCTTGAAGGCACCGATACCTTCAATGACCAGATCCGGATCGTTCTGGTGGAAACTTCCCATTCCGGCAATATCGGAGCCGTCGCGCGGGCCATGAAAAACATGGGTCTGGCCAATCTCTGGCTGGTTAACCCCGCGTCCTTTCCGGACGAAGCCTCGTACGCCCGAGCTGCGGGTGCGTCAGATGTTCTGGATAAGGCGCAGGTTGTCGGCTCGCTGGATGAAGCTCTGGCCGATTGTGTGTTGGTGATGGGCACCAGTGCCCGGGGCCGGAAGGTTCCCTGGCCTGTCGTTGCTCCGCCCCAGGCTGCGGCGACGGCTTCCGAGCATAGTGCCCGGGGGCAGGTAGCGTTGATCTTCGGGCGTGAAAATAACGGCCTGTCGAATGAAGAGTTGCAGCGCTGTCACTACCATATTCATATTCCATCGAATCCGGACTACAGTTCGCTCAATCTGTCTATGGCGGTGCAGGTGATTTGTTATGAATTGCGCATGCACTACTTGCGCAGCCTTGAAGAGGGCGAGTCCAGCCCCTACCTTGATTCCATGGTAGCGCCCGGAGATCCCGGCTGGGATGTTCCCCCTGCCAATGTTAGCGATGTGGAAGGCTTTTACGGGCATCTCGAGCAGGTTTTACAGGAAGTGGAGTTCCATCGTCGCGATAATCCGCGCCAATTGATGACCCGTTTGCGGCGCTTGTTTCAGCGAGCGCATCTTGATCAGATGGAGATCAATATTCTCAGGGGCATTCTGACCTCGGTGCAGAAAGCCGCCGGTACCCGACAGGCTGAAAGTCAGCACAACTCCACTGTCGTCCAGTCCACAGACGAAGGCCAGGAAAAAGATCATGTTTGAACGTTTGCGTGAAGATATAAACAGCGTGTTTCATCGGGACCCGGCGGCCCGGAATACCTTTGAAGTATTGACCAACTATCCGGGGTTGCATGCACTTCTGTTTCACCGGTTTGCTCACTGGTTGTGGAATCTGGGCCTGAAATGGCTGGCCCGGACGATTTCAACACTTGCCCGCTGGCTTACCGGAATCGAGATCCATCCGGGCGCCACCATCGGGCGACGATTTTTTATTGATCACGGTATGGGCGTCGTGGTGGGTGAAACCACCATCATCGGCGATGACGTTACTCTCTATCAGGGCGTTACCCTGGGCGGTACCAGCTGGAACAAAGGCAAACGCCACCCCACCATCGGCAATGGCGTTGTGGTCGGTGCCGGCGCCAAGATTCTCGGGCCTTTTGAGGTAGGCGAGGGTGCCAAGATCGGTTCGAACTCAGTTGTTACCAAGGCGGTTCCCGCCGGAGCCACGGTGGTGGGCATCCCCGGGAAGGCCATCGTTAAACGCCAGTCTGAAGATAATTCCAGGCGTAAAGAAATGGAGGAGCGCATGGGCTTCGATGCCTATGGCGTAACCGAGGAAATGCCGGACCCGGTTGCCAGGTCCATGCGGGCATTGCTGGATCACATGCATGCGGTCGATGATCGTATTGAAAATATGTGCAAGGCACTACGGAAGGTGAACAGCGAGTATCAGAACGGGGAGCTGCCGCCCCTGCATGACGAGGATTTCGACTGCGTGCAGGATGAAGAAAAGCCCCCGCGGAGCTGAATACTTGACTGTTTTGCTGGGTCAACCCATACTCGGCGCTACAACTCGAGACTCATTCCCATTACCGGGGCTGGCGCTATGAAGCTGACCACAAAAGGCCGTTACGCCGTAACGGCAATGCTCGACCTGGCTCTGCATGGAGGCGAAGGGCCGGTGAGCCTTGCGGACATTTCAGCTCGTCAGGAAATTTCGCTTTCCTATCTGGAGCAGCTGTTCTCGCGTTTGCGCAGGCACGAGTTGGTGATAAGTGTCCGTGGACCGGGCGGTGGATACCGTCTCAGCCGGTCTGCGGATGACGTCTTTATTGCCGAAGTGGTTGATGCCGTCAGCGAATCCCTGGACACCACGCGATGTGGTAACAAGGGTGATTGTCAGAATGGTGAAAAGTGCCTTACTCACCACTTGTGGGCTGACCTGAGCGACAGAATCCACAGATTCCTCAGTGAGATCAGCCTCGGGGATCTGATGCGCAAGCACGAAATCCAGCACGTTGCCGACCGGCAAAATCAGAAGCAGTCGGAGGCGATCAATACTCGTCGTCTGACAGACCAGGCGTCAGCCTGATAACCAACATCCCGAACATCAGACATCATGAAAAAGCCCGTCTATCTGGACTATGCGGCTACCACGCCCGTTGATCCCGCTGTTGCCGATGAAATGGTCAGCTATCTGACCCAGGACGGAATTTTCGGTAACCCTGCATCCCGTACCCACAGTTTTGGCTGGCAGGCGGAAGCCGCGGTAGAGAATGCGCGCCGCCAGGTGGCGGACCTGATTCATGCCGATCCCCGTGAGATCGTCTGGACATCCGGAGCCACCGAGTCTGACAATCTGGCGATCAAGGGTGTAGCCGCGCTGCATCAGAATGCCCACATTATTACCTCAACGGTTGAGCACAAGGCAGTTATTGATACCTGTCACTGGTTGGGGCAGCAGGGTGTGGAAATCACCTGGCTCAACCCGGGCCCTGACGGCCGGGTGGCGCCGGAAGAGGTGATCGAGGCACTTCGGGACAATACGGTGCTGGTCAGCCTGATGCTCGTTAATAACGAACTTGGCTGTGTGACAGACATTGCCACGATTGGTGAGGCGCTGCGTGAGCGGGGCGTGCTGTTGCATGTTGACGCTGCCCAGGCGGCCGGGAAGTTACCGGTAAACGTGAAGACCCTCAAAGCGGACCTGCTATCGCTTTCAGCTCACAAAGTTTACGGCCCGAAGGGTGTCGGTGCCTTGTATGTGCGCAGGGCGCCGGAAGTACGTCTTGAAGCGCAGATTCACGGCGGAGGCCATGAGCGGGGCATGCGCTCCGGAACACTTCCGACACATCAGATTGTGGGAATGGGCAGGGCTTTTGATGTGGCCGGTCGGTGCCTTGAGGATGAGGTGCCCAGGCTGGAACGGTTGCGCCAACGCTTTCTCAGCGGGCTTGCTCAACTGGAAGGTGTGCATTTTAACGGCAGTGAGGAACAACGGGTGCCGGGCATTGTCAATCTGTCATTCGAAGGCGTTGAAGCCGAATCACTGATGCTGGGTTTGCGGTATCTTGCAGTGTCGTCAGGTTCTGCCTGTGCTTCGGCGGCAATGGAGCCTTCTTACGTATTGCGTGGCATTGGTGTGAGCGATCAGTTGGCGCACCGGGCGCTGCGGTTTTCATTCGGGCGCTTTACCACAGAGGAAGAAGTGGACTTCGCCTGCCAGCAAATAAGTGAAGTGGTGCAGCGGCTTCGATCGCTACGGTAGGCAGTTGTTGCCTTACCGCGTATAATCTCGGCTCTGAATTTCCAACACCCATCAATTGGAGCAATACCATGGCAAACGAGCGCACGCTCTCCATTATCAAACCCGATGCCGTCGCTAAAAACGTGATTGGCGAAATCCTGAGCCGTTTTGAGAAAGCTGACCTGAAAGTAGTCGCTGCCAAAATGATGCACCTGACCCAGGAGCAGGCTGAAGGGTTTTACGCCGAGCACAAAGAACGCCCATTCTTTAACGATCTGGTTGCGTTCATGACCTCCGGCCCGGTTGTTGTTCAGGTTCTCGAAGGCGAAGGCGCCATCCTGAAAAACCGTGATCTGATGGGTGCAACTAACCCGAAAGAAGCGGAGCCAGGCACCATTCGTGCGGATTTCGCAACGTCTATCGATGCTAACGCTGCTCACGGTTCTGACTCCGCCGAGTCTGCCGAGCGCGAAATTGCGTATTTTTTCAATGACAACGAAATCTGCCCGCGCGGCTGAGATTGTTGTTTCAGAGGTGGCGTAAGGCCACCTCTGTATTGGTTATCTGATCGAGGTTATTTCATGACTGCCGCTGCCGAAAAAACCAACTTCCTGGGGATGCCCAAGGCAAAGCTTGAGGCCTTCTTCGAGGAAATTGGAGAAAAACGTTTTCGTGCTCAGCAGATCCTTCAGTGGATCCACCAGCGCGGTGCGGATGACTTCGATCAAATGACCAATATGAGCAAGTCGCTGCGGGAAAAGCTCAAACAGGTTGCTGAAATTCGTGGCCCGGAGGTTATCTACGACGAAACGTCGAAAGATGGTACCCGCAAATGGGTTATGCGCATGGATAACGGCAACAGTGTCGAGACTGTGCTGATTCCTGATGGTGAGCGAGGCACCCTGTGCGTGTCATCACAGATTGGTTGCACGCTGGACTGTACCTTTTGTTCCACTGGCAAGCGCGGCTTTAATCGCAACCTTACCGCTGCTGAAATCATCGGCCAGGTATGGGTGGCCCGCAAGGCTTTCATGCCGTTCGAGCCAGGCCCGGATCGCCCCATTACCAATGTGGTAATGATGGGGATGGGCGAGCCGCTGATGAACTTCGACAATGTTGTCGATGCCATGAATCTGATGATGGAAGATCTTGCCTACGGCATCTCCAAGCGTCGGGTCACCGTGAGCACCTCCGGTGTGGTGCCTGCAATTGACAAGCTGGGTGAGGTGACAGATGTATCTCTGGCCATATCGTTGCACGCCCCGAACGATGAGCTGCGAAATCAACTGGTGCCATTGAATAAAAAGTATCCGATCGCGGAACTGTTGGCTGCGACCAAGCGTTACATGGCCCGTTTGCCTGACAAGCGCAAGGCCACCATCGAGTACACCGTGATTGAAGGCGTGAACGATCAGCCGGAGCACGCCAGAGAGCTTGCGGTAGTGCTCAGGGATCTGCCGTGCAAGATTAACCTGATTCCGTTCAACCCGTTCCCGGAGAGTGATTTCAAGCGTCCAAGCATGAACGCCACCCGCCGGTTCCAGAAAGTGATGAACGAGGCAGGATACGTAACGACCATCCGGACAACCCGGGGTGACGATATCGATGCTGCTTGTGGCCAGCTCGTCGGGCGCGTAGACGACCGTACCCGCAGAAGCCAGCGGCATATCGCAGTACAACAGGTAGCGCCCTGAGCAGTTGCCGATGCTATTCTGGACAAGGTGTTTGTTGATGGCAAAGGAAGGTTCCATGAAGTGGGTTTCTGTAATTATGCTGGCTCTGGCAGTGCTGGTGTCTGGCTGTGTGACCACAACAGATAGCGGATTCAGCCGCGAAGCCGATCGGGATAAGGCGCTTGAGAACTATGTCAGGCTGGCAACGGCCTACATCGGCCAGGGTAATCTGGACCGTGCCCGCCATCACCTTGATCGTGCGCTGGAAATAGACGACAACAACGCTGCGGCCCTGGCTGCTGAAGGTCTGGTTTACAGTGCCGACGGTGAAGATGAATTAGCCGAAAAGAGTTTTCGTCAATCCATCGCTGCTGACAGTGGCTACACCCGTGGACGCATCTATTATGGTGCCTACCTGTATTCCAAGCGCCGTTTCGAGGAGGCCAGGGATCAGTTCAGTGCTGCCTCCCGGGACACCGGTTACGATGACCGGGGCAGCGTGTTTTTCAATCTTGGAATGTCAGAAGAGCGCCTGAACAACCTCGCGGCAGCAGAGAAGGCGTATCGCAGAGCAGTGGAGCTTACCCGTGGCCAGCCTCGTTCATTACTGGCCCTTTCACGGGTGCTGGTTGAACAGGATGATTACTCGGCAGCTTCCCGATATTACGGGCGGCTCCAGTCTGTCATTAAAGGCAGTCCGCAACACTCGCATTCTTCTGAAAGCCTCTTTACAGGCATACGAATAGCTCGTCATTATGGCGATCGGGATCAGGCAGCAAGTCTGGCAATGATGCTGAAAAATCAGTTCCCCGAATCTATCGAATATCAACAATACAAGGTTCTGATTGCCAATGAGCAGTGAGGAGCAGCCCAAAACAGCAGCAGAACCCGTTGGACAACAACTCCGGCGGGCACGGGAACGCCAGGGTCTGAGTTTGTCGGCCATAGCCGATCAGCAGCACCTTCGCACTTCCGTTATTGAGGCCATTGAGGATGGTAATTTCAGCAAGGTTGATACCGAGCTGTTCCTCAAGGGGTATGTCAGGGCCTATGCCCAGCATGTCGGGCTGAACGCTGATGCCATTATTCGCGATCTTGACGCAGAGCTTGAACCACTGAGAAAAGAACGTGAACGTCAGCACGATGCTGATCCGCTGGTGGATATTGAGCGGAAAAAAAACCGCAAACGACGTGCCGCCAGAGCCGTTGTGGTTATTGTCATTCTGATTGTGATTGGTTTTGCAGTCTCGGCCTACCTCGCCGATGGCAGTCGGACGTTGCCGGGGTTCAGTAATGGCCAGTCGCCTGAAACCAGTGAAAATGCTCCCGAAGCACAGACAGACAGCGCCGAGCCACCAATTCAGGATGCACAGCAGCCGGTTGACGTCGAAACTGAGGCACCCGATGCTTTGCTCACCGCTGACTCCCGGGCCGGCACCCCTGAAGCAGGTGGTTCCGAAGTAATGGTTTCGCCGGTGGAAATTGAGGCCGGGGCCGCATCCCGAATACCATCGGATAGTCCGGTGGAAGTGGCTGAAGTGATTGAGCCGGTGAACCCGGAAATGGCTGCTGCCGAGCCAGAACAGGAGACGGTAACTGAGCCGGCTTCGGCAACGGACGAAATTGCCCGGAGCAGTGCCCGACTGCGCATGAGCTTCAACGATGATTGCTGGGTGCAGGTCACTGACGCCGAGGGTAACCGTCTGGCCAGTTCCCTGCGCACGGAAGGCGATGTTCTGGAAGTGAGCGGCGAAGCTCCACTGAGCATTGTGGTGGGTGCTGTAAGCGCGCTGGATTCTTTGGAGTTCCAGGGTGAGCCGGTTGACCTGAACAGTATCCGAACCGTAAACAACAGGGCAGAGTTCACGCTTGAGCCCTGATACAGAACGCCCGTACAGCAGATTGTTGGTTGCTTTCCATGAAACATGAATCTCCGATAAAGAGACGTGAATCCCGCCGGATTATGGTGGGAGATGTGCCCGTTGGTGGTGGTGCGCCCATTGCTGTTCAGAGCATGACAAACACCAACACCTGCGATGTCGATGCCACAGTGGCCCAGATTCGGGCCATCCAGGATGCCGGTGCCGATATTGTTCGTGTTTCGGTGCCATCCATGGAGGCGGCCGAGGCTTTCGGCAAGATCCGGGAACAAGTCTCTCTGCCGTTGGTGGCAGACATCCACTTTGACTACAAGATCGCCCTGAGGGTTGCCGAACTTGGCGTGGATTGCCTGCGGATCAACCCGGGCAACATCGGCCGGGATGATCGCGTAAGCGCCGTGATAAGCGCCGCACGGGATCAGGATATTCCGATTCGCATCGGGGTGAATGCCGGTTCACTGGAGAAGAGCCTTCAGCGCAAGTACGGCGAGCCTACGCCGGAAGCGCTGGTGGAATCGGCGATGCGCCATATTGATATTCTGGACAAGCATGACTTTCAGAATTTCAAAGTAAGTCTGAAAGCCTCCGATGTGTTCATGACCGTTGATGCCTATCGCCAGATTGCTTCACAGATCGAGCAGCCCCTGCACCTGGGTATTACTGAGGCCGGCGGCTTCCGTTCTGGTACAGTCAAGTCGTCAATCGGCCTGGGTATGTTGTTGATGGACGGAATTGGCGACACCATCCGGGTTTCTCTGGCCGCCGATCCTGTGCAGGAAATCAAGGTTGGTTTTGATATTCTCAAAAGCCTGCGCCTGCGCAGCCGGGGTATCAATTTTATTGCGTGCCCCAGTTGTTCCCGGCAGAACTTTGATGTCATCCAGACGATGAACGATCTGGAAGAGCGTCTTGAAGACGTTAACACCGCGATGGACGTGGCAATTATCGGCTGTATCGTGAATGGCCCCGGCGAGGCCAAGGTCGCCGATCTGGGTCTGACCGGCGGTAGCCCGAAAAACCTGCTCTACCTCGACGGCAAGCCCAACCAGAAGCTGAACAATGCCACTCTCACCGATGACCTGGAACGGATCATCCGTGAGCGTGTTGCGAAGCGAAAAGAGCAGGAAGACGCCGTGATCGCGCGTTCCGCGGAATAACAACGCCCCGCAAAAAACTATTCATCGAGTAAATCAGGGTTTTAACTTGGCTAAAATCAAGGCAATCCGGGGGATGAACGACATTCTCCCGGACCAGACACCGGTCTGGCAGTATGTTGAATCCACCGTACGACAGGTTCTGGGCCAGTACGGCTACCAGGAAATCCGGATGCCGATTGTCGAGCAGACGGAATTGTTCAAGCGTTCCATTGGTGAGGTGACCGACATCGTCGAGAAGGAAATGTACACCTTCGACGATCGTAATGGCGACAGCCTGACCCTGCGCCCTGAAGGTACCGCCGGTTGCGTCCGTGCCGCTGAAGAGCATGGTCTTCTGTTCAACCAGACCCGCCGGCTCTGGTATACCGGCCCCATGTTTCGCCATGAACGCCCGCAAAAGGGCCGTTACCGGCAGTTCCATCAAATTGGTGTTGAGTGCTTCGGCATGGCCGGGCCCGACATTGATGCCGAGCTGCTGATTCTCACGGCCCGCCTGTGGGCGGCCTTTGGACTTGAAGGACATGCCCGTCTGGAAATCAATTCCATTGGTACCAGCGAGTCGAGAAAGACCTACCGTGACGCGCTGGTTGCCTATCTGGAACAGTATAAAGACCGGCTGGATGATGACAGTCAGCGACGCCTGACGACCAACCCGTTGCGGATTCTGGATAGCAAAGACCCGGCGACCCGCGAAGTTCTTGCCGATGCGCCCGCCCTGGATGAATATCTCGACGACGAGTCCCGCGCTCACTTTGAGCAGCTCAAAGCGCTTCTGGACGCCGCCGGCGTTATCTACACCATCAACCCGGCGCTGGTTCGTGGTCTGGATTATTACGGAAAAACGGTTTTCGAATGGATTACTGATAGTCTGGGTGCACAAGGTACTATCTGTGCCGGTGGCCGTTACGATGGCCTGGTGCAGCAGCTGGGCGGAAAGCCCACCGATGCGGTCGGTTTTGCCATGGGCCTTGAGCGACTGATTCTGCTGCTGGAAACGCTGGATCTGGTACCCGGTTATGTCAATAACCAGGCCGACGTATACGTAACGGCGATGGGCGATTCAGCGGCGGCAGCGTCACTGGCGATTGCGGAAAACCTGCGGAACGAATTGCCGCAGGCGGTTGTGGTCAGCCACTGCGGCGGCGGCAGTTTCAAAAGCCAGATGAAAAAGGCTGATCGAAGCGGTGCCCGTTACGCGGTTATTCTTGGCGAGAACGAGATAAACAACAATACTGCCGGGCTCAAGCCTTTGCGAGACGATGAACCGCAATGGGAAGTGCCGCAGGCAGAACTGGCTGCCGAGCTTTCAAAGCTGGTGTAGGCCGCGTTGACGAACAAAGATACTTTTAAAACTGACAGGAGTGTTCATGGCTGAGTTGCGCACCGAAGACGAACAGGTCCAGGCGATCAAGGACTGGTGGAAAAGGAACGGCAGTTCGCTGCTGATTGGTATCGGTGCCGCTCTGGCGATTGTCTTCGGCTGGCAAGCCTGGCAGAACCATCAGGCACAGCAACGTGCCGAAGCGGCTAACCAGTTCGCCAGTTTGCTGAATGCTTTTTCCGAAGGAGAAGATCAGGAAACGGTCGCCTTTGTTGCCGAAACCCTGCGTAGTGATTACGCCGGCAGTGCTTATGCCATCTACGGCAACCTGGTTCTGGCCCGTCAGCAGATGATGGCCCAGGAAGATCCGGGTGCGGCGGCAGACTCGTTGTCCTGGGCGCTGGATAAAGCCTCGGATTATCCGGCACTGACAATGGTCATCCGTAACCGGTTGGCGCGAGCCCAGTTTGCTGCGGGTGACTATCAGGCTGCGCTGGAAACACTGGATAACGCTGGTGAGGCCGATGCCTTCGCACCTGTGTTCTCAGAACTCCGCGGTGATATTCGCCTGGCCATGGGTGACCGCGATGCTGCCCGCGAAGCCTATGTTGAAGCCAGAGAGCAAAGCGAAGAGAGCAATCGTATTCTGGAACTGAAGCTGTCGGATCTTGGCGTTGGAGGTGATGCATGATGCCGCTGAAGGCTGCCTGCAGAATTGCGTGTCTGTCGGTATTGTCGGGCGTTGCTCTGACCCTGGCCGGTTGTGGTACGACAGACACATTCGAGCAGCCGGATCCTGTGCCGGATGTTGATGAGACGGTCGAGTTTGACCGGGTCTGGAGCCGGTCCGTGGGCGATGGCCACGATGGCGATTTATTGCAGCTCGCTCCATTGTATGCCGGTGATACCATTTATGCCGCTGCGGCGGACGGAGTCGTTCTGTCGGTCAATACCGAAGATGGTAAGACCAACTGGAAGAAAAAACTCGAAGACCGTATCTTCGCTGGCCCCGGTGCCGACAATCGTCAGATTTATGTGGTCAGTCGTGATGCAGAGCTTATCGCGCTTTCCAGTGAAGATGGTAGCGAACAATGGCGTGCAGGCCTGCCCACCGAAGTGTTGGCAGCGCCACAGTCCAACGGTTCGCTGGTAGCCGTTCAGACCATTGACGGCCGATTGATCAGCTTCGATGCCAGCAATGGCGAGCAACTCTGGCAATACGAGGCTCAGGTGCCGGTGTTGACCATGCGCACAGCGGCCGCACCGTTGGTTGGTGGTGATGTTGTGATTGCGTCATTTTCCAATGGTCGGGTTGTTGCGCTTGATTCGGAGGCCGGCCAGCCAATCTGGCAATATCAGGTTGGTCAGCCCCAGGGGCGTACCGAGCTGGAACGTCTGGTCGATATTGGTGGTCAGCCGTTGGTTCTGGAATCGGCCATCATGGTCGCGGGCTATCAGGGCAAGCTGGCGTTGATCGATATCCGCTCCGGCCGTGAAATCTGGAGCCGGCCGGCCTCAACTTATTACTCACCCGCGATTGGTGGCGGCAACATCTATCTGGCATCAGCCAATGGTGATGTTCTCGCCTTGCGGGGTAGTGATCGCCGTGAGCTTTGGGTTCAGGACAATCTTTCCTGGCGTCAGGTTACGCGCCCGGCCGTTTCCGGAGACCATCTGGTAGTGGGCGATTACGAGGGCTATCTGCACGTACTGTCCGCTGAAGATGGCAAGCTGGTAGGCCAGCGCAAGTTCGATGGTGACGGTATCCGCGTACCGGTTCAGGTGCTGGAAAATGGTAACCTGCTGGTTTATGGAAACAGCGGAGATATGTCTGTTCTCACGCTGGAACAGGACGACTGAACATTATGACCCCAGTTATTGCCCTTGTTGGACGTCCCAACGTTGGAAAGTCCACCCTGTTCAACCAGATGACCCGGTCCCGGGATGCTCTGGTTGCAGATTTTCCGGGTTTGACCCGGGATCGAAAATACGGGGAGGGTTACTCTGAAGGCCGGAAATTCATTGTTATCGATACCGGTGGCCTGGCTGGCGACGAAGACGGTATTGATGCGGAAATGGCGCGCCAATCCATGCAGGCTGTGGAAGAGGCGGATATTGTGCTCTTCCTGGTGGATGGTCGTGCGGGGCTGACCGCTGGCGATGAAATGATTGCCGACCACCTGCGTCGCTCCGGCAAGCAGGCCTATCTGGTCGTCAACAAGACCGATGGCCAGGATCCTGATGTCGCCGCAGCTGACTTCTACAGCCTTGGTTTTGAGGCCAACTTCCTGATTGCCGCAGCTCACAATCGCGGTATCCGGTCGATGCTGGAAGAGCTGCTGCCGGAACCGGAAAATCCGGAAGAACAGGACAGGGCGGATCGCTATCCCGGTATCCGCATTGGCGTAGTGGGCCGGCCAAATGTTGGCAAGTCCACGCTGGTTAACCGGATGCTCGGTGAAGAACGGGTGGTGGTTTACGACATGCCCGGTACCACCCGCGACAGCGTGTACATTCCCTATGAAAGGCACGGCGAGCAATACACACTGATTGACACGGCAGGTGTTCGTCGCCGCAAGAACGTCAATGAAGCGGTAGAAAAGTTTTCCATCATCAAGACGTTGCAGGCGATTGATGATGCCCATGTGGTGATTCTGGTGATCGACGCCCGCCAGGGGCTGGTGGATCAGGATCTTCACCTGATTGGCTTCGTGCTTGATGCCGGCCGGTCACTGGTCATTGCCATCAACAAATGGGATGGCATGGACCCGGAGGATCGTGCCCGGGTCAAAGAGCAAGTTGCACGCCGGCTTGATTTCCTTGATTACGCAGACAAGTACTTCATTTCTGCGTTGCATGGTACTGGTGTCGGCTCCATGTATGAATCGGTGAAGGCCTGCTACGACTCTGCCATGTCAAAGTGGCCGACCAACAGGCTGACAGAGCTTCTGCAGGATGCCGTGGCACAGCATCAGCCGCCGATGGTTCATGGCCGGCGCATCAAGTTACGTTATGCCCACCAGGGCGGCTCCAATCCGCCGGTTATTGTGGTGCATGGTAATCAGGTGGATTCATTGCCGGGCGCCTACAAACGCTACCTGGAGAATACCTTCCGGAAAGTGTTGAAAGTAGTAGGGTCACCGATCCGCTTTGAATTCCGCTCCAGCGAAAACCCTTTCGCCAATAAAGTGGATCGGCGTACGCCACGTCAGAAGGTGAAAAACGATAACGACCTGAAAAAAGGCCGGCGGATCAGGAAAGACCGCCAGAAAAGCGTCAAGCGTTAACGCTTGACGCTATCTGGTCAAACTGGCCCGGTTGGTGGTTTCGAGCCAGTCTATAAAGTTCTGTGGTGACATCGGATAACCGTAAAAATAGCCTTGAGAGAAGTCGCAGTGTTCTGACTGCAGGAAATGACTCTGGGCTTCTTCTTCCACCCCCTCGGCTACCACTTTCAGGCCAAGACTGTGTGCCATGTTGATAATGGCGCGAATCAGTGACGCATCCTCGGTTTCTTTCAGCACATCCTGCACAAACGATTTATCGATTTTCAACGTATCAAACGGATAGCTTTTCAGATAACTGAGGGCCGAGTACCCGGTTCCGAAGTCGTCCACGGACAGCCGGATGCCCTGATGGTCCAGTTGCCGCAGAATGTCCGCCGTTTCGATTGAGTTATCGAGGATCAGCCTTTCGGTAATTTCCAGTTCCAGCATGGCCGGTTCCAGGTTGGCTGCGTCGAGTGCCCGTGTGACCTTTTCGGTAAAACCCGGATCCCGGAATTGACGGGGGGATACGTTGACGGCGACCCGAAGATCGACACCGGTTATTTCGCGCCAGCGAGCGGCCTCAAGCAAAGCTTCGTGGATAACCCACTCGCCGATGGGAAGGATCATGCCGGTTTCTTCTGCCAGCGGGATGAAATGGTCCGGCATCACCAGGCCCAGTACGGGGCTGTTCCATCTCAACAGAGCTTCCGCAGCGACAACCCGGCCGGAATCAGTGCGAACGATCGGCTGAAAACACAGTTCGAATTCAGCCTGCTCAAGGGCCTTGCGCATGAGCGACTCCATTTGCAGGCGCTCATGAGAGACTTCTGTCATCTCCGGGGTGAAGCGGGCATAGGCGCTCTTGCCATTATGCTTGGCCTGATACATGGCGGCGTCTGCATGCCGGAGCAGGGTGCCGCTATCATCGGAGTCGCTGGGGAAGGTGGCAATACCGATGCTGGTGGTAACAAACACTTCCTGGCCGCTGAGCATATAGGGGGTGGCAAACGTTTCCAGAATGCGGTCCGCCACCTGGCACGGAGCATCGGCATCGGCCAGGCCGGGCAGAATAACCAGAAACTCGTCACCGCCCAATCGGGCAACCGTGCTGTTACCGCGCAGGCAGCTGGATACGCGTCTGGCTGCTTCTATCAGAAGGGCATCTCCGGCTTCATGGCCCAGCGTGTCGTTAATATGCTTGAAGTTGTCCAGGTCCAGAAACATAACGCCAACTTCGCTCTGGTCACGCCTGGCCTGGGCGAGTGCCAGCTTGAGCCGGTCCATGGCGAGCATCCGGTTGGGTAATCCGGTGAGGATGTCGTAGTTGGCCTGCCTCAGTAGTTGCTGCTCGTAGCGTTTACGAATGCTGATATCTTCGCCCAGAATCAGGTAGCCATTGATGTCGCCATTGGCATCCTTGATGGCGGTGATTACCAGTTGCTCCCAATAACGTTCGCCATTGCGCCGGACACTGTTTATTTCACCCTGCCAAACGCCAACCCGCTGCACCTGGAGTTTTACGGTTTGCCAGAACTGGTTAGCCTGATGACTGTTCATGTCGTGATTGATCAGGGTAGAAGGGTGCCTGCCCTCAATGGCTTCCGGCTTGTAGCCGGTCAACTGGCTGAATTTCCGGTTGGCGTATTCGACCTGCCAGTGCTTGTCGCAGATCAGGACGGACGAAGGGCTCTGCTCAATCGCTTTGGAGAACTTGAGGATGTCGGTCGCATCCCGCTCCCGGCGCTCCACATCTTCGTTAAGCCGCTCACGCATTTCGTTGATAGCATCGGTTACCAGGCCTAATTCATCCCGACGGTTGCCCGGCGTATCCGGACGGTCCAGGGTCAGAGGCTGTGACAGGTTCTGCAGCGAAAGATCGCGGGTGTAGTCCGCCATGGCGGTCAGATGGCGGGTAACCAGATACCGGAAGATCCACAGGCTGAGGATCGCTACGATAAAGACCGTGAGAAACTGCGTGCCAATGATAAATCCGACCCGACGGCGAAGGTCGGTGTACAGGTGATTGATATTGGCGGTGATGGTCAGCTCGCCCAATGGCAGGTTTTCCCGGCTTTCATGGACCAACGGAAAACTGTGAGTCAGGACGTCGGAGCTTTCAGGCAACTGCCCCATGACCAGTTCAGAATCGGGTTCAATCCGTAAGCGCAGATGGTCAATGTCCGGAAGCCCCAGAATCCCCTCCAGCTGTGTCTCAATCGATTGCTGGTCCAGCGCCCAGAGGCTGCGAGCCAGGCTGGAGGCAGATCCGGATTCAATTCTTTCAAGACGCTGGTCAATTTCTTCAAGATCTTTCTGATAGTCGGCGTAGATCTGTATGCCTGAGGCAAGCAGTGTGAACGCTGAGCTGAACATGAGAATCCATGCCAGAAGCCGGAAAGACAGGGGGGAGGCTGAGCGAAAACGCATCAAAGGCCTTGGAAAATCTGCCATGTCTCTTTGGTGGCCGCCACACGAAGATCAGGTGAATAGAGTTCATTACTTCGGGGACTATAGCAGCAGTTTATGGCAATTGCGCTGTCGTGAGAGCCACAAAACCGGGAAACACGTAACTATCGCAATTATTGCAAGCGTGAAAGGTGCTTGATGCAGATCAATACCGGTGATTTTGGGAGGGCGTAACCTGAGTTCTATCAAGTTTGATGAACTTTTGGTGGATTACAGGAGAAGACGTCATGTATATGGACGCAGTCGTCATTGCCGGAATTGGAACCGTTGTACTGATGGTCGGTTTTTTCGTAGGGGTTGGCATTTTCGTGATGAAGGATCAGAAAAGCCATGGTGGCAAGAAGACCAAAGAGCAGCATCACTGAGTACGGGTTTTTAACCCGGCAGCGACGTCGCCAGCGCTTTGAAATTGGCGTCCCCTAGGGGGTTCGAACCCCTGTTGCCGCCGTGAAAGGGCGGAGTCCTAGGCCACTAGACGAAGGGGACGCAACGTTTTCAAAAGCTTGCCTCGTCGAGGTGGCGCGTATATTAAGTAAGAGCCTTAAGGCTGTCAACGCTTTTTTCAAAAAAGTTATTTCCCCACACTTTCTTTCAGTGCCTGTTTCAGTTCCGGGTACTGAAACCTGAACCCTTCCTGTTGCAGTCGCTCCGGTACGGCCTTCTGCCCGGTCAGCAGTAAACGCGCCATTTCACCCAGAGCAACTTTCAGTGCCGGAGCCGGCATGGGAATAACGGCCGGTCGGCGCAGCACGCTGGCGAGGGTTCTGGTGAATTCCCGATTGGTGGCAGGGTTGGGGCTGACCATGTTGTAGGCACCATGTGCCGTCTTCGTTTCCAGCATCCATATCAGGCCGTTTACCACATCGGATCTATGCACCCAGGGCATGTATTGTTCGCCGGAACCCAGAGGTCCGCCAAGGCCGAGTTTGAATGGCGGTAACATCTGTTTCAGAAAACCACCATTCTGGCCCGCAACCACGCCGGTGCGCGAAAGACAGACCCGAACCCCATGTTTTTCCAGAGCAAGCGCTTCGCGCTCCCAGTCGCGACAGAGCCTGTGGGTGAACTCGTCATTGGGGCTGGTGTTTTCCGTGACCAGGTGGCTGCCCTGATCCCCGTAATACCCCACAGCAGAGCCGGAGACCATCACGGCAGGTTGCGCCTGCCAGCTTTCTGCGACTTTCACGAGTTCCCGGGTGAGGCCAATGCGGCTGTTTCTTAGCGCATTTTTACGATCTTCGCTCCAGCGCTTTTCGGCAATGCCTTCGCCCGCGAGGTTAATGATGGCGTCAAAGCCAGAATGCCCTTCCAGATGTTTCAGGCTGTCAGTGGCCTCGACAGGCCCGCACAGAGAGCGAACGATATCCGGTGATTGGCGGCTCAGCACGGTGAGAGAATAGCCTTTGGCGTGAAGCTCACGGCATAGTTCTTTGCCAATAAAACCGGTGCCACCCGTAATCAGAATACGTTGTTCCATGGTTCGCTCCTTGTGTTGGCTGAGCATGGCTCAATCCGTGGCAGTGTCCAGTTCTTCTTTAACGACGTCCCGGATAGCCTGACCCAGCTTCGGGTTCATTCCGATCGGATCGGCAAGGCGGATGCTCACGTGGTGTTTTGTTTCAAGGTCGTCAATCATCTCCGGAACGTCTTTACGCAGATGTCGTCCTGCAGCCAGAAACAGAGGCACGATTGTGAATTTCTCCACGCCTTGTTGTTTGCTGTCGGTAATCACGGTGTCTAATGAAGGTTCTGCCAGTTCCATATAAGCAATAGCAGAATTCTCCACCGAGTGCAGGGTAGGTTCGGCAAGGCGCTCAAAGGTTTCGCACCAGCGTTTGTCGCTGCTGCCATGGGCCAGCAAAATTACTTGATGTGCCTGGGGCATAATATCTCCGAAGGTGTTTAATGAATAACCTGATTCTTTGTGTCGACTCAACCTTGTACGATGGCTACAGGCAAAATGTATCAGGGAGTTATTAAATGTTCGATTGGAAAGAGCTTCTGGATTTCTGGTTTGGTTCACTGGATGAGCATGGGCTGCCTGATTCTTTCCACCGGAATCGCTGGTTTCGTGCTGACCGCGGCTTTGATCAGGAGCTGCGGCGGCGTTTCATGTCACTGGTGTTGTTTGCCTCTGAGCAGGGCCTGGACCATTGGCGTGATCAGCCCGGGGGTGCTCTTGCAGAAATTATTCTGCTAGATCAGTTCTCGCGTAATATTTACCGTGGGGCTGCGATGGCATATGAAAATGATCCGCTCGCCCGAAAATTGTGTACCCGGGCGATGGAGCGAGGGCAGGACCAGGCGTTGCCGGGTGTGCAGAGGGCTTTTCTTTATATGCCCCTCCAGCATTCCGAAAGAATGAAAGATCAGGACCTGTCTGTGGAATGCTATCAGCAGCTCGCAGCCTCCAGTGATGGGTTGCTGGGGGATTTTCTGGAAAGCTTTGTGCAGTCGGCGCGGGATCACCGGGGGATTATCGAGCGCTTTGGCCGGTTCCCGCATCGGAATCGTGCTTTGGGTCGCCAATCCACCCCCGAAGAAGAGGTCTACCTGAAAGGGGCTTCCTCGTATGGTCAATAACCAACGGCAGACACGTTAGTATTTTCTCGGCTTTGAGCAGAAATAATTTCGCAAAAAAGTTATTGACGCCCGGCCGGTTATCAGTAGAATACGCACCCGTCGAGAGGCAACGCCCTCAGACAACCCAGCGGGAATAGCTCAGTGGTAGAGCATCGCCTTGCCAAGGCGAGGGTCGCGAGTTCGAATCTCGTTTCCCGCTCCAGATTCTCGAAGAAACCCGGCCCTGTGTCGGGTTTTTTTGTTTATACTCCACCGATCTCTCATTTCCCGGCAGGAGTCCTGATTAAAGTGCCTTTGCTCACCCTGGACAAAATCTCGCTTGCCTATGGCATGCATCCCCTATTGAACGAAGCCTCACTGGTGATTGATCCCGGCGAGCGCGTTTGCCTGCTTGGTCGAAATGGTGAAGGGAAATCGACACTACTGAAGATCGTCAGTGGTGAAGTGACCCCGGACGGTGGGATTGTCCGGCTCGAAGAGGGCTCGGTGCTGGCCGTGTTGCCCCAGACTCTGCCTTCAGATGACACTCGTACGGCTTACGATGTTGTTTCCTCTGCTTTTCCGGAAACCGGTGAACTGCTGATCGAGTTCCACCACCTGTCACAACAGGCCGATGAGGCCAGTCTTGATCAGATGATGAAAGTCCAGGAGCGGCTGGAAGCACTGGACGGTTGGCGGCTTGACCAGAAAGTGACAACCATCCTTGCGCAATACGGGGTGGATCCGGAACAGACTCTCAATACGCTTTCTGGTGGCTGGCAACGCCGGGTTCTGCTGGCCAAAGCCCTGGTGGCAGAGCCGGATATCCTGATGCTGGATGAGCCTACCAACCATCTGGATGTGCCGGCCATTGCGTGGCTGGAAGAAGCGCTGGCCCAATTCCGCGGTGCCATGCTGTTTGTCAGTCACGACCGTGCGTTTATCCGGCGAATGGCCACTCGTGTGGTCGAGCTTGACCGAGGTCAGTTAGTCAGTTTCGCAGCCAGTTATGATAAGTACCTGGAACTGAAGGAAAAGGCACTGGAAGAGGAAGACAGGCAAAACGCGCTGTTTGATAAAAGGCTCAAACAGGAAGAAGCCTGGATTCGCCAGGGCATCAAAGCTCGTCGAACGCGTAACATGGGCAGGGTGCGCGCGCTTAAATCGATGCGCGAAGAACATCGCCAACGCCGGGTTCGCGGTGGCACTGCCAATTTCGCCGTTGAGGAAGCGGCGAAGTCCGGCAAGCTGGTTGCCGAAGCCCGCGATGCCGGCTTCGCCTACCCGGATGGCCATCGTGTCATCCGGGACATGAATCTGACCGTTTTGCGTGGTGACAAGATCGGCCTGGTGGGCGAGAACGGTACCGGTAAAACAACGCTGGTGCGTCTTTTGCTGGGTGAGCTTGAGCCAACAGAAGGCCAGATCCGGCTGGGCACCAATCTGCAGGTGGCTTATTTTGACCAGCTGCGTGGTGAACTTGATCTGGAGCGCAATGCCCTGGATAACCTGGCCGAGGGTCGTGAGTTCATCGACATCAACGGCCAGAGCAAGCATGTATTGGGTTATTTGCAGGAATTTTTGTTCACGCCAGAGCGTGCCCGCTCACCGGTCAGTGTTTTCTCCGGCGGCGAGCGTGCCCGGTTACTGCTGGCCAAACTGTTCAGCAAGCCGGCCAACATTCTTGTTCTGGATGAGCCCACGAATGATCTGGATGTGGAGACTCTGGAACTGCTGGAAGAGCAGTTAGCTGAGTTCAAGGGCACCGTTATCATCATCAGTCACGACCGCGAATTTCTGGATAACGTGGTGACCGATGTTATTTTCCTGAATGGCTCCGGCGATGTTCGGGAATACGTGGGTGGCTACACCGACTGGCGCAGGCAGGGAGGTCGTTTCCCCTCGGAAACATCCGGCCTGAAAGTTGACAAGCAGGACAAGGGCGACAAAGCCGGCGGCATTGCCGGAAAGAGTGGGCCGGCTCCGGGAAAAAACGAAAAGACTCCCGGCAAGAAGCCGGTGAAATTGAGCTATAAGCTCAAGCGCGAACTGGAAGAATTACCCGTCCGTATAGAAACGCTGGAGCAGGAGATTGCCGACCTTAACGAGGTTGTTTCCGCGCCCGATTTTTATGCAGGTTCACCGGAAGAGGTATCCGCCACGCTGGATAAACTGGCAGGGGTGGAAGCTGACCTTGAGCGGGTTATGGAGCGATGGATGGAGCTGGAGGAACAGGCGGATCAATGAACATTAAATACCATTTCAGTTTTCAGGACGGCCGGGAAACCGAGTTCAGGGTAACCGGGGAGCCCGCCAGGCTGCCTGCCCAACAGGCTGTGCCCGAGTGGGTGAAGCTGGAGCATTGCCAGTGCTCGAACTGCCCCCTTAAAGCCAGCGACCTTGAACATTGCCCGGCTGCAGCTGCCATGTTGCCGGTGGTCAGAGAATTTCAGGCGGAAGACGCTTACCAGAAGGTTGAAGTCACGGTGACCGATGAACGGCGTTCCTACTTCAAAGGCACCACGCTGGAAGAGGCCCTTCGTTCGCTGCTGGGGCTGAAAATGGCAACCAGTGGTTGTCCGGTGTTGGCAGAGCTCAAACCCATGGCCCTGCATCACCTGCCTTTTGCCAACAGTGATGAATTCGTCATGCGTAGTGTGGGTGATTATCTGCTGGAACAGTTATTCGCGAAACGGAATCTGGATGAGCCGGACTGGGAACTGAGCGGTCTGGTTGAGCGCAACAAGCGATTGCAACTGGTAAACCAGGCGCTGTGGCAACGGATTCACGCCGAGTGCCGGGGAGACAGCAATCTGAAAGTGTTACTGAGTTTCTTCTCTATGGCGGCGAGTGTCAGCGTGTCGCTGGAAAGCCAGCTCAGAAAGCTGCAGGCCCGAATGAAAGGGGAGGTGGCGTAAACCCGCTGAATTTCAGGCCGGCAGGGATTGCCGGCCCCGGGTGCTCAGTGAATTCTGATGGCCAGAACGTCGCATTCTGTGCCGTGGAGCACGCCGTTGGCGGTAGAACCAAGCAGTAGCTGAAAGCCTTTGCGGCCATGGCTGCCAACAATGACAAGATCCACTTCGTGTTCCTTCACCAGCCGGTGAACTTCTGATTCCGGCCGACCAACGGTGACCATCTGATTGCTGGTCGCGATACCGTACTCTTCACCATACTTGGCCAGCTGTTCGCGGGCCGCCTTGTCGAGCTGGTCCTGTAGCTCACTCAGGTCCATCGGAATATCTCCGCCGTAGGCATATCCAACGGGCTCTACCACGTGCACAAGAATCAGCTCTGCACCCTCAACATCGGCCAGGGCTTTCGCCTTTTTCAGAACCTGGGGCGCCTCTTCTGTCAGGTCGATCGCGACCAACATTTTTTTATAGGTGGACATGAACTCTTGCTCCTTTGTGCTTCGGAAATATTCCTAGGATAGTACCCGGAAGGTACGGGTAAAAGCATTTATTCATTCTGACGGGCATCAATACCAAAGAAAAGTCCCTGTTGTCCCCCTTTGACTGGTGACTTTCCGGCACTATGCTTCAAAGGAAGCCTCACCTGTGCCGGTATTTTCTTTTGTTTCTTGTAGAAACGAATTGACAAACGCCCGTTTTTTTCTCATCGTGTGGCTTCGCGATTCAAACGACTGTATGAATTTTGAATCGGATGATCGGACAGTGACCGAAATCTCGCTGTCCGGCAGCCACCCGGAACAATCCGTGGCAGCTGCCGGCAGTTCCAAACACAGACTGGAGATCAGTTGATGATTTACGAAGGTAAAGCCATCACAGTTAAAGAGATCGAAGGCGGGATCGCTCAGTTGGACTTTGACCTGCAAGGCGAGTCAGTCAACAAGTTCAACCGTCTTACTCTCGAAGAGCTGCGCGCGGCAACCGACGCCGTCAAGGCCCGGAAAAATCTGAAGGGTATGGTGGTAACCAGCTCCAAGGACAGCTTTATTGTCGGTGCAGATATCACCGAATTTACCGAGCTGTTTGCCGGGCCGGAAGAAGACGTTGTTGCCAATTCTCTTAAGGCCAATGAGATATTCAGCGGCATTGAAGATCTGCCATTCCCGACCGTGACAGCCATTAACGGAATCGCCCTGGGCGGCGGGTTTGAGATGTCTCTGGCAACCGACTACCGCGTTATGGCGCCCAAGGCCAAGGTGGGTCTGCCGGAAGTGAAGCTGGGTATCTTCCCCGGTTTTGGCGGTACCGTTCGCCTGTCTCGCCTGGTGGGTGTGGACAACGCGGTTGAGTGGATTGCCGGCGGTACGGAAAACCGTGCTGACGTCGCCCTTAAAACAGGCGCCGTCGACTCAGTGGTAGAAGTCGACAAGCTGGTAGAAGCGGCGATTGCCATCATCGACCAGTGCAACGAAGGCAAGCTGGATTATCAGGCTCGTCGGGAAGAGAAGAAAGGCAAAATCAAGCTCAACGCCATGGAGAGCATGATGGCGTTCGAGATTTCCAAGGCGTTCGTGGCCGGCAAGGCTGGCAAGAACTATCCGGCGCCGGTGGAAGCAATCAAGACCATGCAGAAGCATGCCGGCATGACCCGCGACAAGGCGATCGAGGTGGAAGCCAAAGGCTTCGCCAAAATGGCCAAGACCAACGTCGCAGCTTGCCTGGTAGGCCTGTTCCTCAACGATCAGGCACTGAAGAAGAAAGCGGGTGCCTGGGGTAAAGAAGCCTCTGATGTGAACCTGGCAGCCGTTCTGGGTGCCGGCATCATGGGTGGTGGCGTTGCCTATCAGTCGGCGCTGAAGGGCACTCCGATCCTGATGAAAGACATCAACCAGGACGGCATTGCGCTGGGGCTGAAAGAGGCCAAGAAGCTTCTGAGCAAGCGGGTTGATCAGGGCAAGATGGACGCCGGCAAGATGGCCGACGTGCTCAATAGCATCACGCCAACCCTTAACTACGGTGATTTCAAGAACGTAGACCTGGTTGTTGAAGCTGTGGTTGAAAACCCGAAAGTGAAAGACGCTGTTCTTCGTGAAACCGAAGATGCAGTTCGCGAAGACGCGATTCTTACGTCCAACACGTCAACCATTTCAATCGATACGCTGGCAGCGAATCTCAAGCGTCCGGAAAACTTCTGCGGCATGCACTTCTTCAATCCGGTGCACATGATGCCGCTGGTAGAAGTCATCCGTGGCGAGAAAACCTCTGATCGCGCCATTGCCACCACCGTGGCTTATGCCAAGGCCATGGGTAAGATCCCGATTGTGGTCAATGACTGCCCTGGCTTCCTGGTAAACCGTGTGCTGTTCCCGTACTTCGGTGGCTTTATTGGTCTGGTGCGCGATGGCGCCGATTTCCAGAAAGTCGACAAGGTGATGGAAAAGTTCGGCTGGCCCATGGGCCCGGCATACCTGCTGGATGTCGTCGGCATGGATACCGGTAAACACGCCGGTGAAGTAATGGCCGAAGGCTTCCCGGACCGTATGAAGCATGAAGGCACCACGGCCATTGACGTGATGTTCGATAACAACCGTTATGGCCAGAAAAACGATGTTGGCTTCTACAAGTACGAGTTGGACAAAAAAGGCAAGCAGAAGAAGGTGGTGGACGAAGAAACCTACAAACTGCTTGAGCCAGTTGTTCAGGGCAGCAAAGAGTTTGACGAAGAAGAGATTATCGCCCGCATGATGATTCCGCTGTGCATGGAGACGGTACGCTGCCTGGAAGATGGCATCGTGGAAGACCCGGCCGACGCGGATATGGGCCTGATCTACGGCATTGGCTTCCCGCCTTTCCGTGGTGGCGCCCTGCGTTACATCGACGATATGGGTGTAGATAAATTCGTCGAACTGGCAGATAAGTATGCAGACCTCGGTGCTTTGTACCATCCGACCGACAAGCTGCGTGATATGGCCAAGAATGGCGAAAAATTCTTTGGTTAACCCTGAACGAGATTTCCGAACGGAGAAAGATCTATGAGCCTTAATCCGAGAGACGTTGTCGTCGTCGATTGCGTGCGGACTCCGATGGGTCGTGCCAAGAACGGTTGTTTCCGCAACGTGCGTGCGGAAACCCTGTCGGCAACGCTGATCGAAGCCCTGTTCGAGCGCAATCCGCAGCTCGACCCGAAAGAAGTGGAAGATGTTATCTGGGGTTGTGTGAACCAGACCAAGGAGCAGGGTTTCAATGTGGCACGGCAGATCTCTGTGCTGACCCGCATTCCCCACGAATCTGCAGCCCAGACCGTAAACCGTTTGTGTGGTTCCGCCATGTCGGCTATCCATACCGCCGCTCAGGCGATCCAGACCGGAAATGGCGATGTCTTCGTGGTTGGTGGTGTGGAGCATATGGGCCACATTCCCATGACCGAAGGTTTCGATCACAACCCGGCGGCTTCCAAGTACACTGCCAAAGCCTCCAACATGATGGGCCTGACCGCAGAAATGCTGGCGAAGATGCATAGCATTACCCGTGAGCAGCAGGACGAATTCGGCGCACGGTCGCATCGCCTGGCTCACGAAGCCACGGTTGAAGGTCGCTTCAAGGATGAAATCGTGCCCATTCAGGGTCACGACGAGAATGGCTATGTGAAGCTGATTGAAAACGACGAAACCATTCGCCCGGATACCACGGTTGAGTCACTGGCTCAGTTGCCCCCGGCGTTCGATCCCAAGAATGGTACGGTTACCGCCGGCACATCTTCGCAGCTGACGGACGGGGCGTCCGCTCTGGTGCTGATGTCAGCGGAACGTGCCGAGGCATTGGGGCTGACTCCGATGGCCAGAATCCGCAGCATGGCAGTTGCCGGCTGTGATCCTGCCATCATGGGTTATGGTCCGGTTCCGGCCACCAAGAAAGCGCTGAAGCGTGCTGGTCTGAAAATCGAAGACATCGATTTCTGGGAACTGAACGAGGCCTTTGCAGGCCAGTCGTTGCCGGTACTGAAAGACCTCAAGCTTAGTGGCGTGATGGATGAGAAGGTGAACCTGAACGGCGGCGCGATTGCCCTGGGCCACGCGCTTGGTTGTTCCGGCGCCCGCATTTCGACCACGTTGCTGCACATAATGCAGGCGCGTGGCGGTAAGCTGGGTGTCTCCACCATGTGTATTGGTATGGGGCAGGGTATTGCCACTGTGTGGGAGCGTTTGTGATCAGCTGACAGGTCAGCAACGCCCACTGAAAAGGCCCGGCAATTTGCCGGGCCTTTTTTGTATACGGATGGTGCGATTCTTCAAAAAAAGCACAACAGAAGCCGAAGAATGGGTTGTCTTGCAAATGCTGACCCTGTAAAACAGTGAAGCTACAAACAATGGCAGCCTTATGTTTTCCAGTTGCCTGATTTTTATGCGAGTTTACGGTTTGTCCAATTGTTAACCGATTGATCGCCAAGGATACAGATTTCCGTTATGGGTAAAAGTCTCGTTATTGTCGAGTCGCCAGCGAAGGCGAAGACCATCAACAAGTACCTGGGCTCGGACTATATTGTGAAGTCCAGTGTTGGCCACATCCGCGACCTTCCGGTCAGTGGCAGTGGTTCAAAGTCAGATCCGAAGGAGCGGGCCAGGCAGGCTGCGATCACACGGAAACTGAATCCTGAGGAAAAGGCCGAGCACAAAAAGCGCAAGGCCCGCGAGCAATTGGTTGCCCGTATGGGGGTTGATCCGGACCACAATTGGGATGCCCGGTACGAGATTCTTCCAGGCAAGGAAAAAGTGGTCAGTGAACTCAAACGCCTGGCCAAATCTGCCGACCACATCTATCTGGCAACGGATTTGGACCGCGAAGGGGAAGCCATCGCCTGGCATTTGCAGGAAACCATCGGCGGTGAGCCGGACAAGTACCGCCGGGTTGTGTTCAACGAGATTACCAAGCGGGCGATACAGGATGCCTTCAAGGACCCCGGCCAGCTTGATGGCAACCGGGTTAATGCTCAACAGGCACGGCGTTTTCTGGACCGGGTTGTGGGCTACATGGTTTCGCCACTGTTATGGGCGAAGATTGCCCGGGGGCTCTCGGCCGGCCGGGTACAGTCGGTTGCCGTACGTCTGATTGTTGAGCGCGAGCGGGAAATCCGCAAGTTTATACCGGAAGAGTACTGGCAGTTGCATGCTGATCTGGCAAGCGGGAAAGCCAGTGAGCCGGTCAATTTCGAAGTTACCCGTTATCAGGGAAAAGCCTTTCGCCCGACCAACGAAAGCGATAGCAATGAACACGTTACCCGGCTAAAGCAGGGTGAGTTCCAGGTTGCCAAACGCGAAGACAAGCCAACCCGTTCGCGTCCTTCCGCACCGTTTATTACTTCGACGCTGCAGCAGGCTGCGAGTAATCGCATGGGCTTCAGTGTCAAAAAGACCATGATGCTGGCCCAGCGCCTCTATGAGGCCGGTTTCATCACTTACATGCGTACTGACTCCACGAATCTGAGCCAGGACGCGATTGCCGGTTGCCGGGAATTCGTCGAAAAGCAGTTTGGCACGCAATATCTTCCGGAACAGCCACGGGTTTATGGTAGCCGGGAAGGGGCTCAGGAAGCCCACGAAGCGATTCGCCCGACTGACGTGGGCCGCAGGCCGACTGATATCAAAGGTCTCGAGAAGGATGCTGAAAAGCTCTATGAGTTGATCTGGCGTCAGTTCATCGCCTGCCAGATGGCAGATGCGGAATTTCTCAGCACCTCTATCATGGTTGCCAATGGTGACTATGAGCTGCGCACTCGTGGTCGCATTATCAAGTTTGAAGGTTTCCTGAAAGCCGCCCCTCAATCGTCCAAGAAAGACGAAGATATCGCGCTGCCGGACATCCAGGTGGGCGAATCTCTGGACCTCAACAAGCTGGATCCGAGCCAGCACTTTACCAAGCCATCACCCCGGTACACGGAAGCCAGCCTGGTCAAGGAACTGGAAAAGCAGGGCATTGGCCGGCCATCCACCTATGCGTCCATCATTTCGACCATTCAGGATCGCGGGTATGTGCGGCTTCAGAACCGTCGTTTCTACGCCGAGAAAATGGGCGAAATTGTCACTGAACGGCTGGCAGAATCGTTCCCGAACCTGATGGATTACGATTTTACTGCGCATCTGGAAGGTGAGCTCGACGAAATTGCCGAAGGTGAAGTGGACTGGAAAAAGGTTCTTAACGATTTTTACGCCAGATTCCGCAATCAGCTTGAAGATGCTGAAAAAACTGACGGTGGCATGCGCGCAAACATGCCCACGGAGACAGACATTCCGTGTCCTTCCTGTGGCCGTAACATGCAGATCCGCGTTGCCAGCACCGGGGTGTTCCTGGGCTGCTCGGGCTATTCACTGCCGCCGAAAGAGCGCTGCAAAACCACTATCAACCTGATACCGGGTGATGAGGTGGTCAGTGCCGATGAGGACGTGGAAGGCGAAGGCGAAACCCGCCTGTTGCGCAAGAAGCGCCGCTGCCCGAAATGCAGCACGGCCATGGACAGCTATCTGATCGACGAAAAGCGCAAGCTACACGTGTGCGGTAACCATCCGGACTGCTCCGGCTATGAAGTGGAAGAGGGCACTTTCCGCATCAAGGGTTACGATGGGCCTACACTTGAGTGTGATAAATGCGGCTCGGAGATGCAGTTGAAAACCGGCCGTTTTGGTAAATACTTCGGCTGCACCAACGACGAATGCAAGAACACCCGCAAGCTGCTGAAAAACGGTGAGCCTGCGCCGCCGAAGATGGACCCGGTGCCAATGCCGGAGCTGCAGTGCCAGAAAGTCGACGATACCTACGTATTGCGTGATGGCGCTTCGGGCCTGTTCCTGGCAGCCAGCAAATTTCCGAAAAATCGCGAAACGCGGCCGCCTCTGGTGATGGAAATCAAACCACACCGCAAGGAGATCGACCCCAAGCACGATTACCTGATGGATGCCCCGGAAAAAGACCCGGAAGGCAACCCGACCGTGATCCGCTACAGCCGGAAGTTCAAGCAGCAGTATGTGATGTCAGAGAAAGATGGCAAAGCAACAGGCTGGTCGGCGTGGTATGAGAACGGGCGCTGGGTTCCGAAAGACAAGAAGAAGTGAACTGTGGCCACGGAGCCCGTTTACGGGTTCCGTGGCAAATAATCAGTCTTTGCGAAGCCTTTGAATAAGGGCAGACGTATCCCAGCGACTGCCTCCCATATCCTGAACATCCCCGTAAAACTGATCCACCAGTGCGGTTACCGGCAGTTTTGAGCCGTTCTTGCGTGCTTCTTCCAGGCAGATCCCCAGATCCTTGCGCATCCAGTCCACCGCAAAGCCGTGGTCAAACTCGCCCTCAATCATGGTTCCCGAGCGGTTTTCCATTTGCCAGGACTGGGCGGCACCTTTGGATATCACGTCAACCACCTTGTTTACATCAAGGTCGGCCTGTTCGGCGAAATGCAGGGCTTCTGACAACGCCTGGACCAGCCCGGCGACGGCAATCTGGTTGACCATCTTGGTTTTCTGGCCACTGCCGGCAGGGCCCATCAGGTTGAGTGCCTTGGCATAGCACTCCAGGACCGGTCGGGCATGCTCGAACCATGTCTGCTCGCCACCGCACATGATCGTCAGCTGGCCATTCTCGGCGCCTTGCTGGCCACCGGATACCGGAGCATCGATAAAAGCCTGACCGCGTGCCTGAGCAGCCTCTGACAGCCTCTCAGCTATGCCACCCGAAGCCGTTGTGTGGTCAACCAGTGTGGCAGTAGCCGGTGCGTTTGCGATAATGCCGTCGTCAGCAAGATAAATTGCCTCAAGATCCGGGTCGGCGCCCACACACGTCAGTACAAATTCGGCATCCTTGACTGCCTCGGCAATGGTGTTGCCGGCTTTGCCTCCGAACTCGAGTGCCCATTGTTCAGCTTTTGAGGAGGTGCGGTTCCAGACCGTCACATTGTGGCCGGCTTTTACCAGATGGCCTGCCATCGGATAGCCCATAACGCCGAGACCAATAAAGGTAATTTGCGCCATGATTTGATCCCTCTCTGTCTGCGGTGTTCGGTTTTTATTTGATCATACGAAAAAAGCCGCTGAAATCAGCGGCTTTTTTCTGGATAACCGAAAAGTAGAAATTACTCTTGCGGATAATCGCGCTGGGTGTGCCCAGTGTACAGCTGACGCGGACGGCCAATGCGATTGGCGCCGGCGTTCATCTCGTTCCAGTGGGAGAACCAGCCAATGGTGCGTGACAGCGCAAAGATCACCGTGAACATGGACGTCGGAATACCGATCGCCTTCAGGATGATGCCTGAGTAGAAGTCTACGTTCGGATAGAGCTTGCGCTCAACGAAGTAGTCATCTTCCAGTGCGATCTTTTCAAGACGCTGTGCAATGCGCAGCTGGGGATCGTCTTCCATGCCGAGCTCTTTCAGAACTTCGTGTGCGGTTTCACGCATTACTTTGGCACGTGGGTCGAAGTTCTTGTAGACGCGGTGACCAAAGCCCATCAGGCGGAACGGATCGTTCTTGTCCTTGGCCTTTTCGATGAATTCTTCAATCTTGGACTCGTCACCGATCTCGGCCAGCATGTCCAGAACCGCTTCGTTTGCACCGCCGTGAGCCGGGCCCCACAGTGCAGCGATACCAGACGCCATACAGGCATACGGGTTGGCGCCGGTAGAGCCTGCCAGACGCACGGTTGAGGTAGAGGCGTTCTGCTCGTGATCAGCGTGCAGGATAAAGATCTTGTCCATCGCCTTGGCCAGGATCGGATTCGGCTTGTACTCCTCGCAGGGAACGCCAAACATCATGTACAGGAAGTTTTCCGCGTAGGACAGATCGTTACGCGGGTACATGAACGGCTGGCCGATCGAGTATTTGTAACACCAGGCAGCAATCGTAGGCATCTTCGCGATCAGGCGGTGGCCGGTGATTTCACGTTGCTTGGGATTGGTGATGTCCATCTGGTCGTGATAGAAGGCGGACAGGGCACCAACCACGCCACACATAATGGCCATCGGGTGCGCATCACGGCGGAAGCCGTTGAAGAAGTTGCGCATCTGATCGTGCAGCATGCTGTGGTTCTTGATGGTGGCCTTGTACTCTTCTAACTGTTCGTCAGTCGGCAGTTCACCGTTCAGCAGCAGGTAGCAGACTTCCAGGAAATCGGAGTTTTCTGCCAGCTGGTTGATCGGATAACCGCGGTGCAGCAATACACCCTCGTTACCGTCAATGTAGGTAATGGCAGACTCGCAGGCTGCTGTGGAAACGAACCCGGGGTCGTAAGTGAAAACGCCTTCCTGTACCAGGCTGCGAACGTCGATAACGTCAGGGCCGATGGTGCCAGAATAAACCGGTAGCTCAATGGACTTATCACCCACCGAGAGCGTGGCTTTCCTGTCGGTCATGGTGCTCTCCTGTTGATTAGCTGAAGCAGCTTTTCTGCATTTATTGATGCGCCAGAAAGCGCGTATTTTCGCAATTCCGGAGGCAAAATATAGGGCTTCATCTTTTTTTGTCAATGGAAGCGCCAGAAAATCTGCAAATTTTACTATATGTGTAAATCAGTGATATCCCCGATTATAGGGTTTCTGACCTATAAAAAGGTTTGTCAATACTCCTAAAATAGGGTTCTGAGGGCCCGATAGAAGGAGTCCAGGGTATTTTACGCGTTTGTAATCCTAAGGGGTACTCCTTATAATCCTGAGCCCGGAATCGGGGATAAACCTTTGCGCAGAAGTGAAAACAACGATCTGTGAAAAGGTGATCCGCCCTCCTGAACCGATCGGTTATCGGTAGCGTATCGATTTACCGACCCAAACATACCAACCATCCGCCGCCATTTCGGTCCCGCGGAACCAAAAGAGAGTGTGAGAGCGCTGTGAATAGCAAACGACCAGTAAATCTCGATCTCGGCGAGTTCCATTTCCCGCTGCCAGCCATTACATCGATTCTGCATCGTGTCAGTGGCATCATCATCTTTGTTGGTGTTGCCTTTCTGTTATACGGTCTGGATCTCTCCCTTTCCGGAGAAGATGGCTTTAACCGGGTAAGTGAACTGCTGGACAGCTTCCTTGCCAAGCTGATCACCTGGGGCATTTTGTCTGCTCTGCTTTATCACCTGGTTGCAGGTATCAAGCACCTGCTCATGGACATGGGCATCGGTGAAGAACTGCAGAGTGGCCGTGCCGCCGCCAAAATCACAGTTGTGGTTTCCGTCATTCTCATCATTCTGGCAGGAGTCTGGGTATGGTAAACAGCGTAACGAACCTCGGCCGCAGTGGTGTTTTTGACTGGCTGATCCAGCGAGTCACCGCCTATGTGCTGGCTGTGTACACCATTTTCATTCTGGGCTTCATGATTGTCAGCGATGTCAATTTTGAAACATGGAACGCACTGTTTGATCAGACCTGGTTCCGGATCTTTACCCTGCTGGCATTGCTCTCGCTTGGAGCACACGCATGGGTTGGTCTCTGGACAGTAACCACCGACTACATCAAGCCAATGGCGCCACGTTTTCTGGTGCAGGCGGCGTGCGGTCTGGTTATGTTCGTGTACCTGATCTGGGGCATTCAGATTCTTTGGGGGCTTTAATAGATGGCTAACATCAAAACCATGTCTTACGACGCGATTGTTATCGGCGGCGGCGGTGCCGGCATGCGAGCCGCGCTGCAGTTGACCGAATCCGGCGTCAATACTGCATGTATCACAAAAGTGTTTCCGACCCGGTCGCACACTGTATCTGCCCAGGGCGGCATCACTTGTGCGATCGCAAGCGCCGATCCCAATGACGACTGGCGCTGGCACATGTATGACACCGTCAAAGGTTCCGATTACATCGGTGACCAGGACGCGATCGAGTACATGTGTTCTGTAGGTCCCCAGGCTGTTTTCGAGCTGGAGCATATGGGTCTGCCATTCTCCCGTACCGAGCAGGGCCGTATTTACCAGCGTCCGTTCGGTGGCCAGTCCAAGGGTCCGGATGATCCCACCCAGGCAGCCCGTACCTGTGCTGCAGCTGACCGCACCGGTCACGCACTGTTGCACACGCTGTATCAGGCGAACCTCAAGGGCGGCACTTCCTTCCTTAATGAGTGGTACGCAGTAGATCTGGTCAAGAATGCCAAAGGCGATGTCGTTGGTGTTGTGGCTATCGAGATCGAAACCGGCGATGTCTGCTACATCAAGTCCAAGGCAACGGTTCTGGCGACTGGCGGTGCTGGCCGTATTTACTCTTCCACTACCAACGCCCTGATCAATACCGGCGACGGTATCGGCATGGCTCTGCGTGCCGGTTTCCCGGTTCAGGATATGGAAATGTGGCAGTTCCACCCGACTGGTATCCACGGTGCCGGTACACTGGTGACCGAAGGTTGTCGGGGTGAGGGCGGTTATCTGATCAACGCCGAAGGCGAGCGTTTCATGGAGCGTTACGCTCCGAACGCAAAAGATCTGGCCGGCCGTGATGTTGTTGCCCGTTCCATGGTTATCGAGATTCTGGAAGGTCGCGGTTGTGGCCCCGAAAAGGATCACGTTCTGCTGAAGCTGGATCATCTGGGTGAAGAAACCCTGAACCTGCGTCTGCCCGGTATCTGTGAACTGTCACGTACCTTTGCGCACGTCGATCCGGTAAAAGAGCCGATCCCGGTTGTTCCGACCTGCCACTACATGATGGGCGGTATTCCGACCAACGTAGGCGGTCAGGCGCTAACTCAGGACGAGAACGGCAACGACCAGCCGATTCCGGGCTTGTTTGCCTGCGGCGAAGCGGCCTGTGTATCGGTTCACGGTGCTAACCGTCTGGGTGGTAACTCTCTGCTCGACCTGGTTGTATTTGGTCGTGCTGCCGGTCTGCACATCGAAGAGCAGCTGCGCGGCGGCTTCGAAGTAGACGGTGCCAGCGAAGAAGATATCAAGAATGCCATGGCCCGTCTGGATCGCCTGAATGGCGCATCTGAAGGTGAGAGCGTTGCAGAGGTTCGCAAAGATCTTCAGGCTTGCATGCAGCTGTACTTCGGCGTGTTCCGTGACGGTAAGAGCATGGAAGAGGGGCTTAAGAAGCTGGAAGCGATTGGCGAGCGTGTGCGTAACACCAAGCTGGCCGACACCAGTAACGCCTTTAACACAGCCCGGATTGAAGCGCTTGAGCTGGACAACCTTTATGAGGTGGCGCTGGCGACAGCAATTTCAGCGGCTGAGCGTAAAGAGAGCCGTGGTGCCCACGCCCGTAACGATTTCACCGAGCGTGACGACGAGAACTGGCTGAAGCACTCTATGTACTTCCCGCTGGAAAAGCGTGTTGGCAAGCGTGATGTGAACTTCGCGCCGAAGACGGTTCCGATGTTCGAGCCGAAAACCCGGACTTACTAAGGGGGATATTCAAGATGTTGGTAAGCCTTTATCGCTACAACCCGGAAACCGATAATGCCCCTTACATGCAGGACGTAGAGGTAGAGATTCCGGAAGGCAAGGACCTGATGGTTCTGGATGTGCTGAACCTGATCAAGGAAGGGGATCCTTCCATGGCCTACCGCCGCTCCTGTCGTGAAGGTGTTTGTGGCTCCGATGGCATGAACATGAACGGCAAGAACGGTCTGGCCTGTATCACTCCGGTTTCTGATGTGGTCAAGAACAACAAGATTGTTCTGCGCCCGCTGCCGGGTCTGCCGGTAATTCGTGACCTGGTTGTCGATATGAATCTGTTCTATCGTCAATACGAGAAGGTTACGCCGTATCTGATCAATGATACGCCGGCGCCCGGAATCGAGCGCCTGCAAACCCCGGAAGACCGTGAAAAGCTGGACGGCCTGTACGAGTGTATTCTGTGTGCCTGCTGCTCCACTTCATGTCCGTCTTTCTGGTGGAACCCGGACAAGTTCATTGGTCCGGCGGGTCTGCTCCAGGCCTACCGGTTCCTGGCTGACAGCCGGGATACCGCTCAGGCTGAACGCCTGGCCAACCTGGATGACCCGTTCAGCGTATTCCGCTGCCGTGGTATCATGAACTGCGTTAGTGTTTGTCCGAAGGGTCTGAATCCGACCCGTGCAATTGGCCATATCCGTAACTTGTTGTTGCAACGGGCAACCTGATCGGAGAAGCTCGAGAAAATGCCATACTGGTGAATTCAACCAGTAGGCAGCCCCTTGAAGGCCTCGCTTTATGCGGGGCCTTCAACCAATGGCTTATAGGCAATGGTATGATGGGGGTGCAGAATCGTTGCCGCTGTTTGGAGGCTTGACCAGCCGCCGGGCAGTGTCGCTGATACATAATCACAGGGGACGGATCACTTCCTGGTCAGGAACGGTGGCCGATGTCATGCTGTAATAACCCGTATTGACTCTGACCCGCCGCCGGCCGACTATGCCGATTCCCCCGCACCAGCCCAAGGTGAGCTATTCAAAATGCACGAAAGCATCATGGAGCAGTTATGGCAGACCTCCCACCTCCAAGGTGGAAATCTGGCCTACGTTGAACAGCTTTTTGAAACCTACCTGACAGACCCGAACGCTATTCCCGAAGAGTGGCGCAGCTATTTCGATCAGTTGCCCAGTGTAGATGGCAATGGCGGTCCCGATGTCGCCCACTCCGTTATTCGTGAACAGTTTGGTTATATTTCCCGCCACCAGCGTTCTCTCGGCGGTAGTGCTCCGGCCAACGCCACATCGGCGTCGGAAAAGAAACAGATCCGCGTGCTCCAGCTGATCAATGCGTTTCGTTTCCGTGGCCATCAGGAATCCAGACTGGATCCACTGGGTGTCTGGCAGCGCCAGCCTGTTGAAGACCTTGACCCGAGCTTCCATGAGCTTGGCGATTCCGACATGGACCTGGAATTCCAGACCGGTTCGCTGAACTTCGGTTCCGAGACCATGAAACTGGCCGATATCGTGAACGGCCTGCGTCAGACCTATTGCGGAAGTATCGGCGCCGAATACATGCACGTGGTCGATACCCGCATCAAGCGGTGGTTCCAGCAGCGCATGGAGCCGGTTCGCTCGCGTCCGGAATACGAAGCTTCTACCCGTAAGCATATCCTTGAGCGCCTGATCGCTGCTGAAGGTCTCGAGAAATATCTGGGCTCCCGGTACCCGGGCGTCAAGCGTTTTGGCCTTGAAGGCGGCGAGAGCCTGATTCCCTGCCTGGATGAGCTTATCCAGCGTGCCGGCTCCTATGGTGCCAAAGAGATCGTTGTGGGTATGGCCCACCGTGGCCGCCTGAACGTTCTGGTCAATACGCTCGGTAAAAACCCGAGAGAACTCTTCGACGAGTTCGAAGGCAAAAAACTCGCAGATTTCGGCTCCGGTGACGTTAAATATCACCAGGGCTTTTCTTCGAACGTCATGACTCCGGGTGGTGAAGTGCACCTGGCTATGGCGTTCAACCCTTCCCACCTGGAAATTGTATCGCCAGTGGTGGAAGGCTCGGTACGTGCTCGCCAGGATCGTCGTGGTGACAATGTCGGCAATCAGGTAGTGCCGATTGTCATGCACGGTGATGCGGCCTTTGCCGGCCAGGGCGTGGTCATGGAGACCTTCCAGGGCTCCCAGACCCGTGGTTATGGCATCGGCGGTACCATTCACATCGTTATTAACAACCAGGTCGGCTTTACCACCCACAAACAGGAAGATGCTCGTTCCACCGAGTACTGTACTGATGTGGCCAAAATGGTTCAGGCTCCGATTCTGCACGTTAATGCTGACGATCCCGAAGCTGTCATGTTCGTTACCCGCATGGCGATGGACTACCGCAACGAGTTCAAGCGTGATGTGGTGATCGACCTGGTTTGCTACCGTCGTCGCGGTCACAACGAAGCCGACGAGCCTGCGGCAACCCAGCCGTTGATGTACGACAAGATCCGTAAGCTGAAGACCACTCGCGTCCAGTACGCAGACGACCTGATTGCCGCCGGTGTTATCACCGAGCAAGAGTCCAAGCAGATGGAAAGCGAATACCGCGATGCTCTGGATAACGGCGAGCATGTGGTCAAATCTCTGGTCAAAGAGCCGAACACCGATCTTTATGTCGACTGGACCCCTTATCTGGGCCATGAGTGGACAGCCAAGTGCAAGACCAGTGTTCCGATCAAAACCATCCAGGAACTGGGCAAAAAACTGACCCGGCTTCCTGAAGGCTTCAGCATCCAGCGTCAGGTCTCCAAGATCGTCAAGGATCGCGAGAAGATGACCGCCGGCGCCCTGGCTCTGAACTGGGGTTATGGTGAGATGATGGCCTATGCGACCCTGCTGGACGAAGGGCACCCGATCCGGATTACCGGTCAGGATGTCGGTCGCGGCACCTTCTCTCATCGGCATGCGGTTCTTCACAACCAGAAAGACGGTTCCACCTATATCTCTCTGAAAGAGTTGTCAGAAGACCAGCCGAACTTTGATATATACGATTCCTATCTGTCAGAAGAGGCTGTTCTGGCCTACGAGTATGGTTACGCGGGTACGTCACCGCATGGCCTGGTGGTATGGGAAGCCCAGTTCGGTGATTTCGCCAATGGTGCTCAGGTGGTCATCGACCAGTTCCTGACCAGTGGTGAGCATAAGTGGGGCCGCTTGTGTGGTCTGACCATGCTGTTGCCGCACGGTTATGAAGGGCAGGGGCCTGAACATAGCTCCGCGCGCCTGGAGCGCTATCTGCAGCTGTGTGCCGAGCATAATATTCAGGTGTGCGTGCCGACAACGCCGTCTCAGGTGTTCCACATGCTTCGCCGGCAGGCCAAGCGGCCGCTGCGTAAGCCTCTGATTGCGATCACCCCGAAGAGTCTTCTGCGTCACAAGGAAGCGGTTTCTGATCTGGACGATCTGACCACCGGCACCTTCAAGACAGTGCTGCGGGAAAAAGAACTGTCAGATCCGAAGAAAGTGACCCGCCTGATCATGTGCAGCGGCAAGGTGTACTATGATCTTCTGGAGAAGAAAAAGTCCGATGAGCGTGATGATGTCGCCATTGTCCGCATTGAACAGTTGTATCCGTTCCCTGAGGACGACCTGGACGAGATTCTGGCTGAATATCCGAAGCTGAAGCATGCGGTCTGGTGTCAGGAAGAGCCGATGAACCAGGGTGCGTGGTACTGCAGCCAGCATCATATGCACCATTCGCTGGATCGCCTGGATCCGAAGCTGAAACTTCAGTACGCAGGTCGTAAGGCCTCCGCTGCACCTGCCTGTGGGCATATGTCTGTCCATATCGAAGAGCAGAAGCAGTTGGTTAACGACGCGTTTGAAATCTGACGAGCTACCGAACTAAGGATTTGTAATGTCAATTGAGATTAAAGCCCCCGTATTCCCTGAGTCGGTTGCCGAAGGCACCGTCGCGACCTGGCACAAGCAGCCGGGCGAAGCCTGTGAGCGCGATGAACTGATCGTCGACATCGAAACCGACAAGGTTGTACTCGAAGTCGTTGCACCCGCTGACGGTGTGATCGAAGAAATTATCAAGAACGAAGACGACGTCGTTGAAAGCGGCGAAGTTATCGGCAAGTTCAAAGAAGGCGCGGCTGGTGAATCCAAGCCTGCCGAGAGCAAGTCGGAAGAGAAAACTGAGGAAAAGGCCGAAGAGCCGAAGGAAGAGGCGTCTGAAGCCTCTTCTGGTGACGCCATCCTGAGCCCGGCTGCCCGCAAGCTTGCTGAAGAGAATGACGTTGATCCGAACGCCGTAAAAGGTACCGGCAAAGATGGCCGCGTGACCAAAGAAGACGTTCAGAATCACGTTGATAGCAAGAAGTCTTCTGGCGGCGCAGCTGCGTCCAAGCCGGCTGATATGCCACAGGTCAACGTTGCCCAGGGTGAACGCCCGGAGAAGCGTGTTCCCATGACCCGCCTGCGTGCCAGCATCGCCAAGCGTCTGGTCGATGCCCAGCAGACAGCGGCTATGCTGACCACTTTCAACGAAGTCAACATGAAGCCGATCATGGAGCTGCGCAGCCAGTACAAGGACAGCTTCCTGAAGCGTCATGACGTCAAGCTTGGCTTCATGTCGTTCTTCGCCAAGGCGGCGACCGAAGCGCTCAAGCGCTTCCCGGCCGTTAACGCGTCCATCGACGGCAACGACATGGTTTACCATGGCTATCAGGATATCGGTGTTGCCGTGTCCACCGATCGTGGTCTCGTGGTACCGGTTCTCCGTGATGTGGATGCCATGGGTCTGGCTGATATCGAAAAGACCATTGTTGATTACGGCACCAAAGCGAAGGCCGGTAAGCTGGGCATCGAAGACATGACTGGTGGCACCTTCACCATCACCAACGGTGGTATTTTCGGTTCCCTGATTTCTACGCCGATTCTGAATCCGCCGCAGACCGCCATTCTGGGTATGCACAAGATTCAGGAGCGCCCGATGGCCGTCAATGGTCAGGTTGAAGTTCTGCCGATGATGTACCTGGCACTGTCATACGATCACCGTATGATCGATGGTAAAGAAGCAGTGCAGTTCCTGGTTGCCATCAAGGAAATGCTCGAGGACCCGGCGCGTATCCTGCTGGACGTATAAGCCGACATTCAACGAATCAGAGAACAGGATAGATTATGTCTGACAAGTACGATGTTATTGTCATCGGTGCCGGTCCCGGCGGTTATGTGGCGGCGATTAAAGCTTCCCAACTGGGTCTGAAAACGGCCTGTGTTGAATCCTGGACCGGTGAAGACGGAAAAAGCCAGGTGCTGGGTGGTACCTGCCTGAACGTAGGTTGTATTCCGTCCAAGGCGCTGCTGGAAGTGACTCACAAGTTTGAGGAAACCAGCCACGACTATGAATCCATGGGTATCATGGCCAAAGACGTTGAAATCAACGTTGCCAAGATGCAGGAGCGCAAAGCCGGTATCGTCAAGCAACTGACCGGCGGCATTGCCGGTCTGTTCAAGGCCAATGGCGTTACCTCTATCCACGGACACGGCAAGCTGCTGGCCGGCCGCAAGGTTGAAGTGACCGATAAAGACGGCAACACCAAAACCTACGAAGCCGACAACGTGATCATCGCAACCGGCTCCAAGCCGATCGAGATCCCGCCTGCGCCGTTCGATGGCGAGCATATCGTCGATTCCGAGGGCGCGCTGGAATTTGAAGAAGTACCGAAGCGCCTGGGCGTTATCGGTGCTGGCGTCATCGGTCTGGAGCTGGGTAGCGTTTGGGCCCGTCTGGGTTCCGAGGTAACTGTGATCGAAGCTCAGGACACCTTCCTGCCAGTGGTAGACCAGCAGGTCGCCAAGGACGCCAAGAAACAGTTCGAGAAGCAGGGCCTGAACATTGTTCTGGGCGCTCGCATGACCGGCGCTGAAGTCAAGCGCAAGCTGGTTAATGTCAGCTATGAAGATGCCAATGGGAAGCAGGAAGCCAAGTTCGACAAGCTGATTGTTGCCGTTGGTCGTCGTCCCTATACAGACGGCGCGCTGGCAGAAGATTCCGGCGTCAAGATGGACGAGCGCGGCTTCATCTTTGTTGATGACAACTGCAAAACCGAAGCACCAGGCGTCTGGGCGATTGGTGACGTGGTTCGCGGACCGATGCTGGCCCACAAGGCTTCCGAAGAAGGCGTAATGGTTGCCGAGCGGATTGCCGGACACAAGCCACAGGTCAACTACGATTGCATCCCGAATGTGATCTATACCTCTCCGGAAGTGGCCTGGGTAGGCAAGACCGAGGAAGAGCTGAAGGCAGAAGGTGAAGAGTACAACGTAGGTACCTTCCCGTTTGCGGCAAACGGTCGCGCCATGGCTGCGAATGGCACAGCCGGGCTGGTCAAGATCATTGCTGATGCCAAGACGGATCGTATTCTTGGTTTCCACGTGATCGGGCCACAGGCGTCTGAAATTGTTGCTCAGGGCGTTATCGCAATGGAATTCGGTTCCAGTGCAGAAGACCTGGCCTTGACCTGCTTTGCGCATCCGACTTTGTCCGAGTCGGTTCATGAGGCCGCCCTGGCGGTCGGCGGTGGGGCGATTCACATCGCCAACCGGCGCAAGAAAAAGTAAAAGGCAGTACACAACGGGGCGCTTCAAGCGCCCCGTTTTCGTTTAAGGGCCAGAAATTGACCGCGCTTCTTGAGCTTCCGCGTTTTGGCCTCTAAATTGTCAGTTCCAGACAGGACTTTCCTCTTAGCAACAATAGACGGGACAAGACTATGAATCTGCATGAATACCAGGGCAAACATCTGTTTGCCAAATACGGCTTGCCGGTATCTCAGGGCGTTGCCTGCGATACGCCGAAAGAAGCCGTGGAAGCGGTTGCCGAGATTGGCGGCGATAGCTGGGTTGTGAAAGCCCAGGTGCATGCCGGCGGCCGCGGTAAAGCCGGTGGTGTGAAACTGGTGAAAAGCAAAGAGGAAATCCGCGAGTTTGCAGAGTACTGGCTCGGTCGGAATCTGGTGACCTACCAGACCGACGAAAACGGTCAGCCGGTCAGCAAGATTCTGGTGGAAGCGGTCAGCGATATTGATCAGGAGCTTTACCTGGGTGCCGTGGTGGATCGCGGTACACGCCGAATCGTGTTCATGGCCTCCACCGAAGGCGGCGTGGAAATCGAGAAAGTTGCCGAGGAAACCCCGGAAAAAATTCTCAAGGCGGAAATCGATCCGCTGGTAGGGGCCCAGCCATACCAGGGTCGGGAGCTGGCATTCAAGCTTGGCCTGGAAGGTAAGCAGATTGGTCAGTTCGCCAAGATTTTCGTGAGTCTTGCAAAGCTCTTTGAGGAGTGCGATCTGGCACTGGTAGAGATCAACCCGCTGGTTATCACCAAGCAGGGTGATCTGCATTGCCTGGATGCGAAAGTGGGCGTTGACGGCAACGCGCTGTACCGTCAGAAAAAAATCCACGAAATGCACGACCCCTCCCAGGAAGATTCGCGCGAAGCCGAAGCGGCCAAGTGGGAACTCAACTATGTCGCGCTGGACGGCAACATCGGTTGCATGGTGAACGGCGCTGGCCTGGCCATGGGGACCATGGATATCATCAAGGTATCTGGTGGTCAGCCTGCCAATTTCCTGGACGTAGGCGGCGGCGCGACCAAAGAGCGCGTATCCGAAGCCTTCAAAATCATCCTGTCTGATGACAACGTGAAGGCCGTTCTGGTCAACATCTTCGGCGGTATCGTTCGCTGCGACATGATTGCCGAGGGCATCATCGGTGCCGTCAAGGAGGTGGGTGTGAAGGTGCCGGTGGTTGTCCGTCTTGAAGGCAACAATGCCAAAGTGGGCACCAAGGTTCTGGCTGAAAGTGGCCTGAACATCATAGCTGCCACCAGTCTTTCGGATGCCGCACAGCAAGTTGTTGAAGCCGCAGGGGGTAAATAATGAGTATCCTGATTAACAAAGACACAAAAGTAATCTGCCAGGGCTTTACCGGCGCGCAGGGTACCTTCCACTCCGAGCAGGCCATTGATTACGGTACCAAGATGGTGGGTGGCGTCAGCCCCGGAAAGGGCGGCACCGAGCATCTGGGGCTGCCGGTGTTCAATACCGTTCGTGAAGCCGTTGAACAAACCGGTGCGCAAGCCACGGTTATCTACGTTCCGGCTCCGTTCTGTAAGGACGCCATTATTGAAGCGGCGGATGCGGGTATCGAGCTGATTATTTGTATCACTGAAGGCATTCCAACTCTCGACATGCTGTATGCCAAGGAATACGTTGATGGCAAGGGCGTTCGCATGATTGGTCCGAACTGTCCGGGCGTGATCACCCCGGATGAGTGCAAGATCGGTATCATGCCGGGTCACATTCACAAGAAAGGCAAAGTCGGCATTGTATCCCGCTCCGGCACCCTGACTTACGAAGCGGTCAAACAGACCACTGACTTCGGCTATGGTCAGTCTACCTGTGTCGGTATTGGTGGCGATCCAATTCCCGGCTCCAACTTTATCGATATCCTGACTCTGCTGCAGGAAGATCCGGAGACCGAAGCCATCGTCATGATCGGTGAAATCGGCGGCACTGCGGAAGAAGAGGCTGCGGCGTTCATCAAGGACAACGTGACCAAGCCTGTGGTTTCCTATATTGCCGGCGTTACGGCACCTCCGGGTAAGCGTATGGGCCATGCTGGCGCCATCATTTCCGGTGGTAAGGGCACGGCAGACGAGAAATTTGCCGCTCTTGAAGATGCCGGGGTCAAAACCGTTCGCAGCCTGGCTGAAATCGGACAGGCTCTGAAGCAGGTGACGGGCTGGTAAAGCCTCCGGAAATGTCACAAAACCCCCGGATTCTTCTCGGATCCGGGGGTTTTGTGCTTCAGACGGCGTGTTTTCCTGTCAGCCGCTTAACGCAGCCCGGCGTTAAGACTATAATGCCCGGTCAGCCTGCCGGATCATTGCCTTGAGTGCGGCCGTTCAGGTTACCGATAAACACAAAGAAGGAGTTCGTGCTTTGAGTTCTGTAGATTCCCAGCAACGGGTTTTGTCCGGCATGCGTCCGACCGGCAAGCTTCACCTCGGCCACTATCACGGGGTGCTGAAGAACTGGGTGAAACTCCAGCACGAGTATGAGTGCTTCTTCTTCATCGCAGACTGGCATGCGTTGACCACGCAGTATGATGACCCTTCCGGCATTGAACAGAGTGTCTGGGACATGGTGATTGACTGGTTGGCCGCTGGTGTGAACCCCGGCTCCGCGACCATGTTTATCCAGTCACAGGTGCCGGAACACGCGGAACTGCATCTGCTGTTGTCGATGATTACTCCTCTGGGCTGGCTCGAGCGTATCCCGACGTATAAAGACCAGCAGGAAAAACTCCGTGAAAAAGATCTGGCCACTTATGGCTTTCTGGGGTATCCGTTGCTGCAAACCGCAGACATCCTGACTTACCGTGCCGGCAAGGTTCCGGTTGGCGCTGATCAGGTGTCGCACGTGGAAATTACCCGGGAAATTGCGCGCCGTTTCAACCACATCTATGGTCGTGAACTCGGTTTTGAAGAGCAGGCCGAAGCTGCCATCGTGAAGATGGGCAAGAAGAACGCAAAACTGTACCGCAACCTGAAAAAGCGGTATCAGGAAGAGGGCAACTCCGAAGCGCTGGAAACCGCCCGTGCCTTGCTCAAGGAGCAACAGAATATTTCCCTGGGCGATCGTGAGCGCCTGTACGGGTACATTGAGGGTGGCGGCAAGGTGATTTTGCCGGAACCCCAGCCATTGCTTACGCCGGAATCAAAGATGCCGGGGCTGGACGGGCAGAAGATGTCCAAGTCCTACAACAATTACATTGGCCTGCGTGAAGATCCGGACAGTGTTGCCAACAAGATCCGGACCATGCAGACCGACCCTCAGCGTGTGCGCAGGACTGACCCGGGCGAGCCGGAAAAATGCCCGGTATGGGGCATGCACCAGGTCTATTCCGATGACAGCACCTGCGATTGGGTTCAGAACGGCTGCCGCAGTGCCGGTATTGGTTGTCTGGACTGCAAGAAACCGCTGATCGACGCCATCATCGAAGAGCAAAAGCCGCTGCATGAGCGCGCCCGGGACTATGAAGAAAATCCCGATCTGGTTCGCTCCATTCTGCAAGAGGGTCGGGAGCAGGCGAGTGATGCCGCTCGTGACACCCTCGAGGAAGTGCGTACCGCCATGGGGCTGAGCTACCGCTAAAACGGTAGATTCACGCCCGACAATCGGGAGAGGGCATGACCGACGACACCACGGAAGTAACAGCCGGGGATCCGGAAAGCCGGGAGGAATCGGGGCCATTGGCGCTGGTGTCCGGCAAGCCGGTGGTCGATCTGCCCAAAGATCTCTATATTCCGCCGGACGCCCTGGCGGTATTCCTGGAGGCTTTTGAAGGGCCTCTGGATCTTTTGCTCTATCTTATCCGCCGCCAGAACATGAACATTCTGGATATTGATGTCAGCGAAATAACCCGGCAATACATGGACTACATCAGTGCTGTCGAGGCGATGCGTTTTGAGTTGGCGGCGGAATATCTGGTGATGGCCGCAACTCTGGCGGAAATAAAGTCCCGGATGCTTTTGCCCCGGCAGGAAACCGACGACGAAGAAGAGGTGGACCCCAGGGCAGAACTGATTCGTCGCTTGCAGCAATACGAGCGCTTCAAGCAGGCGGCGGAGGATATCGATGAGCTGCCACGTGTCGAACGCGATACGTTTGTCGGCACAGCAGCTCTACCAAAGCTGCCGTCCTCTCAGCCACATCCCGATGTGGACATGAGAGAACTGCTGCTGGCGCTTCAGGGAGTGCTGCACCGGGCCGATCTGTTCACCAGTCACCATGTGGAAAAAGAGCGGTTGTCCACCCGGGAGCGAATGTCGCACATTCTGTCGGTACTGCAGGATGACCGGTTTGTGACCTTTGAGAGCCTTTTCACACCGGAAGAAGGGCGTCTGGGGGTGGTGGTCAGTTTTCTGGCGACACTCGAACTGATTAAAGAACAGCTGATCGAAATAGTGCAGTCCGAAGTGCTCGGGCCCATACACGTTCGGGCAAGGGCCGTCAGCTGAGGAGCAGGACCAGACTATGAACGAAGAACATCTGGCCAGAATCCAGGCCATCGTTGAAGCCGCCATGCTGGCTGCCGGCAAGCCCTTGTCGATTGAACAACTCCGGGGCCTGTTTACCGAAGACGAGCGTCCGGCCCGTCAGGTTATGGAGCATGTATTGGCAATGCTGGAAAAATCCTGTGACGGTCGCGGCTTTGAGTTGAAGAAGGTGGCCAGCGGTTACCGGTTGCAGGTGCGCCAGGAGTTTGCGCCCTGGGTGCGTCGGTTGTTTGAGGAAAAGCCTCAACGATATTCCCGGGCATTGCTGGAAACACTGGCGTTGATCGCCTATCGGCAGCCCATCACGCGGGGAGAGATTGAGGAAATACGCGGTGTTACGGTAAGCAGCAATATCATTCGTACGCTTGCTGAGCGAGAGTGGGTGCGCGTGGTTGGCCATCGGGACGTTCCCGGCCGGCCCGCCATGTACGCGACCACCCGGCAATTTCTTGATTATTTCAACCTGACCGGCCTTGATGAGCTCCCGCCTTTGTCAGAAATACGGGATCTGGAAGAGATCGGCCGGGAAATGGAAAAAAACATGCAGGGGGAAATCGAATTCGATTCCTCCGACAAGACACTTCATTGATGCCGTACGGCATTGATTTTCAACAAGGATTCAGATCATGACGGCATCCGGCCCCGGAAAAAAAGCCTCCGGAAAAAGCCCCAAACACGGAGACAATACCGTCTCTTCAGGCCCGGAGCGCATTCAGAAACTGCTGGCACGAACAGGCGTGGGTTCGCGTCGGGAAATTGAAAGCTGGATGGTGGCCGGACGGCTACTGGTGAACGGCCAGATCCCGGAGCCCGGCCAGAAGGCCACATCAGCAGACAAATTTGAGCTGGATGGCAAAGTGCTGGATATCAGCTCAGCCGATGAGGTTGTCCGGCGGGTGCTGATTTATAACAAGCCCGAAGGAGAGGTCACCAGCCGGAAGGATCCCGAAGGGCGCCCGACCGTATTTGATCGGCTGCCCCGTCTTAAAGACCAGCGCTGGATTGCGATTGGCCGGCTGGATATCAACACCACGGGGCTGGTGATGTTCACCACCGACGGTGAACTGGCCAATCGGTTGATGCATCCGTCAAACGAAATTGATCGTGAATACGCCGTGCGAATTTTTGGCGAAGTAGACGACGCCATGATTCAGCGCTTGCTCGAAGGCGTATTGCTTGAAGACGGCCAGGCCAACTTCTCGGATATCAGCCCCGCGGGTGGCAAGGGAATGAACCAGTGGTTCCACGTCACCCTGCTGGAAGGGCGCAACCGTGAAGTCCGGCGTCTGTGGGAATCTCAGGGCGTGAGGGTCAGTCGTCTGAAGCGTGTGCGTTACGGGCCGGTTTTTCTGCCCAGCCGTTTGACTCTGGGTAAGTGGGAAGAGCTGGATCAAAAAGCGGTTGATACGATCAGCCGCTCGGTGGGCCTGGAGCCGGTCGCCATTCCTCAGAAAACTCCCGGTGAGCAGGCAATTCATGACCGTCAACGCCGGAAAAGCCCCGGCAAATCATCGAAAAAAAGCGGTAGAGCAGGCTGGCAGGTCAGCGATACCCGGCCGGCTCGTAAGAGCGGGGCTACCGGAGAGAGAAAGCCCGGCGATGGTGGAAAACCACCGGCCAGAGGCCGGCGTTAAGCCGGGCTTTCGCCTTATGTAATAGTGGCGAAAACGCGGGTGCAGTTTCTGCCGTGATCTTTGGCACGGTAGAGCGCTTCATCCGCTCTGGCCAGCCAATGGCCGAAATCTTCCCCGTTCAGGTATCTGGCGACGCCGCAGCTGGCGCTGACGGATACCAGCTCATCTTCCGTGTCGACCCGCATTCCTTCAATGGCCAGACGGATACGATCAGCCACATCCCTGGCTGCCTGTTCATCAGTATGTGGCAGTAAAACCGCAAACTCTTCACCACCAAACCGGTAAACCGTATCAGAGGTGCGAAGAGACCGCTCAATCTGTTCAGCCGCCCGCGCCAGAATATGGTCACCCACCATGTGGCCATGGGTATCGTTGACACGCTTGAAATGGTCCAGATCACACAGGATCAGGCTCCAGGGAGCGCCGTGGCGAGCCGCCAGGGCACTGGCCCGCATCAGGTCCTCATCCATGGCCCGTTTGTTGCCGATGCCGGTCAGAGAGTCAGTCAGCGCCGTTTGTTCGATGGCGATAAACCGGCACGCATTACGCAGCGGGCATATCACAGCCGATATCAGCATCTCGAAACCCGCGAGCTCATCTTCGGTAAACTTCTGCCGGCGATGGAAAGAGAGGGTGCCGTAATAATTGCCTTCGATGGATAACCGGTATTCACAACGGTGAGGGCCACCCACGCCAGTCGCAAAAACAAAATCCTGACGGGCAATCCGGTGCCGGTAGTTCATGGCATCGAAGGGAATGGTTTCAGCGACTTCCTCGGCAATCATGCCCAATTGAGTTTCCAGACACAGGGTTGTCGACAGTCGCCTGGACAGGCGGGTAAGCATGTCCGGGGCGGTGCTCCACTCCTGAAAGGATTGTTTCAGGGCCGCCAGTCGGGCCAGGCGTGACGTTGAGGGCTGAATTGAGGTCAGATTTTTCACAACGGCTCACTCTGTTGCGGGATGATAAGTTTATGTCTTTCGTGTAAGCAGAATGGGTGCCAGGTTTATAAAGTCATTAAATAACAGTAGCCTACGGCTTTTATTTTAAGTCTTTTCACCGCCAAACGCCGGTATGACCACAAAAACGTCATTTTCCCGGCAGACCATTGCCGTTGAGGTTTCCGCTATCGTAAATGTTGCCAACAGGGGTGGGGTGGGCCCGAGCCTGTGATAAACTCCGCCGTTTGAAATGGCTCCTTCAGTAAAGGTGGGTATAGGGATGATGACATCGGAGGAAAACATCTGACATGCGGCTCAAGTCCATCAAGTTGGCCGGTTTCAAATCCTTTGTAGACCCCACTACCGTGCCTTTTCCCTCCAATATGACCGCCGTTGTGGGGCCGAACGGCTGTGGCAAGTCAAACATTATCGATGCTGTGCGCTGGGTGATGGGTGAAAGCTCTGCCAAGTATCTTCGCGGCGAATCCATGTCGGATGTCATCTTCAACGGCTCTACCGCCCGTAAGCCAGTCGGCCAGGCGTCTATTGAACTGGTGTTTGATAACAGTGACGGGTCGGCGCCCGGTGAGTTTGTTAACTTCAACGAAATTTCGGTCAAACGCCGGGTATCCAGGGAAGGTCAGTCTGAATATTTCATGAACGGCGCCAAATGCCGGCGTCGGGATATCACCGATCTGTTTCTGGGTACCGGGCTCGGCCCTCGCAGCTATGCGATCATCGAGCAGGGCATGATTTCCCGTCTGATCGAAGCGAAGCCGGAAGAGCTGCGGGTTTATATCGAGGAAGCAGCTGGCATATCGAAATACAAGGAGCGCCGGCGCGAAACCGAAAACCGTATCCGGCGCACCCGGGAAAACCTTGAACGCCTGACAGACCTCCGCGAAGAACTCGAACGTCAGCTACAGCACCTCGAAAAGCAAGCGGCGGCAGCCGAAAAGTACAAGTCCCTGAAACACGACGAGCGCCAGAAAAAAGCGGAATTGACGGTGCTGCGCTGGCAGGCTCTGGATAACGATCTGCACGACTGGCGTGGAAAAATCCGCAATACCGAGCTCGAACTGGAAAAAGTGCTGACAGAACGTCTCAGCCTCGAAACCACTCTGGAATCCCTGCGGGACGACCACCAGCAGCGCACCGAGCACTTCAATCGTGCCCAGGCCCGTTATTACGAAGCCGGGGCTGATATTGCCCGTATTGAACAAAGCATTGAGCATCAGCGAGAGCGCAGCCGGCAGACGGCCGCTGAACTTGATCAGGGCATGGCCAATCAGCGGGAGCTGACGCAGGAACTGGAGCAGGACGAAGAAAAGCTGGCGACGATTGAAGAAGAGCTGGCGATGATTGAGCCTGAACAGGAAGCTCTGACCGTCCGTTCCGAAGAATCCGGGGAGCAACTGCAGCAGGCCGAAGAAGCCATGGCTGACTGGCAGCAGCGCTGGGAAGATTTCAGTGGCCGCTCGTCTGATTCACGCCGCCAGGCAGAACTGGCCCAGTCCCGGATTCGTTCCCTGGAACAGGCTATTGAGCAGCTGAAAGCTCGTGGCCAGAAATTGCGTGATGAACGGGATCACCTCGGCGATCAGGTGGACCGTACAGAGCTGGATGACCTCCTTGAACAGCAGGAAACGCTGGAACTTCAACGGGAAGAGATCAACGAACGTATCGGCAGCCTGCAGGAAAGTGTTTACAGCGCCCGTCAAGCCTCACGGGAAACCGAACAACAGGTCTCCGACCATCGCCAGCGGGTTCAGACGCTGCGGGCGTCGCTGGATTCGCAAGCCGCTTTGCTGGACGAACAGATGGGCGGCCAGGACGACGGGCTGCAACGCTGGCTGGACCAGCAGGGCCTGGCAGAGGCTCCCCGTGTGGCCGCAGCCCTGACCATCGAGGACGGCTGGGAGTTTGCCGTAGAGCAGGTACTTGGCCGTTTCACACAAGGTGTGGTTTCGCCGGGCTTTGGCCAGTTGGCTGAGGTGTTGGGAGAGGCTCCGAAAGGGCTGGCCATGGTATCCGGTGATCGGCACAGCACCGCTGATAGCGGAGCCGGACTGGCGGCAAAAGTCTCTGGAGTACCGGCCGTATACAGCCTGCTGGCAAGCATTGGCGTGGCCGAATCGGTGGCGGACGCCATGGCCGGGCGTGACACTCTTGAACAGGGCGCCAGTATCATCACCCGCAACGGTGTCTGGATCGGGCGGGACTGGATGCTCATGCCGGATTCAGAAGCCGGCCAGATTGGTGTCATTGAGCGTCAGAAAAAAGTCACAGAGCTGGAAGCCGCCCTGGCTGAGGCTGAAGCCGCACTCGAGCAGGCCCAGCAACAGCTTGACCAGCATCGGGAACAGGAAGAAAAAGCCGAAGCGGTTCGAGACGAAACGCACAGCCAGCAGCAGGATGTCGAGCGGCAACTCAGTGCACTGACATCGCGAGTGAGCGGACTGAAAGCCCGGGCAGAGCAGATTGATGCCCGTCTAGCCAGAATTCATGACGACATTGATGATGTAAGCGCCGAGCTGGAAGAGCAACAGGAAAACCTGGAGCTTACCCGGGAAGAGTGGAATCTCGCCCTGGCTTCGAGTGAAGACAACGAAGAGGAAAAGGAGCGCCTGCTTGAACAGCGCGACAGCCTGCGGGAAAACCTTGACCGGTTGCGCCAGGATGCCCGCCATGACAGGGACCATGCCCACCAGTTGCAGTTGCAACTGCAGACCCTGCAAAGCCAGCGTGATGGTCTGAGGCAGACGATAGAGCGAATGCAGTTGCAGAAAGAGCGCCTGGATGAACGCCTGGACGTGCTGCGCGAGGCCCGGGAAAATGCCGAGGAGCCGGTCGAAGGCTTACAGATGCAGCTTGAAGAATTGCTGGATCGGCGATTAGCGGAAGAAGAAAAATTAAGCTCAGCCAGGGATGCACTGGAAGACATTGACCGGGAAGTGCGGGAGCGCGAGCAGGGTCGACACCGCGCCGACCACGAAAGCCAGGAAATCCGGGCGAGACTGGAAACCCTGAAAATGGAATCCCAGGCGCTGGAAATCCGTTCCGGTAACCAGCTTGAGCAATTGGGCGAGCTGGATGTCAAATTACAGGAAATACTGGCCCAGTTACCGGAAGATGCTGACGAAAAAGCCTGGGCTGGGGAGTTGGAGAAAATTGGTAACCGGATTCAGCGCCTGGGCGCCATCAATCTGGCAGCGATTGAAGAATACCAGGTGCAGGGCGAGCGCAAGCGTTACCTGGACGAGCAGAACGATGACCTGCTGGAAGCGCTGGAGACCCTGGACAACGCCATGCGCAGGATTGACCGGGAAACCCGGCAGCGATTCAAAGAGACGTTCGACAAGGTGAATGGTGGCCTGCAGGCGCTGTTCCCGAAAGTCTTTGGCGGTGGTAATGCCAGCCTCGAGCTGACGGGTGAAGATCTGCTGGAAACCGGCGTGGCGATCATGGCACGGCCGCCGGGCAAGAAGAACAGCACCATTCATCTGTTGTCCGGTGGTGAAAAAGCGTTGACCGCCATTGCGCTGGTGTTTTCAATTTTTCAGTTGAATCCGGCGCCTTTCTGCATGCTCGACGAAGTGGACGCACCCCTGGACGATGCCAACGTCAGCCGCTACGCCAACATGGTCAAGGAAATGTCGAAACACGTGCAATTCATCTACATCACCCACAACAAGATTGCCATGGAAAATGCCGATCAACTGATGGGCGTTACCATGCACGAACCGGGCTGCTCCCGGCTGGTGTCCGTAGATGTAGACGAAGCAGCAGCCCTGGCCGAGGCTTGAGGGCCCCGGAGTTGCTCAGAAGTGCCTGGACGATTGATTGAATGGGTATCAAGCATGACAATACCGCCATCTCTGCCCGGTGCACATTGTATTAGAATAGGGCTTTTCATAGAGTATTCACGTTCCGAACTGCAAACAGGACAGTCGCATTATGTCGCTTAGGGAATGGTTAATTGCCATCGGTGCCCTGGTTATTATTGGTGTTGTTATTGATGGCCTACGGCGTATGCATCGGGCCCGCAAAGAGTCCATGGCTATCTCTTCCAGTATGGGAGCGGATGATCTTTCCGAATCTCCGCTGGATGACAGCTTCAATCCGGAGTTGCCAAACGGTGGTGCCCGCCCGGTGTCGGCCAGTTCAGGCAGGAAATCCGGTGAAGAAAAGCGTGAAGCTCCGAAATCACGCCCTGACACGGCTACAGCTACTGAAAACCTGAGCAGTTCTGACGATGAAGTGACGCCAGAAAGTGGCTGGAGTGCGACGGATGACGGTGACTCTGATGGCATTGTTGGCCAGCCCCGGGCGGTAAAGCCCGGCGCCCGGAAGCCCGGACCGGAAACAGAGCCGCAGCACAATGAACCCCCGGAACTCAAGCCCGAGCCCAGGCCGGAGCGAAAAACACGTGCCCAGAAAAAGGCTGCCAGAAAACAGGAAGCTGAGCAGCCACATCCGGACCCGGAACCACCGGTGGTCACCACCGACGTCGAGCAGGATACGGCCAGACGCGCCGCTTCAAAAGCGGAGAAAAGTCAGCCACCGGCCGGTGCCAACCGTCCGGAAGCCAAAGAAGTGGTGGTGATTAACGTACTGGCCCCTGGTGGTGATCAGTTCCAGGGCCCGGCTCTGAAAAATCTTTTTGAAGCTTGTGGCCTGGAATACGGTGACCTGGACATCTATCACCGCCATGAAGGTGTCGACACCACGACGCCGGTGCAGTTCAGCGTTGCCAGTGCGGTTGAGCCGGGCACCTTCCGGCCAGACGAAATTCCAACGCTGAGCACCCCGGGGATCAGTTTTTTCATGAGCCTTCCCGGCCCGTCAAATCCCATGCAGGCGTTTGACTTCATGCTGGAAACCGCACAATGCGTGATACGCAACATGGGGGGCGAGATGAAAGACGAACGCCGCAGCGTTATGACCCCCCAGACCATTGAACATTGCCGGCAACGTATTCGTGAGTTTGATCGCAAACAACGTTTCCCGCGAACCTGACCGACAGCCTCAGCCCGGAACCCCGACCTGATGACCAAGGCCTCTGCAGACATCCGGCAGCGCGTGGCAAAGCTGCGCGCTGACCTCGAAGATCATAATTACTACTACTACGTTCTGGACGAGCCCCATATTCCGGACGCCGAGTACGATCGCCTGTTTCGTGAACTTCAGGATCTGGAAGCTGAGTATCCGGAACTGGCCACCGAAGACTCGCCAACACGCCGTGTTGGAAGCCGCGCTGACACCAGTTTTGCCGAGGTGACTCACCGGGTGCCCATGCTCTCGCTGGATAATGCCTTCAGCGCCGAAGAGCTTGAGGATTTCGATCGCCGGGTGCGGGATCGGCTGGCCACAGATGAGCTGGTCGAATACGTGTGTGAGCCGAAGCTCGATGGCCTGGCTGTCAGCCTGCATTATGAGCAGGGCAGGCTGGTTCGCGCTGCTACCCGGGGTGACGGCTATACCGGTGAGGACATTACCGCCAACATCCGCACCATACCTTCGATTCCTTTAAAGCTTCGTGGCAGCGGCTTCCCGGATCTGGTGGAAGTCCGGGGCGAGGTTTATATGCCCCGTTCCGGATTTGAAAAGCTGAACCAGAGACTGGCGGAACAGGGCGAGAAAACCTTTGTGAACCCCCGAAATGCCGCTGCCGGCAGCCTGCGCCAGAAAAAGTCCACCGTGACTGCTAGGCGCCCGCTGGAATTCTGTGCCTACAGCCTGGCGGTTATCGACGAAACGGTATTGCCAGAGACGCACTGGGAAAGCCTGCAACTGGTTCGTCAGTGGGGCTTTCGCCTGAATCCGGAAATGGGCAGGGCTGAAGGCGTAGAAGCCTGCCAGGAGGCCTACGAGGCGCTGATGGCCAAACGGGACAGCCTGCCATACGAAATTGATGGCATTGTTTTCAAGGTTAACCGGCTGGACCTTCAGCAACAGTTGGGCTTCGTCTCCCGGGCGCCACGCTGGGCTATCGCGCAGAAGTTTCCGGCGCAGGAAGAGTTGACCGTTATCGAAGACGTGGAGTTCCAAGTAGGCCGCACTGGCGCTGTGACTCCGGTGGCCCGTCTGAAGCCGGTATTTGTTGGTGGTGTGACGGTCAGCAATGCCACGCTGCATAACATGGATGAGATCCGTCGCCTGGATGCCCATATTGGCGATACCGTTTTTATTCGCCGGGCGGGTGATGTTATTCCGAAAGTTGTGAAGGTGGTGGCGGACAAGCGCCCTGCCAATGCCCGGGAGGTGGTCATGCCTGAGCACTGTCCCGTTTGTGACTCCGATATCGTTCAGATTGAAGGCGAAGTGGTGGCGCGTTGTTCCGGGGGATTGTACTGCCCGGCCCAGCGCAAGGAAGCGATTCGTCATTATGCCTCGCGCAAGGCCATGGATATCGAAGGGCTGGGCGACAAACTCATTGATGTGTTGGTGGAAGAGGGCATGGTGAACACCGTGGCTGACATCTACCGCTTGAGCAGATTCCAGTTATCCACCCTCGAACGCATGGGCGAGAAATCGGCGGCGAACCTGTTGGCGGCGATTGACCGGGCACGGAATCCGGTGCTCTGGCGTTTTCTGTACGCCCTGGGAATCCGCGAAGTCGGTGAAGCCACGGCCAAGGCTCTGGCTTCTTCTTTCGGAACTCTGGAAGCCATTTCCGAAGCCACTGAAGAACAGCTTCAGGAAGTGCCGGATGTGGGCCCCATTGTCGCTGGTCATATCCGAAGCTTTTTTGAACAACCCCACAACCAGGAAACGTTGCAGGCCCTGAAAGAGGCGGGTGTTACCTGGCAGGAACAAACAGTGGTTGAGAAAGCAGCACTGCCTCTGGCGGGCGAAACCTGGGTGCTGACCGGCACCCTTTCGAACATGGCCCGGGATCACGCAAAAGCAAAGCTGGAAGCACTGGGTGCAAAAGTGGCCGGTAGTGTTTCGAAAAAGACCGCCTGTGTGGTGGCCGGGGAAGCGGCTGGTTCCAAGCTTGAAAAGGCCGAAAAGCTGGGCGTGCCGGTGCTGGATGAAGACGGTTTGCAATCATTGCTCGAAGAGCATGGTGTCGCCGACTGATTTTGGCGCTTCAAACCTCGCCCTGGTGCTTGCTGGCACTGGCGTACAGCTTGAGATAGTCGGTGCTGGTAACAATACCCTTGGGTTTGCCTTTGGCATCCACCACCAGAGCAGCGTTCAGGTTGTGGGCGAGCATCAGGCGCGCGAGCTGGTGGGCATCGGTTTCAGGCGATGCGGTCAGAAATGACGGCAACTCGATGTTGGTCAGGCTTTTATGGATGGCTTCAGAGGTGTGCTCATGCAGCCAGCTTAAAAGCCAGCGCAAATCAATCAGGCCCGCCACATTGTCCTCAGCCAGAACGACAAGATGATGAACCCCGTTTGTTTCCATGACATCCATGGCTTCGGCAACCGAAGCCATGGCGGAAGCGGAATATATTGCCGGTGAGCAGATTTCGGAGACCGGCAGGTAAACCCGTTCCTCCGGGATCTCACCGCCGGCTGCTGCGCCATATTCCTGCAACGCTTTTTGCTGACGGTTACCACCACTGTGGGCGGCTTGCTGAAACTCGGCATCCGTCGCTTCACTGTGGCTGGGAGAAATGGCGCCGGATTCCGTCAGCTCGGTCACACTCTCAACCTGACGACTTCGAAAAGCCGCCGGAAGGCGGGTGCCCTGTGGCCGCCCCGGTTCACTGACATGAATTGACATCCTGATCCCCTTGTTTATATGACCACGGTGGTGTCGTACCCCTTGGTCTGATTCCTTTTGTTATCGGCCGTCTTGCCGGTTTCTTCACACCTCAGTTGATGACGGTATGGCAAGTTATGCCCGGTACAGACGTCCGGTTGCCACACGTTTGGCAAGAGGGCCGGGCAGGGTGAGCGGTTGATCCGTCAGGCAGTCGGCCAGATATTCGGCCAGCAGGGGCGCCCAGGCCAGGCCTTTGCTGCCCAGGCCAGTGAACACAAACAGGTTTTTCGCAGCCGGCCCGCCCGGTGAATCTTGCAGTGGTCCGGCAACCGGCTGGTAGTCGTGGGTGGTGCACCGGAACGCGACCCGGCCCGCGAGTTGTTCCGGGGCGATCTGATCGTGTTTATGGACGGAGGGCAATAACCGTAGTAGCTCGTCAAGGTTGTCCCGATGGCTTTGGGGTGTTTCCTCGGGATTGTTGTCTCTCAGGTCAAACGTGGCGCCAGTGACTGCCTCGCCACCCATGGCCGGATTAAGGTATTTGGTGCCACAGATCACGGTTCTGGGCAGATTGAAGGCCTCTTCCGGCAGACACGATATCTGCCCCCGGATAGGTTTCAGGCGCAGCTCTCCGGTGGCTGGTAACACGCTGGCGGATTGATGGCCGGCGGCAATGACCAGTTTGCCGGCTTGCAGGCATTTGCCATCTTCGCTGAGTAACTGCCAGTGGTCGCCGGTATGCCGGATGCGGGCGACCCGGAATCCGAAGTGTTGTTCAATCAACGGGTGGTCAGCCAGGGTTCTGCACGCCCTCGCAGGTTCCAGCCAGCCTGATCCGGGGAACCAGAGCCCACTGTGCTCCACGGGCAACCCCGCCAGTTCAGAGGCCTGCAGAGAACTGACGGGCGTGAACAGATCAGCAGGGTAGTGGTTGCGGGCAAGAAAACGGCGTTGCCGGTCTGCTTCCTGGTGGGTACCGGCAATCTGCAGAAGCCCCGTGGGATGCCAGAAGTCGTTGCGCCAGGGATGATAAAAACGCTGACTGAAACACAGGGCTGAGGCTGCCAGTTCCGTCTGGGCGTTATATTCAATGCCAAGCTTCACATAAAGTGCGCCCTGGGGGTTGCCGGAAGCGCCGCTGCCCGGTTGTTCGGCCTGATCTGTCAGCAATACCGGCCAGCCCCGCCCGGCAAGGTTTCTGGCCAGTAAAGTGCCGGCAATGCCAGCCCCGAGAATGGCAACCGGCAGCTTTTGTTTCCCGTCATTCATCGTGTTTGCAGGTGGCAACGTGGCGGTCAGCATGTCTCGCTTGTGTCCGAATCCGGGCGCCTTTTGCACAACAAAACCGGTTGCGCTCAATGCCCGCTGAACCCGGCTGACTGAAGTAAAAGTGGCCAGGGTAGTGCCGGGCTTGCTGTGTTGGTAAACCTGGGTTATGACTTCATCGAGCCACATGTCGGGATTCAGCGCGGGGGAGAAGCCATCCAGAAACCAGGCGTCAGCCTTGAACTCCAGATCCCGCCAGGCGTCAAGCACATCACCGAAATACAGTGTCAGGCGAACCCGGCCACCAGCCAGAACCAGCCTGTGAGTACCCCGGATTAGGGGTGGGTATTGGGCAATCAACTCATTCGCCAGTGTGGCCAGTTCAGGCCAGAGCGCCAATGCTTTTTTAAGGTCTGTCCGGGTCAGGGGGAAGCGTTCAACAGACACGAAATGCAGAATACTGTGATCATCAACGGGGCGTTGTGACAGCCATTCAGCCCCGGCGGCGAGGAAATTCAGGCCGGTACCAAAACCGGCTTCGGCAATCACAAAGTGTTGCCCGCGAGGGAGTGTCTGGAAGCGTTCGGTCAGCCGGTTCTGTTTCAGAAACACGTAACGAGCTTCTGCCAGGCCGTTATCCCGGTTGAAGTAGACATCTCCAAACCGGGTGGACTCCGGCACGCCGTCGCGCCAGGTTACCTCCGCGGGCTCGGTGGCCGGGGGCATCACAGGTGCCTGCATGGCGTCAGTCTTCGGCTTCCAGGCGAGTGATTTCTTTAATCACAATTGGCGAGGAGGGCACGTCAGCCATGCCCTGAACCCGACGGGTATCCACCCCGGCAATCCGGTCGATAACGCCCATGCCTTCGGTGACCTTGCCGAACACCGTGTAGCCCGGGCCGCGCACGCCAGCATTCAGGAAGTCATTGTCAGAAACGTTGACGAAAAACTGCGAAGTGGCGGAATCCGGGTTCTGAGTGCGGGCCATGGCAATGGTGCCGCGCAGATTTGGCAGGGTCTCGCTGGCTTCGTTGGCAACGGGCTCATCTGTGGGCTTGCGGGACATATCTTCGGTAAAGCCGCCGCCCTGGATCATGAAGCCGGAAATGACACGATGGAAAATGGTGTTTTCATAGAAATCTTTGTCGACATAGGCAAGGAAGTTATCGACGGTCTCAGGGGCGACGTCCGGGCGCAGCTGCAATACGAAGGCGCCCTCGGAGGTGACCACCCGGACTTCCGGGAGTTCGCTGTTGCTGGCCGTTGCCGGGCTGGCCGCTAACATGGAAAGCAGGCCAGCAAAGAGGAAAGAGATCAGTGAAACGGGCTTCAGAAGGTTTTTCATGGTCGGGCACTCGCTTTTAAACAAAACAGGGCAGGAATCTTAGCAGATCCCTGCCCTGTAGAGGGAGGACGGTTAAAGCCGTTATGTCAGGCGCTGGCGAGCATGGTGCGGCTGGAAACGCCTGTCTGCTGGCCCTTGGCACCATAAAGCTTCTGCTGGGCCGAGGAGCCGCGGAGAATATCCGTCAACCTGCCCAGGCGCTTTTGCAAATGCCCCACCACACGACCGTTGTTCTCGTTTACAGACTGACAGAAGCGAAGTTTGCTGTCGGCCGCAGTCCATAGCTCATAGATTTCATCGAGACCAGAGGCGCGGATAAAACGCGAAGGAGCCCCGGCATCCGGCTTGTAGCCAATGTTGACCAGTAACCGGATTTTCTGTTTCGCCCGTTCCCGGATACCTTCCAGAATGGTGTTTTTCTGTTCTGTGATCTTCTCCAGCGAGGCGACGTCAGCGGAGCGAAGGACTTCCTTTTCCTGCGCCAGGATGTCTGCCAGAGAATCAAGTTCACGGACGTCTTCTGAAAGAAGGCTCTTCAATTCGTTTATAGCGGCCATAATCTACTCACCCGAAAATGCTTTTATCCATATCAAGCATTTTCTGGGCCAGCTTCTCGGCATCCACTTTATAGCTGCCATCTTCCAGAGCTGAGCGGATCTGGGAAATACGGTCGTCGTCCATTTCAGGGTACTCACCCAGCTTCTGCTCCAGCTGATTCAGGTTTTTGGCCTGGTTGCTGAGATTGACGTTCTCACCGCGCGCCGCAGGGCTTTGAGCCTTGCTCTGCTCACCTGTCGGAGCTTGAGTGTTCTGGTTTGACGATTTGTCGGCCGTTGTTCTGGGGGTGTTGACCTGGCCCGGGCCAATTCCATTCAAGTCAACTGACATAAGGTTACCTGCTTGCCTCTGGCCACAAAAAAGCGTGGCGGTGTTTGGTATATGCCTGTTTATCGGCAACCGGTCGCCTTACTTTAGTAAAAACCGGAAAAAAATTGCCGCCGATGCAGTGGGCATCTCTTACATCGGTATTTCAACGCGGCCAACTGCAATGACCGTGCCTTGTATTGTTCTGGAAGAGCTGAGGTTTTGCACCCGCACCTGCTCGCCAATGCCGGCGTCTTCCAGTGCCTTGCCACGAGAGCTGATCGAAAAGCTCTTGGACTTTGCCACGATAATAACATGATCGCCGCGCGCTACCGCGTTTGGCGCTTCAAGCAAATCCGGTGTGATCAACGTGCCGGCGCTCACCGGCCGGCGCATCATCATGCCTGCGATGTTCTCTGGCTGGGTGAGGACACCTTTGCGACTGGCATTCAGTTGCACATTCTGGGTGCTGACCAGTTCTTCGGTCAGGCGCTCGCCCCGTGCGAGCGGTCTTGCCGCCACCAGAGCGAGGCCATGGATCTCCAGGGTGGTGCTTACGTACATTCGCCATGGTCGCTCGCCACTACAGGACACCTGCACAGAAGGGCGGGTTGTTTGCAGTGGATCGCCGGTAAAGCTGGTTTCCAGTGGTTGGTTGCATTCCGCCAGGGATACTCTGCTGTCGATGTGGCCCACCTCGAAAATTATCTCGTATCCCTGTTCAGACTGTTGTTTCGCCCACTGGTCAACAAATCCCTGGGTGGCCTGAAGGATCTGATCGGCGCTGGTCGCTCCGGAAACCGGGGCGGCAAAACTGGCCAGCAGCGCGACTATAGCCAAAAAGATGGTTCGCATCAGCACAAGATTGTCCTATCCTTCCCACAGCTGTGGTTTGATGAAAAATGGCTTAATGTATTGGCGAAGACAGCCGTTAAAACCTGTATGGTATCGGGGCGTCAATGTTTTGGCCCGGTAATCGGCAAAAAGCCGCTATTCGTAATAGAACTGCAAATTCAATGCCGATTTCGGCACGCCAGGAGTGAGATGACATGGCAGGGGTATTGGACAGTGTTAATCAGCGAACTCAGATGGTCGGTCAGAACCGCCTGGAGTTACTGATGTTCCGTCTGCGGGGTCAACAGGTTTACGGCATCAACGTATTCAAGGTGAGAGAGGTCTTGCCTTGTCCCCGATTGTCATCCCTTCCCAATAGTGGGCGTGTGGTGAGAGGCGTCTCTCATGTTCGCGGCGAGACTATTCCCATTATTGACCTGAGCATGGCCATTGGCCTGCTGCCGATCCCCCAGGAAAACCTGGCGACCAGCTTCGTGATCATCACCGAATATAACCGGAAAACCCAAGGCTTTCTGGTGTCGGGTGTTGAGCGCATCATGAACATGAACTGGGAAGATATCGTGCCGCCGCCCAAAGGCGCTGGTAAGGATGTATACTTGACGGCGGTAACCCGGATCGAAGAGAAGCTGGTAGAAATCATCGACGTAGAGAAGGTTCTTTCAGAGGTTTCTCCACTGGGGGAAGATGTCACGGAAGAATTGGTTACACGTGGCTCTGAGCGGGAGCAGAGTTCTCTGCCGGTTCTGGTGGTAGATGATTCCAGTGTGGCGCGCAAACAGATTGAGCGGTGCCTTAACGCGATCGGCATGGAAGTCATCATCAAAAACGATGGCAGACAGGCGCTGGAATTCCTCGAAGAACTCACACAGGATGGCTCCAAAGCCGAAGATCATCTGGCAATGATGATTTCCGATGTGGAAATGCCGGAAATGGATGGCTACACCCTGGTAACCCGGGTTCGGGAAAACCCGTCGCTTCGGGACCTTTACGTAATGCTGCACACCTCTTTGAGTGGCGTATTCAACCAGGCCATGGTGAAGAAAGTGGGTGCCAACGACTTTATGGCAAAATTCAGCGCAGACGAGCTGGCCGAACGTGTCATGGAAATTCTTGATCAGGCATAACGTCGGTCTTGCGGATTCACTTCCAGAACAGAGATTCAATGAAAGCGGAAATAACGCCTCAGGAATACGAAGCCTTCAAGAAATTCCTGCAGGATGCCTGTGGCATTTTGTTGGGAGATAACAAGCAGTACCTGGTTAAAAGCCGTCTGCGCCGGATTCTTGAAGATAATAGCCTGAACTCGCTGGGCGAGTTGTTGGAGCGGATGAAACGACCGGGCCGAAGTAACCTCAAGGAGGTGGTGATCGACGCGATGACCACCAACGAGACCCTCTGGTTCCGTGATAATCATCCGTTCCGCATTCTGCAGGAAAAGCTGCTGCCGGAATTTGCCGAACGTAAATCCTTTCAGCCTTTGCGAATCTGGTCAGCTGCGTGCTCTACCGGGCAGGAGCCCTATTCGACGGCCATGGTGATCGAGGAGTTCCGCCGTTCCCGCCCGGGCAAGCTCCGGGATGTGAAAATCGTTGCTACGGACATCTCCAAAAGCGTGCTGGACGTGGCGCGTCGTGGTGAATATGAAATGATTGCCATCGGCCGGGGGTTGTCCCCCGAGCGTCAGAAGCAGTTTTTTACCTCTTCACAAAACGGTGGCTGGCAGATCAAGTCACAAATCAAGGCAATGGTGGAGTTCAAGGAGATGAACCTGCTGGACCGCTACACATTGGGCAAGTTCGACATCATCATGTGTCGTAATGTGCTGATCTACTTCTCGGCGGAACTCAAACGAGACATTCTCACCCGCCTGCATGCCGCTCTTAACCCGGGCGGATACCTGATTCTGGGGGCTTCCGAATCGCTCAACGGTTTGTCCGATCTGTACGAGATGGTTCAGTGCCATCCGGGAATTATCTACAGGAAAAAGTAATCGCAGCGCTATTTGATCAGCGCCTGAACCTCCCGGAACCGGGGATGGCGGCAGTGTACCAGCCATTCGAATGCCACCATCTCCATGGTTACGATGCGAGCACCGCCCTGGCGTAAACGATCCAGGGCGATTTCACGGTCATACTCTCTGCGTGAGCCGGTGGCGTCTGCCACCACCCAGACTTTGTAGCCGGCATCCAGCAGGCTCAGGGCTGTTTGCAGCATACATACATGGGCCTCACAGCCTCCGATGACAATGTGCTGACGACCTTCAGGAAGCGCCTCAATCAACCCGTCCGGGCAGGCATCAAAACAATCCTTGGCAATGGTATTCTGGCAAAGATCACGTACGGGGCGGAGGTTGTGACCCAGTTTGTCAGGAAGCTGCTCAGTGCCAATAACAGGCACATCGAGCAGGCCGGCGATTGTTGCCAGCAGGGAGCACCTGTCAATAATACTTCCACCGTGCGTAATGGCGGGCATGAGCTTCTCCTGAACATCTATCAGGAGCAGGGTGGACTGTGCGGCTTTCATCAGCATTTTTGTTCTCCTTTTTGCTGAATCTCTGAACAAAGGATAGTCAAGTTGTGCAATTGGTAACCGGCATTAGCGGTTTCCGGAAAAAAATCCGGGAATCTGTGCCAGAGAGTTGCCAAACACTGATAAAACCAGTAAAGTTTGCGACCTCAAATCGGCAGCGACCTGCTGATTTGAAACAGGTTATTGGAGAGGTGGCCGAGTGGCTGAAGGCGCACGCCTGGAAAGTGTGTATACGTTAACCCGTATCGAGGGTTCGAATCCCTCCCTCTCCGCCAATACAAAACCCCAGTACTGCTAAGTACTGGGGTTTTTTATTGGCCGATTGGGAGGGTAGAAAGAACCCTCGCGGGTTCGACCGAAGCCTGCAAAGCAGGCGGAGGAACGTCGGAGCAAAGCGACGACGGCCCCGAAGGGGTGAGGGCCAAAGGCCCGAATAATCCCTCCCGGCGGTTGCACAAAAAAGCCCCGACATCACTGCCGGGGCTCTTGTCTAAACGATGGCAATGCCCTTACACGCTAAACCGACTGACCTGACTCTGCAGCTCTTTCGCCAACGCCTTCAACTGATCTCCGCTACTGGCCACGGTATTCGCCGCCGTCACTGTGCTTTCCGAAGCCTGCGTGATGCGCATCAGGTTGGCACTCATTTCCTCGGAGACGTTGCCTTGCTCTTCGGCTGCAGCGGCCACCTGAATGCCCATGTCCCGAATACGCGACATCTGGTCAACAATCCGGCGCAATTCCTCACCGGCATGGTGGGCTGATTCGACACTTCCTTCGGCCCTTTCCCGGGATTTATCCATAACCTGAACGGCCCGTTGGGCAGCACTTTGCAGTCGCTCGTTCATGTTGCGGATTTCTTCGGTTGAGCCCTGGGTGCGTTGTGCCAGCTGGCGCACCTCGTCGGCCACCACCGCGAAACCGCGGCCGGATTCGCCTGCGCGGGCGGCCTCAATGGCGGCATTCAGGGCGAGCAGGTTGGTTTGCTCAGAGATCGCCTGTATTTCGCTGAGTACCTTGCTGATTTGCTCGGTATCACCCTCAAGAGCCTGAATAACTCTGGCTGCTTCCTCCACTTCGTCGGCGAGTGCCTGAATTCGATTCACGGTGTCTTCTACATCGTGATTGCCTTCTTCGGCTTCGTGGTCTGCATTTTCAATAGCGGTAGACGTTTCGTTGGCACTGCGCGCCACCTCCTGAACACTGGCCGCCATTTCGCTCATGGCCGTCGACAATTGCTCGGCTTCCTGAGCCTGAGCATCCAGTGCGGTGCTTGTTTCGTCAGCACTTCGGGCCAGGTCTTCGGCACTGCCCGAGACCTGTGTTGCAGAGGTGGCAATCTGCTGAACGAGATCGTGGAATATCTCCAGTGTTTCATCTATTCGGCTGCCGACCTGACCCAGCTCATCTTTGCTGTTGAGATTGGTGCGAACTTTCAGATCTCCCGAAGCGACTCTGGTCATCGCCTTGCTGATGATATCGAGGGGCGAGGTGATACTGCGACTAATAAGCAGCGACAGTGCAATCAAAATCAGAAATGCCACAATTGTCACGATGGCCATTCGGATGACATCTGTCATGAACGCGCTGTTCAGGTCATCCATATAAACCCCGGTACCAATCACCCAGCCCCAGGGCTCAAAAGATTTTACGATGGTCAGTTTGGGCTGCGGCTTACTGCTGCCGGCTTTGGGCCAGAGATAACTGAACTCCTGGCGGGCCTGGTTGTTGTCAAGCATGGCGGCCATATCCTGAAACAGCAGCCGGCCGTCTTCCGTGCGGAAATCAGACAGGTTGCGGCCTACTTGTGCCGGATCACCGCCGTGAACCTGCATTCGGGACTGACCATCTACCACAAAGAAATAGTCGTTATTGCCGTAGGTCATGCTCTCAAGCAGGGTTTTGGCTTCCCGCCGCGCCTCTTCCTCAGTCAGATCCCCGGACTGGGCCTGTGAGTGCAGGGTTTTTAACAGGTTGGTGCTGCTGTCCAGCAAGGCGTCGAGTTGGGCAGTTCGTTCTTTTTCTAGCGAGTGGCGCATATCAATCAGCGCAACCGACGCGATGGCGGCCAACATTAATGCGGTAAGTCCGACCAGAAGACCGAGTTTTACCCGGACTTTTATATTTCCCAAGGGCATAGTAAAGATCCTGTGGCTGTAACATTCTTATAATTAGATGCAGCGCGGGTTTATATCACACCACAGGTGGGGAAGGGGCTGTGTTGCTGATTATTACCCCTTTTCGGCGACATGTTCGTTGTAAAAACTGATTTTCGTCATAATTTTTTTCAGGCCAGGCCCGCAGACTGCAGCACGAATACCCCCACAGTGACTGTCACGCTCGCCAGCAGGGTGGTCAGTGCAATAACGTTGGCCGCCAGTCGGTCGTTTCCGCCGAGTGCTTTGACCATCACGAAACTCGCGGCTGCCGTCGGGCTGGCAAAGAACAGGAACATCAGGCCCAGTTCGCGTCCTTCAAAGCCGGATAGCCAGGCTGCAAACGTACAGATAACCGGCAATGCGACCATCTTCCACATGGAGGCTCCCAGGGCGGTTGTGCTGTCGCTGCGAATGCTTTTAAGGGATATGGTGGCGCCGATGCAAAGCAGTGCTAATGGCAGGGTGAGTGAGGCAAAATAATTGCCGCTGGTCATTATCCAGCCGGGCAGGGATATATCCAGTGCGGCAAACGGGATAGCGAATATCACGGCAAGGATTAACGGGTTCCGGGCGAGATCCCGAACGGTTTCGGTAAAGTTCATGGTCTTCCCGGGATGGTACGCCAGCAGCACGATGACCGATAACGTGTTGTAGCTGACGATCACCAGCCCTAACAGCAGTCCGCCGGCGGAAAGCCCGTAGTCGCCATAAAGGTTGGCTGCCAGCGCCAGGCCGACAATGCCGCAGTTACCTCGAAAAGCCCCCTGTACATAAACGCCCCGGTCTTCACGGGGAACCCTGCGAATGGCCCACAGCCAGACCAGGGCAAAGCTGGCCAGTGTGGCCGCCAGATAGAATCCGAGCAGCCCCGGGTTGAGCGTGGTGTCCAGGTCGGCGCGAATAATGCTGAGAAATACCAGAGTCGGCAACGTGGCCTTGAACACCAGGGCCGATGCAGTACCGATAAAGGCCTGGTCGATCCAGCCGATCCTTCGCAGGCCCAGCCCCAGAAATACCATGACAAACACTGGCAGGGTTGTTTCCAGGGTCCGAAGAAATGTCTCGATCAGGGACATCAGTGTCGAATCCGGAAATCCGTGAATTCGCCGGTAGCCGTGTTCTCGGTTCTCGCGACATCCGTCACATCAGCGTTTTCAGGGCCGTCATGACACCAGCGTTCGAGAGCTTTGAGCTGTGTTTCGCTGCCTTCCGCGATAATCTCTACCCGGCCGTCGGGCAGATTACGGACAACGCCTGTCAGGCCCAGTTCCGCCGCTTTCCGCTCGGTGAACGCACGATAAGACACGCCCTGAACTCTCCCGCTGATCAACAGGTGCCAACGTTTTTCGCTCATTACTGCTCTCCTCTATGTTTTCAGAGGTTCCTCAAGGTTCGTGTGGGAACAACGAAAAAAGCCTCCGCGAGGGGAGGCCTGTAGATACTATTATAACCGGTTATCCTACTCGAAGCTTCTCGGGCGGAGGTTGTCCGGCTTGAGTAGTGGTTTGCCGCCAAGGTTGTCATGGTCGCCCAGTAATTTGCCATCGGCGTCGCGGACCTCGCCGTACATGGAATGCTGGTGAAAGTTGTTGTGCTTCTCGGCAGTTTCTTTCACATCCCCGGTGTAGCGAGGGTCTTGTGTGCGCTCCTGGCTGTTCATGTAGTAGGCGATATCCCAGGCTTCCTGATCACTCAGAGAGTTCGGTTGGCCCAGCGGCATATTGTTCTTTATAAAGCCTGCTGCGGTCTGCAGGCGAACCATACCCGCTCCCCAGTTGTTGGAGGTGTCGCCCCAGGGTGCGGGGAAAACGGTCTGGCCATCCACGCGAAGTCCCGAGCCATCCTCGTTGTGACAAACTGAACATTGCTCCTGGTAAAGCGCCTGGCCGTTGGAGTAGCTCAGCTCTTCGGGGCGTTCGGGAGCAGGGAAGCCGCGGCCGTAAATGGGTTGGCTGGGGTACACCTCGGCTCCGGTCGCCAGCCAGGAGTGGTACGCGGACAGAGCTACCAGCTCGTCACTGCCATACGCTGGCGGTATGCCGTTCATGGAGAAGGCGAAGCAACCGGCAATGCGCTCTTCCAGGCTGTTCACATGGCCGTTCTTGCCTCGGAAGTCGGGCAGGGTAACGACGGCCGGCCACACCGGAGCACTGAATGGCATGCGGCCCTCTCCAAGGTGGCAGTTTGAGCAGTTCATATTGTTGAACACGTTTTCGCCACGCAGCTGCTGGGTGTTGGTGAACAGGTCATAACCATAACGAATGACCCGCTTGAGTTCCGGGTGAATGTCCGCGTCCTCAAGGTCGGCCATGGTGGGCGGAACGTGCACCAGTTCATTGTCTTTCGGTGCGGGGTAGCCCAATTCAGTGAGTGTATTGATGTAGTCTTCGGTTTTTTCATTGGCCGCGACGGTGGCAGTGAACAGAACGGTTCCTGACAGAGCGGCGCAGAGAAATTTAGCAATCATGATGTCTACCCCTTATTGCGCCGCAGCGCTCTGGTTCGCCAGCCACACAGCGACCGCATGGATGTCTTCATCACTCATACGTTTGGCGATGGTTCCCATCAGATTCTGTGGGTCGTTACTGCGGGCGTCTTCCTTCCAGGCGCTCAGTTGAGCTTCGATATAGCCGGCATGCTGGCCGGCAATAGACGGGAACACCTCTCCGGCCCCACGGTTACCGGGGCCGTGGCAGCTCTTGCAGGAGACAATGTATTGGGACCAGTCGCCACGTTCTGCAATTTGCTGACCACGCCTGAGAACATCGTCTGAGGCAGCTTCTCCGCCCTGGCCGGGTGTAGGCTCCATCTGAGCGTAATAGGCCGAAACATCAGCAATTTGTTGCTCTGTCAGCATATTGGCAAAAGGCATCATGGAGGCATTCTGGCGGGAGCCGTTTTTGAAGTCGTGAAGCTGTTTGGCAATGTAGCCGGCGTCCAGTCCGGCCAGACGAGGCCAGGATTCACCGCCTTCCACATGCTTTCCGCTACCATCGGCCTGATGGCAGGAGGTGCACACGGCGGCGGCAGACGCGCCTTTATCAGGATCTCCTTCCGGAGCTGATCGGGCAAGGCCGGCATGAGCAACCAGCCCGAGTGCGGTAAGCGCTATTGTCAGCTTTCTCACGGTTCGTCCCTCTCTGAAGCTATGCACCCGTGGTACCGGGTTATATCTTTATAGCTTGGTGCATAAACCGCATTCTTGCCTGATTACAATCCGGTAATCAAGAAAGCCAGCCTGTTTGCTGAAAAAGCATATAGCCGGCAGTGCCGACGGCAATGGAAAGCAGGGCATTGCGTCGCCACAAATGCACCACGACCACCAGCGTGCCGGGAATGAGCGCATCCAGCCCGGGGAAGGTGGCACTCCAGGTCGCGGAGCGTTGCAGAAAAACCGTTGCCAGTAATGCCATAACCGCAGCGGGCAGGAACCGACCCAGGTGGCGGATAAGGGGATGTTCGGTGTGCCTGTCGAAAAACACAAAAGGCACCACCCGCGTGGCAAACGTGGCCAGCGCAGACACTGCAATAAAAGCGGCCAGATAATGGCTTTCAGTCATGGCCCGAACCCTCGGCAGTGGCAGTGCGATGCTTCCGGTAATGGCCCAGCAACACCGCCGTGACAATGGCAATCCCGGCGATCAGCTGATGGGCAGGCGGTACCATCAGCATCGCTATGCCCGCCGCAAGCGCTCCGCTCCAGATCGGGAAGGCATCACCCAGTGCTTTGAATTGTTCAATGGTCAGAACAATAAACAGCGCCACAAGCGCAAACTCGATGCCGGTACTGTTGAAAGCCACAAGTTCACCCAGTAAGGCGCCGAGTGTGCAGCCAAGCACCCAATAGGCCTGATTGAAGGCGGTAATCCGGAAGTCCAGTTGTTGTTCGTGAGGCCGGTCTGCCGTTCTTGGCCGGCTGGTCAGCAAAGAGTAGGTTTCATCCGTCAGGCCGAAGATCAGATAGGCTTTGCGCCACCCGGCCCCGCGGAACTGCCCCAGCAGCGATAGCCCGTAGAACAAATGCCTGGCGTTGAGCACGAACATGGCCATGGCTACTTCCACCAGCCCGGCGTTGGCAGCGAGCAGGCTGACGGCGAGAATCTGTCCGGCGCCGGCGTAGATAACAAGGCCCATTAAAGGAGCGATCCACCAGGCATAGTCCAACTGGGTAGCAAACAGCACCCCGAAGGCAGTTCCCAGGGGAAGGTACCCGAACAGGATTGGCAGTGTCAGTCGGAAAACGGCTTGATTCATTAGCATTCGAACGTTGTTGAAAGCGGCGATGATATTGCAAGCGATTGTTTTTTTAAAGCGTTGACCGGGCGTGATGATGAAAGGGCAGAAGACCCGTACATAAAAGTGTCATACAACCTGCATACCCTCGTAGAAACATTGTCTTACCGGAGTCTGTATGCTCGCCACCGTTCGTGCCCGAATTCTGTTCTTTGCTTTGTTGTCTCTGGCGGCGGTTGCCGGCCTGGCGATTATGTCGTGGGTGATTATTCTCAAGGCGGAAAACACTGCGGACAGTCTGATTCGGCACAACCTGCAGGAGTCGTGGATACTGGTGGATCTGGAACAGGACCATCGTCGCCTTCAGGATCTGGCGTTCAAGGTTAAAGCCCAGTTGTTGCTGTGGGATGAAATTGAAGATGAATACCAGTATCTGGACAAGGCACTGGCGGAAAACTGGCAACAGGTCAAAGCCACACCAAGCCTGGCTGCCTGGGCAACTGAAAATCAGGAAGTGTTTGCTGAAGTCCGGGCGCTGATGCGCGATATGAAAAGCGGTATTGATGAAAAAAGCTACTACCGTGTTGGCCAGGTGGTGGATTTCCAGCTGTTTCCTGCACTCGAGCCCATGTTGAAGGCCATTAGCGATCGACAGCAAACCAGTCGGGATGATGTGTCTGGTGGAGCCGATGAGCTGCTTGCCTTCCTTGATGACCAACAACTGTTCCTGCTGACCGGTTCCGCCGGTTTTCTTGTGGTCGTAGTGGTGATGACCTTGTGGATGCGCAGTTCGGTGATTCTCCGGCTGCAGGGCATGGAGCGGGAGTTGATTGCCATGGAGCAACACTCGGATCTGACCCTGACGCCCCGGCTCACCGGCAGGGATGAGGTTGCCGGTGTGGCTGGTGCACTGGAGCGCCTGGTTCAGCGTTTTGAAACTTTCATTGGTGATATTCGCGTAGCGGCCGCCGGGCTGGATGAACGTTCCGGCAAGCTGGATGACGGCGCCGAAGCGTTGCAGAAAGCGTCTGATGCCACCCGAAAACAAATCAGTGATGTCACCACCTCGATGGCGGCAATCTCGGAGCAGGCGTCTCATATCGAACAGGCCACTGAACAGTCGGCGACAACGGTGAATCAGGCGCTTTCCGCCAATAGTGAAGTGCGGGAAGGTCTGCAGCAAAGCGAACAAGGCGCGAATCACACCATGGATGTCATTGCCCGGGTGTCTTCTTCCATTCATGCGCTCAATGAATCGACCGTTAACATCGAACAGGTTATCGGAGTGATTGCTGACATTGCCGAGCAAACCAACCTGCTTGCACTGAACGCTGCCATCGAAGCCGCCCGGGCCGGCGAGCACGGCCGGGGTTTTGCGGTGGTCGCTGACGAAGTGCGAACTCTGTCTCGGCGCACAGCCGATTCCACGCGTAACATCCGCCAATGGGTTCAGGATCTGGTGAGTGGTGTTGGCGATGTTGATACATTGCTGGCGGAAATGAGTGATGCCGGATCGCAGAATCGGGACAATTTGCTGGCCCTGAAAGCCCATCTTGAGCAACTGAACAGTCAGTTTGACGAGCTGGAACAGCAGAGCGACAGCATTCGCGAATCGGTGACCCGTCAGCGGGATGAAATTGGCCGGGTAGGGCGTCGATCCGATGCTTTGTCGGTGAGTGCCGAAACCCTGACCGAAAGCGTCGAAGGCACTCGTGTTGTCAGTGATGCGTTGCGCCAGGAGTCGGCGTCCATGCGGCAGTTGATTGCAGGTTTCCGCACCCGGGAGGGTTAATCCCGGGATCTATCAAGTCTTTGTCGACCGGGGCTTCTGATCCCGGCAAGAAAATCGTACCATGGCGCTAATCGAATGGAGGTGCCATGAGCGACGAAGCCGAAACCCAACCCGAAGGCGATCCACGGCAGGAAAAATTTGTTGTCGAGACGCGATTGCTCTCCGAAGAACTGCTGGAAGGTCTGGCCGAGGAATATTGCACCCGTTATCACGGGCTCAATGATACCGAAGATCCCCTGGCAGAACGCGATAGAGTGCTCGGCGCAATACGCCGCGGCGAACTGGTGGTGTGGTTTGATCCCGTTGAAAACACCGCCAGCCTCGGTAACTCGCCAGACGTATAGCCTTGGCCGGTTACCCCGGTATACTGCCAGGAGATACAATCGTTCTATTGTTATGCCCGACGGTGAGGTGAATTTTGATCAGGGTACTGGTTGTAGATGACCACGAGCTTGTACGTTCCGGCATCACCCGCATGCTGGCCGACAATCCGGATATCGAGGTGGTTGGTCAGGTGTCTTCGGGCGAGGATGCCGTGGAGTTTGTGCGCACAAGCCATCCTGATATTGTGCTCATGGATATCCGCATGCCCGGCATTGGCGGGCTTGAAGCGACCCGCCGGATTATTCGCCGCGACGACTCCATACGCGTTATCGCGCTGACTGCCTTTGCTGATGATCCATACCCCGCACGCGTTATGCAGTGTGGCGCGCAAGGATACATCACCAAAGGTGCGGCCATGGAAGAAGTGGTTCGCGCCATCCGTAAGGCCCACTGCGGGCAACGCTACATCAGTCCTGAAATTGCCCAGAAAATGGCACTCAAGCAAATTGTTGGCGAGCCCGACGAAGGTAGCGAGCTTTCCCGTTTTGAACGGCTTTCCGAGCGGGAAATGCAAATCGCCCTGATGGTGGTGGACTGCCAGAAAGTTCAGGACATTTCAGACAAGCTCTGCCTCAGCCCGAAGACCGTGAATACCTACCGTTACCGGATCTTCGAGAAGCTGGAAATCTCCAGTGATGTGGAGCTGGCACTCATGGCAGTAAGACTCGGGTTTCTGGATGCCGACAAGGTCTGATCCCCAGGACACCGCAGAGAAGTTTGACAGCAAGAACTTCCTGAAACAGCTCACTGAGCGCCCTGGCGTCTATCGCATGTACGATGGCGGTGGCAACGTATTGTATGTGGGGAAGGCCCGGAACCTGAAAAACCGGGTCAGCAGCTATTTCCGCAAGAGTGGTCTGGCGCCGAAAACCGAAGCGCTGGTCAGCAAGATAGAATCCATTGAAGTCACCATCACCGGCAGTGAAACCGAAGCCCTGCTGCTGGAACAGAACCTGATCAAGTCGCTGCGCCCGCCCTACAACATCCTGCTGCGTGACGATAAATCCTATCCCTATATCTATCTGTCCTCCCACAGTGATTACCCGTCGCTGACCTTTCGCCGTGGCAGGACCAAAAAAGGCGGCGGCACCTGGTTCGGGCCGTTCCCGAGCTCCGGTGCGGTCAAGGAAAGCCTTAATGTCCTGCAAAAGGTTTTCCGTATAAGGAACTGTAGTGAAAGCTTTTTCAGAAACCGGAATCGGCCTTGTCTGCAGTACCAGATCAATCGCTGTACCGCGCCTTGTGTAGGCTATATTACGCCGGAGGAGTACCAGCGGGATATTCGCCATGCCACCATGTTTCTGGAAGGGAAGAACCCGGCGATTATCCACGATTTGATGAATGCCATGGAGGAGGCGTCTAAAAACCTGGAGTTCGAAAAAGCAGCGACGTACCGGGATCAGGTCAACCATTTACGCCATGTGCAGGAGCAGCAATCGGTTGAAGGTGAGGGCGGCGATGCCGATGTGGTCGCCATTGCCCAGGATGCCGGGATTGTCTGCGTGGTGGTGATCATTGTGCGCGGTGGCCGGGTATTGGGCACAAAGGACTACTTTCCCAAATTCTCGCTGGAGCAATCCGAAGGTGAGCTGCTGGCGGCGTTTCTCGGACAGTATTATTTTGGTGGCGACACCCGCCGGGAAATTCCACGGGATATTCTCGTGCCGGCAAAAGTGGATGAGCAGGAACTTCTGGCTGAAGCCTTGTCTGAAGCCGCAGGCCGGGAGACCCGCGTTCGAAGTAATGTGCGCGGTGAGCGCCGGCGCTGGCTTGAACTGGCCATGACCAACGCGCAGCAAACCCTGCTGACTCATCTGGCCAGCAAGGAAACGGTGTACCGCAGGTTATTGGCGCTCAGGGATATGCTGGAACTGGCGGAAACCCCTTCTCGCATGGAATGCTTTGATATCAGCCACAGTCAGGGGGAAAATACCGTCGCATCCTGCGTGGTTTTCGATGAGAATGGCCCTCTCAAGAGCGATTATCGCCTTTATAATATTGAAGGTGTGAAGGCGGGTGATGATTATGCCGCCATGCGTCAGGTGCTCACCCGCCGGTACCGAAGAATGGTGAACGGGGAGGGCAAACGGCCGGACCTGGTTTTCATCGATGGTGGCAAGGGTCAGTTGAATATTGCCCGGGAAGTGTTTGACGAACTGGGGATTTCAGATATCCCGTTGATTGGTGTTGCCAAGGGTGTGACCCGCCGGGCGGGCATGGAGCAACTGATTGATGCCATGACCGGCGATGTTTATCGGGTACCGGCGGATTCGCCGGCATTGCATCTGATTCAGCATATCCGGGATGAATCGCACCGGTTTGCCATTACCGGCCACCGGGCCCGGCGTGACAAGAAACGCCGGCAGTCCACTCTGGAAGGCATCGAGGGCGTTGGCCCCAAACGCCGGCGGGAATTGATACGCTATTTCGGCGGCATACAGGGAATACGCAAAGCGAGCGTTGATGAAATGGCCAAGGTGCAGGGCATCAGTAAAGCGCTGGCGGAAACCATTTACGCCGCATTGCACAATGAATGACACACTGAGTGAACAAATAGGAACGCCATGAATCTGCCAAACATACTGACCATGTCCCGCATTGTGATGATTCCGGTGTTCGTGGTGATCTTCTACCTGCCGGTGCAGTGGAGCTACCTGGCCAGCGCCGTTGTCTTCACTCTGGCAGCCATTACAGACTGGCTGGACGGCTATCTGGCTCGCAAACTTGATCAGAGCACACCGTTCGGTGCTTTCCTGGACCCGGTGGCGGATAAGCTGATGGTGGCCGTGGCGCTGGCGGTATTGATTGAAGAGCACGCCGCATTGCTGCTGACCATTCCGGCGACCGTTATTATCGGGCGTGAGATTGTTATTTCGGCGCTGCGCGAGTGGATGGCGGAGATGGGCAGTCGTGCCAGCGTTGCCGTTTCCTACATCGGCAAAATAAAGACCACGGCTCAAATGGTGGCCATCATCGGGTTACTGGCGTTCCCGCCGGGCAATGTCCTGTCTTACGTGGCTCTGGCGCTCCTTTACGTCGCAGCAGCGCTTACGCTCTGGTCGATGATCCTCTATCTGCTGGCAGCCAAAGACGATTTGTTTCCATCTGAAGACCAACCGAAAGCCTGATAACGTCAGGTCTTGCGAGGGCAATCGAAGGCCCAGACCAGTGCCTGCTCAGACAAGGCTTCTGCGCCGGCGCTGAACGCCGCCATCAGGTCGGACGGGCTTGTGCTGTCCGCAGGGACATGGACCTGATGATCCTGCGCACACAGGCTGACGCGACTCCGGTTATCCAGTAATTGGGTATACAGGCTCACCACGACGGTATTCCTGCCGCCTTTTGTGACGGCATGAAACCCCGACAGTTCACTAACCAGGGTGAGGTCGGCTGAAACGGGGTTGGTGTCGGTCAATACACTGTCAAAGCCACCGCTTTGCCGGAAATACTGAACCATGTATTCCCGCAGGAGAACCGGCACGCTGTCGCGCCAGCGGGCGCCGGGCAAGGCCTGGAACTCGTAGGCGTCCGGTTTTATCAGGACCCGGGTGCTGTCGAAAGGGGCCGTAGCCAGAGGCGTGTCAATTCGCAGGCTGGCCTCTTTTGTCTCATCGAATTGTGTCGGTGAGGATGGTGGAGCCAGAGCCATCAGCCGGGGGGCTTCCTGCTCCGGGAAAATGCTGCAGGCAGACAGGGTGACAGTCGTCCCCAGAAGACACGCTTTCAACAGCGCCATTTTCATTGTTCAAACTCCTTCATGTCATCGCCGCCCCACAGCGTTCGGGCAGGATCCTGCTCCAGTTTCCGGGTAAAGCTGTTCAGGTTGCGCAAGGTGCTGCGTAACTCGCGTAACGCCGGGTTCAGTTCGCCAAGGCCCTGCAATCCACTGTCCAGGGCTTTTTCGTTGTTGGCGGTCAGGCGGTCAATCCGGTCCAGCGTTGGCTGAAGAGTTGTGATGGCGCTGGTCGTGGCTGTCAGGACGGGTTTGACATCTTCGCCCAGTACTTGCCGGGCGCGGTCCGCGGCGGCCGATACTTTAATGGCGGCTTCTTCAGTACGAACGCCTGCGGCATCAAACTGTTCCACTATTCCCAGTAGTCGGTCCTGATTGGCCACGAGTGATTCGCTGGCCTTACGGGCGTTCTCCAGAATAGTCGCTACGTTCTCCAGGTTGTCAGCGGCCAGCAAGGCATTGGCGCTGCTCAGTAACTGATCGGCCTTGGTCACCAGAGACTCACTGTTCGATAACAGATTGCTGAGGGTGGACTGTTCCGCCTGAATAAAGGGTGGATCGCTGCGGGGACCAGTCAAAACCGGGCTGTCCGGGGTGCCGCCAGTAAACTGGATGCTCATGCTACCGGTGATGTTGGCCAGCACCAGTTCTACCCGGGTGTTCTCGCGCACGGGTATATCGCTGTTCACTCGTACCAGAACCCGCACGTGGGCAGGATTGTCCGGCGCCAGCTCCAGATCCTTGACATCACCCACCGGTATGCCGCTGTAAAGCACGGGATTGCCTTTGGAAAGCCCGCCTACGGGATGATCAAAGCCGATCTGATAATAGGCCCATTCAGTGTCGGCCGAAGTTTTGCCCAGCCACAGTGCAAACAACAGCGCTGCCACGACCGCCGCGAGGGTAAAGAAACCGATAACAATGTGATGCGCTTTAGGCTCCATTAACCGGGCTCCTGTCTTGTTGATCGGGCGTGGGCACCCAGGGCTGCTCTGCCACGAGGACCGTGGAAATAGCTCTGCACCCAGGCGTCGTCTGTTTGCGATACCTGTTCGAGGGTGTCGGCAACCAGTACACGCTTTTGGGATAATACAGCGACCCGATCACAGGTAGTGTACAAAGTATCGAGATCGTGGGTTACCAGAAACACGGTTAACCCCAGTGCATTACGCAGGGTTACAATCAGTTCGTCAAACGCGGCCGCACCAATAGGGTCGAGCCCCGAAGTAGGTTCGTCAAGGAACAGAATCTCCGGGTCCAGGGCGAGCGACCGGGCCAGGGCAGCACGCTTGACCATGCCGCCGGAAAGTTCGGCGGGATACTGACGCGCTGCGTCGGCGCTCAGGCCGGTGAGGGCGAGTTTCATCCGGGCCAGCTCCTCGGCATCGGAACGGCTTAATCCCGCATGTTCAATCAATGGCAGGGCTATATTCTGTTCGAGGTTCAGTGAGGTGAACAGGGCGCCGCTCTGGAACAGGACACCAAATCGCTGCTCTATGGACGAGCGCTCTTCAGCCGACAGTGCCGTAAGGTCCTTGTCAAACACCGAAACCCGGCCTGCGCTGGGCGTGTGCAACCCCACAATGCTGCGCAGCAAAACCGATTTGCCGGTTCCTGAGCCCCCGACAACACCGAGAATCTCACCCCGATACAGGTCCAGATCCAGATTTTCATGCACAACATGCTGTCCGAACCGGTTGCACAGCTCGCGCACAGTGATAATCGGGTCGTTGCGATGATTTTCTGTGTGATTCTGATCATCCATGGCTTACCAGCCCATTTCCATAAAAAACATTGCGGCAATCGAGTCCAGCAAAATGACAATAAAAATAGACTGAACCACACTCGACGTGGTGTGTTCACCAACTGACTGGGCGCTGCCAGACACTTTAAACCCTTCCAGGCAGCCAATTACCGCAATCAGAAAAGCGAATACCGGCGCTTTCCCCATACCTACCAGGAAATGCTGGAGGGCAATGTCCCGCCCGATTATGGCCATGAACTGGCTTGGGGGAATGTCCAGGGCCAGAGCGCAGACTGCCGCACCACCGGCCAGGCCGGATATCATGCCAACGAACGTCAGTACCGGTAAGCTGACCATCATGGCCAGCACCCGGGGTACAACCAGCAACTCGACAGGGCTCAGGCCCAGGGTGCGTATGGCATCCAGCTCTTCATTAACCTTCATGGCTCCGATATGGGCGGTGAATGAACTGGCAGTGCGCCCGGCCAGGAGAATGGCTGCCAGCAAAACACCGAACTCCCGTAGAAAAGAGAAAGCAACGAGGTCGACGGTGTAAATGGTGGCCCCGAAGTTCTCCAGCACGGTGGCTCCCAGAAAGGCCACCACCGCGCCCACCAGAAATGTGAGCAGAGCAACAATGGGCAACGCATTGAGGCCGGTATCATGCACGGCGGCAACAAAGGATGTGAAGCGCCACAGGCGTGGGCGGGGGATAACATGCACAAGCGTTGCCAGAGTCTGGCCGATAAATCCGGCAAGCAGCCACTGCAGGTGAGCCAGAGCAATGATGCTTTTGCCGATTTCCGCCAGAAAAAGGACGACTGGATTCGTTTCGGCAGGTGCTTTAGCCGGTTCACACAGGGATTCGGCAACGGCTTTCAATAGCGCGCGCTGTTCGGCCGGCAGCCGGGCCTGCTCCAGTGCTGTCAGTAGTGGCTTGGCGCCCATCAGCTTTACCATCAGCGACGCACCCGCCGTATCCAGCTTGCCCAGACTGGAGAATTCCGGCTCCTGGTCTGTCAGTTCAGAGCCCAGATTGGCTATCCGGTTTTTCAGGGCAGCGTAGTGGGCGAGAGTCCAGTCACCCTCGAACGACAGTCGATTGTCTCTTATTTCTGCGGTGCCGGCTGAAGCGTCTGAATCAATTGCCACGGGACAGGACAAATCCTTTTAATGGTTTTGTGTCAGCTTAAAGACTCCAGTAGCTGTCTGCCAATGCCTTTCGGTCATCCTGGTCATGGCTGGCCAGGATCATGGTGATGCCATTGGCCTTTTCTTCAAGCAGCATGGCCTGGAGTTCATGCCGGGCTTGTGGGTCCAGCCCGGTCATGGGTTCATCCAGAAGCAGGAGTGGCTGTCGGCGAAGGATGGCCCGGATAACCGCCACCCGCTGGCGCTGACCGCCCGAAAGCTCGCCCGGCATACGATGGCCAAAGCCACCAAGCCCGGTGCGCTCAAGCGTATGTTCGATGGCCTTTTTGTCCAGGGCATCAAGTTTGAGGCCGGGGTGAAGTCCCAGGCCGATATTGGTAAACACGTCCAGGTGTTCGAACAGGTTGTGCTCCTGGAACACGCTGCTTACCGGCCGTTGCCAGGGCGGCTGGTGGTTAACGGCTTCACCTTGCCACAGAATCTGTCCGGCCTTTGGAGTGAGAAATCCGGCAATCAAGCCAAGCAGAGTCGATTTGCCGGAACCGCTGGGCCCATGCACGGCCAGGCACTGTCCTTCGCGCAGGGTGAATTGAAAGTGCCAGTCTTTGTTCTGACCAGGGTAGCCAAAGCTCAGGTTCTCAAGTTCAAGCATGTTCCGGATCCGGCATTGCGGTGGTGGATGATCGTGTCAGTGAATGTTGGCTGCGACGAGTGACACCGGAGAGCGAGGCGAAAATCGATACCAGCAGAAGCAATAACCAGAGCCCGGTTCCGGCCGCCTCTGCCACCCGGTAGCTGCCCAGTTGCTGATAAAGCAAGACCGGCAGAGTGGGCTGCCCGGGGCTGCCAAACAGGGCAATGACGCCGAAATCACCCAGCGAGAGCGCAATACCGTAAGCCAGGCCGAGAGCAACAGGGCGCCGCATGTGCGGCCAGTACAGCCACTTCCAGCGGTACCAGCCCAGAATGCCAAGCTGATCGGCCTGTTTCAGTGTGTTTTTGTCCATGGCCGTCATCGGCCCTCGCAAAACCTGAAGTACAAACGGCACGGCCATCAATCCGTTAATCAGCGCGACCAGGGTCCAGCCCTGGGCAGCATTGCCCAGCCCCGGGCGTATCAGAATGAACAGCCCGGTGCCCAGAACCAGAGGCGGTACGATGAGAGGCAGATAACCTGTGAGAGTGGGTATTACCGTCAGGAGGTTGTGTTTTGCCCGGTTACTGGCAGCCAGAGTCAGTAATGCCACGAGAACGGCTCCGACACCGGCAGGAAGGGCAATCAAAAGGCTACGTCCGGTGGCAGGCAATAACTGTTGATACAGCGCCGGGGCGCCGTCTGTAGGCAACAGTGCCGGCAGTCCACGAATGCCGATGGCCAATAGAGGCAAGATCAGAAAGGCGGCAAAAAGAGTGATCAAAAGGCTGTTGGCAATGAGTTGCCCCGGCCACCCCGGCAAAGGCACGGGAAAGGAGAACCGTCGACGGGGCAATAGCGATGTATCCAGTCCCTGGCGGAACACCATCCACCACAGGCTTCCGCAAATGAGTAGCTGGATGATCGCCAGCAGAGCCGCCTGATTAAAGTCGAACTCGAAACGCAGGGCCTGATAAATGGCCACTTCCAGCGTCGTGGTGCCTGGCCCTCCGCCCAGGGTCATGATAATGGCGAAACTGGTGAAGCACAGGGTGAACACCAGAGCCGTCAGGCCGGGGAGAACGGGTTTTACGGCCGGCCACTCTACGGCCTTCCACAACCACCAGCCCCGAAGCCCCAGCTGGGAGGCCATGCGTAGCCGGGGTTGTGGCACAGACTCCATGGCTTGCAACAAGATTCGGGCTGCCAGTGGCGCGTTGAAAAACACATGGGCCAGTAATATGCCGCTCAGGCCGTAGAGGTTCCAGCTGTGACCCGGCACCAGCTGATCCAGTAACCCGGTGAGCCATCCCTGGCGGCCGTATACGGAAATAATGCCGGAGACAGCCACAATGGTCGGCAGCACCAGACTTAATTCCATCAGCCGGAGTAACAGCGAGCGTCCGGGAAAATGCCGGTGGCGGGCGAGTGCCCTGGCGACAGGAAGTGCCAGTGTCAGGCTGAGAATGACCGACAGCAGTGCCTGCCACACCGTAAATTGCACCACGCCGCGAAGATACCGGTTGTTAAGCACGGATGCCGGATCAAGCTCGCCGGCGGTCAGCAACAGGCTGCCAAAGCCGAGGGCCACAAGAAGAACCAGCGCACCACCCAGCAGAAGGCCGGGCCACAATTGCCAGCGGGGATGGCTGAACGGCGCGTGAGGCAAAGAGGTATTCATCTATCAGCGGGTCATGGCGTTGAGCCAGTCATCAACCAGGTCGCGACGTCGATTCGCCACATCTGCAGGTTTCATATAGAGCGTGTTGTCGGGAGTGATCAGGCGGTCAAAGACTTCCGGCAGTTCATCGCCCAGATCAATCGCAGGGTACATCACATTTTTCAGCGGGATGTGACGCTGAAAAGCGGGCGTGTGCATGAAGTCCAGAAACTCACCGGCCAGAGCCTTGTTTTCCGTGGTTTTTACCATCGCTGCTACTTCCACTTGCAGATAGTGACCTTCTTCGAATTCCGCAGCCTGGTACCGGTCGGTTTTATCAACGGCCATATGGTAGGCCGGTGACGTGCTGTAAGAGAGAATCATCGGTGCTTCGCCGTTCATGAACAGGGAAAAGTAGCCGTCGCTCCAGCTCTGGGTGGTGGTCAGTATTTTACTCTGCAGCTGTTCCCATTTCGTGGGTGCCTGCTCGCCGTAAACCGAGTGCATCCACAGCAACAGGCCCAGCCCCGGCGTGCTGGTGCGTGGATCCTGAATGATGATCTTCAGGTCATCCGGGGCGCTGATCAGAGCGTCGAAGCTTTCCGGCGGTTCCGGTAACTGCTCGGTGTCGTAAACAAAGGCAAAGTAGCCGCAGTCGTAAGGGACGAAAATGTCATCGTCCCACTCAATAGGCAGAGCAAGGTTCTCAAGAGACCGGTTGTGGGGCGCCAGCAGTCGGGTTTGCCGTGCGGCTTCCATTGTGCCCGTGTCCAGACCAAGAACCACATCCGCAGAGGTTGAGGTGCCTTCCAGCCGCAGCCGTTGCAGGATATCGCCGCCGCTGTCCAACACGGTGAAGTTCAGGGTGCAACCACACTGTTCTTCGAACGCTGCTTTAACGGCCGGCCCCGGGCCCCATTCAGCCGCAAAGGAGGGATGCGTATAAACGTTCAGAACAGATTGGTCGTCGGCAGGGGCCAACGTTGGCAGCAACGCCAGTAAAAGGGCAACAACTCGGGCAATCATGGCGGCAGTACCTTGTCTGGTGTTGGAGTATGACCAGATCGCGGGCACCACTGAACGGTGGTTACTCAATCCCTGCGCCGGTATGATCCGTATCAGGTTCCGCGGGTATGGTCTCAGCCCGTTCAGTGGGCACCCCGTTGAGTTATAACGATTCTATCACAGCGCCAGAGCTGGACAGAAATAGATCATATTACTCATTTAAAACAGAAACTTGAAAAAAAGTGTTGACGGCCGGGGCGGAATCCGTAGAATACGCAGCCGTTGAAGAGGCAACGCCTGTCAACGAAGAGCGGGAATAGCTCAGTGGTAGAGCATCGCCTTGCCAAGGCGAGGGTCGCGAGTTCGAATCTCGTTTCCCGCTCCAATTTCTTTCCGGTTTACTGGTGGAAGTTACAATCCAAGTCTCTCACGCCCCCTGAGAGCATGAGCCTTTGTTGGCTTACCCGGCGCGGTGGCAGAGTGGTTATGCAGCGGACTGCAACTCCGTGTACGCCGGTTCGATTCCGACCCGCGCCTCCAATTTTTCTAGATCGGCATCTGATCTGCCGGCATCGGCTTGGCATAGAGAAATCCCTGAGCCAGATCGCAGCCTAGATCTCTGACCAGCATGTCCTGTTCGGTCGTTTCCACGCCTTCTACTACCACGCTTAACCCTAGACGGTGACCAACGGTAATCATGGCTTGCATAATAGCCATATCACTATCATTTTCCATAGCGTGTTGCAGAAAGCTTCTGTCAATCTTGAGGCTGCAAACCGGTAGATCTCGCAAATAAACCAGAGATGAATAACCGGTACCAAAATCGTCAATAGAAATATGTACGCCAGCCCGTTTCAGCTTCTGTAATTGCCCTATCTGCCTGTCGTCACGACCAAAAAGCTCATTTTCTGTCAGCTCCAGGCCCAGTTGGGAGGGGCTCAGGCCATAGTTTTCCAGCGTCTGCAAAATCTCGTCCGCCAGGTGTTGGTTGTTCAGTTGCTTTCCTGACAAATTTATATCAACCCGTACCTTTTCAAGTGCCGTACCATGCCAGGCCTTAAGCTGCTTGCAAGCCGCTTCGATTACCCAGTTCCCTATACGATTAATCAGTCCGGACTTTTCTGCTACCGGAATAAAGATCTCCGGGGAAACTGGCTGAGAACGTTCATTGAAGCATCGTAACAGTCCTTCACAGGAACCCATGCTTCCATCTTTCAAATCAATTTGCGGCTGATAATACAGTTGCAGACTGTCGGCGGTGAGGGCGCGGCGCAGCAGTGCGGTGACTTCCTGATAGTGAACCAATCGATCATTGATATCTGAGGTGTAGAAGCAGATGCTGTTTCTGCCATTTTCCTTGGCCTGATACATGGCGGCATCGGCATTTCCCATCAACTCGGCTACCGTCACGCCGTCATTCGGAAACAGGCTGACACCGAAACTGGCCGTCACCTGATAACTGTCTCCGTTCAGCATAAAACCCTGATCAAGCCTACCTATCAAGCGACTCAGGAGTTCATGAATACGCTCGGCTTCCACTATGTTAAACAACAACAGCACAAACTCATCACCGCCAAACCGGCTCAGCAGGTCATAACTGCGAATTTCATTTTTCAGGGCCTCGGCAACCGCCAATAGCAGCTTGTCTCCATAATGGTGACCAAGGGTGTCGTTGATGAGCTTGAAATTATCCAGATCAATAAACACGACGGCTATTGGCCGCTTCATTCGATCCGCTTCCGACAGGCGTGCCGATAATTCAGCCTCCATTAACCTCCTGTTGGGTAATTGGGTCAAATCGTCGAAACTTGCCATCCTGTAAAGTTCTTCCCTGGCACTTTTCTGCTCCTGCAAGCTGATATCAATGCAGAACATTTCGCAGTCACCGGTATCCTGTTTAATCATTACGTGGCTGGAATACACAGGAACAAAGTGTCCCTCCTTGTGTTTCAGCTCAATCTCTTCGGAAGGAATGCTGATGTTTTTGTCCAGCCAGTTCCGGTGTGCTTCGATTACACCTTCGCGCATATGGCCCGGGATAATTAAATCTTCCAGTAACTGTCCTTGTGCTTCCTCCCGGGTGTAGCCGTAAAGGCGCCTGCTCGCGTCATTCCAATAGATCACCCGGCGGTTTTTGTCATAGCCCTGCACGGCGATCATAGGCAGGCTCTCGATTAACTCATAGAACCTTTGTTCACCATGTTTTATGACAGGTAGCGGATTTCCTTCGCCAGGAGCTGACGAACGAGGCGTTATCGGGCCCTGTTTATCTTGTTTATCTGGCATTTTCTGTGGCTCCGGCCTTCTCAAGTAGACGGGCATAAATCCTGTATGCCCGACTTCATCATAGTCCGGAAAAACGGATCCGTTGGCTTCGTTTTCGCAAGTAAAGCCCGTTTATATCGGAGAATTCACGGAAGTTACCTCTGCAGTCGTCAGCGCGCGATACTGTCCGGCCTGCAAGTCAGGGTCCAGTTTGATACTCCCCATACTTTCCCGGTGTAGCGACGTGACGCGGTTGCCAACAGCATGGAACATTCGTTTCACCTGGTGATAGCGGCCCTCGTAAATAGTCACCCGGGCACAGCACTCACTCAGTTGCTCAATGTGGGCGGGGGAGGTGATGAGCTCCTCGTACTCAAACCAGATTCCTTCAGCGAAGCGCCGATGAGCCTCCCCTGAAATAGCCGATTCAGTAGTGACCTGGTATACCTTGGGGATTTTGATGCGGGGCTCGGTAAGGCGGCGCGACCAGTTGCCATCGTTGGTGAGGATCAGCAGGCCTGTGCTGGCACGGTCCAGCCGACCACCGATGTGCAGGCCGTCACGCAGGCCCGGGTCTATCAGTTCCAGTACCGTGGGATGGGTCTCGTCCACGGTCGCACTCAGGTAGCCGGCCGGCTTGTTGAGCATTAAATAACGGGCAGGACAGCCATCGCGGACTGTCGTGCCGTCTATCGCTATTACGGAGAAACGGTCAACATCCTTCTGTGCCTCACGGCAAACCTGCTCATCGACAGTGACCCGCCCCGCAGCAATCAGTGCATTGGCGCGTTTACGGCTGGTGCCGTTCCGGTTACTGATTATCCGGGATAACTTCATCGCGAAGCTGTCAGGTCTGGCTATCCATGCCCAGTCGGGTGCCACGTGCCTTGAGCCGGTAAAACTCCTCGATAATGCCCGCCATGGCCTCCGGGCAATACTCACGAAGACCGCTCAGCAACAGACGCTTGGAGACCTCACCGGCGACATTGCCGGCAGACATCAGCTGGTATTCGAGAGTCACGTTGCCACGCTTGCCGACCACGTCCAGTTCGGACTTTTTCATTTCAAGTTCCGGTTGCGGGTTGTTCAGTTCCCTCAGTGCCAGGCTCATGCTCTCGTACATGATCATCGGGCGATCGGGGTTGAACATCACGCCATGGGATTCCATCAGCGGCTTAAGGGTGTGGGGGAAGTTCTTCCCGGAGGCGGCTACGTAGCACCGGATGAAATTTTCAACCACTTCCTCGTCGCAGGTCAGATCGCCGCTGCGGTAGACTTCCATATAGACCTTGCCGGCCCCGTCGCAGACTTCAATGTTGCCATCCTCACTCTCACGAAACTCCAGCGGTACCTTTGCGCCAAGCAGGGCCCGGAACTTGAAGGTCATATTCTCGGACAGCCCGAAGCGCGACAGCACGATGGCGAAAAGCAAGTCGCCGGGAACACAGAAGCGGCGGGCGTCTGGATCGTGGATAGGGTTGAAGTCCCCTGCCACTTCCTTTGCAAAATGGCTGGCCTGAGGCGCGGTAATGAGTATGCGTCCGTCCTGGACGGAATAAAAACGGTCTAGAAACATGGTTTGCCTTTTCCGGATCGAGGAGGTAAGAGTGCGATCTCGTGATTCGCTAACCCCGGACAGTATTATAAGTGTTTCCTCTGCCGCAACGGGAGAAATGTCGCCGTTTCCATGAGGAGCGTGTGTATGGTACTAATCTTCGCCGTCTTCGGCATCCCTCTGGCGTTCCTGGCGCTCCTTTTCCTCTTCTTTTGCGGCTTCGATCACTTCCATCAGCTCGTCTACGTCGGCGCTTTCAGTGTTGTGCTCGAAACAGCCGGTAAGGCGGCTTTCAGGGTACAGGTCGCCGGACTCGTAAAGTGCCCAGATTTCTTTGCCATAATCGGTATTCAACAGCTCTGGTGCGAAACGGCCAAAATAGCGGCGCATATTGTCCACATCCCGTTCCAGCATCTGTTCTGCGCTGTTGTTGCCGGATGCGTTAACGGCCTGGGGCAGGTCAATAATCACCGGGCCGGTGGCGTCTACCAGAACATTGAATTCTGACAGGTCGCCGTGGATCAACCCGGCGCTGAGCATCCGGACCACATCCGCTATTACTCTGGCGTGGTAATCCCGTGCCTGTTCCGGTGTCAGCGTTACATCGTCGAGCCTGGGCGCGGCTTTGCCTTCTTCATCGGCTATCATTTCCATCAGAAGAACACCGTCCACGAAACCGAAAGGTTCCGGTACGCGCACGCCGGCCCCGGCCAGCCGGTAAAGGGCATCGACTTCGGCGTTCAGCCAGGCATCTTCCTGCTCTTTCTGGCCGTAGCGGGTTTTTTTGCCCATGGCGCGCGCCCTGCGAGTATTACGAACCTTCCGGCCTTCCTGATATTGCACGGCCTGCTTGAAGCTGCGCTTCTGAGCCTCTTTATAGACCTTGGCGCAGCGCACACTGTCGCCACAGCGTACAACGAACACCTGCGCTTCCTTGCCACTCATCAACTGGTACAACACTTCGTCCACCATGCCATCGTCGACAAGGGGCTGTAATCGTTTTGGTATCTTCATAGACCGTTCGGTTGCCTGGTTCGTCTGGCCGGCAAATACGGGGCCGGCATATCCGGGCGCTATACTACCTGATATTGACGCCAGAACCTTCATGCCCGGATACCTGCAAGTGCTTCGGATGGTGACGGGGCAGGTTGCTCAGGACTCCGGTTCAGCCTTTTGAACTTCAAGGCGTCTTTCCGGCCAGTTCAGAATGGCTGAACGGGTGACCATGCGCTCTGCCAGGTCGGGGAAATCCTGTTGAATAACATTCGCCGCAAATCCGGACAAAAAAGCGGACTTGAGGGTAGCACGTGCCTTCTGGGTGCCGGGTTCCTGATAAGGGGCAGAAGAGAGTAAAAGAAATCCGTCGTCGGGCACTCGCCCGCTTTCCATGTTGGCCTTGATGATTCCGGCAGCCTGACGGATAGGGTGCGACAGGTCAGGGCTGTAGGGGCCGATGATCAAAGCCACATTGGGCACATGCAGAAAGTCGAATCCCCGTCCGATGCAGATCATCCATTCCCGGTGTTCGATGTTCAGTTCCCGGTCGCTTTTCCTGATCTCGGCAATGTGCCGGATATTGCCTCGAACCAATGGCAACAGGTCTCTCTGCACAGGTGTCGGCATATCGGGGTACAGGGCGGCTATACGAGGACTGATTTCTTCTGCGGCGGCCGGAGCGATGGTAGACAGGTCCAGGTGTTGGTCGTTGCGGCCATGAAGAATCAGGGCATCTTCATCGGTTTCAAAACCACAAACCAGGGGGTAGACGGTCTGGTGCCCGCTGCCAAACAGCACTTCAACCTGATGTCGGATGCTGAAAGCGTGTGCCTGTGCCGCATCACGGTCACAGTTGAAGCCGGCACATCCCCGCTCGGTTGCTCCTTTGGAAAAGTGGTAGGTAATGATAATGAGCACCCGCCTGCCAGCGCTGACGGCGTCCTGCACGGTGTCGGCGAGCATGTCGCCGAGATAGGGCCAGCCCAGATCGAATATACCGCCAAGGTTGCGAAACGGATGAATGATGCCCAGTGGTGTCTGGGTCACGTAGGGCAGGTGAATACGGCCGTCCATGCACTTCATGGCAATGATCAGTGTGTTGTGTTCCGCCAGGTACCGCTGGCGGGCCAGGTGATTCTCTGGGCTGCAGAAACTTGCCGAGTGAGTTCTGCTCAGATCCATCAGCCAGTCAATCCGATCATTGATTGGCCGGGCATGTACAGGTGTGTTCATTGAAGTTGTCGCTCGGGGAATTCGAAGATCCGGGAAAGTTGGCGATGCCGCGCTGACTCCCGTCAGCGCGGCTACTACTCATTGAATGGCATTAATTGCCTAGACGTAGAAATCCAGGTCTTCCTGGGCTTTCAGAAGATCCCGCATCTTGATGGGGTCGTCACCAAAGAAGAAGACCAGTCCCCAATGGGTACCGAAAGCGGAACGGTCGGGAACCGTTTCTTCTGTCGGCGCGACCAGTTCGTGCGACTCGAAATATGGATGTTCGACACACTCCTTGGGCATTTCGAGTTTGCTGACCACGCGACGTCTGGGATAAACACCGAAGCAACCGGCGTAGCCTTTGGCGTCAACCACCTCCCGCGGAAAGAAGTTGTCTACTTCCTCCTGGGTGCTTTTCGGGTCGAACACCAGCATTGAAGCCTGATAGGCATTGAATCCGTATGCCCTTTCAATCAGCTCGAAAGCCTTGAACCCGGGCGGGCGATAAGCGACCTCGCCAAAGTACATTTCACCATCAGCCGTGACGAAGTACTCGGGGTGAATCAACCCGAACTGGATGTCGAACGTTTTGATCAACAGCTCGATCTGCTTGGTGATCGCGGTTCGCCAGCTCTCGAGCTGCTCGGTAGCGGGCACGAATACCGAGTAGCCCAGCGTTACATACTCGGAAATGTTGAGGAACTTGATTTTGCCATTGTGGATCCATGCCTCAACGGCGAATTCCCACCCATCCAGATGGCTTTCCATCAGCAGGGGGTATTCCTCGTCCGGGATGGTGTCAATTTCATCGACCGTGCGGATCATTCGATGGCCGAGGCAGCCGGCCTTGTCGAAGGCTTTAACGTGAATCGGGTCGTCCGGGTCACCATCAAGCTTGAGCAGCGTCTGATTAACACGCTTCATAAAGCGAACGATGTCTTCCTTCTCGTGTGCCTCCTCAAAGATGCCCACGCGAATACCACCGAGCTGTGCGCGGCGTTTCATCAGGGCCTTGTCCCGGAACAGGATCGACTGCCCGTACATGCGCGGGTTGTTCAGGAGTACAGAGTTGATGGCGCCGGACCATTCGACGGTTTCCTCGAACAAGGGGATGGCGACATCAACGCCTTCTTCCTTGAGCCTTACGGCAATTTCCAGGGATCGGTCATTCAGACGGATAAAGTCCCAAGGGATGAAAGGTATGTTGTTTGCGGCACAGAAATCCGCGGCCCACTCCGGAGCAACTACCACATAACGGCGGTCAAACTTCTGCGCAGCCTTGATGGCATTGACGCTCCAGCCGAGCAGGGCAATGTAGCCCTTATTCGGATCCTTGGGGGTTTCGGTGCCTTTCACCGAATCCAGTTGCGGATCACGCCAGGCCAATATTTCCTTCGGTAGTTCCTTTTCACTGGTAATCGACATTGAACGTTCTCCTGTTTGATCTCCCTCGGAGAAACCCTGACCAGACTTGAGTACACATGGTGAACTGAGCCGCGGCCAGAGTTGGTCAGAGGCGATCGGGTAAGCCAGTTGCAATTCGCAACAAATCATTAGTCAACATAGATCAATATCGGGATAAAGGAAAAATCTTTCTGCCATTATCCCGATACTGTAGTGAGCGAGAAGCGGTCAGCGCCCCTGGGCGCCCCGGCGCAACCAGTCGTGCACGAAGGCCAGTTTGCGTTGCGCTGTTTCCGAGAGCACAAAGGGATAGATGTCTGACAGGCCCATGGACCGGTTCACATGATTTACCCGCACCGATAGTGAGGCTGCGGCATGGATAAGCACCGTCGAATCCGGTTCTGAGTAGGGATCCCAGCCACGGCCCGGAAGCTCGGGAGATGTCATCCCTGTTGCCACGAAGCTGTCGGTAATATCTGTCAGGTGTAGCAGATGCGCGGCTGTTTCTGCCCAGTCTTCATGGGGGTGTGCCGAAGCGTAGCTGGTCAGGTAGAACATCTTCCAGTCTTGCGGCGGCCCCTGGTGATAATGCCGTTGCAGGGCGGCCGTGTAGTCCGTGCGTTCGTCGCCGAACATCTGCCGGAATGCCTCCAGAAAGTCCTCGCGCAGGCTCAGGCGCCACCAGATCATATGAGCAATCTCATGGCGCATGTGGCCAATCATGGTCCGGTAGGGCTCATCCAGCGCTTGTCTGCGCGTCGCCCGTACCACGGGGTCAGCTTCCGCCACACTGATTGTCACCACACCGTTGCCATGGCCCATGGCGACGGGTGTGTGTCCTTCGGCAAGCATATGGAAAACGGGGCGGGTTCCGGGATCTTCCGGCCGGAACCAGTGCCAGCGCCCCAGATTGTCCAATACCCACCGCTTGGCTGCTTCGGTTTCTGCCCAATTGGGCATGGCGTCCGGAATGTCCGGGTCGGGCGCCAGTGCCGTCATTGCACAGGAACGACAAAAAGCACCCTGTTCCGGTGCGATCCAGTTACAGCCGATGATGTCCCGATTTGCGCAAAAGGGAGGCATGGGTAGAAAGGCGCGTGCCTGGGGGTCGTAAGCGACCGGTGTACCGTCGGCGGTGGTAAGATTGTTAAACCAGAGGGTTCCGGAGCCAACGGGATTAGAAAAAGCCAACATATTGCAGTGCTCCTGACGAGCCACGAAATACAGAAAAACGAGTGTGGTCAACTGCCAATCTATACCCTTTGGCGGGGGAAGGCCAATCAGGCAGGGAAAACGTCAGGCACGCCCTGTCCGGAAGGCTGACAGGAAATCCGGCTTCTTAATCAAATGATGACTTGATCCCAGCCAGCATCAGATCGGAACGGCTGGCGGCATTGCCCATTATCGCAAGCTTGTGGTTCGCCAGCTCTTCAAATCGTTCGACGTCTTTGCTGGCCACATCTGCTGCTGTCGGTATTTCTGCCTCCAGGGGGTCTACAGGCCGGCCTTCAATATGTAATTCAAAATGCAGGTGAGGGCCTGTACTTCGTCCGGTGTTGCCTGACAGGGCGATTTTGTGGCCACGCTCGACCTTGTCCCCTTTTTTGACAAGAATCCTGTTCAGGTGCAGATACCGGGTTTTGTAGGCGTTGCCGTGGTCAATGTCCACGTATTTGCCCGCGTAGGGATGATTGCCAACGCGTTTCACAATGCCATCGCCAGTGCTCATGATGGTTGTGCCTGGAGGTGTTGCAAGATCGACGCCGTTGTGGGGGGAGCGCCTGCCAGTTACCGGATGGGACCGATTTGGGTTGAAGTGAGAGCTTACCCGGTACGACGTAGGAGTGGGCCAGCGACGAAAAGCGGGTAATACGCTTCTACCGTCTTCATCGTAGTAGTTGCCGTCGTCAAACCTGAAAGCGGTATGCGTTTGGCTGTTGCGCTCAATGGTCGCAGCTTCGATTCGGCTTTTGCCCGTGCTTTGGTCATCGCTCATTTCATGACCAACAATAACCGCGAACTTGTCTCCGGCTCTCAGTTCACGCCGAAAATCCAGTTTGTGCTCAAGCACCTGGCGTACCGAGGCTATTTGCGCATCGGACAGACCCGCACGGCGGGCAGATGCGTAAAAACTCCCTTCAATACTGCCTTTCAGCACTTCAGAGACCCAATGAGTGTCCGCCTCGGCTTTGTGGTATTCAAACGTGCCTTCTGAGGTTCTGGTAAAGGACACCGTCCGCGCGGGATCAATCTCAAGCGCCAGCCCGGTAAATTTGCCCTGTTTATCGAATGTCAGTTCAAGGGTGGTGCCGGGCCGGAGTGTCTCCAGAGCCAGATACTCGACATCGGCCCGCATGATCTTCTGAAGATCAGACAAGGGCGCTCCGGCTTTACTGAATATGCTGCTCAGACTATCACCGGGCTCCACCTGGTGACGGTGTGTCGTTATGTCGGGGGCTTCACGCTCAGAATCGGGGGAGCTAACGGTTACAGGCTTTTGAGGGAGCTCTACAGGCTTGACGTCCCGTTTCTCAAAACGCGGTTGCACCAGTGCCGATGAGCTATGCGTGGACCAGATGCTGGCTATCAGGATCAGTAAAGCAGCCGCCAGGAGCAAAACTTTGTGGGTTGGCGTGATGGTTTTTGGTTCAGCCATCGATATGCATCCTCCAACCAATCATGATTAATTCTTTCACGCCTGATGATCGGGCACCGGCCAGTTCGGGCTTTGGCGGCAGGAAAGCGGGCGTGACGGTCTCAGACCAGGGACAATTCTAAAGAAAGAGTGATCAAATTTCTCGGGTAGCAACATTACGGTTCGTATTCAGGCAATGCCATACCAATAAAAAAAGGCAGCCGAAGCTGCCTTTTTTTCAAACGTTGGTTGGCCTGTTTTTACAGGGCAACTACGTTTTCCGCCTGCGGGCCTTTCTGGCCTTGGGTAACGGTGAAATCGACTTGCTGGCCTTCAGCCAGAGTCTTGAAACCGCCGCCCTGAATAGCGCTGTAATGAACAAAAACGTCTGCACCGCCTTCACGAGTGATAAAGCCAAAGCCTTTAGCTTCGTTGAAGAACTTAACGGTACCGGTAACTGTAGACATATTAATCTAATCCTGAATTCAATCTTTTTAAGTGCTGTCGGGTCATCGGACGGATGCCGGATCAGCGGTATGCGGGAAACAAAAAACTGGCTTGATCAAAAACAGGACGAGGACTACTTGCTTAAAACAGATACGCGTCTTATTGATGACTGCTTTGCTAGATCTTTCCAACGACGACCACTGTACTCTTGTCGGGGTTGAATGCAAACTTATTTCGCATAAGCATTAACCCGTGGGTAAAAATCACACGTCAGAGATCCCGACCAATTGCGCTGACTTCTAAAATGGGGCAGGGTTGGGGCGACGACATTGTGGAGTGGGCAGGTGACAAAAAAACAACACTTTACCGGCTTTTCTCAGTCCATCTATGAACTGATTGCCCAGCGAGCACCGCTGGATGTGCTGCTGAGCGCGATTACCAGTGTTATGGAAAACGAGCTTCCGGACGCCCTGGTCTCAGTCATGCTGTATTCGCAGGAGACGAATGCTCTGAATTTGGTGGCGGGCAGCAGCTTCTCAGAGAGTTATCGCGCAGCCATGCAGGATATTCCGGTGAGTCCCCGGAGTGGCGCGTGTGGATCCGCGGCTTATTTTCATGAACTGGTCATCTGCGACGATCTGGCGACGGATGAAAGATGGCGAGGCTTCCACGACATTGTTGCGCGGGAAGGATTGGCAGCCTGCTGGTCAACACCCTTGATTGATACCGCCGGCAACCTGCTGGGAACGTTCGCCACTTATTACCGCGACAAACGACAGCCTACCGATGAAGAAATAAAGCTTATGCGCCGGGCGGCCAGCCTGGTGGTGCTGGCCATTACCCATCAACAGGAAGTCAGTCTGCGGGAGACTACCGAGGAACAGCTGCGCCTGCTTGAGCGAGGCATACAATCCAGCTCCAACGGCATGGTGATGGTAGATGCACTGGACCCGGTCATGCCTCTGGTGTTCGTCAACGAGGCATTTCTTGAAATTACCGGGTACACCCGGGAAGAGCTGATTGGTCGGAACTGCCGGTTGTTGCAGGGCGAGAATACCGACCCGATGACCGTGGCAGCTCTTCGGCGGTCATTGAAAGATCGCAAGCGTGCTGAAGTAACCCTGCTTAATTACCGCAAGAACGGCGATGCATTCTGGAATCATCTGGTGATCGAGCCGGTCTTTAATGATTCGGGGCAATGCACACATTTCGTCGGCACCCAACACGACGTTACCCGGCAACATGAAAACGAACAGTTGCTGGATCATCACGCCACCCATGACCTGCTGACCGGCCTGCCGAATCGCACACTGTTTGCCGCCGATCTGGCCAGAGCCTGTCAGGAATCAGTCAGCAGCGATAAACAGGTCACCGTGTTGCATGTAGACCTCGACGATTTCAAGCCGGTCAACAGCAGCCTCGGCTACAGTGTGGGCGACCAGTTACTGGTCGCTGTTGGCAAGCGGCTGGAGGACACAGTCGGTGAATTCGGAGTGGTTGCACGGCTGGGCGGAGACGAATTCGCCGTGCTGCTGGAAGGTGTCAATGATGAGCAGGAAATCACCAACTGCGCCGGTAACATTCTGGCGGACCTTTCCAGGCCTCTGGATATCAGCGGGCATCGATTACATATCAGCGCCAGCATTGGCATTGCGTCTCAGCATGCCCGCCCGATGCGAGCAGAAGAGCTGATTTGTTATGCGGACGCCGCCGTTCAGGATGCCAAAGCCCAGGGCCGTAACACCTGGCATTGGTTTGAAGGCTCGGTAACGGCCGTTAACAACGAATATGTGGCCTTGCGTCGAGAGCTGATGGAGGCCATTGAGCAAGAGCAGTTTGTGTTGTACTACCAGCCCATTGTGGCAGCAAATTCGGGGATTATCCGGGGAATGGAAGCGCTGGTGCGCTGGCATCACCCGGAGCGTGGATTCATCTCTCCGGGGGAGTTTATTCCCCTTGCCGAGCAAACCGGGCAGATCGTTGCCATTGGCCATTGGGTGCTACTGAAAGCCTGCGCTGATCTGGCAGCATGGAACCATAAGATGAACCGCCGCCTGCCGGTTTCCGTTAACATCTCTCCGCTGCAGTTCCGGCGTTACGGTTTTCTTGAGGAAGTACGCAAGGCGCTGGAAGTGACGGGGCTGGATCCGGAGCTGCTGGAGCTCGAGGTCACCGAAAATGTATTGATGTCCGGTGCCGGGCAGGCCATCGAGACCCTTCAGGAGATCCGGAAGCTCGGCGTCAAGGTGTCTATCGACGATTTTGGCACCGGTTATTCCAGCCTTCGGTATTTACGCCAGTTGCCAATCAACAAGGTGAAGCTGGATAGGAGCTTCATCATGGATATCACTGAAAATCCGGACAATGCGGCCATCGTTCAGGGCGTGATTACCATGGCGCATCATCTTGGCCTCGTGGTAGTGGGGGAGGGTGTGGAAACCCGGGAGCAGGCAGCCGATCTGAAACAGCGTGATTGTGATTTGCTGCAGGGGTACCTGTTTTCCAGGCCAGTGCCACTTGATCAGCTGGAATGTAAAGGGCTCGAAAAGAACTGATCGGGCAGCCCGCAGTGCAGGGGTTGGAAGTTACTGGCTGAGTGGTTCAATCAGCCGGCGGTTGAGATCCCGCCAGCGCTCCAGTTCGTCAGCGTTGCCTATGCGGGCGTGCTCACCGGTTGATTTGTTACGCCACAGCCCTTCGCCATTGAAGCTGTAAACCGGTTCAAGATCAGTGCGTTGCGACGCAGGTTTAATCTCGTCTATCAGGTTGTCAAGGATCAGTGGTTCCGCGTCTGGCGTTTCGTACCAGGCGACAATCATATGGGCCTGATTCAGCTCCAGCGATTTTACGTAAACGACACGCATCTGCTCATCCGGCACTCCCATTGCCCTCAGAGTGAGGTACTTGGCAATGGCAAAATCTTCGCAGTCACCGGCGTTGGTGCTCAGCAATTCCACCGGGGTGGCCCAGTAGTCTTCCTTGTCCCAGTGGTCGATATCATCCACAAACTCTGCCCGGTTAAAAAAACGGTTTACCATCTCGAGCTGTCGGTCGACAGGGGCATTCCGGGCAAGATTATGCAGGCGTTGCCAGTCTTCCAGACGTTGATGGGCTGCCGGCCCATGCTGGTCAAGCACCCAGTTCATCAATTGACTGTCGAGTTGGATGGCACTGGCCAGCGACACGGCCAGCAGCAAAGGCAGCACGAACGAGTAGCGGAAAATCGGACTGGCTGCCGCAGGCATGGCGGGCCTCAATTATTATCCTGTAAGCGTTGCCGCGTTTGCTCAAGCCGACGGCGAATTTCCTCTTGCCGGGCCTGTCCGTCCGGAGAAGCCTCGACAGCAGGCCTGGCTGCAGGGCTCTGTTCTGAGGGTGGAGCTGTTTGCGACTGGCTGTCGCTGGCCAGCTCGACACCACTGCGATCTTCGGCCTCCGGGAAATACAGGTTCTCCAGTTTGCCGTTCCGTTCGAGTATCACCCGGCTAGACAAAACGGTTCGTAACAGCGCATCACCGGGTAGCGAATCCCCGACCATATAGACTTCGGTTTCACCATCCGGGTGTTCGATCAGAGCACTGCCCGGGAAATCTCCGTCTGCGGCCAGTGCGCCACGTAAAGTCAGCCGCAGATTGGTTTCCGGGAGGTTTTCGGTTTCAGGCACCGGCGTGCTTTTTGTGGATGGCGGCTTTCCGAACAGGGCCAGTTGTGCCAGCTCCACATCCGGGATCGCTGATTCTGACGTGGATGACGGCCCGGCTACCTCTTCAGCCGTGGCAGGGGGGCGCTCCGTGTTCGTTTGCCAGAACTCATAACCTTGCCAGCCAGTGACCGCGACCATCGCCAGGGCAGCACACAAAGCCAGCAGTGGTGGAATTCTTCGGTCAATGGTGGTCGGCATTTTCTTTCCTGCTTGTCTAACCGCGCGCGCAGCGGGCTTTGTATTATCAGACGCGTCATCGCTGGCATTATAGTGCATGGGCCTGAACGATGGTTCCGGTTTCCTGTGCTACTTTTTATTAATGAAGGGATCTACGGCTCAGCATAGTAAGCTGGTTCTGACGAACCTAGTGAGGAATTGTGATTACCGAGACCGAACCCCAAGCGCAGGATGCGTTACCTGGCCGCCTGCCATTCGCTTTTGCCAAGCGTAATGGCGTTATCCTCACCCGCAATGATGACGGCGAGGCGGTCATTCTGGTGCGTTCCGATGCGCCCCGCGCTGCGTTGGCTGAGGCAAACCGGATCAGTGGGGGCAGAGCCCGCTTTACGACCATTGAAGCTGGCAGCTTTGATCAGGCCCTGAATTATGCCTATCAGAGTGATTCTACCGAAGCCATGCAAATGGTCGAGGGTATCGGAGATGACATGGATCTGGCCTCGGTAGCCGATTCAGTGCTCGAAACCGAAGACTTGTTGGAGCAGGAGGATGACGCCCCGATCATCCGGCTGATCAACGCCATTCTCACCGAAGCCGTTAAAGCCAACGCTTCCGATGTTCATATCGAAACCTATGAAAAGCATCTGGTTGTGCGCTTTCGCATTGACGGCGTTCTGCGGGAAGTCGTGCAGCCGAAGCGGGCCCTGGCGCCTTTACTGGTTTCTCGCATAAAGGTTATGGCCAGGCTTGATATCGCCGAGAAACGGGTGCCCCAGGATGGCCGGATTGCGCTTCGTGTGGCAGGTCGGGAAGTGGACCTGCGGGTATCGACCATGCCTTCGTCCAGCGGCGAAAGGGTGGTGCTGCGTCTGCTGGACAAGCGGGCGGGATCCATCCGCCTGGAGTCTCTCGGTATGGCCGGACGAGACCTGACTACCCTGCGCAGGCTGATCTACCGCCCGCACGGCATTCTGCTGGTTACCGGCCCGACTGGTTCCGGTAAGTCGACAACATTGTATGCGGCGCTGCAGGAAATAAATGACGGCAGCCGTAATATTCTTACCGTTGAAGACCCTATTGAATACAACCTGCCCGGTATTGGCCAGACCCAGGTCAACACCAAAGTGGATATGACCTTCGCACGGGGCCTTCGCGCCATTCTCCGGCAGGATCCGGATGTGGTGATGATCGGTGAAATCCGGGATCTGGAAACCGCTGAAATCGCAGTTCAGGCCAGCCTGACCGGCCACCTGGTGCTTTCCACGCTGCACACCAACACCGCGGTTGGCGCTATTACCCGTTTAATGGACATGGGCATTGAGCCATTTCTGATTGCTTCAAGCCTGGTGGGTATCGTCGCGCAACGACTGGTTCGGGTGCTGTGCTCGGAATGTCGTGAGCCTTACACGCCAACGGCGGAGCAATGTGAGTTTCTGCAGCAGAACCCGGAGAAGCCACCGTCTATCTTCCGCGCCAGAGGTTGTGAACATTGCAATCAGCTGGGCTATCGGGGCCGGGTTGGCATTTATGAAGTGGTGGAAACCAACGATGAAATCGGCAATCTGATACATAAACAGTCCGGTGAGCTGGATCTGGAGTACGAGGCACGCCGATACAGCCCGAGCATTCACGCTGACGGTGTCCGGAAAATTCTTGACGGTGTAACCACGGTAGAAGAGGTTCTGCGCGTGACTCACCGGAGCCCATAACTCATGCCAGCCTATACCTACACAGCGCTGGACGCCCGGGGGAAGCAAAAGCAGGGCATGCTGGAGGCTGATGCACCAAGAGCCGTGCGCCACCAGCTAAGGGACAGAGGGCTGACGCCGCTGAGTGTAACACCGGCAATGGAGAAGTCGGCCCGTTTCAGCCCGCTACGCAAAGGAAGCTCACTAAGCACACCGGATCTGGCCTTGATTACCCGCCAGCTGGCGACCCTGATTCAATCCGGCATTCCCATCGAACAAGCGCTCAGCGCCGCGGCACAACAAACGGAAAAACCCCATATTCGCGGCATGTTGATCGCCATACGCGCGAAAGTCATGGAAGGTCATAGCCTCGCCGAGAGTCTGAGTGAATTCCCTCGTGCTTTTCCCCGGCTTTACCGCTCTACCGTCTCAGCGGGTGAGCACGCGGGGCATCTGGATCTCGTGCTGAACCGCCTGGCGGATTACACCGAGGCCCGTCAGGAAGCCCGCCAGAAAATCCAGTTGGCCGCCATTTACCCGATTATTCTGAGCGTGGTGGCCATCGCCATCGTGGTATTCCTGCTGACCTATGTGGTACCGGACATTATTGAAGTGTTCGTGAAACAGGGTCAGGAGTTACCGGGCCTGACCCGGGCCATGCTGGCTCTCTCCGAGTTTATTGCCGCCTGGGGCGTCTATCTGGCGGTTTTTCTGGGTATCGGCCTGCTTGGGTTCCGGTTCGCACTGACAAAGCCCCGTTTCCGGCTCAGAGTCCACAAGCGCTTGCTGCATCTGCCGTTGCTCAAAGGCATGGTGCGTGGCACCAGCACCGCCAGATACGCCAGTACCCTGAGCATTCTCACGACCAGTGGTGTGCCCCTGGTGGAAGCCATGAGGATAGCCGGTGAGGTGCTTTCCAATGACTATCTCCGGCAACAACTGAGAGAAGCTGCCCGTAAGGTCAGCGAGGGTGGTTCCCTGCACCGCTCGCTCGACCAGACCGGTTATTTCCCGCCCATGATGCTGCACATGATTGCCAGCGGTGAGGCCAGTGGTGAGCTGGACAGCATGCTGGAGCGCACGGCAAGAATGCAGGAAAACACTCTGCAATCAAAGATTGCTGCCATTGTCGGCCTGTTCGAGCCGATGATGTTGCTGGTTATGGGGGTGGTAGTGCTGATCATCGTGCTGGCAATCATGTTGCCAATTCTGAATATGAGCAACCTCGTGGGGTAAGTGCCCCGCTGTAAAGGAGTTCAATCATGAAGGACCGCGAAACAATGAAGAGCAAGAGTATGAGCCATAAGCACGACCTGTTTCCTGCGCTCCGGAACGGTTTTACCCTGATCGAGATCATGGTGGTGATGGTGATTCTGGGGCTGCTGGTAGCCGTTGTGGCGCCCAATATCATGGGTCGCAGTGACCAGGCCCGGGTGACCATCGCGGAGACCCAACTGGACAACATTGCCGGTGCGCTGGATCTGTATCGCCTGGACAACAGCCATTACCCATCCACCCAGCAGGGGCTGGAAGCATTGGTGAGTAAGCCCAGCGGTACACCGGAACCAAGAAACTGGAGTCCTGACGGCTACATGAACAGTGTGCCGGAAGACCCATGGGGCAATGAGTATCAATACGTCAGTCCCGGCGTTGAAGGCCCCTACGACCTCTATTCCTATGGCTCTGATGGTCAGGAAGGCGGCGACGGGGATGCTGCGGATATCAGCGTCTGGGATGCCGGAGAATAAATGATCGGTTGCCGCTGGGCCAGAGTCAGCCAGCGCGGCTTCACGTTGATAGAAATACTGGTCGTCCTGATTGTTGTCGGCATGCTGGCCGCTTTAACCATTACCAATATGGCGGGTGGTTCCCGGCAACGGGAGCTGCAGGAACAGGTGCGCGAAGTGTATTTGCTGATGCAGACGGCCTCTGAACAGGCTGTTCTGAATAATCGTGAACTGGGCCTGGTGCTGGAGAGGCAAGGTTACCGGTTCGTTGCGTTCGAGGAGGAGACCGGAGAATGGGGCACTTCCTCTGAGCGGATCTTTCGATTCAGATCCTTTCCCGACTGGCTGGTGATCACCGCGCATCTGGGTAACGATACCCCGCGCCTGGCCTCAGCCAGAGAAGATAGTCCGCGACCGGATGTGGTGTTTTTCTCCAGCGGGGAAACCACGCCGTTCGAACTGGAATTCACGCTGGTTGGCGATGCCGATACCCTGCATGCGATCACCTCGGATGGTATCTCCCCACTGCACTGGAATCGTCCTGGTGCTGAGGATTGGCAATGAACTCCCGATCTTATGGTTTTACATTGCTGGAGGTTATGGTCGCCCTGCTGGTATTCGGGTTGATTGCTACGGCAGCCGCGCAGGTGGGCAGCAACTACATTGGCAGTTTCGAGCGGGTAAGGGACAAAACCCTGGCCGCCTGGGTTGCCGACAATCGTATCAATGAGCTGCGCCAGGTCAATGGCCTGCCATCGATATCGGAAAACTCGAGCGATCTGGAGTATGGCCGGTTTCGCTGGCGGGTAACGACCGCCGTTAAGGCAACGGCTGAGCCCGGCATGCGTCGTATCGAGATAACCGTTGCCAAGTATCCGGATGAACAATCAGAGCCTTTCCGGATGCACACGCTGACTGCCTTTCTGGGAGAGCCATAGTGGCTTCTCCCGTTGTTCATCAGCAGGGCTTCACCTTGATGGAGGTGTTAATTGCCGTGACCATCACGTCAGTGATCGGTATGGGGATATGGCAGGTCATCAACAGCGTGGTCAATTCCCGGGATCGGGTGAACGACCTGGCAAATCAGTTCGATGGCCTGCAGAAGACCATGCTGCTGCTTGAGCGGGATATCACTCAGATTGTTAACCGACCGGCCCGGGATATCTACGGTGATTTTCAGGGGGCGCTGACCACTCGTGAAGAAGGCTACGAATTCATGCTCACACGCCAGGGCTGGCGTAATCCCCTTGGCCTGAGACGCAGCAGCCTGCAACGGGTTGGCTGGGAGTACACGGGCAACGAACTGCGCCGGCATTACTGGCCAGTGGTGGACCAGGGGCAGGAAGAATCGGGCAGGGAGGTACTGTTGCTTGATAACGTTCAGACGTTTGATGTCTGGTTGCTGGATAAAGACGGTAACCGCCAGGAACAATGGCCTCCAGAGGAGGTCCTGGCCGAGCTGGCGCCAGGTGAACGGCCGACGGCAGCCTTGCCCAGGGGCATTGATATAAGCCTTGAGCACCAACAGTTCGGTGAAATAACCAGAACTTTTACCCTGCCGGATTTTGATCAGACCGCGGCCCAGGAACTGATAAACCCCAAGCCGAAATCGGACGCCCGGACCAATGCTGAGTAAACACAGAGGCGTTGCGCTGATTATGGTGCTGCTGGCCATGGCCCTGGTGGTCATGTTGGCCTCGGGTATGCTGCGCCAACAGAACCTGCGTGTGTTCAAGGCCGGTCATTACCTGGCTCAGCAACAGGGTTACAGTATCGCGTTGGGTGCGGAGGAGTTTGCCCGCCGCATACTGATTCAGGACTTTGAGGACGACCAGGACGAGGGCGCTATGATCGACAGCCTGGATGAAATCTGGGCCGAGCGTGCGGCCATTCTGCCGCTGGACAACACTGGGGCTGCCGAAATACAGATAGATGACCTTGGTGGTCGCCTCAACCTCAACGATCTGGTGAATGCCAGTGGTCAGGTAAATTCATTGGTTCGGGCCCGGGTAGAACGGCTCCTGCGGACACTGGATGTTTCCGGTGTCACCGTCGACGCCCTGATTGACTGGATCGATGCTGACGATCAGCCTACCAGTGCTGAGGGTGCCGAAGACGGTACTTACCTGATGGCAGAACCCTCTTACCGTGCCGCCAATCAGCCGTTCGTATCGGTGAGTGAGTTGCGATTGATCGAGGGCATGACCGAGGAGGCCTATAACCGTTTACGTCCCCATGTTACGGCGCTTCCCGTTACCGGAGCGGGCGTTAATATCAATACCGCGACGCTCCCGGTTCTTATGTCGCTCCACGGTGAGATAACCCGAGCCAGTGCTCAGGCCATCATCGCGAGACGTGATGAAGAGCCTTTTGATGATGTGCGTGACTTTCTGGCGCTACCGGAACTCTCCGGCATGGGACTCAAGGCCAGCGATCTGACGTTGCATACCCGGTTTTTTGATGTTGTTTCGCGGATTACCTACGATAATCGTAAGGTGAACATGGTCAGCAGGGTGTTCCGTGATGCCGAAGGTACGGTGCGCACCGTTCACAGGGATTCCGGCCAGACAAATCGCATCACCAAGGAAACTTACATAATCCCGGAAGGATAACCATGGCTTACCGTCTTTTTATACGGCCTTTGCAGCCCTCCGAAGGCCCGGAGCAACAACGCTATAGCTGGGTGTTTCAGGATGCCGTCGGTGATACCCAGGCGAAGGGTGCTGCCGACAGCCGCGAGGTTATCGAGCAGACTCTGGTTCAGAATGCCATGGAAGAGGTTGAGCTGATTGGCCTCATCCCCGCTGACGAAACCATATTCTGTGTTGCAGACATCCCTGCCAGACAAAGTCATCTGGTTGCTCAGGCATTGCCATACGCGATAGAAGAGCAGGTGGCCCAGAACATAGAAACCCTGCACCTGGCGCTTGGCCGGCATACAGAAGATGGTTATCAGGTTGCCGCCATCGACACGGGACAGATGGCGTACTGGTGGCATTTGCTGGGGGGCTGGCGAAACACGCAGATGACTGCCGTTTATCCCGATGCTGCGCTGTTACCGATGACCGAAAATGGCTGGACGCTCTGCCTGGCGGAACAATCCGTATTGATGCGCAGTGACCGGGGTGAATGGCTGTCGATTCAGGCAGACAACCTACCCGTGGCCGCCCGGATCATGGCAACCCCTTCAACTGACAGCGTAATGGCCGAAATTCCGGTGCGACTATACAGTTCCGGCACTGACCGCGAAAAACAGGAGTCCATTATCCGTGAGTTTTCCGAGGCCTCTGAACGTCTTCGGGTAACGCTGGAAACACTGGACATGTCGGTCACCGAACTGCTGGCGTGGTCTCATCACCAGCAACTGTGCCAGCCGATCAACCTGTGCCAGGCACAGTTTTCAATGAAACCCGGTAACAGTAGCTCGTTATCGCCCTGGAAGCCCCTGATTGCCGTGGCTGCCATCTGGTTTGTGATTCAGGTGACACTGGAAATCGGCATGGGAATTTATCATCACAACCAGGCTGAGCAAATGCAGACCCGGGCCATGGCAATCTATCGGGAAGCTTTCCCGGATGACCAGAACACCCATGCCGGAAACGTACAGCGCGTTATTCAGGGGCAGTTACGGGTGGCAGAATCCGGTACATCACAGGCTGACTTCATTACCTTGCTGCGGTTCACCGGTGACCAGTACAACCAGTTACCGGATCCTGATTCTGTAGCCTTTAATTCCATCAATTACAGCCGGAACCGGGGCGAGCTTGTGGTGGACATTCGCGCTGACAGTTACGACAGGATGAGCCGCTTGCGAGACGGTCTGACCAACGCCGGCGTACAGGCGCAGATCGGCTCAGTGGTCAACGAACCCGGCGGTGCCCGTGGCCGCTTGACGGTCTCGGGGGATTAATCACATGTGGCCATATTTGAGGAAACAGCCAGCCATCGTCAAACTGATTGCCCGCTACGACCAACTGCCAGCGCGAGACCGGCAGGCACTGACGGCGCTGGCGTTCGCGTTGCTGCTGGCGGTGCTGTACTTTATGGTCTGGCGACCGGCGGCGGATTTTAATGAGCGCGCACTGAGTAGCCGCGAAAACGCCAGTGAGTTGCTGGCCTGGATGGAAGCCAATGAGAGTGCCATTCAGTCGCTGGCTGCGAACGGAACAACGGCTTCAGGCCGTGTGAACAGGCCGGGAGATGGCCGGGCATTGATGGCTCTGGTTACCCGGACCGCTGGCGAGGCAGACCTGTCACTGCAACGGTTCGAGCCCAGCGGTGATGATGCTGTCCGGGTCTGGCTTGATTCGGTGGCTTTTGCCGATGTAGCTGGCTGGCTGGAAGAACTGACCGCCGAGCACGGCATTATTATTGACCAGGCGTCCATGGACCGGGCCAATGACCCCGGCGTTATATCGGTTCGATTGACATTGACTATTTGATTGGCCGAAAGCTCTGGATATCCTTACGTCTCCAGATTCATCAAGTTGAGCGGGAGTTACTGTGTCTGACAGCTATGATTATGACCTGATTGTGATTGGTGCCGGCTCCGGCGGTGTCCGCCTGGCCAGGATGTCCGCACAGCGCGGAGCCAGGGTTGCGGTGGTGGAATCCCGCTATCTGGGTGGCACCTGTGTGAATGTGGGTTGCGTTCCAAAAAAGCTGTTTGTATACGGCGCACACGTTCGCGAAGAGCTTGAAGATGCGGCAGGCTATGGCTGGCAGGTACCCACCGACAATGTCAGCTTTGACTGGCCAACTCTGGTGGCCAACAAGAATGCCGAAATTGAACGGCTTAATGGCATTTACGGTCGCTTACTGGCCAATGCCGGCGTTGAAATCATTGAAGGTACCGCCAGCCTTGAGGATCCTCACACGGTCAGAGTAGGGCAGCAGTCGTATTCTTCCGGACGCATCACCGTGGCTACCGGCAGCTGGCCTGTCGTGCCGGACATTCCCGGCAAAGAACACCTGCTGACCTCCAATGATATGTTTTATCTGCCGCAGTTGCCGCGTCACGCTACCGTCTGGGGCGGCGGCTATATTGCGGTGGAATTTGCCGGCATTCTGGCAGGCCTGGGTGTGGAAACCACCCTGTTGTATCGCGGCGATATGTTTCTGCGGGGCTTTGACGACGATGTTCGGCACTTTACTCTGCAGGAAATGCGCAAAAAAGGCATAGATCTGCGCTTCAACGTTACCATTGATTCAGTAGAGCGGAATGATTCCACCTATGTGGCACAGCTGAGCAATGGCGACCAGCTGGAAACTGGCCTGATCATGGCAGCAACCGGTCGTCGGGCGCTTGTGGACGGGCTGGGTCTGACCGATCTGGGCGTAGAGCTGACGGCTTCGGGGCATGTTCAGGTAGACGACTACTTCCAGACGGCAGTGCCGTCCGTTTACGCACTGGGCGATGTGATTGGCACCCCGCAACTGACGCCGGTAGCGCTCGCTCAGGCCATGGTGTTGTCGCGCCGCTTGTTTGGTGACGGCGAGGGCGAGATGGATTACAGCGCCATTCCCACTGCGGTATTCTGTCAGCCCAATATCGGTACCGTTGGTCTGACCGAACAGGAAGCCCGTGAAGCTGGCCACCGTGTGCGGATTTACCGGTCAGAGTTCCGACCCATGAAGTACACCCTCAGTGGGCGTGATGAACGCAGCTTGATGAAACTGGTGGTGGATGACGAAACCGATCAGGTGCTGGGTGCGCATATGGTCGGGCCGGATGCCGGTGAAATCACCCAGGGTCTGGCGGTGGCCATCAAGGCCGGAGCCACCAAGGCCCAGTTTGATGCCACCCTCGGAATTCATCCCACCTCGGCTGAAGAGTTTGTCACCATGCGAGAACCGGTGGCCTGACCCTCAGGAGGGCCCGCTTCAGGGCGGGCTAACACCATTATTCTGGACTGTTTTCAGCGTCGGCCAGATCGAAGGCCAGCTCGAAACAGATGGATGAGTCCTGGCCTGTTTCAGAACCTACCTTGATGTAACCGCCCATCAGTTCGACCAGCCTCTGTACAACCGACAACCCTATACCGCCGTAGGCCGGGTTGTCGCCGGAGTGCCCGAAAACGTTATCCAGTTGCTCTGATGTCATCCTCGAGCCGGAATCGGTAACGGTGCAATTGAGCAGCACCCGATCATGGTCCACTGATGAAAGATGAGCCCGAATGCTCACAAAGTCATCGCCGGAGAAATTCACGGCATTTTCAACAAGCCCCGCCAATATCTGTCGAACTCTGGATGCGTCGCCCAGAACCATGACCGATTCCGGCCAGCCCCCCTGCAACTCCATATCCAGAGAAACCGCCCGTTGTTCGGCCGCCAATCGGAGAGAGGCCGTGCAGTTTTCAACCAGTTTCCTGAGGTCGAAAGCCTGTGTGTCGGGCGCAAAGACACCGTTATCCAAGTGTGCATGATCCAGAATGTCGGAAATGACCGTCAACAGGTCCTCTGTCGATTGCCGGACTGTTCTTAAATAATGGTTCTGACGCTCGCTCAAGGGGTCTTCGCGCAAGGCGTCCAGAGTCTTCAGAACACCATGCAGAGGTGTGCGCAGCTCGGTGCTCATGGCGGTCAGAAAGCCGGACTTGGCCTGGTTGGCGTGCTCGGCTTTTTGCCGGGCATTTTCAGAAATGGCCAGAGTCTGGTCACGGTCCTGTTCCAGTTGTGCCAGGTGATTTGCCAGCTCATTCAACTGTTGCTGGATTTCCACCACCTCTTTGGCGTTGCCTTTCACGGCCACTGATTGGGTTTGATAATCCCCCTGGATCAGCCGGGAAACCCGACGCGCCAGCTTATGGATGGGGCGCAGAATGTCTTTCAGGAAGTAGTTGACCAGCAAGAGTGTGATCGCGAAAACCACGCCACCCACGGTAATTGAGGCCCACAGTATTTCCTGTTGCCTGGCCTCCAGTAACCGGGGATTAACGCCTACCTCAACCGTGCCCACGCGCAAGGACCCGGAATTGCCACTCCAGCTTCCGTTTAACAGGTCACCGTTGCCAATTTCCACGGGCTCCTGAAGGATTTCTGCTGTGTAAACGCTGTAGTTGTGGTCTTCAGCAACGCCGCTGGCATCGCCGTTGCTGACAAAGCCAAGGTTTTCCCCGATTACATCGGTGACCCGGATCCACTCCGCTTCACTGCGCTGGAGAGATTGCTCAACAATCTGTTCCAGCGCCCGTGAATTGCCGGCAACAACCGCATATTCCAGCGCCGGTGCCAGGCTGTCTGCGAGCATCTGGCTGGTCTGCGCCAGCTCACCGCGAGCATCATCCAGCCGGGCTGATGTGAAGAAAGCCATCAGAGCAACGAACATCACCACGGCCGGGAAGGCACCGAGAAGCAGCAGGCGAGAGGACAGTGACATTCCGGTATTCCTGGCAGGCTGGGTCATTTCGACTCCTCCCGGGCTTCGCGTAGCATTTGGTCAACGGTATCGGCAATCCAGTCACGATCGGGCAGCGGTATGTTCAGCGATCGTGCAACCTGTTCATTGACTTCAACGCGGTACTCGTCTGGATATTCCGGAGAAGAAAACTCTCCGGACTCGAGGAACTCCAGCAACTGCTCGCTGGCCTGATCCGCCATGACGGAAAAGGGCGCGTAACTGGACGCCAGAGAACCGGCCTTCACATAGGCCTGGTCCGGGCCGATCAGGATTTTGTTGCGGCGGTAAGCGGTTAACAGTATGTGTTTGATGCTGCGCGGGTTATAGATCTTGTCATCCGGCCCGGCAAGCAGGAAGTCGCCATAACTGAGAGCTCGGTTCAGGGTGGGGATGAGCTGCTCTTCGTTATCTGCAATAAAAACTCTGGCGCGAAGATCGTAAGCCGACAACTGATCAACCAGAGGTTCGTAGATCTCTGCGGATTCCGTGGTGGCCAGCAATGCGATTTTAGTGGCCTGGGGCAGGATGGCTTTACCGGTTAACGCCTGGCGCAGCAAAGGGACATCGTAGTAAACGGCACCGATCTGGCCGGGAAACCGGTTGATATACCCCTCAATGAAGTTCTTCTCCACCAGCACCGCAAGCACATTGGCACTACGGTCTGTCTGTCGAACGCGGGAGAAAGCAGAGGGGCCAATGGCGATAACAAGGCTTCCATCCTCTGCGGGGCGGAAGGCATCGGAAGGAGTAAGCCTCAGTTTGGCAGCGCCTTCAATGCGCTCTTCGATCAACCGGACAACGTGTTTGTCCAGCGCACTATTGCCGGAGCCGGCCACGGGAATTGTCCGGGCTTCAATAGTGTCCTGCGCAAGCGCCCCCGCAGATAAAAAAAGCAGGAGGGCAACTATGCTGATCAGCCAGGCTGACAAGGTCAGAACAATGCTTGCGCGCCATCCTGGCGCTTCAGAGCCGGTGTTCGATTTCATACCTTCCTGGTTACCCGTTCCATTTCAGAGCCTGGTTCATAACATCAAAATTTCAGGCTGGCTTCCACAAAAAACTGATTGTGATCGGCAATGATGTTATCTGAGCTCAGTTCCGCTTCACGGTTCAGATAATGTTGCATGGTAAAAGCCAGTTCCGCGTTGTAGCGGGGGCCGTAGAACTGTTTGCTGAGGCGCGCATCAATGCGCTCGAACTGTTCGTGTTTACGGTTGAATTCATCGGCCCAGTAAAATGCAGAAGACGCGGTCAGATCCCACGGCAGTTCCTGGATGATGGCAAGACTGCCGGAGTGACGAACAGACATGCGCTCGAGGGTTTCGGTCTGATCTTCCTGCTCTCCCTCATCGTTGTCCAGAACACCGCCGGTGTACCAGGTATCCTGATCCAGGTAGGCGTAACTTGCGCGGAACTTCGTGCCCGAGATCTCAATGCCACCTTCCAGTTCAAAGCCCTTCTGATCAATAGCGTAGCTGTTCTCAAGGGACCATTCCTTGAGCTGAATGATGCCCCCGATCATATCCCGCATCCTGTCACGGAAGCCGCGCACTTCCAGAGAAAGCAAAGCCTGGTTCAGCGGAAACTGTCCAAAATAGCTTACTTCATAAGAGGTTATGCGCTCTTCTTCAAGCTCATTGCCAGCTGTGTTCAGGGCGCCGGTCTTCAGAGCTTCTGCGGTAGTAACGCGTGTACCCTCCAGATCTGAATAGGTGTCTGGCCTCACATTACTCAGTGTGTAGCCATAGTCACTGCTTTGTTCAAATGCATCCGGCGTACGAACCGCCTCCGAGTAAACAAAGCGCAGTGCCTGGTTGTCATTCAATATAAAGTTGGCGGCTACGCGGGGCGAGAAGTAATCTTCGCCCGTGGTGCTGGTACGCTCCCAGTTACCGCCCGCATTCAGGGTCAGCCAGCGCCAGGGGGTGTATTCCACATTACCGAATACGCGGGATTGGTAAACCTCATGCCGGCCATTGAAAAGGGTGTCGGAGCGGAGGATATCCTTGCGAAAACCGGTGCCGGTTACCAGCTTCAGGTCTTCGCTGAACAGTACGGTATCCTGAAACTCGACTTCCATCCGGGTGTCTTCGTAGCTGTCGCTGATGGTGGCATAAATTGGCTCACCTGGAACATCGTCTCGAAAACAAACGTCTACCATGACAGGGTCATTGTTACTGTCAAAAACTTTATCGCCGTTGTTATCTGTAGCTTGCTCTTCGGTATATAGAGGTGTCCCGTTCTCTAAGCACTGTGCAGCCGCTGGCCCCGCAGCAATCCCGTATTCCTGGTCACGATCAAAATTCTCCACTGCGGCCTGAATATGGAAAAAGTGGTTGCGCGATAGCTGGTGATTGAATTTTGCCTGAACGTGATAGTCCCTTAAGTCGATATCGGGGTCTTCACTGGGTGCTAACGAACCACTCTTGTTCTGGTCCCGCTCATCGACACCATCGACAATGCCAGCGCGAAGCTCCACGTTTGTCTGGTTTGATAGCCGTAACCGGGAATCCCAGCTAACCGAATCGATATCCTTGCCGTCGTGGAATTCCTCGCCATCGTCGTCATGGTCGAAGCCGTCGAACTTTCGTTTCTCGTACGTCAGCCGCCAGTCCATGAGCTCGCCCGTGTCGCCCACCGACCCGAGGGTGCGGGAATAGCCTCTGGAGCCACGGCTTACATAAGTCTCGACACCCGCCGTATCAGCCGGGTTTCGGGTAATAATGTTAATGGTGCCAAGGAACGCATTAATGCCATAGGCGGCGGCATTGGGGCCCCTGGCCACCTCTATGCGTTCGATCATTTCCAGGGGGACCGGCATGGTTTTCCAGTCCATATCCGACAGGGTGGCCCGGTGAGCCGTACGCCCGTCCACCAACACCTGCATGCGCCGCTGTTCGTAGTGGCTGGTACCATGGTATGTCACCGAAGGCTGATGGCTGCCCACGAAGTTGACCGTCATGCCGGGCACGAGGCGAAAGACTTCGTACAGGTTCATGATGCCAAGGTTACGAATCAGGTCTCCTTCAATAACCGTGGTGCTGCCGGGGACCCGGGTTTTGGGCTGGCGCAGACGAGTAGTGGTGAGAACTTCGGGAATGTCGCCCGAAAACACCGGCAAGTCATCATTGAAACTGGCAACATCTGTTTCGGCATGGGATGTGCCGGCATACAGGGTCGCAACCGATGTGGCCAGAAGTGCCGGCAATAGTGCAGACAGTGGTGAGGACTTGTCGTTCTGGATTGATTTCAGGTAATTCGTATTGGTCATGAGAATCGTTCTATAATTCGGGCGGCTTTACAGCTTTACTCGCTCTGCGGTAAGAGTAGGGGAGAGTAGTCGTTTTGTCTTCAGAAAGTACATATTTTATTAAGCCGGAGTTGCCGTTTTATGAATTGCTGGGAAATTCTGGGCATTGAACCCACTCAGGATCAGGGTCGGATCCGCCAGGCCTATGAGGGCCAGATGAAATTTGCCTCAGAGCAGGAGGCAAAAGATCTTGAGCGCGCATTCCGGGAAGCTACGGGCGAGATGCCTCCGGCCAGCAATACACAGTCGCCGGAACAGAAGCCGGCGGAAGTTCAGCCAGAAAGTTCCGCGCCGTCGTCTGATTACGGGAACCAGGAGGGTGCCGAGGGAACGCTGAGCGCTGACGATGCCCAGATTGTTCGTGAAGTGGTCATTCAGGTGAAGGCGCTGCTCAATGATGATAGCCGTCTTCAGGATGCCGGCATCTGGAAAGCCATTCTGTGTGAGCCGCCAGCTGATCAATTGCCATTGCGCCGGGAAATTGCCCGCCAACTGGAGCCGCAGGTGCGCCCCATGGCTGAGAATGGCAGTTTTCCTCAGCCGGTAGCCCGATTCCTGGGCGACTGGTTCGATTGGTTCAGTGTGAGCGAAGCGGCACAGGAGCCGGACCCGAAGCACTTCCCTGAAGCCGGCGTGAGTGACGAACAACAACCTGAGGAAGCTGAAGACCAGCCGCCCCAGATCGTCAATTTCTGGCCTGCAGTCATTGGCTGGATTGTTGGCCTGGCGGTATTAGCGACGATCTTCGGTGGTATGGGTAACGGCTGAAGCCTGTTCGATTTTTGCCCGGTACCGTTCAGCCAGAATGGCGCCAACAATTACCTGAATCTGGTTGTAGCACATGATCGGCAACACGATCATGCCGAACCCCGGATGCCCGGAAAACAATACCTTGGCCATGGGCAGGCCAGAGGCCAGACTCTTCTTGGAGCCGCAGAACACCACTGCGGCCTCGTCTTCCAGACTGAACCCCAGTTTTCTCACCATCAGCCGCGCAACCAGCATGAAGAAAGCCAGCAGCGCAAAGCACAGCGCAATGGTCAGGGCGATTGCCTGAACCGGCAGTTTCTGCCACAGCCCGCTGGCTACCGAATGGGAAAATGCAGAATAAACGATGATCCAGATCACGCTCTTGTCATAGCGCGCCATGAAGGCTTCGTTACGCGACAGGATTCCACCCAGCCACGGCCGCAGGGCGTGACCAACCGCAAATGGCAACAACAACTGCAGCATGATGTCTTTCAGTGCTTCTGCCACTGAAAAGTCGCTGGCTCCGGACGTGGATACCAGCAAAAGCAACAGGAAAGGCGTGAGCATCATGCCGAAAACGTTGGAGGCGGCAGCGCTGCAGATAGCTGCCGGCACATTGCCTCTTGCCAGGGCGGTGTAGGCAATGGATGACGACACCGCCGATGGCAGAACCCCCAGATACAGGAAACCCAGCCCCAGGTCTTTTGGCATCCAGTCCGGCACGATATGGCTGAGGCCGTTGATGGGTAGCACCATCAACGGAAATAACACGAAGGTAAGCGAGGTGATCAGAATGTGCAGGCGCCAGTGGGTGGCCCCGGCAATAATCTGCTGCCGGGACAGCGCTGCACCATGGAAAAAGAACAGCAGAGCCACTGCCAGGGTGCCAATCGTCGACAGCGTTTCAGCGGCCTGGCCGGTAACCGGCAGGACTGAGGCGAGAACAATTGCGCCCAGTAACAGCAGAGTGAACGTGTCGATACGAAGTTTCATGGTTGCTGCCCCTTAAGAACATTCAGGCTGGGGGAGAGCAGGGCGCGGGACAGGGATTCGGCTTTGTCTGCGTCTTTGCGGCGAATGGCTGCCAGCAGCAGTTCGTGATCTTCCTGCGTCGGCTCTGGTAAATCGGCGTCCTTTTCGGTGCGCTCGATGGTCTGGCCTACGGCGTGCGAAAAGTAATCGTACAGCTCGATCAAAGCTGTGTTGTGGGAGGCTCTTACCAGCGCATGGTGAAACTCCTGATCCTGACGAATACGTTCCGCAATATCGGTTCCCGCGGCAGCCCGGGCATCCAGGGCGCTGGTCATTATTTTAAGGTCTGCATCATTGCGGCGACCGGCTGCCAGTCGGGCGGCTTCGGTTTCGAGCATGATGCGAACTTCAATCTGTTCCGCCAATCGGGTACGGGCGATGCGCCGCAATGTTTCGCCGGCATCCCGGTTGGCTCTTACGTAAGTGCCGTCGCCCTGACGGGTTTCCAGCATGCCCACATGCACCAGTACCCGCACCGCCTCCCTGATGGTATTCCGGCTGATGCCCAGCGCTTCAGACAACTCCGATTCCACCGGCAGGCGAGCGCCGATGGGCCATTCTCCGCTTTCAATGTTCTGGCGCAGACTTTCAATGGCGGTTTCCACCAGAGAGCCTTTCCGGATGGGTGAGAGCATGTTCTTTAATCCTTTGTTATGGTGATCCAATCATCCTATGTCTTCCAGAGAATCACAACCCCGGGCCCGGAATCGCTTCAGGAAGCGTCAAAAGCCAGCAGCTCTTCAGCCTGTTGATCAATAAGCTGATGCACCATCGGTGACTCAAACTGGCGGTGAATGCGGATGGCGTAAAAGTCCTCAAATACACCGGGCAGCGCACCGTAATTATGGAGTTTGCCGTTCTTCAGCTCATCCCGCACCACCACCGGCGGCAGAACCGCGAAATGGCCGGTATCGCGGGTAAGCAGACGCATCATCGCCATATCGTCCACTTCCGCGACAATCACGGGATACGCCTTGTGCACATCGCACAGCTGGTCAAATGCCTGGCGGATGTTGTTTTCCGGCCCGGGAAGAATCAACGGTTTTTCCCTGATAATCGTCTGAAAACTTTCATCGGAGCCTGCACCCTCGGGCGGGCCGATCAGGCTCACGGGTTGGCGTGCCATCAGCCGGGAACGCCAGGGGTTCTGGTCGTCGCCCTGAACTGGCTGGTTGGAAAGAATCAGGTCCAGTCGATGGGCTGACAGCCGTCTGAGCAGATCGTCGAGCACGCCGCTGTGAAGCTTCAGATCCAGATCTCCCCGGCCCAGCAGGGGCCGAAGAAAACCTTCCTGGAAATTGCGGGACAGGGTGGCAACAGCACCGATGCGTAGAGTTTCCCGGTTGGTGTGCTGGCCCGAGCGTAGCAATGCTTCCAGCTCGGCGCCCTGACGGAAAATTTCCTCGGCGTAGGTAAAAGCGACCCGCCCGGCTTCCGACAACTTCAGCTTGCGGCCTTCGCGCACAAAGAGGTCATAGCCCAGGCTTTGCTCGAGCTTTCGTATCTGCCCGGACAGTGCTGACTGGGAGATGTGCAGTGATTCGGCTGCCCGGGTCAGGTGGCCCACGCGCGCCACTGTCCAGAAATAGTAAAGATGATGATAATTCAGGCGCATCGGAATAGTTCTTTTTAAGTGAACGTTTTGATCATTATAAACCATTTTTTATATGGTTCGAGTAGTGACAAAGTGGCGGCCATCGAAAAGGAGCCACTGATGAGTACACTCTTGCCGACCCTGTCGTTATCCCTGTTATCGCTCTGGTTGCTACTGCCAATCGCTCTGTTGCTGGTTGCCGGCCATGCCCGCCTGAAAGGCAGTAATCCGGCCAACTCCGGTGCCTGGGGCGTGGCGGAACGGCTTTTTCTCACATTTCTCGGGGTGACGATCGCCATTGGTCTCTGGTTACTGGTCCCCAGCGCCAGGGTGGAAAAGAGCCTGGAGCAGGCCAGCGGGGCATTGGGCCTGTTTCCGAATGGCCTGTCCTTCTGGATGGCTTTGCTGGTGTCTTTCATTGGCTGGGTGATTCTGCGTTATGCCCGGGACTACCTGAGAGGCGACCCGGCGGCAGAACACTTCTTACCCGGGTTCCTGACCACTATTGTCAGTGTGTTGGTGCTGGTGACCACGAATAATCTTTTCCTGCTGGCAGCTGCATGGATCGGCGTCAGCCTTTCGCTACACCAACTCCTGACCCTGTACTCAGATCGTGAGCAGGCTCGCCTGGCCGCAGCCAAGAAGTTTATTTCCAGCCGGCTTGGCGATCTTGCCATCCTGGTGGCCGTATTCCTGATCTGGAAGCACACTGGCACTTACCACATTTCAGAGTTGCACCAGGCTCGTGATGCTGGCTCTGGCCTTTCACTGGAAATGGCTTCGGTATTACTGGCGGTGGCCGCAGTTCTGAAGTGTGCCCAGATTCCCTTCCATGGCTGGCTTCTTCGGGTAATGGAAGCTCCAACACCGGTCTCCGCCCTGTTACACGCAGGTGTCATCAACCTGGGTGGTTTCCTGTGGCTGCGCCTGTTTCCAGTGTTCGATGGCTTCACCGCTGGCCACTGGATCCTGCTGGTTTTTGGTGGCGCGACGGCACTGATTGCGAGCCTGGCCATGATGACCCAGAGCTCGGCCAAGCATGCTCTGGTTTGGTCCACCAATGCCCAGATGGGGTTCATGCTGTTTGAAATCGCATTGGGCGCCTACACGCTGGCGTTTCTGCATTTGCTGGCGCACTCATTGTACAAGGCCCACTCCTTCCTGGCGGCGGGGCGCACGGTCAATGCCAGTGCCATCCAGTTCGAGAGCGGCGTATGCCGCCTGCAGTTCGGGTTGTCCCTGTTGGGTATGGGTCTGGCGGGCAGCCTGCTCTGGTTCCTGCCCGGGTTAGTGGAGGGCAAATCCGTACTGGGAGCTGTTCTGGTGCTTGCCGTAGGTGCCATGGTAATGGGTGCCCCCACAAACAGCCGCCTGATAAGCCGGCTGTGGACACTGGGTCTGGCCGTCGCCCTGGTGCCCACCTACGCCGTTCTGAACAGCCTGCTGGCCCCGGCATTGCCCGCCTCTCCTGAGTTTTCGCTGCCTTTGGCCGCAAGCATTGTCGGCTGGGTATTTCTGATTGGCCTGGCGGGCCTGTCATGGTTGCTGATGTTCAGGCCGCAGGCTGCCTGGTTTGACCGTCTGCACTGGAATATGAGTCAGGGGCTGCTACTGGATCGGCCATTTGAGCGCCTGATCCGTCGCTGGGCCGGCAAGCTGCTGTTGCCGAAGCCTCCCAGGAAACAACTCCGCGCTTCACGCACTTACTCGGGAGAATTGGTATGAGCACGGCTGAAAATCGGGCGGTAAAAAATGCGCCATTTTACCTGAGCGCCATTGACGAGGCTTGCGGACGTATCGCGCCTGTATGGCCGCTTGATCAGTGGATTGCGGTGAATCCCTGGTGGGGGCATAAAGACCAGTTGGCTGCGGATGCGCACCGCGAGCTGCTGCAACGGAACAATGCCGGGTTACTGATGCCTTCGACGTTTTATCTGGATGCCTGGCAGGAAGGGCGAATCACAGACAAGGCACTGCGAGCCGCAGCCAGCGAAGCCGGGGCAGGAGAGTCCCTGGACATTGACCGAATGATAAGCCTGCTTGAACACAACCCAGTGGAGCGCACACCGTTTGTCTCCGCAACCACGCTGCTGAAGACTGATGAAGGCAGTTCTTTTGTGCAAAGTGTTCGTGAATTGCTGGGACGGGTGTGCAGCCAGTATTTCGATCAGCGTCAGGCGCGCTGGAAAACCGTGAATCAGCAGGGTGGCCTGTACCGTTTCTGGCTCAAGCGTACCGTTCCCCTGCTAAGCCAGGCGTTCAGCCCGGAACCGGTGCGCCAGCGTCTGGGGCAACTGACCGGCGACTGGCAGCAGGACCTTGCTCGTGTGGGGACTGAGCTGGCGTACGACACCTCTATGTTAACGGCGCTTACTCACCACCTGATGCTGCAGGTGCTGGGCTGGGCCTCCTGGTGCCGGGGTGAGGACTTCAGGCATCAACTGGACAACCACTCCTCGGATTTCACGGCGCAGCTGGCGGTCTCGCTGCTGGTGTGTGAATGGCTGGCCGAGCAGGTATTGCCACAATCTGACCGTGAGCAATCCGGCCTGTTGCCGCAAGAGCATGAGGAACCCCGGCAGGCCCGCGAACATGAAGAGGTGTTATGGCTCTGGCACCGGGCCTACGAAAAGGCCTGGCAGGATGACTTTCTTAAACGCCTGTCCGGCAGGGCAACCGCAGGTGAATCCGGTGAGGGTTCAGTGCCTGAGGTACAGGCTGTTTTCTGTATCGATGTTCGTTCAGAGGTTATCCGCAGGCACCTGGAAGCTGTATTTCCCGCTGCCCAGACTCTCGGGGTGGCGGGCTTCTTTGGCATGCCTGTGGTCCATGGCACACAGGGCCCCGCACCGGAAGAAAAACTGATGCCGGGATTGCTGGCGCCTTCGGTACGCTACCAGGACACCACGGGCGACAAGGCAAAGGACCAGCAACTCAAACAGACCCGCTACCATCGTCAACGGGTGAGGGACTCTGTACGCCGGGCAAAGTATTCCAGCCTTTCCACGTTCACCGTCGTGGAAACCACCGGGCTGGCCTGGGCCTGGAAGCTGGTCCGGGACAGCCTGAATCGAAATCCGGTCAGCCATTCGGCGCATGGGCCGGGGCAATGGCAGAGTCTGGACGGCGAGCCGCTGCCCCTTGAGAACCGGACGGATCTGGCGGAAGGATTGCTCCGTGCCATGTCTTTAACCGAAAACTTTGCCCGGATTCTGCTGTTGGTAGGCCACGGTGCCCACACTGACAACAATCCGAATCAGGCCGGGTTGGCCTGTGGCGCCTGTTGCGGAAAGAATGGCGGGACGAACGCCCGCATGGCCGCGGAACTTGTGAACGACCCGCAGGTACGCCGGCAGTTGGCGCAGCGAGGAATCAGCATCCCCGAGGATACCGTAGCGATGGCCGCCGAGCACTGCACGGTAACCGATCAGATTCAGATGGTGGACGACAGTCCGGTGACAAAAGGGCACCGGGCGCTGGCTGACCGGCTGAAAACAGCACTGGAACAGGCAGGTGCGGAATGTCGCCGGGAGCGCGCACCCGCCCTTGGTGTGTCTGTTGCCAGTGATGCCGAATGTCTTGAGTCCCTTAAAACCCGCACGCGCAACTGGGCGGAAGTCCGCCCGGAATGGGGGCTGGCCAATAACGCTGCAATGGTCATTGCGCCAAGAAACCGTACGCGGGGATTAACGTTAAACGGGCGCAGCTTCCTGCACGACTACCGGCCCGAGACGGATCCGGACGGGCAGATCCTCAGTGCTTTGATGAACGCCCCCATGGTGGTGGCCAACTGGATCAATATGCAGTACTTCGCGTCGGTAACTCAGCCGGGCATCTACGGTGCCGGCAGTAAGCTGCTGCACTCCGTGGTGGGCGGAAACATCGGCGTCGTAGAGGGCAATTCACTGGATTTGCGCATTGGCCTGCCCTGGCAGTCTGTGCACGATGGCGAACGTTTCCGGCACGAGCCCATGCGTTTGACCGTCGTCATCGATGCCCCTGCCCAGCGTATTGAGCAGGTCATCGGGAGCAGCCCGAATGTCAGAGCCCTGGTGGAAAACCAGTGGCTCTGGTTATGCCGGTTTGGGGCAGCCGGCATTGAGCACTTCAGGGATGGGCAGTGGCAGTCGTAGGGTAATGCCAGTCCACGGTGCGTGGCTGGCTTCCGGCATCGGTGAACAGATGGCCGATGTCGGGTACTGCGTACCAGAGATCGCCTCTTGCCGGAGCGTAACGGGCGAACTCGTTGTGACTCATACCGATTTCCCACAACGCCTGGCTGTGCCAGCCCTCCGGCTGTAACTCCAGACGAACCTCGGAGCCGATCAGGCTGACCGATTCAATCCGCAACGGCAGTCTGGCGTGGGCCGACGGAGCCCGGGCCAGCTGCACCTCATGAGGCCGCATATAAAGCTGCGCCTCGCGATCACCCTGAACGCTTGGCAGTGATACCCAGGCATCGCCTTGTGTGAGCTTCTGGTTTTTCAGCTTGCCTTCAAGAACATTGACGTGGCCCAGGAAATCAAACACGAACCGGCTTTCCGGGCGGGCATAGAGTGCAGCCGGCTCGTTAACCTGTTCAACCCGGCCATGGCTCATGACAACAACCTGATCAGACAACTCCAGCGCTTCTTCCTGGTCATGGGTCACGAAAATACTGGTGAAGTGGAACTCGTCGTGCAGGGCACGCAGCCAGCGGCGAAGATCTTTCCGCACTTTGGCGTCCAGCGCGCCAAAGGGCTCATCCAACAGCAGAATGCGGGGTTTGGTCGCCAGTGCACGAGCCAGTGCCACCCGTTGTTTCTGCCCGCCAGACAGCTGAGTCGGGTAGCGGTTGGCCACATCCGGAAGCTGGATCATCTCCAGAAGCTGGTTCACTCTCGCCCGGATTTCCTGCCTGGAAGGCCGCTGTTTGCGAGGGAGGGATTCCAGGCCAAAGGCAATATTCTCAGCCACGGTCAGATGCTTGAACAGCGCGTAGTGCTGGAACACAAAACCGATATTGCGATCGCGTACATGCAGGTCACTGACATCGTCGCCGCCGAACAGAACGCGCCCGGCGTCTGAAGACTCGAGGCCGGCTATGATGCGCAACAGCGTGGTCTTGCCGGAGCCCGATGGCCCGAGCAGGGCAGTCAGCTTGCCTTCGGGTATATCCAGGTTGACGTTATCCAATGCCTGGAAACCGCTAAAATTCTTGCTGATGTTTTCAATGGTAATGCTCATGTTCAGACACCTCCTTTTTCGGGCGCCGGATGTTCTGGCCGTGATTGCCGCCACTCGACGAAGGCTTTGGCAACCAACGTGAGAATCGCGATACCTGCCAGCAAGGATGCGCTGGCGAAGGCTCCAACCACATTGTAATCCTGATAAAGCAGTTCAACATGCAGTGGTAACGTATTGGTTTGGCCACGAATATTACCTGAAACAACAGACACGGCACCGAACTCGCCAACGGCTCGCGCGTTGGTCAGGATAACGCCGTAGATCAACGCCCATTTGATGTTCGGCAGAGTGATTTTCCGGAATACGCGCCAACCGGAAGCGCCCAGCACCACGCCGGCCTCTTCCTCTTCACTGCCTTGTTGCTGCATCAGCGGAATCAGTTCCCGGGCAACAAACGGACAGGTTACGAATACCGTGACCATCACGATACCGGGCCAGGAAAACATCAACTGGATGTCGTATTCAGTCAGCCAACTGCCTACCCAGCCATTACGGCCATACAACAACAAGTACAAAAGGCCCGCGACCACCGGTGACACGGCAAACGGGATGTCGATCAGTGTGATCAGCAGCTTGCGGCCGGGAAAGCGGAAACGGGTAACCGACCACGCCAGAGCTGTGCCGAACACCAGGTTCAGGGGAACCGTCAGCAGGGCAACAAACAGGGTCAGCCCGATGGCATGGAGCGTGAATTCATCCATTACATTGCCGGCAAAGGTGCTCCAGCCGGCACTGAGTGCCTGATAGAAAATCACAACGAGAGGGATAACCAGAAGCACAAGGGTAATCCCGAGAGCCAATCCGACCAGCGACCGGCGTACCCACGGCTGATCGCCGACTCTGTGATGCCTGGCGGCCATTTAACGGCCCTCCAGGCGGCGCAGATACCGGCCTTGCCAGATGTTGATGGCGAACAGCAATACCAGCGACACCAACAGAACCAGAGATGCGATAGCGCTGGCGGCGGCGTAGTCGTACTCCTGCAGGCGCACGAAGATCATCAGGCTGGTTACTTCACTGACGTAGGGCGTGTTGCCGGCAATAAAAATAATAGCGCCGAATTCGCCAAGACTGCGGGTGAATGACAACGCAATGCCCGTCACCAGCGCCGGCCACAACGACGGAAAAATCACTTTCCGGAACACCCGGCCATCGGAAGCCCCCAGGCTGACGGCGGCTTCTTCATCGGCTGGCGACATCTCTTCCAGCACCGGTTGTACTGTACGCACCACAAACGGAATGCTGGTGAACGCCATGGCCACCACAATGCCTAACGGTGTGTAGGCCACTTCAATGCCGGCTTTTGCCAGAGCCTGGCCATACCAGCCGTTCTGGGCAAACAGGGTGGCAAGGGTAATACCGGCGACTGCCGTGGGCAGCGCAAAGGGAAGATCGACAACCGCATCGACAATGCGCTTGCCCGGGAAGTCATAGCGCACCAGCACCCAGGCCAATAGCAGGCCAAAGAAACCGTTGAACAGGGAAGCGGCCAGTGCCGTCCAGAGCGTCACCTTATAGGATGCCACCACCCGGGGATCTGTGACGGTGAACCAGAACTGGTCCCAGGTCATCCCGGAGGTTTCCATCACCAGGCCGGTGAGCGGAAGCAGCAGTACCAGGCTGACGAAAAACAGCGAAATGCCAAGGCTCAGACCGAACCCTGGCAATACCCGTTTGCTACGGCCAAAGCGCCGCCGCGCGGGGGCGGCGCCTGCTGCCTGAGAAGACAGTGACATGTGCGCCTCTTACCGCTGACGTTGCAGCTGGTCGAGCTTGCCGCCACTGGCAAAGTGGGTCTTCATGGCGTTGTCCCAGCCACCGGCAATTTCGTCAATGGACTTCAGCGTTGCTTCCGGGAAACGATCCGCATTTTCCTGTTTTACAGTCTCGTTATGAACCCGGTAGTTAAAGCCTGCAAGCAGGCGTTGCGACTCTTCCGAGTACAGGTGCTTCAGGTACTCTTTCGCCAGCGCTTCGGTGCCATTCTGCTCGATATAGTCATCGATCCAGGTAACCGGGAACTCGGCCAGGAAGCTGACCTTCGGGGTTACCGGCAGGTACTCGTCGTTTTCATAGCGGTCTGCAATATTGAGTACTTCGGATTCGAAAGTCAGCAGTACATCGCCGATGCCACGCTCAATGAATGTGGTCGTCGCGCCCCGGCCGCCGCTGTCGAAAACCCGGACCTGGCCCAGGAAATCGGCCATGAACTGATCGATTTTTTCCTGATCATCGCCGTATTTGTCCTGCGCAAAACCGAGGGCTGCGAGGTAGGTGTAGCGCCCGTTGCCGGACGTTTTCGGGTTCGGCATAACCAGTTGGACGTCTTCCCGGATCAGGTCATCCCAGTTCTGGATATTCTTCGGGTTACCGTCACGCACCAGGAACGCCATAGTGGAGTAGTAAGGGGAGCTGTTGTTGGGGAGACGTTCGGCCCAGTTTTCCGGGATCAGGCGACCACGGCTGTGCAGAATGTTGATGTCGGTCACCTGATTGAAGGTGGCCACATCCGCTTTCAGGCCCTGAATGATGGCCTGGGCCTGTTTCGAGGATCCGGCGTGGGATTGGTCAATATCCAGACTTTCGCCGGTTTTTTCCTGCCAATGCTCTTTGAACTCTTCGTTATAAGCGGCGAACAGTTCGCGGGCAATGTCGTAAGACGTGTTGAGCAGCTCGCGGTCTGCAGAGAACGCAGGCTGGGCGGAAAGCAGGGCAGCGCCCAGGGCAAGCCCTTTCAGCAGATGTTTCATGTGTAGCTCCTCAGAATGTGGTGATAACTATCTGAGGAGCAATGTATCAAAGGTTTTTAAGAACTAAAAATAATATAATTAAATATTTAAAGTCTTCTTTGGAATATAGATCAGTAGCGGAGCAGAGCCGAACCCCAGGTGAAACCGCCACCGAACGCTTCGAGTAAGAGCACCTGATCACGCTTGATGCGGCCATCACGTACCGCCTCGTCCAGCGCCAGAGGAATAGAAGCCGCAGACGTGTTGCCGTGCTTGTTCACGGTAACCACCACCTGATCCATCGGCATATTCAGTTTACGGGCAGTGGCGGCAATAATCCGGAGATTTGCCTGATGCGGTACCAGCCAGTCTACGTCTGATTTCTGCATCTGGTTGGCTTCCAGCGTTTCATCAACAATGCGTCCGAGCGTATTCACCGCCATTTTGAACACTTCGTTGCCTTTCATTTCCACAAAGGCCGTGCCGGCTTTTACGGCATCGAATTCGTTGGCAACGCCACAGGGTACGTGCAGCAGCTTTTCATAGCGGCCATCGGCATGCAGGTGAGTGGAAAGAATGCCGGTTTCTTCGCTGGCTTCCAGTACCACGGCACCAGCACCGTCACCAAACAACACACAGGTGCCGCGATCTTCCCAGTCCAGCAGACGGGAGAACACTTCAGCGCCGATCACCAGTGCTTTTTTGCTGGAGCCGGAGCGAATGAATTTCTCGGCCGTGGCCATCGCGTAAACAAAGCCGGAACAGACGGCCTGGATATCAAACGCCGGGCAGCCAGTCTGAATACCAAGGCGAGCCTGGAGCAGGCAGGCGCTGCTGGGAAAGACCTTGTCTGGTGTGGTGGTGGCAAAAATAATCAGGTCAATGTCGTTGGCCTGAAGCCCGGCGGCCTCGAGGGCGCGCAAGGATGCCTGTTCGGCGAGATCAACGGTGCTCTGGCCTGGCAGGGCAATGCAGCGCTGCTCTATACCGGTTCGTTCACGAATCCATTGATCAGAGGTGTCTACCCGTTTTTCGAGATCGAGATTGGTGACGATGTTGTCTGGTAAGTAGGAGCCAGTACCGGCAATACGTGCAAAAGTCATGCGTCGCTTCCAGAGTCCGATAGAATCAATAAAACCCCATCGTACCCCTTTCTGCCGGCCCGGGTAATTAGCGGTTTGTCATAGTCCGCCCGACTCAGGAAAGTCGGGCGATTGTAGTATTGCTTTTTTCAATCTTTTTTCAGCGTTTTCATGTCGATAACAAAGCGGTATTTCACATCGCCTTTTTTCATCCGCTTGTAGGCCTCGTTGATATTGCGGATATCCAGCATCTCGATATCACAGGTGATATCGTGCTCGGCGCAAAAATCCAGAACCTCCTGGGTTTCCGGCATACCACCGATCAGCGAGCCCGCCAGTACACGGCGTTTACTGACCAGTTGCATAGCCTCAATCGCCGGCTCAACCGGTTCCAGTAACCCTACAAGAATGTGGGTGCCGTCGTGCTTGAGGCAGTTAAGGTAGGGGTTCAGGTCATGCTGCACCGGTACTGTGTCCAGCAGGAAGTCGAACGATTCTGTGGCCGCTTCCATCTGAGCGTCGTCAGTGGAGATCACAACATGATCGGCGCCTTGCTTTTTCGCTTCTCCGACTTTGCTTTCTGAGCGCGTAAAGATTGTTACTTCCGCGCCGAGCGCTTTGGCGAATTTCACGCCCATGTGGCCCAGGCCACCCATACCTATAACGCCGACTTTGTGGCCTTTACCAACGCCGAAGTGGCGCAACGGCGAGTAGGTGGTAATGCCTGCGCACAGAATGGGCGCAGCGGCTGCCGGGTCCAGTTTTTCCGGAACACGGACCACAAAACGGTCGCTGACCACCACGTCGGTGGAATAGCCGCCGAAGGTAATGGTGCCGTCGTGGCGGTCTTCGCCATTATAGGTGGCGGTCATGCCTTCCGAGCAGTATTGCTCAAGGCCGTCTTCACAGGCAGAGCACGTGCGGCAGCTGTCGACCATGCAGCCAACGCCCACCAGATCGCCCACTTTATAGTCTTTAACGTCCGGGCCGACGGCGGTAACACGACCCACAATTTCATGGCCGGGCACAACCGGGTATTGGGTAACGCCCCAGTCATTCTCGGCAAAGTGGATGTCGGTGTGACAGACACCGCAGTAATCAATGTCGATCGCCACGTCGTCTGAGCGCAGTTGCCTGCGTTCAAAAGAATAGGGCGCCAGGCCCGAAGTCGGACCTGTCGCTGCATAAGCTTGGGTATTCGCCATATCTGGACTCCCTGAAATGCATGAGTTGCTGCAGTGTGTACGATTAGCAGACTAACAGGATCACCATGGAACCGTATAGATAAACGCACTTGAATTTCGGAGACGCCCGGTCTAATGTCTGTGGTATGGAAACCTTGCAGCAACAAACACCGCGTCGGCGCGGAAGACCCCCGAAAGATCGGGAAGACCTGACTCACACGCGGGAACTGTTACTGCGTGCCGGTCTGGAGGTGCTGACCGAAAAGGGCTTCTCGGCCACGGGCATTGATGAAATCCTGAGCCGGGTGGGTGTTCCGAAAGGGTCTTTTTATCACTACTTCAAAAACAAAGAAGCCTTCGGATTGGCCCTGATCGACCGTTATCGTCGGTACTTTGCGCACAAGCTTGATCACCACCTGCTCAACATTCGGCTCACGCCACTCGCCAGAGTGCGTGCCTTCGCTGACGATGCGGCCGAAGGCATGGCTCGCTATGAGTTCCGGCGGGGCTGCCTGGTTGGCAATCTGGGCCAGGAAATGGCCGTTCTGCCGGAGAGCTTTCGGGCAGAACTCAGTAAAACGTTCGAGGATTGGCAGCGTCGTTTTGCGATGTGCCTGGTAGAGGCGCAACAGCAGGGCGAGCTCGTTCAGCACGCTGACACGGAGCAACTGGCCAGTTTTTTCTGGATAGGCTGGGAAGGAGCCGTGTTGCGGGCAAAGCTCGAACAGAAAACCACACCGCTTGAGGTGTTTACAGAGTGTTATTTCGCCGCTCTGCCGACGGAATAAGAAAATTTTTGAAGTTAAATAGACGAACGGTCTAAAACAGGAGGTGAGCTCATGTTTAAAGGAATACTGATTGAAAAGGACGACGACGGCTATCGAGCTGCATTGCAGGAGCTTGACGAGGCACAACTGCCGGAAGGCGATGTTACTGTGCGTATCAGCCACTCCACGCTTAACTATAAAGATGCCCTGGCCATTACTGGCAAAGGCCCCGTGGTAAAGCAGTTTCCCATGGTTCCGGGTATTGATTTCGTGGGTGAGGTTGAAGAAAGCTCTCATCCTGAACACAAGGTTGGCGACAAAGTCATACTGAATGGCTGGGGTGTCGGTGAAGGCCATTGGGGTGGCCTTGCCCAGAAGGCCCGTGTTAACGGTGACTGGCTGATTCCGCTGCCTGAGCAGTTTTCGCCGCAGCAGGCGATGGCCATCGGCACAGCCGGTTACACGGCGATGTTGTGTGTACTGGCTCTGGAAAAACACGGCGTGAAGCCGGAAGACGGGGATATTGTAGTCACCGGTGCCAACGGTGGTGTCGGCAGTGTTGCTATCTCTGTACTGTCCAAACTCGGCTATAACGTGGTTGCCGTTACCGGCCGTCCGGACGATGCCGAGTACCTGAAACAACTGGGTGCTTCTGACATCCTGGACCGTGCCGAATTCTCCGAGAAAGCCAAGCCGCTTGGTAAATCCCGCTGGGCCGGTGCCGTGGATGTGGCCGGTGATAACGTGCTGGCCAATATCTGCGCCACCATGAAGTACCGGGGTGTGGTGACCGCCTGTGGCCTGGCCGCCGGCATGAACTTCCCGGCGACGGTGGCACCGTTCATTCTGCGCGGTGTGACCCTCGCCGGCATTGATAGTGTGATGTGTCCAAGGGAAGATCGTCTGGAAGCCTGGAAACGTCTGGCAACGGACCTGGATATCGGCAAGCTGGGAGAGATCGGCAAGGAAATCGGCCTCGGTGACGCGATTTCACACGCCGACGATTTGCTGGCCGGTAAAGTTCGTGGCCGCATTATTGTCGATGTGAACAGATAATAGCCTTAGTGTCCGGGTCATGGTGGTCAAAACTCCACCATGACCCGTAAACCACCATTTGGCCCGGCCGAAAAGCGGGTCTTGCCACTGTAACGGGTAACAATATGCTCGACGATGGCAAGGCCCAGCCCGTGCCCGGGCATCTGCTGGTCCAGTCTTAACCCCCGTTGTCCCAGATTTACCATTTCGCTTTCTTCAACGCCGGGGCCGTCATCAGTAACCACAACTTCCATAACGCCATCATCTTGTTTCAGCGTCAGCTCCACGCATTTTGTGGACCATTTGCCGGCATTATCGAGAAGATTTCCCAGTATTTCGTTGAGATCATGCTCTTCAACAGGCCAGCGGCTTTCTTCGGGCAGTGAGCTCGACAGTTCAAAGGACTTGTCCGGGTACAGCCGGCCCAGCATCCAGAGAAGATCCCGGGCCTGCTTTAACGGGTAGGCGCTTTTCCCGACCTGCGGCCCGGCAAACCGGCTCCGGCGCATTTCCGCTTCCAGTTGTTTGTCGATGTCATCAAGGCGGACAGCCATCTGGTGTCTCAGATCATTGTCGAGCGGGCGGCCTTCGTCCTCCAGAATCTGCCGGACCGCCGCGATGGGAGTCTTTACGCTGTGGGACAGATTGGCCAGGGCATCCCGTGAACGTTCCAGCCGCTGGTCCAGAGAATCCAGCAATTGGTTGAGTTGCTGAACCAGTGGGCGAAACTCTTCCGGGGCCTGGACATCGATGCGCGAGATTTCGCCATCCTGCAGTCTTTTCAATGCCCCCTTGAGGGTTGTGACCGGGCGCATGGACAGCGTGATGCCAAACCAGATCACCGCTACCAGAAGCAGGATCAGTAAAACGGAGACAATCGCCGTCCAGGCGTGCAGTTCCGCCTGGCTGCGCTTCAGGGCACCGAGGTCTTCGGAAACGATAACCACGATGGGGGTATCACCCACACGAAATGACTGGCGGTAGGCAAGAATATCCGAAGGTGCATCAGCTATGTCGGAGCCATGAACTCGAAGCGTGCCATCCCGGCCGGACTCAACCAGAGGCATCAACAAAGGCTCCCAGGCCTCCGGCGAAATAATTGTCCGGGAGGGCGAGTGTATGGCAAAAGCGTGATGAAACACGTCCTGGAAATAATCTCCGGTCTGCAGCGTGTCCAGCTTGCCGTCGGAATCGCGAATCTGATGTTCAAGAAACGCGACTTCGTCCTGGAGCCTGCTTTCAACAAACTCCCGCGCCATGCGGTCCAGCAACAGACCGTGGACTAGCCAGGCCAGCGCCATCAGGCCGATGCCGGCCGGCAATAACAGAACGAGCAGGGCTCCCTTGACGGACGTCGGTTTTCTAAACACCGTCATTGAACAGGTACCCCTGGCCGCGCCGTGTCGAGATGGTATCGGTGCCAACCAGCTTTCTCAGCCTGCGAATGTAGGCCTCAATAACATTGTCACTCGGGCTTTCATTCAGGTTGTAGAGCTGCTCCATCAATTGTTCCTTTGAAAAAACATGACCGGGGCGGCTCATCAGGCAACGCAACAGGCGGAATTCGGTGCCGGTCAGTGTGTGTACCGAGCCATGATTCAGTTTCAGGCTCTGGCGGTTTTCATCCAGCTCAAAGCGGCCCGCTTTCACTGTGGAATGGACCCGGCCTTCGCTTCGGCGCACGATGGCGTTGAGGCGGGCAATCAATTCTTCCGTTTGGAAGGGCTTGGCCAGATAATCGTCTGCACCGGCTTTCAGGCCATTGACCTTGTCCTGCCAGTCGCCCCTTGCGGTCAGGATCAGCACCGGACAGCTGACCCGGTTCATGCGCCACTTCCTCAGTACGTCCAGACCATTACCATCCGGCAGTCCCAGATCAAGGACAGCCACCCGATAGTCTTCCTGCTCGCCCAGAATCAAGGCTTCCCTGGCGGTGTAGGTCGTATCAACACTGAATCCAGCTTTCTCCAACTGACCACTCAGCCCATCAGCCAGCAAACGATCATCTTCGACGAGCAGTAAACGCATGTGTGGGTCCTTTTACGGGGTGAGGGCATATCACCAGTGTCGTTGATCAACCTGAATTCAGCCTGAACGACAAATACTTTGATTTTTTTCAGTATGAATTCAGGTTCGTGCGCAATGCTAGCAACCGTTATCTGGCCTTGCTCAATTTTGAGAGCAAGCCAGCGCACATTATTTCACAGGAGAAGACGGGATGAATGCATCAAAATTTCTGGTTATTGCGGCGGTAATGTCGATGCCCGCAGCCACGTTTGCAGCCGGAGCCGACGGCCATGGCCATGGTATGGCAAGCGGCGAGCCCGGCAAGGCTTCCCAGGCGAGCCGAACCATCAACGTTGAAATGTATGACAACTACTACGAGCCGGAAATGATTGACGTAGAACCCGGAGAAACCGTGCGTTTTGTTGTGGAGAACAAAGGCAACCTCGTGCACGAATTCAATATTGGCACGCCCGGCATGCACGAGGCCCATCAGAAGGAAATGAAAATGATGGTCGAGCATGGTGTTATTCAGGGTGGCCAGATTCACCACGACATGATGAACATGGATATGGGCGATGGCCATTCCATGAAGCACGACGACCCGAACAGCGTATTGCTGGAGCCAGGCCAGAGCCAGGAGGTGGTCTGGACGTTTTCCGACAAGGGGAATGTCGAGTTTGCCTGCAACGTGCCGGGCCACTATCAGGCCGGGATGTATGGCGAGATCAACTTCAGGTAATTCAGATTATCAATAAAACAATGAGTGACCGGGCCGCGAATGATCTTTCCGGTTCGGTCGAACGCAGTGTGGTTTTGGAGTAAAGCCCATGAAAGTACGTCTACTGGCGGGGTTGTTGAGCCTGTTAATGCCGGCGTTGGTGCTGGCCGGAGAATACGATCTCACGGTCGACCGGGTGGAAATCGATACCGGTGATTTTGTGAAAGAGGGTATCGGCTACAACGGAAAATCCCCGGGGCCGGTCCTGCGCTTCAAGGAAGGCGAAGATGTCAGGATCAATGTCACCAACAACCTCGATGAGACGACCTCCATCCACTGGCACGGACTGATTCTTCCGTTTGAGCAGGATGGCGTGCCCGGCATCAGCTTCCCCGGCATTCAACCGGGAGAGACTTTCACCTATGAGTTCCCGATAACCCAGGCCGGAACTTACTGGTTCCACAGCCATTCCGGCTTTCAGGAGCCCGACGGTGCCTTCGGGGCCATCGTTATCGAACCAGAGGGGCGGGAGCCGTTCCGGTATGACCGGGAATACGTGATCCAACTGACCGACAAGCATCCCCATTCCGGTGATCGCATCATGCGGAACCTGAAGATGATGCCGGATTACTACAATCGACAGCAGCAGACTGTGGGGGAGTTCTTCTCGGACGCCTCCAGCAACGGTTTGATGGACACCATCAAGGATCGTATGGCCTGGGGCGACATGCGCATGATGAAAGCGGATGTTGAAGATGTTCAGGGCTTTACCGGCATGATCAACGGCAAGGGGCCGGCACAGAACTGGACCGGCCTGTTTGAGCCCGGTGAGCGCGTTCGGCTGAGGTTCATTAACTCATCGGCCATGACGTATTTCGATGTCCGGATTCCCGGGCTGGATATGACCGTTGTTCAGGCCGACGGTAATAACGTTCAGCCGGTCAACGTGGATGAGTTCCGCATCGGTGTCGCCGAAACCTATGACGTGATTGTTCACCCCAAAGATGAGCAGGCGTACACCATCTTCGCCGAGTCCATGGGCCGTTCGGGTTTTGCCAGGGCTACGCTGGCTCCGGAAGAAGGCATGGAAGCACCCATACCTCCGATGCGTGATCCGGCACGGCTTACCATGGCAGACATGGCCGGCATGCCGGGAATGGATCACGGCGACATGGACCACGGTGATATGTCTGCGAGTGAAGGCATGGACCATTCTTCCATGGAAAATATGGACGACTCCAACATGAAGGACATGGACCATGGCTCCATGGACGGTATGGATCATTCCAGCATGGGCGGTGATGACGGCCAGCCAAGCGATCCGTTTTACGCGAAGGGCAGTGGCATCATGCCGGTTGCGGCCAATGACGGTAAGTTCCTGTCGTACGCAGACCTGAAAGCCCAGAAACCTCTCTATGAAGAGCGCGAGCCAACCCGGGAAATCGAGCTTCGGCTGACCGGCAATATGGAGCGCTACACCTGGAGCATCAATGGCGTGAAATACGAAGATGCAGACCCGATTCGTCTTCAATATGGCGAGCGCGTTCGTTTCAAATTCGTGAATGAAACCATGATGACGCACCCCATGCATCTCCATGGTATGTGGTCGATCCTGGATGTGGGTGCCGGCAAATGGAACCCCATCAAACACACCGTCAGCGTTCAACCCGGCACGACGGTGTATATGGAAACGGAAGTGGATGCGCCGGGGCAATGGGCTTTCCATTGCCACCTGTCTTACCACGCGGCAGCCGGTATGTTCCGCAAAGTGATTGTAGAAGGTGGCCCTGAGAACCCGGCAAAGGCTGACGCTGCGACTGAAGCAGGAGGTGACGCATGAGCCATATCCGATCTTTGATAACCGTCAGCCTGTTTGGTTCGCTGATTCTGCCAGCCACTGCGGCCGCTCAGGAAATGATTGACGATACCTCTGCCCGAAAGCAGCCACTGACGTCATGGGGTGTTCAGTTCGAGGAACTTGAATACCGGTACAGTGATGATGACGAAGAACTGGCGGTCTGGAGTGCGGATGCCTTCTACGGTACCGACGAGCTGAAAGTGCGCTGGCTGACCAAAGGGGAATATGCCATTGAGGAGCAGGCCTATGAGGGGCTGGAAAACCAGCTGGTCGGGCAGGTTCCTGTTTCAAAGTTCTTCGACGCCAAGGCCGGTGTCCGGTTCGACACGCCCGAGGGCCCAGACCGCACCTACGCCGTTCTGGGCATTGCCGGCCTGGCGCCGCAATGGTTCGAGGTTGATGCCAACCTGTATGTCAGCGATGAGGGCGATACCTCCGCCGGGCTGGATGCTGAATACGAGTTGTTGCTGACCAACTACTGGATCCTGTCCGCTGCGCTGGATGCCACCGTGGCGTTCAGCGAAGACCGGGAAATCGGCGTTGGCAAGGGGCTGGTGTCCACCGAAACTGGCCTGCGCCTGAGCTATGATCTGGTCGATCGCGCTTTCTCGCCCTACATTGGTGTAGTGCATGAACGTAAGTATGGTGATACCGCTGACTTTGCCGAGCACGATGGAGGAAGCACGGAAGATTGGTTCGCCGTAATCGGCGCACGCATCGCTTTCTGATGACGGTTCTCACGGGCCAGGCTTCAGGCCGTTTTTTCTTTGAGCCCGGCCCGGGCCTCACTGATGGGCCAGTGCAGCGCCATTGCCACCAGGCTCAACGCCACCGACATCCACCAAAGGCTGTTGTAACTGCCCGTCATCTCGTAAAGCACCCCGCCCAGCCAGACACCACTGAAGCTGCCCACCTGGTGACCCAGAAAGACCACACCGTACAGAGTGGCCATATAACGGGTGCCAAACATAACGGCTACCAGCCCTGTCGTCGGTGGCACCGTCGCGAGCCAGAGCAATCCCATCACACAACTGAAGGCAATAATGGACGCCTGGGTCAGAGGCAGAACCAGGAACAGCGTAATCAGTACGGCCCTGGCGCCATAAATGGCAATCAGCACGTTGCGAAGCCCGAAACGCCCCGACAGAACGCCAGACATCAGAGACCCGAAAATATTGAAAAGGCCTATCAGGCTGATCGACCAGGCCGCGATTGTTGAGCTGAAACCAGCTTCCGTAAGAAACGGTGGCAAATGAACGGTGATAAAGGCCACATGAAAGCCACACACGAAAAAGCCCAGCGTCAGAAGCCAATAGGGCAGGTGACGCCGGGCGATGTTCACCACCTGAGGAAAGCTCTCTTCGGGCTGTGGTTGTTTGGCGGAGTCTCCATCCGTGTAAACCCGGGGCCGGGCCAGAGGCATCGCCAATACGGCCATCAGCAGTGCCGACAATGACATGATCTGGAGTGCGCTGGTCCACCCGAACGCCTCAACCAGCTGGCCAATTATGGGTACCAGCAAAAACTGGCCTGCGGAGCCCGCTGCAGTGCCGATTCCCAGCACCAGTTGCCGCTGAGACGGGGCGGCCACCCGGGCCATGGCGGGCAACACAATGCCGAAAGACGTACCCGCCACGCCGGCACCGATGAGCAAACCCATACCCGAATTCAGCGCCCAGATGTCGGCGACACTGGCCGTCAGCCATATTCCGATGGCATAGAGCACCGCCCCTGTCACCAGTACTTTTGTGGTCCCGAAACGGTCTGCCAGGCCCCCGGCCAGAACCGCAATCACGCCCCAGGAAAGGTTCTGGATGGCGAGCGCCAGACTCAGGACGTCGCGCCCCCATTCGTTGGCGTCGCCAATAGGCTGAACAAACAGACCGAAACTCGAACGCAACCCGAACGACAACATCAGCAACAGACAACCGCTGGCAATCAGCCAGATACTGGAGGCGGGAATGCGCGCCATTCAATAAACTCCCATTAAAGGATGACTCCGTTAAACACCGTCAAATCAAAGGGCAGGGCAGCGAAACCTGCAGCAGGTTTTCAGGATAAGCCGGAAGCATGGTATCTTCCAGTCAGAAGACTTGGTTATTAAAACCGGACAAATCAACACGGGCGAGCAGACCTTATGAATGTAGTCATCATCGGCGCGGGGATTATGGGAACCACTTTTGCCACTCTGGCAAAAGAAATGGCCCCGGAACTGAATATCACCATTCTGGAAAGGCTGAGCAGTGCAGGGGCGGGAAACTCCTCGGCATTCTGGAACGCCGGCACCGGTCACGAAGCGAACTGTGAGCTTAACTATACCCCGGTGGACGAAGAGGTCATTGCGGTCGACAAGGCATTGAAGATTCACGCCCAGTTCAATGTTGCCAAGCAATTCTGGGCTTACCTGGTAAAGAAGGGCGTCGTCGAGTCCCCTGAAACATTTATCAACCAGACGAAGCACTGCACCATCGTTTCCGAATCTTCAATTGAAGAGCTCAAATTGCGATTCAACGAAATGTCCGCTCATCACTTTTTTGAGCAGATGCGCTACTCCGAAGATTTTGATGAAATCAAAAGCTGGATCCCCTATACCATGGAGGATCGCCCACGCCATGAAAAAATGGCGGCTACCGTTATCGAGACAGGTACCGACGTAAACTTCGGTGCACTCACAGAGCAAATGGCGGCGCATGCCGTGAATGATCTGGGCGTCAAGATTGAGTACAACACTCATGTGAAGCGCGTTCACAAGAGCCCCACAGGAAGCTGGCTCATCGAGGCCGAAACCGACGGCAGCCCGGTCCAGCATAAGGCGGATGTGCTCTTTGTCGGCGCAGGCGGTGGCGCATTCCCGATTCTGAAGAGAAGCCACTTGCCGTTCCGGAGCCGGTTCACCGGCTTTCCGGTTGGCGGGCGCTTTTTGCAGGCTCAGATCAGCGAAGAACAGGCCAAAGACTACAAAGCCAAAACCTATGGCAAAGCCAAGGTCGGCGCGCCTCCCATGTCTGTGCCTCACCTGGATCTGCGGGTGGTGAACGGCAAACACTACCTGTTGTTCGGCCCGTTCGCGTCATTCAAACCGATTCTCGAGAGAGGTCGTGGATTCTTTGACTACGTTCGTTCACTTCGCCTGCATGATATCCCCGGTTTGATGAGCGTGGCCTTTGAGCATTACCCCCTGGTGAAGTACCTGGTGTCAGAATCCTTTAAGGGCAAAAAGAGCATGCTCGAAGAGCTGGACAGCTTTGCGCCCGGCCTGAGTAAAAAGTTTGACTGGGAGCCAATTGAAGCCGGCCAGCGAGTGCAGATCATCAAAGATGGCGATCTGCAGATGGGCACAGAGATTGTGGTGTCCACGGACAAAACCTACTGCACCTTGCTGGGGGCATCACCCGGCGCGTCGGTTTCGCCCGAGGTTATGCTGCGCGCACTGGAACAGTTGCTGCCATCCGTGTTTGCTAAAGAAGAAGCCCTGCAGAAGAAAAATGAGATTTTCCCCGAGGATGACCTTGACACCCTGATCAATCATCCTGATCGTTACCGGGAAATTCGCGATGAGGTCAACAAACAGTTGGGGATAAACCAGTCCAAAGCTTGATAACAGCGGCTTAGCACTCCCCACAAGATACCAGACCTCACAGCCCGCCACTGTACCGTGCTCAGGCACGGGCAGGGCGGTCGAGTAAACGCTCTATCCACCATCTCTCTCCCCATAGTTTTCCCTACCTCTGCCCAGAAATTCCTGTGTTCGATACCGCACAGACCCGTGCTTCAGGCATAGAGATACTCCCTCTGCAATCAATGTATTAGAGGCTTCGCCATGCATGAGTTTTCACCATGACATTGAATGAAGGCTTTTTTGACTCTGCGTCAACTCCGGATCGGAGCAATGGGTCTGAACGTAATACGGCCCCGGTTCGAAAAAACAGGCCCAGGCAAAATGCCATCCAGCCACTGGAAGTTCACCGGGATATCGCCATTTCCAGTTTCTCGGCCCAAATTGGAATGAGGGTTATTGCTCTGGACAGGCCCTGGGTGGAAGTGCCGGTGCTGTACCAGAACTTTGTGATCGAGAACGAAAAGCAGCTAGCCATTTTGCGCCAGTATTGCCGCACTGTTGTCGTGGAGTCTGCGAGCGAAGGCACCACCCGGACTGAGGCAGATAATTCCAGCGCATCTATACCCCCGCGTTCACCACCTGCACAGCCCTTTAAGGAAATACGACCGCTGGAAAGTGAGCTTCCCAACGCGCTCAATCAATTCAGTCAGGCCTATACCCATGTGACAGGCCTCCTCAGAAATATCGCTGATGGCGAAACTGCCAATCTGGCGGCCATGCGGCCCGTCGTGCGCAGTTGCATTAACAGCATCGCCAATAACGCCAATGCCATGTTCTGGCTGACCCGCATTCGTGACCAGGACGCCTATACCGCCGAGCACTGTGTTCGGGTCGGCATCCTTGCCATTACCTTTGGCCGCTATCTGGGCCTGACCAACCAACAGCTGGAAATCGCAGGCCTGTGCGGCATGCTACATGACGTGGGCAAAATGCGGGTTTCTCCAGCTGTTCTCAACAAACCGGGTGCTCTGAACGAAGAAGAGTGGCGCATCATGCGCGGACACCCGCAATCGGGCTTTGACCTGCTGGACTCCGAGCACCACCTTGAGCCGGAAATACTCCAGGCCGTTTTATCCCACCATGAGCGACTGGATGGAAAGGGCTATCCAGCAGGTCTCGGGGCCAACTCTATTGACCGTTTTACCCGGATCATAACCATTATTGACGCCTACGATGCTATGACCAGTGACCGCGTGTATCGCAAAGGCATGCCAACCAGTAAAGCCCTGAGTGTGCTTTACAAAAACAGCGGTTCCCAGTTCGACGCAGAACTGGTAGAAGGATTTATCCGAATGATCGGGATCTACCCGCCAGGAAGCCTGGTGGGGCTGAACAGTGGAGAAGTAGCCATCATTCTGGCCGCCACTCCAGACAACAAACTCCATCCCGTTGTAGAATTACTTCTGGATGCTAATGGTTACCGCTGTGAGGCGCGGGTTCTTGATCTGAGTGAAGAGCCAAGAATGCCGGACGGCCAGGTTTACCGCATCGCCAAGGCGTTACCAGACAGTATTGAAGGCTTCAGCCTGGCAGAGCATATTCGACACAAGGCCTCAGTCTGATTGCGAATCAAGCCTCGTAGCCGGGCCTGAACCGGCAACACACCTGGAGGGCTGATCACATGCCATACGACAAGAATTCCGAGTTGCCCGACAACGTACGCAATAGCCTGCCATCTCACGCCCAGGAAATTTACCGGAAGGCTTTTAATTCGGCCTGGGAGGAATACCGCAATCCGGAAGATCGGCGTGGCGACGCAGACCGGGAAGAAACCGCTCACAAGGTGGCCTGGTCTGCAGTGAAAAAGGAGTACCACAAGGATGGCGAGAAATGGGTGAAGGATAAATCCTGACGCTGCCAGTGCCTGCCTCAACCCGCGAGTTCCTGTTTGCGTTGCTTCACAAGTATTAAAACCACTCAACGACAAATCAACAACTTACGCTGAGAAGTTCTAGTCCAGTATTTCCTCACGCCAACAATCCCAGGGCGGTACGGGGCCTAGTGATTCAAACAGGTAATCGAGGAAAGCGCGGACCTTGTGTGAGCGAAGGCGTCGTTCGGTGGTCAGCACATGAATGTCGCGGCGCCCGGGCATAACCTCACAACGCCAGGAACCGAGCAGGGCGACCAGCGCGCCGGATTTGAGCTCGTCGGCAATCAGCCAGGTCGGGAACATCACCAGCCCCTGACGCAGTAAGGCTGCCTGAACCAGGCTGACGGCGTCGTCGCTATAGAGATTGCCGGTCACCTCGAAAGGCGTGGCGTTTGTTTCCTCCGGTTTCTGAAAGAACCAACGTTGGCGCCCCATCTCGCCCTGATAGAGCAGGCAGTTGTGATTGATGAGTGAATCCGGCGATTCGGGCTCCCCATGTTCCTGAAGATAGGCGGGCGCAGCGGCGACTACGTAGTTCATCGGCGCCAGGCGACGGGCTACCAGTGACGAATCCGAGAGCTCACCCACACGGAAGGTGACATCATGGCCTTCACGAACCGGATCAACCACGCGGTCGTTAAGCTGCAATTCAGCCTTAAGCGCGGGATACCGACGTTGAAAGTGATGCAGCAGTGGCACGATCTGCCGCTGACCAAACGCCACGGGTGCGTTGATACGCAGTGTGCCACTAGGTTCGGCATCTGGATGCGCAAGCGCCTCCGTGGCGGAGTCGAGCCGCTCCAGAATGTCGCGCACTTCCTCGTAGTAACGCAGGCCCGCTTCGGTGAGCGTCACTGCACGGGTATGCCGATAGAGCAGGGGCTGTCCCACGGCCTCCTCCAGCCCTCGAATCTGTCTGGAGATGGAGGAAACCGCGCGATGGAAATGGCGGGCGGCGACGGTGAAGCTTCCCGTGGCGGCGACCCGTTCAAAGACGCGCAGAGCATTGAGATCCATCTGATTGAAACCCCTTGAGTTGCATTAAACGCAATAAAGATTTGCGAGCTTTTCGATTGTAGCAATGAACAATCGACAACAGAATGGATGCGTCGGTTACCCGCTTTGGGGCCGCACACTATTCAGAAAGGAGAAACACATGCGCAAAGGTACCGCACTGATCGCTGGCGCCACCGGAATTACCGGCGGCAATCTGGCATCTTATTTGGTTGCTAGCGGTTGGACGGTCTACGGGCTTTCACGCAGCGCGACCAAGCAGAGTGGGGTGATTCCAGTTGCCACGGATCTGCTAGACGAGTCAGCTACGCGTGAGGCGTTGGCCGGTCTGCCGATCACTCATGTCTTCTACTGCACCTGGATCGGACGCGAAAACGAGAAAGCCAATATCGTGGCCAACAGCGCCATGATGCGCAACCTTTTCACGGCGCTCGGTGACGCCGATCTGCAGCACGCCTCGCTTGTCACAGGAACCAAGCAGTATCTCGGTTCGTTCGAGGCCTACGGCAGTGGTCGCACCGAAACGCCCTTCCGTGAATCCGAGCCGCGTGTCCCGGGCGACAACTTCTACTACGCGCTGGAAGATGTGCTGCTCGAAACCGCCGATCGCGAAGGCTTCACCTGGAACGTGCATCGTCCGCACACAGTGATCGGCTACGCCCGCGGTAATGCCATGAACATGGGCACCACACTTGCCGTATACGCCTCGATCTGCAAGGCTACCGGCAATCCTTTCGTGTTCCCGGGCTCGCAGATTCAGTGGAACGCGCTGACCGATATGACGGATGCGCTGGTTCTGGCGCGGCAGATGGAGTGGGCGGCAACTACACCGGGGGCTGCGAACCAGGCTTTTAACACCGTCAACGGTGACGTTTTTCGCTGGCGCCGGATGTGGCGCGAGATCGGTGAGTACTTCGGCCTGGAAGTAGCGGACTGTCCCGAGACGCCGCAGCCGCTGGAAAGGCAGATGGCCGGGGTCGAAGAGACCTGGCGCGAAATTGCCAAGAAACATGAGCTGGTCGAACCGGACGTTGCCAAGCTCGCTTCCTGGTGGCACACCGATGCTGACTTAGGTCGCGACCAGGAGTGCGTCAACGATACCACCAAGTCACGGGATTTCGGTTTTGACCATTTCCGCGAAACCCGTGGTGCGTTCCTGGACCTGTTTGATCGCCTGCGTGCTGAGAAGATCATTCCCTGATTGCGTAAGTGATTCTGGAAGGGAGTCTTCTGATTTTACCCTAATCAAACCAACGTAAGAGGAGTCCCTATGCCCACAACTGTCGCGAACCTGGACGATCTCGCAACGTTGGCAGACTATTCGCTCATGGACACGCTCAACTGCGATCCTGAGGGAAAAGCAAACGGAGCCGACCACGCGCCACGACAAGTCTTCTCGGGCCACTATGTTCCGGTCAATCCCACGCCGATCGAGAACCCCGAATACGTTGCGCACAGCAAAAACCTGTTTCGCGAACTGGGCTTTGCCGACAGCATGGCGCATTCGGACGATTTCGTTCGTATATTCTCCGGCGACCTGTCCCATGTGCCGGAGCCGATGCGAAAGGTCGGATGGGCGTGTGGCTACGCACTTTCCATCTACGGCAATGAATTCTACCAGCAATGCCCGTTCCAGACCGGCAATGGCTACGGCGACGGTCGCGCTATTTCGGTGCTTGAGGCTGTCATCAATGGACAGCGCTGGGAAATGCAGCTGAAAGGGGCAGGGCGCACACCCTACTGCCGCGGCGCGGATGGCAGGGCCGTTCTGCGGTCCAGCGTCCGGGAGTTCCTGGCCCAGGAGCATATGCACGCACTCGGTGTACCTACGTCACGGTCTCTGAGTCTGTACGTGTCAAAGACCGAGCAAGTCAGGCGGCCGTGGTATTCCGAGGGCTCACGCTCAATGGATCCCGATATCCTTGTATCCGAGCCAGTTGCCATCTCCACGCGTGTTGCGCCGTCGTTCATTCGGGTAGGGCAGCTTGAGCTCTTTAGTCGTCGAGCCCGCAAGCAGGAGCACCCGCAGGCGATTGAGGAGCTCGAGCAGATCGTCTTGCACCTGATCGATCGTGAGTACGCTGACGTTATCGACCAGTCACTGGCCATCGCTGAAAAAGTGGTGTTGCTTGCACGTGAATTCCGTAGCCGGCTGACTTCGCTTGTGGCGAACTGGATCCGTGTTGGCTACTGCCAGGGTAACTTCAACAGCGACAACTGTGCGGCGGGCGGCTTCACGCTCGACTATGGACCATTCGGATTCTGCGATGTGTTTGATCCGCAGTACCAACCATGGACGGGTGGCGGCCATCACTTCGCGTTCCTCAACCAACCAGCAGCGGCAGAACGCAACTTCCACTCCTTTTGTTCGTCGGTTCGGCCTTTGTTGGCAGGGCATCCAGACTGTCTGCGGCAGTTGGAAGAGATTCAAAGTGATTTCCCAAAGGTGATGCAAGCGCAAATGGAGAAGATGTGGTCTGCCAAGCTTGGACTTGAGACTTTTGACACGGCTTTGTTCCGCGAGCTGGCACAGCTGATGATGCAGACGCCCGTTGATTACACCATGTTCTTCCGGGAACTCTCGTCGTTGCCAGATGACATTGAGCCACTCAAGAAGAGCTTCTACAAGGGCCCGAACTATGCGGCAGACCCCGAAGGGCTAGACAAGCGCTGGTCAGCGTGGCTCACAAAATGGCACTCGCTCACTCGACCTGGCTCTCGGGAGGAGCTTTCCAGTCAGATGAAGCTCGTCAACCCGAAATACAGTTTGAAGGAGTGGTTCGTTGTGCCTGCCTATCAGCAAGCGGCAGCAGGCAACTACGCTTTACTGCGCGAACTTCAGGAAGTTATGACGCAGCCATACGACGAGCAATCGAAGGACGTAGAGAAGAAATACTACAGGCTGAAGCCGCCGGAGCTCTTTGAGGTTGGTGGGTTGTCATACTATAGCTGCTCGTCGTAACCGATGCCCTGGAGACTACCTAACGTACTGTATTCCCTATAGAACCAAAAGCTCAGGCTGCCTTCCGCATCAATCTGTTAGGGGGAGGCTTCAGCCTATCTTTTAATCAATTTCCCAGCACATCGGTTCCGTTTTTCTTTGCCTGTTTCTCCTTTTTCTTTTCTTTTGCGGTTAAAAGCGGTTTCTTTTTACTGTCTTTTTTTCTGTCCTGGCCTTTGCTCATACTATCTATTGACCTCTGATTGCAGGTGCATCGGCGTGTGCTGAAGTGATGCCGATGCTTAGAAAGTCCAGTATGGACCCAATTACGAGTAACTAATAGGAAATGTGGTTCAATGATTCCGGACACCAACCAAGGTGTTCACAAGGTGGCTACGCCATCACGAGGCACAATTTTGTATCACATCCTGTCAGACATTTTCCGGTAGTACGGATTATAATATTGATGGTTGGCTCACGCTTAAGGAACTGGATGACTGACATACCATTGCTGAGCGAAGAGGGTGTTGTCGCTGACGAGTTTCAATCGACGCCTGATGAGCGAACCGGGACTGATCGTTGTTGGCCGGCTAACCTCTGACTGTTTACCAAAACACACCCTTACTGCGCATAATGTATATTATGTTAAAAGCAGTATGGGCGCATAAGGTTGAACTGTGAGATCTGAGCCCTGCCACTTCAGGCTGGTCACTCCCAATTGGAACAATTATCCCAAACGGAGGTTCTCTTCCGAGAACTCCAGCAATGACCTCCACCGGCCATCCGCCAGAAAGTAGTCCGGATTATCAAAATCATGGGCCGGTGGTACCGCAATGGTTTTGATTCCGGCTGTCTTGGCTGCCAACACGCCAGACGGAGAATCCTCAAAAGCGATGCAGTTCTCCGGGTGAACCTGCAGCTTTTCCAGGGTGGAAAGGTAAACAGCAGGGTCAGGCTTCCCTCGTTGCACCTCTTCCGATGAGGATATGCCGTGGAAATACCGAGCGATATCAAGTTTCTCCAGAACTGTATTGATCAAACGGTGAGGCGAATTTGTTGATAGACCTACCCTGCAGTTTCTGCCATGAAAGTAGTCGAGTATCTTCTGGGCTCCCGGCATGGGTTTTCCATGTTTTCTTATCAACTCGTCGACACAGTCAATCACGTCATTTTCTACGTCCTCTATGGATCTGTGCTTCCATGGGAAATGTCGATACCAGAATTCAGTGACCTCCCTGGTCGTCATAGAGGCTGTTTTTCGACACAATGACTCCGATAATTCGACCCCCACTGATGAAAATACGACTCTCTCTGCTTTCGTCCAGAACGGCTCGGAATCGATTAAAAGACCATCCATATCAAATATCACAGCCTTTAAAGTCACTGTTTCGAACTCCTTTTGTTGCTGGCTCTCTACGATACTCACTCTTCTTACCACAATGCCACGCAAACACTCATCTCCATTGACGCTGATGCTAGGGCATCAAGTCGCGACTTTGAATATCGGAGGACCCCCTTTTGTTGCGGATCCCGGCTACCCCGAGTATCCTGACGCGGTTTCTTCGTAGCTGACTCGAGCCGCATACCTTGAGAAACCTGACTCCCGTCGTCTTTATAGTAAGTGCCATGTTCGTACTGCTCAGTATGTTCATGACACTACCGGTACTGCTTCTGTTGAGCGATCCAGGAGGAGCGCCCAACTCCCTGGCTTTTGCTAAATCGGCAGCTGTGGTTTTTGGCCTGGGCATTCTGGGGCTGGCAGCCACCTATCGGCAAAGCGGTGATCTGAAACCGCGCTACATGTTCGTGCTGACGGTTTCCAGCTGGTTCATCATTGCTCTGCTTTCCGCTTTACCCTTTTACCTGAGCAACAACAACATCTCGGTGGCCGATGCTGTCTTTGAAGGTACCTCCGGGATAACAACCACCGGCGCTACCGTGCTCAGTGGCCTGGACTCCATGGACCGGGATTTGCTGCTCTGGCGCTCCATTCTGCAATGGCTCGGCGGCATCGGTATTATCGGTATGTTCGTTGCGGTTCTGCCGTTCCTCCGTGTTGGGGGCATGCGCCTGTTTGCAACCGAGTCTTCCGAATGGACCGAAAAAGGTCTGCCTCGAATGAAAACCCTCAGCCGGGGGCTTTTGTTTGTTTATGTGATTTTCACAATAATCGCGGTGGTAACCTACCGTTTGTCCGGTATGAGCCTGTTTGACGCTTTCAACCATGGCCTGACCAGCATCGCCACCGGTGGCTTCTCCACGTCTGATCAGTCAATGGGCAAGTTCAGCGACCTGATCCTGATGGAAGCCACATTCTTCATGATCATCGGCAGTCTGCCGTTTTTCCTGTTCGTTCGTGAACTGCATGGCCAACACGGCGTTCTGTTTCGTGACAAGCAAGTCCGGCTCTTTCTGACCATTCTATTTCTGGTTCCGGCATTACTGACGCTTTATCGCTGGTGGGTATCGCCTGTGCCGTTTGATCCCCTGCACAATTATGCCGCCACACTGTTCAATGTAACGTCCATCGTGACCACAACCGGTTACGCCTCCGAGGATTACTCGGCCTGGGGGCCGCTTGCCTTTGTGGTGTTCTTCTTCCTGATGTTCGTGGGTGGCTGCTCTGGCTCTACCGCCGGCGGTATGAAAATATTCCGTTTCCAGCTGTCTCTGATCATTTTGCGTGAGCAGCTGATGCGTCTCCTTCACCCGCGCGCGGTGTTTACCCGGAACTACAATGGCCGGTCAGTGAGTGACGAAATCATTTCCTCAATGATCGCCTACACCTTCATTTTCCTGCTGTGCCTGTTAATTATCACTACGTTACTGGCATCTCTTGAGCTGGATTTCATAACGGCACTGTCTGGCGCCCTCACCTCTTTGACCAACGTTGGTCCGGGGCTGGGTGAGATCATCGGGCCAGCCGGGAACTTCTCGTCATTGCCGGATGCTGCCAAGTGGATTCTGTCGGTGGGTATGCTGATGGGGCGGCTGGAAATTCTGAGTGTGGTGATTGTACTTTCGCCGGCCTTCTGGCGGCACTGAACAAAGGCGGCTGTCGTTATTCCGCCTGAACCCGAGAGGGTCCAGGCGGCTTCAAGGCAGGTTCAATCGTCAGTGCGCGGTATAGCCGCCGTCGATCACCAGTTCACTGCCCGTCATGAACTTCGATTCGTCTGAGGCCAGGAATACAACGCCCCAGGCGATGTCGTCCGGCTCTCCCATATGCCCGACCGGGTGTAGGTCTGCTGTGGCCTGCCTTGCCACTTCCGGATCCTGGCCCGTGGTCTTCAGGTGCTCTTCTACCAACGGTGTCCAGATAAAGCCCGGGTGAACCGAATTCACGCGGATACTTTCTTTGGCGTAGGTCATGGCATCGGTTTTGGTCATCAGCCGTACGGCGCCCTTGGAGGCATGGTACGGGGGCAGATCGGGAGCGCTGACCAGCCCGTAGATGGATGACAGGTTGATAATGCTGCCGCCACCGGCGCTCCTCATGTGAGGAATAACGTGCTTGGTGCAGAAGAAAACACCCTTCACGTTAATATCCTGAACCTTGTCCCATTCGGCTTCGGTGATTTCATGGGTTGGTTTGTTAACGCCGGCAATACCGGCATTATTGACAATAACGTCCAGCTTGCCGAAGTGATCGGCAACACCATCAAGTGCTTCTTTTACCTGGGCTTCGTCTGAAACATCGCAATGCCAGTACGCAACCTTATAGCCTTTGGCAGAGAGTTCCGTTGCCAGCGCGTTGCCTTCGTCGTCCAGTATATCCAATATGCCGACGGCTGCGCCTTCCTCCAACATACGTTCCACCGTGGCCTTGCCGATACCCAGTGTTCCACCGGTTACGGCTGCTACCTTGCCTGCTAATCTAGCCATTTTGATCTGCTTCCTTCACGTTTGAGTTCAATGGAAACGATGAGTTTCTTCTCCGTCTCCGGAGGTCGTAGAACTATGATCGTTCAACCATAGAATGAGCGCAAAGATGGCCCCCGCGTTATTCTCGACACCGTCGAAATCCAGTCCCAGACCATCCTCAGCACGTCTGACGACATGAGCATTGAGTGTCTGCTGACCATCCGCTACTTCCGGTAATCGAAACGCCAGCTGAATAGTCTGGTTCAGCCGGACATCGCTGTAGTCTGTGGTTATGAACACACCTCGTCTGGAGGCATCCCTGATCTTGCCCGTACCGACAGGCATGCCTTTCTTATACACGAGTATAGGCAATTGCCCTTCGATTCGTTGGCTCAGCCGGTGTTCCATTGTCCGCCTCATTACTCTGCGTTGTTCCTGCGGGTATTGTGGCGCCCGCTGCCCGTTCACCCTGTTATATCCTATGTGTGCTTGTCCAGGTTGACCGTGGTCAATTATTGATCAATCTATGGCAGGCGTCCATAGAGTTCAACCATCTCCCGAATACGGGCCACATCGGTCAGTTCACAGGCGTTTCCCCCGAGCTGCCACTGCCAGTTGTTCTGTGTGGTGCCCGGGGTGTTGAAGCGAGCTTCAGAGCCCAAACCAAGCAGGTCCTGCATGGGTACAATTGCTAACCCCGACACTGAACTCATAGCTGCCTGGATGATCGGCCAGGGCAGCTCGCCCTCATCGCTGCCCGACAATCGAAGGTATCGGTTCAGATGTCCACGGGTGTTTTCATCCAGGCTCCGATACCAGCCAAGCGTGGTGTCGTTGTCGTGGGTGCCGGTATACACCAGATCTCCCCTTCTGTGGTTATGCAGCAGATGAGGGTTGTCCGGACTGCCATCAAACCCGAACTGCATCACCGTCATACCCGGTAACCGAAACCGGTGCCTGAGTTGCTCTACTTCTTCGCCAATAAAGCCCAGGTTCTCAGCCACCAGAGGCAAATCCGGCAACTGCCGGAAGCAGGCAGACAGAAAATCATCGCCCGGGCCCGGCACCCAATGGCCATTGACGGGCCGCGGATCGCTTGCGGGAATTTCCCAGAACGCTTCCAGGCCACGAAAGTGATCAATTCGAAGGAGATCAAATTTTTCCCATTGGCTGGCGAGCCTGTCCAGCCACCAACGGTAGCCGTCAGCTGCCATGGCTTGCCAGTCGTACAATGGGTTGCCCCAGTGCTGGCCTTCGGAAGAAAAATAATCGGGCGGCACGCCCGCCACAACGGTTCGTTGTCCGGTTGCATCAAGTCTGAACAGCCCGGGATTGGCCCAGACATCGGCGCTGTCGTGGGCGACGAATATGGGGATATCACCGAACAGGAAAACACCGCGGTCGCTGGCATACTGACGAATCCCGGACCACTGGCAATGAAACAGAAACTGCTCGAATTTAACCCGATCAATGGTCTGCCGGTTTTGCTGACTGAACGCCTGCAAAGCTGCCGGGTCTCTCATGCGTAGGGGGTCCGGCCATTCGGTCCATACCGATTCCGGGTAGCTCGCCCGGATCGCCATGAACAGGGCGAAGTCTTCCAGCCACGCATTATGCTCCTGCAGGCACTGCTCCCAGGTTGACCGGTTTATTATCGAGTCCGGCGAATAATCATTTGCCAGGAAACGATCCGCCGCTTTTTCCAGCAACGCAGCCCGGCCGTAGGCAATCAGTTCTTCTGGCATTAAAAGCGCGTTTTCGACCACCTCGGACAGATCAATGAACGCGGGGTTGCCAGCATGAGCAGACAGCGTCTGGTAAGGCGAAAGATCCGGATGAGTCGGGCCGATGGGCAGGGTTTGCCACACGCTGATACCGGCTTGCTGAAGGAAGTCCACAAACTGGCGGGCCGCATGCCCGAGCTTGCCATGGTCTCCAGGCAACGCCGTCGGGTGCAAAAGCACACCGGCCCGGCGCCTGGAAAACACCGAAGCCGGGCCAAACCGTGAGGTCATGATTTCGGCCCGACATCATGGCCTGGCCGCATGGCGCCTCCCCTGGCGGGCTCTCCCCCACCCTGGCTCAAGGGCTGGAACAGGCTGGCCGGAGGCGGGTAATCAATAGTGTCGTACAGGTTAACCAGATGCCGCCGGTACAGGTGCTCAAAGTCTCTGACGACATCGGCCGGGTTATAATCCCCGAACCACCAGAACCAGTCTGAGCCTTCGCACAATCCGAGTTGGCGGCTGGCTGCTGCCTTTTGTTCGGTGCTCAGCGTGCCGTTATCCATGACCTTGTCGTAGTGCTGTTTTGCATCACACAAAAGATCCCAGGCGCGGTTCGTGTCCGCGTCGCCAATCCAGGTTGAAAAGGTGCCATAGATCCAACTGCCGGCAACCAGGTGCGGCAGCTGTTCAGGCTGAGAAGCCGGACCTTCCGGAGTATCAAGAATTTCTTCATAGGTGGTCAGCCGCAGGCCCGGGTGATCTTCCAGTACCTGGTAGAGCTCATCCAGGAAGTAATAGCCGTTGTCCGGGTAGTATTCCCAGGCATTTTCACCATCCAGAATCACAGAGATTACGCAATTGGCGTTGTCACTGTTTTCAGCCGCGATCTGTTCCATGTGATAAACCAGATCACTCACGGCGTCTTCCGCGTGCCAGTCGGCGTAGTTGAAACCGATCAGGTCCGACAAACCGTCATCCCGGAAGAAAACCGTCAAAGGCACTTCTGCAAACTGAAAAGGCCGATGTATTCCCGGGTCATTCTGAATCGCATCCTGCTCGCGGGCCAGGTTCAGGCTGTTCTGCAGCACCGAATCACCGCTTGCACTCCATCTGAAACCCTCCTCGGCCAGCACGGACAGCGTTTTTTGGCTCAACGCTCCCTCAGATGCCCAGCATCCTGCCGGCTGTTTCCCGAAAAATCGCTGAAATACGCGTTTCCCTTCTTCCAGGTGCCATCGTGCACGCTCGGTTCCGCCCGGGTAGTTATCATGTTCGGGCAGAGGCGCTTCCGGCATAGCCTCTCTGGTGGAGTGAATATCCAGCAAAAGCGGAACAATCGGGTGTGCCCAGGGGCTCATGGCCAACTCCACCTGCCCGGTCTGGGCCAGATGTCGGTAACGTGGCCCGATACTGGCCATGAGATCGGATATAACATTCAGCAGGGCCCGGCGGTCTTCCAGCGAATACTGGTGACCCTTTTCCTGCAGGCTCTGGATGACCGGGTGCGTTCGTCGCACCGTTTCCCCCATCCAGCCCAGGTGATACCAGACGACGAGATCCATAAGAAACTGTGGCGAGATATAGCGCTGGACGTCCGGGCGGCCACGGTAAAATCCGGCCAGCTCGGCCAGCCTTGCATAAGGTTGAAACCGCTCAATAATCCGTTCCTGATTGGCCCGCAGACATTTCTCCATAATCTCCAGAAAGCCGGGTGAGCCCGAGTCTGGCAAAGTGTCGTTGACCAGTGCGCCCAATACCGGGTCGCCAATCGGTGTGCCGTTGTGTCGCCAGCGCTCGATATGGACCAGATAGTCTTCGATCTGTTCCAGCAGTATCGGTGAAAAATTGACCACGGCACGAGCCCGGGGGTGAGCTTCCAGGTGCGCCGCCATGTCGACGTAATCCTTGATGCAGTGCAGATACACCCAGGGAAAAAGGTATTCACCGGTACTGTGGTCGCGGTAATCCGGCTGGTGCATATGCCAGCAGAACACTACCGGGATACGGCTTTCAGAGGCCATGCGGATAATCCTGCCCGAGCATCTCGGGCGTAATCAGAACAATGCCCTTGGGCGATACGTGGAAACGTGTGGCGTCTTTTTCCCGGTCAAACCCGATACGAGTGCCTTCCGGAATCCTGCAGCCCCGATCAATCAACGCCGAGCGGATCCGGCAATGCCGGCCGATATCCACATCCGGAAATATCACAGAGTCTTCCACGGTGCTGAAGGAATGCACCCGCACCTGCGAGAACAGCAAGGAGTGCTGAACCCGGGCACCGGAGACAATGCAGCCCCCCGCCAACATGGAATCCACCGCCATGCCACAGCGATCAGCATCATTGAAAATGAATTTGGCTGGAGGCAACTGTTCCTGATAGGTCCAGATCGGCCAGTGATCATCGTAAAGATTGAGCTCCGGGCTGACGTCAATCAGCTCCATATTCGCCTGCCAGAGCGAATCAATGGTGCCGACATCCCGCCAGTAGGCCACGGTATTGCTGACCGGATCCCGGAACGGGAAAGCACACACACGCAGGCGTTGTATGACAGACGGGATAATATCCTTGCCGAAATCGTGCGAAGACGTTTTAAGGTCGTGGTCTCTCAACAGCTCATCGAACAGAACCCGGCTACTGAAGACGTAAATGCCCATGGAAGCCAGAGCCTTCCCCGGCTGGCCCGGCATGGGTTTCGGGTGTTCCGGCTTTTCCTCGAATTCGGTGATCTGCAGCTTGTCATCAACGGACATTACGCCGAAGGCAGAGGCCTCTTCCAACGGCACCTCAATGCAACCGATGGTGACATCAGCGCCCTGCTCCACATGGGCGGCGAGCATGGTGCCGTAATCCATTTTGTAGACATGGTCGCCGGCAAGAATGAGCACGTACTCCGGCTTATGGCTGCGGATAATATCCAGATTCTGCAACACCGCATTGGCCGTGCCTTCGTACCAGGAGGTTTCAATGCGTTGCTGAGCCGGCAGCAACTCCACAAACTCCCCGAATTCCCCTCGCAAAAAGCCCCATCCGCGTTGAATGTGCCGCATCAGTGAGTGGGATTTGTATTGGGTGATCACCCCGACCTGACTGATGCCGGAGTTAACGCAATTCGATAAAGGAAAATCAATTATCCGGAATTTCCCGCCAAAAGGAACGGCGGGCTTCGCTCTCCACTTGGTGAGGTCGTGCAGTCGGCTTCCCCTGCCACCGGCCAGCACCAAAGCGAGAGTTTGCCGTGTCATTCGACTGACAAAACGCTTGGTGGTTTGCATCGTTCTGGCTTCCATTGAATTATGACGTAGACTTAGCTTAGGTTATTTTTTGGACATTGGCGAAAGCGGAAGATCATGGACAGACCGACCCTGAATAATTTCGACCTGAATCTGTTTGCTGAAGGTCGTCACTGGCATATCTACAACGTCCTGGGAGCACACTCACTCACCCATAAAGACACCGATGGGGTGCGTTTTGCGGTCTGGGCCCCCAATGCCCACTCGGTCAGCGTCGTTGGAGACTTCAACTACTGGGATGCTGCCACCCATGTAATGCAGAAACATGACAACTACGGTGTATGGTCGGTGTTTGTTCCGGACGTACAGCCCGGGGCGCTGTACAAATTCGCCATCTCCACCGAAAGCGGCAAGCAGGTTATAAAAACAGACCCCTATGGCCAGGCCTTCGAACTCAGGCCCTCAACAGCTGCCCGGGTGGTTGATCCGACATCCTATGCCTGGGGAGACGACCAGTGGCTGGCGCAAAGAAGCCGGTTTGACTGGCAGCACAGCCCCATCTCGATCTATGAAATTCATCCGGGATCCTGGCGTCATCACGGTTCCGGCCGGTGGCTCACGTATCGGGAGCTGGCTGAACAGTTGATTCCTTACGTACTGGAGACCGGCTTTACCCATATTGAGCTGATGCCGGTTACCGAACATCCGCTGGATGAATCCTGGGGCTACCAGACAACCGGTTACTACGCGCCCACCAGCCGTTTCGGCAGCCCCGACGATCTCCGCTACCTGATTGATCAATGCCACCAGCAGGGTATCGGCGTAATTCTGGACTGGGTGCCCGCACATTTTCCGGATGACGAACATGCCCTGGCACGGTTCGACGGCACAGCATTGTATGAACATGACGACCCACGCCAGGGGCGGCACCGCGACTGGGGCACCCTGATCTACAATTATGGCCGGCATGAGGTCTGCAACTTTCTGATCGGCAGCGCACTATTCTGGCTGGACTCGTTCCACGTAGACGGGCTTCGGGTTGATGCCGTGGCCTCCATGCTGTATCTGGATTATTCTCGCAATGAAGAAGAGTGGTTACCCAACCAGTACGGAGGTAACGAGAATCTGGAGGCGATTGAGTTTCTCAAAGATCTGAACCGGATATGCCAGAACCGTTTCCCCGGCACGCTCATGATGGCGGAAGAATCCACTTCATGGCCCCAGGTAACCAGACCTCCGGAAATCGGAGGTCTGGGCTTCAATCTGAAATGGAACATGGGCTGGATGCACGACACTCTGCATTATCTGCAGCAGGACCCGGTTTTCCGCCAGTACCATCACGACAAGCTCACCTTCGGGTTGGTCTACGCGTTTACAGAAAATTTCCTGTTGCCGCTGTCTCACGATGAAGTGGTGCATGGTAAATCCAGCCTGATCCAGAAAATGCCGGGCGATGCCTGGCAACAAAGGGCTTCATTGCGCCTGTTGTTCAGCTATATGTACACCTACCCCGGCGCCAAACTGTTATTCATGGGGGGCGAATTCGGCCAGCGCAGGGAGTGGAGTGAGAAACGCGAACTCGACTGGCCGTTGCTGCAGCATGAAGAGCATCAGGGCATCCGGAAACTGGTTCAGGATCTGAACGGGCTGTATCGCAACGAACCCGCCTTGCACGGCAAGGGCTTCCATCCGGCCGGGTTCGAGTGGATAGATTGCCATGACTCCACCCAGTCGATCATCAGTTACCTGCGGAAAAGCGGGGCTTCAGGCGACCCACCACTGGTGATTATCGCGAATTTCACCCCGGTACCCCGACATCATTACCGCATTGGCGTGCCCAGCGGCGGCCATTGGCGGGAGCGGTTCAATTCGGATTCGACGTATTACGGCGGCAGCAACGTGGGCAACCCCTATCCCCTGGAAGCCACCGGGCAGCCCTGGATGGACCGGCCGCAATCGCTGGAACTCACACTTCCACCGCTGGGACTGATTGTTCTGGAGGCCGAATCATGACCCGGATCCTGTTTGCCACCAGTGAAGTGTTTCCGTTGGTGAAAACCGGCGGCCTCGCGGACGTGTCTGCCAGCTTGCCGGAAGCCTTGTGTCGGTTAGGGCATGATTGCCAGATTATTCTGCCCGGATACCCCGTAGCCATCGATGCCGCCAGAAAAGCGGGTTCGAAACGCATAACCCGGTTTCATTACGGCCAGTACGACGTCGCGCTCTGGCAAACGACACTGCCCGGCACGCCGGTCAAATTATGGCTGGTGGATTGCCCTGCCCTGTTTGACCGCCATGGCGACAGCCCCTATCAGAATGAAAATGGCGAAGACTGGTGGGACAACGCCCATCGTTTTCACCTGTTTGCCCGGATTAGCGCAATGATGGCGCTGGGCCAGCTGGGGCTTTCCTGGAAACCGGATATCGTGCACTGCAACGATTGGCAAACAGGGCTGATTCCCGTATTTCTGCAAGGCTGCAAGCATCCGCCACCCACGGTTTTTACCATTCACAACCTTGCCTATCAGGGCCTGTTCTCCCATGAAACATTTCGTGCCCTGGGCCTCCCAGACTATCTTTGGAACCTCGAGCAGTTGGAGTTTCATGACCAGCTCTCGTTTATCAAGGGTGGGCTGGTATTCGCCGATGTCATCACCACAGTCAGCCCGACCTACGCCCGGGAAATCAAAACACCGGAATTCGGATATGGCCTGGATGGCCTGTTGCGTCACCGCGCGGAGCGCCTGACCGGTATACTCAACGGCATTGATGCCCGGTTCTGGGATCCCAGGCACGATCACTATCTGAACAGCCACTATGAACAGGGTGATCTGGCCGGCAAAGCAGAGTGCCGGGAAGAGCTGCAGCGAGAGCTCGGCCTGGCGGCAAGCCCCACTCCCCTGTTTGGTTTTGTCGGACGACTGGTGGAACAAAAAGGCCTGGACTGGTTGCTGGCTGTCATGCCAGCGCTGCTTGAAAGCGGTTGTCAGTTCGCCATTCTGGGCTCCGGCGAAGCCTGTTATCAGGAAGAGTTGCAGGCGTTAGCCAGAGACTGGCCATCCCGCTTCTCGCTGACACTGGGCTACAACGAAGCCCTTGCCCACCAGATTACTGCCGGTGCGGATATCTTCCTGATGCCTTCCCGGTTTGAGCCCTGTGGCCTGAACCAGATGTACAGCCTGCGCTACGGCACCATTCCGGTAGTTCACGGCGTTGGCGGGCTTAACGATACCGTGTTTGATCCGGCGGAATCCCCCACGAAAATCGCCAATGGTTTTGTCTTCCACGAGCCTTCATCCGAGGCATTGCTCACGACCATCGAACGGGCACTGCATGCCCGGGAGCATCCCAAGACCTGGCAGCGGCTGCAGAAAAAAGGCATGGCAGCCGACTACTCCTGGAAAAACAGGGCCAAAGAATATTCACGTTTGTACAGAACGTTAGTGGATGACCAGTGACCACAAGGAGGTCCTGAACATGCAAGAGGCTACCCAATTCCGGCTTGAAGCCCGCCCCCATATACCTGAGGGCATTGCCCGGCTTGAATCCCTGGCAAACGACCTGTTCTACAGCTGGGATTCTGGTGTGCGAAGCCTGTACGCGCGGATTGACGCTCAGTTATGGCAAAAAGTTGAACATAACCCGAAGTTGTTTTTGCGGCGGGTTTCCCAGACCCACCTTGATGAAGCGGCAGAAAACCAGGCGTTTCTGGCAGAGTACCGCCGGGTCCTGGCCAACTACGACGCCTATGTGCAATCAGAGCCCGGCAACGAAGTTCTCGAAGCCATGAACCCAGAGACCACCCTGGTGGCGTATTTTTGCGCCGAGTTCGGGTTTCATGAAAGCTTTCCCATTTATTCCGGAGGTCTTGGCATTCTGGCCGGCGACCACTGCAAAGCTGCCAGTGATCTGAGCCTGCCCTTTGTGGCAGTCGGGCTCTTGTACCAACAGGGCTATTTTATCCAGACCATTGATGCCCTGGGGCACCAGGTGGCCAGATACCAGGCCCATTCCAGTGACGAGCTGCCGATCACGCCGGTCGAAAAAGACGGTGAACAGCTGATGATATCGGTGCCTTTCCGGGGCCGGGACGTTTATGCCCGTATCTGGCAGGCACAGGTAGGCCATATACGCCTGTATCTGCTGGATGCAGATACACCGGAAAACTCTGATGAAGACCGGAATTTAACGCTGCAACTTTATGGCGGCGATGCCAGTACCCGCATCAGTCAGGAAATGTTACTGGGAATTGGCGGTACCCGGGTGCTTTCAGCGCTCGGAATACAGCCCACGGTCTGGCACATCAATGAAGGCCACGCTGCTTTCCAGATACTGGAACGTTGCCGCTCCACCATGGCCCTGGGGCTGCCTTTTGATGCAGCGCTGGAAGCCGTGGCTGCCTGCACGCTGTTTACCACCCACACGCCGGTTGCGGCCGGCCATGATATCTTTCCCAGAGATCTGATGGCGGATTATCTGGGGCCTTATATTGAAGCTTCCGGCCTTGAGTTTGAAAACGTCTTCGCGCTTGGCAACCGGCACAACAGCGACAAATTCAATATGACCAGCCTGGGATTGCGCGGCTCCCGCTTTCACAACGGCGTCAGCCGTATTCATGGCCGGGTCGCTTCAGAAATGGAGGCCGACATCTGGTCACAGGTGCCACCAGACGAGAACCCCATTGGCTACATCACTAATGGCGTGCACGTAGCCACCTTTCTGGCACCGGAATGGACCAGTCTGTTCGATATCCAGGCCCCTAACTGGAAAAGCGAACTCAGGAATCCGGAGTTCTGGAATTTTATCGACAAAATTCCGGACTATCACTACTGGAGCGTTCACAAAGCGCTGAAACAGCAAATGGCGGAGTTTATTGGCCGCCGCCTTGGCAGGCAGCATAACCGCAATGGCACCGGCCAGTCGGTTACGAAACGAATGACCGACAAACTGACCTCTCCCGGGAAAGACGTAATGGTCATTGGTTTTGCACGCCGCTTTGCCACCTATAAACGTGCGACTCTGATTTTTTCTGATTTACCCCGGCTGGAGCGTATCCTGACCAACCCGGACCACCCGGTTGTGCTGGTGTTTGCGGGTAAAGCCCACCCTCAGGACAATCCGGGTCAGCAATTGATCAAGGTGATCCATGACCTGTCCATGCAGCCCTCTCTGGTTGGCCATATTGTGCTTCTTGAGGACTACGATCAGGCCATGGCGCGCAGGCTGTTGAGCGGCGTGGACGTCTGGCTGAACACTCCCGAGTATCCCAAAGAAGCCAGCGGTACATCGGGAGAAAAAGCGGCAATGAACGGCGCAGTGAATCTCAGTGTGCTGGACGGATGGTGGGGTGAAGGTTACGACGGTTCTAATGGCTGGGCCATTACCCCCCGGGACACAGAGCTTGACCCTGAATTCCGGAACCGGGAAGAAGCCAGAGACCTGCTGGATCTGCTGGAGCATGAAGTGGTGCCCCTTTACTACAACCGGGCGGCACAAGGCTATTCGGAAGGCTGGGTCAGCCGTTCGAAAGCCTCCATGAAAACCATCACGCCCCGGTTCAATGCGCAACGCATGGTAATGGATTACGCCACCAACTATTACCAGCCGGCGACCCGTCAGGGGCTGCGTTTAATGCAGAACGAGGGCGAGCTGGCCCGGGAACTGGCGGACTGGAAAGCAAAAATCAGATCGGCCTGGCATGGCGTGTCCATCCAGGTACGTGGATGTGTTGAAGAACGCTGCAACTGGGATGAGGAAATAGAGCTGACGGTCGAGATGCACCTGAATGGCCTGGCGCCAACAGACGTTCGGGTAGAATGCGTGGTAACGGTTGAATGCAGTGGAACTCACGCAGATCCGGGGCCTGACAGCTTTTTTCTGCAGCCAGCGGAAGAGCTTGATGGCACAACTCTGTTTACGGCCCGGGTAAGCCCTCCTTTCCCCGGGCTGCAAACGCTTCGGCTTCGGGCCTACCCTTACCACGAAGCGCTCTCCCACCCGCTGGAGATGGGCGCGATGCTCTGGGCTTAGGGCGTTTCAGCCGGAGTCGGGGTCAATGGCGCTTCGCGGCCTTTATTGGCAGCCAGCGCGTTCACCACCGGATTGGCATACATGTCCAGAAGATAGGGGCGGCATTCCGGGCTACAGGTCTCCAGGCGGCGGGTCATTTCGGATTTCGCCGCTTCCAGATCCACCTTTGACCATTTTTCCGCCAACGCCACATGATTAGCGACGTTGTCCGCCGAGGGTTCGCCCCCGGCCCGGGCTTCGCGCAACTGGTAGGCTGCAAGGTTGGAGGCATGCAGGTGATAGTTGGCGTGCATTTCATGGTCAATCCGTGCCGCCAGATCCTTCGGATTATCAGGCGCATCGGCAATGGGGGCACCGAAATGCACGTGCACATGGCCTTTGTAGCCCGTCATACCCTTGATGATCTGGTCGGTGTCTTCCCCTTCCGCCTTCTGGTAATCACCGGTACGTGCGCGGATCTCCAGCTCCCGGGCCTTGTCGGTGTCGCAGGGGTCGTACTCGTAGGCGATGGATACCGGCACAATATGCAGGCGGTTGATGGCCTCATCGAATGCCAGGCCGGATTTTTTCCGGCTCATGTAAAACATCTTGATAATAGCCGGGTCGGTACCGTCAATCCCGTCTTTGGCACGGCCTTCACGCTGGGCAATCCAGACACTGTGGTTGGTATCAATACAGTGGTTGATAAACCCGGAAAGGTTGAGATAGGCATCCCGCATTTCCCGGGGGCTGGTCATGTTCCGACGCACCACAAAACTTTTATTCAGGCGCATGATCTCGGCAAATACCCGGTTCGACAAAAGATTGTCGCCGATGGCAATACGGGTGGTGCTGAACCCATGCTGGAAAAGCTCGTAATTCACCAGCATCGGGTCACAGACGATATCCCGATGATTGCAAAGGAATAAATGCGCCGAAGTTTTGCTGAGGTTTTCCAGGCCGCTCTGAGTCACCCGGGACGTGGAGCCCTCTACCAACTGGCTGATATAGGGAGACAGGCCCGCCTGAAGATCGTCAATCCGGTGATAGTGTCCGAAATTGCGAAGTAACCAGCGGCGTACAAACACTCGCAGTAGCGGCGGTGCCCACTTCGCCAGGGTCGGTTTCTTGAATCGGCCGACCATATCCAGGAATTCCCGGTCGTTAACCAGCCGCTGAATGGTAGAAGCGGTTTCCTCATCCGAATAGGGTCGGATTGCGTCAAAGTCCTGCATGCAAGCCCTGTTGTTTGTTATACCAAGCAATTGATCGCGGTCTGATGAAAGGCGGACATTATAGCCTTTCTCTTAGGGGTTTTCCTCTACCTGGCCGTGCGTTCAGCAATCCGGTCAGCGGATCTGGTATCATCTGCGGGCACATTTCCCGCCCAGAGACTGAAACGCCCTATGTACCCGGATCCGGACCAACTAACCTGCGAACCACCTTCGGTAGCCAGCCGAAACCCGGAGCAGATTCTACACGAAGTTTTCGGCTATGAGCGTTTCCGGCCATTACAGGGTGAAGTTGTTCAGGAAGTGATCGAGGGCAGAGATGCCCTGGTACTCATGCCCACCGGTGGCGGTAAATCCTTGTGTTATCAGGTGCCGGCATTGGCCCGTCCCGGTACCGCAGTCGTGATTTCGCCGTTGATCGCACTGATGCAGGACCAGGTAGCCGCGCTTCGGGAACTGGGCGTGAAAGCCGCGTTCCTGAATTCCACCATGGATTACGAACAGGCCCGCGCCACAGAATACGCCCTGAGTACCGGCGAACTGGATCTGTTGTATTGCGCCCCAGAACGCCTGATCCAGCCGCGCACGCTTGATCTGCTGCATCACGCTTCGTTGTCATTATTTGCCATTGATGAGGCCCACTGCGTCTCGCAATGGGGGCATGACTTCCGCTCGGATTACTTGCAGCTAAGCATGCTGGCGTCGGAATTCCCTGGAGTTCCGCGCATCGCGCTGACCGCCACGGCCGACGAGCGCACCCGCAAGGAAATTGCAGAGCGCCTGTCACTGACCGAAGCACGGCATTTCATCAGCGGGTTCGATCGTCCGAACATCCAGTATCGAATCACGCCGAAAACAAACGCAAACAAACAGTTGCTGGATTTTATTAAAGCCGAGCATGAAGAAGATTGCGGCATTGTTTACTGCCTGTCCCGCAACAAGGTGGATGCCACGGCGAAACTCCTTGCCAGTAAAGGATATACCGCTCTGCCCTACCACGCAGGCCTGGCTGCCGAACAACGCGCCCGGCACCAGGAACGCTTTTTGCGGGAAGACGGCGTCATTATTGTTGCCACCATTGCCTTTGGCATGGGCATCGACAAACCGGATGTGCGCTTTGTCGCTCACATGGACCTGCCCAAAAGCCTGGAAGCCTACTATCAGGAAACCGGCCGGGCCGGGCGCGATGGCAAGCCTTCCACCGCCTGGATGGTGTATGGCCTGCAGGATGTGATCAAACTCCGCCAGATGCTGGAAGCGTCGCAGGGTAATGATCAGTTCAAGCGTGTTGAACGCCAGAAACTGGATGCCATGCTCGGGCTGTGTGAAGTCACCGAATGCCGCCGACAGGTGCTGCTCAGGTACTTCGGCGACAATCCGGAGCAATCCTGTGGTAACTGCGACACCTGTCTGAACCCGCCGGAAACCTGGGATGGCACGGTCGCGGTGCAAAAAGCACTGTCCTGTGTGTATCGCACTGGCCAGCGCTTCGGCGTGAACTACATCATTGATGTGCTGAGAGGGTCAGAAAACGAACGGATTCTCCAGTCCGGCCATCAGGCTATCTCCACTTACGGAATCGGTGCTGACCTGAGTGCCGCCGACTGGAAATCCGTTTTCCGGCAGTTGGTTGCCAATGGTTACCTGCGGGCTGACCCGGAAGGTTTTGGTTCACTGCAACTCACCGAACGCTGCCGCCCTCTGCTCAAAGGCGAGCAAGCCATTGAGCTGCGCAAAGACCCGGTGATCAGGAAATCAGCAGGGTCCAGATCCGGCCCCAAACGGTCCGGCCAGAATATTCGCGACCAGATCACCGATCAGGATGGCTGGGAGGTCTTGCGCGCCTGTCGTAAAGAGCTGGCCGAACAAAAGGGCGTTCCCCCTTACGTGATTTTCCACGACACCACACTGTTCGACATGCTTGAGCGTCGCCCGAAAACACTGGAAGAGCTGGCTGAGGTGAACGGGGTTGGTGCGGCCAAGCTGGAAAAATATGGTGAGCTCTTCCTGCAAGCAATACGGGAAATCTGAAAAAGAAGCATTAACAAAAGAGGCATAACCCTGCATTTGAACTAGATTCATGTATGAATCCCATGCATTTGTCAGGGAAGGGAAATATTGTGTTATCTGCTCTTCGAAATGCGACAACACTACTTAGCCTCATTCTGCTGCCCTTCCTCCCCGCTTCGGCTGGCGCCGGGGCCGGCATTGAAAACGCCTCTCAGGCCCGGGAATACACTCTCTGGTACCGGAATTACGACAACCAGGCCACTCTGGCGCTGGTGAAACTGGCGTTGAGCCATACCCCTGAATACGGCGAATTTTCCATCCGTCGTAGTGAAGAGCTCACTCAGGGGCGGGCACTCAAAGAGCTTGCTGACACCAGAAGCTCAACACGGCTGGATATCGCCAATGTCGCCACCACAGCCGAAAGAGAAGATGAGTTGAACGAGATACCCGTGCCGGTGGATGGTGGCCTGCTGGGTTTCCGGGTATGCCTGGTATTGCCGAAGAACCTGGAAAAATTCGAGAACGTTAACAACCTGGAAGACTTGCGTGAAAGCAATATCAGCATCGGGCAAGGCGCGCACTGGCCAGACACAGCAATACTCGAATCCAATGGTATTCCGGTAATTTCCCATACCCGCTATGAAATTCTTTTCCGGATGCTCCGTAATGATCGCTTCGACTGTTTTGCCCGGGGCATCAGCGAGGTTCTGTACGACAAGGCAGCGCACGACCCTGCCGAAAAAGAGCTGGTCATCGAGCCACACCTGTTACTCGCCTATCCCATGCCCTCGTATCTGTTTACCGCACCCGATGACAGCAAAACCGCCCAACGCTTGCGGGTGGGTCTGGAACGGGCTATTCAGGATGGCAGCTTCGGCGACTACCTGAAAACCTGGTACGGTCGTCCGGTTGCAGAGCTGGGGCTTGATCAGAGAACCGTTATTATCCTGGAGAACCCCTTCCTGTCAGAGGCCTCCCGCAACGTTGGCCGGCGAGCCCTGGAAGATCTCGATCGGAGAATCAAGCGCTTCCAGGACCGTTAGGGATCAGAGAACTCAGACCCGGAACCGGCTTACATTCTCTTTCAGATGATGGCCGATCGTTTCAATATGGCCACTGTAGACGTCGTTTTCGCTGGCCGACTTCGCTGCTTCCTGGCCCTGATCCGCAATCCGGGTAATGGAGGCATTAAGCTCATCGGTTACCGAAGTCTGCTCTTCTGAGGCGGTCGCGATTTGAGACGTCATCTCACTGATCGACGTAATGCCTTCGACAATGCGGTTCAGTGAATCCATCGCATCCTGCGCTTTTTCCATGCTCATATTGGAAACAGCGGTGGACTCTTTCATCACTGCCACGGCATTGCTGGCGCCTTTTTGAAGGCGCTCAATCATGTCGTTGATTTCTTCGGTCGACTTCTGGGTCCGCTGGGCGAGATTACGCACCTCGTCAGCGACAACAGCAAAGCCCCGCCCTGCTTCGCCGGCCCGCGCAGCCTCAATGGCAGCATTCAAAGCCAGCAGATTGGTTTGTTCGGCAATGCCCTGAATTACCTCCAGAACGGAGGTTATCGACGAAACATCGTTCCCAAGAGTATCAATTACCTCAGCCGCGGAATTGATTTCACCCACCAGCTTTTGAACCGCATCCCGCGAATCCGTAACCTTTTCAAGGGAACCCCGGGTTTCAGTGTCCACATTTTCAGAGGCATCTGCTGTTTGCTGCGCATTCCGGGCAATTTCGCCGGCCGCCGCCGACATCTCGTTGATCGCAGTAGCAATCATGTCCACTTCGTGTTGTTGCCCCTCAACGCTTTGACGGCTGTGGCTAGAGGTTTCTCTGAGTGAGGAAACGTTGCTGGCCAGTTCTTCACTTTTTTCCTGAACCTCGTGCACAACCTGCTGAATATTGCTTACAAACTGGTTGAAACTCTTCGCCAGGCGCCCGAATTCGTCGCCAGAATCGACATCCAGCCTTTGGGTCAGATCGGCATCCCCGGTAGCGATATCAGTCATCGCGCGATTCAATCTGCGTACCGGCGTCATCAGTACGCGAATACCGAAATGCAGCGCTATCAGGGCAACCAACAAACCGCCGATGGCGATGGCCAGGCCTGTCATTCTGGCGGCAACCACCGGCTCATTGATCTTGTCCCAGTTCACCACCGAGCCCATGTACCATTCCACGCCCCGGGCATCCCCAATCGGGAAAAAGGCAGCGCTCCAGGTTGTTTCCTCTTGTTCGAACTGGGCCGGATCGCCATTGAGGGCCGGTTCAAAGCCCAGAAAGTCACTCGCGTTCTCACCGATCAGATCGGTGTCCGGATGGAACAGAATAGTGCCATCACTATTCATCAGCATGGCGTAGCCGGCATCACCGAAGGTAATGGTCGACAACAGTTCCTGAAGTGCCTGCAGGCTGATATCCATACCGGCCACACCCTCAAAATAGCCATTCGACACAGGCGCAACAGCCGTGATGATCATTTCCTCAGTCAACACATCCTGATAAGCGTCGGTGTATGAAGCACGGTTTTCACGGACAGCCAGCTTGAACCAGGGGCGCTCCCTCGGGTCGTAGTCCTCAGGCAAGCCGCCTTCAGTTTCCTGATCCCGCATCATCATCCGACCATCGACGGTGCCAACATACACATCTTTCGCATTACCGCCTTTTGTCATGGCATTCATCAGGTTTCTGGCCATGTTATCGCTACGGGTCTCACCCAGGGCGTCAGCCGTGGCTTCGGTCATATCCAGCCGGGTATTGAGCCAATCGGAGATGTTGGCCGTACTCTGCTGCACGGCGCCGTCGAGCATGGCATTTACATAGGTATCGGTGGTGCTTTGCAGCCGGCGGTCTGCGGCGAAAGTGAACAGGCCCATAATCACCAGTATGATGATGCCTACAGCAATGAGCAGTTTCTGTCCGAATGAAAGTTGCACGTACGAGTCCTCTGGGGCTGGGGCGGTCAGTGATGGCCGCAGTTACAATTGCCTATACAGTTGATTTCGGCTGTATCGGCCAACTCTTTAATTCTCTCTGCTAGAATGCCGAAGCAATGCAATCGGCGTACCGATCCGGAAATCAATGGAGAACCACTGAATGGCCCATGAAGATCTGCACCTTAACCTGCGCAACCTGACGCTGGAAGACTATGAACAGCTTCAGGAATTGATGGATGACGTCTACGACGACATCGGTGGCGCGTGGCCCAAAGAGACCATCAAGGCGTTGGTGGAGCAATTTCAGGACGGCCAGATCTGCATCGAGGATAACGGGCATGTGGTTGCAGTCGCGTTAACGGTTTGCGTTAAATACGAGCGCTTCAGCAACCCGCACGCCTATGACGATCTGATTCTACGCAACGAGAAAATCTGGCACAACGCAAACGGCGACTCGCTGTATGGGCTGGATGTGTTCATTCATCCGGATTACCGCGGTTACCGCCTCGGTCGCCGGCTGTATGAAGCTCGCAAAGAGCTTTGCCGTTCGATGAACCTGAGGGCCATTCTTGCGGGCGGGCGCATCCCCAATTACTTCAAGTATTCCGAACAATACAGCCCGGAAGAGTACATTCAGCGGGTGAATCGTAAAGACATCTACGATCCGATTCTGAGCTTCCAGCTCTCAAACGATTTCCAGGTCACCCGGCTGATGCACAAATACCTGCCGGAAGACGAGAAATCACAGGGTTACGCCACCCTGCTGGAATGGCGGAACATCCTCTACACACCGCCCTCCTCCGTACTGGACGTCAAGAAAACCCAGGTGCGCCTGGGCGCCGTACAGTGGCAGATGCGTGAATTCACCTCGGTGGAGGAAGTGCTGGAGCAGGTTGAGTACTTTGTTGATGCCCTGTCGGACTACAAAAGCGACTTCGCGATCTTTCCCGAGTTTTTCAACGCACCATTAATGGGCCTGACCGACCAGGTTGACCAGACCCGTGCCATTCGTTTTCTGGCGGGCTTTACCGAGCAGTTCCGTACTCGCATGTCTGACATGGCGGTCAGTTACAACATCAACATCATCACCGGCTCCATGCCGCTGATCGAGGAAGACCGGGTTTATAACGTTTCTTACCTGTGCCATCGGGATGGCCGGGTCGATGAACAGCGCAAGATCCACATTACTCCCCACGAACGCCGCGACTGGGTTATCGAGGGTGGCAACCGGTTCGAAGTATTCGAAACCGACGCAGGCCGTGTGGCCATCATGATCTGCTACGACATCGAATTCCCCGAGCTGGGCCGGCTTGCCGCCAGTCAGGAAGTCGATATTGTTTTTTGCCCCTTCTGGACCGACACCAAGAATGGCTACCTGCGAGTGCGGCATTGCGCCCAGGCACGGGCCATTGAAAACGAATGCTATGTGGTCATCACCGGTAGCGTGGGCAACCTTCCGAAGGTTGAAAACCTGGACGTTCAGTACGCCCAGTCTTCGGTGTTCTCGCCCTCTGATTTCGCCTTTCCGCACGATGCGGTCATGGCGGAAACCACGCCGAACACCGAAATGATCATGTTTTCCGATATGGACCTGGAAAAGCTCAAACTGGTTCGTAACGAAGGCTCAGTGACCAACCTGAAAGACCGCCGTGTCGATATGTACGAGCTGAAAACGCGATAATACTTACAGAGTCGATAGCTTGCTGCGGGTATTGCCAAAGCAGGCTATCGGGGCTATCGTTGCAAAATTATCTCGCGTTTTGGCCCGTAAAGGCGCTGCAGGGAAAGCGAATCATGAACGAAGAATTGCCAGATCTTGTCGCTCGTTTCCGTGTAAGGCACGGTCTGTTTCGCAAGGAAACCGTAGAAGCCCGGCTTTATGAGCTCGACGGCTACGGCTGTGTAATGAAGACCGACAAGATTTTCGAGCCGGGCGATACCGTGGTTCTGGAATTGATTATGGACATGCCGGTTGATGTAATTACTGTAGAAGGCCTCTCAGGGCTGATCACCGAGAAAACAAAGCACTGTAGCAACTTCTTCTATTCGATTGATTTTAATAGAGACAACGCCAACCCGTCCCTGGCTTCCCGACTTCAGCGCATTGTCGATGTTCTGGTCAAAAAACAGACGCTGCGTTCGCGCAGAAAAACAGACCAGGCAAACAATCTCAAGCAGGTTACCCGCTACGGTGCCCCGGCTTCCGCCTCCTGATTTCTCTTTCCCGCACTCATCACTGCCTCTGCCACCGCTCGTTCGAGACTCTGACGCTCCTGCTCCGGTGTGAAGGTTTCTGCAAGTTGGCTTACCCGCGTTTTCAATACTGAAAGGAAGTCGGAATCGGTTTCGGCACGGCGCATCAGGCTGGCCAGCGCCTTTTCATCGCCGGCCGGGAAGTAGCCCGGATAATCTTCTCCGAGTAAGCCGCGGTTTCCCGGTATGTCCGACGCCAGAACAGGAAGGCCCGCCCGGCAGGCTTCGGACACCACATTGGCACCACCCTCCATCAGGGAGCTGATCACCATCACTCTGCTGACGGCCATCAGGTTTTCCAGGGCGGGCTTGTCCAGTTGGCCCAGATAATGGAATCTCGGGTTGGTTTTGCTTTCGTTGAGGGCCTTTTCGTGCCATTCCGCGTTATGGGGTTTGCCCGCACAAGAAACCATAATGTTTGAATCTTCGGGCAGGTACCGCGCAGCCCACGCAGCCCGAAGAGAGTCTTTTTCTTCCCTTAAATGACCCAGCACGCAGATATCAAAGCGGCCGGGGTCGGCTTTTGAACAGCCTCTGACAGCCGGAGTGTCTGCCGACTGGCGCAGAGTCACCAGTTTATGCCGGAAGGCCTCAGGAATGTCGTTGGCTACCAGGTCATGCAGGCCGATCAACGTATCTGCCGCTGCCATGGAACCCCGGGTTATTTCAGGGAACTCCTTCTGATGCCGGTAAATATCAGTGCCCGTAAGCGCGACGATCAATGGCCTGTTCGGCCAGTGTTCCCGAAACACCTTAACGGCGTCTGCGCTCCGCCAGGCATGCAAGGCAATCAGGAGATCGCAGGCTTCGCCCTGATAATCGGTTATTACGCGAACCTGATGCCCGGCCTCCTCAAGAAGTGCCTGCCACCGTATTGCCGTTGCCCGGTTGCCCGCTTTCGAGTCAGGGCCAGCTGGCGTGACCAGGGTTATCTGCATATTCTGTATGGTCCGGTTATGTTTAGAAAAAATTCTGCACGTGCCGGTGCTCCGGGTAAAGCCTTTTTACGTATACCCGGTTCAGGCGAGCGCTCAATCGCGGTATCCTTCGCAAGCGACTTAAATCAGAACGCACTGTTTCACCCAAAGGATTGATTAAAAATGAAAATGACCCATCTTCGAAAATGGTTTGCAGCAACCCTGCTGTCCGCCTCGATTGTGCCGGCAGCCAATGCCGAGACTTTCGTGTTTACGGCTATCCCGGATCAGGATGAGACCAAGCTTGTTGAGCGTTTCAGTGGCGTGGCTGATTATCTCTCTGAAGAACTCGACATGGAGGTCCGATACATTCCGGTAAAATCCTATGCCGCCGCTGTCTCGGCCTTCCGTAACAATCAGGTTCAACTGGCGTGGTTCGGCGGGCTGTCTGGTGTGCAGGCCCGTCGGCTGGTTCCCGGCTCCGAGGCTATTGCCCAGGGTGAAGAAGATCAGGCTTTCCAGACATACTTCATTGCCAATACATCAACCGGTATCGAGCCGGCAGACGAGCTTTCTGATCTGGAAGAATCCCTTCGTGGTCAGACGCTTACATTCGGTTCAAAAGGTTCCACTTCAGGTCGCCTGATGCCGGAATTTCATATCCGGGACACCTTTGGAGCAGCACCAGACGAAATCTTTTCCCGCGTTGGTTTCAGTGGCAACCATACCCGCACCCTGCGCCTTGTAGAAGCCGGCACCTATCAGGTTGGCGCACTCAACTTTCAGGTCTGGGAAAAAGAACTGGCAAACGGCAATGTTGATACTGACGCCGTACAGGTGATCTGGGAAACACCTCCCTACCCGGATTATCAGTGGACGATTCGTGGTGATGTGAATGAACGCTTCGGTGATGGCTTCAAGGAAAAAGTGACCGAAGCCCTGCTGGCGATGGACGATCCGGAACTTCTGGAAAGCTTCCCCCGCTCCGGCTTTATCCCGGCTTCCAACGACGATTACGAGCCCATTCGCGAGACAGCCGAAAGCATCGGAATTCTCGATTAATGCCAGGGCTGGAATTTAAAAGCCTGACCGCCAGTTTTGGTGGAGAGCGGGTCGTTGGCCCGCTCTCATTGACCATCAATGACGGCGAACACGTTGCTCTGGTGGGTAAAAGCGGTGCCGGCAAATCCACGCTCATCCGGTTGATGTATGAGCAGGTTGAACATCAGGCCTCGCTGATCCCTCAGGAGCTGGGGCTGGTGAACGCTCTGCCGGTGTTTCACAACGTGTTCATGGGCCAGTTGCACCAGCATAGTGTCTGGTACAACACCTGGACGCTGATACGGCCCTTCCAGAAAGATCGGGCGGCCATCTCAGCGCTACTGGAAGAGCTGGGCATGTCGGAGAAACAGTGGGCTCCGGCGGCCTCCCTATCCGGTGGCCAGCGGCAGCGTGTTGCCATTGCCCGGGCTTTTTACCGTGAGTCACCCACATTGCTTGCCGATGAGCCTATTTCCGCTCTGGATGGCCTGTTGGCTCACCATGTGATGGATTTGCTCACCCGCCACTTCACCACCAGCGTGATTGCCCTGCACGATGTTGATGTAGCGCTGAAGTACTGTGATCGTATCGTCGGCATTCAGGATGGCCGAATCGCACTCGATGCGCCGGCCAATGAGCTGGAACTTACCGACATCACGGCCCTGTACTGACCCATGTTTTCCTACCCGACCGTCAGAGCCAGCTTTATCTTTCTCGCCGTTGCCGTGGCGGGCCTGTTGGTTGCCGATATTGCCATTACCACGGCCAATCCCTGGCGGGATCTGGGGCAGTTCTTCCTCGGGGTAGCCACACCCAATTTCTTCAGCACTGAAGGCCTGGCGACTGCCCTGCTGCGCACCGTGGCTTTTGCCTTTGTCGGTGTTGCTCTGGGCAGCTTCTTTGGCTTTCTGCTGGCACTGGTTTATCGGCGTTTGCCGGTGCGTATTTTCTGCGCCTTTATCCGCGCCATTCACGAACTGTTCTGGGCGCTGATTTTTCTTCAGTTCTTCGGCTTTCACCCGCTCACCGGCGTGCTGGCCATCGCCATTCCCTACGCGGGCATTTTCGCCAAGGTCTATTCCGAAATTCTTGAGGAAGCGGATCAGGAGCCTGGCCGCCTGCTGCCACCCGGGAGCGGCTCAATTGCGGCGTTCCTGTATGCCAAGGTTCCCGATTGCTGGGTACAGCTTCGCACCTACACGGCTTATCGCCTGGAATGCGGCCTGCGCTCTTCCGCCATTCTCGGCTTTGTGGGTCTGCCAACGCTCGGGTTTTACCTGGAATCCTCGTTCTCCATGGGCCAGTATTCCGATGCCGGCGCCATGCTGATCCTGTTCTATGTGTTAATCGCCACCATGCCGCTGTGGGTTCGGCCAAAGCTGCTGCCAATCTATATTCTGGCGGCGCCTTTTTTCCTCGGCGAAGGGCTGCCGATTGTCTGGGGTAACGTAGAGCGGTTTTTCACCGAAGACATCGTGCCGGCGCCCCTGCGAAATGGAGAAGGCCTGACCGGCCTTATGCCATGGCTGGGCGATGTAATGGTGACCGAGGCCCTGCCGGGCATCTGGAACACGGTGGTGCTGACCCAGATTGCACTGGTGGCTACCGGCATTCTGTCGCTGCTGGCGTTTCCGTTAATTTCCAGACACTTTGGCGGGCCGGTTCGGCGTACGTCAGGGCATGTTTTCCTGGTGATCGCCCGGTCAACGCCCGAATACATCCTGGCTTATATTCTTCTGCAGCTGTGGGGGCCATCCATGCTTCCGGCGGTCGTGGCCCTGGCACTGCATAACGGCGGCATCATTGGTCATCTTATCGGCCGTCAGAGCAACACCATTCATTTGCGGCCGGACGCACCCGATGGCTTTACCCGATACAGCTGGGAGCTGGTACCAAGGCTCTACCGTCCGTTTCTGGCGTTCCTGTTCTATCGGTGGGAAATCATCATGCGGGAGACGGCAATACTGGGCATTCTGGGCATTTACACTCTGGGCTTCTACATAGACAGCGCCATTCAGAATATCCGCTTTGACCGGGCCATGTTACTGATCCTGATCACGGCTGCCCTGAACATCGGTGTAGACGCATTGGGCCGCTATATCCGGCGCAGGCTGGCACTTCAGACCATGCCAACCTGCTGACACCGGTTTATTTGATGGCGTTAAAAGTGAGCCTTTTCTCTCCGGCCTTCAACGACTCCTGGCCACTGCGAAGCTCTACGCGCCAGATCATCTCGGTACCGGTCGCACAGAAAGGTGCGGTGAAGGTCGCAGAATACTGCCCGTCCTCTTCTTCGGTCAGTGGTACCGGGTATTCGCCCATATACATGGACTCGCCACGCAGTACTGCCAGAAAGCGCTCCGGTTCAACCGGGGCCGTGAGTTCAAAGTGATACTCCACGCCCTGCTCGCCGGCGTCTCCCGCTTCCAGCGCTGCACTCCATTGCCCTTCGCGGGTAGACCAGGTGCAGGGTCCGGTCAGCAGATCACAGGAGGAACGGCCTGACGACTCGCCGCCACCAAACCACGGGGTGTCGTCACCGGAATTGAAAACGGTGATTGCGATAACGCCGATAAGTAAACCTATGGCGAGGTAAGCTCGTAACATGATGCGCCTCGTAATGAATGTGAAGCCGGGCATTATGAGGGTATTTGCCGTCAGCGCAAAGGTTTCTAAATACCAGTCAGCGTGAGAAAATAACCGGCTTTCTCAATCCAGTTGATTCAACAGACAGGATGACGCCGTGCAACCGGATATCTCCGTAAAGCACCTGAACAAAACCTACGAAGATGGCTTCCAGGCTCTCAAAGACGTAAATCTGGATATCTATCCCGGAGAAATCTTCGCCCTGCTCGGCCCCAACGGTGCCGGCAAGACCACGCTGATATCCATTATTTGCGGCATCGTCAATAAAGGCGATGGCGAAGTAACGGCCGCCGGCAATGATATCGTGCGGCAATATCGCCAGGCGCGAGAAGCCATTGGCCTGGTGCCCCAGGAGCTGAATACCGACGCCTTCGAGAAAGTCTGGGATGCGGTCTCTTTCAGCCGGGGCCTGTTTGGCAAGCCTCCCAACCCCGCTCATATCGAGAAAGTGCTCAAAGACCTGTCCCTGTGGGACAAACGCAACAACCGCATTATGTCGCTCTCCGGCGGTATGAAGCGCCGAGTCATGATTGCCAAGGCGCTGTCGCACGAGCCCCGCATCCTGTTTCTGGACGAGCCCACCGCAGGTGTGGATGTGGAGCTGCGCCGGGATATGTGGGAGATGGTTCGCAAACTGCGGGAAAATGGCACCACCATCATTCTCACCACCCATTACATCGAAGAAGCCGAAGAAATGGCGGACCGTATCGGGGTGATTCGTGACGGCCAGATCATCCTGGTGGAAAACAAAGACCAGCTGATGTCCAAACTGGGCAAAAAGGAACTGCGTCTGCACCTACAGCAAAAGCTGGAAAAAATACCGGGTGAACTGCTTCTGGAGCCGGTTGAACTGTCAGACGATGGCTACGAGCTGATCTACACCTTCGATGCCCAGAAACAGCAGGCTGGCGTGGCACGACTGCTGCGAACACTGGGAGAGCTGGGCATCGAGTACCGGGACCTGCAAACAAGGGAAAGCTCGCTGGAAGAAATTTTTGTTGGCCTGGTGCACGAATAACCGCTCGCCCGAACGGAGAACGTAATGAATTTTTATGGTGTGAAAGCAATCTACAAGTTCGAGATGGCGCGCATGCGGCGAACCGTGATGCAAAGCGTGCTGGCGCCGGTGATCTCCACGTGCCTGTATTTTGTGGTGTTCGGGTCTGCGATCGGTTCCCGTATGGGTGATATCGATAACATCAGCTATGGCGCCTACATCATCCCGGGGCTGGTGATGCTGTCTCTGCTGATGCAGAGCATATCCAACGCCTCTTTCGGCATCTACATGCCCAAGTTCTCCGGCACCATTTACGAGGTGCTGTCCGCGCCGGTGTCGTATGCAGAAATCGTGCTGGGCTATGTGGGCGCGGCGGCCACCAAATCGGTAATCCTGGGGCTGATCATTCTGGCCACCGCACGCCTGTTTGTGGATTATTCCGTGCTGCATCCGCTGTGGATGCTCTCGTTCCTGGCGCTGACTTCCATTACCTTCAGCCTGTTCGGCTTTATTATCGGCATCTGGGCAGACGGGTTCGAAAAGCTCCAGATTGTACCCATGATGATAGTAACGCCACTGGTATTTCTCGGCGGCACCTTCTATTCCATCGACATGCTGCCGGACGTCTGGCAGACCGTCAGCCTGTTCAACCCCGTGGTCTACCTGATCAGCGGCTTCCGCTGGGCGTTCTACGGCGTTTCTGACGTGCATGTGGGCATCAGCGTGGGCATGACCCTGGTGTTCCTTAGCCTTTGCATGACGGCCGTCTGGTGGATCTTCAAAACCGGCTACCGGCTGCGCTCATGAAAGCAGCGGTAGCCATTCTCGGCAGCCTTATCTGGCTCAGTGGTTGTGGTGCGGCCGATGCCCGCGAGTCACAAACCCTGCCTTCGGTGGAAGCCTGCTTTGTCGCAGACGGCGAACAGCACCCTGTAGCACTGGAAATCGCAAAAACCGCCTCGGAGCGCCGCACGGGACTGATGGGTCGAACCCGTTTGCCGGAAAATGCCGGTATGCTGTTCAGCTACCCGAGCGAACGCTCACCGGAGCGCGGCTTCTGGATGTACAACACGCTCATTCCGCTGGATATCGCTTTTCTCGACAGTGAGGGCGTAATCGTGAATATCCGCCACATGCTGCCGTGTACATCCAGTACCCCGGGCAATTGCCCCACCTACCCGGCCGGTAAATTCTTCTGGCACGCGGTAGAGATGAACGCCGGTTATTTTTCGGCAAAGGACATCGAAACCGGGGACAGGCTGGTGTGGCCTGCCACCGGAGAAAAATGCACCGAGTAGCCGCTTACTCGTCTCGCCATTCTGGCTGACGTTTGTCCAGAAACGCGGAAATGCCTTCCTGAGCATCCCTGGCTCCCATGTTGGACGCCATCACTTCTGCCGTGTATTCGTAGGCCTGCTCCAGCGGCATTTCCAACTGCCGGTAGAAAGCCTCCTTGCCGGTTTTAACAATGTGGGCAGACTTGCCGGCGATATTGGCCGCCATGCCATAAACCGTTTCATCCAGAGTCTCTGAATCCACTACCCGATTAATCAGGCCAATCTGCTCGGCCCGCTCGGCGCTGACCATTTCGCCCGTGAGCAGCATTTCCATGGCGTGCTTGCGCGAAACATTGCGCGACAGCGCCACCATCGGCGTTGAGCAGAACAAACCGATATTCACCCCGGGTGTGGCAAAGCGGGAACCGGAAGCCGCCACCGCCAGGTCACAACTGGCCACCAGTTGGCAGCCTGCGGCCGTGGCCACACCGGCCACCCGGGCAATCACCGGCTTTGGCAGATTCACAATCTGTTGCATCACTTTTGCGCACTGTTTAAAAACAGCCAGTTGCGCCTCGTGCTGATTGAACTGGCCCTTCAGCTCTTTCAGGTCGTGGCCGGCACAAAACACATGGCCGGCGGCGGCCAATACCACCACACGGCAACCGTCGTTGGTTTCCAGCTCTGAAAACACGTCGGATAGAGCTTCCATCATGGGCATGGACAAGCTGTTGCGCCGATCCGGCTGATTGAGGGTAACCGTGGTAATGCCATTCTCGGTATGCACGCGAACCAGGTTGTCTGACGACTCTGACATCTCTGAACCTCCCTTTTTGTTTTATCGTTATTAGGTTTGAGTATCAGCAAGATAAAGCGCGCTGTCGAATCGACCTTAAGCGAACACTGTTGTAATTCCTTCAGCAGCCCTCAAACTAAGTAACAGACCATTCAATAAAAGGAGATTGCATGTTCCGTTCTTATCTTCTGAGAGCCATTGTTGCCATTGCCATCATCGGCGGAGGCATTTATGTGATCATCAAGGATGACCCGGCAGTGCCAACCGGAAATATCAACGAGATTCGGCCCCTGCCTGAGCAGCAAGTCGATCCGGACAGGTGATACCTGTTGGCAAAAACAGCACAAGCGTCCAGACTTATTGCGTTTTCTTAAAATTTGCTCTACCTTGTTGATATTCATGCTAATAATTAGCTGAAACAGAGCGCAAGCCGGTTCCTTGAATGGAAGAACCGTGGATGGGCCACCAGAAAGGACTCGCCGGGGTGAATGAAGAATTCCCACTACTAGAGCTTCAGCAGCACATACACGAGATGATCGCCCGGCGGGCCCCATTGCAGCAAACGATGGGCGCCATTGCCGACTGGATGGGAATGCTCTTTCCCTCTGCGTCGTTCTCTTTGATGTCTTACGATGCGAAAACTAATACCTTAAGCTCCATATCCGGAAACCTCCTCTCCCCCAAAATTTCCCCTCCCATTCAGAATATCCCGGTTGAACCCGGCAACACGCCCTGCGCAGACGCGGCCTATTTCCGCGCATTTTCCGGAACGGAAGATATCGGCCAGGATGATTTCCGGGAAACCTCGCTGGAAGGGGGCTTCCAGGCCTGCTGGTCTTACCCCGTGTTGTCTCCCGACGATGAACTGCTGGGGGTTGTATCCGTTCACTACCGCAACCCCAACAGCCCTACCCAACAAGACAAACGCAAACTCAAGCAAGCGGCCGCCCTGATCGCGCTCACCCTGGTTCGTGACCGTGATACGCAAAATCATAAAAAGTTGTACGAATGGCACAGCGCCCTTTTCAACAACCATGCAGACAGTGTCTACGAGCTGGATATGGAGGGGCGTTTCCAGAGAGGCAATGCGGCACTTGAAGCGCTCAGTGGTTACGCAGAGTCTGAACTGATCGGTATCCATTTCAGAGGATTGATAGACGCCGAGTATCTGGCACAAACAGAGACCGCTTTTGATGCGGCCCGAAATGGTGAAACCATCACTTTCGAGACCAAAGGGGTAGATGCGCGAGGTAAGCGTGTATATCTGGAAATCACCAACTTCCCGGTCGTTATCGACAACACCATTGTGGGTGTGTGGGGCATATGCCGGGATATTACCGAACGAAAGCGCCAGATAGATGAACTGCACCTGCTTGAACGGGGCATCGAAGCAAGCCCGAACGGGCTCACCATGGTTGATGCCCGGGATCCGGACAGGCCACTGGTATTTGTAAACCCGGCCTTCACGGAAATTACCGGCTACTCCGCCGATGAAGTTCTGGGACGGAACTGCCGGTTCCTTCACGGCAAAAACACAAACCCCGAGGTTATCCAGGAAATCGATGAAAAACTGACAGCGCAGAAGCAGGTCGATGTCGTTGTCATTCACTACCGCAAAGACGGCACCCCCTTCTGGAACCACCTGACCGTCAGCCCGGTACTGGATGACGCTGGTGTGTGCACTCATTTCATTGGCACCCAGCAGGACGTCACCCATCAGCGGGAACAAGAGGCAAAAATTGCCTACCAGGCTACCCACGATCTTTTAACCGGCCTGCCCAACCGGAGCGCCTTCTCGGACCGTATGGCAAAGCTGTTCCGCGCCTGCCAGTTCCGGAACATGCCCCTGGCGTTTCTGTACCTGGACCTTGATGGCTTCAAAAGCATCAACGACGGCCTGGGCCACCCGGTAGGCAACCAGTTGCTGGGTGAGGTCGCCAATCGCATTAAAACGTCAATACAGCACCAGAAAAGCCTGGTAGGCCGGCTCGTGGGTGATGAGTTCGGTATTCTGCTGTATGGCTACCAGGATTCCCGCCAGGTCATCAAAGTGGCGGAACACATCCTCGAAGAATTGGTGCGTCCGTTCGAAATAAATGATCTGGTGCTGCACCTCAGTGGCAGTATTGGTATCGCCGCAAACGACATAGAGCTGGAACAACCCCACGAATTAATGCAGCATGCCGATCTGGCGCTGACACATGCCAAACGCAAAGGCAGAAATACCTGGCAGTGGTACCAGGGGGGTGGCGTAAAAAGCACACTGGACAGTGTCATTCTTCGCAATGAGATACAGAAGGCACTGGAAAACGACGAATTCACCCTGCACTACCAACCCCTTGTAGATGCCGTAACCGGTGAAATTCGCAGCGTGGAAGCCCTGGTTCGCTGGCACCACCCTGTCCGGGGCATGGTATCTCCCGGTGACTTCATCCCTCTGGCTGAAAAAACCGGCCAGATCATCCCTCTCGGCAAATGGGTTTTACAGCAGGCCTGCTATGAAATCGCCCAACTCAACATCTCCAGTAAGCGCAAACTGCCAGTTGCGGTAAACATCTCCTCGTTACAGTTTCTGCGGGAGAACTTCCTCAACAATGTTGACGAAGCCCTGAAAGAGTCTGGCCTGGCTCCGGAATTTCTCGAACTGGAAGTCACTGAAAGCGTTTTGCTGGACGGCGCTGAGCCCGTTATCGCACTGATGAATTCACTAAACAAACGCGGTATACGGGTAGCCATTGATGATTTCGGCACCGGCTTTTCCAGTCTCAGCTACCTCCGCGACCTGCCAACCCACAAGGTGAAACTGGACCGAAGCTTCATCAGCAAAATACTCACCGACCGCAGGACCGCAGCCATCGTTCAGGGCGTGATCACCATGGCCCACCATATGGATATGGCCGTGGTTGCCGAAGGCATTGAAGAACTTGAAGAACAGAACGACCTGATTCGCCGCAACTGCGATTTACTACAGGGTTATCGCTTTTCCCGACCAGTGCCGCTGGATGTTCTGGCGGAGTTGCCGGATCGGTTGCCGGCTGGCAACGTTACGTAGGCATTTATGTGATCATCAAGGATGGATCTGTTCACGCCAATGGTCGGCCATCTCGGCGTTCGCGTTTATGCCAATCCCCTCGGAATAGGCCTTAACGACCTCGGCAATGCTGAGACGATCGCCAGACTCTGCCGCTTTCAGATACCATTCAAAAGCCTTCGAGTTACTCTGCTCAACTCCGAGACCGGCCGCATACATGTTTGCCAGGTTGTACATGCCTTGAAGACTGCCCGCTTCCGCCAGTGCCTGATAACGTTCAAACGCCAAATCGTACTGGCCCATTTTGTAGACCGCATAAGCTTCAAGAACATTGACCATCTCTCGGGCAACGCCCAACTGCTGGCCTGGTTCTGAGCTTTGAGCGGTCGACATGCCGCCGGTCAGCATCATCAGTATGAACACGAGCGCCCTGACAGAAATTTGTACACCCGACATAGCCACCTCAACAATCTGGGAGTGTTAACACCCTGTTCACGCTAGCAGCGCCCAGTGATGGCTGTATCTGACCGGAAGGTACTGGATTGGCAGCACTTTAGTGTCGCGCTCTGGCGGTTGTATAGCTTGGGACTTCACATTGATTGGAAGAAATGGATTGCTTTCGAAAAAAGCTGAATGGTGCCCGGAGCCGGACTTGAACCGGCACGATCCGAAGATCGAGAGATTTTAAGTCTCTTGTGTCTACCAATTCCACCATCCGGGCATGAACTCTGGAGGGGAACGTTTTGCTGGGCGGCAATTCTATAAGGCCCGGCGTGTTAAAGCAATTCCAACGGCTTGATTGCCCTGCCTTTGTACAGATACCCGGCAATTTTCGGTGCGTTGGGCATGTACAGGTTTTCCAGTTCCTGAATTTCGAAGCCGGCGTGGGTGATCAAATCCGCGATATGCCGGTTCAGATGGCAACCGCCGGCCACTTTCTTCCAGGCTGGCGTGATGCGGTGCTGCCATTTCCGGGTGCCTTGGTGGGGCGCTTCGCCGTGTTCCAGGAACAGCAGGTCGCCTCCGGGTTTGAGCACCCGCTTCATCTGCTCCAGGGCTTTGCGCCAGTCGGGAATGGTGCACAGGGTGAAGGTGAGTAATACGGTGTCTATGGATTCATCCGGCAAGGGAATCTGCTCACCGGGCAGGCTCAGCCATTCTACCGATACCGGGGAACGGTCAATATTGGGGATCGCCTTGCGGCGCATGCCTTCGGATGGCTCCAGGCCGTACACCATGTCTACCTGATCACGATTGTAGAATTCCAGATTCAGGCCAGAGCCCATGCCTACTTCCAGCACCCGGCCATGGGCGTGCGGCACAATCTGACTGCGCAAATGCCTGACCTGGCCCATGCTGCAGGCCTTGTCGACCAGGTGTGGCAGTATCCTTTCTTCATAAAACCGCATGTATGTTAGCCTCTACCTCGTTGCGACCATGTTCTTGTTAAATATCAAGGGGTGCGACAAACTGCCCCACTCGATTTCGCTACAAGTTCTGTAGCATCGTAACCAACTGCCGGTAATAACCAAATAACAATCAGACCTAAGGTAAGGCAGCGGCTGGGCGGGCCTCGCGCAATCTGGCTCGCTTGTTGTGATTGTATGAGTTACCGGAGGTTCCCATGGAACTCGATCCCCTCATTCTATCGCGGATTCAGTTCGCGTTCGTGGTGTCATTCCACGCGATTTTCCCGGTGTTTACCATCGGGCTTGCCTCGTACATTGCTGTGCTTGAGGGCCTGGCGTTCAAAACCCGAAATCCTGTGTGGATTACGCTGTCTGCCTTCTGGACCAAAGTCTTCGCCGTTGTCTTCGGCATGGGGGTCGTATCCGGCATTGTGATGTCGTTCCAGTTCGGCACCAACTGGAGCAACTTCTCACAGGCGTCCGCCAACTTCCTTGGGCCGATTCTCAGCTATGAAGTAATCACCGCGTTCTTCCTTGAAGCCGCGTTCCTTGGCGTTCTGCTGTTTGGCCGTGACAAGGTTCCACCAGGGGTTCATCTGTTCGCAGCCATCATGGTGGCGGCAGGCACGTTTATTTCCTCTTTCTGGATTCTCTCGGCCAACAGCTGGATGCAAACCCCGGCGGGCACCGAGCTTCGGGATGGCATTTTCCATGTAACGTCCTGGAGCGAGGCAATCTTCAACCCCTCTTTCCCCTACCGCTTCCTGCACATGGCGATGGCGTCGTTCCTGACCGGTGGTTTTGTGGTTGCCGGTGTCAGTGCCTGGTATCTGCTGAAAGGTCGTGAGGTTGAAGCCAACCGCAAAGCGCTCTCCATGTGTTTGTGGCTGCTGCTGTTCATTGCTCCGGCACAGCTGGTTATTGGTGATTTCCACGGCCTCAATACCATGGAACACCAGCCGGCCAAGGTCGCTGCGATGGAAGGCAACTGGGAAACCTCCAGCAATGTGCCGCTGCTGCTGTTTGCCATTCCTGATCAGGAGAACCAGACCAACCACTGGGAACTCGGTATTCCCAGTATGGCCAGTATGATTCTGACTCATGAATGGGATGGCGTAGTACCAGGCCTGAACGAAGTGGCCGTTGAAGATCAGCCGCCGGTCGGCATTGTGTTCTGGTCGTTCCGGATTATGGTCGGCATGGGGATTCTGATGATCCTGTTTGCCCTGACCGGCTTGTTCCTGCGACCAAAAGGCAAGCTGTATGAAACCCGCTGGTTCCTGCAGGGCATGCGCTTTATGAGCATTTCCCCGTTTATTGCGGTGTTGACTGGCTGGTTTGTCACCGAAGTGGGCCGGGCGCCCTGGTTGGTGTACGGCATCATGAGGCATGCGGAATCGGTTACACCGTCGCTCACTGGTGGCATGGCGCTGTTCACACTCATCGGGTACGTGGTTGTGTATGCCCTGGTGTTTGCCGCGGGTGTCTACTACCTGATGCGGGTGCTGTACGTCGGTCTTGAAAACGACGATGAAGATGAAACGGATTCAGCTGAGCGCCCTGCCCGGCCGATTTCCGCAGCGCATGTTCCGTTTGAATACGATCACCACGGCCGTGTCGCACCGGCTGATAACGGAGGGCAGTGATTATGCAACTCTTTGATCTGGCTCTCATTTGGGCATTCATTATCGGTTTCGGCATCATCATGTATGTGCTGATGGATGGTTTCGACCTGGGCGTGGGCATTCTGTTTCCCTTCGCACCTACCGAAGACGACAGGGATGTGATGATGAACTCCGTTGCCCCGGTCTGGGATGGCAACGAAACCTGGCTGGTACTGGGTGGCGCAGGCCTCCTGGCAGCGTTCCCAATGGTATACACCATCTTCCTGCCGGCGTTGTATATCGGCGTATTCCTGTTACTCGCCGGGCTTATTTTCCGGGGTGTGGCGTTTGAATTCCGGTTCAAGGCCCGGACCTCGCGTTACCTCTGGAACTGGGCATTTGCCGGCGGCTCCACCGTGGCGGCTTTCGCCCAGGGTGTGGTGGTTGGCGCCTACATTCAGGGCTTTGAGACCGCTAACGGGGTTTATGTAGGCGGCGCTCTGGATTGGTTGACACCCTTCACGGTGCTGACCGGCCTTGGCCTGCTTGCCGGCTACGCCCTGCTGGGCTCTACCTGGTTGATACTGAAGACTGAAGGGCGACTGCAGGAATGGGCGTACCGGATCACCACGCCGCTGCTGATTGCCGTGCTGGTGGTGTTCGCCATCATCAGCGCCTGGACCCCCTTTGTGGATGAGCTGGTCAGCGAGCGCTGGTTCTCGAACCTGAGCGTGATCTGGATTCTGCCGGTTCTGACGCTTCTTTGCGCCTTGCAGATCTGGCGCTCGGTGCGCAATCGCTCCGAGGGAATGCCGTTTGTAGCGACCATGGGGCTGTTCATCACCACCTATCTTGGCCTGGTGGTCAGCCGCTGGCCTTATGTGGTGCCGCCTGAATACACCCTGTGGGATGCCGCTTCGGCTTATGAATCCCAGTTGTTCCTGTTGCTGGGGCTGCTGTTTGTGATTCCGATTGTGCTGGCTTACACCGCCTGGACCTACTGGGTCTTCCGCGGCAAGGTTCGTGCCGGCGAAGGCTACCACTGAGTGAGCAGCCAGCAGGCAGACGTTCGGCAATGGCTGTCCGGGCTTGCCCGAGACAGTCAGCGCTGGACCCGGGCAACCGTGCTTGCCGGTACACTGGCAGGTCTGGCAACCATTGTGCAGATGGTACTGCTGGCCTGGATTGTTCATCAGGGGGTGATTGAAAACCAACCGGTTGCCTCCTTTACGCCCTGGTTTATCGGCCTGCTGGCCGCCCTGCTGGTACGTGCGCTGGCTCAGGGTTTACAGACCCGCTTTGCCGCGCGCACCAGCGAACAGGTACGCGAGCAGGCACGGCAACAACTGAACCGGCAGTGGCGGGCCAGCGGGCCTGTGGCTCTGGCCGATGCCTCTGCTGCCTCTCTGACCCGGGAATGGCTCGACCATGTAGAAGCCCTTCATGGTTATTTTGCCCGCTTCCGGCCACAGATGACTCTGTCTGTGGTCATTCCACTATTAATTCTGGTGCTGGTGTTCTGGCTCGACTGGCTCGCCGGCATCTTGCTGTTGTTATCCGCACCGCTGATTCCGTTATTCATGGCCCTGGTGGGCATGGGGGCGGAAAAGGTGAATCAGCAACACTTCGAAATTGTCAGCCGTTTGTCCGGCCAGTTTCTGGACAAGATTCGCGGGCTGACCACGCTGCAACTGTTCGGCCAGACAGCCAGTGCCAGCGATACATTGCGCCGGCGTTCCGATCAGTACCGCAAGATCACCATGAAAACGCTGAAGGTGGCCTTTCTGTCATCGGCGGTGTTGGAGTTTTTCTCTTCCGTGGCCATCGCCGTTATCGCGATCTACATCGGCTTCGGCTTGCTGGGCTACATCGAATACGGACCAAGCTCGGACCTTACTCTGTTTTCCGGCCTGCTGATTCTGCTGCTGGCACCGGAATTCTTTCAGCCCTTGCGCACGCTTTCCCAGTATTACCACGACCGGGCTTCCGCGATGGGTGCGGCGGCAGAAATACTGGAACGTTTGCAGCAGCCGGCAGTATCCCGGCAACCGTCAGCTGAGAGCCTTGATTCCACGGAGCGGGATGTCATCGGCTTGCAAGGCGTCACGATTCGCCACGGCGACGGCCCGGCGGTTATTGAAAACCTTGATCTCACCATCCAGAGCGGTGACATCGTGGCACTAACCGGCGCCACCGGCAGTGGCAAGTCGTCTCTGCTGCACTTGATGGCCGGCTTTATAAAACCAGAATCAGGCTCCGTTGCGGTATTCGGTGACCCGGCCGGGTCCAGGCCATTCGGCTGGCTGGGCCAGAAGGGTTTCTGGATACAGGGCTCCTGGGCCGACAATCTGCGGCTGACCACGCCAGAGGCGTCGGATACCGCCATTGAGCGCGCGCTGCAGCAGGTAGGTCTGGGCAGTCTGGTCGCCAGCCGGGAACAAGGTATTTACAGCACGGTAAGTGAAGGCGGCCTCGGTTTGTCCGGTGGCCAGGCCCGCAGGCTCAGCCTGGCGCGGATTTTTCTCGCCGATTATGACCTCATTCTGCTGGACGAGCCCACCGCCGGGCTGGATGAAGGCTCCGAGCAGCACATCATTGAAGCGCTTCGAAAACTTGGTGAACAGGGCAGAACCCTGGTGTTTTCCACCCACCATAGCACCCTGCTCTCACTGGCAGACCGGGTGCTTGTCGTTAGTCGTGGGGAGGTTCGGGATGCGTGAATTGCGCCCCTGGCTTGGGCTGATCTTCCGCCACCGCGGCCGCCTGGTTGTCGGGGCGGCTCTTATTCTGGCAACACTGCTGTCCGGCATTGCGCTGTTGGCGGTGTCTGGCTGGTTTCTGACCGAAACCGCCGTGGTGGGCCTGCTGTTGGCAGCTGGCACACAGGCCTATATCAATCTGTACGTGCCCGGCGGTGCGATTCGGTTTTTCGCGGTTTCCCGAACGGTGTTCCGGTATCTGGAGCGGGTGTATAACCACAACCTGGTGCTGCAGCTATTAACGGACATTCGGGTGGCCCTGTTTGATCGACTCTCAGCCGCTGGCCACCAGCAAAGGGGCGACAAAAGCGGCGCCCAGTGGTTATCGCGTCTGACGGCCGATGTTGATGCACTCGATACCCTGTATTTACGGCTGATTGCGCCAACAGCACTGGCGGGTGTTGTCACTGCGCTGCTTTCCGGGCTGGCGTGGCTGCTGTTCAGTGGTTCGATTGCGCTGGTTATTCTGCTGGTTCTCTCGGTCGCGTTGTTGCTCGCGACAGCGGCGGTCTTTATTGGCACCCGGAGATTATCGGCGTGCCTGAACGATCAGCAGGAAGCCTTGAGAGGGGAAGTCATCGAACATCTGGAAGGCTATGCAGAGCTTTCGGCGGCCGGAAGAATCGACAGGCACGCCGCCGGGCTGATGGCCGGGGCGCAGCAGCTGTCGGGCGACCAGGCGACCGTCGACACCCGCGTGGGCTGGCACAACGCGCTGACCACCTTACTGGTAAATGTGTCTGCCGTGCTGGCGCTCTGGCTTGGCTTTGCACTGTTTGAACGCGGGGAGGTTTCAGGGCCGGTACTGGTGCTGTTACCCATCGCCCTGCTAGGGCTGGGTGAAATCTATGGCATGTTGCCGGAAGCTTTCGGCAAATTCGGAGCCACTGAAGCGGCTGCCCGCCGGCTGAACCGGGACGTGTCGCCGGCAATGGCAACGTCCCGCTCAAAACACAACGAATTACCTGAAGGCGTAGCGGTGAAAATGGGTGAGGCCAGCATCGGCTATCCAGGTTATGAGCCATTGCTGAATCACTTTTCACTGCAACTTGAACACGGAGAAATCCTGGGCATCGTGGGTGAGTCCGGCAGCGGAAAGTCTTCACTTGCCGATACACTGGCAGGCGTTATCGCGCCGCTGAAAGGCAGTGTGGCCGCCCTTCCCTGCGCCTACCTGACGCAAACCACCATGGTGTTCGAAGACACCGTGAAGGCGAACCTGTTGCTCGGCAACCCTGCCGCCACCGACGCTGAATTCTGGCGGGTACTGGAAATGGTGGAACTGGCAGACCGGTTCGCCCCGGAGCCGGACGGCCTGGAAACCTGGCTGGGCAGTGGTGGCAATCGGCTATCGGGCGGTGAAGCCCGACGTCTTGTGCTGGCACGGGTGCTGCTGAGTGCCGCACCACTGGTGATTCTGGACGAACCCTTCACCGGCGTGGATGCTGACACAAGAGCCCGCATCGCACCGCATATCGGGCGCTGGCTCGAAGACCGCACCGTGATATGTCTGGGGCACGGGCCGGAGGCCTTGCTGGCCTCCGACCGCATGCTCTACCTGAACTGAACCGCTCAGCGGGTCTCGAGCACCTCGAAGGTAAGACCGGCATGGCTGGTCAAACGCTCAATCAGCTTGCCATTCATTGCCGAGGCCGGTGTCCAGAAACCGCCGGCCACGTCATCCTTGATATCGAACGCCAGGCAAAGCCCGGCCTGGCCCAGCATCTTGCCAGTAGAGCCATAACCCGGATCCCGGTCGCCAGTGACTTTGGTGATAATGGCCTTGTCATCCGCCGTGCGCCCAATAAAGCGGAGATCGTAAAAACCTTTATCCTGGTCTTCCTGGCTGGGGCCCTGCCCCGGCTCCGGTACCAGTTTCTCCACCAGCCAGCGTGAAGGCTTGATGGCTGATGCCATCACAAAGGTGCCCAGGGCGGCGGTTACACCGTAAGCCGTCAGTCGCCCTTTGGAACCACGGCCCGTCATCATCGCTTCATCGTAAGTGAATTCCTTGCCATACCTCGCGTTTTGCAGCGCGTTGGAGCGGTGTACCACCCGGGTATTGATGGTGCTCATGACAAAGGGTGCCAACCAGGCGTTGAAGTCCCGGTCGAATTCGGCCGACTTGAGGGCCGGTTGCCGGATTTGTGAGCGGTGCTCCGGGGGGCACAGAGAAAACGGGTTCGCCAGTTCCTTGCGCAGCTTCGGATCTGCCGCGGCCTCTTTCGCCACGTTGATCATGGAGGCAAAAGTACCGCCGGAAAGACCGCCCTTCGCCACTTTTACACGCATACGAACATTCAGGCAGGGCTCACCGAATACCTCTTCCGCGTTTTTCTGCAGAAACCAGACGCCCAGATCGGAAGGAATGGAGTCGAAGCCGCAGCAATGCACAATCCGGGCGCCGGACTCTTGCGCCTGTTCTTCATACTTGCTGATCATCCGGCGAATCCAGTGCACCTCACCGGTCAGGTCGCAGTAGTCGGTGCCGGTGGTGGCACAGGCTTTGACCAGTGGCTCGCCATACAATGCGTAAGGCCCTACGGTGGAAATCACCACGCGGGTCTGCTCGCACAGCGAACGCATTGCGTCTTCATCGGCGGCGTCGGCCACGATGACCGGAAGATTGTCCGCGCCACTGCCCAGCTCAGCTTTCAGCGCATCCAGTTTTGCACTGGAGCGCCCGGCAATGGCCCAGTTCACGGGCTGCCCGGTGCCGCAGGTCTCAAAAAGATAACGGCTGAGAATTTTGCCGACAAAACTGGTGGCGCCGAACACCACGAGATCGTACGGAGCTTCGGTCTGGTTGCTCATAGCAATGTGCCCTGTTGTTGTTATCAAGTATTGTCGCTGACACTTCCCGTTTCCAACAAAAAAGGCACCCGCAGGTGCCTTCTTTCAGAACATGCCGAAGATCAAACGACCTTCTTCAGTTCTTCTTCCAGCTGCGGAACCGCTTCGAACAGATCCGCGACCAGGCCGTAATCGGCCACCTGGAAGATCGGGGCGTCTTCGTCCTTGTTGATCGCAACGATCACCTTGGAGTCAGACATGCCAGCCAGGTGCTGGATGGCACCGGAGATGCCAATCGCCATGTACAGCTGTGGCGCAACGATTTTGCCGGTCTGGCCGACCTGCATATCGTTAGGCACAAAGCCGGCATCAACCGCGGCGCGGGAAGCACCAACAGCAGCGCCCAGCAGATCAGCAATGCCTTCCAGCATTTTGAAGTTCTCACCGTTCTGCATGCCACGACCACCGGAGATAACCACACCGGCTGAAGCCAGGTCCGGACGGTCAGATTCGGCTTTCTGCTCGCTCACGAAGACAGACAGCCCGGCGTCTTTTACGACGTCCAGCTGCTCGACAGCGGCAGAACCGCCTTCAGCCGCAACAGGATCAAACGCCGTCGGACGAACCGTCACAACCTTGATGCTATCGCTGGATTGAACGGTGGCAATGGCGTTACCGGCATAGATCGGACGCACGAAGGTGTCGGCCGATTCCACGCGCATAATGTCGGATACCTGAGCCACGTCCAGCAGCGCTGCAACGCGCGGCATGAAGTCTTTGCCCGTGGTACCGGCGGCAGCCAGAATGTGGCTGTAGGCCTTGCCCACTTCAGCAACCAGCTCGCCCAGGTTTTCCGCCAGGAAATGGCCATAGGCGGCGTTGTCGGCCACCAGAACCTTGTTGACCCCTTCTGCCTTGGCAGCGGCTTCAGCGACGGCGCCTACGTTTTCGCCAGCGACCAGTACATCAACGTCTCCGCCGATGGCTTTGGCAGCCGCTACAACATTCAGGGTAGCCTGCTTCAGGCTACTGTTGTCGTGTTCAGCAATTACCAGGATGCTCATTCAGATCACCTTCGCTTCGTTCTTCAGTTTGTCCACCAGCTCGGCTACATCAGCTACCTTGATACCACCCTGGCGCGCTGCCGGGGCTTCAACCTTCAGGGTAGACAGACGCGGGGCAAGCTCTACACCCAGATCGGCGGGGCTTGTGGCTTCCAGCGGCTTCTTCTTGGCCTTCATGATGTTCGGCAGAGAAGCGTAACGTGGCTCGTTCAAACGCAGGTCTGTGGTAACAACCGCCGGCAGGTTCAGGCCAACAGTGACCAGACCGCCGTCTACTTCGCGGGTTACGTTAACTTTGTCGCCTTCAACAACCACCTCCGACGCGAACGTGCCCTGGCCCATGCCGGTCAGCGCAGCCAGCATCTGGCCGGTCTGGTTGTTGTCAGAATCGATGGACTGTTTGCCCAGAATCACCATTTTGGGCTCTTCTTTCTCAACCACTGCCTTCAGAAGTTTGGCCGCCTCGAGGGACTGCACTTCTTCATCGGTTTCTACGTGGATACCGCGGTCAGCGCCCAGTGCCAGAGCGGTACGAATCTGCTCCTGTGCAGCTTTGGGACCAATAGAAACCACCACGATTTCACTGGCAACGCCCTTTTCTTTCAGGCGAACCGCTTCTTCAACTGCGATTTCGCAGAACGGGTTCATTGCCATCTTGACGTTGGCGAGGTCTACACCGGTGTTGTCCGGCTTGACGCGCACCTTCACGTTGTAGTCGATAACTCGTTTTACAGCGACCAGAACCTTCATAGATTCCTCGTTCTTCTACGATGGGTTTAATAGATAAGCCAGGTTGACCCGACCTTGCAATGAGACGATACTAAAAATCGACTCAAAACACACCATGTTTCAGTGTTATTCGTACAATGCCAAAGGTAATCGCGAATTTCAAACAAACGTTTGTTTGATTTCTGAAATGCGTTATCCTTTTGTTATAAACAAGACCCATTAAAAGTAGTTTGAGGAGACCAACGTGGAACGCGAATCGATGGAATTTGATGTTCTGATCGTCGGCGGTGGCCCGGCAGGGCTGTCTGCAGCCTGCCGCGTGATGCAACAGGCCCAGGAAGCCGGCGAAGAACTGACTGTGTGCGTAGTAGAGAAAGGTTCCGAAATCGGTGCGCATATCCTCGCCGGTACCGTGTTCGAGCCCACCGCCCTGAACGAACTCTTTCCGGACTGGAAAGAAAAAGGCGCCCCCCTGAACACCCCGGTAACCCGCGATGACATTTTCCTGTTCAAAAGCCAGGAAAATGCCACCAAGCTTCCCAATGGTCTCGTGCCGAAGAACATGCACAACCACGGCAACTACATCATCAGCCTCGGCAACCTGTGTCGCTGGCTGGCCGAGCAGGCCGAAGAGCTGGGTGTAGAGGTCTATCCCGGTTTTTCTGCCGCCGAAACCATCGTTGAAGATGGTCAGGTAAAAGGCATTGTTACCGGCGATATGGGCGTAGCCCGCGATGGCAGCGAAAAAGACGGCTTTATGGCAGGCATGGAACTGCGTGCCAAGTACACCCTGTTTACCGAAGGCTGCCGTGGCCATCTGGGCAAGCGCCTGATCAGTGATTTCAAACTGGACGAAGGCAAAGATCCGCAGCACTATGGTCTTGGCATCAAGGAGTTGTGGGACATCGACCCGGCCAAACACGAACCGGGCCTGGTGGTTCACACCACCGGCTGGCCGCTGAACGAGTCCGGCTCTACCGGCGGCTCTTTCCTGTATCACCTGGAAGGTGGTCAGGTGTATGTGGGGCTGATTTCCGATCTTTCCTACAGCAATCCTCACATGAGCCCGTTTGAAGAATTCCAGCGCCTGAAGCTCCATCCGGAAATCAGGAAATACCTGGAAGGCGGCAAGCGTGTGGCCTACGGCGCCCGTGCCATCGCCAAGGGCGGCTACAACGCCCTGCCGAAGATGAGCTTCCCGGGTGGTCTGCTGCTGGGCTGTGATGCCGGCACGCTGAACAGCTCCAAGATCAAGGGCTCCCACACCGCCATGAAATCCGGCATGCTGGGCGCAGAAGCGGTATTCGAGGCGCTGAAGGAAGGCAAGAACGGTGAGGAGATCACCAGCTTCCAGGAGCGTTTCGAGGACAGCTGGCTGTTCAAGGAGCTATACGCGGAGCGTAACTTCGGCCCGGCCATGCACAAGTTCGGCAATATCGTGGGCGGCGCCATTGCCTTCTTCGAGCAGAACATCCTGCGTGGCAGCCTGCCGATGACGTTCCGGGACACCACACCGGACTACGCCACCCTGAAACCGGCGGCTGACTGCAAGAAGATCAGCTATCCGAAGCCGGATAACACCCTGACCTTCGATCGACTGTCCTCGGTATTCATCTCCAATACCAACCATGAGGAAGATCAGCCGGTGCACCTGAAGCTGACTGATCCGGAAATTCCGATCAAGGAAAACCTGCCAAAATACGACGAGCCCGCGCAGCGCTACTGCCCGGCTGGTGTATACGAAGTGGTGGAAGCGGATGATGGCAGCGGCAAGCAGTTCCAGATCAATGCCCAGAACTGTGTGCACTGCAAAACCTGCGACATCAAAGACCCGGCCCAGAACATTACCTGGGTAACGCCGGAAGGCGGTGGCGGGCCTAACTACCCGAATATGTAACCAAAAAAAACGGCTCCCTCGGGAGCCGTTTTTCGTACAACCTTACGAAGCTATCAGTGAGCGTGACCGTGCTCTTGCTCTTCGTCGGTTGCTTCACGGGCTTCTACAACTTCTACGTCGAAGTGCAGAGTTTCACCAGCCAGCGGGTGGTTGGCATCGATGGTGACGGTTTCGTCGCCAACTTCTACCACACGCACGATCTGGGGGCCGCCCGGAGTCTGGGCCTGGAACTGCATGCCCGGCTCGATGGTATCTACGCCTTCGAACGCAGAAAGCGGAACTGGCTGAACCAACTCTTCGTTGACTTCGCCATAGCCTTCAGCAGGCTCTACAGATACTTTAACCTGATCGCCGGCGTTCTTTTCGTTCAGCGCACTTTCCAGTCCACCGATAATGTTTTGTGCACCTTCCAGATAAGACAGCGGCTCCCGGCCTTCTACACGGGAGGAATCCAGTTCTTCTCCCTGGTCGTTGGTGAGCGTGTAATGGATGGTGACAACACGAGGTTGGGCCATGTGATCTCCTTGCCTGTCGCAATGACTGTGTATTTGAATAAATGGGCGATCGAAAGTGATCGTGAACAGCCGGACTGCACAGAGGAACTAACGACCACCTGCCTCGTTATAGAGCCAGGCTCGTAACAAGCACGAAAATACAGTCTAACAAGTGAAAGACTGCGTTTTCTACCTTATTTATAGAGGCACACTCCGGCTTTTCAACCGCTCCTGGAGATTTTCCAGAAATTTCCCTGGCTGAACACCCCGTGCCAGCGTTCGCCATCAACCTCTCGCTCTTCCACCAGCTCCGCGAGGTCGTAGAAGGCAGGGCTTAGCAGGCGGGCTTCAACACCATGGCGCACAGACACCAATGGCCTGGGCTCATCGCTGCCCGGGTAGTGGTCAACAACCAGTGGATGTTCATCACCGATGTCGAGGGTTTCACCCATATTCGTGGTGACTGACAGCACCTGGTTCTGCCCTTCACCGTCCACGGTCAGAGAGTGTGCCAGCAGCGGCGTGTCTTCTACCTGGATGCGCCACTTCTCTACTGGCGTAATCAGGTAGTACTCGCCGTCGTCTTCTCTTCTCAGGATCGTTGAAAACAGCCTGACAGCTGATTCGCGGGCAATGGGGTGGCCTTCGTAAAGCCACTGGCCATCACGGGTGACAACCAGGTCCATATCGCCGGTCAGTGCCGGATGCCATTTCTCAAGGGGTGGAGGGGTCTTGTCGGTAGCGTTGTGCTTGACGCTTTTTTCAATATGATCCGGTTTCATAGTAATGAACTCAGGGCAGAAACTGGGATTTCAAGTCCGCGCAGCCCGGACCAACCACGGGCATGTCCAGGGCAACCGCCTGGGATGGCATGAACGGTATGCCCCGGCGATGGCCATCCACCAGCAGAGTGGACAGAGCACCCACAAAAGGCATGTGCGAGACAATCATTAAAGGCGAGACGTGGTTTTCCAGCAGCGCGTCAAGACACCGCCCGGGGTCGTCGTCCGGCGTGATGAAGAGCTTTTCTTCAATCGGACAGTTCAGGACTTCGGCAATAATGGCGGCGGTCTGCCGGGCACGGATGTAGGGGCTGCACCAGATCAGTTCCGGGCGAAAGCGTGATTCGGCAATCCCGGCGCCAACGGCGGCAACATCGCGGCGCCCCATTTCCGTCAGTTCACGCTGTTGATCGATGCTGTGCCAGCCGGCTTCGCCGTGGCGCATGATGACCAGATTCATCACGCTCTCCCCTGCCCGGGCACCATTAAGCGATTATTCCTGAATGGTGCGTGGAAGAATGAACTCCACATCAGAATTCTGTACGGCCATCATCAGGCTGTTGATGACGGCGTTGATGGAAGCGCCTTCGTAAACAATCTCGTACAGACCGCGAACCAGGGGCATATAGATACCGATAGCTTCGGATTTTTCCCGAACCAGCTTCAATGTGTAGATGCCCTCGGCCACCTGGCCAAGTTCTTCAACAATTTCATCCAGTTGCCGGCCCTTTCCGATGGCATAGCCAACCCGGTAGTTACGGCTTTTGTTGGAGGTACAGGTGGCGATCAGGTCACCAACCCCGGCCAGCCCCATGAACGTCATGGGATTGGCGCCCAGACTGACTGCGAACCGGCTCATTTCCGCCAGCCCGCGGGTAATCAGCATGGCCCGCGCGTTTTCTCCCATATTCAGAGCAGAGCCCAGCCCGGCAACAATGGCATAGATGTTCTTCAGGGCGCCGGCCAGTTCAACGCCATAGACGTCAACGTTGGCATAAACCCGGAAGTATTCGCAGCCCAGCAGCTCCTGCACGATACGGCGAACATCGGGATCTTTGGCGGCGATGACAGTGGCCGTCAGTTCCCGGTTGACGATTTCGCCGGCGAGGTTCGGGCCACTGAGCACGCCTGAGCGGCAACGCGGGATCTCTTCAAGGAGAATCTCGCTCATCAACTTAAAGCCTTGTTCCTCAATGCCTTTGGTCAGACTGACCACAACCTGACCATCGTGGAATTCGTGACTGTGCTCGCGGATAAGTGTCCGGAAAGCTTTGGAGGGCATTGCCACAAAAACCACATCGGCAATCTGCAGTGCGGCGGCGATATCGGTGGTGGGCTGAATGTCGCCTTCTAACCGGACATCCGGCATATAGCGCTTGTTGATGCCTGTCGCCCGGATTTGTTCGGCCTGGGCCGGGTCGCGCATCCAGAAGTGCACACGGTGGCCATTTTCACCAAGAACCTTGGCCATTGCGGTTCCGAAGCTGCCACCGCCAAGCACGGCCACATCATGAGAAGTCGCCCCTTTGTCGTGGGACGCTGCATTTTCAGGCATAAAAATTCCGCTTTTTGCTGTCGGGCGGTTTTTGGGGTGCCGGGAACCGGGGTATCAGCCGGCTTCCTCGCATTCGAGAGCTCGCACCAGGTTCTTAAACTCCTCCCGGTTTTTGCTGTTCATGCCCATCAGTATCTTATGGGCATCCAGCACCTTGTCTCGGACCTGTTGTTCACTGGCTTTGAGTACCGGGATTTCTTCCAGTTCCTCAATGCGTGACGCAGGCTCACTGACAATGATGAATATCTTGTCGAAGCCCATCGAGGTAACAATGCGGGTAATATCAGGGTTGGTCGAGATCAGGGTTGGCAGGAACTGGCTTTGCTTTTTTGCGGCCAAAGCGATTTTGGCCAACAGCCCGAGGGTGGTGCTGTCGATGATATCGGTTTCCGTCAGGTCGATCACGACCGTTTTGAATTCAGGGTCGCGAGTGATCGACTCGGCCAGATTATCCAGCGTTGAACACAGGTTCAACCGGATTTCGCCAATAAACTTTAAGACGTAAATTCCCTGCTTGTCTGCTTGCAGGATTTTATAACCAGCCATTTTCACACTGCCACTAGGTAGAGGACGTGTTATCCGAACCTTCTATGGTATCGGTTACCGATACTAACGCGATGTCGTCCGGCAGCTCCGAGATCTGGTCAAGACCCAGAGCGTCGCTCAACGATGCGATAGTGTGACTACCTCCTGAAACGAGTTCAAGTAGTGTCTTCTCCTTTTCATCCAGGGATTTCGCGGCAAGCACCTCGAGAATCCCGTCAGAGAACAGGATTAAACGGAAAGGTCTGTCCAGTGATATACGATACACTTCCCATTCCGGGTCTTCGAAAATACCGACAGGAAGCCCGTTACCTTCCAGAAACCGGGTTTCGCCATCGGCAAACGAAATAATGGGCATGGGGAAATGAGCGCCTACGGCGTAGTCCAGCGCCCGCTCGGAAATGGTGATAATGCCCACAAAAACCGTGACATGCTTACCCAGACCGGTGTCCAGAAGTTCCGCATTGATACGCTCAAGAAAGAGGTTCGGGCAGAGGATTTCCGAACTGGACTGGCGCCTGAGATTGCGCTGCAAACGGTTAGTCAGGTTTTTCAGCAGCACGGTCACAAAGGCCGAGCTGGCACCGTGGCCGGAAACATCGGCGATATAGACCAGAACCTTGTCGTCGCTCAGTTTGAAGTAGTCGAGAAAATCGCCACTCAGGTATAAAGACGGCTTGATCAGGTGATCAACCTGAAGGCCCGCAAGGCGAAGATCTTTATCCGGCAGCATCTTCAGCTGTACTTTTCGGCCGGCATTCTGATCGGCCCGGAGTTCAGCAATACCGCCGCGCAGTTCCCGATTGGTGTCTTCCAGCTCCTTGCGGTAAAGCCGGTTCAGCCGGTTGATCCGCACCCGGTCGAACAGCTTTTCAATAACGTCATCCAGGGCAATCTTGTCTTCATGGCATGGCTTGAGCACCACATCCGTGGCCCCGGCGCGGAGCGCGTTGACAACATCAGCACTGAGCCCGCTTGTGGTACACGCCACCAGGGGGACGTAGTGCCCCGCGTTTTCCAGCTTTCTCGACAACTGTCGAATGGCCTCCGGCGCAAGGTCTGCAAAGATGACATCCGGAATGTTATCGTCTGGTGCCACACTGGCGTCCGCCAGCTGCGCATGGGCGGTCACGTAGAAGCCTTTGAGCTCGAGGTACCGGGAAAGGTCTGCACGGGCCTGCTCGTCAGCATCGATAATCAGTATGCGCTCGGTGCGCGATGTCATGGTGATTGCCCTAACCTGCCAGCGGTAAAAGAGAATTTGCCTGCATATCGCCTATTCTGGCATGCCTCTGTGATATAACAAGGCCGATGAGATCAATTCGGGAGTATTGAAACCATGCGACGTGCCGTTAACGACCTGCTCGGAGCCTACGACAAGCTGATTATGGACCCGGTGCACGGCGGCATTCCGCTGTACCGCCACGAAATTCAGGTGATTGACCACCCGCTTTTCCAGCGCCTGCGAAACATCTGCCAGAACGACATTCTCAGCCTGGTTTTCCCGGGTGCCACCCACTCCCGGTTCCTCCACAGCATTGGCGTTATGCATGTAGGCACGCGCATGTTCCGCTCCATGATCGACGCCTACCTGCGGGAACGACAGTTGAGCGAACGTACCGATCTCGGGCTGAGCCAGCTGGACGCCATTGATTACCTGGCCAAAACCATTCGCCTGGCCTGCCTGCTGCACGACAGCGGCCATTCAAGTTTCTCCCACCAGTTCACCCAGGCCCGGCGTATCCGGGATTTGATGTCACGGCCTGAACGCTTTCGCGATCTCTGGGAAGGCGTGGATTATCACGACTATTTCCGCGAAGAACCGGCGGAACTGGAACATGAACACTATTCCGTGCGGGTTGCCCACGACGTACTGGCGGCGGTGGATCTGGAAAGTGCCGGGCTTAATGCCGTTGATGTTATCGGCATTATGGAAACCACCGAAGTTCAGCCCAGCGACGCCTTTTGCCGCCATGCCGAAACCTTCTGGAAATTCATCGCCGGTGATGAAGCCATCGCCGGCAGCATTGCCGGCGAGGATGTTCCCCGGCTGGTCATGGACTTGCTGGCGTCTATTGTCTCGGGCGAGATTGATGCCGACCGGGCCGATTACATGCTGCGGGATGGCTTCCACAGCTCGGTAACCATCGGCGGTTTCAACCTGGACCACCTGCTGAGCAACCTGCGCTTCGGCTGGGAAGTGTCCGAGCCCTGGATGGGCCTGGCCATTACCGAGAAAGGTCTGGGCGCGCTGGAAGACTTCGTCTACAGCCGCTACCAGATGTACCGGAAGGTTTATGCCCACAAAACCGCCCTGGGTTTTGACTGGCTGTTACGTGAAGCGATTAACGAAGTGCTGGAAGATCCGGAAAACTTTGAGTGGATCGACACCTGCCTGAGCGACATGCAGTACTTTGCCGAACTGACCGACAACTTCTTCTGGGAAGCCTTCCGGAAAGTGGCACGCCGCCAGCCCAAAAGTTACTCATTCTGCATTGTGAACCGGGTGAAACTGCGGCATCTGGATACCCGGGAGAATCTTGATGGCTCCGGCATGCAGAAACACAGCAACTGGCTGGCTGATCAGCTGAGTCTCGATTCAGCCGAGGTGGTCACCTGCTCCATGCGCGCCCGGTTCTCCAACATTCAGGATAATTTTGACGGCATCAAAGTGCTGCTGAGAAATCCGATAACCCGTGAGCGGTCGCTGAAGAAAATAACGGATGTCAGCGCCTTCTTCTCCAAATTTGGCGACGGCACCATCACGCACTTCTACCAGCGCCCGGAAGTGGCCAACGGCACACCTCCGGACCTCACGGAGTAATAGAAAGAGTAATAAAGAGTAACCCGGGCCCGGGCAAGCGAGCCTCAGCCGCGGTTGATAGCTGCCACCAGGCGATCAGCGCTTTCCCAGGCCCCTTCCACGCGCCCACCGGCAAGCCAGTCACCTGCCAGCCCCACGCCCTGTTCGGCATCCAGAATATAGCCCGGGCAGGCACCGTCGGTTGAGCGTGCGTAAAGCCAGCGGTGGGCGAAGCTCTCGGCCACTTCGCCACCATAGCCGGTCAGATCCCGGAACGCGCCGACCAGCCGCTCTGCAATAAGGTCCGGCGCGGTCTCCAGGTGGTGATTTGTCCATTCCGGTGTGGCGTGCAGTATCCACCACGGACCACCCTGCTCACGGCCGGGCTTGGACGCATTGTTGGCGACCCAGTAGAGCGCATCACTGTTCGGGCGCATACCTTCATAACCCAGAGGCACAGAGCCTTCCAGCCTGGCTGCGACGGCCCAGCACGGCAGCATCTGGCCGGCAGAATTGGCAATTTTGTCGGCAATGGACGCCAGGCCACTGTTTTCGAGAATCTCCCGGGCCTGTGCGGGTGGCGCGGTAATAACTACCTGATCAAACAGGCCGTAATCCTTGCCCTCCGTGCACATCAGCCGCCACTGATTTTGCTCACGAGCCAGCCGGGCAATGCGTACCGAGGCTTTCACCTCCACGTGTTCAGACAGGGCCCGGGAAATCGCCGTCATTCGGGGCACGCCAACATAGCGGGCCTCCTCCGGAAACGGCTGCCACCCTTCGTCGGGGTGCTGAAAACCGAAACGCCCGGGCCAGAGGGCGAATGAGCCCTCTCCTGCCCATTGTTGAAGGAATTGGTGAAATTCCGGATGACGGATAGTGAAATACTGCGCCCCGATATCCGCAGAATCGCCATTGCCCGCCCGCTTGGACGACAGGCGACCGCCCGGACCACGGCTTTTCTCGAACACCCGCACCTGATGGCCCTGCTGCGAAAGCGAAATGGCGGAAACAAGTCCTGCCAACCCTGAACCGATGACTGCAACGGTGCGTATCACTGCACTATCTGAACGACTATTTGGCATGATGAATTATGATCCGAGTGAGTAGCTGGCTGACAAACATTCTGAGGTGGTTCGATTCCGAAGCTGGATCAGATCACCTGGACACCAGTTCCAGATCGTTTAATCTATTGAGAGTGCTGCCCTTTATAGGGTTGCATCTGGCTTGTTTGCTGGCTCTTGTGACCGGAGTCAGCACTTTCGCGGTGGTGTTCGCCATCGCGTTTTTTATTATCCGCATGTTTGCCATTACCGGGTTTTACCACCGTTACTTCTCCCATAAAACCTTTAAAACCAGCCGGGCCGCACAATTCGTGTTTGCGGTACTCGGGGCCAGTGCCGCCCAGCGCGGGCCACTGTGGTGGGCGGCGCATCATCGCCACCATCATCAATATTCTGATTGTCCGGAAGACCTCCACTCCCCGCACCAGGGCGGATTCTGGTGGTCCCATGCCGGCTGGTTCACCTGCGATGCCGGTTTCACAATGAACGAAAAACGCGTTCGGGACTGGCTGAAATTCCCCGAGCTGCGCTTCATTAACCGCTTCGACTCGCTGGTACCGGCCATTTTTGCAGCGTTGATTTACCTGCTCGGAGAAGGCCTTGCCACCTGGGCGCCCGGTTTGAATACCAACGGGCTTCAGTTACTGGTCTGGGGGTTCTTCATCTCTACCGTTGTGCTGTTTCACGCCACGGTGTCAATCAACTCGCTGCTCCATGTCTGGGGCAAGCGCCGGTTTGAAACCGACGACGACAGCCGCAACAACTTCTGGCTGGCCCTGATCACTCTGGGTGAAGGCTGGCACAACAACCATCACCGTTGGCCGCGGTCCGTACGCCAGGGCTTTCGCTGGTATGAAATTGACATTACCTGGTACGGCCTCTGGCTACTGTCAAAACTTGGTATTGTCTGGGATCTCAACCCCATTCCCGAACACATCCGGGAAGAAACCCGGCAACTCGACAGGAATAAAAGGAATTGCCCATGACCTCCCCCGCTTCACCTGTTGAAGTAGGCTCACGGGACGCAGTGGTGCCCGTGGTATTGGATAACTTCTGTCAGCTGTTCAACCAACTCGACAAGGGTAATCTGCACAAACTGCAGGAAGTGTACAGCGAAGACATTCATTTCCAGGACCCTTTCAGTCAGGTTCTCGGCCTGGACGCACTGACGGAATACTTTGCCGGAGCCTACAGCAACGTGATCAGCTGCCGCTTCCGTTTTGGCGAACCGGTCATCCGGCATGGCCATTGTGCCATTCCCTGGATCATGGAGTTACGCCACAAACGCATCCGCGGGGGCCAGATGGTGGTGGTCGATGGCATCAGTCATCTGGACATCCGCGATGGTCGCGTGTTTTACCACCGGGATTATTTCGACGCCGGCCAGCTGTTGTATGAAAACCTGCCGTTGCTGGGCGGCCTCATTCGCCGGATCCGGGAGCACGCAGGATGAGCAAGCGTTTGAGCAATCCAACAAATATCTGGCTGACAGGCGCTTCCTCCGGCATCGGTGAGGCACTGGTGCATGAACTGGCCGGCTGCGGCCACAACCTGGTTGTAACCGGCCGGCGCCAGCAGGCGCTGGATTCGCTGGCCGATCATTACCCGGAACGCATCGCCACAGCCGCTGCTGACACCACAAACGTGGACGACCTGGCCGGAATCAGTGATGACCTCACTCATTTCGGCGATCTGGACATGGCCATTCTCAACGCCGGCACCTGCCAATACCTGGAAATTGCCGATTACGACAGCCGGGTGATTGAAGCCAACATCACGACCAACGTGCTGGGCACGGCCCGAAGCCTGGACATTGCCCTGCCAGCTCTGCGGGCAACCCGGGCGAAAGGCAAACCTGCCACGCTGGTGATTGTCAGCTCCTCCGCCTGGTGGTTCCCGTTCGCCCGTGCCGAGGGCTACGGTGCCTCAAAAGCCGCACTCAGCTATTTTGCTCACGCGCTTCGCGCTGATCTGGCCGCTGAAGGCATTGATGTGGTTGTCGTGTCGCCCGGTTTCGTACGAACACCACTGACCGACCGCAATGATTTCGCCATGCCCTTCATCATCGATGCGGAAGAAGCAGCACAGCGCATACGCATCGGCCTTGAGCGCGGCAAAACAGAGATCGCCTTCCCACGGCCGTTTATCTGGCTGATGAAGGTGTTCAGTGCATTACCACAAAGCCTGACTGACCGCCTTGCCGCCAGAATGGCACGGAATACCGATTCTTGAACCCTATCAGCCCAAGGAAAAATGAACAGATGAATCAGGATCGTCAGCGTATTGCTGTCATCGGCGCCGGCGTGTCCGGCCTGACCGCAGCCTGGCTGCTCAGTGAAAAACACGACGTTGAGCTGTTTGAAGCCGGCGATTACGCCGGTGGCCACACCAACACCGAACAGGTGGAAGCCGGCGGGCGCACCTGGCCCGTCAATACAGGCTTTATCGTGTTCAATGACTGGACCTATCCCGGCTTTATCCGGCTGATGGATCGGCTGGGCGTGGCGTCAGAAGTGAGCGACATGAGTTTCAGTGTCGACAGCCATAGTTCCGGCCTGCAATACAACGGCACGAGCCTGAACACCCTGTTCGCCCAGCGCCGGAACCTGTTCAGGCCGTCGTTTCTGAAAATGATCCGGGAAATTCTGAGGTTCAACCAGGAAAGTCGTGCAGACCTTGCCGCCGACACCATTCCGGACGGAGAAACCCTGGGCCAGTATCTGGACCGCAACCGCTACAGCCAGTATTTCCGGAACAACTACATTGTGCCCATGGGCGCGGCCATCTGGTCAGCCCCGGAAATTGTGCTGGAACAGTTCCCGATTCGCTTTTTCCTGCAGTTCTTTAACAACCACGGCATGTTGTCAGTGGACGACAGGCCAACCTGGCGCGTGATTTCCGGCGGTTCTGCCACCTATGTGGACCGGATGATGGATCGCCTGGGTGAACGCACGCACCTGAACAGCCCAATATCCGCTGTCGAGCGTGATGAAGAAGGCGTTACCGTTGTCACCAATGGGAACCGCCACCGGTTTGATCAGGTCATCCTGGCCTGCCACAGTGACCAGGCGCTGGCCATGCTGAAAGATGCCACAGCGCAGGAGCAGGAGATTCTCGGCGCCATCGGCTACCAGAAGAACGATGTGGTGCTGCACACCGATGCCAGCGTGCTGCCGTCCAACCGCAGGGCCTGGGCGGCCTGGAACTACCGGATTCCGGCAACCAACCATGAACCGGTATCGGTAACCTACAACATGAATATTCTGCAGAACTTTGACGATGCACCGGAAACCTTCTGCGTAACCCTGAACCGCAGTCACGATATCGCCGAAGACACGGTTATCAAGCGTTTTGAATACGACCACCCGGTCTTTACCCTGGATGCCGTCGCGGCACAGGAGCGCTATGACGAAATCGGCAACCGCAATCGTACCCATTTTTGCGGCGCCTACTGGTTCAACGGTTTTCACGAAGACGGCGTACAAAGCGCCCTGCGGGTAACCCGGGCCTTTGGTGTGGAGCTTTAGAATGGCCACTGAATGGCTGGAAGGCACTATAAGACATCGCCGTAAGGTGCCGGCCAAACACGGTTTTCAATACAATATCGGCATGTTCGGCCTGGACCTGGACGACTGGACCAGTATTGCCCGCTTCAGCCCGTTTCTGTCTTTCGGCCGCTTCAACTGGGTGAGCCTGTACCGGGAAGACTACCTCGACCCGGAAGTTCCCAGCCTGCGCCAGGCCGTTGTTGCCCGGGTAAAAAACGCCACCGGCTGGGTGCCCGATGGCCCCATTCAACTGCTCACCCACCCGCGTTATCTTGGTTATGTTTTCAACCCGGTCAGCTTTTACCTGTGCTACGAGGCGGAGCAGCGCCCGGAGCGGGGCGATGTGCCAAGAGTGATACTCGCGCAGATCACCAACACACCCTGGAAGCACCGGCACGTGTACTGTCTGGAATGCCGCCAGCCAGGGCCCGGCAGTGAATCCGAATGGCAAACCGAGCGCTTTGCCTTCTCCAAGCGGTTTCACGTTTCACCCTTTAATGGCATGAACCAGCACTACCAGTGGCTGTTCAGTTTTCGTGGCCCTGAATTACGCGTACACATGAACGTCAAGGAAGACGACCGCAAACATTTTGATGCCACTCTGGTGGTCCACCGTCGTCCGTTTGATCGTAATACCTTCCATAGAAGTCTGGCCCGGTTTCCGCTGGAAACCATCAAGGGGACAGCGGGCATTTACTGGAACGCCCTGAAACTGAAACTCAAAGGCGTTCCCTTCCATACCCACCCGAACAAACTCGAGGCCAGTGCCGGCGAGTATCGGCGAGGCGCGGAAGATGAAGGGCTCGATGTCACCGAATCGCCAGACAAAAACAACCTGTCGAACAACAAGTCAGCAGCGAAGGTAAGCTCATGGAGAACCTGAACACCTCGATCGAAAACCAGAGTGCCACCAAGCGACTCCCCCTGATCAGCCGTATTGCCCGCCAGCTGGTGTTCAAACAGCTCGCCGGTCTCGGCAAGGGCAAGCTGGTGGTACGAGAGCCGGGGTATGGCGAGCAGGTCTTCGGCGACGGGGATGGCAGTTACCCTATGGCAGAACTTGCGGTGCACAACCACGGCACCTGGCGGGACCTGGTAACCGGTGGCAGCATCGGCGCCGCCGAAGCGTTCGTTGCCGGCGACTGGAGCTCACCAGACCTGACCGCCCTGCTCCGGTTCTTCAGCCGTAATCTGGACACCATGAACGCCTTCGAAGACAAATTCAGCTGGGTCAGCAAACCCGCGCTGAAAGGACTGCATTGGCTGAACCGCAACACCCCCGAAGGCTCGCGCAAAAACATCAGCGCCCATTACGACCTGGGCAACGACCTGTTCAGCCTGTTTCTGGACCCGACCATGATGTACTCGTCGGCTATTTATCCGTCCGAAGAGACCAGTCTGGACCGGGCGGCCGTCCACAAGCTGGATGTCATCTGCAGGAAACTGGACCTGAAACCGGACGATCACGTGGTGGAAATCGGCACCGGCTGGGGCGGCTTTGCCATCCACGCCGCGAAGCACTATGGCTGCCACGTGACCACCACAACCATTTCCCGGGAACAACTGGAAATGGCCCGGGAACGCGTGGAAGCCGAGGGTCTTGAAGACAGAATCACCCTCCTGTTTGACGATTACCGCGATCTGGAAGGCCAGTTCGACAAGCTGGTCTCCATCGAAATGATCGAGGCGGTCGGGCCGGAATTCCTTGAAAGCTATCTTCAGCAGATCGGCGCGCTGCTCAAGCCCGATGGACTGGCACTGATCCAGGCCATCAATATGCCGGAACAGCGTTATGCGCGCGCGCTGAAAAACGTCGATTTCATTCAGCGCTTCATCTTTCCGGGCAGCTTCATTCCATCGTTCGGCGCCATTCTTGACGCCATGCGAACCGGATCTGACCTGGTGCTCAGCCAGGCCGAGGATTTTGGCTTTCACTACGCCCGAACGCTGAATGACTGGTGCGTGCGCTTTATGTCGAACCGAAACGAACTGGAAAAGCTGGGTTACGACCAGGCCTTCCAGCGCTTGTGGCATTTCTACTTTGCCTACTGTGAAGCCGGTTTCAGCGAACGCGCGATAGGCGTTGCCCACCTTTTGCTGGCCAAACCCGCCAACAAACGCGCCAACATCATCAGCGTATGATTACTTCAGAAACCCACCGTAATATCCTGAATTTCATACTTTTCCAGGCCGGCTGGTTTATCTGTGTGATTTACCCCAACCGGCTGTCGGTAGCAGTAATCGCCGGGTTGCTGCTGGTCCACTTTCTGCTGGTCAGTCGTAAGCGGTTCGCGGAGCTCCAGTTCATTGGCGTCGGCATCGTGTTGGGCACTCTGCTGGACACCTTATGGTTCCGCACCGGCGTGCTCGGCCTTGGTGATACTGAAGAGATTCTGGCCGCCCCTCCCTGGCTGGTCGCCATCTGGGCCATTTTCATGACCACCCTGTGCCATTCGCTGTACTGGGTGGGCCGTACCCGCTGGCTGCCATTCGTGCTGGCACCCGTCGCCGGGCCTTTTGCCTACTGGGCTGCCAGCAAGCTGGGGCCTGTCACCCTTCCCGATCCCGCCCTGTCTGTGCCTGCGCTCGCCGTTGGCTGGCTGGTTCTGTTCCCCTTGTTGCTGTTTATCCGCAAGGCACTTTATACGGAGCTGGAAGCATGAACATTTTTCAGGTTGGTTTATTCACCACCATGGTTGCCTCTGCACCGGTGTTCGCGACCACCCTGGAATTTCAGGGCAAAGCCACTGGCGAAAACGGTCAGGAACTCTATACCGAAGATCATCAAACGACCGGAGAATGCACCGGAGGCCGGTTCCGACCCGGCGAACATCAGGTGGATTACCGCAAGCCCGCCAGTAATGACGTATTTGCAAGCAAACGCCTGATGTTTTCGGATTCAGCGCTCCGCCCGGCTGTCACCTTCACCCAGCCGGATTTCGATGAAAAACTCACAATCGAATACCCCGGTGAGAATCGAGCCACTATCAAATGGCGTAATCTCTCGGGTAGCCAGAAAGATTACTCCGTAACATTTGACCAGAGGCTGGTGGTGGATTCAGGTTTTGATCATCTTATCCGCGCCGAATGGGACAAACTCAGGGACGGCCAGAAGATAAAGTTCCGTTTTCTGGGACCTACCCGCGGAGAACACTATGGCTTCGTTGCCGAGGCAGTGACCGACACCGACATTACCGCCGACCTGGTTGTACAGCTTCGGCCAACCGGCGTGTTTCTGAGCATGCTGGTTGACCCGATTGTTCTGGGGTACAACAGCCGTGGCGCCCTCACGGACTACCGGGGCATGACCAATATCCGCAAAAATGAAGACACCAATCACAACGCCCATATCCGCTACCAGGTAACCCGTTACCCGGATTGCCCGCTGGTATCCTGATACCGGCAGGACACCACTGGCGGGTATGGTAAACTCCGCGACAAACCGACCCGGAGGACTCCAGACTCATGATGTTCGTGTCTTTTAACGTCAACAGTATTCGCACCCGCCTGCATCAGCTCGAAGCGGTTATCGAAGAGCTGAACCCGGACTTTATCGGGCTTCAGGAAACCAAGGTCAGCGATGAACAGTTCCCTGAAGAAGCCATCCGTGAACTTGGCTATCACGTGCATTTTCATGGCCAGAAAACCCATTACGGTGTTGCCCTGCTGTCCAGGCTCGAGCCAGACAACGTGGTGAAGGGCTACCCCTGGGACGGCGAAGACTCCCAGCGCCGGTTGATCACCGCCCAGTTCATGGTCGATGGCAAGCCTTTGAGAGTCATCAACGGTTACTTCCCCCAGGGCGAAAGCCGGGACCACCCGGTGAAATTCCCCGCCAAGGAAAAGTTCTACGCCGACCTGATGGCCTGGCTGGACGATCTCAACAAACAGCCGGGAGACACTGTGGTGATGGGCGATATGAACATCTCCCCCACCGACAAGGATATCGGCATCGGCGCAGATAACGCCAAACGTTGGCTACGCACCGGCAAATGCAGCTTCCTGCCAGAGGAGCGTGAATGGTTAGCGCAGGTGGAGCAGCGCGGCTTTACCGACGTATTCCGCCACCTTCACCCGGACGAATCCAACACCTTCAGCTGGTTTGACTACCGCAGCCGGGGTTTTGAGCGGGATCCGAAGCGGGGCCTGCGCATTGATCTGATCATGGCCAGCGACGATCTGCTGCCCCGGGCGAAAGAAGCCGGCGTGTCCTACGAGATCCGTGGAATGGAACGCCCGTCTGATCATTGCCCGGTATGGGCCCGGTTCGATATCTGATCACTGACAGCCCCTCAGGGCCGCACAACCACGGCCCTGAGTATAAGCAGCGCACTCATATGCAATAACGTTTTCAGGCGCAGGCGATTCCCGCTTGAATTGATCAATATATGATCAATACTTTGTGAGACTGGCATTCGCATCAATGCCAGTCTGCCTGGGAGTCTTCCGCAGGCACTACTCGCACGCCTTTACCCGGCATTCATTGCCGGGTTTTTTGTTATTATTGCGCCGCCACTTAACCTTAATTCCTGTGTTTGAGCCCGCTGATTGCTGGTATGTTGCTGTCTGGATTATTTGAACGCAAAGCTGGAGAAGTCTGATGGAAATCAGAAAGATTGATGACACTATCTCGGTGGCCCCGCAGATCACCGTGGAAGACGTCGCCGAAATCGCGCGTTTGGGCTTCAAAACTCTGGTAGCCAACCGCCCGGACCACGAAGAGCCCGGCCAGCCCGCCATGGCCGATATCGAAAAGGCTGCTGAGGAACACGGCCTGGAATGGGTATACATGCCCGTTCAATCCGGCAACGTGACCAATGAAGACGTGGATCAGTTCGCGCCGATGATCCGTGACGCCGACAAGCCCGTACTGGCCTTCTGTCGTTCGGGAACCCGCTGTACCATACTGTGGGCCCTCAGCACCGCCCGCGAGCACGACATGGAAGACATTGTTTCCCGTGCTCAGCGTGCCGGCTATGACATCACCGGGCTTGCACCACGAATGATCGAGCAGGCCCAGAAACGCTAATTCTCTGACAACCGGATTGCCTCAATGCCGTATAAAGGTACCGAAGATTTCAGCCACAACCAGCCGGAACGCATCGGCGTTCTCGTGACCAACCTGGGAACGCCCGACGCACCAACCACCCCGGCCCTGCGCCGATACCTGGCTGAGTTCCTGTGGGATCCACGGGTAGTAGAAGTCCCCCGCCCCATCTGGTGGATGATTCTTCACGGGGTAATCCTGCGGATTCGCCCGAAAAAGAGCGCCGAGGCCTACAGCGGTGTCTGGAAGCCCGAGGGTTCACCACTGCTGATCCACACGGCAAACCAGGCTGACGGCATTCGGGATGCCCTGAAAAAGCGCTACGGCAGCAAAGTGGTTGTCGGCTTTGCCATGCGTTATGGCAACCCGTCCATCAGCAAGGTGTTGCAAGAGATGCAACAACAAGGCGTACGCAAACTCGTGGTGCTGCCGCTCTACCCGCAATACTCGGCCTCGACCACGGCGTCCACCTTTGACGCCATCTCGGCGGATTTCACCCGCCGGCGCTGGTTGCCGGACTTCCGGTTTATTTCCCATTACCACGATTACCCGGCCTACATTGAAGCCATGGCCAAACACATCGAGGCTTACTGGGAAGAGCACGGCCGTAACGAGAAACTGATCCTTTCCTATCACGGTGTGCCGCTGAAGTACCTGCTGAAAGGCGATCCGTACCATTGTGAGTGCCACAAAACCTCTCGCCTGCTGGCTGAGCGGCTGGGCCTGGGCGCTGATGATTACCTGACAACCTTCCAGTCCCGCTTCGGCCGGGAAGAATGGTTGCAGCCCTACACCGACGAAACGCTGAAATCGCTGCCCGGCAAAGGCGTGAAATCCATTGATGTCTTCTGCCCCGGCTTCTCGTCTGACTGCCTGGAAACCATCGAGGAAATCAACGAAGAAAACCGCGAATACTTCATGGAAGCCGGTGGTGATGGCTTTGGCTACATCCCCTGCCTGAATGCCACACCCGGGCATATTGATGCGCTGGTGCAGTTGGTGGAAGATAACCTGCAGGGCTGGACGATTCCGGACAACGACCCGGATGAGCTGAACGCCCGGGCCACCCGTGCCGAGCAACGCAAAGAAGCCACGTTTCCCGGCCGAACCGATCTCTGACAAACGGCAATGCCATGAAACTGAACTGCGACCTGGGAGAGAGCTACGGCGCCTGGCAAATGGGCCAGGATGAGCGGGTAATGCCGCTGATCGACATGGCCAACGTTGCCTGTGGTTTCCATGCGGCAGACCCGATGGTTATCCGCAGCACCCTGGCCCTGGCTGCCGAGCATGGTGTCGAGGTGGGAGCCCACCCCTCCTACCATGACCTCCCCGGCTTCGGACGGCGCTCGATTCACCACACCCCGGAAGAAGTGGAAGCATTGATGCTCTACCAGTTGGGCGCGCTGGAAGGCATGTGTCGGCGAGAGGGCCTGCACATCGCCTATGTGAAGCCCCACGGCGCACTCAACAACGACATGATGCGGAACCCGGAACTGCTCCGGGCCGTATTGCGCTCGGTGAAGCTGTTCCAGGACGGCCTGCCACTGATGATTCCGGTGACCCTGCGGTATACGGAACACCAGGCCCTGGCCGAAGAAGAAGGCGTGCCCTTGCTACTGGAAGCCTTCGCCGACCGTGCTTACGACAACGAAGGCCAGTTGGTATCACGCCGGCAGGCCGGCGCCGTGCACGAAGACCCGGACATCATCGTTCGCCAGGCGCTGTCTTTCGCGCACAAAGGTGGCGTGTACAGCGCTACCGGACAGTGGTTGCCACTACCGGCCGACAGCCTGTGCGTTCACGGCGACAACGACCAGGCCCTGGCCGCTATCCAGGCCATTCGGCAGGCGTTAACCCAACCCGAATCATGATCGACGCAGTCGGCGAAGATGCACTGCTGATCTCCTTCGGTGAGGCCATCGACAGCGCCCTGCCCGCCAAAATCGCCGTTGTGTGCCAGCGCATTGATGCCCTCAATCTTCCCTGGCTGATTGACCTCGTGCCCTCCTACACCACCCTGCTGGTGATTTACGACCCGGTGGCCGTCAATGTATTCGAGGCCAAAGCGCAGCTGCGCCCGCTGCTGGCACAGACACATTCAACGAACGACACCGATTCCAAAACGCCAGAGAGCCGTCTGATTGAGCTGCCGGTGTACTACAGCGAAGAAACCGGGCCGGATCTGGCGTGGATTGCCGAACAAAAAGGCCTGAGCGAGCAACAGGTAATCGACCGCCATACGGCAGACACCTACCAGGTATACGCCATCGGCTTTGCGCCGGGCTTCGGGTTTATGGGCCAGGTGGACCCTTCCATTGCCTGCCCCCGCAAGGACACACCCCGCACAAAAGTGCCGGCCGGCAGCGTTGGCATTGCCAACCGGCAGACCGCCGTTTACCCGAAAACCTCACCCGGCGGCTGGCAACTGATCGGCCGCTGCCCGACGCCGCTGTTCGATGAAGTTAACCTCTCGCTCCTGCAAGCGGGCGACCGGGTGCGTTTCGTCGACATCACCAGAGACGAATTTCTGGCTCAGGGTGGGCAATTATGAACGGCTTGAGAATCATTGATCCCGGGGTAAAAGCAACCGTTCAGGATCTGGGCCGCACCGGCATTCGCCATCACGGCCTGGCCCGGGGCGGCGTGCTGGACCTGCGCAGCGCCACCTGGGCCAACAAACTGCTGGACAACGAGCGCAATGCCGCCTGCGTGGAAATCGTGCTGGGTGGTTTTCGGGCAGAAGCCTTATCGGCCTGCGAAGTAGCTGTAACGGGTGCCCGGGCGGACATCACGGTGAATGGTCAGCCAGCTGACATGTGGCGCAGCCTCCAACTGGCACCGGGGGATGAACTGGCCATCGGCCACGCCCGGAATCACCGGCTGATTTACCTGGCTGTGCGAGGAGGTTTCGAAACAAAGAAATGGTTTGGCAGCCGTTCTGTGGTGGAGCGTGAAGCGCTGGAAGGCTGCGGCCCACTGCAAGCCGACGACCTTCTGCCAGCAGGCTCTGGCGAGCCTACCGGGGGTACACCACGCATCGCCCCGCCCCAGGCCTGGCAATGGCTCGAACGCGCGGCGGTACTCGGCCTTATTCCCGGCTACCAATACCACCAGTTTCAGCCAGCGGATTTGCAGCGGTTAACCACTACGGATTACCAGGTATCGGATCAATCAGACCGGATGGGCTATCGTTTGGCGGGAACCCCAATGGCCGAACCGCCACCGGGCATTGTTTCGGAAGGCATTGCACCGGGCGCGGTGCAGGTACCGGGGGATGGCCAACCCATCGCCCTGCTGGCCGATTGCCAGACCATCGGCGGCTACCCCAAGCCCGGCGTGATCACCTCACTGGATTGCGGGCTACTGGCTCAACAACTGCCCGGCGCCCGGGTACGGTTTGAATGGACAGACGCTCTCAGCGCCCAGAATCAGCGTCGTCTGTTTGAGCGGCATTATCATCAGACGGTCTGGAGCGAGGACGGCCGTTCTCTGCATTGGCGCTAGCCCCAGAGTTAGCCTGCTTTCCGCTTTCCTCTTCGCCGTCCGGCTCATCGTCCAGAACCGGCACCCCCTGGCAAAACGTACACTCCTCGTTATCGACCGAGGCACCACCCGTTTCCACATAGCGGATTCGATGGCTGGATCTTCCCCGGTTGGCCGACACCGCAAAACGGCGTCGGTCACGCTCGGGGATGTCGTTCTCTGAATCGTTTTCAGCCATGGTTCGCTATTCCTTCCCGCTCATCATGCTTTTCAGGTCGGCAAACGGGTTGTGGGTTGCAGCCGTTCGACCGGTCTCCGTGGTGCTGCCGTAGCGGACATAATTGGAGAATTTTTCGTGCTCTTCGTCATGGCAGTAAAGGCAGAGCAACTCCCAGTTGCTGCCGTCTGATGGATTGTAGTCATGGTCATGATTCACATGATGCACCGTAAGCTCGCGCAGGTTGGCCCGAGTGAACTCCCGGGCACATCGCCCGCAGATCCAGGGGTACAACTTCAAAGCCTGCTCCCGGTAGCCTTTCTCCCGTTTGGCAATGTACTCGCGCTGCTCGGCCAATACCCGGTCGAGTTTGCTGCTTGATGCTTTGTTATCGGCCATGGTTCTTCCTACAGTTTTCAGTCGTTCTGTACCTCATCACACCCCAGTTTTGCCTGATAATCAAGCTCGCACCGGGCGTATCTTCCACTACTATCAAGGATAAGTGGGCGCTAAAGGCGACATTGCCATGGGACTGTCGATCGACAAATCCGAATTCTCGGCGGAAGATTTTGAACGGTTTGCGGCCAAGGTCCGAACCGATCTCAGCGCGTTAACCCGCCTTCTGAACCGACCCGGCTTTGGTGAGGGGGAAAGTTCCATCGGCGCCGAGGTTGAGTTCTACATCGTAAACCCTGACCTGCGCGTTCAACCCATCAACACAGAAATCGCGGCCAGCGTTCAGGACCCGCAACTGACCGTTGAGCTCAACCGCTTCAACCTCGAATACAACCTCAGCCCTCACCCACTCAGGGGCGACCCGTTTGCCCGAACAGAGCGGGAACTACTCGCAGCCATCCAGCGAATCAACCAGCACGCCGAACCCTTGAATGGCGAACTGGTAGCCATCGGCATTCTGCCCACTCTTCGCCGGTGCGATATGGGCGCGAAGGCCATGACAAACGAGCCCCGCTACCATGCGCTTTCCAGCGCACTTCTGGAGCAAAGAGGCGAGCCCTTCACCATTCATATCGGTGGGAACGACGTTATAGACCTGATGGCCAACGACGTCACCATGGAAGGCGCCAACACCTCGTTCCAGCTGCACTGGCGTGTGCCCGCCCATCGGTTTGCAGACTATTTCAACGCGGTCCAGCTGGTCACGCCGATTGTCCTGGCCCTGGCCAGCAACTCGCCCAGCCTGTTCGGCCACCAGCTGTGGGATGAAACCCGGATTGCCCTGTTCAAGCAGTCCATCGACAGCCGATCCCCCAACCGCAAAACCTGGCGCCATCCGTCGCGGGTGTATTACGGAAACGGCTGGGCGCGTAACGCCTGGGAACTGTTTGCGGCCTCGGCCTCGTTGTATCCCCCGATTATTCCAATGATGTCGGAGGAAGACCCCATGGCCGTGATTGATCGTGGAGAAGTACCGGACCTGGCCGAACTGCGCCTGCACCACGGCACCACCTGGCCTTGGAACCGGGCCATCTATGATCACGCCGACGGTGGCCACCTGCGCATCGAGATTCGCTCCATGCCCGCCGGCCCAACGGCCGTTGATATGTGTGCGAACGGGCTGTTTGTGATCGGGGCGGCGTTGGCGGTGCTTGATGACATCCCGCACCTGACCTCTATACTCCCCTTCCACTACACCGAACACAACTTCTACCGCGCCGCCAAGTACGGCATCGGCGCCGAGATCATTTGGCCGCAGAAAGACCAGGTTCAGTTGCAAGCTACGCCCCTGTTAACCGTGGCCCGGGCGCTGCTGCCGCGAGCCCGGGAAGCCCTGCAAAAAACCGAAGTGGACGAGGCGGAAATTGACCGCCTGGTGGGCGTCATCGAAGGCCGTATTGAGAACGCCATATCCGGCGCCCGCTGGCAGCGCCGCATCACCGAGTCTTTTTTAAAATCCCGCAACCCCGATGAGGCGTTCCGGAACATGCTGTCGCTTTACATGGCCAACCAGAAGAGAAACATTCCGCTTCATGAATGGACGTTGTCACCATGAGCCACTCGAACGTACTCGATTACCTGGATAACCCCTCACCCCGCACGTTGGGCCGCTCCCCTCTTGAGTGGCTGGACCGAATAGACAAACCCACGGTGGTTCGTGTAGCCGGCCGCGACCGCTCCCGCACCCGCGCCATGGCCACGCTGCTCCACGGCAACGAACCTTCGGGCCTGTTTGCGCTGCACCGGTGGCTGCTGGAGCAACACACGCCCGAGGTGAACATGCTGTTTCTGCTCGGCGGTGTTTACCCGGCGAAGATTCCGCCCAGATTGTCAGTGCGCCAACTGCCCGGCGGGCGCGACCTGAACCGATGTTTCAAGGAACCGTTTGAGGGGCAAGAAGGCAGGATTGCCGAAGCCATACTGGCCGAACTGCGCAACGCAGAACCCGAATGCCTGCTGGACGTACACAACACCTCCGGCACCGGCCCCGCCTTTGCCGTAACCATCACCAACGACGCCGCCCACCAGGCACTGGCCTCGCTCTACAGCGAGCGCCTGATCATGACCGACCTTCGCCTGGGCGCACTGATGGAATATTCCGAACAGGAAGTGCCCACGCTGACCATCGAATGCGGCGGCGCCCAGGATGAGCATGCCCATCAGTTGGCCTACGAAGGGCTGGTTCGCTACACCGCCGGGGCGGATGTGTTGTCACTGGAAAAAGCGGAGTGGGACGTTATCGTCCTGCGCAACCCGATTCGGGTGGAGCTGGCGCCGGAAGCCACCATCGAATACCGCCTGCAACCCAGCGGCCGGGCCGACATTACGCTGCCGCCAGACATTGAGCACCGCAATTTCGGGACAGTTTCGCCAGGCGAGCCCTTGGGATGGGTTGGGGAAAAAGGCCTTGGCGTACTCACCGCCATTGGCCATAACCGCAGCGAGAACGTGGAGAAGGTGCTTCGCGTGAAGGATGGGCAGATCTACCCTGCCCAGGCGATCAAGACGTTTATGATCACCACCAACCCGGTGATTGCGAAGAGTGATTGTCTGTTTTATGCGGTTAAGGCGTCGGGGGAGCCAATTTTCTAAACGCACCCTCTTAACCGATAACGGTAGATCGGTGATTTGAAAAAATCATTAATCTGCACAGACGCTTCTGGCTGGAAAGATGGTAAAGCAAAGTAATTGCTTATTAAAAAACCGCTGAAGCCTTCCTCTGCTGTCAGCTTTTCGGCAATTTCACGCATACCATCCGTGTGTAAAAAACACACAAGTACATCAGCGCCAGACAGATCTGCCTTCAAAAAATTCTTTTTGTAGATTTCGAGGTTACCCAACCTGAGTATTTTCTTGAAAAAGACAGACACCAGCCATGGAAAAAACGAAACTTCATACCCCACTATTTTCCGACCTGGGTATTTTTTAGCCAGCAGTACAACAAGCCCACCCCAGCCACTACCGAGATCATAGACCGGGCCGGTGCCCGTATCGGCCACTAACCTGATGATTGCCTCGCGGGCCTTCCCGGAACTCGGCGTAGGCGAAATACCTACTCTGGACGTGCTCCAAACAATGGAGGCCCCGACAAGTAAGGTGCCCACTACTGCAGCAATCTCTAATACAGACAAACGGGCTCCTTTCAGTGGTATGGGAAGATGGCTGAACTCAATATCAAGAAAAGTTCTCCCCAATGGTGAGAAATAGGTAATTCAAAACTGATGGGCATTTAAGGCGAAGCTTTGCCGCGATTTTATAGCCGCAAAGCGATGAAAAGATTGTCTGGCAATAGCGGCTGCTTATGCATTATTCGTAGTGGCTCCAGAGCCTGAGAACTTTCACCACTCGCTCGTCCTCGAGCACCTGGTAGACCAGACGATGCTGAATATTGATGCGGCGTGAATAGGCCCCCGCAAGATCGCCAATGACCTTCTCAAACGGAGGCGGCTTGCGGTATGGATCTTCCGCTATCAGCGCTAACAGTTCCTGGGCTTTTGGTTTGAGGCCGCTGGAGGCCAACTTCTTTGCATCTTTCTGGGCTTGCTTGGTGTAAACCAACTTCCATGTCACCAGTCCAGCTCCTCATCGCATTCATCCACGGGGGTATCCATCCCCTCACGAACAGACTCCCGCATACCGGGTACGGAGAGCAGGTAAAGTGTTTCCTGAATCGCAGACCAGTCTTCCTCGGAAACCAGAACGGCTTTGTTCCGCTTACCCATGATGACGATTGGCTGGTGAGACTCGGCAGTTTCGTCAATCAACCGATAAAGGTTGCTGCGCGCCTCAGTTGCAGTGATTCCGGTCATGACGCACCTCTTGCGTGTTTAACTATTGATCAAGTGTACGCCTTTCGGCACGTACGTCAACGCGGACGTTGGGCATGACGCCCGGCTAACGCGCCGGTTCGGAGCTGCAAAGCGACAGAAAATCGGTCGCTTTGCAGCCGATTGTTAGGGACTGATATATAGTTTAGTAAAGGCAATAAGCTCATCGACGTATCCAATTCCTACATTCAAGCTCGGCAAGTACACTGTGGGGTGGGCACATTGGTTCCGCGTAGCCAAATGGCCTTGCAAAACTTTTAAGTGTGCTTTCTTAACTACGCCGACTTCTTTTCCAACATCCAAAACCTGAGATTCAGGGAACTGTTCTTTCAGTTCTGCCAAGTCTTTAAACTTCCATTTTGGACGCACAGAGCGAATCTCGGCTTCCTTGTCGGAGTACAAACGTTCGGCTAGGATTTCAAACAACCCGCTCCAGGCTAGAACCATTCCTGCGCGAATACAGCCAACCTCAAGACACTTTATCGATTCTTGAAAATATGTTTCTACATCAACGGGCATCGAACGGATCTCCCCAAGGAGACCTTCAAGAAATATGATCCGAGATTTCGAAGCTTCATGGGTGCTGAGAATTTCATGGGCTTCTTTCTCCGCCTGTTCTATGCGTTTAAATAAACTTGGCAGTAATTCAGTCGTCATCTTCAGGGCTCAGAAGGTTTTTCCTCAAAGATTTAAACAACTGATCATAGACTTCTGGATTATCAGTCGCGGGCAGATGAAGCTCGATATTTATCGCGATAGTTGGAACACCGTTGCCTTTGATCTGACTTGATAGTCCGCCAATGCCGGAGACGGGAGCTGCATTCTGAGCGGTACTAGCGGGATCTCCACTAGAAGCGAAACCAGCGTCATTATTCTGATCATTCCCATGGTCTGGCACTTCTTTAACCAATGGCTCACTGTCATCAGGGTTCGTTTGGGCGACCTTCAACATACCGTCATCATTAATAACCAACCCGGTGATAACAAGAATATCGACAATAGTACGGGCCCCGGTTCGGTTCCCCTTCGTGTTCTTAGCGCCTGCCGCGTAAAGGACATGACCAGAAGCATCTTCAACCGAGAGTCCACCTTTAATCCGAATGGTGGAAACGATATTGGATAAAAACTCACTTTCACGAACAACTTTGCGCCATGCGGCTGCCACGTGTTCAGATTGATTGTGGTCAAGCGCTCTAGCCAGCTTTACCCCCTCATCAGTGATCTTTTTCTTTTTACCTGATGTGACAATCCCGGTTTCTGCTAGAAATGGGTTGTTGGAGCTAATACTTGTTCTGCCGATACCAATGAGCTTGGATAGGCTCACCAAGTCGATTTCTTTCCCTGAGTGACCATAACCTTTGATGATCTTCTCTAATTCTCCCAACGAAGATGCTGGTAAGCTTATCGCATCGGTCATTTTGTTCTCCATTTTCAGTATATAAAGAATCGTACTCAATAAGGGAGCTCCCCTCCCCCTAACACCTGCAGAACGCGCGCCCACGGGATGAAGCCGAAGGTGCAATGCAGTGGGCGTCGCAGTGCCTGCAATGTTTAATGGCGGGTATTGATGTTGCCCAATCTCTGGCACTGATCACGACGGCCTACGCCGTTACCTTACACCAGCTTGCGCCGATGCCGTTTGTGTGAAACCACCTCCAAGAAGGTAGCAGTGAAAGAGCCTAGCCCAAAGGTATCAGATCCTGACCGAAATTCCGGCGGACAGCCCAGAGCGGTGAACACCGGATTTTCTGCCAAAATCGCTGCCGTTTGAAGCAACCAAACCCTACGCGGATTCTGGTGACCTTGAACCACCCAAAAGGGCCGGAGCCTTTGACATTAACCTCAGAATAAGCCGTCGTTTTGCGCAGCAGAGCAAAACGATATGCATGATTCACTGGTCAAAAAATTCTTGGTATCGATTTTTTGGTCAACCATCATCCAGAGAAGGTTCACTAAGATCCAGTGTCCATTCTCCGACTTTCACACCACCAACAGTTCGGTCTGGTTCGTATTGACCAGGGCCTAGGTCAGCTTCATAGCCTCGAGCCCTTAGTTCATATAAAGCATTCGTTTGTGGCTCGCCTCCTGGCAACAGGTATTCACTGACCAACCGCTCTACTTCGTCAACACGTTCTTGCAGCTCTCTCGAAAGCTGGCCATAAACTGAAGTGGAGTTGATAGGGTCACCTTCGTTATCCCCATCCGGTCGCCGGATATCTCTCAGAGATTCCAATGCCGCAACCACTTCGTTTATATCAGGTAACTTAAACATGATCTTCTCCTCCTTTTAACGCTGAGCACCCCAGCAGTGGCACCCGATGCTGCGCCTTTGTTAATGACCGGCTACCCGGCAGTTCGCTCTAGGCACCCAACTCAGAATGCCATGACCATTGTGCTTGCACTCACTCTGACCCATGGCGATGAGTACGACAACCAATCGCCCAGGGATTTTGCAGAGTTTTGCGAAGGAGAAAGTGGCGGTGGGTATACACTCGAAGCCACTCTCTGCTCTACCAATTCTGTTTCTATGGCCTTGGGCCGTTAACGAGCCTGTAGAAAAACTCATTTCTGAGCCAGTTCTACCAGCCTTTTGTCCGTTTATTCGTCCTGGCCAGCAATCCGCTTAGCCGTTGTCATTTACCCATTCCACCACCGACCTTATTGACTCAACAATGACCGAGAGCAGATTTCGTCCCTAAATCGGGCTAAGTAGCGGCCTTTTTTGCTCATTCACGCCGCCAACTGTCCATAATTCGCCAGTTTCTCGATATTGTGCACCAGGCAGTACAGCTGCCATTGGCCCCGGACCTTTCTCTTTCAACGCAGACTGAAACGATTCAGGCGCTTGGTTGTGCCGATGTTACCGAACACCAGTTCCACCACTGACATTCGGTGACTGTAAACCTCTTTGCCTCTCGGAATGTCCACTCGGTATTTCATCCAGTCGGTGTAATTCGAAGACCGTTTGTTTTCGATGGTGAACGACACTTGCCGCCCGGAGCCCTTAGGGTGATTGGCTGAGACCGGGTTTTGCATGCACCGGTGTTTCCGCGGGCAATGCTGGCATTGGAGGAGACGCCCTTCGAAGTGCACCCGGGTTTTGCCGTTCTCCGCTTCCCAGGTGCCCTGGTAGCTGATGGTGTTGCCCGCCGGGCAAACGCAGGTCAGGTTTACCGGAACGAACTGGAACTTACTGGCTGGTGGGCGACTCACATGGATGTGGGGAATGCAAATGTTCCAGGAGCAAACAATCTACCTTCTTGGCGCTTTCGCTATCGGTGAGGTTGCTCTTCACTTCCTTGCTCCGCTTCCCCCGGCCCATCCGTGGGCGGTTCGTCTTTAGGAAACGGTCAACTTTGTTCAGGGACTCATCCAGCGAGAGGATGGTTTTGGCCCGCCGAATATCACGGTCCAATTCGGCTTCGGTTTCCGCCTCGTCCTTTTCGTAGTGTTCCCGCAAATGGTGGCGGACTAGGCGACGCAATTTTTCACGCTTTTCGCCGAGTTCCTTAAAGGTACCGGACCATTCCTTGGCGGCGTTGGAGGACATTTTGCAGCCGTCAATGGCGAAGAGTTCATTGCCCAACAGGCCCTGCTCGTGACACACCAGCAAGATCTGCTCGAAAAGCTCTTCGATTTCATCGGCATGGCTGCTGACGAACTTGGCCAAGGTGGTGAAATGCGGACCGGTATCGCAGGACAGGGCTTTAAAAATGATGTTGGTCTCGCAACACCACTGCATTTCGCGACTGGAGGTGATGCCCTTGGAATAGGCAAACAGGATGATCTTCAGGAGGACGGCCGGATCGTAGGCCAGGCGGCCAGTGTCTTCGTTGCGGTACTTGGGGTGAAACACCGACAGGTCCAGCTTGTGCTCGATCAGGTAGTGCACCGCGTGTTCAAAGGTGCCGGGCTGCAGCTGTTCCTGGTAGTTGATCACGACCATGGCGTCGTCCTGATCGTAGTTGTAGTGCTTGAAGCGAGGCATTCCGACGGCTCCTTGTCTGTTTGCCTGATGCTACCAAACTGCCCCTCGGATTCGGAGTTTTTCTACAGGCTCAACGTGAAGCTAACGGGCGCCAACGAAGCAGCGCGTAATCCAGCGTCCCGTTGAGCGCCTGGTTAGATTTTTACTTCCCCGATGCCAATAAATTCACTAAGGATGGAGAGGCGCTCTTTGATATTCGAGGCATCGTTTGTTCCTTGCTGGGTTAATCTGTCATATTCTAATAGGTCAAAAGATGATTTTTCATAATCTTCGGCTGCCGTCATACGGTTGGCTTTCAATTTTTCATTGAAGTCAATTAACTTTCGCCGAGTAATCTCGCCATCAAGGCCACGCTCAACTGCGTACCTAAAGAGGAGGAAATATACAGTCATATTGCCTTGAGCCCGCAAAAGCTCATCACTAATGGTAAAAACATCATACATTTTATCGACGACGCGCTTGGCAGCTTTGAGCATCTCGCTTACACGATCTGAATGCCCGGAATAGTAATTTCTCGCCATTGCATCAAGGTAAACTTTCTTTGTGTCCATTAGGGTTTTACCAAATCTTAAGTTCTCCTCCACCAAAAGAAAACGCGCTGCTACCTCTCTATGCTGGTACCTTTTATTGCCAAACTTAACTTTCTCTGCGAATAGATTGTGCTCAGCTAAGTCCCTAATGGCGTGAACCATCTCACCACCAATTGCATTTCTTTTCTCTGCTGCATTCAATGGAACCGCTTCATTGAGCCGATAGAACATATCCTCAATTAGGTCTTCATCATCGGTATCGACTGCTATTACCGGCAAAACAAAGGAGTCAAACTTGATCTTTATCCTAGGATATTCCTTTGCAATGTCGTCATATCCTAACCCTGACAGCTTAATACTGGGATCTCTCTGATATTCAAAATCATCAGAAAGAGTGAAGTCGCCATCAATGAAACCCCATATAGTTTCAAGCCTTTGGCGCCCGTCAATTACAGCATAATTGAGTCCGGTAAGAGCAACTTGCTCACGGCTGTATGTATGAAAATATATTTTAGGGAGATCATAATCGTTTAATATTGAGTCAATTAAAAGTTGCTTTTTTTCTTTCGTCCAAACGCCGCCCATTCTCTGGTATGGAGGATCTAACCTTATTTCGTCACGCTCGGAGTATAGAAGCATTATCGTACTATTTTTTATGGGGGATGTTTCGATATAGCTCACAGCAAGCTCCCTTTGATTATGTGCCCAATACTTGCAAGCTCCGGAAAAAGTTGGAATCGCGTGTAACCAAGCAATGAAAGCTGCTTCAGAATACTCGGTTTACTATCATTAGGAATTACGTACTTTATTACGTGACGACTGTCACCAACATCTTCTATCGGAATTTTATCGTGATGATGTATTGTGAAAACGCCGTGCTGCGCCTGAATTCTTGCATTATTTCTAGTTGCAATAGTCGCCAAAGGCATCAATTGAGTCCTCTGATTTTGTGCAAGATTTTCAACCGTATAATTGTTTAGCTCCACATCTTCGAATGATGGAATGAAAAATTCCTCATCAGCATTGTTAATGCCCGCATTTTTATTAAGCTCCGAAGGCCTTAAAGACCAAAGTGCAGCGTCCTTATCTTGATTTTTCGCGCCCTCCTCAACAGAAAAATATAAAGCGACAAGTGGGCTCTCGCTCCAATCTAACAGTCGGGTGGGAACACCGTAATGCTGCATCAAGAACAACCAGTCGAAGGATAGAGCGGGGGTATTCTGAACCAACATTGCGGCACTTTGCTTGAACTGTTTAATCAAGGTGGACTCTGAAGGTGGTCGATCAAGTCTCAGGTAACCAGGAAGCAGCGGCCACTCCTTGTTGGACTGTCCCCGATACCAAACGGAGCCGTTGTAGCCATCATTGTCTGCTTCAAGCTCTACCAAAAGATCTTGAACCGAACGAATCTCTTTTTCTATCAACAGACAACTCCTCTGGTTAGTCTCAAAAAAATCCAACGCTTGCAGCATGCGCGCGCACGAAATGAAGCCGAAGGCGCAATGTAGTGGGCGTCGCCGTGCCTGCAATTGTTAGGATGAATTGTCACCGACAAAGTAATTAGCCAACTGAATTTGGTAGTTTTTTATTCCGCCGATATATGCCTCGTGACCTCTAGATTCTTTCTCAAGGCTGTCCTTCTGCAATTCAGAAAGCTGTGGCGAATAGTGAGGTTCCAGCCCATCGTGGCAGGTTTTACAAAGCGTTATTAAGTTTTCTTTTTCTGTTATTCCGCCTATGCCCCAAGGAATGATGTGATGAACGTGCAACTCGACATCAACGTAATTTGCAGGTGACCTTCCACAAATCCTACAGCGATACTCATCACGGTTAATCACGTCCATTCTCAACTTTTTGGAAGGAGCATGTTGGATCTTGCTTTTTGGCAAGCTATCTGCGTCCACAAATCCTCCGTGCGATGAGTGCTGTAAAGCTACTTTCGGGCCGACGAGGTTAGGGAGGTGCTTATCTCCGAGTGACTTTTCCACGAGTGCATGACCACCCCAAAGGAAAAATATGTGCAGATCTTCGACCGTATTTACAATGACAGCTGATTGTCGCAGCTTTTTCTCAAGCCACTCTTTCTGTGGTTCTGGATGGAAGAGACTACCGCTACGTATCTCTCTCCTGGGCTTAGTTTCAGTGAAAGAATCCCAACATGTTTGAACCGATTGTTGAAGGTTGCCATTAGAATCAGAGAGAACGGTGATCTGGTAATAACCGTCACTGCCGGTAGATTTTTGCGTCCTTAATCTCAGGTATTCTTTGGCAAGTTGGTCTTCCATAATTTCTTCTCGATCTTACTTCATAACAGCTAGTCATACTAACCCGTTCGTATATCCCGCGTTCGTATAATTTCGGAATATTCCGATAAGGGGAAGAGAGAGATATTCCTAAATGGAAACAAGCACCTAACCCCCAATCCACCACAGCTACCGCAGGAGTTATGCGCCCTGTTTAGAGCCACCCCCTGCTCGCGTTTGTGGGCGTATAATTCCGCCCGATTCCTTGCTGATTCTAACCTTATCAGAAGGTTATCGATATTTCGCGGATGTTTTGCGAATCGATTCGTATAACTCCGCCGGGATTTGATCTGGGCCAAAGCATGCATGGAACAGACACGCACGCAGAAACACCGCAGGGAAGGCGCAATAAAGGAAATCAATCACAAAAGGAGTCAACAAAATGGTCAACAGCAAGCCAAAACCGCTTGAACAAGCCAGTGCCTGGAGGAAGAAAATCAGGGGGAGATAAAAGGAAGAAGGAAAATGGCGGTGGGCCAGGGATTCGAACCCCGGGAGGGCTACTAACCCTCGGCGGTTTTCAAGACCGCTGCATTCAGCCGCTCTGCCAGCCCACCGTTTCATCTTTTCCTATGGAAACAATTGCTTGTCTCCAGCCGCCATTGCGACAGCGAGGAGAATGATACCGGATTTGCTTTCGCTGTCAACGCCCCGGAGAAAAAACAGTATGAATTCCGTGGCTTCTGGTGATCCCTTGACCAGGATTACCGCGTTTTAATGGAATCCATTGCTGGCTTTTCTGTCGTAGATGATTGAAAGTTGCGTGTTCGGTATTATGATGATGAACAGCATTCAGTTTCATTAAACGGAGAGAATAATGGAAAACAGACGTTTCGGCGTTCAGAACAACCAGGCGAACTACTCGTCAGCAGATGCGGCCGGTCAGGCCGGTATCAGCGATGAGGCCATGAAGGTTCTGCGCAGCACCTATTTGTTGCTGGGCATGACCCTGGCATTCTCTGCCGTTACTGCGTTCCTTAACATGAACGGTACGCACCCCGGCTTCCTGATCACTATTGTGGGTTACATCGGCCTGCTGTTTGCCACCTATAAACTGAAGAACAGCGTTTGGGGCATTGTAACCACCTTCGCCCTCACCGGCTTCATGGGTTACACCCTGGGCCCGATTATCGGCGCGTTTGTGGCAGCCGGAGCTTCCCAGATTGTCGCTCAGGCACTCACACTGACAGCTGTTGCGTTTGTTGGTCTGTCGGCAACGGCCATCATCACCAAGAAAGACTTCAGCTTCATGTCCAGCTTCCTGACCGCCGGCGCCTTCGTGCTGATCGGTGCCATGCTGCTGGCATTCCTGATGGAAAGCTCGATCCTGCACCTCGCAGTATCGGCCGGCTTCACCATCTTTGCTTCCATCATGATCCTGTTCGAAACCAGCCGGATCATCAATGGCGGCGAGCGTAACTACATTATCGCTACGGTTGGCTTGTACGTTTCCATCTACAACCTGTTTGTCAGCCTGCTGCACCTGCTGTCTGCATTCAGTGGCGACGACTGATTCATACCCGAATCCAGTCTGACGAAACCCCGGCCTTTGCCGGGGTTTCTGCTTTAGGTACACTCCATTACCAACATCACCAGTGACCTGACCCGGACATCATGCCTACCACCCTCACCTATACGCTGATCATCACCGGCGCGCCATGGACATCACAAGCGCCACAAACCGCGCTGGCTTTCGCCCGTGAATTGGTTTTCTCGGGGCACCGGATTGACCGGCTGTTCCTGTATGGCGACGGCATTCATCTCGCATCAGCGTTGAGCACGCCGCCCTCGGATGAGCGCCACTGGCCCCGGGAATGGTCAGAGTTTCTGGCCAAAAACGCCATACCCGCAGTGGCCTGTATTGCTTCTGCCCTGAGGCGGGGGCTGGTGGACCCGGCCGAGCAGGCTCGCTATGAACTTACCGGCAGCAATTTGCGGCCGCCGTTCGAGATCGCGGGGCTGGGTGAATGGGTGGAAGGCACTATGAAGTCTGACCGTGTTATCTACTTTCACGGGAGTGTTTGAGCATGAGCACCTTGATTGTGGTTGATCAGGCACCCTATGGCTCCTGGGCCGGCCGGGAAGCCCTGGATATGACACTCTCCCTGGCCGCGTTTGACCAGCCCGCCGCCCTGCTCTTTACCGGCGCTGGCGTTAACTGGCTGCGCAAGCATCAGGCGCCGGAGGAAATTGGCCAGAAATCGGTGGAAAAGAACCTGGCGGCCGCGCCCATATTCGGCGTTGAAGAGATCCTGGCGGACGCGACAGCCTGCCAGCGCTACGGGCTCACCGAAGACAACATGATCGCGGGGGCAAGCATGGTGGCAGACACCAGCGCCACTCTGAACAGCCACCAGCAGGTTGTTTTCGCAGGCTAAGGGTAATGGAAAATATGACCAGTCCGAATCAGCAGACAACAACGCTGCACATACTCAACAAGGCGCCGGAGCACCCGCGCTTTGAAGCCTGTATGAATGCCCTCTGCCCGGAAGACATTCTGGTGCTTTCAGAAAGTGCCGTTCTGGCCCTGGCGGATCAAAACGCCGCGATTCCAGAGAACAGCCTGGCGCTGGCACCGGATCTTGCCGCCCGGGGGCTGGAAGCGGATTTTGAGAAGCAGGCCATCAGCTATCAGGATCTGGTGCGACTGACCGAAGAACACCCACGCATTATCAGTTGGTGAACCATGACAGACTCAGCCACGCCGCAACGCAATAACGAAGGTTTTCTGGAAGATGCCAACAGCTGGACGCCGGATGTCGCCCGGCTGATTGCCGGCGAATCGGATATTGAGCTGACGGAAAATCACTGGGAAATCATCGAGTTTCTCAGGGATTTTTATACAGAACATGAAATGTCGCCACCTTCAAACCGGTTGTTTGTGAAGGCGGTAAAGGAGAAATTCGGGGAAGATAAAGGCAACAGCATTTATATGATGCAGCTGTTTCCGGGCACGCCGGCCAAAACGGCGTGTCGCATCGCCGGGCTGCCGCGACCCACAAACTGCCTGTAACCCCCAAAAAATCCGGGCACAAAAAAGCCCGCAGGAGCACAGGCTTCTGCGGGCTTTTGATTACCAGTACTGGTGAATCTTACTGGTAGTAGGCGTTTTCGGTGTAGGTGTGATCGGTCACATCACGCACTTCGGTGATTTCCGGAACCACTTCTTTCAGGGTTTTTTCCACGCCCTGCTTGAGGGTCAGGCTGACAGCAGAGCAACCCTGACAGCCGCCGCCGAAGCGCAGTACCGCGACAGAGCCATCAACAATCTCAACCAGCTGCACATCGCCGCCGTGCGAGGCCAGGTTGGGGTTGATCTCGGAAGCCAGCACGTAGTTTACACGCTCCGGCAGTGGCGCATCTTCAGACACCTGCGGCACTTTGGCGTTCGGTGCCTTGATAGTCAGTTGCCCGCCCATCTGGTCTTTGGAATAGTCCACATAGGCGTCTTCCAGAAAGGGTACCGAGTTGTGGTCCAGATACAGGGTGAATTTTTCCAGATCCACCTGCTCGTCGGTTGGCACAATCTCGTTGGGAGGGCAGTAGGCCAGACAGGTCTCCGCGCTGCGAGTGCCGGGCTGCGTCACGAAAACGCGCACGCCCATGCCCTCAACGTCCTGCTTTTCAATGAGTTGCGCAAGATAATCTCTTGCTGAATCAGTGACGGTTACCAAAGCCATGCTTCTCACCTGTTATCGAATTTAGAACCATTTTAAGAGAGTTCGCACTAACTTGAAAGACCAAGTAAAATAGTCGGGATTAAACAAGGTAATCAATTGCACGTATTTGCCGCTTTTTTGCTATGATCCCGCGCCATTATCGTAATAAAGACGTTACTCACGACATCCGGAAGATTTCCCTATGACCGATCGCACTACCCGACTGGAACAGCTTCAGCAGGCTCTCAAGGAACGCATTGTCATTCTTGATGGTGGCATGGGCACCATGATCCAGAATCTGCAGCTTGATGAAAGCGCGTTCCGGGGCGATCGGTTCAAGGACTACGACCAGGAGGTTCAGGGCAACAACGACCTGCTGAACCTGACCCAGCCCGCCCTGATGAAAAACATCCACGCCGATTATCTGGATGCCGGCGCGGACATCATCGAAACCAATACGTTCAACTCCACCCAGTTGTCTCAGGCGGATTACGGCCTGGAAGAAATCGCCCGGGAACTGAACGTGGCCTCGGCAAAGCTGGCCCGGGACATTGCCGACGAGTTTACCGCAAAGAACCCGGACAAGCCCCGTTTTGTCGCCGGTGCGGTGGGGCCAACCTCCCGTACCGCGTCTATTTCGCCGGATGTGAACAACCCCGGTTACCGGAATGTCGATTTCCAGACTCTGGTGGATAATTATTACGAAGCGGTTTCAGGCCTGGTTGAAGGCGGCGCCGACCTGATTCTGCTGGAAACCATTTTCGATACCCTGAACGCCAAAGCGGCGATTTACGCCACTCAGCAGTTCTTTGAAGACAGCGGCATTGAGCTGCCGATCATGATTTCCGGCACCATTACCGATGCCTCCGGCCGTACCCTTTCCGGCCAGACCACCGAAGCTTTCTACAATTCCGTGGCCCACGCCAAGCCGATTTCCATTGGCCTGAACTGCGCCCTCGGTGCCGACGCCCTTCGCCCCTACGTGGAAGAGCTGTCCAACAAGGCGGAAACCTACGTCTCTGCCCACCCGAACGCCGGTCTGCCGAACGAATTCGGCGAATACGACCAGACGCCGGAAGAAATGGCGGAGATTATCGAAGGCTTCGCCCGCGATGGCTTTCTGAACATCATCGGCGGTTGCTGTGGCTCGCGCCCGGATCACATTGAAGCCATTGCCAAAGCCGTGGCCAAGTACCCGCCCCGCCAGATTCCCGAGCGCCCGAAAGCGCTGCGCCTGGCCGGCCTGGAGCCCTTCACTGGTGACGAGAACACCCTGTTCATCAACGTGGGCGAACGCACCAACGTTACCGGCTCCAAGCGCTTCCTGCGCCTGATCAAGGAAGAGCAGTACGAAGAAGCCCTGAGCGTGGCCCGGGACCAGGTGGAAAATGGCGCCCAGATTATCGACATCAACATGGACGAAGGCATGTTGGAGTCGAAAGAGGTGATGGTCACTTTCCTCAACCTGATCGCCTCCGAGCCGGATATTTCCCGCGTGCCACTGATGATCGACTCCTCCAAGTGGGATGTGATCGAAGCCGGCCTGCGCTGCATCCAGGGCAAGGCGGTGGTGAACTCCATCAGCCTGAAAGAAGGCGAAGAGGAATTCATCAAGCGCGCGAAAGACTGCATGCGCTACGGTGCCGCAGTGGTGGTGATGGCCTTTGACGAAGACGGCCAGGCCGACACCTACGAACGCAAAACCGAGATCTGCAAGCGCTCCTACGACGTGCTGATGAGCATTGGCTTCAACCCGGGCGACATCATTTTTGACCCGAACATCTTTGCCATCGCCACCGGTATTGAAGAGCACAACAACTACGCGGTGGATTTCATCAACGCCACCCGCTGGATCCGGGAGCACTGCCCTCACGCCTCTATTTCCGGCGGCGTGAGTAACGTGTCTTTCTCTTTCCGGGGCAACGATGCGGTGCGTGAGTCCATTCACTCGGTGTTCCTGTACCACGCCATCAAGGCCGGTATGAACATGGGTATCGTAAACCCCGGCCAGCTGGTGATTTACGATGAAATCGAACCGGACCTGAAAGAGCTGGTTGAAGACGTGGTGCTCAACCGCCGTGAAGATTCCACCGACCGCCTGCTGGAAGCGGCCGAGAAGTTCAAAGGTAAAGGCGGCCAGGCCAAAGAAGAAGATCTCGCCTGGCGCGAATGGCCGGTGGAAAAACGTCTGGAACACGCCCTGGTCAAAGGCATCACCAGCTACATTATCGACGACACCGAAGCCTGCCGGCAGAACGCTGAGCACCCCATCGAGGTCATCGAAGGCCCGCTGATGTCTGGCATGAACGTGGTCGGCGACCTGTTTGGTGACGGCAAGATGTTCCTGCCCCAGGTGGTGAAAAGCGCCCGGGTGATGAAACAGGCCGTGGCCCACCTGATTCCTTACATCGAAGCCGAAAAGTCCGAAGGCCAGAAAGCTAAAGGCAAGATCCTGATGGCCACGGTGAAAGGCGACGTTCACGACATCGGCAAGAACATCGTGGGCGTGGTGCTTCAGTGCAACAACTACGAAGTGATCGATATGGGCGTGATGGTGCCCTGCGACAAGATTCTGGAAAAGGCGAAGGAAGAAAACGTCGACATCATCGGCCTGAGCGGTCTGATCACCCCATCGCTGGACGAAATGGTGCACGTTGCCCGTGAAATGCAGCGTCTGGACTTCAACATTCCGCTGATGATCGGTGGCGCCACCACATCCAAGGCCCACACGGCGGTGAAGATTGAACCGCAGTACAAGAACGACATTGCCCTGTACGTTTCAGACGCATCCCGCTGTGTGAACGTGGCCTCCCAGCTGCTCAGCGAAACCGCGAAACCCGCGTTTGTCGAGGCTGCGCACAAGGAATACGACGAAATCCGCGAGCGCCGCAAGAACCGTGGCGACCGCACCAAACTGGTTTCCATCAAGGAAGCGCGTGCTCGCGCTCCGGAAATCGATTTTGATGACTACGAACCACCAAAACCGGCCTTTACCGGCGTTCGGAGTTTTGAAGAATACGATCTGAAGGAACTGGCCGAATACATCGACTGGACGCCCTTCTTCATCTCCTGGGATATTTCCGGCAAATACCCGGCGATTTTTGACGATCCCAAGCGTGGTGAAGCCGCCCGCAGCCTGTTCGAAGATGGCCAGAAGATTCTGGGCAAGATGATCGATGAAAATCGCATCACCGCCAAAGGCGTTATTGGTTTCTGGCCGGCCAACCGTCGTGGTGATGACATCGTTGTTTACACCGATGAATCCCGGAGCGAAGAGCTGACCACCCTGCACCATCTGCGCCAGCAGGATGAAAAGGCACCAAACAAACCGATGATGGCGTTGTCGGATTTCGTGGCACCGGAAGACTCCGGAAAAATCGATTACGTGGGCGGCTTTGCCGTGACCACCGGCATTGGCGTTGATGAGCTGACCCAGGAATTCAAGGACGCCAACGACGATTACAGCGCGATCATGGTGCAGGCCCTGGCAGACCGCCTGGCCGAAGCCTTTGCCGAGCGCATGCACGAACGGGTACGCAAGGAATTCTGGGGCTACGCCACCGACGAGCAGATGGCCAATGACGACCTGATCAAGGAGCGTTATCGCGGTATTCGCCCGGCACCGGGTTACCCGGCCTGCCCGGACCACACCGAGAAAGGCACCCTGTTCGAGCTTCTGGACGCCCCCGCCAATGCCGGGCTGGAGCTCACAGAGCACTTCGCCATGTACCCCACCGCAGCGGTTTCAGGCTGGTACTTTGCACATCCGGAATCGAAATACTTCGCCGTAGGCAAGATTGGCGTGGATCAGGTTGAGGACTATGCTGAGCGTAAAGGCATGTCGAAAGCGGAAGCCGAGCGCTGGCTGATGCCAAGCCTTGCTTACGATCCTGCAGAATAGAGTCACAAAGGCGGTACTGATGAAGGTTTCTGACGACAACAAGAACAGTGAAGCCGACTACCAACCCAAATCCCCGGGCAAACCGGGGATTCTGAAAATCATGCAAAGCATTCTTGCCGGGGCTATCGGTGTTCAGTCCGATAAACGCCGGCAGGAAGACTTTTCAAGCCACAGCCCGATTCCCTATATCGTGGCCGGAGTACTGTTCACGGCCACCTTTGTGATCGGGCTGATCATCATCGTAAAACTGGTGCTGGCAAGCCAATAACCTTATCGGGTTGAAACCCACACCACCGCGAACGCGACTGCCAGTGCCACCAGCAGCACGGCTGCCACCGCATCTACCTGGCTATCCGAGCTAGAAGTCTTTTTCATGGCGCTTCCTCCTCTGGACCGTTGAGTACTTGTTTTGTCGGTCTCGTTCTCATTTAAGCACCTAATTGACATACGTCCAGTTTGGCTTCGTCTCGCTTATCGCCTGAGTCGATAATGATATGTTGAAATAATCATTTTGAGAATAAAAACGCAGTGATATCCTTCCTGCCAGGAATAAGGCCCAGTATCAGAAACTGCGGCCCATGATTCACACGCTTTTTGATGCAAGCAGGCAGGACTTCACTACATGTACGTTTACGATGAGCACGACCGGCAAATTGCCGCAGAACGTGTCGAGCAGTTCCGTGATCAGACCCGTCGCGCCCTGGCCGGCGAGCTGGCCGAAGAGGAATACCTTCCCCTTCGTCTGCAGAACGGGCTGTATGTCCAACGCCACGCGCCCATGCTGCGCATCTGCGTTCCCTATGGCATGCTCCGCTCCGAGCAGCTGCGCCGTCTGGCCCGCGTTACCCGGGATTACGACCGGAATTTTGCCCACTTCACCACCCGGCAGAATGTGCAGCTGAACTGGCCGAAGCTTGAAACCGTGCCGGACATTCTGGCGGAACTGGCGGAAGTGGAAATGCACGCCAACCAGACCAGCGGCAACTGCATCCGTAACACCACCACGGACCAGTTCGCGGGCGTTCAGGCCGATGAAATTGCCGATCCGCGCCCTTATTGCGAGCTGATTCGCCAGTGGTCTACGTTCCATCCGGAGTTCGCTTTCCTGCCCCGTAAGTTCAAGGTGGCGGTGAACGCCTCTGAGCAGACCGACAGGGCCGCTATCCGCGTGCACGACATTGGCCTGCAGATGGTACGCAACGACGCCGGAGAGCTTGGTTTCCGGGTGCATGTTGGTGGCGGCCTGGGCCGTACGCCGATGGTTGGCCCGGTTATCCGCGAATTCCTGCCGGAGCTGGATCTGCTGACCTACATGGAAGCGGTACTGCGGGTTTATAACCGCTATGGCCGCCGTGACAACAAGTTCAAGGCGCGTATCAAGATTCTGGTGAAAGCACTGACACCGGAAGGTTTTGCCGAGAAAGTGGAAGCCGAGTGGGCCCACATCAAAGACTCCCCTACCCGGCTGACTCCGGAAGCCATCGAGCACATTAAAGGCTTCTTCACGGAACCGCCTTACGAAGCACTCGACAATGCGACGGAAACACTGGCCCGCCAGCGTTTTGAAAACCGTGAGTTTGACCAGTGGATGGCCCACAACGTGGATGCCCACAAGAAACCGGGCTATGCCATTGCCACGCTGACTCTGAAGCAAACCGGCACACCACCGGGTGATGTAACAGACCAGCAGCTGGAACAGATTGCCGATCTGGCGGATGAGTACAGCTTTGGTGAGGCGCGGGTTACGCACCATCAGAACGTGGTGCTGGCCGATGTTCGCCAGGACCGCCTGTTTGAGCTGTGGCAGGCGATTACGCCGCTGGGTTTCGCGACTGCCAACCTGCACACACTGAACGACATCATCTGCTGCCCGGGTGGCGATTTCTGCAACCTGGCCAACGCCAAGTCGATTCCGGTAGCCGAGGCGATTCAGCGTCGCTTCGATGATATCGATTACCTGTACGATCTGGGCGATATCGACCTGAACATCTCCGGCTGCATGAACGCCTGTGGCCACCACCACGTGGGCAACATCGGTGTGCTGGGCGTGGACAAGAAGGGCGACGAGTTCTACCAGATCAGCCTGGGCGGTTCATCTCACCACGATGCGCAGATTGGCAAGATTCTGGGGCCATCTTTCGCCCGGGAGGAAGTGCCGGATGTGATTTCAAACATCGTGAATGTGTACGTTGAGCAACGCACCAGCGAAGAGACTTTCCTGGATACCTATCGCCGGATTGGTATCAAGCCATTCAAGGAGCGGGTTTATGCCTGAAGTAATTACTGCTGACGGCGCACTGCGCCAGGATGACTGGATTGTGGTGCCCCGCCCTGAAGAGGGCGAAAGTCTGGCCCTGCCGGATGACAAGCCGGCGCTGGTGCCGGCGGATCTGTGGCTGGAAAACGAAGATTCGTTTGCTGGCCGGGACGATATCGGTGTCTGGTTCGACAGCCATGACGAGCCGGAGATGCTGGCTGGCAAGGTCAATGAGGTGCCACTGATTGCCGTGAACTTCCCTCGCTTTGTGGATGGCCGTGGTTACAGCATCGGCCGGCTGCTGCGGGAGCGTTTCGGCTATGAAGGCGACATGCGCGCCATTGGCGATGTGCTTCTGGATCAGCTTCAGTTCATGAAGCGCTGTGGCTTCAGTACGTTTGTGCTGCGGGCTGACAAGGACAGCTCCGAGGCGGCCCGGTATCTGGATTTCTTCAGTCAGACGTACCAGGCGGCGTGGGATACGGATTTGCCGTTGTTTCGGCGGCGGGCTTCTTAGAGTTTGACTCTGGCCTTTCGTGCCTCGAGCTTGGGGCACGAAGGGCACCCCCGCCCTTCTATCCAATGTCAGGATGCCGGCCAGGCCTGAAAGAACCATTCTCCCGTTGCAACTGAGGGAAATCTTAAAATACCGTCCGGGATTAGTTGACCACTACAGATACCCTTCCGATAGGCCTTATGAAACTGGCTTTCAGTGGTCTACTTATATTGAATCCATCCACCGCCCACCTGCACATTATTCTCTTCCTGCCAGTCTTGGGACTGACGGAGGGCTTCGCCGATCTGATCCTGGGTCATTTTTTTGGAAATACGCTGTTTGCCTTGGACGCCAGCGGTTCCAATCAAATCATAGTATTTGTAGGCTTTTACTAGGTCTTTTTCAGTTCCGATACCATTCTCATAGGCTCGAGCTAAGCCTGAGAACCCGAGACTATTACTTTTCTCGAATTTATTGAATGCGCCCTTTTTTAACCAGTTGAAGTATTCATTGTCATCCCTAGCAACTCCAACTCCTTTTTTATACATCAGTGAAAGCTGACCTGCTGCTTCCCTATCTCCAGCATTACCGGCCTTGCTTAGCCAGTAGATACCTTTTTCGACATCATAGGAATAGAGTTCTTCCCATTTCTCCCCCACGTAGGCCAGCCCCAGCATGCGTTGGGCCAGAATATAACCTTCCTGTGCGGTTTCGGTTGCCAGGTCTCTCGCCTTGTCGATATTTTTTTCCACACAAACGCCGTGATAATACATGGTGGCCAGAGCGTGACCAGCATCGGCAATATCGGCTTTCCAAGATTTCGTTAATAGCTCAACAGCTTTTTGGCAATTCCTCTCAATATGGAATTCATTGTCGCCATTCAGATAAAGAAGCCCTAATAAATATTGCTTCTTACTGACATTGGGTGGTAAAACATCCTTTACCTCTTTTTCTGAGAGTTGGTTGAAGGCTGTCTCTATTGCTTTCCGCGTGGGATCCTGAAATAGGATTTCAGCCTGCGAAGTACCACTGGATAAAATAAGCGCGATGATAACAATCAAGTGTTTCATGCGTGCGCTTCTCCTTTAAGCTCTTGATCTTCGATTTCCAACATAAGGTTATCACGACTAAATGTATGAGTATCAGCAATCCTGAAGTCAACTTTAAGTTCGGCTAACCGGGTCAACGTACTTCTCGAGTAGTTCTTTGACCACTCAGCTTCGTAAGTTTTATCCTTCAGACTGAATATCGGATGATGATCGGATACATTGCTAGGAAGTGATCTGCGGCCACCCTCAAGCACCAGCGCTTCGGTGCCGCGTTTTTTTTGATAGGTAAATTCGAAAATTGCTCCTAATTCTCCGCTTGGAGCAAATTGAAGCCTCAGTTCCATAGCATCCAACTTCGGCACCCTGACTGACCCTCAGATTGATTTTGACCAAATCTGCGACACGCTCTTCCTCTTCTCTACGTGCCTCTGAGTCGGTACTGACTCCCAGATACCCACCACTTGAGCTGGCCAAAAGATAGTTCGTCGGATCAGGCGCCGCCGGCTCCCAGGACAACTCCACCACCAGCCCCTGAAACACCATCTCCAGCGAGCTTTGTTCCGAGGCCAGGTCGTCGAACGGCTGTACCTGGCTGGCGTGGTAGCCAACCAGGCTACGATCAATCCACATCTGCACCGACGGCGCCACCAGGGTGACCAGCCAAACGCCCAACAACAGGGCCAAAATACCAAAGAAGAGCCCCACCGCGAGTCCAACGACCAGGCCTGCGCCGATCACCAGCATGGTGCCGATACCGCTCAACACGCCAAAACCACCCATGACCCTCTGGTTATCGGCAGTCAGGCTCTGACCCACCCGCCTGGCGCGGGATGACTCGGTCAATTTACGCAGG